>NZ_JAMAYE010000009.1:0-682 GCF_023712465.1 Nocardioides sp. P86 | reverse complement strand
CCTCCAAAATACCGAAAAAGTGTATGGCATTGACGAGCCGCGTCAGCTCGCGTTGGCGAAGAATCCCTGTTTGCCGCGATTGTCGTCGATGATGTTCTCGGCATAGCGGACCGACGCACGACGCGCGTCACCGGCGTTGTCGAAGGGGGACGTGTCGCGCAATCTGAAGGTCTGGCTCTGCGTCAGCGTATCGGTGGTGCCGCGCAGGCAAATCTTGACTGCCGCGTCGAACCCGGCGTCGTAGTTGTGCGGGCAGCCATGCGGCGCGGCCACGTGAGAGTAAATCAGTGGATAAATCTCTAATCCACGATAGACGTGCATGCTCATGACGAACTCCTGGCGTTCGGCCACGACGAGTCGCATGGGCGAACACATCCGGCCGGTATTTCCGTTGTGGGACGGGCCAGTGGGTGAAGGGGGCAACGTTGCAGCGCGAAGGCGGGGCGATGCAGCAAGCGGGCGGGTGGAGGGGCGAACGGCCAAAGGACGGCTGATCGCGCGGATGGACCCATCATACGCGCATCGTTTGCCGAGCGGTCGATTTATTCGGTGGCCGCAAGTACGCAGCGGCACGCCCGGCGACGACATCAGAGCGTCGTCAGCAAATGCAACTGACGTTCGGTCTCGTCGCCCGCGACCAGCGAAAAGAACCCGGTCTCGCGACGTTCGACTACCGTGAGCC
>NZ_JAMAYE010000008.1:0-1239 GCF_023712465.1 Nocardioides sp. P86 | reverse complement strand
GGAGGGAGCCGGTGGCGTCGGGTCCGGAGCCGGCGAGGGCCCAGCCCCCGGCGGCCCCCACGCCGGCCGCGACGACGGCGACCGCCGCGGCCAGCGCGAGCAGGGGCCGACGACCGCGGGGTCGCGACGACACCACGAGCGGGGGTGGCTCGGGCATCGAGGCGGTGCCACCCGCGGTCGCCGGCGTCCGGGGGGCCGGCCTGCCGCCCCGGGGTGGGCGGCCGGCGGGGCCGGCCGCGCCGGGGGTGCCCCCGGCAGCTCGTCCACCGACCGCGCCGGCGCGCCCGGCGCCACCGGCACCGCCGGCGGCGCCCGGCCGGGCGGTGAGGGTGCGGGCGGCCCGGGTCAGCAGGGCGTGGCCGACGGCCTGCTCGGCCAGCTCGGCGCGGCACTGCGGGCAGCCGGCCAGGTGGTCGCCGACGGCGAGCACGCGGGCGTTGTCGAGCTCCGCGCGCAGCAGTGCCTGGAGGTCGGGGTGGTCCTCCCCGTCCGGAGGCGGGCCGGGGGTGCCGGGTCGTCCGGGGAGGTCGGGGCGGCGGGGGGTCATCGGTCGGCTCCGTCCGGGTCGTCGGTGCGCACGAGGTCGGCGAGGCGGCGCGCGGCGCGGACGGCCCGGGCCTTGACGGTGCCCAGCGGCAGGTCGAGGTGGTCGGCGATCTCGCGCTGGGTGAGGCCCTCGAAGTAGGCGAGCTCGAGCACCTCGCGGTCGCGCTCGCCCAGCCGCGCCAGCGCGGCGTGCACGTCGGCGGCCTCGGCGTACCGCTCCGCGGTCTCGCGGCCGTCCTCGCCCACGAGGTCGCGGGCGTCCTCGACGGGCACGACGTCGTGGCGGCGGGTGCGCAGGGTGTCGACGGCGCGGCGGTGGGCGATCGTGAAGAGCCACGAGCTGAGCCGCATGGTGGGCTCGTAGCGGTCGGCCTGGCGCCACACGTCCATGAGGGTGCGCTGCAGGACGTCCTCGGCGTCGTCGCCGACGAAGCGGCGCAGGTAGGCCAGCAGGCTGGGGCCGTAGGCGGAGTAGACCTCCTCGAGGGCGGTCTCCTCGCGGCGTGCGAGACGCGCGCCGACCGGCTCCTCCTCGAGCGCTCCGATGACCTCCATGCCTGTGCTTCGCCCGCCGGGGCCCCCGCGGTTGCACCTGGCCCGGGATACCCCCTAAAAGGATGAGGGGGGTCTCACCCCCGCGGTCGGGCCGGCCGCGGAGACGGCCCCTGCTCGCGCTGGCCGCGACGACGGCGA
>NZ_JAMAYE010000007.1:0-1917 GCF_023712465.1 Nocardioides sp. P86 | reverse complement strand
GAGAGCCCCCCCCCCCCCCCCCCCCCCCCCCCCCCCCCCACATTCGACTCGGCCGCGGGCTGCCCGGTCGCTCGATCTCCTTGTCAGTGGCTCCACGGCTTGCTTCGGTGCGACGGGGTCGGTGTCGTCCTGCGCCGCCACCGCACCGGGTGAACCGTGGGGTCGGCGTCCCCGTCTCCGACCAGTCACCTCCTCGCATCGTGGTGCAACGGCTCGTCATGCGGGCTCCCGCGCAGCGGCTCGTCGTCGTGGCCGTGGTCCTTCTCCTTGCGACAGCCCCACCCACGCTGCGCCGGCGGTCCCAACCATCGCGGCCCGGTGGTGCCCATGCCCCCAGCGCCGTGGTCGCACTGACCAGTAGATGCTCAGCACCGGTGACATCCCAGCCCGCTGCATCCCCCTGGGAGCTCCTGCTCGCACAGCCCCGGTCGCCTGACTCGGCCCCGTCCAGCTGACCGACTCCTCGAGCCCACCGTTCTCCGCACCCGGTGGGTGGTCTGTCTCGGGACGAACGGGTCCGGCGCACCGGGTGGCGGGAGTGGTTGGCCCCCCATCGGCCGGGTGCCCCAGTCCAGAGCCCATCGGCTCGGCGAAGGACACCTTGAGGTCGGTGGCGATCAAGCTGTGGCGGACCGCGTCGCCGCTGGGTTCGCGCCGGCCACCTCTTCCTCAGACTCATCTCCGCGGACTCGCCCAACCCTGGCCTGCCGAGGGTGGGCGCGGCGTTCGACCGAGATCGCGCCGCCGCGCCCCCGAAGACGCCTCGGGGTGATGCCCAACCAGGTTGTTCACCTGGTGATGGGTGCGGCCTTCCCGATTGGCAGAGCGGCGGGTCCGGCGGATTCGGAGTTGAAGAACTTCCTGAAGGCGCAGCCCTCGGCCAGGGTGCGGTGGAACCGCTCGATCGTGCCGTTGGTCCCTGGACGGTAGGGGCGTGTGCGTTTCGGCGTGGTCTCGAGCTCGGCTCAGGTCTCGCTCCACAGGTGGGACTTATAGCGGCCGCCGTTGTCACCGAGCACCCGACGAACGGTGACGCCGCGGACGACGAACCAGGCGACTCCGTTGCGCAGGACCTGGGTCACGGTCTCCTTGGTCTCATCGTCGCGGGTCTGGACGTAGGCGACCCGGGAGTGGTCGTCGATGACGTGGATCAGGTCGCCGGGGTGCTGGTGTCCGTATCGATGTGGGGCAGGCGGTTCAGCCGGCACCGGACATCGTGAGCCGCTCGCCGATCTCGACCGGACCCTCATGCCGTCAGGACCCTCCTCGCGGCAACGGGCCGTCCACTTCGCAGCGGTCTGCCGCGACACGTCGAACCGTTCAGCGGTACGAGCCGGCTTCCAGCCCTGCCAACGACGTCAGATCGCGTCGTCGCAGGTTCTCGACCACCATGCCGGGTCATCGCGCCACGCCACGCGAGGTGGTGCCGCACCGCGACTCGCGACCGGGGCGGGCGGAGAACGTCACACCCCCGCCGCGATCGGCCTGCCCGACCGTCCCTCGAGGAGTGGGCCCTGACATTGGCCGCGCTCGAGGACGCTCAGGTGGCGGGCGTCGTCGACCGACTCGGGACAGCGCACGACCCGACCAGCTGGGTAGGCACGCCCGCGAACGATGACCGTGATGCCGCTGCCGGGCCTCGGCTTGTGCGAGCCTCGCTGGCGACGATGCCGGCCTCGTGGGTCCACACGCAGCACCCCACGGCTCGGGGTCTGCGCCGTGCGCCACGTCTGCTCCGACCGCCGTGCGCTACTCGATCGATGGACTGGGACGTGTCCTGGCTGAAAGGCCCTGAAATGGCTTGTGGGGCCACCCGGTAACAGGTGACCCCACAAGCACTAAGAATTGTCCGGCGGCGTCCTACTCTCCCACAACCTCTCGGTTGCAGTACCATCGGCGCTGAAAGGCTTAACTTCC
>NZ_JAMAYE010000062.1:0-255 GCF_023712465.1 Nocardioides sp. P86 | reverse complement strand
AACTCTTGCGAACCCACACCACCACCACGAAAACAGGGCGGGTGTGGATCCAAGCCATTATTCACATATGCATGTGACGTGTTGTGTGACTGGTTCGTGGACGCGAACATACGCTGCAGATACAGGGCACTAGACCTCTTTGTAGGTCTTGTTGAATGAGTGTAAGACAAGCCCTCGGCCTATTAGTACCGGTCGGCTAGGCATCACTGCTGTACACCTCCGGCCTATCAACCCAGTGTTCTGCTGGGGGCCTTA
>NZ_JAMAYE010000061.1:0-280 GCF_023712465.1 Nocardioides sp. P86 | reverse complement strand
CATCGGCTCTTGATGCCAAGGCATCCACCATGTGCCCTTCATAGCTTGTCTCACAAACACTCAACAAAAACTACAAAGACTAGAAATATTGCATCTACATGCACAACACACACACCCACCAACCCCCACCCTGCAACACACACAGAACAAAGGAGCCGGCAAGCACACGCATCATGCGATGCTCGCGTCCACTATCCAGTTCACAAACAACCAACCCACCAACAACCACCACCCACCACACAAGACGGGCAGCACTCAAAGGAGGCACGATCACACAGAG
>NZ_JAMAYE010000060.1:0-282 GCF_023712465.1 Nocardioides sp. P86 | reverse complement strand
CATCGGCTCTTGATGCCAAGGCATCCACCATGTGCCCTTCATAGCTTGTCTCACAAACACTCAACAAAAACTACAAAGACTAGAAATATTGCATCTACATGCACAACACACACACCCACCAACCCCCCACCCTGCAACACACACAGAAAAAAGGAAGCCGGCAAGCACACGCATCATGCGATGCTCGCGTCCACTATCCAGTTCACAAACAACCAACCCACCAACAACCACCACCCACCACACAAGACGGGCAGCACTCAAAGGAGGCACGATCACACAGAG
>NZ_JAMAYE010000059.1:0-372 GCF_023712465.1 Nocardioides sp. P86 | reverse complement strand
TAAGGCCCCCAGCAGAACACTGGGTTGATAGGCCGGAGGTGTACAGCAGTGATGCCTAGCCGACCGGTACTAATAGGCCGAGGGCTTGTCTTACACTCATTCAACAAGACCTACAAAGAGGTCTAGTTCCCTGTATCTGCAGCGTATGTTCGCGTCCACGAACCAGTCACACAACACGTCACATGCATATGTGAATAATGGCTTGGATCCACACCCGCCCTGTTTTCGTGGTGGTGGTGTGGGTTCGCAAGAGTTACGGCGGCCATAGCGAAAGGGAAACACCCGGTCCCATCCCGAACCCGGAAGTTAAGCCTTTCAGCGCCGATGGTACTGCAACCGAGAGGTTGTGGGAGAGTAGGACGCCGCCGGACA
>NZ_JAMAYE010000058.1:0-385 GCF_023712465.1 Nocardioides sp. P86 | reverse complement strand
AAACTGGGTTACCCAATCACTGACGATCTGGACATCTACACTCGTCTGGGTGGTATGGTATGGCGTGCAGACACCAAGGCTAACGTACCTGGTGGCGCATCTTTTAAAGACCACGACACCGGCGTTTCTCCGGTTTTCGCTGGCGGTGTTGAGTACGCGATCACTCCTGAAATCGCTACCCGTCTGGAATACCAGTGGACCAACAACATCGGTGACGCACACACCATCGGTACTCGTCCGGACAACGGCATGCTGAGCCTGGGTGTTTCCTACCGTTTCGGTCAGGGCGAAGCAGCTCCAGTAGTTGCTCCGGCTCCAGCTGCGGCACCGGAAGTACAGACCAAGCACTTCACTCTGAAGTCTGACGTTCTGTTCACCTTCAACA
>NZ_JAMAYE010000005.1:0-3243 GCF_023712465.1 Nocardioides sp. P86 | reverse complement strand
ACTAGACCTCTTTGTAGGTCTTGTTGAATGAGTGTAAGACAAGCCCTCGGCCTATTAGTACCGGTCGGCTAGGCATCACTGCTGTACACCTCCGGCCTATCAACCCAGTGTTCTGCTGGGGGCCTTACCCACATACGTGGTGGGAAACCTCATCTTGAAACGTGCTTCCCGCTTAGATGCATTCAGCGGTTATCACTCCCGAACGTAGCTAACCAGCCGTGCCCCTGGCGGGACAACTGGCACACCAGAGGTTCGTCCATCCCGGTCCTCTCGTACTAGGGACAGCCTTTCTCAAGTTTCCTGCGCGCGCGGCGGATAGGGACCGAACTGTCTCACGACGTTCTAAACCCAGCTCGCGTGCCGCTTTAATGGGCGAACAGCCCAACCCTTGGGACCTACTCCAGCCCCAGGATGCGACGAGCCGACATCGAGGTGCCAAACCATCCCGTCGATATGGACTCTTGGGGAAGATCAGCCTGTTATCCCCGGGGTACCTTTTATCCGTTGAGCGACGCCGCTTCCACCTGCTGGCGCCGGATCACTAGTTCCGACTTTCGTCCCTGCTCGACATGTCTGTCTCACAGTCAAGCTCCCTTGTGCACTTACACTCAACACCTGATTGCCAACCAGGCTGAGGGAACCTTTGAGCGCCTCCGTTACATTTTAGGAGGCAACCGCCCCAGTTAAACTACCCATCAGGCACTGTCCCTGAACCAGATAATGGTCCTAGGTTAGACATCTAGTACGACCAGAGTGGTATTTCAACGATGACTCCACCCACACTGGCGTGTGGACTTCACAGTCTCCCACCTATCCTACACAAGCCGAACCAAACACCAATACCAAACTATAGTAAAGGTCCCGGGGTCTTTCCGTCCTGCCGCGCGTAACGAGCATCTTTACTCGTAGTGCAATTTCGCCGAGTCCACGGTTGAGACAGCGCCCAAGTCGTTACTCCATTCGTGCAGGTCGGAACTTACCCGACAAGGAATTTCGCTACCTTAGGATGGTTATAGTTACCACCGCCGTTTACTGGGGCTTAAGTTCTCAGCTTCGAGCTTACGCTCTAACCGGTCCCCTTAACCTTCCAGCACCGGGCAGGAGTCAGTCCGTATACATCGTCTTACAACTTCGCACGGACCTGTGTTTTTAGTAAACAGTCGCTTGGGCCTGGTCTCTGCGGCCATCAACGCTCCCCCAGCACGTGGGTTCACGCATCCGGCCCCCCTTCTCCCGAAGTTACGGGGGCATTTTGCCGAGTTCCTTAACCATGGTTCGCTCGATCGCCTTAGTATTCTCTACCTGATCACCTGAGTCGGTTTGGGGTACGGGCGGCGCATAGCTCGCTAGAGGTTTTTCTCGACAGCATAGGATCATCCACTTCGCCATTCGGCTCCCCATCAGATCTCAAGCTCGACATCAAAGTCAGAACGACGGATTTGCCTATCGTTCGCCCTACATCCTTAGCCGTACACAACCATCGGTACGGTTGGACTACCTTCCTGCGTCACCCCATCGCTTGACTACTACCAGTTCGGGTCCCACGCTACGCTCACACGCCTCGCCCCGAAGGGTCCGGTCACGTGAGTTTCAGATGGTTAGCATCACTAGGTTCGTCATGGGCGCTACTTTGCCGGTACGGGAATATCAACCCGTTGTCCATCGACTACGCCTGTCGGCCTCGCCTTAGGTCCCGACTTACCCAGGGCAGATTAGCTTGACCCTGGAACCCTTGATCATTCGGCGCACGTGTTTCTCACACGTGATTCGCTACTCATGCCTGCATTCTCACTCGTGTCGCATCCACCCCTGGATCACTCCGGAGCTTCACTCGCGACACGACGCTCCCCTACCCATCCACACACCTGAACCAACCTCGAAGGCGGCTTAGCTATATATGTGAATGCCATAGCTTCGGCGGATGACTTGAGCCCCGCTACATTGTCGGCGCGGAATCACTTGACCAGTGAGCTATTACGCACTCTTTCAAGGGTGGCTGCTTCCAAGCCAACCTCCTGGTTGTCACTGCGACTCCACATCCTTTTCCACTTAGTCACCGCTTAGGGGCCTTAGCTGATGGTCTGGGCTGTTTCCCTCTCGACTACGGAGCTTATCCCCCGCAGTCTCACTGCTGCGCTCTCACTTACCGGCATTCGGAGTTTGGCTAACGTCAGTAACCTGGTCGGGCCCATCGGCTATCCAGTGCTCTACCTCCGGCAAGAAACACACAACGCTGCACCTAAATGCATTTCGGGGAGAACCAGCTATCACGAAGTTTGATTGGCCTTTCACCCCTATCCACAGGTCATCCCCTCAGTTTTCAACCTAAGTGGGTTCGGTCCTCCACGCGGTCTTACCCGCGCTTCAACCTGCCCATGGATAGATCACTTCGCTTCGGGTCTTGATCGTGCTACTCAAACGCCCTATTCGGACTCGCTTTCGCTACGGCTTCCCCACACGGGTTAACCTCGCAACACAACGCAAACTCGCAGGCTCATTCTTCAAAAGGCACGCCGTCACCCCGCCACACAAGGTGGACAAAAGCTCCGACGGATTGTAGGCACACGGTTTCAGGTACTATTTCACTCCCCGCCAGGGGTACTTTTCACCTTTCCCTCACGGTACTTGTCCGCTATCGGTCATCAAGGAGTATTTAGGCTTAACGGGTGGTCCCGCCAGATTCACACGGAATTTCAGGGGTTCCGTGTTACTTGGGAAAACGCATCAGAGTCGCACACTTACACTTACGGGGCTATCACCCTCTACGGCGCCACTTTCCAATGGACTTCAACTTCACGCACGATTTCTTACTCTGTGACCACTCGGCAGAACGGTCCACACGCTCCCACAACCCCACACACACAACCCCTGCCGGGTATCACATGTGCATGGTTTAGCCTGATCCGATTTCGCTCGCCACTACTCTCGGAATCACTGTTGTTTTCTCTTCCTGTGGGTACTGAGATGTTTCACTTCCCCACGTTCCCTCCACACGCCCTATATATTCAGGCGCGGGTAACTGGACATGACTCCAGCTGGGTTCCCCCATTCGGACACCCCCGGATCACAGCTTGGTTGCCAACTCCCCAGGGCTTATCGCAGGCTCCTACGTCCTTCATCGGCTCTTGATGCCAAGGCATCCACCATGTGCCCTTCATAGCTTGTCTCACAAACACTCAACAAAAACTACAAAGACTAGAAATATTGCATCTACATGCACAACACACACACCCACCAACCCCC
>NZ_JAMAYE010000057.1:0-386 GCF_023712465.1 Nocardioides sp. P86 | reverse complement strand
GACGCCGTGCTCGCCGAGGTCCGCAGCGAGACCGGCGAGGCCGACGAGCGGCGGCAGGCCGCCCCCAACCCCACCCACGCCCCGGTCGGCCAGCAGCGCGACCTGGGGCAGCCGAGCATCACGCGCGGCGAGACCCGCGGCTTCGCGGTGGTGCTGGCGGGTCCGGTCGGCGCCGCCCCGACGGGCGCGGGCGCGACGTACACCCCCTGGCTCGACCGCGACAGCGTGCCCGACTCCCTGGTGCGGCACTTCGCGACCTCCTCCAGCATCGCGTGGACCTACCCCGAGCTCACCCGCCTCGCCGCGCTCGTCGAGGCGGTGTCGAGCGAGCCGGGGGTCGTGGTGGGCTCGCAGGTGCGGCTGCCGGCCGACGGTGAGACCTACAC
>NZ_JAMAYE010000056.1:0-386 GCF_023712465.1 Nocardioides sp. P86 | reverse complement strand
CCTGATGCCGCACGACCTGATCAACTCGAAGCCGATTTCGTCGGCGATTCGCGAGTTCTTCGGCTCGTCGCAGCTGTCGCAG
The DNA here is from genome assembly GCF_023712465.1 of Nocardioides sp. P86. Classification (NCBI taxonomy): domain Bacteria; kingdom Bacillati; phylum Actinomycetota; class Actinomycetes; order Propionibacteriales; family Nocardioidaceae; genus Nocardioides; species Nocardioides sp. P86. The sequence goes on along the minus strand of NZ_JAMAYE010000056.1, from coordinate 304 downwards.
TTCATGGACCAGACCAACCCGCTGTCGGAAATCACGCACAAGCGCCGTGTTTCCGCACTGGGCCCGGGCGGTCTGACGCGCGAACGCGCAGGCTTCGAAGTCCGCGACGTGCACCCGACCCACTACGGCCGCGTGTGCCCGATCGAAACGCCGGAAGGTCCGAACATCGGCCTGATCAACTCGCTCGCGCTGTACGCGCACCTGAACGAGTACGGCTTCCTCGAGACGCCGTACCGCAAGGTCGTGGACAGCAAGGTGACCGATCAGATCGACTACCTGTCGGCGATCGAGGAAGGCCGCTACA
>NZ_JAMAYE010000055.1:0-389 GCF_023712465.1 Nocardioides sp. P86 | reverse complement strand
CCTTAACCGCGACGGCCACGCGTCGCATTCGCTGCATGGCGGCGTCTATCCCGGCAACCTGTTCATGGTCGTCGCGCCGTCGGGCGCCGGCAAGTCGACGCTCGTGAACGCGCTGCTGTCGAAGGACAGCGACATCTGCCTGTCGATCTCGTACACGACGCGCAAGCCGCGCCCGGGCGAGCAGGACGGCCAGCACTACCACTTCACGACCGTCGAGGATTTCCGCGCGCGTCACGCGGCGCACGAATTCCTCGAGAGCGCGGAAGTACACGGCAACTACTACGGCACGTCGCGCGTCTGGATCGAAGAGCAGATGAAGAACGGTCACGACGTGCTGCTCGAAATCGACTGGCAGGGTGCGTTGCAGGTGAAGAAGCAGTTCCGCAACG
>NZ_JAMAYE010000054.1:0-390 GCF_023712465.1 Nocardioides sp. P86 | reverse complement strand
CCGCGCACCACGAGGTGGCGCCCGTCGGGGAAGAAGGCGCCGTCGGGGGCGATCGACAGCACCGAGCCGACCGGCTCGAGCCGGGTGGGGGCGTCGGGCGAGAGCCGCGCCGGGGCGCGGTAGAGCGTGCCGCCCAGGAAGGCCGTGGAGGCCACCAGCAGCCGCCCGCTGCGCGGCTCCACCAGCAGCGTCTCGGCGTCCTGCCCGCCGTCGGGGTAGACCAGCTCGTACGGCGTGCCCGCGGCCCCCAGCGCGCCCCGGCCCACGGCCACGCGGGTCACCGACCCCGAGGTCCGCTCGCCGGGGTTGTCGCCGATGTCGCCGACCCAGACCTCGCCGGGTCGCGCGCCGGGCCCGTCGGCGGGGGCGAGCGCCTCGACGTCGACGGGG
>NZ_JAMAYE010000053.1:0-390 GCF_023712465.1 Nocardioides sp. P86 | reverse complement strand
AGCCCGAGCGGCGCGAACCAGACGATCGCGAGCGCGACGAGCAGGAGGACGAGCGTGATGCGATTGAGCGGTAGCCTCGACGGCGTATCGTTCATGGGTTTTCAGCCTGTTGGTTGTTGTGACGGGCCGCCGGCGGGTGGCGCCGGGGGCGGGCGGCCTGGCCGGGCCGATCGGGGGATCGACCCGCTGCGCCGGCCCGAGTTTTACCGCATCGGGGATTAACGTTCAATTAAGAGCGCGGCGGCGACTTTGCGGCCCTCGGCCATCAGGATGTTGTAGGTGCGGCAGGCGGCCTGGAAATCCATCGTTTCGACGCCGATCCGCTGCGCGGTGAGCGCCGCGACGAGCCGCGGGTGCGGGAAGCGCAGCCGCGCGCCGCTGCCGAAGATC
>NZ_JAMAYE010000052.1:0-394 GCF_023712465.1 Nocardioides sp. P86 | reverse complement strand
CCACGGCGACGTGCCCATGGCGGTGCAGGCCATGCGCGACGGCGCCTACGACTTCATCGAGAAGCCCTTCACCCCCGAGCGCCTGCTGGACAGCCTGCGCCGCGCCCTGGAAAAGCGCCGCCTGGTGCTGGAGAGAACCGCCAGCTGCGCGAGCAGGCCACGCTCAAGGACCAGGTGGAGTCGCGCCTGCTCGGCGTGTCGAAGCCGATGGAGGCCCTGCGCCGCCAGGTGCTGGCCCTGGCCGGCACGCCGGTGAACGTGCTGATCCGCGGCGAGACCGGCGCCGGCAAGGAGCTGGTCGCCCGCTGCCTGCACGACTTCGGCCCGCGCGCCGACAAGCCCTTCGTCGCGCTGAACTGCGCGGCCATCCCCGAGCAGCTGTTCGAGAGCGAGC
>NZ_JAMAYE010000051.1:0-396 GCF_023712465.1 Nocardioides sp. P86 | reverse complement strand
GAATAATCTCGTCATAAATCGCTTTTTCGACAAACGCGCAAATCTCCGCATCGTTCATCGCCTCACCCACGGTGTCGATCCCGGCCTGGAAGGCCACCGGCACCAGCGCGGTGTGCGCCCCGTTGAGGATCGCCACTTTGCGCTCTTTATACGGCTTAATATCGTCCACAATGCGCACATTCAGCGGCAGTTTATCGAGACGCAGCTCGGCCGCCAGCGAGGCAGGCCCCCTGGATCACAAACAGGTAGAAATGCTCGGCGGTATCAAGGAAAGCATCTTTATAGCCGGTCTGCGCCTCGAGAGCCGCCACTTCATCACGCGGATAGCCGGTCACAATGCGATCCACCAGCGTCGAACAGAAGGTATTCGCTGAGGTCAGCCAGGTGATAAATGCC
>NZ_JAMAYE010000050.1:0-399 GCF_023712465.1 Nocardioides sp. P86 | reverse complement strand
CCGTCTGGGCGAATTGCCGGACAGCGGTCTGGTCGCGCGCAAGCATCGAGGATGCGGCACTGTGCCTGGTCGCGTCGCCCGAGTATGTCGCGCACGCCGGCACGCCCGGAAATGTGGCCGACCTGGAGCACCATCTTTGTTTGCCGTTCATGCTGCACAGCAGCGGCCGTATCGCACCCTGGGTATTCCGCGACGGCGATCAGGACATCGATTGGCTGCCGGCTTCGAACGTCGCGGTGTCCGACGATGTGCTCGGTGTCGTGTCGATGGCGCAGAGCGGCGCCGGTATATGCCAGACCTACGACTTCATCGTTCAGGATCGGATCCAGGCCGGACATCTCGTCGAAGTGCTGCCCCATCTGCGCGGTCGCACACGGCCGTTTTCGGTCGTCTATGCGC
>NZ_JAMAYE010000049.1:0-402 GCF_023712465.1 Nocardioides sp. P86 | reverse complement strand
ATCATAAACACCAGCATCAGGGGCAGCAGCAGACTCCAGTCGATGCCGAGGCCATAATAGAGCGGCGTCGGGACGGTGATGAGGCTGCTGTTGGTCGGGGCGGTGTTGGCTGGCAGCATATCGAGGAACCACGCCGCCAGATAACCGGCAGCCATGGCAATCACTAGCGAGGCGATGCGCAGGTACGGGTTGCGCTGGCGGTTGAGGATAATAATCAGCGCCAGCACGATACCCGCCAGCAGCAGATTTTTCGGCGCACCAAAGGTGTGGTCAGCCATCGCCGCGTAGCCGCCGCCGATGGAGGTCAGTCCGACCTGAATCAGCGACAGGCCGATAATCATCACCACCACGCCGGAAACCAGCGGGGTAATGATACGGCGCGCCAGGTGCAGGATCCGGGAG
>NZ_JAMAYE010000048.1:0-403 GCF_023712465.1 Nocardioides sp. P86 | reverse complement strand
ATATTAAACTTTAAATCGTGAAGATTTTTATCAATTTTTAATTTTTCAGAATTAACTAAATCCAAAGACATTTCCTGTGGGTCGAAAATAATTTCGGTGATTGGTATATTGTATTCTTTGGATGCTTTTAAAATTGCACAGATAAAAATATATTTTGATGCAAGAGATTGAAATTTCCACGTAAATGAATACGGGAAATTTTCAGAAGATTTTAAAAAACGTTTATTAACAGAAGACAACATTCCACCAAACAAATAAAATCTATCAAAATCTTTTAACTGACTAATATCAATTGCATCAATAATTTCATCCCATGATTTAAATTTTTTTTCTTTTATAACATCTTCCATATAAAATCTTAAATAATCAGATTTAAAATATTTTAAATTATTTAGGTTAGAAA
>NZ_JAMAYE010000004.1:0-214207 GCF_023712465.1 Nocardioides sp. P86 | reverse complement strand
CGTTGAAAAACAACACCCCACACCCACAAAGGACGCGAGGAAAAAGAGATGCCTGACAAGAACAAAACCCTGACATGATGTCAGAATCATTGTCTTACCAAAGAAACCATCAACCAACCCCCAAAAAGGAGATCAGCCAACGGGGCATAACAAACTAATTCGTCGACTATGACACACTGTTGAGTTCTCAAGAATCAGACGCACACCGTCCCAGACCGTTTCCGACCCGGCGGCGGGGCTTGCGTTCCAAACATTAGCGGAGCGAATTCTGCGGCGCAAACTCGCGCTTTTCGCATTCGATTCCGCTCACCACGCACGCTACTGACCGCGACTGCCGGGTCCCGCTCCAGGCGGTGGCCGTCTGCTCGCGATGCAGGCGTGAGGGTGGTCGACCCGGGGCCGGGAACCCGATCCAGACCGGATCTTGTCCCCCGCCGCTCCCTGGCGACAGATGGAACGTTAGGCGACCTGTCCCCGCAGCGCCAAATCGAACGGGCGTGACGGCGGGCACAGGCACCTGACGGCGCTCGGAACAGGGCTCGGCGAAGCGCTCAGACCGGCGCTGGCGACCCGACGACGTCGCGCGCGTCGGCCACCCGCCGGCAGCCCGCGAGACGCATGGCCTCGACCAGCTCGGCCCGGATCCGGTCCTGCAGCCGGCCCACGCCGCGCTCCCCCTCGACGAGGGCCCACAAGGGCAGGCGGCCCAGGAACGCGGCGTCGGCTCCGAGGCCGAGAGCGGCGAGCACGTCGGTGCCGGAGCCGAGGCCGCCGTCGACGTAGACCTCGGCGTCGTCGTCGGCGAGCTCCCGCACGATCGCGGGCAGCGCGCGCGCCGGCGCCACCGCGCGGTCGAGCTGGCGTCCGCCGTGGTTCGACACCCAGACGGCGGCCGCACCGGCCTGGACACAGCGGCGCGCGTCGTCAGCACGCAGCACCCCCTTGGCGACGACCGGCAGCCCGGTGCGCTCGGCGAGCCAGTCGAGGTCGTGCGGCCCGAGGTCGAGGGCCTTCTCGGCACCGGGCTGCGTGTCGTGGCCCTCGTCGAAGTTGACCCGGGTGAACGCGGGGTCCACGACGTCCCAGACCCGGTCGCCGGCCGGCTCCCAGGACCCCACCACCGGGGTGTCGACCGTGAGCACGACGGCCCGGGCGCCGGCCGCCACCGCGCGCTCGAGCAGCGGCAGGGCGAGGGTCCGGTCGGAGGGGAGGTAGACCTGGAGCCACCAGGCGACCCCGGTGGCCGCGATGTCGGCGAAGGTCGACCCGGCGTTGCTGCTCACGACCATGAGGCCACCGGCCGCGGCCGTCGCGCGGGCCATCGCGAGCTCGCCGTCAGGGTGGACCGCACGCTGGAGCGAGGTGGGAGCGACGCCCACCGGCGTCTCGAGACGGGTGCCGAGGACCTCGGTGGCGAGGTCGACGTCGGTCACGTCGTGCAGCACGTGGGGCAGGAACCGCACGTCGCGCCAGGCCGCCGCGGCCTCGTCGCGGCTGGTGCCGGCTCCGGCGCCGTGCGCGACGTACTCGTGCACGGGGGCGGGCAGGGACGCGCGGGCGCGCGCCTCGAGCCCGTCGACCCAGGACCTCGGCACCCCGACCACCTCAGACGACCTCGACGCCCTTGAAGCTCTTCTTGCCCTTGCGCAGCACCAGCCAGGTGCCGCCCACCAGGTCGTCGGAGGACGGCACGTGGTCGGGGTCGGTGACGCGGACGTTGTTGACGTAGGCCCCGCCCTCGGTGACGGTGCGGCGGGCCTCACCGCGACTCTTGGCCAGCCCGGCGCTCACCAGGAGGTCGAGGACGCCGGGCAGCCCGTCGGCCCGGTCGAGCCGCACGCTGCCGGCCTCCCGCAGCGCGGCGCCCAGGGTGTCGGCGCTGAGGCCGCCCATGTCGCCGCCGCCGAACAGCGCCGCCGACGCCGCCTGGATCCGGGCGGTCTCCTCGGCACCGTGCACCAGCGTGGTGACGTGCTCGGCCAGGGCCTTCTGACCGGCCCGCAGGAACGGCTTCTCGGCGTGCTGGGCCTCCAGGGCCTCGATCTCGGCCCGCGGGAGGAAGGTGAAGATCCGCAGCAGCTCGCCGACCTTCTCGTCCTCGACGTTGAGCCAGAACTGGAAGAAGGCGTAGGGCGAGGTCAGGCCCGGGTCGAGCCACAGGGCGCCGCCCTCGGTCTTGCCGTACTTGGTGCCGTCGGTCTTGGTGATGAGCGGGGTGGCGAAGGCGTGCACGGACGCGCCGTCGGCACGACGCACGAGCTCGACCCCGCCGGTGAGGTTGCCCCACTGGTCGGAGCCGCCGAACTGCAGCGTGACGCCGTGGTCGCGGAAGAGCGCGAGGTAGTCCATCGACTGCAGCAGGACGTAGCTGAACTCGGTGTAGCTGATGCCCGACTCGAGGCGTCGGCGCACCGTGTCGCGGGCCAGCATGCGGTTGACCGGGAAGTGCTTGCCGATGTCGCGCAGGAAGTCGATGACCGAGAGTCCGCCGGTCCAGTCGAGGTTGTTGACCATCGTCGCTGCGTTGTCGCCCTCGAAGGAGAGGAACGGCTCGATCTGGGCCCGGACCCGCTGGACCCAGTCGGCGACCGTGTCGGCGGAGTTCAGGGTCCGCTCGCCGGAGTCGCGCGGGTCGCCGATCATGCCGGTCGCGCCGCCGACCAGGAGGTAGGGCGTGTGGCCGGCGTCCTGGAGGCGGCGCGCGGTGAGGATCTGGACCAGGTTGCCGAGGTGGAGGCTGGGCGCCGTGGGGTCGAAGCCGACGTAGTACCGCACGCTCCCGGCCGCCAGCGCCTCGCGCAGGGCGTCGAGGTCCGTCGTGTGGGCGAGGAGTCCGCGCCACGCGAGGTCGTCGGGGAGGGAGGGGTCGAGGGGCACGTCGGGCCTTTCGGGACGGACGGCGGGCGGGTCCCGCCGGGACAAGCCTGCCGCACGAGGACCACCGGCGCCCACCCGCCCACCCCGTCGGAGGATGAGCGACGCCGCCGCAGCGCCTATCGTGGCGCGCCAGGAGGTCAGACGTTGATCGCAGGCAGGTACACCCTCGACCGGGAGGTCGGGCGAGGGGGCATGGGCGCCGTGTGGCTCGGCCGCGACGAGGTGCTCGGACGCCAGGTGGCGGTCAAGCGGATCGGGCTGGCGCCGGGCGCCAGCGACGCCGACCTCCACCGCGCCGAGCGCGAGGCCAAGCTGGCGGCCCGGCTCAACCACCCCCACGTGGTGGCGGTCTTCGACCTCGTCGACGAGGGCGACCAGCAGTGGCTGGTGATGGAGTACGTCGAGGGCACCAACCTGTCCGGGCTGCTGCGGGACCGGGGCCGCCTCACCCCCGACCAGGCGGCGCCGCTGCTGGGACAGGCCGCCGACGCCCTCGCCGCGGCGCACGCCGCGGGGATCGTGCACCGCGACGTGAAGCCGTCGAACATGCTGGTGACCGACGAGGGCCACCTCAAGCTGTCGGACTTCGGCATCGCGCGCGCCGAGGCCGACCCGTCGCTGACCCAGACCGGCCTGGTGACGGGGTCGCCGGCCTACCTGGCGCCCGAGGTGGCCTCCGGGTCTACCGCGACCGACCGCAGCGACGTGTGGTCGCTCGGCGCCTCCCTCTACCACGCGCTGTCGGGCCACCCGCCCTACGAGGTCAAGGACAACGTGCTCGGCGCGCTCTACCGCATCGTGCACGAGGACCCTCCGCGGCTCGACGACGCCGGCTGGCTGGCCCCGCTGCTCGAGCACACGATGACCCACGACCCGGCCGAGCGCTGGCCGATGCACCGGGTGCGGGACTTCCTCGCCGCCGGGCCGGGCTCGGCCGAGACCGCCGTGCTCCCCCGTGCCGGCTCCGGTGAGACCCAGCGGCTCTCGGTGCTCCCGCCCGTCTCGACGGGCGTGGCCCCCGTGGTCACCCCCGCCGCGGCGGCGGCCGCGACCGGGGGCCGGGCGGAACGCCCCCGGCGTGCGGGCCGGGTGCTGGCGGCGGCGCTGGCCCTCGTGGCCATCGCCGCGGTCACGGGGCTCGCCTTCGTGCTCGGCAACGACCGCGCCACCGAGCAGCCCGCCACCGCGGCCCCGGGCTCGGGCTCTGGGGGCAGCGCCTCGGGCAGCCCTGAGGCCTCGCCGTCGGGGTCGCCCTCCGGCTCCCCCTCGCCGACGGCGCAGCCGCGGCCCACCGCGGCGTCGATGACCGCCTTCGTCGACCAGTACATCCCCCTCGCCGCCTCCGACCCCGAGTCGGCGTTCGCCATGCTGACCCCGGCCTTCCAGCAGGCCAGCGGCGGGCTCGACGGCTACCTGGGCTTCTGGGGCACTGTGCGGCGCGCCGAGGTGCTCGACGTGAGCGCCGACCCCGCGGCGGGCACGGTCAGGTACGTCTACCGGCGTCAGACCGAGGCGGGCGGCGGGCCCGTCGAGGAGTCGGTGACCCTCCAGCTGCAGCAGCAGTCCGACGGCAGCTACCTGATCGCCGGCGACCTGAGCTGAGCCCTATCGTGGGGCCCACCAATCGACGCCCGGGGGGACCTCACGTGCAACCGGTGGATCTCTACCGCGACATCGTGGAGTCCTCCCCCGACGGGGTCTGGGTGGTCGACCTCGAGGGGCGCACGGTCTACGCCAACCGGGTCATCGCCCGCATGTGCGGCGTGCCGGAGCACGAGGCCATGGCGATGGACCTGCGCGAGGCGCTCGACCCCGGCGGGGTCGCCGACTTCGAGGCGCACCTGGCCGAGCTGCGCGAGGGCCGGGTGCGGGAGGCGCCGGTGGAGGTGCAGCTGCTGCGGCGCGACGGGGGCGTGCTGTGGACCCTGACCCGGGAGAGCCCGCTGCGCGACGAGCGGGGGCGCCTGACCCGCGTGATCTTCACCTTCACCGACTACACCGAGCGGCGGGCGACCACCGAGGCCCTGCGCACCAGCGAGGCCAGCCTCGCCGAGGCCCAGCAGATCGCTCGCATCGGCGGCTGGCACTGGGACCTCGACACCGGCCTGGTGACCGCCTCTCCCGCGCTGCTCGCGCTCTACGGGCTGCCCCAGGACGAGCCGCTGACCGACGTCGAGGGCTTCCTCGCCCGGGTGCACCCCGACGACCGGGCCGACGTCGAGCACGCGGTCGCCCAGGCCCTCGCCGGGCCCGAGGACCTGGCGTTCGTGGCCCGGATGCGGGCCGGGGAGGGCTGGGTCTGGACGAAGGGGCGCGGCCGCGTGCACGAGGCGGACGGGCGCCGGTGGATGGCCGGCACCCACCAGGACGTCACCGAGGCCCACGAGACCGAGCTGGCGCTGCAGGACCAGGTCGCCCAGAACGCCCTCATGCAGACCGTCGCCAGCGCCGCCAACCAGGCGAGGACCCTGGAGGAGGTGCTGCTCCAGGCGCGGTCGCTGGTGCTGCTGCACGACGACTGGGTGCGCGGGCGCGCCTTCGTGCCGGTGGCGGACAGCGACGACCTCGCCCCGCTGCACCGCGGCGAGGTCGAGACCGCGGAGGACCTGAGCACCCCGGTCGAGACGGCCAACGAGCTCGCCCTGGCCCGGCGGGTCCTGCGCGAGCGGCGACCGCGGTGGGACGACGCCCGGCTCACCATCGGCTTCCCGGTCACGCTGGACGACGAGGTCTGCGCGGTCGTCACCCTCACCAGCGACCCGCCGCTCTACCGCCACGCCATGATCGAGGCGATGGTGGGGCTGGTCGCGGGCCAGCTGGGGCGCGTCGCCGAGCGCGAGCGCGACGACCGCGCCCTCGCGGCGGCCCGCGACGAGGCGATGGCCGCGTCGCTGCAGAAGTCGGAGTTCCTGGCCACGATGAGCCACGAGATCCGCACCCCCCTCAACGGCGTCATCGGCCTCACCGACCTGCTGCTGCGCTCGGGGTTGGAGACACGGCAGCAGCGCCTGGCCTCCGGCGTGCAGGTGGCGGGACGCGCCCTGCTCGGCGTCATCAACGACATCCTCGACTTCTCCAAGATCGAGGCCGGGCGGCTCGAGCTGGAGACCCTCGACTTCGAGGTGCGGCTCGTGCTCGACCAGGTCGTCGGGGTGCTGGCCGAGTCGGCGCGCACGCGCGGGCTCGACCTGTCGGTGTCCTGCCACCCCGACGTGCCGGTGGTGCTCGCCGGCGACCCGACCCGGCTCGCGCAGGTGCTCACCAACCTGGTCTCCAACGCGGTGAAGTTCACCGAGACCGGCGGGGTGGCCGTGCGCGTCACCGCCGCGCCGACGACGGGGCCCGCGGGCGACGGCGGGGTGCGCCTGGCGGTCTCGGTGAGCGACTCGGGGGTCGGGGTCGACCCGAGCGAGCTCGACCACCTCTTCGAGCCCTTCACCCAGGCCGACGCCAGCACGACCCGGGTCTACGGCGGCACCGGTCTGGGCCTGGCCATCTCCCGCGAGATCGTCCACGCGATGGGAGGGGACATCACCTACGCCCCGCGCGACGGGGGCGGCAGCGTCTTCTCCTTCTCGGTGCCGCTGCGGGAGGCGGCCGGGGACGGCATCGACCCCGCCGAGGTCGAGGCCCGGACCCTGCTGTCGGGGCACCGGGTGCTGGTCGTCGACGACGTGGGCGCGAACCGGCTGATCCTCGAGGAGCAGCTGAGCTGGTGGGAGATCAGCACGGTCGGGGCGGCGTCGGCCGCCGAGGCCCTGGACGAGCTCGCCCGCGCCCGTGCCGCGGGCGACCCCTTCGACGCCGTCGTGCTCGACCTGGTCATGCCCGGGGTCGACGGCCTCGGCCTGGCCCGCGCGGTGCGGTCCGACCCGGCGTGGGACGGGGTGCGGCTGCTCGTGCTCACCTCCACCCCGGCCGTCGCCCCCGAGGAGCTCGACGCCGCCGGCGTCGACGACTGGCTGGTCAAGCCCGTCGTCACCGGGGTCCTGCGCTCCACCCTCGTGCAGCTGCTGGGCTCGGCCACCTCCGGGGCGGCCGGCGACGGCGCCGGCCAGGACGCCGGCGAGAGCCGCACCCGCGAGCAGGACGACCCGGCCGTGCTCGGTCGGGTGCTCGTGGTCGAGGACAACGCGGTCAACCAGATGGTCGCCACGGGTCTGCTCGAGGCGCTGGGCTTCGCGGTCGTCACCGTCGACGACGGGGCCGAGGGGGTCGCCCGCGCCGCCGCGGAGGACTGGGACGTCATCCTCATGGACGTGCAGATGCCGCACATGGACGGCTACGCCGCCACCCGCGCCATCCGCGCCGCCGAGTCCGGTGCGCGCCGCCCCATCGTGGCCATGACGGCCGCAGCGGTGGAGGGTGAGCGCGAGCGCTGCCTCGAGGCCGGCATGGACGACTTCCTCACCAAGCCCGTCGACCCGACCGCCCTGGCGGCCACCCTCGGTCGCTGGCTGGGCGTCGAGGTCGAGATGCCCACCGCGCTGCGCCGCTCCGCCGCGCCGCAGGCGGTGGCGCAGCTCGACCTCGACCGGCTCGAGATGCTGCGCGAGGTCGACGAGGACGGCACCTACCTGGCCCGTGCCATCGGCAACTTCGTCACCAACGGCACCGAGACGCTCAGCCGGCTGCGGACGCTGTTGGCGCAGGACGCCGATCCGGCCGAGGTGCGCGGCTGCGCGCACAAGCTCGTGGGCGGCGCGCTCAACCTCGGCGCCCGCGACGCCGCCGAGGCCCTGCGCCGGGTCGAGCACGTGGCCGAGTCGGGCACCACGTCGGGCATCGAGGCGCTGCTGCCCGACGTGGAGGCCGAGCTGGCGCGGGCCGGGGCCGCCATGCTCGCCTGGCGCGACGCGACCCTGGGCTGAGCCCGGGCCGGTCAGCGGTCGGGGTCGGGAGGCGGCGGGCGGCGCTCCGGGCGCTCCCGGGGCAGGTCGCTCTCTGCCAGCGCGCCGTGGTTGGCGACCACGCTGGCCACCGGCGGGATCACCGCCGCCACCACGCTCATCACCACCGCCGCCGAGGTCGACCACAGCCGGACGACGTTCCAGGCGAGCACGACCAGCACGAGGCAGGTGCCCATCAGCACCAGGTAGACCCGTCGTCGTCGCGCACGCTGCACGGCCCCGACGTTACGCCTGCCGCACCGGGCAGCCGGCGACCCCCGGCACCGGCCGGGTGCCGAGCGCAGCCACGTCGAAGCCGTCGGGGTAGGAGCGCACGTAGGGCAGGTCGTTGACGGTGCGCGCGCTCGTGCGGCTCGGGAACGCACGCAGCAGCAGGCCGCGCGCCTTGAGCGCGCCGCGGGAGGCGGCCACGACGGCGGCCGGGGGCGCGGCGTACTGGAGGGCCGAGCGCAGCGGCGGATCCATGAGCGCGCGACTGAAGACCTCGACCGCCCGCGCGGCGGGGCGGGGGTAGAAGGTCAGCATCAGCCCGAGCGTGGCGTCGGCGACCCGGCGGGCGCCGGCGTCGGGGGCGAAGTGGACGGCCTCGTAGTCGTCGAGCAGCCGCTCGAAGCCGGCGTAGTCCTCCGGGACGTCGCGGATGCCGAGGTGGCGGCCGAGCTCACGGTAGTAGTTGACCGACGCCCGCAGCTCACCGTCGGTGAGCCGGCGCCAGCCGTAGTCGTCGACCCAGCGCTTGGGCACGACCACGAAGGTCGACAGCACGTAGCGCATCTCGTGCTCAGGGATGTCGTAGGAGCGGTGCATCTGGTTGATGCGCCGCACGGCCGTGCGGGCCTCGGGGTGCTCGAAGCCGCGGAGCAGCGGCACCTCGAGCAGCAGCCCGGTGTCGTCGTAGCGCTTCTGCACCGCCCCGGTGAACTGGCCGGTCTCGTCGAGGAGGCGACCGATGCCCGGCACGGCGTAGGTGCGGAAGAGCGCGAAGGAGAGGGCCTGGTTCATGTCCCAGGGCAGGTCGTAGGTGACGACGTTGCGGTAGATCTCGACGAAGTCGGTCTCGGGGTCGAGGCGGTCGTTGACCCGCCGCCAGTGGTCGCGGCCCACGCCGCCGAAGCGCTGCCCGCGCCAGGTGAAGGTCCTCATGGAGCCAAACTAGAGCACCTGCTCCAGTCGCGCTAGGGTCGTCGGCGTGAGGACCCCCGTGCAGTCGCGCAGCGAGTCGTCGGCCGACCGCATGCTCGCCGCGGCCCTCGACCTGCTGGCCGAGGGCGGGCTGGCGGCGGTGACGATCGCCGCCGTGGCCCGCCGGGCCGGCACCTCCAACGGCTCGCTCTACCACCGCTTCGGCGACCGCACCGGACTCCTGGTGGCCGCCCAGGCCCGCGCGCTGGCCCGGATCGAGGCGGCGACCGCCGCGTCGTTCGCCGCCGCCGACGCCGAGCCCGACGACGACCGCGCCGTGGGGCTGCTCGCCCGCGCCGCGCTGGGGATCTTCGCCACCGAGCGCGCTCCCCTGCGGACCTTCCTCGTCGAGGGACGCAGCGACCCCCGGCTGGGCCCGCCCGCCACGGCGGCGACCCACCGCCTCGGCGACACGGTGAGCGGGTGGCTGGTGGAGCGCTTCGCGACCACGCCGGAGCAGGCCGGTGCGGCCTGGCGGGTGCTGTTCGCACTCGGGGCGAGCCAGGCGCTCTTCGACGACGGGCAGGTCGCGGCCCAGCCGCTCGACGGGGACGCGCTGGGCGAGGCCCTGGCCCGGGCCGTGCTCGCGGTCGTGCGGGACCGCCCCGCCGGCTGAGCCGGCCGGGTCGCGGCTAGAGCGTGCCGTCGCCGACGAGGTCGACCAGGTCGGCCACGGACTCGAAGACCCGGGTGGGCCGGTAGGGGAAGGTCTCGACCTGGTCGGCGCGGGTCGAGCCGCTGGTGACCAGCACCGTGCGCAGCCCCGCCTCGAGGCCGCTGATGATGTCGGTGTCCATCCGGTCGCCGACCATCACCGTGGTCTCGGAGTGGGCGTCGATGCGGTTGAGGGCGCTGCGCATCATGAGCGGGTTGGGCTTGCCGATGAAGTAGGGCTGCCGCCCGGTGGCGGTGCTGATGAGCGCGGCCACCGAGCCCGTGGCGGGGAGCATGCCCTGCTGCGAGGGCCCGCTGGGGTCGGGGTTGGTGGCGATGAAGCGGGCGCCGTCGGCGATGAGCCGGATCGCGCGGGTGATGGCCTCGAAGGAGTAGGTGCGGGTCTCGCCGAGCACGACGTAGTCGGGGTCGCGGTCGGTCATGACGTAGCCGATGTCGTGCAGCGCCGTGGTCAGGCCGGCCTCGCCGACGACGTAGGCCGTGCCACCGGGGCGCTGGTCGGCCAGGAACTGCGCGGTCGCCAGCGCCGAGGTCCAGATGGCGCCCTCGGGCACGTCGATCCCGCTGCCGAGCAGACGGGCACGCAGGTCGCGCGGGGTGTAGATCGAGTTGTTGGTGAGCACCAGGAAGCCCAGGCCGGAGGCCTTGAGCCGCTCGATGAACTGCTGGGCGCCCGGGATGGGCACCTCCTCGTGCACCAGCACGCCGTCCATGTCGGTGAGCCAGGTCTCGACGGCCCGCTCCGGGTGGGCGCTCACGGCGCGGGGGTCTCGAGGCGGAAGCCGACGCCGCGCACGGCCACGACCTTCTCGGTGACGCCGACGCTCTCCAGCTTCTGGCGCAGCCGGCCGATGGTGACGTCGAGGGTCTTCGTCGAGCCGTACCAGTTCTCGTCCCACACGTCGGCCATCAGCCGGCCGCGGGAGACCACCTTGTCGCGCTGGGCGGCGAGGATGCTGAGCACGTCGAACTCCTTGCCGGTGAGCGGCACCTCGACGTCGCCGGCGTAGACCCGGCGCGCGCCGACGTCGATGCGCAGCCCGTCGTGGGCGGGCTCGGGCTCGCGGACCGCCGTGGTGCGGCGCAGCAGCGCCCGGACCCGCGCCTGGAGCTCGGCCAGGCCGAAGGGCTTCGCGACGTAGTCGTCGGCGCCGTAGTCGAGCCCGACGACGCGGTCGAGCTCGGCCGCGCGGGCGGTGACGATCATGATCGCTCCGCCGAAGCCGGCCTCGCGCGCGCGGCGGCAGACCTCCAGGCCGTCCATGTCGGGCAGGCCGAGGTCGAGGATCACCACGTCGGCCGGGACCGCCGTCGCGCCGCCGGCGAGGTCCTCGAGGGCCTTCTGCCCGCTGTCGACCCAGACGACGTCGTAGCCCTCGCGCTCGAGGGTGCGGACCAGGGGGAACGCGATGTCCTCCTCGTCCTCGACGACCAGAACCCGCGGCATGTGCCCACCCTAAGGCCAGGCGGGCTGCTCAGGTGGCAGGGGCGAACAGGTCGCCGAGGTCGGCGACGCGGTCGAGGACCTCCTCGAAGCGCAGCTGCTCCAGGCCGAGCGGGTCCTCGGCTCCCGCCTCGACCTCCGCCCAGGTCACCGGGGCGGCGACGGTGGGCCGCTCGCGCCCGCGCAGGGAGTACGGCGAGACCGTCGTCTTGGAGCCGGCGTTCTGCGACCAGTCCAGGAACACCTTGCCGCCGCGCCGGGCCTTGGTCATGGTCGCCGTGACCAGCCGCGGCACGCGCGCCTGGAGCGCCTCGGCGACCTCCTTGGCCAGCGCGGTGGAGTCGTCGGGACGCATCCGGCCGGGCAGGTCGGCGTAGAGGTGCAGGCCCTTGCTGCCGCTGGTGACGGGGCGCACCGCCAGGTCGTGGGCCGCCAGCTCCTCGCGCACCAGCAGCGCGACCTGGCAGCACTCGTGCAGGCCGGCCGGCTCGCCGGGGTCGAGGTCGACGACGAGGCGGTCGGCGTTGCGCGGGCGCCCGTTGCGGCCCACCGTCCACTGGTGGACGTGGAGCTCGAGGGCGGAGAGGTTGGCCAGCCAGGTCAGGGTGGCCAGGTCGTCGACGACGGGGAAGACCACCGTGTCGCCGTGGCGGCTCGGGCCGCGGGTGCCGGTGGTGGGCACCCGGGCGGTGCGGACCCACGACGGGGTGCCCGCGGGGGCGTTCTTCTCGTAGAAGCTCCCGTCGGCGACGCCGTGCGGCCACCGGATGCGGGTCACCGCCCGGTCGGCGAGGTGCGGCAGCAGCACCGGGGAGACCCGGGCGTAGTAGTCGAGGACCTCGCCCTTGGTGGTGCCGGTCGCGGGGTACATCACCTTGTCGAGGCTGGAGAGGGTCAGCGTGCGGCCGTCGACCTCGACGCGCACCTCCTGGCGCTCGGGGCTCATCGGTCCTCCCCCGGGGCCGGCGCGACGACGTCCCGCGGAGCCAGGTCGGGGCGCAGGCCCTGGTACGACGGCTGGCGCAGCCGCTGGGCCCGCGAGGTGTGGTGGGTGTCGACGTCGACCACCAGCCGCGGCTCCACCCACCGGGTGCCGCGGGCGTCGACCCGCGGCACCTCGTCGGCGAACGGGCTGTCGCCCCGTGCGAGCGGGGCGAGCGCCTCGGCGAGCAGGGCGGAGGCCCGCCCGCCGATGCCGCTGCCCACCCGACCGCGGTAGAGCAGGCCGTCGCGGGTGGGCTCGCCCACCAGCAGCGCACCGAGCCGGTCGGTCGTGCCCTCCTGGGGCCGCCAGCCGCCCACGACGTAGGACAGCCGGTGGCGGTGGGCCCGCTTGAGCCAGTGCGGGCTGCGCTCGCCCGGGGTGTAGCGCGAGGTCAGCCGCTTGCTGACGATGCCCTCCAGCCCCTGCGCCCGCGTCGCCTCGGCGAGCATCTCGCCGTCGTCGTAGGTCGGCGGGACCTGCCACGTGCCGCCGAGGCCGTCGGCGACCAGGCCCTCGAGCAGCTCGCGACGCCGGGCGAGCGGCTCGCCGGTGAGGTCGGCCCCGTCGAGGCGCAGGACGTCGAAGACCATGAGCAGCGCGGGCACCTGCTCGGCCAGGCGGGCGGCCGTCGCGGCGCGGCGTACGTGCATCCGGTCCTGGAGCACGCGGAAGTCGGGCAGGCCCGCGTCGTTCATCGCGATGATCTCGCCGTCGAGGAGGACGTCGCGGCGCCCCAGCGGCGCGTCGACCAGGTCGGGCCAGGCCGGGGTGATGGCGTTGTCGTTGCGGCTGGTCAGGCGGGTGGAGCCGCCGGCGGTGTCGACGAGCGCCCGCACGCCGTCCCACTTCACCTCGTGGACCCACCCCGGGCCGGTCGGCACGTGGTCGGCCTTCGTGGCCAGCATCGGCAGCATGCGGCCATCCTGGCGCACCCGCCCCCGGCCGGCAGCACCCCGCGCGGGGTGATGACGCGCAGGCGGCGGAGGGGAATACTCGGCGCATGCGAGCCATCTGGAAGGGCGCCGTCTCCTTCGGCCTGGTCAACGTGCCGGTGAAGCTCTACGCCGCCACCGAGTCCCACGACGTCTCCTTCCGCCAGGTGCACGTCGCCGACGGGGGCCGCATCCGCTACCAGCGGATCTGCTCGGTCGACGGCGAGGAGGTGCCCTACAGCGAGATCGCGAAGGGCTACGAGACCGAGGACGGCGAGATGGTCGTGCTCACCGACGACGACATGGCCGAGCTGCCCGCGTCGTCCTCGCGCGAGATCGCGGTCGAGAAGTTCGTGCCGAGCGACCAGATCGACCCGATGCTCTTCGAGAAGAGCTACTACCTCGAGCCGGAGAAGTCCGGCGCCAAGCCCTACGCCCTGCTGCGCCAGGCCCTCGTCGACGCCGACCGGATGGCCGTGGTCACGGTGGCGCTGCGCCAGCGGACCTCCATCGCCGTGCTGCGGGTGCGCGAGGACGTGATCGTGCTCCAGACCATGATGTGGCCCGACGAGATCCGCACCCCCGACTTCTCCGTCGAGCCCGGCGAGGTCAAGGACAGCGAGGTCGCGATGGCCACGATGCTGGTCGAGACCCTGGCCGGGGACTTCGACACCGCGGAGTTCGAGGACGACTACGCCGGGGCCGTCGAGGCCCTGGTGAAGGCCAAGATCGAGGGCGGCGAGCTCACGCGCACCGCCACCTCGACCAAGTCCTCCGGCGAGGTCGTCGACCTGCTGGCCGCCCTGCAGCGCTCGGTCGACGCCGCCAAGAGCGCCCGGGGTGACGCGGGCCCGGCCTCGCCACCGGCGGGGAAGACCACGAAGAAGACCACGAAGAAGGCTGCGAAGAAGCCCACGACGAAGGCCACGGCCACGAAGGGCACCACGAAGAATAGCACCGCGAAGAAGACCCCGGCCGCCAAGACCGCCAAGACCGCCGCCAAGCGCACGACGCGCAAGGCGGCGGCCCCCCAGGCCAGCTGAGGGCTCAGCCCCGGGCCGCCACCAGGTCGCGGAGGCGGGCCGAGCACTCCGCGGCGACCGCGCGCGCCAGCGCCGCCGCGTCGTCGTCGGCGTGCTCGGGCACGACGTGGTGCACCGTGCCGTCGCGCAGCAGGTCGACGGCGCGGACCTGCTGGTGCTCCGACATCTCGGCCGCGTGGCCGATGTCGCCGCGGTGCACGATCGCGCTGGCGCCCTCGGGGGGCAGCGGGGAGAGCCAGGCGCTCTCGGCTGCGACGACCACCTGCGCGGGCAGCAGCGCGAGCGCCCCTCCCCCGCAGCCCTGGCCGAGCACCACCGACAGGGTGGGCACGGTCATGGTGGTCATCGTGGCGATGCACCGGGCGATCTCGCCCGCGATCGCACCCTCCTCCGCACGCTGGGACAGCTCCGCGCCCGGGGTGTCGATGACGGTGACCAGCGGCAGGCCGAGCTCCTCGGCCAGCCGCATGGCGCGCCGGGCCTCGCGCAGCGCGCCCGGCCCCATCGGGGTGGCGGGGGTCTGGCGCGTGCGGTCCTGGCCCACGACGACGCACGGCTGGCCGTCGAGACGGGTCAGCGCGACGATCACGGTGTGGTCGTGCTCGCCCTCGTCGGTGCCGCGCAGGCGCAGCGTGCGCGACCCGGCGTGGCGCAGCAGGTCGCGCACCCCCGCGCGGCCCGGTGCCCGGGTGCGCTCGATGGCGGCCCAGGCCGAGGCGTCGGGGTCGGGCTCGCCGGTGCGGCGCGGCAGCGCCGGCTCGTCGGGGGCGTCGACCAGCACCGCCAGGGCCTGGTCGACCAGGGCGGGCAGGTGCTCGGCCGGCACGACGGCGTCGATGACGCCACGGTCGGCGAGGTTCTCCGCGGTCTGCACACCGCTCGGGAAGGGCTCGCCGTTGAGGGCCTCGTAGACCTTCGGGCCCAGGAAGCCGACGAGCGCGCCGGGCTCGGCGACCGTGACGTGGGCCAGCGAGCCCCAGGAGGCGAAGACCCCGCCCATGGTGGGGTTGCGCAGGTAGACGAGGTACGGCAGCCCCGCGGCCCGGTGGGCCATGATCGCGCGGGAGATCTCGACCATCTGCACGAAGGCGGGGGTGCCCTCCTGCATGCGGGTGCCGCCGGAGGCCGTCGTCGCGAGCAGGGGCAGCCCCTCGGCGGTGGCGCGGCGTACGGCGGAGGCGATCCGGTCGGCCGCGGCGCGACCGATGGAGCCGGCCAGGAAACCGAACTCGTTGGCCACGACCGCGACGGGCCGCCCGTGCATCGTGCCGCGGCCGGTGACCACCGACTCGTCGGTGCCGGCCTTCTGCGCGGCGCGCTCGAGCGCCGCGCGGTAGTCGGCGGAGTGCCCGGAGATGTCGATGGGAGCGTCCCACGACTCGTAGGAGCCGTCGTCGAGCACCAGCTCGAGCAGCTGGTGGGCGGTCCAGCGCTCGCTCACGCCTCCTCCTCCAGCCACGCGCGGAGGGCGGCGCCGTGCTCGTCGAGCACCGGCGGCGCGGCGTGGTCGCGCCGGGTCACCTCGGTGCCGTCGCCGGCGAAGAAGCGCAGCGGCGGGCCGGGAAGGGAGACCGTGCCGAGCGTGGAGTGCTCGACGTCGACGACCAGCCCCTGGCTGAGGGTCTGGTCCCAGGTGTAGACCTCGTCGAGGGTGCGGACCTTGCCGGCCGGCACCCCGACCTCGGCCAGCCGGGCGAGCAGGGGCTCGCTGTCCCAGTCGGCGAAGACCGACTCGACCAGGGCCACGACCTGCTCGCGCACGGCGACGCGCTCGGGGTTGGTGGCCAGGCCCTCGGCCTCCGGGTCGAGTCCGAAGCCGGCGCAGAAGCGGCGCCACAGGCCCTCGCTGCCCAGCGCGATCTGCACCGCGCCGTCGCGGCAGCGGAACAGGCCGTAGGGCGAGATCGAGGGGTGGTGGTTGCCCTGGGCGCGGCCGACCTCGCCGGCCACGGTCCAGCGGGTGCCCTGGAAGGCGTGCACGCCGACCAGCGAGGCCAGCAGGGAGGTGCGCACGACGCTGCCGCGCCCGGTGCGGTGGCGCTCGTTGAGGGCGGCCAGCACCCCGTAGGCGCCGTACATGCCCGAGAGGAGGTCGGCGATGGGCGTGCCGACGCGCTGGGGGTCGTCGGGCCCGGAGCCGGTGAGCGACATCAGCCCGGCCTCGCCCTGGGCGATCTGGTCGTAGCCGGCCCGCCCGCCCTCGGGGCCGTCGTGGCCGAAGCCGGTGATGGAGAGCACCACGAGACGCGGGTTGCGCCGCTGCAGCTCCTCGATGCCCAGGCCGAGCCGCTCGAGGACGCCGGTGCGGAAGTTCTCCACCAGCACGTCGGCGCGGTCGACCAAGCGCAGCAGGACCTCGCGGTCGCCGCCCTCGCTGTCGTCCTTGAGGTCGAGGGCGATCGACTCCTTGTTGCGGTTGGCGGAGAGGAAGTACGTCGACTGCCGCTGGTCGGGCTCGCCCACGAAGGGCGGGCCCCAGCCGCGGGTGTCGTCGCCGCCCTGCGGGGTCTCCACCTTGACCACGCGGGCGCCGAGGTCGCCCAGCATCATCGTGGCGTGGGGGCCGGCCAGGGCGCGGGTCAGGTCGACGACGAGCACGTCGGACAGGGGGGTGCCGCTGGGGCCGGCACCGGGGGTCCGGCCGGGGGTCTGCACGGAGGTCTGGTCGGAGGTCTGGTCGGGGGTCTGGTCGGTCATCGGTGTGGTCGTCCCTCTCACCAGTGCGGCAGCACGAGCGCGGCCCAGACCAGGAGCGGTCCGAGGACGACCACGATCACGCTGTAGGTCAGGATCTGCTTGTAGTAGACGGGCTCGCTGATGGTGTCGGGCCGGTTGGCCAGCATCAGGGCGCCGTTGGTCGAGAACGGGCTCACGTCGACGATGGTCGAGGAGACCGCGAGGGCCGCCACGAAGAGCGCGGCGTTGATGCCGCCGTCGGCGATGAGCGGCACCGCGATCGGGATGATCACCGGCAGCAGCGCCGTGGAGGAGGCGAAGGCCGAGACCACGCCACCGACGTAGCAGAGGATCAGCGCGCCGAGCGCGGCCGCACCCAGGCCGGCGGCCCACGTGCCGACGAACTCCGGCGAGCCCGCGGTGGTGAGGATCGTGGCGTAGGTGCTCACGCCCGCGACGAGGAGCACGGTGGGCCAGGCGACCTGCTTGACGGCGTCCTTGTGCTGGTTGGGCGAGAGCATGGCCAGGATGACCGCGGCCGTGATGGCCACGAAGCCGATGTTCTTGTCGAAGGCCAGCGCGATGACCGCGACCGCGACGAAGGCGACGAGCGTCAGCACCTGGTCGCTGCGCACGCCCAGCGACTGCGTCGGCGTCGCGGTGGTGGTGCCCGTGCCGCGGGCCGGGATCGAGGCGCCGCCGCGGTGGAGGTCCTCGGTGAGGGTGTCGGGTCCCTGGGCCTCGTCGGCGTCGATGCGGCGGCTGACGAGCTCGCGACCGCCGAGGACGGCGAAGAGCACGACCGCGAGCAGGAAGTTGACGATCAGGCTGGAGAGGAACACCACGATCTCGTTGGAGGGCAGACCGGCGTCCTCCATCACCGAGTTGGTGATGATGCCGTAGATGCTGATCGGCGAGAACCCGCCGGCCTGCGCGCCGTGGACGACGAACATGCCCATCATCAGCGGGCTGATGCGGTAGCGACCGGCGAACCCGAGGGCGATCGGGCCGATGATGGCGCAGGCGGCCGGGCTGGCCGCCCCGATCGCGGTCAGCAGCGCGGTCACGAAGAACATCACCCACGGGATGAGCGCGACGCGCCCGCCCACCGCCCTGACCGCGCTGCGCACGATGAGGTCGACGGTGCCGTTGTTCCTCGCGATCGCGAAGAGGTAGGTGACGCCGATCAGCGTGAGGATCAGGTCACCGCTGACCCCGGCCAGGATCTCCTTCTCGTCGAGCTCCAGGGCGTACATGCCCACCAGCCACGCGGCGACGTAGGCCAGCGCTCCCATGTTGATCGGCAGCAGCGTGCCGATGACGAACAACGCGACGAGCGCGATGATCGCTACCCATTCCGGTCCCATCAGGTCCCTCTCTCCCGAGCCCGCCGTCCCGGTGACCGCGATCACATCTGGCTCAGTGGCCTAGCCAATAGCCCAGTGACCCATTAGTCAATATGCTGGCCGCATGTCCGACGCCGCCTTCCCGCGCCGCCTCGCCCGCACCCGCCTCTACGAGCAGGTCGCGGAGCAGATCACCGGGTGGGTGCAGGAGAACGGGCTCGTCGCCGGCGACCGGCTGCCGCCCGAGCGCGAGCTCGCGACCAGGCTGGGGGTGAGCCGGGCGACGCTGAGCCAGGCCCTGGTGGCCCTCGAGGTCATCGGCGTCGTCGCGGTGCGCCACGGCGACGGCACCGTGGTGACCGGCTCGCCGGGCTCCTCGGGCGTGCCGGCCACCACCCGCATCACCGACGCCATCCGCGCCCACGCCGACCGGCTGCCCGAGATCCTCGAGACCCGCGACGCGCTCGAGACCAAGATCGCCTCGCTCGCGGCGGCGCGCCGCACCGACGACGACCTCGCGCGCATCCGCGACGCCCTCGCCGCCATGGAGGCCGACATCGCCGCCGGCGGGCGCGGCGTCGAGGGCGACGAGCGCTTCCACGGCGCCGTCACCGCGGCCGCCCACTCGCTGCTGCTGGCCCGGCTCATGGGCGAGATCGGCGACCTCGTCCGCGAGTCGCGCATCGAGTCGCTCTCCCAGCCCGGGCGACCCCGCGACTCCCTCGCGGGCCACCGCGCGATCGCCGACGCCATCGCCGCGGGCGACCCCGTCGCCGCCGCGGCGGCCATGCACCGCCACGTCGAGATGGTCAGCGACGTCGCCGTCCTGCGCGACGAGGAGCGGTGAGCGGGCTCGAGCAGCTGGCCGTGCTGGCCGCCGGCCTCGGGGCCGGCGTGCTCACCTCGACGGTGGGCGTCGCGTCGCTGCTGAGCTTCCCGGTCCTGCTGGCCGTGGGCCTGCCGCCGGTGGTGGCCAACGCCTCCAACACCGTGGGCCTCCTCCCGGGCGCAGTGAGCGGGTCGGTCGGCTACCGCGCCGAGCTGCGCGTCCACCCGCGGCTCACCTGGTCGGTGCTGCTGGCCTGCGGCTCCGGCGCGGTGGCCGGGGCCTTCCTGCTGCTCTCGCTGCCGGCCGAGGTCTTCGGGGCGGTGGTGCCGTGGCTGATCCTCTTCACGTGCCTGCTGGTGGGCGTCCAGCCGCGCCTCTCGGCCCGGCTGCGGTCGCGCCACGACGGCGGGACCCCCGTCGACCGCACCGCGATGTCGCGCACCACCCGCGTCTTCTGCGCCCTCACCGGCGTGTACGGCGGCTACTTCGGCGCCGGCTCCGGGGTGATGGCGATGGCCGTGCTCGGCCTGGGACTCGACGTGGAGATGCGCGTGCTCAACGCCCTGAAGACCCTGGCGGTGATGGCCGGCAACCTCGTGGCCGGGGCGATCTTCGTCGTGGTCGCCGACCTCGACTGGACCGCGGTCGGGCTGCTCGCCCTCGGGTCGGTGGGCGGCGGCTACGTCGGCGCCCGGATCGGCCGGCGCCTGCCGCCGACCGTGCTGCGCGCCCTCGTCGTGGCCGCGGGCGTGGCCGCCGCCGTCGGTCTGCTGGTCTAGGGGCGGTCGGAGCCGCGCGCCGCGGCGGAGTCGGGGAAGCGCGCGTCGACGAAGGAGAACACGGCGTCGGAGAGCCGCGGGGCGGCGATGGTGACGATCTCGCCCAGCCGGCCCGCGAGGGTGTCGACGGTGACCGGGCGGTCCTCCAGCGCGCGCACGACCCGCGCCCCGGCCCGCTCGGGGGTCTCCCCCCGGCCGGCGTAGGCCTCCGTGGGGGCGATCATCGGGGTGCGGACCAGCGCGAAGCGCATGGCGGTGAAGGCGACGCCGTCGGCGTAGGTCTCGCGCCCGGCGATGCGGCCCCAGGTGTCGAGCGCGGTCTTGGAGGCGATGTAGGCGGAGAACTTCGGCGCCTTGACCTGCACGCCCCAGGTCACGACGTTGACCACGTGGCCGAAGCCCTGGGCCCGCATCGCGGGGAGCAGGCCCATGGTCAGCCGCACCGGGCCGAGGTAGTTGACCGCCATCGTGCGCTCCACGTCGTGCAGCCGGTCGTGGCTCAGGCGCAGCGAGCGGCGGATCGAGCGACCGGCGTTGTTGACCAGGTGGTCGACGGCGCCGTGCTCGGCCAGCACCTGCGCGACGAGGGCGTCGACGGCGTCGGGGTCGGTGAGGTCGCAGGGATAGGTCGCGGCCCGGCCGCCGGCCGCCTCGATCGTCTCCTGCACACGCGCCAGCTCCTCGGCCCGACGGGCGACGAGCAGCACCGTGGCGCCCTTGGCCGCGGCCTGCACCGCGGTGGCCTCGCCGATGCCGGAGGAGGCGCCGGTGACGAGCACGACCCGCCCGGCCAGGGGGCTGGGGAAGCCCAGCAGACGACGGACGCGGGAGACGGGCGTGGTCAGCAGCACCCGCGGAGTCTACGAGGCGGGCGGGAACGACCAGGGGCGTGCCGCCTCGAGCTGGGCGCTGAGGCTCAGCAGCGTCGGCTCGTCGTCGGTGCGGCCCACCAGCTGCACCGCCAGGGGCAGCCCGTCGGAGGCCAGCCCCGCCGGCACGGCGGCCGCGGGGTTGCCCGCGACGTTCCACAGCGCGGCGTAGGCGATCGAGGGCAGCGCCAGCAGCGAGCTGGCCACCGTGCCCCGGCCGTCGAGGACTCCGGCCCGGGCGGGACGGTGGGCCGTGGCGGGGGTGAGCAGCACGTCGACGGCGCCCTCGCCTTCGAAGACCCGGTTGGCCAGGGCGGAGACGGTGCGGGTGCGCCGCAGGGCGGCCTCCCGCACCCGCGGGGTCACCCACGCGCCCAGCCGCAGCGTCTCGCGCGTGCGGCGCTCCAGCCGCTCGGGGTGCTGCACCAGCTCGGCCTCCGAGCGGATGCCGGCGAGGAACTGCGGCACGAAGGCGGCGGTCGGGTCGGGGTATCGCGGATCGACCTCGCGCACCTCGTGGCCCAGCTCGGCCAGCAGCCGCGCGGTGTCGTGGACGGCCGTGACGTGCTCCGGGTGCGGGCGCACCCCACGGGTGACCGGTCGCACCGACCAGCCGACCCGCAGCCGCCCCGGAGCGCGGCCGGCCGCCTCCACGAAGGACCCGGCCTCGCCGGCGTGGTGGAGGTCGGAGGGCAGGCTGCCGCGCACCACGTCGTAGACCAGCGCGGCGTCCCGGACGCTGCGGGCCAGCGGGCCGGTCGTGCCCAGCGCCCACCACAGGTGCGGCTGCGGCGCCGCAGTCACCCGCCCGCGCTGCGGCTTGAGACCAAAGAGCCCGCAGCAGGCGCTGGGGATGCGGATCGACCCGCCGCCGTCGCCGCCGACGGCCACCGGCACCATGCCCGTCGCGACCGCCACCGCCGTGCCCCCGCTCGACCCTCCCGGGGTCCGCGAGGGGTCCCAGGGGTTGCGGGTGAGCCCGCGCGAGGCGCCCTCGGTGAACGGGAACGCGCCGAACTCCGGCATCGTCGTCTTGCCGACCACCACCGCGCCCGCCGCGCGCAGCCGACGCACCAGCTCCGCGTCGGCCGACGCGGCGGCGGAGTTGGCCTCGCCGCCGTACGTCGTCACGGCGCCGGCGACGTCGAGCTCCTCCTTGACCGCCACCGGCACCCCGTGCAGCGGCCCCAGCGGCTCCCCCGTCGCCTGGGCCGCGTCGCGCGCGTCGGCCTCGGCGCGGGCCGCCTCGGCGAGCACGACCGAGAAGGCGTTGAGCGGCGGGTCGAGCCGCGCCACCCGCGCGAGGCTCTCCTCGAGCACCTCCCGCGCGCTCGCCCGTCCCGAGGCGACCCGCTCGGCCACCGCCACCGCGTCGTGCTCGTCGACGCCCCTGCGCTCGTCCATGACCCGACCCTAGACCCGACCCGCGACCCGACCCTGGGGCCTGCTGCTTGACTCGGGCACGACCCGTCACCGCTGACCCCACCACCCCGAGGAGACCCATGCCGCTCGTCAGGATCGACGTCACCGCCGGCCGCACCCCCGAGGAGCTGCGGCGCCTCGCCGACGTCGTGCAGGAGGTGATGCTCGACGTCTTCGCCGCGCCGGCCCGCGACCGCTACCAGGTGGTGACCGAGCACCCGGCCGGGCAGATCATCGCCGAGGACACCGGGCTGGGCTACGAGCGCACCGACGGCATCGTCGTCGTGCAGGTCTTCCAGCAGGGGCGCGACGCCGAGCAGAAGCAGGCGCTCTACCGGGCGCTCGCCGACCGGCTCGAGGAGCACTGCGATGTGCGCCCGCAGGACCTCATCGTCTCGGTGAGCGCCAACGAGAAGGAGGACTGGTCCTTCGGCGAGGGCAGGGCGCAGTTCCTCGACGGCGGGCTCTGAGGGCGCCTCGCTCAGGCCAGCGACTCCACCCAGGCGTCGTGGAGGGCGGAGTAGCGCCCGGTGCCGCCGGCGACCAGGTCGCCGGGCGCGCCGTCCTCGACGATGCGTCCGTGCTCCATCACCAGCACCCGGTCGGCGATCTCCACCGTCGAGAGCCGGTGGGCGATGATGACCGCCGTCCGGCCCGCCAGCACGGTGCGCAGCGCCTGCTGCACCAGGCGCTCGGAGGGCACGTCGAGCGAGGACGTCGCCTCGTCGAGGATGAGCACCGCGGGATCGGCCAGGAAGGCCCGGGCGAAGGCGACCAGCTGGCGCTGGCCGGCCGAGAGCCGACCGCCCTGGTTGGCGACGTCGGTGTCGTAGCCGTCGGGCATCGCGGCGATGAAGTCGTGGGCCCCCAGCGCGGTGGTCGCCTCGACCACCTGCGCCATCGTGGCCCCCGGGCGCCCGAAGCGGATGTTGTCGGCGATGGTGCCGGAGAACAGGTAGCTCTCCTGGGTGACCATGACGACGTGGTCGCGCAGGGTGTCGGAGGTCAGGTCGCGCACGTCGACCCCGTCGAGCAGCACCCGGCCGCCGGTGGGGTCGTAGAAGCGGGTCGCGAGCTTGGCCAGGGTGGTCTTGCCCGCGCCGGTCGTGCCGACCAGGGCGAGGGTCTGGCCCGCCGGCACGACGAGGTCGAGGTCGGGCAGCACCGGGCGGTCCTCGACGTAGGCGAAGCGCACGTGGTCGAAGCGCAGCTCCCCGTGGGCGGTGGGCAGCGCGACCGGTGAGGTCGGCTCCGGCACGTCGGGCTCCTCCTCCAGCACCCCGGCGAGCTTCTCCAGCGCCGCGGAGGCCGACTGGAAGGTGTTGTAGAACTGCGAGATCTCCATCATGGGCTCGAAGAACTGGCGCAGGTAGAGCAGGAAGGCGGCCAGGACGCCCACGGTCACGTCGCCGCGGTAGGCCAGCAGGGCGCCGTAGAGCAGCACGACGGCGATGGTGACGTTGCCGATGAGGCGGATGCCGGGCATGAACCACGCGACGAGACGGAACGCGACGAGGTTGGCCGCGCGGTACTGCTCGTTGACGTCGTCGAAGATCTCCTGGTTGCGCGGCTCGCGCCGGAAGGCCTGCACCGCACGGATGCCGCCCATCGACTCCACGAAGTGGACGATGACCAGCGCGACCTTCTCGCGGGTGGCGCGGTAGCTGCGGGCCGAGGACTTGCGGAACCAGTTGGTGAGCAGCGCCAGGAACGGCCCGCACAGCAGCGCCACCAGGCCCAGCTCGACGTCGAGGAAGAGCAGGACGGCCGCGGTGCCGACCAGGGTGAGCGCCGCGGTGACGAGCCCGTCGAAGCCGGTCTCGAGCATCTCGTAGACCGCGTCGACGTCGGAGGTCTGGCGCGAGATGACCCGGCCCGAGGTGTAGCCGTCGTGGAAGGCGGGGCTGAGGTCCTGGAAGTGGCCGAAGACCCGACGCCGCACCTGGAGCAGGACGTCCTGGCCGATGCGCCCGGAGCGCACCAGGAAGAGCTGGCGCGCGACGGCCTGGAGCAGGGTCGCGCCCAGCACGGCACCGACCACCACCAGCAGCACCGTCAGGTCGCCGTCGCGACGGATGGGCGGGATGCCCGAGTCGATGCCGACCTTGACCAGGTAGGGGATCGCCAGGCGCGCGGCGTTCTCGACGACGACGACCGCGACGAGCAGCCACAGCGCCCGTCGGTAGGGCGCGAGCAGCTCCCCCAGCAGCCGGCGGGCGCCCCCGCCCAGCCGCGCGGCGGTCATCGCCTCGGCGGCCTCGTCGGCGTCGACCGCCGCCGCGCCGCGCCAGTCGGTCGCGGCGCTCACACCGACACCGCCGCGTCGTCGGCCCAGGCCTCGGCCGACAGCAGCCGGGCGTAGGCGGGCACGGTGGCCAGCAGCTCGCGGTGCTCGCCGACGTGGGTGATGGTGCCGTGCTCCACCAGCGCGACCCGGTCGGCCAGCATCACGGTGGAGGCACGGTGCGCGACGACGAGCCCCGTGGTCGACCCCAGGACGCGGCCCAGCGCCTCCTCGACCAGCTTCTCGGTGTGCACGTCGAGGGCCGACAGGGTGTCGTCGAGCACCAGCACGGCCGGGCGCGCCAGCACGGCACGGGCCAGGGCCAGGCGCTGCCGCTGCCCCCCGGAGAGCGAGAGCCCCTGCTCGCCGATGCGGGTGTCGAGACCCCACGGCAGGTCGTGGACGAACTGCGCCTGGCTGATCTCGAGGGCCTCGGCGACGTCGGCGTCGGAGGCGTCGGAGCGACCGAGGGTGAGGTTCTCCCGGGCGCTCATCGAGAAGAGCGTGGGGTCCTCGAAGGCGGTGGCGACCAGCGAGCGCAGGTGCACCAGGTCGAGCTCGCGCACGTCGATCCCGTCGAGCAGCACCCGTCCGCCGGTCACGTCCCACAGCCGCGGCACCAGGGCGGTCAGCGCGGTCTTGCCCGACCCGGTGGCACCGACGAGGGCCACGGTCTCCCCCGGCGCGACGTCGAGGTTGACGTCGCGCAGCACCGGCTCGTCGGGGGCGTCGGGGAAGGCGAAGTCGACGTGCTCCAGGCGCAGGTGGCCGCGGGGCCGCTCGATGCGGCGCGTGCCGCCGACGATGGCGGGCTCGGTGTCGAAGATCTCCAGGATCCGCGCGCTCGCCGTCATCGCCTCCTGGGCCATGGCGAGGATGACGCCGAGGGAGGAGATCGGCCAGACCAGCGAGAGCATCAGCGTGATGAAGGCGACCAGCTCGCCGGGGGTGAGCGCGCCGCGGCCCACACCGATCGCACCGAGCAGCAGCACCGCCGCGACCGCGAGGTTGGGCACCGCGCCGAGGAAGGTCCAGAAGCGGGCCGAGAGACGGACCTTGTCCATGCTCGTGGCGTGCAGGGTGCGGGCGGCCGCGGCGTACTGCTCGCCGACGTGGCCGCTGCGGCCGAAGGACTTGATGACGCGGATGCCGACGGCGCCCTCCTCGGCGAGGGTGGCGAGGTCGCCCTGCTCGTCCTGCACGCGGCGCGAGACGACGACGTACTCCTTCTCGAAGCGCATGCACAGCCACACGATGGGGGCGGCGGCCGCCGCCACGACCAGGCCCAGCGGCCAGTACATGTGCAGCAGCACCGCGGTCGTGGCGACCAGCTGCACGACGTTGACCAGGAGGAAGAGCACGCCGAAGCCGCTGAAGCGGCGGATCGCGGAGAGGTCGGTGGTGGCGCGCGAGAGCAGCTGACCCGATCCCCAGCGGCTGTGGAAGGCCATCGGCAGGCGCTGGAGGCGCTCGTAGAGGTCGTGGCGCATCGCGGTCTCGATGCCGAGCACGGCGTTGGACTGCACCCAGCGGCGCCAGAAGACCAGCACGGCCTCGAGCACGCCGAGCCCCAGCGCGAGCAGGCCGAGCGGGAGGATCGCCCCCGCGTCGCGCTCGGTGATCGGCCCGTCGATGAGGGCCTTGGTGACCAGCGGCACCGCGATCGACAGGGCCACCACCCCGAGGCTGGTGAGCAGCATGATGGTCAGGGCCACCACGTGCGGCCGCAGGTACGGCGCCAGGCGCAGCAGCGAGCGCACGTCGGCCGGCGGCGGCGCGGCGGCCCCCGCCGGGGCCTCGGCGGGGGACGGCCCGAGAACAGTTGACATCGTCAAGCAGCCTAGGCGCGCGCGCCGACGACAGGCCAATCGGTCAGCCGGCCAGCAGCCCCCGCACGACACGCAGCGCGACCGACATCCGCGCCAGGTCGGCGCTCTCGTCGGAGCAGATCTCCTGCAGCGTGGCCGCGGCCCGCGAGACCACGACCTCGTCGCCGTCCTCCCACGAGCCGATGCGGGCGGTGGCCGACTCCTCCCCCGACGTCGCGGCCAGCACCTGACCGGTGAGCTGCACGTGCACCGCGTTGAGGTCGTCGCGCAGGGCGGCCCGGGCCATGGTCTGCCACCGGTCGTGCCTCGGCAGGTCCAGGATCCGGTCGACGAGCACCGGCAGACCGAGCCGCTCGCCCAGGGCCACGTGCACCCGGGTCACCTCGACCGGGTCGAGCCCGTCGCGCAGGGCGAGGTCGACCACGCCCAGCAGCGTGTAGGCCGGCTGCAGACCGGCCACGCGCGAGGCGAGCTCCTCGTCGAGCCCGCCACGCACCAACCGGTCACGCCGGTCCTCGAAGGCCTGCAGCTCGCGCCCGGTGAGCAGGTCGGGCAGGGCCGCCATCGTCGTCTGCACCGGATCGCGGAAGTGCTCCACCGTGGCCGAGGAGTCGAGCGGGGGGCGACGGTTGACCACGAGCCAGCGCGAGGCCCGCTCGACCAGCGTGCGCATCTCCAGCCGGGCCCGGGTCTGCACCCCGGCGTCGATGCGGGTGTCGAGGGCCGCGAGCCGCTCGCGCAGGTCGAGGGAGCCGAAGATCTCGCGGGCCACGAAGTTGGCCCGGGTCAGCTCGGCGGCGCTGGCGCCGGTCTCCCCGCCCAGGCGGGGCCAGAAGGTCATGCCGGCGCCGTTCACCAGGTCGTTGACCACCTGCGTGACGATGATCTGGCGTCGCAGCGGGTGGTCGGCGACCTGCGCGGCGAAGCGCTCGCGCATCGGCGTCGGGAAGTAGACCTCCAGGTCGTGGGCGAGGTAGGGGTCGTCGGGCAGGTCGGACTCGAGCAGCTCCTCGGCCAGGACGATCTTGGTCCAGGCCAGCAGCACCGAGAGCTCGGGCGCCGTGAGGCCCTCCCGGGCGTCGAGGCGCCGGCGCACCTCGGCGCTCGAGGGCAGGCCCTCGATCTCGCGCACGAGCACGCCGTCGCGCTCCAGGCGGCGCATCCAGTCCTCGTGCACGTGCAGGAGCGCGGCGGCGTGGTCGGCGGCGTTGGCCAGGGCGAGGTTCTGCTCGTAGTTGTCGGCCAGCACCAACGAGGCGACCTCGTCGGTCATCTCCGCCAGCAGGGCGTTGCGCTGCTTGCCCGTGAGGTCGCCTGCGGCCACCACCCGGTCGAGCAGGATCTTGATGTTCACCTCGTGGTCGGAGGTGTCGACGCCGGCGGAGTTGTCGATGAAGTCGGTGTTGATCGCCCCGCCCGAGCCGTCGCCGCCGCGCTGGGCGTACTCGATGCGGCCGGCCTGGGTCAGGCCCAGGTTGCCGCCCTCGCCGACGCAGCGGGCGCGGACCTCGCGACCGTCGACGCGGATGGCGTCGTTGGACTTGTCGCCGGCGTCGGCGTGGGTCTCCTGCGAGCCCTTGACGTAGGTGCCGATGCCGCCGTTCCACAGCAGGTCGACGGGGGCCTGCAGGATCGCCCGCATCAGCTCGGCCGGGGTCAGCCGGTCCACGTCGTCGGGCAGTCCGAGCGCGCGCCGCACCTGGGGGCTGACCGGCACGGACTTCAGGGCCCGGGACCACACGCCCCCGCCCTCGGAGATCAGGGAGGCGTCGTAGTCCTGCCAGCTGGAGCGCGGCAGGTCGAAGAGCCGACGGCGCTCGGCGTAGGACGTCGCAGGGTCGGGGTCGGGGTCGAGGAAGACGTGGCGGTGGTCGAAGGCGGCCACCAGCCGGGTCGTGGGCGAGCAGAGCAGGCCGTTGCCGAAGACGTCGCCGCTCATGTCGCCGATGCCGACGCAGGTGAACTCCTGGGTCTGGCAGTCGATGCCGCGCTCGCGGAAGTGGCGCTGCACCGAGACCCACGCCCCGCGGGCGGTGATGCCCATGGCCTTGTGGTCGTAGCCCACCGAGCCGCCCGAGGCGAAGGCGTCGCCGAGCCAGAAGCCGTAGTCGGCCGCCACCGCGTTGGCGAGGTCGGAGAAGGTCGCCGTGCCCTTGTCGGCGGCGACCACGAGGTAGGAGTCGTCGCCGTCGTGGCGCACCACGTCGCGCGGGGGCACGGTCACGCCGTCGACGAGGTTGTCGGTGAGGTCGAGCAGACCCCGGACGAAGGTGGTGTAGGCCGCCACCCCCTCCGCCATCCAGGCCTCGCGGTCGCCCGGGTCGGGCAGCTGCTTGGCGTAGAACCCGCCCTTGGCGCCGACCGGCACGATCACCGTGTTCTTGACCATCTGGGCCTTGACCAGGCCGAGCACCTCGGTGCGGAAGTCGTCGCGGCGGTCGGACCAGCGCAGTCCGCCGCGTGCGACCGCGCCGAAGCGCAGGTGCACGCCCTCGACCCGCGGGGAGTGCACGAAGATCTCGAAGCGGGGCCGCGGCTGGGGCAGGTCGGGCACGGCCTGCGGGTCGAGCTTGAAGGACAGGTAGGCGTGGGGCTCACCGTCGACGGTCTGGAAGTAGTTGGTGCGCAGGGTGGCGCGGACCAGCGTGAGGTAGGACCGCAGGATGCGGTCGTGGTCGAGGCTGGCGACGTCCTCCAGCGCCCGGCCGAAGGCCGCGACGAGGTCGTCCTCCCCGCGTGCCCCGGCGCCGGGGTGGGGGTCGAAGCGGGCCTCGAAGACCGCGACCAGGAGCCGGGTGAGGTCGACGTTGTCGCGTAGCGCGCCCTCGATGGAGTCCTGGGCGAAGGGCGAGCCGGCCTGGCGCATGTACTTGGCGTAGGCGCGCAGCACCGAGGTCTGGCGCCAGGTCAGCCCGGCGCCGAGCACGAGCCCGTTGAAGCCGTCGATCTCGCTGCGTCCCTCCCAGACCGCGCGCAGCGCGTCCTGGAAGAGGCCGCGCGCCCGCTCGGGCAGGGCGCGGCCGTAGCGCAGGCCGAACTCGTAGACGTAGGACGGCCGGTCGAGGCCGTCGAGCTCGTAGGGGCGCTCGTCGACGACCTCGACCCCGAGGGAGGACAGCATGGGCAGCACCTGCGAGAGGCTCAGCGGCTCGCCGACGCGGTAGACCTTGAGCCGGGCCTCGCCGCGGCCGGCGTCGAGCTGCTCGTAGAGCGACAGGTCGATGCCCTCCTCGCCCTCGACGTCCTCGAGGCGACGCAGGTCGACCGCCGCGGTGCGCGGGGAGAAGTCCTCCTTGTAGGCCTCGGGGAAGGAGTCGACGTAGCGCCGCCCGAGGCGGGCGCCGGCCTCCTCGCCGTACTCCGCGATGACCGCGGAGGTGAAGTCGTCGCGCCAGCTGCGGCTGGCCTCCGAGAGCCGACGCTCGAGGTCGGCGGCGTCGATGTCGCCGCTCCCCCCGGTCGCGTCGGCGGACAGGTGGACGACGAAGTGCACCCGCGCGGTGGTCGACTCGTTGATCCGCACGGTGAACTCGACCGACTCGCCGTGGAGACGGTCGAGGAGGATCTGGGAGAAGCGCTCGCGCACCGCGGTGTTGTAGCGGTCGCGCGGCAGGTAGACGAGCACCGAGACGTAGCGCCCGTAGGTGTCGCGCCGGGTGATCGTGCGCACGGCGCGCCGCTCGCGGGCGTGCATGGCCGCCTCGGCGCGCGGCGCCAGCTCGTCGACGCTGGTGTGGAACAGCTCGTCGCGGGGGTAGGTCTCGAGGGTGTCCATGAGGGCACGTCCGGCGTAGCTGCGCGGGTCGTAGCCGCTGCGGCGCAGCACGGCGGCCGCGCGCTCGCGCAGCAGGGGGATGCGGGTGAGGCTCTCGGCGTAGGCCGTCGAGGAGAACAGCCCGAGGAAGCGACGCTCCCCGACCACGGCCCCCGAGGCGTCGAACGTCTTCACCCCGACGTAGTCGAGGTACGCCGGGCGGTGCACGGTCGCCCGGGAGTTGGCCTTGGCCAGCACCAGCAGGCTGCGCTCGCGCGCACGGGCCTTGACGGCCTCGGGCAGGCGGGCGAAGGACTCCGACTGGTCCTGGTCGGCGCGCAGGATGCCCAGGCCCGTGCCCGGCACCGCGCGCAGCACCTCGTCCTCGGCCGGGCCCTCCGGGCCGCCGGTCGAGCCGGCGGCGGAGCCCTCGGACGGCACGGTCTCGAGGTGGTACTCGCGGTAGCCGAGGTAGGTGAAGTGGTCGTCGGCGAGCCACTCCAGCAGCTCGGCGCCCTGCCGGACCTCCTCGGGGTCCAGCGGCGGCGGGTCCTGGCGCAGCTCCTCGACGATCTCGAGCATCCGGCCGCGGGTGCGGCTCCAGTCCTCGACCGCCTCGCGGACGTCGCGCAGCACCCGCTGGACGTCGGCGACCAGGTCGCGCGCGAGCTGCTCCCCGGTCCCGCCCTGGGGCAGCCGGTCGATCTCGACGTGCATCCACGACTCGCGCACGGCCTCGCCGGCGGGCTGCAGCGCGCCGTCGTCGACGACGCCGACGTGCTGCAGGGCGCCGGTGATGTCGCGCCGCACGTCGAAGTGGGGGTGGACGACCACGTGCACGTCGTGGAGCTGCCGGGCCAGCTCCATGGTGAGGGAGTCGACCAGGAAGGGCATGTCGTCGGTGACGACCTCCACGACCGTGTGACCGGAGGCCGACCAGCCGTGCTCGGCGAGCGTCGGGGTCAGCACGCGCACCGCCGCCGTGCCCTGCGGCCGCTCGGTGGCCAGCCGGTGGTGGGAGGCGAGGGCGCCGTAGACGTCGGCCTCGCTCCGACCGGCGAGGTCCTCCGGGGCGACGTGGCGGTAGTAGGCGGCCAGCAGCGCGCCCACGTCGTCGTGGGGCGGACCGCCCGTGCCCTTCCCGGCCCGGGCCAGGTCGGTCGCCTTCGCGAGGAGGTCGGACTTGTCCAGATCATGCGTCGTCGTTGACACGGGACCGACCCTAGGACCCCCGGACGGGTGGGGCCAACGCGCCCCGCCCGGTCTCGACCACCGCGGCGCGCACGAGGTCGACGCCCTCGCCCGCGCCGAGGCTCCAGGGGTCGCGCCACAGCGCCTCCCACGTGGTCTCACCGCGGTCGACCGAGGCGGCGTGGCGCCGCTGGGCGAGCGTCCCGCCGCGCGCAGCGCGCTCCAGCGCGCCGAGCACCGGCCGCGGCACACCGCGGTCGAGCTCGGCGGCGCGCCGCAGGGTGCGGCCCGACCGCTCCAGCGCGGCGGCGAGGAGCCGGTCGGCCTCCGAGCCGCTCACGGCACCAGGTCGGGCAGGGAGGCGAGCAGCGCGAGCCGGTCGCCCACGTGGCGGGCCCACACCGGCACCGTCTCCTTGAGCTCCAGCAGCCGCTGGAGCAGGTCGACCACGAGCCGGACGTCGTCGACGAGGTCGGCGATCGCGTCGAGCCCCTTCATCGTCACCTCGGCGGCCAGGGCGGCCCACCCGGCCGGTCCGCAGGCGCGGCTCAGCAGCCTGCGCACCAGCCGCGCCATGGCCTTGCCGAGCTCGACGACGAGGTGCTCGACCTCGACCCCGAGCCGCTCGGAGACGTCGGCCACCTCCTCCAGCACGATCGCGCCGCGCTCGACCACGGCGCCCACCGCGCGTCCGGCGAGGGCGAGCCCCTCGATCCGTGCCGCGCACGCGGCCCCGGCCAGCCCGCCCCACCCGAGCGCGACGTGCACGGCGAGACGGTCGAGGTTGCCGGCCCAGGCGGCCCACGCCGCCCCGGTCGTCACGCAGGCCGTCGCGTTCTGCCGGATCGCGGTGTAGTCGCCGCTCAACGGCAGCACGACCAGCTCCTCGAGGCTGCCGCCGGGCAGCTCGGGCAGCCCCGCGCCCACGCCGTTGAGGGCGCGCACCCCCAGGTTGATCGTGTCGCGCAGGGCCGAGAAGGCGGTGTCCCACGACTCGAAGGTGGCGTCGTGGCGGCGCTGCGGGTCGCCCTCCTCGGGCGCGAGGAGCACCGGGTCGAGCAGCACCGGGCCGCTCACGCCCCCGCTCCCGCCACGTCGCGGTGCAGGAGCGCGGCCGACGCCGACGCGTCGAGGTCGGCGCCCTCGAGCCCGGCGAGGGCCGACTCCACGTCGTCGACCACGTCGGCCCAGACCGCCGCGAAGCGCCGGTCGAGCGCGTCGAAGGCGGCCGACACGAGGTCCATGGCCCCGGCCAGGGGCCGCAGCACGCACACCGGGCTCGGCTCGAAGCCGTCGCGTCGCGCCACCCACTCCCGGGCGTAGTCGCTCACCTCGCGCTCCTGCTCGGCCAGCACCGCGAGGTGGCGTGGCACCCGCCACGTCTCGGCCCAGCTCGTGATCTCCGGTCCACCCGTCATGACCCACCTCCCGCTCCCCGCCGACGCACCGTGCACCGGCTCCCTCCAGGTGCCCGGCCGGGGCGGGCTTTGAAACGGGAGCATGATGGGGCTGTGGACAACGCGCTGCTCTTCGACGCCCGGGCGCGGGTGCTGGCCGACCTCCGGGCCCGCGACCACGCCACGCCACCCGCTGTCTCGGCGCTGGAGGACGCCGTCTCGGCGCGCTCCTGGTGGGCGGGGCAGTGGCCCGAGGGGGCGCAGTACGTCGCCGGCCTGGTCGCCCAGGACGTGCAGGACGCGCTCTTCGAGAGCACCGGTCGCTGGCCCCTGTGCGTCGGCTGTCCCGACGCGCCGGAGCACTCGCTCTACATCCAGCCCGACCTCGGGGGCCCCGACCCGCACTGGGTGTGCGAGGAGACCGGCCAGACGGTCGCCGACCTGGGCCGCCTCGGTGAGTGGCGCCCCTTCTGAGCCGACCCCTCCCCGGAGTCGTGGCCCTCAGACGTCGTGGCCGAGCTGGACCCAGAGCGTGAAGCGGTCGGCGCGGTAGACGGTGCGCGAGACCTCGACGACCTTGTCGCCGGCCAGCGCGCGTCGTGAGTGGCGCAGCACGGACGCGCCCTCGTCGACCTCCAGGAGGGTCGCCTCCTCGGGCGTCGCCCGGTCGGCGGTGATGGAGTCCTCGGCCCAGGTCGGGCGCAGGCCGCGGCCGTCGAGGGCGTCGTAGAGGCTGGTCGGCATGCCGCTCTGGAGGAAGCCGGGCAGGAGGACCTCGTTGAGGTAGGCGTCCTCGAGGCACATCGGCGTGCCGTCGGCGCGGCGCAGTCGCCGCCAGTGGATGACGGCGTCGCCCTCGGTCAGGCTCAGCGCACGGGCCACGCCGGGGCCGGCCTGCTCACGACGCGCGAGGAGGGTCTGCGACTCGGCCAGCAGCCCGCGCCGCGACATCTCCTCGGTGTAGCCGGTGATCCGGCTGGCCGCACGCCGCGGGCGGGCGACGAAGGTGCCCCGCCCGGGGATGCGCTCGAGCAGCCCCTCGACCACGAGCGCGTCCATGGCCTGGCGCACCGTCATGCGGGCGACGCCGAACTGGTGCACGAGCTCGCGCTCGGAGGGAGCGGGCGACCCGGGCGCGCTGCCGGTGACCAGCGAGCGGACGTACTCGCGCACCGCGACGTGCTTGAGGCCACGCCCGTCCGGCGCCAGAACGTCTTCCACGCCCCCCAGATTAGGGAGGCGCGCGGCACCCTGTCCGGCGAATGCGCAACCTCGGGCGCCCCAGGGGTGAGCCTGCGCCGCGCCCCCCTCCCTACCCTCGACCCATGCACGTCGAGCGCACCTTCACCGTCCCGCGGCCCGCCGAGGCCGTCTTCGACTACCTCAGCGACTTCGCGCACACCACCGAGTGGGACCCCGGCACCGTCACCACCACCCGCACCTCCGGCGACGGCGGCGTCGGCACGACGTACGCCAACACCTCGCAGTTCATGGGCCGCACGGTCGACCTGACCTACGAGACGACGGCCTTCGAGCGGCCCTCCCGCGTGCAGTTCCGCGGCACCAACAAGTCCGCGACCGCCACCGACACGCTGAGCTTCTCCCCCGACGCCGACGGCAGCGCGACCCGCATCCACTACCGGGCCGACTTCGACTTCGGCTTCCTGCTCAACCTGGTGGCACCCGTCGTGCTGCGCGGCAAGCTCGACGCCCTCGCCGACGAGACCGTCGAGCAGATCACCCGCACGCTGCTGAACAAGGCCGTCTGACCGGCGGCACGCCGGCCGGCTGGTCGAACACGCGTTCGACCGATCGGTCTAGGATGACCCCGTGGACTTCCAGTCGTCGCTCTTCGAGGCGCCGGGTGCGCAGGTCGGTGACCTGAGCGCCCTCGAGCGCCACCCGCTGTCGCACGGCGCGTGGGTCGACGTGCACCGCACGTGGCTCCCCGAGCCCGACGACGTGCTCGCCACCCTGGTCGCCGACGTGCCGTGGCGCGCCGAGCGACGCCAGATGTACGACCGCCTCGTCGACGTGCCGCGGCTCGTGCACACCTACCTCGTCGGCGACGCCCTGCCCCACCCGCGGCTCGCCCAGGCCCGCGACGCACTGAGCGCGCACTACGCCGACGAGCTCGGTGAGCCCTTCCGCACCGCCGGCTGCTGCTA
Organism: Nocardioides sp. P86; assembly: GCF_023712465.1. Taxonomy (NCBI): domain Bacteria; kingdom Bacillati; phylum Actinomycetota; class Actinomycetes; order Propionibacteriales; family Nocardioidaceae; genus Nocardioides; species Nocardioides sp. P86. Next base: position 179,615 of record NZ_JAMAYE010000004.1, on the reverse strand, counting down.
CTACCGCGACGGGCGCGACAGCGTGGCCTGGCACGGCGACACCATCGGTCGTGGCTCGACGCAGGACACGATGGTCGCGATCGTCTCCCTCGGCGACCCGCGAGGCCTGGCGCTGCGCCCCCGCGGCGGCGGGGCCTCGCTGTCCTTCGAGATGGGCCACGGGGACCTGCTCGTCATGGGCGGCTCCTGCCAGCGCACCTGGGAGCACGCCGTGCCGAAGGTCGCCTCGGCCGGGCCGCGGGTCTCGGTGCAGTTCCGCCCGCTCAACGTGTTCTGACCGCGCCCACTCACCCCCTTGGGCGGAACAGCGGCCCCCCACCCGTGGTTGTGTCGAACCATGGACGCCACCGCCACCATCGGCCTGACCGGCCTCGCTGTCATGGGCCGCAACCTGGCCCGCAACATCGCCCGCAACGGGCACACCATCGCCGTGCACAACCGCACCGCCGCCAAGATGACCGCGCTCGTCGAGGAGTTCTCCGACGAGGCCCGCGAGGGCGGCGGCGAGCTGGTGGGCTCGGAGAGCCTCGAGGACTTCGTCGCCTCGATCCAGCAGCCCCGCACCATCCTGGTGATGGTGAAGGCCGGCGAGCCGACCGACGCCGTCATCGACGAGCTGGTGCCGCTGCTCGACGAGGGCGACATCGTCGTCGACGCCGGCAACGCGCACTTCACCGACACCCTGCGCCGCCAGCAGGCCCTCGAGGAAAAGGGCCTGCACTTCGTGGGCATGGGCGTCTCGGGCGGCGAGGAGGGCGCCCTCAACGGGCCCTCGATCATGGTGGGCGGCTCCGAGCACGCCTACGAGAACCTCGGCCCCGTGATGGAGTCGATCGCCGCGGTCGTCGACGGCACCCCGTGCAGCACCCACGTCGGTCCCGACGGCGCCGGGCACTTCGTCAAGATGGTGCACAACGGCATCGAGTACGCCGACATGCAGCTGATCGCGGAGTCCTTCGACCTGCTGCGCACCGTCGGCGGCCTCGAGCCCGCCGAGATCGCCGACGTCTTCGACGAGTGGAACCGCGGCGACCTCGAGTCCTTCCTCATCGAGATGACCGCCGACGTCCTGCGCCACACCGACGCCGAGACGGGCAAGCCCTTCGTCGACGTCGTGCTCGACCAGGCCGAGCAGAAGGGCACCGGCCGCTGGACCGTGCAGAGCGCCCTCGACCTCGGCGTGCCGATCACCGGCATCGCGGAGGCGACCTTCGCCCGCAGCCTCTCGGGCCACGCCGAGCAGCGCGCCGCGGCCCGCGAGATGTTCTCCACCACCTCCGAGGAGCACACCGTCGAGGTCGACCGCGACGTCTTCGTCGACCAAGTGCGCGCGGCGCTCTACGCCTCCAAGGTCGTGGCCTACGCGCAGGGCTTCGACCAGATCGCGGCCGGCGCGGAGGAGCACGGCTGGGACATCGACCTCGGCAGCATCGCCACCATCTGGCGCGGCGGCTGCATCATCCGGGCACAGTTCCTGGACCGCATCAAGGAGGCCTACGCCGAGGAGCCCGACCTCACCACGCTGCTGACCACGCCCTACTTCGCCGACGCGGTCAAGGACGGCGTCGACGCCTGGCGCGACGTGGTGGCCACCGCGGCGCAGGCCGGCGTGCCGATCCCGGCCTTCGCCTCCTCGCTGTCCTACTTCGACGGGCTGCGGCGCGGCCGCCTGCCCGCCGCGCTCATCCAGGGCCTGCGCGACAACTTCGGCGCCCACACCTACCAGCGGGTCGACCGCGACGGCTCCTTCCACACCACGTGGGCGGGCGACCGCACCGAGCAGGAGGCCTGACGTGACCGGCACGAGCGACACCTTCCGCATCGGCGGCGACCTGCCCGTGACCCGTCTGGGCTACGGCACGATGCAGCTCACGGGCGAGGGCGTCTGGGGGCCGCCCGAGGACCACGACGGCGCGATCGCCGTGCTCCGTCGCGCCGTCGAGCTCGGCGTCACCCTCTTCGACACCGCCGACTCCTACGGCCCCGAGGTCGCCGAGGACCTGCTCCGCGAGGCGCTGCACCCCTACGCCGACGACGTCGTCGTCGCCACCAAGGCCGGCCTGACCCGCACCGGTCCCGGCCAGTGGATCCCGGTCGGACGCCCGTCCTACCTGCGCCAGCAGTGCGAGCTGAGCCTGCGCCGCCTCGGCCTCGAGCGCATCGACCTCTTCCAGCTGCACCGCATCGACCCCGAGGTCGCGCTGGAGGACCAGGTCGGGGAGCTGGCCGCGCTGCAGCAGGAGGGCAAGATCCGCCACATCGGGCTCTCCGAGGTCAGCGTCGAGCAGACCCGGGCCGCCCGCGAGGTCGCGACCATCGCCACCGTGCAGAACCTCTACAACCTCGCCGACCGCAGCGCCGAGGAGCTCGTGGACTACTGCGAGGCGGAGGGGATCGGCTTCATCCCGTGGTTCCCCCTCGCCACCGGCGCGCTGTCGAAGGACGACGGACCGCTGGCGGCGGCGAGCCGCGAGCACGACGCCACGCCCTCGCAGCTCGCGCTGGCCTGGCTGCTGCGCCGCTCCCCTGTCATGCTGCCGATCCCGGGCACGAAGAGCCTGGACCACCTCGAGTCCAACACCGCGGCGGCCGGGATCGAGCTGAGCGACACCGAGTTCGAGGCGCTGGCCCGGGCCACGGCCTGACCCCCTTCCCCACCACCAGGAGACGACCGATGAGCACCCAGTCCCACGAGCCCACCGCGGGCGACCACGGCGGCCCCGGCACCGACCCCACACCCACCCCGACCGACACCGGCTCGAGTCGCCACGAGGACCCGCTGCGCGGCTCACGCACCAGCGGCCTCTGGGTCGCCGTCATCGCCTCGATCGTGGTGCTGGTGCTGCTGGTGGTCTTCATCATGCAGAACACCGAGCGGGTCACCGTGGCCTTCCTGCCCTGGGAGGCCGAGCTGCCCCAGGCCGCCGCCCTGCTCATCGCCGCCGCCGCGGGCATGCTGCTGGCCGGCATCGTCGGCAGCATGCGCATCCTGCAGCTGCGACGCCGTGTCAAGCGCGAGGTGAAGGTCAACCGCAAGGGCTGACCGCGGTCGATTCCGCCGTCTCCGGCGCAGGTGCGAGACTGCGCCGGAGATGAGCACCAGCACCCCCGGCAGCACCGGCACGACCGACCGCCCGACCCTCGCGTCCTTCTGGCACGACCTGCCCCGGGAAGGGCGGCTGCTGCTGTCGGTGGTGGTCCTGGAGTTCTTCGGCACCGGTCTGGTGCTGCCCTTCCAGGTCGTCTACCTCAACGAGGTCCGCGGCTTCGCCCTCGCCGACGTCGGCCTGCTGCTCGCGGTGCCCCCGCTGATCGGCTTCCTCATCGTCGGCCCCGGCGGAGCCCTCATCGACCGCATCGGGGCCCGGCGGGTGCTGCTCGCCTCGCTGCTCCTGCTGGTCGCCGGCAACGCCCTGCTCGCCTTCGCCTCGACCATGCTGCTGGCGGGGGTGGCGCTGACGCTGAACGGCGTCGCCTTCGGCGTCTCTTGGCCGGCCTCCCAGAGCTTCATCGCCGCCGTCGTGCCGGCCGCGCTGCGCCAGCGCTACTTCGGCGTCAACTTCACCCTGCTCAACCTCGGCATCGGGATCGGCGGGATCCTCGGCGGGGTGCTGGTCGACGTCGAGCAGGTCTCGACCTTCCAGGCCATCTACCTCGGCGACGCCGCGAGCTACCTGCCCGCGATCGTCCTGCTCCTCGGCCCGCTGCGCCACGTGGCCGGGCGGCCTGACCACGACACCGCGACCACCGGGCCGTCGGTCGGCTACCTCGTGGTCCTGCGCCGGCCCGCCGTGGCCTCGCTCATGGTGCTGGGCTTCGTGTCGTCCTTCGTCGGCTACTCCCAGCTCAACGCCGGGATGCCGGCCTACGCCCGCGCCGTCGGCGAGGTCTCGACCCAGGGGCTGGGCCTGGCCTTCGGCGCCAACACCCTGGTCATCGTGGTGCTCCAGCTGTTCGTGCTCCAGCGCATCGAGGGCCTGCGGCGCACCCGGGTCATGGCGGTGATGGCGGTGATCTGGTCGCTGGCCTGGCTCTGCCTCGGCGCCACCGGGCTGGTCGCCGGCACCGTCGCGGCCACCGTGCTCGTCGCCGCCTGCGCCTCCGTCTTCGCCCTCGGCGAGACCCTGCTGCAGCCGACGATCCCCGCACTCGTCAACGACCTGGCCCCCGACCACCTGCGGGGTCGCTACAACGCCCTCAGCTCGGCCTCCTTCCAGGCCGCCGCCGTCATCGCCCCGCCGGTCTCCGGCTTCCTCATCGGCCACGCGCTGGGCGAGGTCTACATCGGGCTGCTCGTGGTCGGGTGCCTGCTGTGCGGCGCCCTGGCCGTGCTGCGCCTGGAGCCCCAGCTCGACCCCGTCACCAACGGGGTGCGGCCCCGCCCCGACCGGTCGGGCGCCGCGGTCGACTGACCCGCACGGGCACCAACGCGCGCACCGAGCCCTCCCGCAGGGCACCGGCCCACACACCGGCCCCGTAGGCCACGTCGTCGAGTCGGCGCAGGGCGGCGTACGGGAGCCGGCCGAGGCGTGGACCGGTGCGGCGGTGGTCGGCGACGGCGTCGAGCACCCCCACCACCACGACCGTACGCCGGGCCCGTCGCGAGACGACCGCGGCGAGCAGGGCCGTGGGCCACTGCTCGCGCAGCAGCACCGACCCGCTCCCCCGCAGCGCCGCCAACGCCTCCTCGAGCACCACGACCGCGGCCGCCCGCACCGGGCGGGGCGACCCGTCGCGCCGCAGGCCGCGGGTGCGCCCGACGAGCGCGAGGCCCGCCGCGGCGCCGGTCACCGCCAGCGCCCGCCGCCCGAGCAGGGGCGCGCCCACGAGCCCGCCCAGCAGCGCGACGGTCCACGGCCGCAACACCAGCGAGGCCGCCGCCTGCGGGTGGCGGGCGGCCAGCGGAGCCGCGGAGGTGCCGTAGAAGGCCTTGCGCCCGGCCCAGGCCGCCACGCCGGTCCGGTGCTCGTGACGCACGTGGGCGCCGGGCTCGTAGCGCACCCGCCAGCCCGCGGCGAGCAGGCGGCGCACCAGGTCGACGTCCTCGCCGCAGCGCAGCCGGGGGTCGAAGCCGTCGCCCAGCGCCGCGGTGCGGGCCAGGAGGCAGGCGCCGGGGAGGTAGGAGACTCGGCCGCCCGCGCGCACCGCCGCCGGCGCCGGGCCCAGGTCGAGGGAGGAGCGCGCCTGCTCGTAGCGGGCGACCGCGCCGTCGCCGGGGCGCGCGGCGGGCCCCAGCACCCGCGGCGCGACCACGGCCAGCGACGGGTCGTCCAGGTGCGGCAGCAGTCGCTCGAGCCAGCCCGGCTCCGGCACGACGTCGACGTCGACGAACGCGACGAAGGGCGTGGTCACCTCCCGCAGGCCGCTGTCACGGGCTGCGGCGGGGCCGCGGTTGCGCCGGTGCGCCACCAGTCGCGCGCCGTGGGCGAGCACCACCGCCGCGACCTCGCCCCGGGCGCGCGAGGCGTCGTCGACGACCACGACCTCCACCCCGGGTGGGAGGTCCTCGCGCAGCGCGGCGAGCAGCCGGCCCAGTCGCACCGCGTCGTCGCGCACCGGCACCACCATGCTGACCTCGCGGGCGTCCACCGGCCGCGGCGTGACCAGCGGGTCGGCCAGGTCGGCGTCGAGGAGCCGGCGGGCGAGCTCGCCCCCGACCGGTCCGGCCGCGACAGCGGCGGCCTCCGCGTCGTCGAGGCGCACCAGGCCGGACTCGCCGCCGACCCCGCCAGCGACCCCGAGCAGGGAGCGGCCGCCGTCGCAGACGTGGGTGCGCGGCGAGAGCGTCGCGAGGGGCTCGGTCGGTGGCCGCACCCGCTCACGCTAGGCACCGTCGCGTCCCGGCGCACCCCTCCCCGGGCCGTGGCCGACCTGTCCCGACGGGCAGGTCCCCACTGCCCCGCCAGGGTGTTTCCGCGTCCTCGTCTGTCGGTGCGGTCCCCGCGCTCCTAGCGTCCGCAGGGCGAGCACCAGCCAGCGCGACCAGGAGGTCCCACATGCAAGTCGACGAGCTGCTCAAGCCCTTCCCCATCAAGGAGTTCCACCCCTTCCCCCGTGCCCTCATGGGTCCGGGCGCCCACGAGATGATCGGCCCCGAGGCCCTCAAGATGGGCTTCCGCAAGACCCTCGTGATGACGTCGGGCCTGCGCGGCACCGACATCGTGCACAAGATCGTGGAGTCGATGAAGTACCACGGCCTCGAGGTCGTCGTGTACGACAAGGTCGAGTCCAACCCCAAGGACTACAACGTCATGGACTCCGTGGCGCTCTACCAGCAGAACGAGTGCGACTCCTTCGTCTCCATCGGCGGCGGCTCCTCCCACGACGCCTGCAAGGGCGCGCGCGTCTCGGTGGCCCACGACGGGCGCAACGTCAACGAGTTCGAGGGCTTCAACATGTCCGAGAACCCGAAGAACCCGCCTCACATCGCGGTCTCGACCACGGCCGGCACCGGCTCGGAGACCTCGTGGGCCTACGTCATCACCGACACCACGACCGACCCCGACAACCCGCACAAGTACGTCGCCTTCGACGACGCCTCGGTGGCGAGCCTGGCCATCGACGACCCGGTGCTCTACTTCGACTGCCCGGTCGACTACACCGCCCAGTGCGGCTTCGACGTGCTCGCCCACGCCAGCGAGCCCTACGTCTCGCGGCTGAACTTCGAGCCGTCGCTCGGCAACGCGATCCGCGCGATCAAGCTGACCTCGGAGAACCTGCGCGAGGCGGTCTGGAACGGCCAGGACCTCAAGGGCCGCGAGGGCATGATGTACGCCCAGTACATCGCCGCCCAGGCCTTCAACTCCGGCGGCCTCGGGATCATCCACTCCATCTCGCACGCCGTGTCGGCCTTCTACGACACCCACCACGGCCTCAACAACGCCATCGCGCTGCCGCGCGTGTGGGCCTTCAACATGCCCGCGCAGTACGCCCGCTTCGCCGACATCGCCGAGGCGATGGGCATCGACACCCACGGCATGACCAAGCCGCAGGCCGCCGACGCCGCGCTCGCCGCCGCCATCCGGCTGCTGCGCGACGTGGGCATCACCGAGAAGTTCACCGACGTCACCAAGGACAGCTACTCCAAGAACCGGCTCGGCGAGGGACCGACCGCGTTCTACGAGAACGCCGGGGTCATCACCGGCGACGCCGCCGACGTCGACCGCATCACCCACCACGTCCTCGGCGACGCCTGCACCCCGGGCAACGCCAAGGAGTGCACCTTCGAGACGGTGCGCCCCGTGGTCGACCACTGCATGAACGGCGACCTGGACGACCTGCTCAGCTGACGCCGCCGCGCGGCGGGCGCTCCCACGCCCGCCGCGCGCCGGTCAGGCCCCGCCCACCCCCAGAGCCCAGGAGCAGCGCGTGAGCGACGCACCCACCACCCCGTCCGACAGCGAGTTCCGCGACGTCGACGAGACCCGCGAGCGCTTCCGCGACGCCGGCTACCTCGCCGACGACCGGCTGGCCACCACCGTCTTCCTGCTCTCGCGGCTGGAGAAGCCGGTGCTGCTCGAGGGACCGGCCGGCGTCGGGAAGACGCAGCTGGCCACCAGCCTGGCCCAGGTCACCGGCCGGCGCCTGATCCGGCTGCAGTGCTACGAGGGACAGGACGAGACCAAGGCCCTCTACGAGTGGGACTACGGCAAGCAGATGCTCTACACCCAGATCCTGCGCGAGAAGATCGGGCAGGTCGTCGAGGACGCCGCCACCCTCTCCGAGGCCGTGGAGCGCATCGCCGACCAGGACAGCATCTTCTTCTCCGAGCGCTTCCTCGCCGCCCGGCCGCTGCTGGAGGCCATCACCTCGGCGGAGCCCGTGGTGCTGCTCATCGACGAGGTCGACCGCGCCGACGAGGCGCTGGAGGCCGTGCTGCTGGAGCTGCTCAGCGAGTTCCAGATCTCCATCCCCGAGATCGGCACCGTGCGCGCCACCCACCTGCCCTACGTCGTGCTGACCTCCAACAACACCCGCGACCTGTCGGCCGCCCTCAAGCGACGCTGCCTGCACCTCTTCCTCGACTACCCCGAGGCGACCCGCGAGCTGGAGATCATCCGGTCCAAGGACACCGGCCTGGCCGAGGCCCTCGCGGTCCGCCTGGTCGACGTCGTGCGCGGGCTGCGCGAGCTCGACCTCCGCAAGTCGCCGAGCATCTCCGAGACCATCGACTGGGCCCGCACCCTCGCGGTGCTCGGCGTGGAGGAGCTGACCGCCGACGTGCTGTCGTCGACCCTCAGCGTGGTCGTGAAGTACGAGCGCGACCTCGACAAGGCCCGCAAGGCCCTGCCCGGCCTGGTCGACCCCAACGCCACCGTGCCCGACCACCTCGACCACGGCCACGGCCACGGTCACGGTCACGGGCACGACGCGGACGACCGCGCCGGCGGCCCCGGCGGCCCCGGCGACCCCGGCGACGGGCCCGACGGTCGCGACGTGCGTGCGGCCAAGGACCGTCCCGGGCGCCACGACGCGGCGTACGCCGGCGGCGGCCGGACCTCCAGCGAGGGCAAGCCCGCCAAGGCGGTGCCCGCCGGACAGGGCGCGCGCTCCTTCGCGGCGCGCGGCGCCCGCAAGCGTCCGGTCTGATCCCGTGGAGGGCGCGGTCCACCGGTTCATCCGGCTGCTGCGGCTGCTCGGGGTGCGCGTCAGCACCGCCGAGGCCATCGACGCCATGCACGCCGTGGCCCAGCCCGGCGTGCTGTCGGACCGCGAGGTCCTGCGCTCCGCGCTGGCGGTGAGCCTGGTCAAGGACCGGCGCGACCTGCCGACCTTCGAGCGGGTCTTCGACCGCTTCTTCGGGCTGCGGGCCGTGGTCGAGGAGGAGACCGGCCACGGGCACTCCCACGCCCACGACGACCTCACCGACGACGGCGAGCTCGAGCAGTTCACGCTCTCCGAGGAGCCCGGCGACACCCCGGAGGACGGGCACTCCCACGGCAAGCCCGACGACATCAAGGAGTTCTTCAAGCCCGAGGACATGGCCCAGCAGTACAACCTCCACCAGGAGGCCAACAAGATCGACATCGCCGCCCTGACCGACGAGATCGTGCTGTCCAACGACACCCAGGACAGCGCCGGCGAGGCCGCCCGCGTGCAGATCTCCACCCAGCGCATGCACAACCCCGGGGCGCCCGGCGACCTCGTGCGCCGGCCCGGGATGACGCTCGACACCGAGCTGACGGTGGCCGAGGAGATGATGCTGCTCGGCTGGCTGGAGGAGGCGATGCCCGACGGGCCCGACGACCCCGACGACGAGGGCCCGGCCGGCGAGGGCCTCGCCGCGCTGCGCGAGGCGCTCGCGCCCTTCCTGGCCAGCCTCCCCGAACGGCTCAAGCAGCACCTCGAGCGGCTCATGGAGCTCGAGCACGACATCGAGGAGCGCGAGATCGCGGCGGCCCGGGCCGAGAGCGTCGAGGAGCACGAGCGCGCCGACCTCGAGGAGTCGCTGCGGCGGCTGCTGCGCAGCCTGCGCGGCGCACCCCGGCCCCGCCGCAAGGCCGCCGCCCGCGGCGTCGTCGACGGCGCCCGCACGATGCGCGCCAACATGCGCTACGACGGCGTGCCCTTCCGGCCGGTGACGGTCAGCAAGGTCGAGGACCGGCCCCGGCTGCTCGTGCTGTGCGACGTGTCGCTGTCGGTGCGCTCCACCGCCCGCTTCACCCTCCACCTGGTGCACGGCCTGCAGTCGGTGGCCTCGTCGGTGCGCACCTTCGCCTTCGTCAAGGACCTCGTCGAGATCACCGACCTCTTTGCCGAGCACCGCACCGAGGACGCGCTCAGCCTGGTGATGTCGGGCCTGCCTGCCGGCGGGGTCCTCGACGTCGACGCCGACTCCGACTACGGGTCGACCTTCGAGCAGTTCCTCGAGCAGTTCGGGTCGGCCGTCACCCGCCGCACGACGCTCGTCGTGCTGGGCGACGGCCGCGGCAACGGCAAGGACCCCGGTCTCGGCGCCTTCGAGGAGCTCAGCCGCCGGGCCCGCGAGACCGTGTGGCTGACCCCCGAGCCGCGCTACTCCTGGGGCCTCGGCTCCTGCGACCTCCCCCTGTACGCCGAGCACTGCAGCCGGGTGCAGGTCGTGCGCAGCCTGCACGGCCTCGACCTGGTGTCCACCGCCGCGGCGCCATGAGCACCCCGGCGGACCACACCACGCGGGGCGAGCTCGAGCGCATCGACCCCCTGGCCCCGCTGCGCGACGGGGCCTACCGCGACACCCTCGTCGAGGTCCGCCGCGTGACGGGGGCGCGCCCGCGTCGCTCGCTGCACATGGTCCGCACCCCCCACTTCGACGTGGTCCAGGGCCCCGAGCGGGTGCAGGTCGACCACGTCGTGCCCCCCGAGCTGGTCGACGACGACCTCGCCGGGCTGCTGGCCGCGGAGCTGTTCAGCCCCGGCTGGCTGCGCGGCCCCGAGCTCTTCGAGCGGCTCCTGACCGGCGTCGTGCTGACCTCCGGCGGCAGCGCCCTGGACTGCTGGACCCGCTTCTACCGCACCACGCTGGCCCGCATCGAGGAGTCGCTGGCCGCGGGCGGGACCGGCAGCGACGCACCGGCCGGGAGCGGGAGCGGCAGCAGCAGCGGCCACGGCACCATCGACGGCTACGCCCCGGTCTACGCCTTCGCCGAGCAGCAGGTGGCCCCCGGGTCGGTGCTCGAGCTGGGCTGCTGCTTCGGCTTCCTCTCGCTGCGGCTCGCGGCGGCCGGCCACGACGTCCTGGCCTCCGACCTGTGCGAGGGCACCGTGGGCCTGCTCGCCGCGGTGGCGCCGCGCCTGGGCGCCACGCTCGGCACCTGCGCCGCCGACGCCGCGCGATTCCCCGCCCCCGACGCCACCGCCGACACCGTGCTGGCGGTGCACCTGCTCGAGCACCTCGACGCCGAGCACGGCGAGCGGGTGCTGGCCGAGGCCGTGCGCCTGGCGCGGCGCCGGGTCGTGGTGGCCGTGCCCGTCGAGGACGTCCCCGACGAGACCTGGGGCCACGTGCGGACGTTCACGACCGCAGACCTCGAGGCGGCCGGACGCCGCAGCGGCCTGCCCTACGCCGTGCACGAGCACCACGGCGCCTGGCTCGTGCTCGACACGGGCTGACCTCAGATCACGCCCATCTTGGAGGCCTCGTAGACCGCCTCGGCGCGGCGGGTGACGTCGAGCTTGCGCAGGATGTTGCCGACGTGGAACTTGGCGGTGGTCTCGGAGATGAAGAGCTGGGCCCCGATGTCGCGGTTGGACAGCCCCCGGGCCAGCAGCCGCAGCACCTCGCACTCGCGCGGGGTGAGGTGGCGGGCCTCCTCGGGCGGCGGGGTGTTGAGCCCGCGCACCATGGCGGCGGCGCTGCGGGCGTCGAAGGCGCTCTCGCCCCGCGCCACGTCGCGGATGGCGCGCACCAGGCCGGAGGTGTCGACGTCCTTGACGACGTAGCCCCGTGCCCCGGCCCGCACCGCACGCAGCACGAGCTGGTCGTCGAGGAAGGTGGTGAGCACGAGGACGCCCAGGCCCGGGAAGCGCCCGACGAGGGCCTCGCACAGGTCGAGGCCCTCGGTGTCGGAGGAGGTCGAGAGCTTGAGGTCGAGCAGCACCACGGCCGGACAGGCCCGGCCGATCACGGTCATCGCCTCGGCCGCGGTGGAGGCCTCCGCCACCACCCGCAGGTCCTGCTCGCGCTCGAGGATCGAGCGCAGGCCCTGGCGCACGATCGCGTGGTCGTCGACGAGCATGATGTCGACGCCCGCCGACCGCGCGGGGCGGGCGGGCTGGGGTGGGCTCAGCGTGGCCATGGTGGCTCCTTCTGCCCGGTGCCGACCAGGCCGTGGATGACTCCCGCGTGGCGGGGCGCCACGAGGGGTAGCGGCAGGCGCATCTCGACCCGCACGCCGCCGAGCCGCGCCCGGCGGAAGACGACGCTGCCGCCCAGGTCGCCGATGCGGCTCTCGATGTTGACCAGCCCGCGGTGCCGGCCGTCGACCACCGGGCCGCGCTCCAGGCGCAGGCGGCGGGCGAGCTCGGTGGGGTCGCCGGTGCCGTCGTCGGCGACGCTCACGAGGATCTCCTCGGCGCGGTAGCGCAGGCGCACCACCGCCCGCGTCGCCTCGGCGTGGGTCGCGACGTTGAAGAGGGCCTCGCCCACGGCGCGGGCGATCTCGTGGTCGGCGTCGGCGGCCAGCACCTGGGCGTCGCCCTCGACCCGCACGCTCACCGACAGCTGGGGGCGGTGGTGCTCGGCGACCTCGTGGAGCAGCTCGGGCAGCGTGCCCACGGTGTCGCGGTGGGGCTGGTGGAGGGCGTAGATCGCGCGGCGCAGCTGGTCCACCGCCTCCTGGCTCAGGGCCTTGGCGGTGGCCAGCCGCTCCAGGATCGGGGCGCCGGCGGAGCCGAGGTCCTCGGCCTCGCCCCGCGCGACCTCGACGGCCATCCCGGCCGACAGGACGTACTGGGTCACGCTGTCGTGCAGCTCGCGGGCGATGCGGTGGCGCTCGTGGTCGACCAGCTCGCGCTGGTGGGCCACGACGAGACGCTCCTCGGCCTGGCGCAGCTCACGGGTGCGGTCCTCGAGGTCGCGGGCGCGGTCGGTGGCCTCGTCGTAGAGCCGCTGGGCCCGGCGGTGCAGGGCCAGGCCGGCCTGGTACTGCTCGGAGGTGTGCAGCGAGACCGCCGCCTGGTTGGCCAGGATGCGCAGCACGGACAGGTCGCGCGGCTCGGGGTCGTCGTCGAGTCCGTGGAGCCCGGCCAGGCTGCCGATGTGGCGGCCCTCCAGGCTCATCGGCACCCGCACCCAGCGCTGGTCGGCCCGGCTGCGGGTGACGTGGCCGGCCCGCACGGCACCCAGCTCGCGCCGCACCTCGGCCGGCACGGCCGCGACCTCGTCGTGCACCCCGCCGTCGGGCCCCACCAGGAGGAAGCGCGGGCGCGCGCCGGGCAGGTGCCCGTCGGCGAGCGCCAGCATCGTCCAGCTCGCGTCGAGGTGGGAGCCCGCGGCCCGCACGACCTCCTCGAGCAGGCTGCGCGGCCCCTCCACCGTGCGCACGAGCGCCCGGGAGATCGAGTCCATCGCCCGCACCGCGCGCTGCATGCGCTCATCGGAGCGGACGTAGGCGCGGTAGTAGGAGCCCTTGCCGGAGCGGACCCCGGTGAGGGTCGCGACGTCGAGGGGACGCTCGGTGCTGCTCACAGCGCGTCTCGGAAGAGCTGCTCCACCTCGGCCGCGCTCGCCGGGCGCGGGTTGGTGGTCAGGCAGGCGTCGTCGAGGGTGGTCGCCGCCAGGCGCGGCACGTCGTGCTCGCCGACCCCCAGTGCGCGCAGCCCGCGGGGGACGCCCACGTCGTCGGCCAGCCGTCGCACGTGGGCGGCGAGGAGCTCGGCCGCCTCCACCCCGGGCAGGCCGGCGACCGGGAGGCCCGCGGCGGCGGCCAGGTCGACGAAGCGGTCGGGGGTGGCGCGGGCGTTGTAGCGGATGACGTGCGGCAGCAGGACGCCGTTGACCACCCCGTGGGGCGCGTCGAGCAGCCCGCCGACCTGGTGGCTCATCGCGTGGGTGGCGCCCAGGATGGCGTTGGTGAACGCCAGCCCCGCCTGCAGGCTGGCCTGCGCCATCTTCGTGCGCGCCGCCTCCTGCCGCGGGTGGCTCATCGTCGTGCGCAGGTGGGCGCACACCAGCCCGACCGCGGCGAGGGCGTGGGTGTCGGCCAGGGGGTTGTGCGCCAGCGACACGAAGGCCTCCACGCCGTGGGTCAGCGCGTCGAGCCCGGTCGCGGCGTTGAGCTGCTCGGGCATCGTCATCAGCAGCCGCGGGTCGGTGATCGAGATGTCGGGCACCAGGGCGCGGCCCATGATGGTGATCTTCACCGACCGCTCGGTGTCGGTGACGATGCAGAACTGCGAGACGTCGGCACCCGTGCCCGAGGTGCTGGGGATGACCAGCAGCGGCGGGATCGGTGCCGTCGCCCGGTCGACGCCGGCGTAGTCGAGGATGTCGCCGCCGTTGCCGCTGAGCAGGGCCACCCCCTTGGCCGCGTCGGCGCACGAGCCGCCGCCCAGGGCGATGATGACGTCGGCGCCCTGCTCGACGTAGCGGCGGTGGGCGGCGCGGACCTCGTGGTCCTTGGGGTTGGGCGTGATCTCCGACCACACGACCGGCGTGAGCCGCGCCTCGCGCAGGTGGCCCAGCAGGGCGTCGACCCAGCCCGCCTCGATGATGCCGGGGTCGGTCACCACGAAGGGGCGCCGGGCGCCCAGCCTGGCGGCCGCGAAGCCGGCCTCGGCCAGCGACCCGATCCCGAACACGACCTCCGGGGCGTGGAACTTCACCAGCGGCACCCGCTCGGGGGCCGGCTCCGTGCCCGGGCCCGGCGTCGACCCGGTGCCGGCGTCCGGCGCGCGTCGCGGCGAGAGCGTTGCGGACATGACGGCCTCCCCCTGCGTGACGTGGACCACACTGCCCGCCCGACGTTGTCAGAACGTTGGTCGGCGGCGCGCCACGGGCCGGGTCAGTGCCCCGTCTCGGGCGAGATGGTGGAGCGGACCTCGCTGATCCGGTCGCACGGGAAGCCCCCGCGGCTCGCGTGCTCCTCGATGAGGGCGGGGTCGGCGGCGTCGTAGACGCAGAACAACTTGTCGTCGGTGACGTAGGACTCGACCCAGCTGATGTCGTCGAGGCCGGCGAGCACCTCGTTGGACCGGGCACTGAGGTCGTGCAGCGCCCGGTCGTCCAGGTCCCCGGCTCCGGGCAGGTCGCGCTCGATGACGTATCGGCTCATGGGTGACCTCCTTCACACCCCACCCTAGGAACGCCACCCGGCGTGGCCACCGCCCGCACGGGCAGGCCCACCTGCCCGACCGGTGAGGAGCCGCGAGGGTGAGATCGTGCGTGGTGGGCCCGGCTACCGTCGGAGCCGCACGCCCCGCCTCCCGAGAGGTCAGCCATGACCGCGCCCGCCCGTCCCGACCGCCTGGCCGACGACCTGGCCGACGACCCGGCCGACGACGTCGTGCTGCTCGACGACGAGGGTCGCCCGACCGGCTCGGCGCCGCGGCTGGAGGTGCACACCACCGACACCCCGCTGCACCTCGCCTTCTCGGTGCACCTGCTCGACCCCGACGGCCGCACCCTGCTGACCCGGCGCGCCCTGGGCAAGCAGGCCTGGCCCGGCGTGTGGACCAACTCCTGCTGCGGCCACCCGCGACCGGGCGAGCCCGTCGCCGACGCCGTGCGCCGCCGCACCCGCGAGGAGCTCGGCCTCGCGCTCGGGGACGTCGACGTGGTGCTGCCCGACTTCCGCTACCGCGCTGTCGACGCCTCCGGCGTCGTCGAGCACGAGGTCTGCCCCGTGCACGTCGCCCGGGTGGAGCGCGACCCGGTGCTCGACCCGCACCCCGGGGAGGTCGCCGAGCACGCCTGGGTGCCCTGGGCCGACGTCCACGGCGCCGTCACCCGCACCCCCGCCGTCTTCAGCCCGTGGCTCGTCCTCCAGGCGCGCGCCCTGGGCCCCGACCTGACCGCACACACCACCACCGCCCACACCAGGAGCCGAGCATGAGCAGCGTCGTCGTCATCGGAGGAGGCCTCGCCGGCCTCGCCACCGCGTGCCACCTCTCCGGCAGCGGGCACGAGGTGACGGTCGTCGAGCGGGAGCCGATCCCCGGTGGCCGAGCCGGCCGCATCCACCGCGAGGGCTTCACCTTCGACACCGGCCCGACGGTGCTCACCATGCGCAACCTGCTCGACGACGTCGTCTCCGCGGCCGGCGGCGACCTCGACACGCTGCTGCCGATGCGTCGCCTCGACCCGGGCTACCGCGCCCGCTACGCCGACGGCTCCGAGATCCTGGTGAAGTTCGGCCACGACGCCATGCGCGAGGAGATCGCCCGCGTCGCCGGCGCCCACGACGCCGCCGCCTTCGACGGCTTCGTCGACTGGCTGCGCGACCTCTACGACGTCGAGATGCCCCACTTCATCGACCGCAACTTCGACTCCCCGCTCGACCTGCTCTCCTCCCCCGGCGCCGCCGCCCGGCTCGTGCGCCTCGGCGGCTTCGGCCGCCTCGGCCCCGCCATCCGCCGCCGCTTCGACGACGACCGCCTCCAGCGGCTGTTCACCTTCCAGGCGATGTACGCCGGGCTGCCGCCCTCCGACGCGCTGGCCCTCTACGCCGTCATCACCTACATGGACTGCATCGAGGGCGTGTGGTTCCCCGAGGGCGGCATGAGCCAGGTGCCGGTCGCCCTGGCCCAGGCCGCCTCCGACGGCGGCGCCGAGCTGCGCTACGGCACGACGGTGACCCGCGTGCTGCGCCGCGGCGACGGCGGGGTGGCCGGCGTCGAGCTCGACGGCGGCGAGCAGCTGCGCGCCGACGCGGTCGTCTGCACCCTCGACCTCCCGGTGGCCTACTCCCAGCTGCTGCCCGACCTCAAGCCCCACCGCGCCGTGCGCAAGGGGGTCTACTCCCCCTCCGCCGTCGTGTGGCACGTCGGCGCGCGCGGGTCGCTGCCCGAGGGCGTGCACCACCACAACATCCACTTCGCCGACGCCTGGGACTCCTCCTTCGACGCGCTGATCAAGCGCGGCGAGATGATGCCCGACCCCTCGCGCCTGGTCACGGTGCCCTCGCTCAGCGACCCGTCGCTGGCCCCCGAGGGCGCCCACACGCTCTACGTGCTGGAGCCGGTGCCCAACCTCGACGGCGTCGTCGACTGGCGCACGCAGCGCCCGAAGATCCGCGAGTCGCTGCTGCGCTTCCTCGACCGCGAGGGCTACCCCACCGACGTCGTGGCCGAGGAGCTCGTCGACCCCGTCGACTGGCAGCGCATGGGCATGGAGCGCGGCACGCCGTTCGCGCTGGCCCACACCTTCCCGCAGACCGGCCCCTTCCGCCCGCCGAACGTGGAGAAGCGGGTGCCGGGGCTGTTCTTCGCCGGCTCCGGCACCACTCCCGGCGTGGGCGTGCCGATGGTGCTCGTCTCGGGGCGTCTCGCCGCCGAGCGGGTCACCACCTTCCTGCCCGCGGCCGGACGCAGCCGGCGACCCCAGCGGCCCGCCGCCGGTACGGTGGGCCGATGACGGCTCTGCTCCACCACGACGACGACCTCCTCGCCGAGGGCTACCGCCGCTGCGCCGAGCTCACCCGCCGTCACGGCACGACGTACTTCTGGGGCGCAGCGATCCTGCCGGCCCCCCAGCGTCGCCACGTGCACGCGGTCTACGCGCTGTGCCGCCTGGCCGACGACATCGTCGACGCCGCCGGCGCCACCACCGAGGGCCGCGTCGCGACCACGACCGCGGCGCTCGAGGCCTTCCGCGACCGTTTCCAGGACGCCGTCGCCGCGGGCACCAGCGACGACCCCGTGCTCGCGGCGGTCGCGCGCACCGTGCTCGACGCGCGCATCGACCCCGAGTGCTTCGACCGGTTCTTCGGGGCCATGGCCCAGGACCTCGACACCACCCGCTACGCCCGCTGGGACGACCTGCTCGACTACATGGAGGGCTCCGCGGCCGTCATCGGCGAGATGATGCTGCCGGTGCTCCAGCCCACCAGCCCGGCCGCGCGCGAGCCGGCCCGCGCGCTGGGCCTGGCCTTCCAGCTCACCAACTTCCTGCGCGACGTCGACGAGGACCTCGACCGGGGCCGGGTCTACCTGCCCCAGGAGGACCTCGAGCGCTTCTCCGCCGACCCCGCGGCCCGCGCGGTCACGCCGGAGTGGCGCGAGCTGATGCGCTTCGAGATCGCCCGCAACCGCGAGCTCTATCGCGAGGCCGACGCCGGGCTCGCCCACCTGCCGGGCCCCTCGCAGCGCTGCGTGCGCACCGCCCGTGTCCTCTACGCCGGCATCCTCGACCGCATCGAGGCCGCCGACTACGACGTCTTCTCCTCCCGCGCCCGGGTGCCCACGTGGCGCAAGGCCGGCGTGGCGGCCCGCTCGCTGGCCCAGCGCGACCCCGAGGCCCCGCCCCGGGTGCCGCTCGCCCTGCGTCCGATGCCCAAGCGCACCGAGCTGACCCCGACCTGGCGCGAGGCCCGCCCCGCCCGGATCCGGCGCGCCCTCGACGTGGCGCTCGCCGCCGACCCGGGCGGCTGGTACGTCGTGGGCGCCAGCCGCGACCTCGGTCGGCGCTCGCTGGTGCGCTCGGTCGGCGGGCGCGAGGTCGTCGTGTGGCGCACCTCCACCGGCGTCGCGGCCGGGCCGGGCTCGTGCCCCCACCTCGGGGCCCTGCTCACCGACTGCGAGGTCATGTCCGACGCCGTCGTCTGCAAGTGGCACGGCCTGGCCCTCGACCCCGCGGGCGCCCCGGGCTGGCCGGCGTACGCCGCGCACGACGACGGGGTGCTGCTGTGGGTGCGCGTCCCCACCCAGGGCGAGGTCACCGCCGACGCGCCGAGGATCACCCGGCGGCCCGACGCCGCGAGCTCGGTGGCCGCGGTGGTGGAGGTCGCCGGCACCTGCGAGCCGCGCGACATCATCGCCAACCGGCTCGACCCGTGGCACGGCTCGTGGTTCCACCCCTACGCCTTCAGCCACCTCACCGTCGACGAGGCGGCCAGCACCGACGAGGTGCTGACCGTCGACGTGACCTTCCGCGTCTCGCGCACGTGGGGCGTGCCGGTGCGTGCGGAGTTCGCCTGCCCCGACGCCCGCACGATCGTCATGACCATCACCGACGGCGAGGGCGCCGGGAGCGTGGTCGAGACCCACGCGACCCCGCTGGGGCCCGACGCCGCCGGCCGGCCGCGCACGATGATGGTCGAGGCCACCGTCGCGACCTCCGAGCGCACCGGCTTCGCGGTGGCCCGCCACCTGGCCCCGCTGCTGCGACCGGCGATGCGCTCCACCGCGCGCCGGCTGTGGGTCGACGACATGGTCTACGCCGAGCGGTCCTACCTGCTGCGCTCGCGCGGGGAGTCCTACGGCGTGTAGCCGGCCCGGTCCCGCGTCAGCGGGCCACCCGGGCCAGGCCGCGGCGCAGCGCCGGCACGACCCGGTGGCGCCCGGTCACGGGCACGCTCCAGACGCCGTGCCCCGAGACCTCCCACCCGGCCAGCAGCGTGTCGGCGGCCTGCCACCCGGTGGTGGCGGCGCGCTCCATGAGCGCCACCGGCAGGGCGCAGCGCACACCGTCGCCGGCGAGCACGACGCGGGGGTCGGGGGTCACGACGCCCGGGCGCTCGGCCCACGGGTCGGTGCCGGCCATCGGGCAGTCCTCGCGCACGAGCCACTCCTCGTGCACGACGCCGGCGCCGTCGAGCTCGGGGTGCAGGCGCGCGAGCTCGGTGCGCAGCCGCGCGCGCAGGTCGGCGTCGTCGGTGCCGGCGGGCACGGCGTAGGCGTGCAGCTCGACCACGGACCCCGCGTGCCGTCGCGACCAGCGCGCCGCGCCCTCCTCGAAGAGCTCGAGCACCGAGACGTTGTCGAGGGGACCGAAGCCGCTGGTGGCCAGGAAGGGTGGGCTCCCCGCGGCGACGCGGCGGTCGAGCCACAGCCGCCACACGGCGAAGGACGGGGCCGAGGTCTGGGCGGCCAGCGCGCCGCGCCAGGTCGCGTCGCCGAGCCATCCGGCGTCGCCCACGAGCCGCTGCAGGGGGGCCCGGTCGGTGGCCAGGACCACTGCGTCGGCCGCGAGCTCCCCACCGTCGCCGGTGACCACGACGACCCGCCCGTCGGCTCCCTCGCGCAGGGCGGCGGCGGCGCAGGAGGTGCGCACGTCGACCCCGAGCCCGGCCAGGTGGCGTCCCAGGGGCGCCCACAGCGAGGTGTCGTAGTCGTCGGTCGGCACGTCGAAGAGCAGGCCCTCCGACGAGCCGAGGAAGTAGGCGTGGAACATCGCCACGAGCTCGCCGCCGGAGAAGTCGCGGGGGTCGGCGAAGAACGAGCGGGCGAAGACCTCCAGGGCGAGGTGCCGCGCGTCGTGGGGGAAGCGCAGCCGGTCGAGCACCTCGGCGGCGCTGATGCCGTCGTGCTCGACGAACGTGCGCGGGAAGGCGACGTCGAGCAGGCCCATCGCGGCGTGCACGTCGACGGCGGCGAGGTCGCGCAGGCGGAAGCTCGGCGAGCGCGCGACGAAGGCCATCATGTTCAGCGGCGGGGTCCGCGGGATGTCGCTGAAGGAGTCGGTGGGCCCGCCGGCCAGCACCAGCGGGTAGTCCTCGACCGCGCGCAGCCGCTCGAGCGCGGGGTCGGCGCGGCGCAGCAGCGCCCGCAGGTTGTAGTACTGCCGGAAGAAGGCGTGGAAGCCGCGGCTCATCGTGGTGGTGCCGCCGCCGGCCTCCACCGACCAGGACGCCACGCGTCCGCCGAGCTGCGGCGTCGACTCCAGCAGCGTCACGCGTACGCCGCGCTCGGCCAGCCCGGTCGCGGCGGCCAGGCCGGCGATGCCGCCGCCGACCACCACCACGTGGTGGCGACCCGCGTCGTCGGCGTCGTGCGGGCCGTCGACCGGCGGGTGCCACACGGCCCGAGGGTCGACGCCGGGGCGCCAGGCGCCGGTCGCACCGCTCGCGGCGGGCACGTCAGGCCGTCCCTGCGGCGCGGGGCCGGCGTCCGTGGAAGGTGTGCAGCACGTCCTTCTGCCAGCCCCCGAAGGTGCGGCTGCGCACCTGCTCGAGCCCGGCGGCGACCATGCGGCTGCGGAAGCGCTCGGCGCCGTCGAAGTCCACCACGCTGCGCCACAGGTAGCGGTAGATGCTGCTGCGGGGGGCGGTCAGCAGGCCCAGCGGCACGACCACGCCCCAGCACACGACGTCCCACTTGACCCGTCCCGAGCGGCTCTCCTCGACGCTGTACTCGTGCACCACGAGCGAACCGCCCGGCACGAGCAGGTCGCGCACCTGGGCGAGCAGCCGGTCGCGGGCGTCGACGTTGCGGAAGAGGTAGGCCGCGAACACCCCGTCGTAGCCCTCGACCGGGGCACCGCTCGGCGCACCGGGCGCCAGCGAGGCGGGCGTCAGCGTCTCGGCGTTGCCCTGGAGGAAGCGCACGGCACCGCGCCAGGGCTTGCGACGGGCCTGGGCGAGCATGCCCGCGGAGCCGTCGACGCCGAGCAGCTCGTAGTCGAGGCCGGCGTCGCGCAGCGCGGCCTCCAGGGCCGCGGTCGAGGCCCCCGAGCCGCAGCCGAGGTCGGCGAGGCGCACCGGCCGGTCGAGGTCGCGGGGCAGCGCGGCGACCAGCACGTCGGCCGACGCGCGCAGGTGGGCGTGGTAGCCCGGGTTGAGCGCGACCATGAGGTCGTAGGTCGAGGCGACGCCGTCGAAGGCGTCGGGCACCGCGTCGAGGTCGACCCCGGTGGTGCGGGAGCTGGCGGCGGTCGAGGGGGTCACGGGGTCTCCTGGAGGGACGGGGTGCGGGCGCGGCGGTCCTCGCTCTCGCCGAGGCGGAGCCAGACGAGCATGGTCAGGGTGACCATGCCGAAGCCGAAGGCGAAGTCCTCGACCGGGATGTCCCACGGGAAGCGGACGCCGGTCATCTCGGCCTCCTCGTAGAGCACGATCGGGTCGGAGAGCTTGGTCAGCCAGCCGTCGACGGGCACCTGGAAGCCCAGCACGATGAGCATGGCCAGCCAGTAGCGGGCGGTGCGGAAGACGCCGGTGCGCAGCCACAGCAGCTCGACCAGGACCACCACGAGCACCGACAGCACGGCGGGCACGGTGTAGAGCAGCATCAGCGCGCACCTCCGCGGTGCACGACCAGCGCCGCCTCGCGTAGCCCGGCCCCCGCGCGCAGGGCCCGCAGGCCCGCCAGCACGTTGCCGACGGCCTCCAGGGTCAGCAGGCCGCAGATCGGGATGACCACGAAGAAGGCCAGCTCCTCCAGCGGCATCGCGAAGGGCAGCAGGATGCCGGTGGTGAAGCGCTCGCTGTAGTCCCACATGCCGCTCTCGATGGCCAGGACGTCCCAGACGGAGTAGACGACCACCACGGGCAGCAGGGTGAGCAGGAGTCGTCGGGGCCGGCGCCAGACCCGCGCGCCGAGCACGAGCTCGAGCGGGAGGGTGATCAGCAGGCAGCCGGCCAGGACGAGCAGGTACTGGTACTGGTCCACGCGCTCCCCCGGGTCAGGGCGGCCGGCGGCCGCTGCTGCGACTCTAGAGGACCGCCGGGAACGCCCCGCACGCACGACGACGCCCTCCCCGCGGGTGCGGGGAGGGCGTCGGGTCGGTCGTGACGGGTGGGTCACGACGGGTGGGTCGTGGCGGGTCAGCGCCGCCCGAGGAGCCAGCGCAGGACCAGGAGCACCCCGAGGCCGGCCGCGGCCTGGCGCCAGTAGGTCCTGGCCAGGATCGGGATGACCGCGGCGCCCAGGTCGAGCGCGTCGTCCTGCGGCGGGGGCGCCGCGTGGCGCGGGACCGCCGAGACCGGCGCAGGGGCCGCGGGAGCCGCGGGCGCGCCCATGGCCGACGGGGCGCTGGTCTCCCCCGCCGGGGCCGAGGCCGCCGCCGGGTCCACGGGCGGGGCGGCCGCGGCCGACTGCGCCGCGACCTCCTCGCCCGACGGTCCGCTCAGCCGCTGCTCCAGGCAGCCCACGAACTGCCCGAGCAGCTTGTCGGAGACGTCCTGCATGACGCCGCGGCCGAACTGCGCCGGCTTGCCGGTGATCGCCAGGTCGGTGAGCACCTCCACGTCGGTCGACCCCGGGGTCTGCGACGAGGCCTGCATCGAGAGCTTGACCTTGGCGCCGGCCGTGCCGTTGCCGCGCTTGTCCTTGCCCTTCGCGTCGACGACGAACCGGTGGTCGGTGTCGTCCTTCTCCACGAAGGTGCCCGAGCCGTTGTAGACCAAGGCGATCGGGCCGAGCTTGACCTTGCAGGAGCCGGTGAAGGTGCTGTCCTCGACCGAGGTGACGGTGGCGCCGGGGAAGCACTCGGCCAGCCCCTGGATGTCCTGGAAGTGCGCCCAGGTCTCCTCGACGCCGGTGGGCACGGTGAAGCGGTGGGTGAGGTCCACGGGCCTCAGGCCCCCGCTGCCGCGAGCACCGCGCGGCGGGTCAGCACCGTGGCCAGGTGGCTGCGGTACGCCGCGTCGCCGTTGAGGTCGGAGGGCGGGTTGGCGCCCTCCGTGGCGTGGGCGGCGGCCGCCCGCACGGCCTCGTCGGTGGCCGGCTGCCCGCGCAGGGCGTCCTCCACCGCACGGGCGCGCAGCGGGGTCGAGCCCATGTTGGTCATGCCGACGCGGGCCTCGGTGATCACCCCGCCCTCGGCCTTGACCGTGGCCGCGATGGCCACGATCGGCCACTGGTGGGCCACGCGGACGAACTTCTCGTAGTGCGCGCCCCAGCCGGTGTGCTTGGGCACCCGCACCGCGGTGAGGATCTCGTCCTCGCCGATGGCGGTCTCGAAGAGGTCGACGAAGAAGTCGTCGGCCTCGACGGTGCGCGAGCCGTTCGGGCCCTGGATGACGAACTGCGCCCCCAGCGCGAGCGCCGGGGCGCCCAGGTCGCCGGCGGGGTCGGCGTGGGCCAGGGCCCCGCCGAAGGTGCCGCGGTGGCGGATCTGGAGGTCGGCCAGGTGCTCGACCGCGCGGTGGATGAGCAGCGCGTGCTCCTCCACCAGCGGGTCGTGCTCCACGACCGAGTGCTGGGTCATCGCGCCGATGCGGATCGCGTCGCCGTCGTCGGTGATCCCGCGCAGGGAGTCGATGCGGTTGAGGTCGATCACCATCTCGGGGGCGTTGAGCCGCATCCGCAGCACGGGGAGCAGGCTCTGGCCTCCGGCCAGGATCTTGGCGTCGTCACCGTGCTCGACGAGGGCCGCGACGGCCTCCTCGACGGTGGTGGGCGCCAGGTAGTCGAACTGTGCGGGGATCATGCGTCCGCTCCTCCGGTCGTGCGGTCGACGGTGCCTTCCATGCCGGTCGAGGGGTCGAAGTGCGGCGCGGCCGCACCGACCGTCTCGGCCTTCTGCCCACCTCGGGCGTCGTTGATGGCCTTCCACACGCGCTCCGGCGTGCACGGCATGCGCACGTCGTCGACGCCCAGCGGGCGCAGCGCGTCGACCACGGCGTTGACCACGGCCGGGGTGGAGGCGATCGTGCCGGCCTCGCCCACGCCCTTGGTGCCCAGCGTGTTGGTCGTCGCCGGGGAGGTGGTGTGGTCGAGGTCGAAGCTGATCGTGTCGGCCGCCGTCGGCAGCAGGTAGTCGACGAACGAGCCGGTCACCAGCGTGCCGGCGTCGTCGTAGACCGCCTCCTCCCACAGCGCCTGGGCGATGCCCTGCACCAGGCCGCCGTGCAGCTGGCCCTCGACGATGAGCGGGTTGATGATGTTGCCGATGTCGTCGCAGGCGGCGTACTTGCGCATCGTCACCTGGCCGGTCTCGGTGTCGACCTCCATCGCGCACAGGTGCGTGCCGTGGGGGTAGTTGAAGTTCACCGGGTCGAAGGTCGCGTCGGAGTCGAGCGAGGGCTCCACGCCGTCGGGCAGGTTGTGCGCCGCGAAGGTCGCCAGCGCCACCTCGGCCATGGCCAGGCCCTGGTCGGTGCCCTTGACGCTGAAGCGTCCGCCGGAGAACTCCAGGTCGTCCTCGGAGGCCTCCAGCAGGTGGGCCGCGATGACCTTGGCCTTGTCGATGACCTTGTCGGCGGCCTTGACGATGGCCTCGCCGCCGACGACCAGCGAGCGCGAGCCGTAGGTGTCGAGGCCCTTGTGGGCCACCTGGGTGTCGCCGTGCAGGATCTCGACGTCCTCGAAGGCCACCCCGAGGCGGTCGGCCACGATCTGGCTGAAGGCCGTTTCGTGGCCCTGGCCGTGGGCGGAGGCCCCGGTGAGCACCTCGACCTTGCCGGTGGGCAGCATCCGCACGCTGGCGTGCTCCCAGCCGCCGGCGCCGTAGTCGAGGGAGCCGAGCACCCGCGAGGGCGCCAGGCCGCACATCTCGGTGAAGGTCGACACGCCGATGCCGAGCTGGACCCGGTCGCCGGCCTCACGGCGCCGCTTCTGCTCCGCGCGCAGCTCGTCGTAGCCGAACATCGCCTTGGCGTTGGCCGTGGCGGCCTCGTAGTTGCCGGAGTCGTACTCCAGGCCGGCCACGGTCGTGAACGGGAACTCCTCGTGCTTGATCCAGTTCTTCTCACGCAGCTCGAAGGGGTCCACGCCCAGCTCGGCGGCGAGGTCGTCCATGATCCGCTCGATGCCGAAGGTGGCCTCCGGGCGCCCGGCGCCGCGGTAGGCGTCGGTCCAGGTCTTGTTGGTCAGCACGGTCTGGCAGTTGAACTGGTAGGCCGGGAACTTGTAGATCGCGTTGAACATGAAGGCGCCGAGCACGGGCACGCCGCCGCCGATCAGCGAGACGTGCGAGCCCAGGTCGGCCAGCAGCTCGACCTTGAGCCCGGTGACGGTGCCGTCCTTCTCGGCCGAGATGGTGAGCTTCTGCCACTGGTCGCGCCCGTGGTGGGCGGCCATCAGCGACTCCGAGCGGGTCTCGGTGTACTTGACCGGCTTGCCGAGGCGACGGGCCAGCAGGAAGGTGATGAACTCCTCCGGCGTCGTCTGCAGCTTGCCGCCGAAGCCGCCGCCCACGTCGGGGGCGATCACGCGGATCTTCGACTCCGAGACGCCGGTGACGGCGGCGAGCAGGAACTTGAGGATGTGCGGGATCTGGGTGGCCGACCACATGGTGATCTGCTCGCCCGTGGGGTCGACGACCGTGGAGCGCGGCTCCATGAAGGCCGGGATGAGGCGCTGCTGGCGGTACTCCCGCTCGAGCACGACGCCGTCGGTGCGCGCCTTGGCGATGGCCTCGTCGACGTTGCCACCGGTGCCGGCCTCGGCGGAGTCGAACTTCCAGAACGCCGACTTGTTGGTGCCCAGGTCGGGGTGCGCGAGCGCGCCGCCGTTCTCCGGGGTCGCCTCGGCGGCGGCCTTCAGCTCGAGGGCGGCGGGCAGCTCGTCGTAGTCGACGTCGACCAGCTCGGCGGCGTCGCGGGCCTCGGCGGCGCTGCGGGCCACCACGACGGCCACGATCTCGCCGGCGAACACGACCCGGTCGACGGCGATCGGCGGGTGGGCCGGCGCGACCTGGTCGGGGGTGATCGGCCAGGCGTTGGGCAGCGCGCCCTGCACGTCGGCGACGTCGGCGCCCGTGATCACGCTGACCACGTTGGGCGAGGCCTCGGCCGCGGACTTGTCGATGCCGGTGATCTTGGCGTGGGCGAAGGGGCTGCGGACCATGGCCACGTGGACCATGCCGGGCAGCACGATGTTGTCGGTCCACCGGGTGCGCCCGGTGATGAGGCGCTGGTCCTCCTTGCGGCGGCGGTCCCGCCCGATCTCCTTGGCGGCCTCGGCGGGACGCTCCTGGGTGGCGGTCACTGGGCACCTCCGGCGGCCTGGGTGACGGCGGAGCCGCCCGCGGCGCCCTGCGAGGCCGCGTGCTGCACCGACTTCACGATGTTGTGGTAGCCCGTGCACCGGCAGAGGTTGCCCTCGAGCCCGAGGCGGATCTCCTCCTCGCTCGGGTCGGGGTTGTCCTTGAGCAGGTCGACGCTCTGCATGATCATGCCCGGGGTGCAGAAGCCGCACTGGAGGCCGTGGCACTCGCGGAAGGCCTCCTGCACGGGGTGCAGCCGGCCGTCCTGGGCCAGGCCCTCGATCGTGGTGACCTCCGAGCCGTCGGCCTGCACGGCCAGGACGTTGCAGGACTTCACGCTGGTGCCGTCGAGGTGCACGGTGCAGGCGCCGCAGTTGCTGGTGTCGCAGCCGATGACGGTGCCGGTCTTGCCGAGCTTCTCGCGGAGGTACTGCACGAGCAGCATGCGCGGCTCGACGTCGTCGGCGACCGTGGCGCCGTCGACGGTGAGGTTGATCCGGGTCATGGACTCTCCCTGAGGGTGACTGTGGTGCGCATCACGCTAGGTCGGTCTGGTTGGTGCTGGGTTGGCCTCCGGCGGGCCGTCTCATCCGGGAGGGATCAGCCGTCGGCGGCGGCGAGGCGGCCCTTGAGCAGCGGCAGCGCGGGGTGGGGGCCGGGCTGCGCCGACAGCGCCGCCACGCAGCGCTCGACGACCTCGGTGTCGTAGGGCGCGAGCTCGCCGTAGCGCAGCACCGCGTCGGGCTGGGGGTCGGCCAGGAGGGCCTCGCGCAGGGCGACCGCGACGTACTCTCCCAGCTCGCTGAGGGCCGGGGAGTTGGTGCCGGGCAGCAGGTCGCCGCCGTAGGCGTCGACGGCGGCGCGGACCTGGCCGCGGCGCAGGAGGGCGAGCACCTGCTCGACGTCAGTGGCCACCGGCATCAGCAGCCGGTAGGGCCGCGAGGAGAGCTGCCCGCCCAGGGCGGCGCGCAGGTGGGAGACCTCCGCCTTGAGCGTGGAGAAGGTGACGGCCTGGTCTCCGTAGACCATCGCGTGCAGCTGCTCCAGCGACAGCCCACCGGGGTGCAGCGCCAGCAGCGCCAGCACCTCGGTCTGGCGGCGGTTGAGCAGCAGGCGCTGGCCGTCGAGGCGCGACTCGGCCGTGCCGAGCAGGGTCATCACCAGCCCGGGGTCGCCGGTCTCCTCCAGCAGGGCCGCGGCGGGGTCGTGGTGGGTGTGGGGCATCGCGCCCTCGATGAGGCGCGCCATCACGCGGGCGGTGGCCATGCCGATCGGGTGGGTGCGGTCCCAGGTGGTGGAGAGGTCGAGCACGCCGAGCTGGCGCCCGGTCACCGGGTCGTGCAGCGGGGCGGCCCAGCAGACCCAGTTGTGCACGATCGAGGCGTAGTGCTCGGCGCTGAAGACCATGCTGGGGGCGTCGAGGCGGTTGGCCAGGTCGAGGGCGTTGGTGCCGGCCGAGCGGTCGTCCCAGCGGGCGCCGGCGACGAAGTTGACGCTCTCGGCCTTGCGGCGCATCACCCGCCCGCCGTAGGTCCACAGGATCCGGGTCTCGGGGTCGGTGACCGCGACGACCAGGTCGCCGTCCTCGGCGGTGCGGCGCAGCTCGGACTCCACCCGCTCGACGGCGACGGCCAGCGGCGACTCGCGCCAGTAGGCCTCGGTCTCGCCCTCGTCGGCCAGGGGTGCCTCGGTGAGGTCCTTCGAGACCGCACGCGACGAGCGGGTCCAGCTGGTGAGGATCTCCGGGCGCACGAGGGCCTCGGCCTCGTCACCGCGCTCGACGAAGGAGGTCCAGGCGCGGACCGCGTCGTACCTGCGCGCCTGGAGGTCGCTGCCCGTCATGCCCACCCCTGACATCTCCGCCCGGCACGAGCCGGCATCCCGCCTGGTCCGGGCCCACGGTAGCACCGGACGGGTGATCGCGGTCACACCTGTTCACCTCGTCGTGACGGCCCGGGCACCGCCCCGGCCCGGGTCTCAGACCCCCAGCACGGGACGGTCGTGGTGGTGGATCCGGCCGTCGGTGCTCGCGAGCCGCTCACCGCTGCCGCCCCAGCGCCCGGCGATGATCTCGGCGGCGATGCTGATCGCGGTCTCCTCGGGGGTGCGGGCGCCCAGGTCGAGCCCGATCGGGCTGGAGAGCCGGGCGATCTCGGCCTCGGTGAGCCCCACCTCGCGCAGCCGCGCGAGGCGGTCGTCGTGGGTGCGGCGCGAGCCCATGGCCCCGACGTAGGCGACCTCGGGCAGGCGCAGGGCCACCTCGAGCAGCGGCACGTCGAACTTGGGGTCGTGGGTCAGCACGGCGAGCACGGTGCGCCCGTCGACGCGACCCGCCTCGTGCTCGGCGGTGAGGTAGCGGTGGGGCCAGTCCACGACGACCTCGTCGGCCTCGGGGAAGCGGCTGGCCGTGGCGAAGACGGGCCGGGCGTCGCAGACGGTGACGTGGTAGCCGAGGAACGCCCCGACCCGGGCCACGGCCGCGGCGAAGTCGATGGCGCCGAAGACGAGCATCCGCGGCTTGGGTGCGAAGGCCCACACGAAGACCCGCATGCCCTCGCCGCGGCGCTCCCCGTCGGGGCCGTAGCCGAGGACGGCGCTGGTGCCGGTGGCGAGCAGGCCGAGGGCGTCGTCGCGCACCGCGTCGTCGGCGCGCGGCGAGCCGATGCTGCCCGCGGCCAGTCCCTCGGTCTCGGGGCGCACCACGACGCGCCGCCCGCGCCACGCGGGGTCGGGGTGCTCGATGACGGTGGCGACGGCCACCGGCCGCCCCTGCGCGATGTCGTCGGCGATCTCGGCCAGCTCGGGGAAGGTCTCGCGGCTGACCTTCTCGACGTAGACGTCGAGGATGCCGCCGCAGGTCAGCCCGACGGCGAAGGCGTCGTCGTCGGAGACGCCGTAGCGCTCGAGCTGCGGGGCACCCGAGCCGACCACCTCCTGGGCCAGCTCGTAGACCGCGCCCTCGACGCAGCCGCCGGAGACCGAGCCCACCGCCGAGGCGTCGGGGCCCACCAGCATCGAGGCGCCGGGCGGGCGCGGCGCCGACTGGAAGGTCGCGACGACGGTGGCCACGCCGACGGTCTCGCCGGCCTCCCACCACTCCATCAGCTCGGGCAGCACCTCACGCACGACCGATCACCTCGCACAGCTCCGTGTAGGTCGCCAGCGAGTGGCCGGCGACGAAGTCGTCGACGTGCGGCAGCACGGCCAGCACGCCCTGTTGCACCGGCGCGTAGCCGGCCTTGCCGCGGTGGGGGTTGACCCACACCACACGGTGGGCGACGCGGTGCAGCCGCTCCACCTGCTCGGCCAGCAGCGCGGGGTCGCCGCGCTCCCAGCCGTCGCTGAAGACGACCACGACGGCCCCGCGGGCCATGCCGCGCTGGCCCCAGCGGTCGAGGAAGAGCCGCAGCGACTCCCCCAGCCGGGTGCCGCCCGACCAGTCGGGCACCGTCTCGCCGGCGGCGACCAGCGCCCGCTCGGGGTCGCGCAGCCGCATGGCCCGGGTCAGGTGGGTCAGCCGGGTGCCGACGGTGAAGGTCTCCACCGACCCCGCGCGCCCGGCCGCGTCGGCGGTGGCCAGGGTGATGCGGTGGGCCAGGCGCAGCAGCGCGTCGGCGTAGCCGCTCATCGACCCCGACACGTCGACGAGCAGCACCACGCGCCGCGGGCGGGTGGCGCGGCGGCGCCACGCGATCTCCGAGGGCTCCCCCATGCGGCGCAGGCTGGCGCGCAGCGTGCGGGCCGCGTCGACGTCGCCGCGGTGCCACCCCTGGTGCCGTGGCGTACGCCGCCGCGGCGGGCGCACCCGCAGGGTGGCGAACATCGCCGCGAGCCGGGCCTTCTCGTGGTGGGTCATGCCGGCCACGTCGCGCTGGCGGAGCACCTCGGTGTCGCTGGCCATCGCGCGCACCAGGTCGGCGTCGGCCTCGGAGCCCGCCCCGCCCGCGGCGTCGGACTCCGGCAGCTGCGACGCGGTCGGGGCGGTCGGCGGGGTGGGCACCGTGCGGGGCAGACCGTCGCGGGCGTTGAACCACGCCTCGAAGACCTGGTCGAAGCGCACCAGGTCGTCAGGTCCGGCGCACA
Source organism: Nocardioides sp. P86 (assembly GCF_023712465.1). Taxonomy (NCBI): domain Bacteria; kingdom Bacillati; phylum Actinomycetota; class Actinomycetes; order Propionibacteriales; family Nocardioidaceae; genus Nocardioides; species Nocardioides sp. P86. The sequence continues at coordinate 149,248 of NZ_JAMAYE010000004.1, read as the reverse complement.
GCGTGGCCCGGCCGGCCCACCGGGTGGCGTCGACGTCGTCGAGCCCGACCACCGACGCGGCGGCGAGGAAGGTCTGGGCGCGGTCGGAGGTGACCCCGACCCCCGCGGCGCGCAGCGCCCGGGTGAAGGCCAGCAGGATCTCGTCGGCCCCGTGACCGGCCTCGGCGGGGGCCTCCCGGGTGTCGGCCGGCACGCTCACGCCGTGAGCACCCGGTCGAGCGCGTGACGCACGCGCTCGGCGTCCTCGCGGTACTTCACCAGGGCGCCCAGCGTGCGGGCGGCGGTCTCCAGGTCGAGGTGCTCGGCACCGAGGTGCTCCAGCGCGCGCGCCCAGTCGAGCGTCTCCGCGACGCCCGGCGGCTTCTGCAGCGAGCCGCCCTCGCGCAGCTGCTGCACCAGGGTCACCACCTGCCGGGCCAGGGTCTCCGACACCTCGGGCGCGCGGGAGCGCACGATCTCCACCTCGCGCTCCAGGCCCGGGTGGTCGATCCAGTGGTAGAGGCAGCGCCGCTTGAGGGCGTCGTGGAGCTCGCGGGTGCGGTTGGAGGTGAGCACCACGATCGGCGGGGTCGCCGCCGCGACGGTGCCGAGCTCGGGGATCGAGACCTGGTAGGTCGAGAGCACCTCGAGCAGGAAGGCCTCGAACTCGTCGTCGGCGCGGTCGACCTCGTCGACCAGCAGCACGGCCGGGCTCTGCTGGAGGGCCGCGAGCACGGGGCGGGCGAGCAGGAAGCGCTCGTCGTACAGGCTCTTCTCGGCCTCCTCGGCGTCGGCGCCGCCGGCGGCCTCGAGGGCGCGCAGGTGGAGGATCTGGCGGGGGAAGTCCCAGTCGTAGAGCGCCTGGGTGGCGTCGATGCCCTCGTAGCACTGCAGCCGCACGAGGGGCAGGTCGAGGGTCTGCGCGAGCGCCTCGGCCAGCGCGGTCTTGCCCGTGCCGGGCTCGCCCTCGAGCAGCAGCGGGCGCTCCATGCGCAGGGCGAGGAAGGCGACGGTGGCGAGGTCGTCGTCGCAGAGGTAGCCCGTCGAGCCCAGCAGCGTCGCGACGTCGGACGGGCTCGCGGGAGGGGTCGGCTGCATCGGCCCACCGTAGACGGGGCGGTGTTGGTCCCGGGTTGGCCGGAGGAGGCAGACTCGGGGCGTGAGCGTGCCCGAGCCCAAGACCTGCGCGTCGTGCGGGCGCACCATCGAGTGGCGCAAGAAGTGGGAGCGCGACTGGGACTCGGTGAAGTACTGCTCCACCTCGTGCCGCCGTCACGGCGTCACCGACACCGACCGCCGGCTCGAGGCCGCCATCCTCGACCTGCTCGCCGCCCGCGCCCGCACGTCGACGATCTGCCCCTCCGACGCCGCCCGGGCCGTCGGGCCGGCCGAGGACGAGGGCTGGCGCGAGCTGATGGAGCCGGCGCGCCGCGCGGCCCGGCGGCTCGTGGCGGCCGGCGAGGTCGAGATCACCCAGGGCGGCCGCGTCGTCGACCCCTCCACCGCCAAGGGCGCGATCCGGATCCGCCGGGCCCGCTGACCCGGTCAGTCGAGCAGCGCGCGGGCGGAGTCGAGGAAGCGCCGACCCAGCGTGTCGGCGCCGAAGGACAGCACGTAGAGCCCCGTGGAGACCCGCTCGAGGTAGCCCCAGTCCCAGACCGCGTCGGCGTCCTCACCGGTGGCGTCGGCGAGCCTGGCGGCGTAGTCGCGCAGCACACCGCGCGGGTCGGGACCGACCAGCCGCGAGGTCCAGTCGCGCAGCGCGACCCCGAGGTCGTGGGCGGGGTCGCCGCGCACCCCGTCGGGGTCGACGAGCACCCACCCCGCAGGGGCGCCGGGTCGCGGGGTGCGCACGTGCAGCGCGTTGGCCGGGTGGGGGTCGCCGTGCAGCACCACGTGGCGGGCGGGGTCGTCGGCCCCGGCGCGCCGCTCGGCGGCGTCGAGGGCGGCGGCCAGCACGCGGGGGTCGCAGGGCCGGCCGAGGTCGGCGTCGCGGCGGCGCAGCAGCGCGGCCCGGGCGAGGGCGCGCTCCCCCGGGGGTGGCGTCGGGCCCTCGGGCAGCGGCACGGTCCAGGCCTCGCGCAGGGTGGCCGCCAGCACCGCGAGGGCGTCGTACGGCGCGAGGGGCGACTGCTCCAGCGACCCGCCCAGCGCCTCGAGCAGCAGCGCGTCGTGGCGCTCGTCGTGGTCGTGCAGCAGCACGTGGCCGCGGCCGTCGGCCCGTCGCAGGGCACCGGCCTCGTCGGCCAGCGCGGGGTCGGGCAGGCGCAGCTTGAGCACGCGCTCCTCGCCGCGGGCGGTCCTCGCGCCCACGACGTACGACGCGCTGCCGCCGGGCAGCCTGCGCCCCGGTGTCAGCCCCCAGCGCGCGCAGAGCTCGGCGAGCACGGCGGGCAGGCCGGCGGCCCAGGCGCGGGCCGGCTCGCCGAGGTCGGCCACCCGCGCGCGCGTGAGGGGCTGCAGCCGCACCGGGGCGGTCGGGTCGGGGGGCACGGGGTCCACCGGGGCCACGCTCAGCGGCTGTCGACGTCGCGGCCGGTGGCGAGGTCGGAGCAGTCGACGAGCTCGACGGGGTGGCTGCGCAGGTAGTCGCGGGCCCCGCGGTCGCCGGTGGCCGCGGCGCGCACCCCCGCCCAGTGGTCGCGACCGAGCAGCACCGGGTGGCCGGGTCCGTCGGCGTAGGAGGCCCGGGCGAGGGTGGCGGCGCCGCGGGGCTCGGCCAGCAGCCGCCGCAGCACCGCGGGACCCACGTCGGGCAGGTCGACCAGGCTGACGACGGCGACCTCGGGCGGCCCGCCCCCGTCACGCCCGTCGCGCCCGAGGGCGGCGAGACCGGCGGCCAGCGACGCCGACATGCCGCGGTGCCAGTCCTGCGCCACCACGTGGTCGGCGTCGGTGCCCTCGAGTCGCGCCACGGCCTCCTCCACGGCGGCGCCGAGCACCACGGTCACGGTGTCGCAGCCGCCGTCGCGCAGCGTGGCGACGCCGCGCACCAGCCAGTCGTCGACGAGCGCCTTCGGCGTGCCCATCCGCCGACCGGCGCCGGCGGCCAGCAGCAGGCCGGCGACGGTCACCGTCGTGCGCTCACCGGTTGAAGGCCTCGGCGTAGAGCTGCTCCTGGGCCGGGGTGGCCAGGTCGCTGAAGCCGCACACCATCACCTGGGCGCCGTCGGCGGCCACGAGGTAGCGCTCGCCGACCTGGAAGTCGACCGCGGAGATGAGGGCCTGGAGGTCCTCGCTCGGCGCGGTCACCTCGACGGTGTCGGTGGAGCGGCCGGCGAAGAACTCCGAGGGCTCGAGCACCGCCGTGCCGTCGACCAGCTCGGTCACGGTGCCCTCGAAGGCCAGCGAGGCGCCCGCCAGGACCTCGGGGGTCGGCACCATGCAGCGACCGGCCGGGGCGTCGGCGACCTCGAGGCGGGTGACGCTGGGCTCCGCGTCGCCGGAGACGGCGGGGGCGTCGCCGGCGGTGGGCACGTCGTCCTCGTCGTCGGCCCCGAGCAGGGCCCCCACCCCGAGCACGCCGATGAGGGCCACCGCGGCCGCGGCGACCAGCCAGGTCAGCGGGCTGCGGCCGCGGGTGCCGCTGGCGCGGTTCTCGCCGGTGGTGGTCGAGGCGTCCTCACCGTGACGGGGCTTGCTCATGACGTCCTCCAGGAGTCGGGCCACCCGCGCGGGGTCGGCCGGCGGCAGGGAGGCGGCCGGGTCGGCGCCGCGCAGGAGCGCGCGCAGCTCGGGATCGTGCTGCGCGTCGTCGTGCTGCGGGTCGTCGGTCATCGGCTGCTCCTCCCTCTCGTCCCCTCATGTCCGGCGGCGCGCTCGTCCTTTCGGGCGGCGAGCTCCTCGCGCAGCCGGCCGCGGGCACGGTGGAGACGGATGCTCGCGGCGTTGGCGCTGATGTCGAGCACGACGGCGAGCTCGGCGGGCGTGAGCTGCTCCCAGGCCCACAGCCGCAGCAGCTCGGCCTCCTCCTCCCGCAGCGCGGCGAGGGCGGCGTCGAGGTCGGCGGCGAGGTCGGGGTCGGTCACGGCGTCGTGTCCCGGCCCCGCGGTGCTGGCCCGCGGCGGGTCGACCACGGCGATGCGCGCGGCGACGCGCTGCTGACGACGGCGGCCCCGCTCGGCGTTGGCCAGGCAGTTGCGCGCGACGCCGTAGGCCCAGGGCAGCGGCGCGTCGGGCAGCTGGTCGGCGCGGCGCCAGCAGACCAGCAGGGTGTCGGCCAGCACGTCCTCGGCGGTGTCGGCGTCGGTGCGGCGGGCGAGGAAGCGACGCAGCGGCTCGACGAGGGTGGGGGCGAGCTCCTCGAAGCGCGCGCGGTCGCGGGCGTCCTGCTCGGCGGGGTCCACCACTCCAGCCAAGCACAGCAGGGCCCCCGCCGGAGCGGGGGCCCTGCTGGTGGTGCGGGTGCTGCGGGTCGTGCGGGGCGGGACTCAGAAGTCCATGCCGCCCATGCCACCGGAGGGGTCGCCACCCATGGGGGCGGCCTTCTCGGGCTTGTCGGCCACGACGGCCTCGGTGGTGAGGAAGAGCGCCGCGATGGAGGCGGCGTTCTGCAGCGCGCTGCGGGTCACCTTGGCGGGGTCGATGATGCCGGAGGCCAGCATGTCGACGTACTCGCCGGTCGCGGCGTTGAGGCCGTGGCCCGGGGTCAGGTTGCGCACCTTCTCCGCCACGACGCCGCCCTCGAGGCCGGCGTTGACCGCGATCTGCTTGAGCGGGGCCTCGGTGGCGTAGCGCACGATGTTGGCGCCGGTGGCCTCGTCGCCCTCGAGCTCGAGCTTGTCGAACGCGGTGGCCGACGCCTGCACCAGAGCCACGCCGCCGCCGGCGACGATGCCCTCCTCGACAGCCGCCTTGGCGTTGCGCACGGCGTCCTCGATGCGGTGCTTGCGCTCCTTGAGCTCGACCTCGGTGGCCGCGCCGACCTTGATGACGGCCACGCCGCCGGCCAGCTTGGCGAGGCGCTCCTGGAGCTTCTCGCGGTCGTAGTCGGAGTCGGACTTCTCGATCTCGGCGCGGATCTGGTTGACCCGGCCCTCGATCTGGGCGGCGTCGCCGGCGCCCTCGACGATCGTGGTCTCGTCCTTGGTGATGACGACCTTGCGGGCCTGGCCGAGCAGCTCGATGCCGGTCGACTCCAGCTTCAGACCGACCTCCTCGGAGATGACCTGGCCGCCGGTGAGGATCGCGATGTCCTGCAGCATGGCCTTGCGGCGGTCGCCGAAGCCCGGGGCCTTGACGGCGACGGACTTGAAGGTGCCGCGGATCTTGTTGACGACCAGGGTCGACAGGGCCTCGCCGTCGGTGTCCTCGGCGATGATCAGCAGGGGCTTGCCCGACTGCATGACCTTCTCGAGGATCGGGAGCAGGTCCTTGACGCTGGAGACCTTCTGGTTGGCGATGAGGACGTAGGGGTCCTCGAGCACGGCCTCCATGCGCTCCATGTCGGTCGCGAAGTACGCCGAGATGTAGCCCTTGTCGAAGCGCATGCCCTCGGTCAGCTCGAGGTCGAGCCCGAAGGTGTTCGACTCCTCGACCGTGATGACGCCTTCCTTGCCGACCTTGTCCATCGCCTCGGCGATGATCTCGCCGACGGTGGTGTCAGCGGCGGAGATCGACGCGGTGGCGGCGATCTGCTCCTTGGTCTCGATCTCGGTGGCCATCGAGAGCAGCTGCTCCGAGACGGCGGCCACCGCGGCCTCGATGCCGCGCTTGAGACCCATCGGGTTGGCACCCGCGGCCACGTTGCGCAGGCCCTCGCGGACCATCGCCTGGGCGAGGACGGTGGCGGTGGTGGTGCCGTCGCCGGCGACGTCGTCGGTCTTCTTGGCGACCTCCTTGACGAGCTCGGCACCGATCTTCTCGTAGGGGTCCTCGAGCTCGATCTCCTTGGCGATGGAGACACCGTCGTTGGTGATCGTGGGGGCGCCCCACTTCTTCTCGAGGACGACGTTGCGCCCCTTGGGGCCGAGGGTCACCTTGACGGCGTCCGCGAGCGTGTTCATGCCACGCTCGAGGCCGCGTCGGGCCTCCTCGTTGAAAGCAATCAGCTTCGACATAACTCCTGCGATCCTTCGCATGGGACGTGCGTGGACGGACCGGCTCGTTGCCCGCGACGGACGATCTGGCCGATCCGGCGGACCCTTCCCGCCGACGCTGCAGACCTCAACCCGCCGGTCCTGATGTCTTGGCAGTCTCCAGAGGAGAGTGCCAGCATCATGTTTAGCACTCGCCCTGGGCGAGTGCAAGAAATCAGGGGGCGGTCGACGCGGCGCCGAGGGCGCCGACGACGACGTCGGCGAACGCCTCGGCGTTGCCCGGCACGAGGTCGAGGTAGAGCCCGGGCTCGATCAGCTCGACCTCGCTCACCGCCAGGGCGCCGTCGACCTCGAGCAGGTCGACGCGGGCGTAGGGCAGCGGGCGGCCGAAGCGCTCGCCCAGCCAGGCGGTCGCGCGCTCCGCGAGGTCGACCGCCGCGGGGTCGAGGGGCACCGGACGCGAGCTCCCGCCGTACTGCGGGTGGACGCGGAGGTCGTCGGAGGGAGCCACCTTGTCCACCTGCGAGACCACGGCGCCGTCGAGCACGAACAGCGAGCGCTCCCCCGTCGTGCGCACCGACGCCACCACCGGCTGCAGCAGCCAGGGACCGTCGCCCAGGTCGGCCAGGCGGGGGTCGTCGGTGCGGGCGGCCACCACCAGGCCCACGCCGCCGGCGCCCGTGCGCGGCTTGAGCACGACCTCGCCGTGCTCGGCCAGGGCCGCGGCCAGCGCGACGGCGAGGCCGGTGTCGTCGACGAGCCGGGACGGCACGACGGGCAGGTCGACCGCGAGGTCGAGCAGGTAGGCCTTGTCGGCGTTCCAGGCGAAGACGTCGGCCCCGTTGAGCAGCGGCACCCGCCGGCCCACGCGCTCGGCCCAGGCCAGGAACTCCGGGAGCCGGCGGTGGTAGTCCCAGGTCGACCGCACGGCGACCAGGTCGGCCCCTGCCCAGTCGACGGTGTCGTCGGACCAGGAGACCCACCGGGCCTCGATGCCGCGCCGGGCCAGGGCGGGCGGGAGCAGGTCGCCCCCGCGCTCGCCGTCGGGCAGGAGGTCGAAGGTGGCCAGCAGCACGGTCGTCACACCACGAGCCTGCCGCACCCGCGGGCTCAGCCCGGCGGCAGGGCCGGGGCGCGGTGACCGAACGGCACCTGCTCCGCGACGCCCAGGGCGGCCAGCACCGAGGGCAGCATCGCCTTGGCGGTGCGCTTGTAGCCCAGGGCGCTGGGGTGGAAGCGGTCGAGGCTGAACATCTCGTCGGGGTTGGTGATGAAGAACGGGCCCACGCAGTGCGCCAGCGACACCGCATGGGCCCCGGCGGCCACCGCCGCCGTCATCTGGGCGGCGGCCAGCTGCCGCGAGGCGCGCGAGCCCAGCGCTCGCAGCGGCTGCGGCACCGGGCGCAGCAGCCCGAGGTCGGGGCACGTGCCGACCACCACCGCCGTGCCGCGCTCGCGCAGCAGCGCGATCGCCTCCTCGAGGTGCTTCACGCTGTCGGCCACGGGCACGCGGTGGGTCACGTCGTTGCCGCCGACGACGATGACGGCCACGTCGGCGCGGTACGACGCGGGCAGCCCGGCCAGCTGCGCGGTCAGCATCGAGCTCTCCGACCCGACCACCGCGCCCGTGCGCAGCCGCACCGACCGGTGGGTCGCCTTGGCCAGCCCCTTGGCCAGCCGGCCGCCGAGGGTCTCCTTGGGCCGGTCGGCGCCCAGACCTGCCGCGATCGAGTCGCCGAGCAGCAGCAGCTGCACGGAGTCGCCGTAGGACTTCTTCCACGTGCGGTCGGCGTCGGGCGCCACCTCGCCCAGAGGCTTCCCGATCAGCCGGCGCGCGTGGTCGGCCTGGCGGTGGAGCAGCTCGCGCGCGCCGATCCCGAGCCCCCCGGTGGCCGCGCCGACCGCCGCGGCGGCGATACCGACCGCGACGAGCCGGTTGCGCGTCGAGCGGGCGTGGGTCGTGGAGGGGGCGTCGGGCATGGGGACGTTCAACCAGGTGCTCCTGAACGGGCGGTGTCGTGGGCGTGGAGGCGACGTGTCGCCCAGCCGGACCCCTCGACACGGACCCCGACCGCACCACGGTCGCAGACACCCCCGTATCGGGCCGCTTCCCCGGGAGCCGCACCTCGGCGCCGGGGGCCGACAGGGCTCAGCCGGTGCGGACCAGCGTGGTCCAGCCGTGGGGGCTGGTCCAGGCGCAGGTGCCGTCGGGATGCCGGGTGTAGCTCCAGGGTGGGCTGCCTACGGAGCCGGTGGTCTTGAGTCGGTGGTGGTGGCGGCACAGCGGCGCGAGGTTGGACGGGTGCGTCTGGCCGGGCTTCCCGCCGTGGTCGAGGGGTCGGTAGTGGGTGATGTGGTCGAGGTCGCAGCGGCGTGAGGGCACGGTGCAGCCGGGGAACACGCACCGGGGGTCGCGGATGACGACGTGTTCGCGCATCCAGGGTGGTGGGTCGTGGCGGTCGACGGCTCCTGCGGTGGTGGGGTCGAGGTCGATGACGGGTCTCACGAACACCTTGGTGCCGGCCAGCCAGCGGCGCAGGGTGGTGGTGGAGACCACCCCGAGGCCTTCGACGACTGCGGTGCCGGGTGGTGGGCCGGTGCGGTCGATCTGGGACAGGTGGCTGGTCTCGTGGTGGCGGTGGACCGCTGTGGGGCGCAGGTCGGGTCCGGTGGTGCGGTACGGGTCGTCCGCGGGCTGCTCGTGCACTGGGTGCTCGTCGGTGGTGGGGTGGCTTCGAGACGCTCGCTGCGCTCGCTCCTCAGCCACCGGGGCCGGGGTCTGTCCGGCGGTGGTCTCGGGGTCGTTGCCCGCGGCGGGGCTTCGAGACGCTCGCTGCGCTCGCTCCTCAGCCACCGGGTTCGCGACCTGTCCCGCGGGGACGGTCTCGTGGTCTACGGGGGTGGGGAGGTCCCGGGGGTCCGGTGGGGGTTCTCCGGCCGGGGCCTCGGTGGGCGGCGGGGGCTCCTCCAGCGCGGGTTCTTCTCCGTTCAAGCAGGCCGTGTCGAGGGCGGCGAGGGTGTCGGCGCGTGCGAGGTCCTCGGGGCGCAGGTGGACGTAGACCACCCGCTCCTTCGCAGTCGTGGGCTCCACCGAGTCCAGTGCCGTCAGTCCTTGGGCGCGGTCGGTGATGACGCCGATCGCGCGGGCCTTGCGGACCTCCAGCGACTCGACCGCTGCTCCGGTCGAGGTCTGGTGGCGGCCGAGCTCGGCGGCGGTGGCGCAGATCAGGTCGTGGAAGCGGGTGAGGTCCTGGGTGTCACCGAGCACTTCGAGCCAGGAGGTGCCGGAGGCGGACCCGCGGTCGACGTCGTGGGTCACCCGGACGTTCCACCCACCGCGGGCCTTCTCCTCCAGCGCGGCCTGGGCGTGGGGGTCGTGCCTGGCCGCGGCTTCTGCGACGAACAGCTCGATGCGTCGCGCCCCGAGGCCTTGGACCTTCGCACCGAGGGCGGCGATCTTGCGGTCGACGTACGCAGCCCCGGTGTCGTTCAACACCTGGGTCTGGGAGGCGATCCGGCGCGCGCGCCAGCCGGGGAGGGTGAGGTCCTCCACCATCGCCCAGGTGCGGGGCAGCCGGTGGACCAGCTCCATGACCTCGGCCAGGTTGCAGCCCGCATTCACTGGCGACATCTCCAACGCCAGGGCCAACGGCTCAGCCGCGAACTCGTCCAGCCCGTGACGGATCATGCCGGGCACTGACCAGGCGTAGGCCTGGTCGGGGTTCAGTGCTCCCCAGCGGGCCATGACCCGCAGGGTGCGACGCTCGGCGGCGCGTACCGACCTCGCTGTGTCGGCGGCGTACTCCAGGACGTCATCGGCCTCGAGGGACTCGATGTCGACCACGGTGCCGGTGGTGTCGAGGTCGAGGAGCATGCGCCTAGTCTATTCGAACACGTATTCGATGACTAGGTCTGCCGGTGGATCTGTGGAGAGGGTTGCGCTGTCGCGCGAGGGTGGTTTCGAGACGGTCGCTGGCGCTCCCTCCTCAACCACCGGGGCGCTGGCGCTCCGTCTTCGACCACCGCGGCGCTGGCGCTTCTTGCTCGACCACCGGGGCGCTGACGCTCCCTCTTCGACCACCGTGGTGCTGGCGCTCCCTGCTCGACCACCGGGGTGCTGGCGCTCCCACCTCAACCACCGGGGCGCTGGTGCCGCCTCGACCGCCGCTCCGAGCAGGGAGCGGGTGGGTCAGCCGCCGGCGACGGCGGGGATGACCGAGACCTGGGTGCCGTCGGGGGTGGGGGTGGCGAGGTCGTCGAGGAAGCGGACGTCCTCGCTGCCGACGTAGACGTTGACGAAGCGGCGCAGCTTGCCGTTGTCGTCGAGCACCCGGGCGCGGATGCCGGCGTACTGCGTCTCGAGGTCGTCGAGCACGTCGGCCAGGGTGGCGCCGGAGGCGGTCACCTCGGACTCACCACCGGTGTAGGTGCGCAGGATGGTGGGGACGCGGACGGACACGCTCATGGGGTCGATCTCCTGGTGCTGGTGCGGCGAGGGCTGGGAGGGGTGCGGCGGACCGGCCGGTCAGGCGATGCCGGTGGCGGTGAACGCCGCGTAGGACGCGTCGATCGTGGCGGCCGGGCCGACCTGGTCGGAGACGGCGTCGAGGGTCTTCAGGCCCATGCCGGTGTTGATGACGACGGTCTCGAGGGTGGGGTCGAGCTGACCGGTCTCGACGAGCTTCTTCAGCACACCGACGGTCGTGCCGCCGGCGGTCTCGGTGAAGATGCCCTCGTGGCGGGCCAGCAGCAGGATGCCCTCGCGGACCTCGTCGTCGGTGATGTCCTCGACCGCGCCGCCGGTGCTGCGGCAGATGTCGAGCACGTAGATGCCGTCGGCGGGGTTGCCGATGGCCAGGCTCTTGGCGATGGTGTCGGGCTTCACCGGGCGGATCGCGTCGACCTCGGCCTTGTAGGCGGTCGAGACCGGCGAGCAGCCGGTGGCCTGGGCGCCGAAGATCTTGACCGGCTTGTCCTCGACCAGACCGAGGCGCACGAGCTCGCCGAAGGCCTTGTGCACCTTCGTCAGCTGCGAGCCCGAGGCCACGGGGATGACGACCTGGTCGGGCAGGCGCCAGCCGAGCTGCTCAGCGATCTCGTAGCCCAGGGTCTTGGAGCCCTCGGCGTAGAAGGGACGGACGTTGACGTTGACGAACGCCCAGCCGTCCTCCTCGCCCGCGATCTCGGAGGCCAGCTTGTTGACGTCGTCGTAGTTGCCGTTCACCGCGACGAGGGAGTCGGTGTAGACCGCGGAGTTGACCTGCTTGGGCTTCTCGAGGTTGCTCGGGATGAAGACCACGGTCTTGATCCCGGCGCGGGCGCCCGCCGCGGCGACCGCGTTGGCCAGGTTGCCCGTCGAGGGGCAGGCGAAGACCTTCGAGTGGAACTCGGTGGCGGCGCTCAGCGCGCAGGCCACGACGCGGTCCTTGAAGGAGTTGGTGGGGTTGGTGCTGTCGTCCTTGACCCACAGCTTCTCCAGGCCGAGCTCGCGGCCGAGGTTGCGGGCCTGGAGCAGGCGGGTGAAGCCCGGCTCCATGTTGGGGCTCTGCTCGATGTCGTCGGGCACCGGCAGCAGCGCCTTGTAGCGCCAGATGTTGCGGGGGCCGGCCTCGATCTCCTCGCGCGTCACGACCGGGAAGTCGTAGGACACCTCGAGCGGACCGAAGCACTCCGGACAGGCGTAGTGGGGGCCGAGCTCGACCTCGTTGCCGCACTCGCGGCAGGCGAGGGCCCGGGCGTTGCCGAACGCACCCTCACGGATCCCGGGCTGGTCGGCCGGGGTGGGCTGGGCGGTCTCTACTTCAGCGACGGTGCTCACGCGTCCTCCTTCTCATCTTCCCCGGCTGCGACTCTCGCGCCGGGCGGAATTGGCACCGTCTCCACGTCCGTGTCCCCGATGTGCCGGGTGGCGGAGGCTCGTGGCGGTTGCCGGGACTTCACTGGGCCGTTCCCTCAGTCCCTCTGGATGAGCTGTTGAAAACAGTACGACGCCGTCTCAGCATGCGCACATCGGTCCCGCGATGTGGACCCGCCCACCGGGGTGAGACGTACGCCGGGCGCACGTCGTTCACCGGCGGGCCGCGCACAGCGGGGCCGGCGTTCACCGTCGCGGTGGAGCGTCGCAGGGCTGGCCCGCGGCGGCCGGCTCCCCCACGTCTCGAGGAGAGCGACAGTGAGCACGCACGACGGCCACACCCACGACCCCCACCACCCGCACGACCACTCCCACGGGCACGCCCACGGGCACTCCCACGGGCACTCCCACGGGCACACCCACCACCGCCACACCACCGACGAGGCCACCGCGCTGACGTCGGCGGCGCTGGCGAGCGACACCGCCGACACCGACCTCTCCCCCGGCGAGCTGTCACGGCGCAACCTGCTGCGCGCGGCCGGCCTCACCGGCGCGGCGGCGGCCGGCATGGCCGGCATGAGCGGCGTCACCGCGGCCACCGCGGAGGAGGCCGCCCGGCGTGGCCCCGGCCCCTCCGGCGGCGCGGTCACGCAGTGGCTGGCCGGCGACCACCACATCCACACCCAGCACAGCTCCGACGGGCAGTACACCGTGCTCGACCAGGCCCAGCACGCGGCGGCCTACGGCCTGGACTGGCTGGTCATCACCGACCACGGCGGCGCCACCCACGCCCGCATCGGCGTCGACCTGGTCAACCCCGACATCCTCGACGCCCGCGCCGAGCTGCCCGGCACCCTGGTCTTCCAGGGCCTGGAGTGGAACATCCCCGCCGCCGAGCACGGCACGGTCTTCGTCGCTCCGGGTCCGCACGAGGTCGCGGTGCTCAAGCAGTTCGAGAACGACTACGACGGCTCGGTCAAGGGCGCGTCCGCCAGCAGCCCGGAGAACGAGGCGCTGGCCGTGGCCGGCATCCAGTGGCTGGGCCGGCAGGTCAGCCGCAAGCGGGTCACCGACGCGCTCTTCCTGGCCAACCACCCCGCCCGCAACGGCATCGACAGCCCCCACGAGATCCGCGCCTGGCGCGACGCCGACCCGAGCGTGGCCATCGGCTTCGAGGGTGCGCCCGGCCACCAGGCCGCCGGTCTGCCCGAGGGCTACGGCGCCGGCTCCTCGCGCGGCTACTACGGCAACGCGCCCGGCCCGAACTCCTTCGCCGCCTACCCGCCCGAGAGCTACCGCACGTGGGGCGGCTTCGACTGGATGACCTCCACCGTCGGCGGGCTGTGGGACTCCCTGCTGGCCGAGGGCAAGCCCTGGTCGATCAGCGCCAACTCCGACTCCCACGTCAACTGGACCGACACCTCGCGGCGCCCCGACGGCTCCACCTCCGAGCAGTTCAACGCCGACGGCCGCTACGGCGACCCGGTCTACGCCGGCCGGGTCAACACCACCGCGGGCGACTTCTGGCCCGGCTTCTACAGCCGCACCCACGTCGGCACGACCTCGCGGTCCTACCGCGCGGTGATGAAGGGCATGCGCGACGGGCGGGTGTGGGTCGACCACGGCGGCCTGGTGAAGTCGGTCGACGTCAAGGTGGTCGCGACGCGGGGCAACGGACGGCGCCCCGGGCGGCTCACCGAGACCCTCGGCGGCACGCTGGTCGCCCCGCGCGGCGCCCGCCTCAGCCTGGTCGTGACCATCACCGCCCAGGACGTCCCGAACTGGGCGATGTTCACCCCCCGGCTCAACCGCGTCGACCTCGTGCGCGGCGTCGTGGACCCGGCCTCGGCCAGCGACCGCGACACCTTCACCGCCCCCGACACCAAGGTCGTCGAGCAGTGGGACACCTCGGCGCGCACCGGCACGTTCCAGATCCGCCACGACCTCGGCTCGGCCGAGGAGGCCTTCTACGTGCGCCTGCGCGGCACCGACGGCAACCGCCAGCAGCCGGGCTACCTCGGCGCCGGCGTCGACCCGGCCGGTCCCGCGCTCGACGTCATGGGCGACGCCGACCCGTGGGTGGACCTGTGGTTCTACACGAACCCGATCTGGGTCGTCCCGGCGAGGTGACCCCGCCCCTGCGCACCACGCTGGGCGTCGACGGCGGCACCCGCGACCACGGCGCCGCCGAGCACCTCGTCCACGCGGTGGGCGAGGTGCTCGCGCAGGTCGCCGGCACCGGGACGGACCGCTGGGCCAGCACCCACGTGGTGCGCGTGCCCGACGCGCACACCGCGGTCGCCCTCTCCTGGGCCGACCCCGGCGAGGGCGCGGGACCCCCCGCCCGGGCCGACGTGCTCTGCCGTCTGGCCGAGGCCCTGCCCGGGGTCGCGCTGGTGCTCGACGGCGCCAGCGCCGGGCCGCCCGATCTGCTCGGCGGCGCCCGGGCGGCACTGGGCGAGCACCGCGCCCGGCGGGCGGGGCGGCTGGTCGACTACCCCGGCCGCGCCGCCGTCGAGCGGGTCACCACGCCGGCCGCCGTCGAGGCCGACAGCGGCGTCGACGCCGTGGAGGGCCTGGCCGGGAGCGACGTACGCCGCGACGCGGCGCTCGACCTCACCGGCTTCGCCCGGCCGGTGTGGCGCGAGGGCCGGTGCGTGCTCCTCGTGCAGCCGGGTCGTGGCGGCCTGGTCGCCTTCGAGCAGCGCGTGCAGATCCCCTGCTGCTCGGCGCACTGAGCCGCCCGGTCCAGGAGGGCACGGCCCGGGGCGGACGGCGGTGTCAGGCCCGCGAGTCGCGCGCGTCGGCGGTGAGCTGGGCCAGCAGCGCGAGGACGCCCTCGGGCCCGGCGACCACGACGTCGGACATCGCGACGAGCGTGCTCTCCTCGTCGCTGGCCGAGCACACCCGCAGCGTCGGCAGCCCCGCGTCGTCGAGCGCGCCGACGGCCTCGAAGGCCTCGACGTCACCGAGGTCGTCGCCGGCGAAGAGGAAGCCGCCGGCGCCCAGCTCCTCGACCAGTCGCTCGACCACCAGCCCCTTGTGCATGCCCGCCGAGCGCACCTCGATCACGTGGCGGCCGGGCTCGACACTGAGGTCGTGGCTGCGGGCGAGGTCGCCCACGGGGCCGAGCAGCGCCTCGAAGGCCGCGTCGGGGTCGGGCAGGCGGCGGGTGTGCACGGCCACCGCGAGGCCCTTGTCCTCCAGCCAGGCCTCCCCCGCGCCGGCGCTGCGCAGCGTGCGGGGCAGGTCGCGCAGGAAGGTGGCCAGGCCGTGCGGCGGGCGCGGGCCGACCACGCGGCGCCGCGTGGAGCTCCAGCGCTCGTTGCCGTACTGGCCGAAGACGTAGAGCTCCTTGCCGGCCTCGCCGACGGCGTTGCCGACCTCCTCGAGCCCGCCGAGGTCGAGGGCCTGGCGCGCGGGTCGCCCGGTCACGACGGCGACCGCGCAGACCTGCGTGGCCAGGTCGACCAGCACCGCGCTGGCGTCGGGGTGGATGTGGGCCTGCTCGGGGTCATCGACGATGGGCGACAGCGTGCCGTCGAAGTCCAGGCCCACGACGGTCTCGGCGGCGGCGCGGACCAGGGCGGCGTAGCGCTGCTCGCCCCGGGTCGAGGTGAACTCCATGGACCCAGCCAACCACGCCCCCGCGCTCAGGACAGGGGCGCGGTGAGGATCAGGGTGAGGCGGTCGGGCTTCATGACGCCGACCGCCGGCATGGTGCGGTCCACGCCGAGGTCGAGGGCGAGCAGCTCACCCTCGCGCTTGAGGCCGGCGGGGTAGTAGACGGTGGTGGCCGGCACGGTGCCGTACCAGTTGTCGGTGCCGACGACCTGCCAGCCGACGTCGGAGGCGCTGGCGCCCGCCTCGGCGGCCAGGCCGGAGATGCTCGAGTTGTTGTAGACCTCGACGTAGACCGCGCTGCGCTCCACGGCGGACTTCGGCTTCTTCGTCTTCTCCGGCTCCGCCGGCTCGGTCGCCTCGTCGGCCTCGGGCGTGGCGCTCGGCGAGGGGCTGGCCTCCTCGCGCGCGATCGGGGTGATCTCGCGCTCGGTGGGCTCGCTGCCCTGGGTCGCGAAGAACGCCACGGCCGCCATCGCGACGGCGATGATGGAGAGGATCACCACGGGCGAGGGGTAGACGACGCCTCGCTGGTCACGCACCCGCATGGGAGCTCCCTGTCAGGGTCTGGTCGTGCTTGGGGAAGGGGTCAGACCTCGAAGCCGAGGCGGCGCGCCGAGCGCTGGCGCTGACGGGCGGCCCGCAGCCGCCGCAGCCGCCGCACGAGCAGCGGGTCGGCCTCGAGCGCCTCGGGGCGGTCGATGAGGGCGTTGAGGACCTGGTAGTAGCGCGTGGAGCTCATGTCGAACTTCTCGCGCACCGCCGACTCCTTGGCGCCGGCGAACTTCCACCACTGCCGCTCGAACTCGAGGATGTCGCGGTCGCGCTCGCTGAGCGCGGCGGGGCCGGGGTCGCGCTGGGTGTCTCGCTGCGGCTCCATGCGTTGCGCTCCGGGAGGTCGTGGTGGGGGTGGCCGGGGCTCACTGTAGTCGCCGAACCACAACGGTGTCATTCGAACCGCCGCCGGACCCGCCGCGCGTCGCGCTCCTAGGGTGGAGCCCATGAGCGCCCCCACCCCGACGCCCGACGCCGCCCCGGTCCCCGAGCTGCGGTGGGGCTTCCTGGCCACCGGCAAGATCGCGCGGAGCGTGGCCCAGGACCTCGCGCTCACCCCGGGCGCCCGGCTGGTGGCCGTGGGCTCGCGCCGCCAGGAGGCGGCCGAGGAGTTCGCCGACTGGTACGCCGCGATCGGCCCCCGGCCGACCGCCCACGGCTCCTACGAGGCCCTCGTGGCCGACCCCGAGGTCGACGTCGTCTACGTCGCCTCCCCCCACGCCCTCCACCTCGAGCACGCCCGCCTGGCCTTCGAGGCCGGCAAGCACGTGCTGTGCGAGAAGCCGCTGACCCTCGACGCCGCCCAGGCCGAGGAGATGGTGCGCCTGGCCGGCGAGCACGACCGCTTCCTCATGGAGGCGATGTGGACCGCGACCCACCCCGTCGTGCGGGAGGTCGCGGCCCGGCTGGCCTCCGGCGAGCTCGGCACGCCGCGCCACCTCCACGCCGAGCTCGGCTTCCGCGTCGACGCCGACCCCGGCGACCGGATGCTCGACCCCGCGCTGGGGGCCAGCGCCCTGCTCGACATGGGCATCTACCCCCTCACCGTGGCCCACCTGCTGCTCGGGGAGGCCGAGGCCCTCACCGCGACCGCCACGCTCTCCGACGGCGGCATCGACCTCGACATCGCCGTCGCCGGGCGCTACCCCGGCGGCGCCCTGGCCACGATGACCGCGTCGATGACGTCGTGGTCCTCGCGCGCCGCCGCCGTCGCCACCAGCCTCGGCCGCGTCGACCTGCCCGACTTCCACCACCCGGCCGCCGCCACCTTCACGCCGTACGCCGAGGGCAGCAGCAACGACGGCGGCGGGCTGGGCGAGGTGCTGCTCCTCGAGGGCGCCGAGCCGGTCGTCGGGCGCGGCTACGGCAACGAGCTGCTTGAGGTGGCGCGCTGCGTCGCGGCGGGGCTGCGCGAGAGCCCGCTGGTGCCGCACGCCCAGACCCTGGCCCTGCTGCGGCAGATGGACGACCTGCGCGCGCAGGTCGGTGTGCGCTTCCCCCACGAGCGCTGACCCCGCCACCCCCTCCGATCCGCCCCCGATCCACCCCACCGGGGGGACGCGCCGCCCCCGAGGACTGACTAGGGTCGCCCCGTGTCCTACGACCTCGTCATCGTCGCCAACCGCCTGCCGGTCGACCGGGTCACCCAGCCCGACGGGTCCTCGGGCTGGCGCACCTCCCCCGGCGGCCTCGTGACCGCCATCGAGCCCGTGATGCGCGCCAACGACGGCGTGTGGATCGGCTGGCCCGGCGGCACCGAGGAGGGCCTGGAGCCCTTCGAGCACGACGGCCTCGAGCTGGTGCCGATGTCGATGACCCAGGCCGACATCGAGGGCTTCTACGAGGGCTTCTCCAACGGCACCCTCTGGCCGCTCTACCACGACCTCGTGGCCAAGCCGGAGTTCCACCGCGAGTGGTGGGACTCCTACGTCCACGTCAACCAGCGCTTCGCCGAGAAGGCCGCGTCGCTGGCCGCCGAGGACGCCACGGTCTGGGTCCACGACTACCAGCTGCAGCTGGTGCCGCAGATGCTGCGCACGCTGCGCCCCGACCTGCGCATCGGCTTCTACCTCCACATCCCCTTCCCGCCCGCGGAGCTCTTCCAGCAGCTGCCGTGGCGCCGCCAGCTGCTCGAGGGCCTGCTCGGCGCCGACCTGGTCGGCTTCCAGCTGCCGGGGGCGGCGCAGAACTTCGTGCGCCTCGTGCGCCAGCGCGTGGGCCACAAGACCCACCGCGATCTCGTCTACCTGCCCGACGGCCGCACTGTGCGGGCCTCGCCCTTCCCGATCTCCATCGACGCGGCCGGCTTCGAGGAGATGGCGCGCTCCGAGCCGGTCGTCGCGCGCGCCGCGGAGATCCGCGAGGCGCTCGGCGACCCGCGCAAGGTCTTCCTCGGCATCGACCGGCTCGACTACACCAAGGGCATCTTCGCCCGGCTGCGCGCCTACGCCGAGCTGATCGAGGACGGCCAGCTCGACGTCGAGGACGCCGTGTTCGTGCAGGTAGCCGTGCCCTCGCGCGAGCAGGTGGAGGAGTACCGGATCCTGCGCGACGAGATCGACCGGCTGGTCGGCCGCATCAACGGCGACCTGGGCCGCATCGGCCGCCCGGCGATCTCCTACCTGCACTCCTCCTACCCCCGCGAGGAGATGGCCGCGCTCTACACCGCCGCCGACGTCATGGTCGTCACGCCCTACCGCGACGGCATGAACCTCGTGGCCAAGGAGTACGTCGCCTGCCGCTACGACAACGACGGCGCCCTGGTGCTCTCGGAGTTCGCCGGCGCCGCCGACGAGCTGCGCCAGGCGTGGCTGGTCAACCCCTACGACATCAACGGCATGAAGTCGGCGCTGCTGGAGGCCTTCAACGCCGAGCCCCGCGAGACCACCCGGCGGATGAAGGCGATGCGCAAGACCGTCACCCAGCACGACGTGGCGGCGTGGGCGGCCTCCTTCATGTCGGAGCTCTCCGACGTCGGCACCCACGGCAAGGCGGTCAAGCCGGCCCGCCGCTCGTGACCCCCGGGGTAACTTTCGCAGCATGGATCTGATCCCCAAGCCCGATCAGGTCGTCTCCGCGGCCGGCAACGTCGCCCACAAGGTCCTCTACGGCGGCCTGGCCGACCTGCGACCGATGCCGCGCACCCTCATCGACGAGGGCACGCTGCGCGAGGTCTACCACTACCGGCCCGCCGCCGCGGTCAAGCAGACGGGCGACCCGGTGCTGCTGGTGACGCCGCTGGCGGCGCCCGCGACCTGCTACGACCTGCGCCGCGGCTGCTCGCTGGTCGAGCACTTCGTGCGCGCCGGCCGCCCGACCTACCTGGTGGAGTACGGCCAGGTCTCCTTCCGCGACCGGGCCCTGGGCATGGAGCACTGGGTGGAGGAGGTCGTGCCCACCGCCGTGCGCGAGGCCGCGGCCCACGCGGGCGGGCGCCCGGTGCACGTGGTGGGCTGGAGCCTGGGCGGCATCTTCTCGATGCTCGCGGCCGCGGGCTCCCCCGACCTGCCGATCGCCTCGCTCACCGTGGTCGGCTCCCCGGTCGACGTCAGGCTGGTGCCGCTGGTGGCGCCGCTGCGCCCGCTGCTCAACCTCAGCGACGGCCGAGGCCTCGTCACGCGGGGCTACCAGGCCCTCGGGGGCGCCCCGAAGCCGCTGGTGCGCTGGGCCTTCCAGCTCTCGTCGTTCCAGAAGGTCGTCACCAAGCCGCTCGCGGTGGCCCGCAACCTCGACGACGGGGAGTGGCTGGCCCAGATCGAGGCGGTCGACCGCTTCACCGACGGCATGATCGCCTACCCCGGGCGCACCTTCGGCCAGCTCTACCACCGCTTCGTCAAGGGCAACGCCCTGGTCGGCGGCACCTTCGAGGTCGAGGGACGCACCCTCGACCTCGCCGACATCGACGTGCCCGTGCTCGTCTTCGCCGGCGCCACCGACGGCATCGCCCCGGTGCCCGCGGTCAAGGCCGTCGTGCCGCTGCTGTCGGGCTCGCCCGAGGTCCGCTTCGAGATCGTGCCCGGCGGCCACCTCGGCATGCTCACCGGTCGCGCGGCCCGGGGGACGACGTGGGTCGCGCTCGACGAGTGGATCGCCCAGTGGTCCTCCGACGCCGCCGGGGCGACCCCCTCCGGCGCTGGGTAGCGTCGCGGCATGAGCGCACTCGCCGGACTCGTGGAGAAGGGCCTCATGGCCCCCGACTGGGCCGAGGCGCTGGCCCCGGTGGACGCGCAGGTGGCGGCGATGGGGGCCTTCCTGCGCGAGGAGGTGGCGGCGGGCCGCGGCTACCTGCCCGCCGGCGAGCACGTCTTCCGCGCCTTCCAGCGGCCGCTGGCCGACGTGCGGGTGCTCGTGGTGGGCCAGGACCCCTACCCCACGCCGGGGCACCCGATCGGGCTCAGCTTCGCCGTCGACCCCCACGTGCGGCCGGTCCCGCGCAGCCTGGCCAACGTCTACGCCGAGCTGCGCAGCGACGTCGGCGTCGAGCCGCCGCCGCACGGCGACCTGACGGCCTGGGCCGACGCCGGGGTCATGCTGCTCAACCGCGTGCTGACGGTGCGGCCCGGGGAGTCGGCCTCGCACCGCCGCAAGGGCTGGGAGCAGGTCACCGACGCGGCGATCGCGGCGCTGGCGGCCCGCGGCGGGCCGCTGGCCGCGATCCTGTGGGGCCGCGACGCCCAGTCGCTGCGCCCCGCCCTGGGTGACGTGCCGGCGGTGGAGTCGGTGCACCCCTCGCCGCTCTCGGCGAGCCGGGGCTTCTTCGGCTCCCGCCCCTTCTCGACGGTCGACCGGATGCTCGTCGAGCAGGGCGGCTCCCCGGTGGCGTGGACGCTTCCGATGGAATAATGTTGAATCATCAACCATTGACCTGGACGTGACCATGCCCGACGCAGCAGCACCCTCCGCCCCACCCGCGCCCGCCACCGGACGCATGCCCGCCCTCTACATCGGCCACGGTGCGCCGCCGCTGCTCGACGACCCGCTGTGGTCCTCGCAGCTGGCCGCCTGGGCCGGGGACCTGCCGCGCCCCACCGCCGTGCTCATCGTCAGCGCCCACTGGGAGTCGGCCCCGATCAGCCTGAGCGCCAGCGGCGCCCCGCTGGTCTACGACTTCGGCGGCTTCGACCCGAAGTACTCCCGGATGACCTACCGCACCCCCGACGCCAGCGCGCTGGCCGCCCGGGTCGCGGCGATGATGCCCGCGGGCGAGCCGGTGCACCAGCACACCTCCCGCGGCCTCGACCACGGTGCGTGGGTGCCGCTGAAGGTCATGTACCCCGACGCCGACGTGCCCGTGCTGCAGATGTCGCTGCCCACCCACGACCCGGCCCGCCTGCTGGCGATCGGCGAGCGGCTGCGCCCGCTGCGCGACGAGGGTGTCCTGGTGATCGGCTCGGGCTTCCTCACCCACGGCCTGCCCTTCCTGCGCGACTTCCGCATCGACGCCGAGGCCCCTGCCTGGTCGCAGGACTTCGACGCGTGGGCCGCGGAGGCGCTGGCCCGCGGCGACGTCGACGAGCTCGCGGCCTACGCCGACCGCGCACCGGGCCTGCCCTGGGCCCACCCCACGGTCGAGCACCTCTCGCCGCTCTTCGTGACCCTCGGTGCGGCCACCCGCGCCGACGACCCCGGCGAGCAGCGCATCGACGGCTTCTGGATCGGGCTCTCCAAGCGCTCGCTCCAGGTGGCCTGAACCCGGGTCCGCCGCCTCAGCCCGGCTCGGGCTCGAGGGGGCGGTCGCTCCACGCGTGGCGCTCCACGCCGTCGTTGGCGTCGACACGGGGCCCGCGGTCGACCAGGCCGACGGCTGCGGCGACGCGCGCCGAGGCCGTGTTGGCGGCCAGCACGTAGGCCACCACGGGGCTGGTGGGGTCGGCCAGGCGTGCGGCCTCCACGCCGGCCGCGGCCAGCTCCGTCGCCAGGCCCCGGCCCCACTGCCCGGTGGCCACGCGGTAGCTGAGGTTCCACGCGCCGCTGCGGTGGCGCTGGGCGCCGCCGAGGCCCACCACGTCGCCGGTGCGCAGGTCGCGGGCGGTCCAGTAGGACAGCCCGTCGGCGGGCCACCGCGCGGCGGCGCGCTCGGCGTACGCCCGGGTGCGGGCGAGGTCGACGTGGCGTGCCGCGGGGTCGAACCACCACCCGCGCGGGTCGGAGAGGACCGCGAAGAGCTGCTCGGCGTCGTCGGGTCCCATCGCGGTGAGCGCGAGTCGCGCGGTGGAGCGCGTGCGCAGGTCGGGAGCCGGGGGCACGCCCCCAGGCTCGCACGCCACCCACCCGGCCCGCGATGATGGTCCCGTGCAGATCCTCTCGATCCAGTCCTCGGTCGCCTACGGCCACGTCGGCAACTCCGCCGCGGTCTTCCCGCTGCAGCGCCTCGGCCACGAGGTGTGGTCGGTCAACACCGTGCACTTCTCCAACCACACCGGCTACGGCGCGTGGCGCGGCCCGCTCCTCGCCCCCGACGACGTGCGCGACGTGATCGCCGGCATCGACGACCGCGGGGTGCTCGGGCAGGCCGACGCGGTGCTCTCGGGCTACCAGGGCGACCCCGCCGTCGGGGCGGTCGTGCTCGACGCCGTGGCGCGGGTCAAGGAGCTCAACCCCGCCGCGGTCTACTGCTGCGATCCCGTGATGGGCGACGTGGGGCGCGGCATGTTCGTGCGACCGGGGATCCCCGAGTTCATGCGCGACACCGTGGTGCCGGCCGCCGACGTCGTCACCCCCAACCACTTCGAGCTCGACTTCCTCGCCGGCACCACCACCACGACGCTGGAGGAGGTGCTGGCCGCGGTCGACGTCGTGCGCGAGCGCGGCCCGCGCGACGTGCTGGTCACCTCGGTGCTGCACGACGCGGTGCCCGAGGGCCACCTCGACGTCGTCGCCGTCTCCGACGCCGGCGCCTGGGCAGTCACCACCCCCCTGCTGCCCCTCGCCCCCAACGGCTGCGGCGACGTCACCGCCGCGCTCTACCTCGCCCACCTGCGCACCACCGGCTCGCCCGCCGAGGCGCTCGCCCTCACCACCGGCACCGTGTTCGCGGTGCTCGAGGAGACCCTCGCGGCCGGCACCCGCGAGATCCAGCTGGTGGCGGCCCAGGGGTCCATCGCCTCCCCGCCGAGGACGTTCGCCCCTCGACGGCTGCGCTGAGCGCCTCGCTACGCTGGAGGACGTGACGAGGTCGAGGTCCCGCTGGGCCCTGGCCGCACTCTTCCTGGTGCTGGCCGGGCTGTTCGGCATGCACGGGCTCGGCGACCATTCCGCGGGCCACTCCGCCCACGTCGCCCCCGCCGGTGCCACCGACCACGGGACCGACCACCGGACGGGCCACGAGACCGACGTGGCCGGGGCGGCGGCCCCGGGCACCGGCCCGGACACGGCGGTGCTGTCGGCGCCCCCGGTGGACGACGGCATGGCCGGGCTGTGCCTCGCGGTGCTGCTCGGCGGCCTCGGCGCCCTGCTGCTCCTCGGGCCTGGACTGCGCCGCACCCCCTGGCTGCTGCCGCGGCTGACCCTCCTCGGTGTCGCCCCGCCGGCCCGAGGCCGCGACCCCGACCCACCGCTGCTCTCCGCGCTCTGCGTGTGCCGCTGCTGAGGATCCGGTCGTCGACGACGACCGGCACCTGCGCGCCCGCACACCTGCACCACCGACGAGAGACGAGACAGCCATGACCACCACCCGCACCACCCCTGCCCGCACCACCCCTGCCCGCACGCGACGGGCCCTCGCCGCCGGCCTCGCGGCCGCGGCCCTCGCCACCGGCCTGGCGGCCTGCGGCGACGACGACGGCTCCGGCCCCGACACCGGGTCCTCCGCGGTCTCGGTGCCCGAGGGCGCCGACTTCAACGAGGCCGACGTCGTCTTCGCCACCGACATGGTCCAGCACCACGCCCAGGCCCTGGCCATGGTCGACATGACCACGGGCCGCGACCTCGACCCCGAGGTGGCCGCCCTCGTCGAGCAGATCCGCTCGGCCCAGGCTCCCGAGATCGAGCAGATGGTCGACTGGCTCAGCGCCTGGGACCAGCCCGTGCCCCCCACCGTCAACGACCACGCCAACGCCCACGCCGAGGACGGCACGGGCATGGACGGGTCCGGCGGCATGGACATGGACTCCGACATGCCCGGCATGATGAGCGACGCCGACATGGACGCGCTGGAGGAGGCGCCCGACGCGTCCTTCCAGGAGGAGTGGCTGGAGATGATGGTCGCCCACCACGAGGGTGCGGTGGAGATGGCCGAGACCGAGGCCGCCGAGGGCGAGGACGCCGACGCGGTCGCCCTCGCGGAGTCGATCGTCGACTCCCAGGGCGCGGAGATCGAGCAGATGCGGGCGCTGCTCGGCGCGTGAGAGCGGTGGTGGGGCAGGTCGTGGAGCCGGTGACAGGAGTCGAACCCGCGACATCTTCTTTACAAGAGAAGCGCTCTACCTACTGAGCTACACCGGCGTGCGCTCGTCGGGCGCGGCGTCATCCTAGACGCCGCGCCCGACGACGGGTCGAGCCGGGCGGCACCCGTGGGCGCAGTCGCCGGAGCCGTGCGCCCGGCCGCGCGCGGTGAGGGAGAATCCGCGCCATGAGCCTGCTGCGCGAGCCCCACCACGACGGGTCCCCCGCCTACCTCGACGACGAGTCCCCGACGCTGGGCTGGTCGGTGCGCGTGCGCTGCCGGGTCGCCGCCGACGACCCGGTCGAGCGGGTGTGGATCCGCACGACGTACGACGCGGAGCCCACCTTCCACGCCTGCACCGTGGTCGCGCGCGACGCCCGCGCCGACGGCTCGGTGTGGTGGGAGGGCGAGCTGCCGCTGCACAACCCGGTCACCCACTACCGCTTCCTGCTGGTGGGTCCCGAGGCCGACGGCTCCCCGCAGCGCTGGCTCACCGCCGCCGGCGTCGTCGACCACGACGGCCCCGACAGCTTCGACTTCCGCGTCACCACCCACGCCGGGGCGCCCGACTGGGGCAGGGAGGCGGTGGTCTACCAGGTCTTCCCCGACCGCTTCGCCCGCTCGACGGCCGCCGACGAGCGCGAGACCCCGGCCTGGGCGGTGCCGGCGCACTGGGACGACGAGGTCGTCTTCGAGGGCTCCGACCCGCGCACGCCGCTCCAGCTCTTCGGCGGCGACCTCGACGGCGTCACGGAGCACCTCGACCACCTCGCCGA
This sequence comes from Nocardioides sp. P86, assembly GCF_023712465.1. Taxonomy (NCBI): domain Bacteria; kingdom Bacillati; phylum Actinomycetota; class Actinomycetes; order Propionibacteriales; family Nocardioidaceae; genus Nocardioides; species Nocardioides sp. P86. Next base: position 124,042 of record NZ_JAMAYE010000004.1, on the reverse strand, counting down.
GGTCGGCGCGACCGTGCTCTACACGACGCCGGTCTTCCCCGGTGAGAGCAACCACCGCTACAACGCCTCCACCTTCGACGGCGTCGACCCGCTGCTGGGCGGCGACGCGGCCTACGCGCGGCTGGCCGAGGCCGTCCACGCCCGCGGGCTGCGCCTGCTCGGCGACCTCACCACCAACCACACCGGCGACACCCACGAGTGGTTCACCCGGGCCGCGTCGGCCCCCGACTCGCCCACCCGCGGGTGGTACTACTTCGCCCACGACGGCAGCTACGAGTGCTGGATGGGCCACGGCACGCTGCCCAAGCTCAACCTCGCCGACCCCGACCTGCGCGCGGCCATGGTCGAGGGCCCCGAGAGCGTCGTGGCGCGCTGGCTGCGGCCGCCCTTCTCGGTCGACGGGTGGCGCATCGACGTCGCCAACATGACCGGGCGCCTCGGCGCAGTCGACGTCAACCACGCCACCGCCCGGGCCGTGCGGCGCACGGCGGAGGCCGAGCGCGGCGACGCCTGGGTCATCGGCGAGCACAACCACGACGCCTCGGGCGACCTCGACGGCGACGGGTGGCACGGCACCATGAACTACTCCGGCTTCTCGTGGCCGGTGTGGTCGTGGCTGCGCGACCCCGACTCCCCAGCGCGCCCCTTCGGCCGCCCGGTGCCCGTGCCGCGCCGCCCCGGCCAGCAGGTCCACCGCACCCTGCGCGAGTGGCAGGCGCGCTACGGCTGGCAGGCCACCGCCCAGTCGTGGAGCATCCTCGGCAGCCACGACTCCGCGCGCATCCGCACGCTGACCGGCTCCGCGCCCGTCCACCGGGTCGCGGCCGGGCTCCAGTTCACGCTGCCCGGCGTGCCCATGGTGTTCGCCGGCGACGAGATCGGCCTCGAGGGCGTGAACGGCGAGGACGCACGCCGCCCGATGCCGTGGCACCGCCGCGACGACTGGGACCACGACACGCTCGCGACGTACGCCGCCCTCGCGCGGCTGCGCGCCGCGGAGCCCGCGCTGACCCGCGGGGGCCTGCGGTGGGCCCACGTCGACGACGACACCCTCGTCTTCGTGCGCGAGCACCCCGCGGGCTCGCTGCTGGTGTGCGCGCGACGGGCCGCGGGCGGGAGCGTCGACCTGCCCGAGGGCGCCCTGCTCGCCACCGGGCAGGAGGCCCTCGGTGACGTCGAGGCGCTGCTCGGCACCGAGCCGGGCGGCCCGGGCGGGCGGCTCAAGGTCCGCCGCGGCACCCTGCGCGTGCCGGCCGACGGGGTCGGCGTGCGGGTCTGGCGGCTCTGAGCCGCCCAGGGAGGGCCGAGCGAGGGTCTAGGTTGTGGCCATGGCGCTGCGCATCGTCGCGAGCAGGCCCGATCCCGCGATCGTGACCCTGCCCTGGTCGACCCCGCTCGAGGAGTGGGACGACCGGTTCGTCGTGCCCCTGCCGCGCGGGCTCTCGCGCCACGTCGTGCGCATCGTGCGGCTGCGCGGGCGCACCTACGCGGTGAAGGAGACCGTGGAGGCGATCGCCTTCCGGGAGTACCGCATGCTGCGCGACCTCGGCCGGCTCGGCCTGCCCGCCGTGGTGCCCCAGGGCGTGGTGGCCGGCCGGGTCGACCCCCACGGCGAGGAGCTGCCCGCGGCGCTGCTCACCGAGCACCTGCAGTTCTCGCTGCCCTACCGCAGCCTGTTCAGCCACGGCCTCGACGCCGACGACCTGCCCTCGCTGGTCGACGCGCTCGTGGTGCTGCTGGTGCGCCTGCACCTCGCCGACTTCTTCTGGGGCGACGTCTCGCTGTCCAACGTGCTCTTCCGCCGCAACGCGGGCGGCTTCGCGGCCTACCTCGTCGACGCCGAGACCGGGGAGCTCAACGCCACGCTGTCCGACCGGCTGCGCCAGCACGACCTCACCGTCGCCACCGAGAACGTCTTCGCCGAGCTGCTCGACCTCCAGGCCAGCCAGTCGGTGCGCCACGAGATCGACGCCCACGCCGTCGTCGAGCTGCTGGGGCGCCGCTACACCGAGCTGTGGGACGAGCTGACCGGTGTCGAGCAGTTCTCCGCCGAGGAGATGTGGCGCATCGAGCAGCGCATCGAGCGCCTCAACGACCTCGGCTTCGACGTCGACGAGCTCGACATCGTCACCGACTTCGACGGCGACCAGGTGCGCATCCAGCCCAAGGTCGTCGACCTCGGCCACCACCGTCGTGAGCTGCAGGCCCTCACCGGGCTCAACGTCGAGGACGGCCAGGCGCGACGCCTCCTCAACGACCTCGCCTCCTTCACCGCCCACCACGACCTCGGCCGCGAGGACCGCTCGCTGGTGGCCAACCGCTGGCTGACGCGCATCTACGAGCCGGTGACGGCCCTCGTGCCGCCGGAGGCGCGGGGCAAGCTGGAGCCGGCGGAGGTCTTCCACGAGATCCTCGAGCACCGGTGGTACCTCTCCGAGCAGGCCGGGCGCGAGGTCGACATCTTCGACACCGCCCGCGACTACATCGCCACCCAGCTCACGCGCCGCCCCGACGAGGTCGTCGCCGTCGAGCCCGAGTGAGCCCCGGCCCTCACCCGGCCCTCACCCGGCCCTCACCCGGCCTCGGCCAGCTCCAGCTCGACGTAGTCGCGCACGGTGAAGGCGCCGTTGGTCTGCAGCTGCACCGACTGCACCCCGGCGGGCCGGCCGTCCTCGGCGTAGGTGACCAGCGTGACGTCGGCGGCACGACGGATCTTGCTGCCGATCGCCAGGGCGTAGGCCGCGCCGCCGGTGGTGCCGTTGGTGACGGTGTAGCCGACCTGGTCGCCGTCGGTGGCCTCGACCCAGTCGGGCCCGCCCTGCACGTGCAGGTGCCCGCCCAGGACGAGGTCGGCGCAGCCGCGCTCGAGCACCTCGCGGGCCATGTTGGCGTCGTGGACCACGACGGTCTCGACGCGGTCCTCGGCCCCGCAGGCGGCGTCGGCCAGGCGGGCGCCGACCTCGTCGAAGGACAGCCCGGTCTCGTCGCGCCAGCTGCCCAGGCCGCTCGCGCGGGGGTCGGAGACGCCCAGCAGGTCGCCCCCGCCGGGGCCGTCGACGACCTCGCCGTCGAGCAGGGTCCAGCCCCGGTCGGCGAGGTAGCGGCCCACGAAGTCGCCGTTGTCGTGGTTGCCGGTGACGGCCCAGCGGCGGTCGTCGTAGGGATCGCCGTCGAAGGCGGCGTTGAGGGAGTCGAGGGAGAAGGCCTCCCACGGCTGGCCGGTGGAGGTGTCGTCGCCGAGGTCGAGCACCGCGCTGGCGCCGGCGGCGTCGCCGATGCCGCGGGCCACGGCGTCCATGCCGACGTTGTCGTGGCGGTCGGAGACGACGACCGCCACGGTCTCGCCCTCCGCCGGCTCGTGCAGGTCGAGGTCGGCGGCGGCCTGCGCGGCGTCGGCGTAGAAGACCCGGCTCTTGTCGTAGGTGTCGACGGCGCTGGCGACCAGGCGGCTGGTCTGGTCGGTGGTGACGTCGCCGAGCACCTCGACGTCGGCCAGCTCCTCGGGCACGGGCACCCCCGGGCCGAGGAAGTCGTCGAGCGCGACCCAGCGCTGCTCGTCGGTGAGCCGGTCCTCGCGCGGCGCCCACGGCTGCCACAGCCCCGCGGCCATCAGCCCCACCAGCGCCACGGCGAGCAGTCCCCGCGGGGTGCGCGCCACGCCCAGCAGCTCGCGGCGGCGGGCACCGCCCACCAGCACCCACACCAGGAGCGGCACCAGCCCGAGCACCGCGCCCCGCAGGGCGGCGTCGACGGCCATGTCCTCGACCGCCTCGCGCAGCTTGGCCTCCAGACCCTCGGGCTGGGCGGCGATGACGGCGTAGCGGTCGAGCAGCGCGCCGGTCGTCGTGGCGTCGGTCTTGCCGAGCCTGACGTCGATGCCGATGCGGCTGTCGGAGGCGACCCGCACGTCGGGCAGCACCGGACCGGTCCGCACGACGACCTCGCCGGTGAGGTCGGGGCGCACGACGGCGTCGTGGCTGGCCAGGTTGACCTCGCGGTCGCTGCCGAGGAAGAGCAGCACGGCGGCGAGGGCGGCCAGCACCAGCCAGGCGCCGAGGTAGCCCGCGACGACCGCGGCCGTGCTCCACGGCCGTCGCCGCGCCGGGCCGGTCTGCTCCTCGTGCACGGGGTCGGCTCCTGGGGGTCGGGGGGCTGTGCTGGTTGGCCGGGCGGCCTAGCGTGGGTGCATGGCCGCCGACACCGCAGCAGACACCGCCCCCGACAGCACGCAGCAGCCCACGCCCTCGATGTCCCAGTATCGCAGCCTGGGTCGCACCGGCATGCAGGTGAGCCCGCTGTGCCTGGGGGCGATGATGTTCGGCGCCTGGGGCGAGCCCGACCACGCCGAGTCGACGCGCATCATCCACCGCGCGCTCGACGCGGGCATCACCATCGTCGACACCGCCGACGTCTACTCCCGCGGGGAGTCGGAGGAGATCGTCGGCAAGGCGCTCTCCGGCGGGCGCCGCGACGGCGTCGTGCTGGCCACCAAGTTCCACGGCCCCATGGACGTCGACATGGGCCGCCCCGGCGGCGACCCGCTCCAGCGCGGCAACTCGCGCCGCTGGATCGTGCAGGAGGTCGAGCACAGCCTGCGCCGCCTGCGCACCGACTGGATCGACCTCTACCAGGTGCACCGCCCCGAGCGGGAGACCGACGTCGAGGAGACCCTCGCGGCCCTCACCGACCTCCAGCGCGCCGGCAAGATCCGCGCCTTCGGCTGCTCCACCTTCCCCGCCCACGAGGTGGTCGAGGCCCACTGGACCTCCGAGCGCCGTGGTCTGGGCCGCTTCGTGACCGAGCAGCCGCCGTACTCGCTGCTGGCCCGCGGCATCGAGCGCGACCTGCTCCCGGTGGCGCAGAGGTACGGCATGGGCGTGCTCCCGTGGAGCCCGCTGAACGGCGGCTGGCTCACCGGCCGCTTCCGCCAGGGCCAGGACGCCCCCGACAACCACCGCTCGCGCCTGCGCGCGGGCCAGTACGACCTCACCGACCCCGCCAACCAGCGCAAGCTCGAGGCCGTCGAGCAGCTCGCGCTGCTCGCCGAGGAGCTCGACCTGACGCTGGTCCACCTCGCGCTGGCCTTCGTGCTGCAGCACCCGGCGGTGACCGCGCCGATCATCGGCCCGCGCACCATGGAGCAGCTGGAGACCCAGCTGGGTGCCGTCGAGGTGCGGCTGACCCCCGACGTGCTCGACCGCATCGACGAGATCGTGCCGCCCGGCACCGACCTCGCCACCGCCGACCGGGGCTACGTGCCGCCCTCGCTGGAGGACCCGTTCCTGCGTCGGCGGCGCACCGCCTGACCCGCCTGGGTCAGGCGCGCGCCTGCGCGATGGCGTAGAGGGTGACGGAGGCGGCGACGCCGGCGTTGAGCGACTCCACCTGGTTGGCCATGGGGATCGACACCAGCTGGTCGCAGGTCTCCGACACCAGGCGGGAGAGGCCGTTGCCCTCCGAGCCGACCACGACGACCAGCGGGCCGTCGGCGAGGTCGAGTTCGGGCAGCGTGACGTCGCCGTCGGCGGCCAGGCCGATGACCATGCAGCCGGCGTCCTGGTAGGCCTTGAGCTGGCGCACGAGGTTGACGGTCTGGGCCACCGGGATGCGCGCTGCGGCGCCCGCGCTGGTCTTCCAGGCCGACGCGGTCATGCCGGCGGCCCGACGCTCGGGGATGACGACGCCGTGCGCGCCGAAGCCGGCCGCGCTGCGCACGACGGCCCCGAGGTTGCGGGGGTCGGTGACCTGGTCGAGCACCACGATGAGCGGCTTCTCACCGGCCTCCTCGGCGCGGTCGAGCAGGTCGTCGGCGTGGGCGTACTCGTAGGCCGGGATCTTCGCGGCCAGGCCCTGGTGGACCGCACCGGCGGTGAGGCGGTCGAGCTCCTGGCGGCCGACCTCGAGCAGGCTGATGCCCTTGTCCGCGGCCAGGGCGAAGGCCTCACGCAGCCGCCCGTCGCGCTCGGCGCCCTCGGCGACGTAGACGCCGGTGACCGGCACGCCCTCGCGCAGCGCCTCGACCACCGAGTTGCGCCCGGCGATCCACTCGATGTCGGTCGAGCCGGTGCGTCGCCGCTTCTGCGGCGTGCGCTCGGCCGACTTCTCGGCGCGCTTCTTGGCCTTGTGGGCCTGGTGGTAGGGCCGGTCGGTGGCCTTGGGCGTGGGGCCGCGCCCCTCCAGGCCGCGGCGGACCCGCCCGCCGGAGCCGGCGGTGGGGTTGCCCTTGCCGGTCTTCTTGATCGCGCCCTTGCGCTGGGAATTACCGGGCATCGGTCAGGCTCCACTTCGGTCCGTCGGGGGTGTCCTCGATCGCGATGCCGGCGTCCTTGAGCCGGTCGCGCAGCGCGTCGGCCGTGGGCCAGTCCTTGGCGGCCCGGGCCGCGTCGCGCTGCTCGAGGAGGCCGGCGACGAGGACGTCGACGGCATGGGTGAGCTGGTCGTCGGCGCCCGCGGCCGGGCCCCAGGCGGGGTCGGCGGGGTCGAGGCCGAGCACGGCGAGCATGGCGCGCACCCCGCACGCGAGCTCCCGGGCGCCGGCGTGGTCGCCCGCGGCGAGCAGGCGGTTGCCCTCGCGCACGGCGTCGTAGAGCACGGCCACCGCCGCCGGGGTGCCGAGGTCGTCGTCCATCGCCGCGACGAAGGCCGCGGGCAGGGTGTCCCCGCACTCGACCGGCCCGCCGGCGGCGGCGACGCGGTCGAGGAGGCCCTCGATGCGTCGGAAGCCCTGGGCGGCCTCGTCGAGCGCCTCGAAGCTGAACTCCACGTGGCTGCGGTAGTGGGCGGCCACGAGGTAGAACCGCAGCTCCACCCCGCGCACGCGCTGGAGCACCGAGGGGATCGAGAGGGTGTTGCCCAGCGACTTGCTCATCTTCTCGCCGGCGGTGGTGATCCACGCGTTGTGCAGCCAGTACGACGCGAACGCGTGACCGGCCGCGCGGGACTGGGCCTGCTCGTTCTCGTGGTGGGGGAAGCGGAGGTCGACGCCGCCGCCGTGGATGTCGAAGGCGGGGCCGAGGTACTTGCCGGCCATCGCGGAGCACTCGATGTGCCAGCCCGGCCGGCCGCGGCCCCACGGGCTGGGCCACGACGCGGTCTCGGGCTCGGTGGCCTTGCGGCCCTTCCACAGCGCGAAGTCGCGGGGGTCGCGCTTGCCGCGGGGGTCGGCGTCCTCGGCGGCCTCCATGTCGTCGATGCCCTGGCGCGTCAGCTCGCCGTAGGACGGCCACGACCGCACGTCGAAGTACACGTCGCCCGAGCCGTCGGCGGCGGCGTAGGCGTGGCCGCGCTCCACCAGCGCGGCGATCAGCTCGACCATCTCCGGCACGTGGCCGGTGGCGGCGGGCTCGTAGGTCGGCGGGGCGACGTTGAGCGCGGCGTAGGCGCGGTCGAGCTCGCGGTGCATCGCGTAGGCCAGGTTGAACCAGGGCCGGCCCTGGTCGGCGGCCTTGGTGAGGATCTTGTCGTCGATGTCGGTGACGTTGCGGATGAAGGTGACGTCGTAGCCGCTGTGGCGCAGCCAGCGCTGGAGCACGTCGAAGTCCACCCCCGAGCGCACGTGGCCGACGTGCGGCTCCGACTGCACGGTGAGACCGCAGAGGTAGAGACCCGCCCGACCCTCGACGAGGGGGACGAAGTCGCGCACCTCGCGCGTCGCGGTGTCGTAGAGCCTGAGCGTCACGGGCCCAGTCTAGGAGCGCGGGGCCCCGCCCGGCGCATCCCCGGATCCTGTGACTGCTGTGACGGGAGTGACTTATCGTGGCGGCATGCGTCCTCCCCGCCGTCCCGCCGCCTCCCGCCTGCTCGGCGCCCTGCTCGGCGCCGCCCTCGTCGCACCGCTGGCCCCCGCGCCCGCGACCGCCGCGACCGGCTCCGCGTCGGCGGACCCGGCGCCGGCCGAGCGGCGCGCCGGCACCCGGCAGGTCGACCAGACCCGCTTCGAGGGCGCGAAGGCCTTCCGCGCGGGACAGCTGGCCGGCACCCGCGTCGCCCGCGACCGCGTCTTCCTCGGTGAGCCCGTGGCGACCCGGGGCTACGACGGGCGCACCTACGACGTGGGCCGCTGGACCGGCCGCTGGGTCGAGCCGGGCTTCGGCCTGACCCAGCTCGTGGCCTCGTGGGAGGCGCGCACCCCCGGCGACAGCTGGGTCGAGGTCGAGGTCCGCGGCCGCGGCCCCGCCGGGAGGGTGACCGGCTGGGACACCCTCGGCCGCTGGGCCGCCGACGACCGCTTCGTCCAGCGCACGACCGTCTCGGGCCAGGACGACGACGACACCTCCGTCGACGTCGACACCTGGAAGGTGGGCGGCACGGCCGGCATGGCGGCCTGGCAGGTGCGGGTCTCGCTGATGCGGCGCGCGGGCGCGTCGACCAAGGCGCCGTCCTTCGGCTCGGTCGGGGCGATGTCCTCGCGGCTGCCCACCGGCGACGTCACCACCTCCAGGCCCGGCGTGGCCCGCGGCGTGGTGCTCGACGTGCCCCGCTACTCTCAGATGATCCACCAGGGCCACTACCCGCAGTGGGGCGGCGGCGGCGAGGCGTGGTGCTCCCCCACCTCGACCTCGATGGTCCTGGCCTACTACGACGCCCTGCCCTCCCCCGGCTCGTACTCCTGGGTCGGCGAGGGCCACGTCGACCCGTGGGTCGACGCCGCCGCCCGCAGCACCTACGACCACGCCTACGACGGTACCGGCAACTGGCCCTTCAACACCGCCTTCGCCGCGCTGCACACGACCTCGCCCGAGGGCGGCGGCGCCTTCGTGACCCGGCTGCGCTCGCTGCGCGAGGCCGAGCTGATGATCAAGGCGGGCATCCCGGTGATCGCCTCGATCTCCTTCGGCTCCGGCGAGCTCTCGGGCGCGCCGATCTCGGCCTCCAACGGCCACCTGCTGGTCATCGTGGGCTTCACCGCCTCGGGCGACGTGGTGGTCAACGACCCCGCCGCCCGCGACCGCACCGGCGTGCGCCGCACCTACGACCGCGGACAGTTCGAGGACGCCTGGCTGCCCACCTCCGGCGGGCTGGCCTACCTCGTCACCGACGCCGAGCACCCGCTGCCCGCGCCGGGAGAGCACTCCAACTGGTGAGCCCTAGGCGGAGGCGGTGAAGTCGCGGGCGTCGAGGCCGGTGGCCCCGTCGGGCAGCACGTCGCGCTCGACGGCGGTCTGCACGAGGCCGTCGGCGTCGGTGGCCCGCACCCGCACGAGGTGGTCGCCCGGCTCGACCTCGGCCGTGCCGGTCCACTGCACCCAGGTGTCCTCGCTCGGCACCCGGCCCAGCTCGGCGGGCAGCCACGGTCCGCCGTCGACGCTGAACTCCACCGCCGAGATGCCGGTGTGCTGCGACCAGGCGACACCGCCGAAGCGGACCTCGCCGGCGGCGACCTCGGCCCCGGACGCGGGCACGTCGACGCGCGAGGACATCTTGACCGGGCCCATCTCGCCCCAGCCTCGCTGGGTCCAGTAGGCGTCGACGTCCTCGAAGCGGGTGACCTCGTAGTCGACGACCCACTTCGTGCCGGAGACGTAGCCGTAGAGCCCGGGCACGATCGTGCGCACGGGGAAGCCGTGGTCGATGGGCAGCGGCTTGCCGTTCATGGCCACCGCGAGCATCGCGTCGCGCCCGTCGGTGAGGGCCGCCAGCGGGGTCGAGCAGTTCCAGCCGTCCTCCGAGGTCTGGAGCACGCAGTCGGCACCGTCCTGGACCCCGGCGCGCTCGAGCAGGTCGGCGACGCGCACCCCGCTCCACCAGGCGTTGCCGATGAGCGTGCCGCCGACGGGGTTGGACACGCAGTTCAGGGTGATCCAGGCCTCGGTGGTCTCGCTGTCGAGCAGGTCCTGGTAGGTCACGACGACCTCGCGGTCGACCATCCCGTGGATGCGCAGCGACCAGTCGACCGGCTCGATGGTCGGCACCACGATGGCGGTGTGGATGAGGTAGAAGTCGTCGTTCGGGGTCATCCACGACGAGATGCCCTCCACCGGCAGCCGCGCCCCGGTCGGCAGCGTCGGCTCCGTGACGCCGTCGAGCTTGAGCAGCCGCCGGGTCTCCTCCACGTGGCGCCGCCCGGAGCCGAGGACGCGCCCGGCCACGCCGAGCACGACACCGACGCCGGCGATCAACCCCGCCCGCAGCAGGAACGTACGCCGCGTCGCGCGGTCGGCGCCCTGCGCGACCGGGTCGGTGCCGTCGACCTCGGCGGCCGCGGCCGTGAGCCGCTCGGCGCGGCGCAGCGGCTCGGTGAGCAGCGAGAGGCACACCACCCAGGTGACGTAGCCGACCGCGACGGGCACCAGGTCGATCGAGCCGGCGCTGCGCTGGAGCAGCACCGCGGTCGCGGCGAGCGCCGCGAGCAGCGAGTAGATGAGCACCGGCGCCCACCAGCGGGTGCGCGCCAGGCGACCCGTGCCCCAGAAGAGCCACGAGACCAGCAGCAGGATGACGAGCACCAGGAAGGGCTTGTCGAAGGTGCCGAGGAAGCGGATGGCCCGCTCGGCCACCGGGCCGGGCGTGAGGCGGATGACCAGCTCCGCGATCGCCACGACCGGCGACTCGCGGATGGTCATGAGCATCGCCGCCGCGTAGCTGGTCAGCAGGCCGGCCCAGCCGGCGACGAGGCCGGCCGGGGGCCAGAGGTCACGGGGGCGTTCCACCTCTTGATTGTGGCTCAGGCATCATCATCGCGTGCACGAACCCCCGTCAGGACCCCGCGTCGGCATCGGCACCGACGTCCACCGGCTCGTCGAGGGCCGTGCGATGCACCTGGCCGGGCTGGCCTGGCCCGAGGAGACCCACGGGCTGGAGGGCCACTCCGACGCCGACGTCGCCGCCCACGCCTGCTGCGACGCGCTGCTCTCAGCGGCCGGTATCGGCGACCTCGGCTCCCACTTCGGCACCGCGGAGCCCGCCTGGGCCGGCGCCTCGGGGGCCACGCTGCTCGCCGAGACCGCGCGACGGGTCCGCGAGGCGGGCTTCACCATCACCCATGTCGCCGTGCAGGTCATCGGCAACCGGCCCAAGGTCGGCCCGCGCCGTGCCGAGGCCCAGGCCGCGCTCGGCGCCGCCGTGGGCGCCCCGGTGTCGGTCTCGGCCACCACCACCGACGGCCTCGGCCTCACCGGGCGCGGCGAGGGCGTCGCGGCCGTCGCCACCGCGCTGCTGCAGGGGCTGGGCCAGGAGACGACACCACGGACCGCCCACCAGCAGGAGTGACCCCGGGCCACGGCGGCCGGATCAGGCGGCGTCGACCTTGCGGTGCCCGACGTGCACGACGCCGTCGAGCACCTTGACGCAGTAGACCGGCACCGAGACCCCGAGGTCGTCGAGGCAGCGGCCGGTGCGCAGGTCGAAGGCGTGCTTGTGCGCCGGGGAGGCCACGAAGGGCACCCCGGAGCGCTGACCCACGATCCCGCGGGCGAGCACCGAGGCCTTGGCGAAGGGGTCGTGGTTGCCGAGGGCGTAGACGGTGTCGTCGGCGCGCCGGAAGAGCGCGACGGCCTGGCCGTGGACCAGCGCGGTGGCGCCACGGTCGACCTCCAGGTCCACGACTCGGCAGACCGGCTGCCACTCGTCGTGGCTGGCTGCGCGTGCCGGACGCGGGGTCATCCGCGCCCTCCGGCGGGCCGAGTCATCGCCATGGAGGTGCCTCCTTCACCCGGTCGACGCTAGGTCTGGCGTGTTCGGTCCCGGTTTCGCCGTGTTACGGGCGTGAAAACCCTTCCGGACCGGCCGGTTAGGCTCCCCGCGTGCCCTCCGCCGTCGTCGTCCTCGCCGCGGGCTCCGGCTCCCGGGTCGGCGCCGGCACCAACAAGGTGCTGCTGCCGCTGCGCGGCGTGCCGGTGGTCGTGTGGTCGCTGCGCCACGCGCTCGAGGTGCCCGACGTCGCCGTCGTCGTCCTGGTCGCCCGCCCGGGCGAGGAGGCGGCGCTGTCGGAGGCCGTCGCACCCCACCTGACGTCGTACGCCGGGTCCGGCGGGTCCGCTCCGGAGGTCAGGCTCGTCACCGGCGGCGCGACGCGCCACGCCTCCGAGGCCGTGGCCCTGCTCGCCCTCGCCGCCGAGGTCGACGCCGGGAGCGTCGACGTGGTCGCCGTGCACGACGGCGCCCGACCGCTTGCGAGCGCCGACCTGCTCGCCCGCACCCTGGAGACCGCACGCGAGCACGGCGGCGCCGTGCCGGCCGTGCCGGTGCAGGGCCTGCTCACCCGCGACCTGCGCGCGCTCGACCGCGGTGTCGTCGGCGTGCAGACCCCCCAGGGCTTCCGCGCCCCCGAGCTGCTGGCCGCCTACGCCGCCGCCGAGCACGACGGCTTCGAGGGCACCGACACGGCCGCCTGCTTCGCACGCCACTGCGACCTCCCGGTCGTGGTGGTGGCCAGCGACGCGGGCAATCTCAAGGTGACCTGGCCCGAGGACGTCGCCCTGGTCTCCCGGCTGCTCAGCCCTTTCCCGTGAGGGCCTCGAGCAGGCGCACCTCGTCGAGGGTGGTCACCCGTCGCGCCTCGGGCGGCGCCTCGACCGTGACGACGGGGTAGCGGGCGGCCAGGTCGGCCACCCAGCGGGCCAGACCGTCCGACCCACCGGGCGCGTCCGGGGACGACTCCCACGGCTCGGCCGCCCACGCGGCGACCACCGAGGCCGGGAGCACCACGGGCGAGGCCACCGCGAGCAGGGCGTCGCGGTCGAGGGTCTCGCCGAGGACCCCGTCGTCGGCGGCCTTGACGGTGTCGGTGACCGGCCGCACGCCGACCACGACGGCGTCGCGCTCGACGGCGGCCCGCACGCAGGCGGCCAGGAACGACGCGGGGGTCATCGGGCACAGCGCGTCGTGGAGCACGAAGGGCTCGCCGGCGTCGGCGACCCCCTCCCAGCCGGTGCCGAGGTCGACGGCGGTGATGCCGGCGTCACCGAGCGCCCAGGAGGCGCAGGCCACCAGCGCCTCGCCGTGGATGAGCGCGTAGGGCAGCGACCCGCGCCCCTGCTCGACGACCGCCCCGAGGGCGGGCTCGGGCTCGACGTCGGGGTCGGGGTCGGGGAGGACGACCGGGACGGCGTCGTGCGGCGCGGTGCTCATGACCGCCCACCGTACGGCGTCCCGGACCCGGCGTGACGGCTCGCGACGCGACGAGGCCCCCGGGTGGTCCCGGGGGCCTCGTCGGTGGTGCGGGTGACCCGACGCGTCGGGTCGGGGCTCAGGACGCGAGCACCTCGTCGAGGAGGGTCTCGGCCTTGTCCTCGTTGGTGTGCTCGGCCAGGGCCAGCTCGGAGACGAGGATCTGGCGCGCCTTGGCCAGCATCCGCTTCTCGCCGGCCGACAGCCCGCGGTCGCGCTCGCGGCGCCACAGGTCGCGCACGACCTCGGCCACCTTCATCACGTCGCCGCTGTGCAGCTTCTCCAGGTTGGCCTTGTAGCGGCGCGACCAGTTGGTCGGCTCCTCCACGTGGGCCGCCCGCAGCACGTCGAAGACGCGCTCCAGGCCCTCCTTGTCGACGACGTCGCGGACGCCGACCAGGTCGAGGTTGCAGGCCGGCACGCGCACGACCAGGTCTTGCTGGGCCACGATCCGAAGGACGAGGTACTGACGGTCCTCCCCCTTGATCGTCCGCATCTCGATGTCCTCGATGACTGCGGCCCCGTGGTTCGGGTAAACAACCGTTTCGCCGACGGTGAATGTCATATGTCAGGTACCCCTTCCTAGGCCTCTATCTTAACACGACCTGAGAACGTCGTCTGACACGTTTGCGCAGGTCAGAGGCCCCTTCGGGGCTTGACAGATATCGAGACGTGTGATGCGGACGACTCCGGGACCCCCGCCGGCACACCCTTCGGGACCCTCGTCCGTGCCGCCGGCGCGCCCGCCGAGAGCCTCCTCGGGCCCGGGCGCCGACCGCGACCCGCGGGCTGGTTCTGCGCGGATCCGACCGGCCGTGGCCGATACTCCCCCCATGGCCAGACCGACCCCGTGGCGACGACGTCGCAGCAGCGGTGAGCAGCACGAGACCAGCACCCCGGCTCCCGCCTCCCCGCCCGCGCCCGCTCCGACGCCCGCACCCACGAGCGCAGCGTCCCGCGACGTCCCGGGGCCCGGCGCGCGAGCCGGCGGCACCCTCACCGCCGCGGCTCCCGCGACCACCTCACCGACCCCCGCCTCACCGACCCCCGCCCCTCCGTCCGACGCCACGGCGCGCCGGGGTGCCCTGACCCGGCTGCGCGACCTCACGCCGCTGCTCCTGCTGCGCGCGGCCCACCCGCGCCAGGCGGTGCTCACGGCGGCGCTGATGGTCCTGGCCTCGGCCCTGGCCGACCGACCGACGCGCGAGCTGGGCCTGGTGCTCGCCACCGTCCTGGTGGGGCAGGCCGTCCTCGGCTGGCACAACGACCTGGTCGACCGGGGCCGCGACGCCGCCCACGCCGCCAAGGGCAAGCCGCTCGCCGACGGGCGCCTCGAGCCGGGCACCGCGTGGTTCGCGCTGGCCTGCGGGGTGCTGCTGCTGGTGCCGCTGTCGGTCTCGCACGGCGTCACCGCGGGGTCGGCGTACCTGGTCTCGGTCGCGCTGGGGCTGGTCGGCAACGTCGTCCTGCGCAGCGGCGTGCTGTCGTTCGTGCCCTGGGCGGCGGCCTTCGCCCTCTACCCCGTCTTCCTCTCCTACGGCGGGTGGAACGGCGAGGACGCCGGCTCCGCACCCACCGTGGTCATGGTGGTCCTCGCGGCGCTGCTGGGCGTCGGGGTCCACGTGCTGCGCGCCGTGTGGGGCCTCGTGGCCGACAACGAGGACGGCTGGACCTACCTGCCGCTGCGCCTGGGGCTCCGGCTCGGCGCCGCCCGGCTGCTGCTCCTCGTGGGCCTCTACCTCGCCCTCGTGGTCGTCGGGATGGTCGTGGCCGGCACCGCCGTCGGGCTGCGCGCCTGAGCCCCGTCGGCGCCCGCTAGGCTGGCGCCACACACGCGCCACGACGACCTGAGAAGGCCACCTCATGCACCTCCCCCGCAGGCTCACGCTCGCCGTGGGCGCGCTCGCGCTCGTCGCGCCCACGCTGACCTCGTGCGGCTTCAACCTCGGCACCGACCGGCCCTACACGCCGGCCGCAGGCACCAACTTCGTCGACGGCAGCTTCAAGGTGCTCGGGGCCACGGTCGTCTCGGCCGCCCCGGGAGCCGGCACCCTCGTCGTGGGCCTGAACAACGACGACCCGCTGGAGCCGATCACGCTCACCGCTGTCGACGCGCGCACCAGCCCCGACGACGCCAGCGAGCTGCCCATCGAGGTGGCCTCGTTCGACCCCGTCGAGATCGCGCCGCTGGGCTTCGTCAACCTCGTCGACGTCGACCCCGCCATCGGCGTCACCGGCGACTTCATCGCCGGCGACGTGCTGCCCATGACCTTCACGCTCGACAGTGGCGAGACCGTCGACCTGGGCGTGCCGGTCGTCGCGGCCTGCGACGAGTACGAGGGCTTCGACGTCGCCGACACCGGCGAGACCCGCAGCGGGGAGGCCGCCGGGAGCGTCGAGGAGTCCTACGACTGCGAGTTCCCCGAGGCCGTGGTCGAGTACGGCCCCGAGACCGAGCCCCAGGGCGAGGTCGAGGGCCCCGGCGGCAACGAGGGCACCGCCCCCGACGAGCCCGTCGAGACCGAGTCGACCCCGACGGAGTGACGATGACCGACACGACCCACACCCTCGTGCTGCTCCGCCACGGCGAGAGCGAGTGGAACGCCAAGAACCTCTTCACCGGCTGGGTCGACGTCGCCCTCACCGAGAAGGGACGCGCCGAGGCCGCCCGCGGCGGGGAGCTGATCAAGGAATCGGGCCTGCTGCCCGACGTGGTCCACACCTCCCTGCTGCGCCGCGCCATCAACACCTCGGCCCTCGCACTCGACGCCGCCGACCGCCACTGGATCCCGGTGAAGCGGTCCTGGCGGCTCAACGAGCGCCACTACGGCGCCCTCCAGGGCAAGGACAAGAAGCAGACCCTCGAGGAGTACGGCGAGGAGCAGTTCATGCTCTGGCGCCGCTCCTTCGACGTGCCGCCGCCGCCGATCGCCGCCGACGACCCGTGGTCGCAGGTCGGCGACCCCCGCTACGCCGACCTCGGCGACGCGATGCCGGCCACCGAGTGCCTCCAGGACGTCATCGCCCGGATGCTGCCCTACTGGGAGTCCGACGTGGTGCCCGACCTGCGCTCCGGCAAGGTCGTGCTCGTCGCCGCCCACGGCAACAGCCTGCGCGCGATCGTCAAGCACCTCGACGGCATCTCCGACGACGACATCGCCGGGCTCAACATCCCCACCGGCATGCCGCTCGTCTACCGCCTCGACGACGACCTGCGCCCCACCGTGCCGGGCGGGGAGTACCTCGACCCCGACGCCGCGGCGGCCGCCGCCGCCGCGGTCGCCAACCAGGGCCGCTGAGCGACCCCGACCGGCGGGGCCGGCGCCCTCAGGCCTGCAGGGCCCGCGGGTGCTCGCCGGTGACGACGAAGACGATCCGGTTGGCGATCGACACGGCGTGGTCGGCGATGCGCTCGTAGTAGCGACCCAGCAGGGCCACGTCGACCGCGGCCTCGACGCCCTCGGTCCAGTCGTCGGAGAGCAGCTGCGCGAAGCTGCTGCGGCGCAGCTGGTCCATGACCTCGTCGTCGCGGCCCAGCTCGATGGCGGCGGTGACGTCCTGGCTGAGGATGATCTGGCCGACGCGCTTGACCATGTCCTCGGCGACCTCGGCCATGCGGGCGATGGTGGGGTGGATGGCCTGGGGCACGGCGACGTTCGGCACGCGCAGCCGGGCGATCTTGGCGACGTGCACCGACAGGTCGCCCATGCGCTCGAGCTCGCTGACCATGCGCAGCGCGGCGATGACCACGCGCAGGTCGCCGGCGACCGGCGCCTGCAGCGAGAGCAGCGCGAAGGCCTGGTCCTCGACCCGCTCGCGGGCCCGGTCGATCTCGACGTCGGCGCTGATCACCTGCTCGGCGACGGCGGCGTCGCCGCTCAGCAGCGCCTCGGTGGCGAGCCTGACGGCGGTCTCGACGTCGCGGCAGATGCCGGCGAGGTCACCGAGGACGGACTCGAGCTGGTCGTGGAAGGCGTCGCGCATGGAGGCAAACGTAGAGAGCCTAGGTGTCCGGCGTGCGAGGAGGGGTGAACGTGCGGTGAACATCGCGAAGCCGGCCGCTCCGCGGTGAGGGCGGGTCCGGGGCCTGCGTACCATTCCGCACGTGGACCCGACGACGCAGGCCTTCCTGGCCGCGATCATCGGGGCCGTCGTCGCCGGCGGCGCCGTGCTCGCGTGGCACGTCAGCGACCGTCAGCAGTACGCCGCGCGCCCGGTCGAGACGCCCGTGGTGCCGCCCGGGGTGGCCACCGTGCTGTCGGTGCTGCGCAGCAGCGCGGTGGTGGTCGACGACGACGACACCGTGCTCAAGGCGTCGGCCCCGGCCTACGCCCTGGGGTTGGTGCGGGGCACCCGGCTGCTCGCCGACGAGCTGGCCGAGATGGTGCGCCAGGTGCGCCGCGACGGACAGATCCGCGAGACCGAGATCCTGATGACCCGCGAGGGCGTGCCGGTGCGCAACGTGACCGCACGCGTCGCGCCGCTGGGCTCGCGGCTGGTCCTGGCCCTGGTCGAGGACCGCACCCGCGAGCGACGCGTCGAGGCCGTGCGGCGCGACTTCGTGGCCAACGTCAGCCACGAGCTCAAGACCCCTGTCGGCGCGCTGCGCCTGCTGGCCGAGGCCGTCCACGAGGCCTCCGACGACCCCGAGGCCGTCGAGCGCTTCGCCGACCGCATGCTCACCGAGAGCGACCGGCTCTCCAAGCTGGTGCAGCAGATCATCGAGCTCTCCCGGCTACAGGCCGACGCCCCGCTCGACGCGCCGGTGGCCGTCGACCTCGACGAGGTCGTGCAGGTCGCGGTCGACACCAGCAAGATCGACGCCGAGGACAAGCGGATCTCGGTGATCGTCCACGGCACCGAGGGCCTCGAGGTCTTCGGCAACGAGGGCCAGGTGATGGCCGCGGTGTCCAACCTCGTGGCCAACGCGGTGTCCTACAGCGAGCCCGACTCGACCGTGCTGGTCACCACCAAGGCCGACGACGGCACGGTCGAGATCTCGGTGGTCGACCAGGGCATCGGCATCCCCGCCGGGGAGCTCGACCGGATCTTCGAGCGGTTCTACCGCGTCGATCCCGCACGACACCGCTCGACGGGCGGCACCGGACTGGGGCTGTCCATCGTCAAGCACGTCGCCGCCACCCACGGCGGCGAGGTCCGGGTCTGGTCGGCGGAGGGTCAGGGCTCGACCTTCACCCTCACGCTGCCCCAGCACCACGCGCACGAACGACAGATGCAGGAGGAGAGCCCGTGACACGGGTACTGGTGGTCGAGGACGAGGAGAGCTACAGCGACGCCCTCGCGTACATGCTGCGCAAGGAGGGCTTCGAGGTGGCCATCGCCGCCGACGGCAACGCCGCGCTCACGGAGTTCGAGCGCAACGGCGCCGACATCGTGCTGCTCGACCTGATGCTCCCGGGGCTCCCGGGCACCGAGGTGTGCCGGCAGATCCGGCAGACCTCCCACGTGCCGGTGATCATGGTGAGCGCCAAGGACGACGAGGTCGACAAGGTGGTCGGGCTGGAGCTCGGGGCCGACGACTACGTCACCAAGCCCTACTCCCCCCGCGAGCTGGTCGCCCGCATCCGGGCCGTGCTGCGCCGCGGCACCGAGCCCGACCTGGCCCCGGCCACCCTCGAGGCCGGACCGGTGCGGATGGACGTGGAGCGCCACGTCGTGACCGTCGACGGCGAGGAGCAGCGGCTGCCGCTGAAGGAGTTCGAGCTGCTGGAGATGTTCCTGCGCAACCCCGGGCGGGTGCTGACCCGCGGCCAGCTCATCGACCGGGTCTGGGGCTCGGACTACGTCGGCGACACCAAGACCCTCGACGTGCACGTGAAGCGGCTGCGGGCCAAGCTCGAGCCCGACCCGGGCGAGCCGAGGTACCTCGTCACCGTGCGGGGCCTGGGCTACAAGCTCGACCTCTGACGCCGCGGTGCGCACGGCCCCGACCGTGCGGTCCGAAACCCGCGCGACCGGGCCGGGCGCACGTCCCTAGGGTGGTCACGTGACCACCCGTCCCTCGGCCCCGGCGCCCATCTCTCCGACCTCCGACGCCGTCCCGGCCCCCGCCGCGTGGCTGCCGGTCGCCGCGGTCGGGGTGACCCTGGTGCTGTGGGCCTCGGCCTTCGTGGCGATCCGTCACCTCGGGGCCGACTTCTCCCCCGGCGCCCTGTCGCTGGGGCGGCTGGTGGTGGGCTCGCTCGTCCTGGCGCCCTTCGCGCTGGCCCGGGGCCTGCCGCGGGCGACGCCACGGCAGTGGGTGTCGCTGGTCGTGATCGGGGTGCTGTGGTTCGGCGTCTACAACGTGGCGCTCAACGAGGGCGAGCAGCGGGTCGACGCCGGCACGGCGGCCATGCTCATCCAGGTGTCGCCGGTGCTCATCGCGCTCCTGGCCGCGCTCTTCCTGGACGAGCGGTTCACGCCCTACCTCGGGCTCGGACTGGCCCTGGCCTTCGGCGGCGTCGCCCTCATCGGGCTGTCGACCTCGGAGAGCGGCGAGCGCGACCTGCTCGGGGTCCTCCTCTGCCTGCTCGCCGCGGTCGTCTACGCCGTGAGCCTCGTGCTGCAGAAGCCCCTGGTGGCGCGACTGCCCGCGGTGCACGTGACGTGGCTGGCCTGCACGATCGGGGCGGTCGCGTGCCTGCCCTTCGCGGGCCGGCTGGTCGCCGAGACCGCGGCCGCGCCGGCCTCGTCGGTGGCCTGGGTGGTCTACCTGGGCGCCTTCCCCACGGCCATCGCCTTCACCACCTACGCCTACGCGCTGTCGCGGATGAGCGCGGGCAACCTCGGCGTCACCACCTACCTCGTGCCGCCGATCACCATCGTGCTCGGCCTGCTGCTGCTCGACGAGACCCCGCCGACCATCGCCTACGCCGGCGGCGCGCTGGCCCTCGTCGGCGTCGCGGTGGCCCGGCGCCGGCCGCAGCCCCGGGCGCGGCGCACGGTCGCGGGGCCGTGACCCGTCGGGTCGGCCGCGCGGGCACCGACGCGCTGACCGGGCTGGCCGACCGCGCGCGGCTGGAGCGGCGCGCCCGGCGTCTCCTGACCGGGGGGCGGCACGGCGACCCGACCCGCCGGGCCGTCCTGATCGTCGACCTCGACCACTTCAAGCACGTCAACGACACGCTCGGGCACGCCGCCGGCGACGCCGTGCTGGTCGAGGTCGCGGCCCGGCTCGAGCGCGCGGCGCGGCCCGGGGCCCTGGTCGCGCGCCTCGGGGGCGACGAGTTCCTCGTGCTCTCCGCCGCCCTTCCGCCCGGCGACGACGGCTCCTCGCTGGCCGGTGCGGTGCGCCGGTCCCTCGCCCCGCCCGTGCGGGTCGACGGGGTGGGACTGCGGGTCGGCGCCTCCGTCGGCGTCGCTCTCGAGGGCCGCGACGGGCACGACCTCGTCGAGCTGATGCGCGTGGCCGACCGGGCGATGTACGCCGACAAGGCCCGCCCGGGCGCGCCTGCGCGCGAGGAGGCCGCCGCGGACCCCACGCTCGGCGCCGACCTGCGCGCGGCCCTCGAGCGCCGCGACGGCTCCGAGGCCCTGGGCCTGCACCACCAGCCGCAGGTCGGGTGGGACGGCACCGTGAGCGGCTACGAGGCGCTGCTGCGCTGGAGCCACCCCCGTCGCGGGCGGCTCCTGCCCCGCGACGTCCTGCCGGTGGCGCGGGCCGAGGGCGCCCTCACGGCGCTGACGCTGCACGCCGTGGCCCGGGCCCTCACCGACCACGCGGTGCTGGCGGCCGCCGCCCGGCCCGCCGACCCGCTCACCGACCTGGCCACCGACGCGCCCACGGTGTCGGTCAACGTCGCCGCGCGCGACCTGCTCGTCGACGGCTTCGTCGACGACGTCGCGTCGCTCCTGGCCGCGTCGCCGGCCCCGCCGGAGTGCCTGCTGCTCGAGATCGCCGAGCCGGCGCCCCACCCGCGCCCGGCGGTGCAGGCGCTGTTCGCCGCCCTCGACGCCCTCGGGGTCGGGGTGAGCATCCACGAGTTCGGCGCCGGGGCGGCCTCGCTGGCCCCGCTGGCCGGCTACGCGGGCGTGCGCGAGCTCAAGCTCGACCCGGCCCTGACCCGTGCCGTCGCGACCGACCCGGCCGCGGCACGCCTCGTGGCCGCCACCGTGGGCGCCGCCCATGCCCTCGACCTCGCCGTGGTGGCCGAGGGGGTGGAGGACCCCGGCGTGGTGCCCCGCCTGCGCGATCTCGGCTGCGACCGGCTCCAGGGCTTCCTGGTGGCTGCGCCGCTGCCGCCCGGCGAGGTCGCCGCGTGGTTGGACCGCTGGCGGGCCGGCGGGGGCGCTCAGGGGCTGCTCGGGGCCTAGCCGGCCGGTCTCAGTTCTCCGAGACCGGCTCGTGGTCGCTCTCGAGCCAGCCGCGGAAGGCCTCGAGGTTGGCGGTGGACTCCCCACGCAGCTTGCGCCACTCCCACTCCTTGCGGATGGAGGAGGCGAAGCCGAGCTCGAGGATGGCGTTGAAGGACTCGTCGGCGTAGGTCAGGACCGAGCCGAGCAGCCGGTCGAGCTCGGTCTCGTCGACCGAGCGCAGCGGGAGACGGCCGTCGAGGTAGATGTCGCCGAGCCGGTCCACGGCGAAGGACACGGCGTACATCCGCAGGTTCTTCTCCAGCAGCCAGCGCCAGACGCGCTCGTGGTTCTCGTCGGGGTTGCGGCACACGAAGGCGTGCACCCCCAGGGCGTGGGCGCCGATGTCGAGGCGCACGGGGGTCTGGAGCTTCTTCTCGCCGGGCAGCGAGAAGGAGAAGACGCCCTCGGCCGACTCCTCCACCTCGAGGTCGTTGCTGCTCAGCCAGGCCCGGACGGTCGCGGCGGCCGCGTCGCGTGTGGTCATGACACCGACTCTCGCATGCGGGTGCGCGCGCGCTCGTAGACCGCGAGCACCTGGGCGGCGGTGGCCTCCCACGAGAAGCGGCGTGCCTGGGCCACGGCACCGGCCTCGAGCCGCGCGTGGAGGGCCTCGTCGCCGACCACCCGGGCCAGCGCGTCGGCCCAGGCCCGTGGGTCGTGCCCGTCGACCAGCAGGCCGCTGCGACCGTCGTCGACCACCGTGGTCAGCCCGCCGACCGCCGCGGCGACGACCGGGGTGCCGGCCGCCTGGGCCTCGGCGGCCACCAGCCCGAAGGACTCGTTGTACGACGGCACCGCGACCACCGAGGCGGCGGCGTACCACCGGGCCAGGTCGGCCTGGGCGACCGGCGGCACGAAGCGCACCACGTCGCGGCGGCCGGGCGACCCGACCAGGCCGAGGTCGCGGGCCAGGGTCGCCAGGGCCTCGGGGCGGTCCAGACCGCTGCCCGAGGGCCCGCCGACGACCGGCACCACCAGCCGGTGGCGCAGCGCCGGGTCGCGCTCGAGCATCACCGCCACGGCGCGCAGCAGCACGTCGGGAGCCTTGAGCGGCTGGATGCGCCCGGCGAACAGCAGCACGTGGGCGTCGCGGGCCAGGCCGAGGTCGTCGCGGGTGCGGGCGCGGTCGAGGGGCCGGAAGAGGTCGAGGTCGACGCCGGGGTGGACGACCTCCACGCGGCCGGGGTCGGCGTCGTAGAGGTTGATCAGCTGCTTGGCCTCCAGGTCGGTGTTGGCCACCAGCATGTCGGCGGCCTCGACCACCTGCTCCTCGCCGATGACGCGGGCGGCGGGCTCGGGGTGGTCGCCGAGGGCGAGCGCGTCGTTCTTCACCTTGGCCATGGTGTGCATCGAGTGCACCAGCGGCACGCCCCAGCGGTCGCGGGCCAGGGCGCCGACCTGGCCGGAGAGCCAGTAGTGGGAGTGCACGGCGTCGTAGTGCCCCGAGGGCTGGGCGGCCTCGGCCCGCAGCACCTCGCGGGCGAAGACGCACAGCTGCGCCGGCAGCTCCTCCTTGGTCAGCCCCTCGAAGGGACCGGCGTGGATGTGGCGCACGACGAGGCCGTCGCCGGCCTCGACGACGGGCGGCAGCGTGGACCGCGTGGCGCGGGTGAAGATGTCGACCTCGACGCCGCGCGCGGCCAGGCGGCGGGCCAGCTCGATGACGTAGACGTTCATGCCGCCCGCGTCGCCGGTGCCCGGCTGGTCGAGCGGCGAGGTGTGCAGGCTGATCATGGCCAGCCGGCGGAGCTCTCCCACGCTGCGCCACCCTTCCTCGCGTCGTCGCCGGCGCCCCTGCGCCGACCTGCGGGCTCCCGCGGCGCGCGGAGGCCCACGGACCAGAGTGGTCCACCGGACAAGAACCCTGCGGCCCGCCCGGGGATTCCCGACCCGGCGACCGGGTCGTGGACACCTGGCACCGCGCGGCAGGATGGAGCCATGAGCGCCCCCTCCACCCCCTCGACCTCGCCGACCACCGACCCCGGGTCGGGCTCCGCCGACCGTCCGCTCGCCGTGGTCACCGGCGCCAGCAGCGGGATCGGCGCGGCCACCGCGCGCCAGCTCGCCGCCGCGGGCTACCGCGTGGTCTGCGCGGCCCGGCGCGCCGAGCGGGTCGAGGAGCTCGCCGCTGAGATCGACGGGGTGGCCGCGGTCTGCGACGTCACCGACGAGGCGTCGGTCGCCGGGCTGGCCGAGCTCGTCGGCGGGCGTCTCGACGTGCTGGTCAACAACGCCGGCGGGGCCTTCGGCTCCGCCCCCGTGGCCCAGGCCGACGCCGAGGAGTGGCGCCGGATGTACGAGGTCAACGTCATCGGCCTCATGCAGGTCACCCGCGCCCTGCTGCCGGCCCTGCTGGCCAGCGGCGCGGGGGTGGTCCTCAACGTCGGCTCCACCGCCGGGCGGGTGGCCTACGAGGGCGGTGCCGGCTACACCGCCGCCAAGCACGGCACCCAGGTCGTGACCGAGACCCTGCGCCTGGAGCTCTTCGACCAGCCGGTGCGGGTGTGCGAGATCGCCCCCGGCATGGTCCGCACCGACGAGTTCTCCCTGGTCCGCTTCGACGGCGACCAGGAGAAGGCCGACGCGGTGTACGCCGGGGTCCCCGACCCCCTGGTCGCCGACGACGTCGCCGACGCCATCGTGTGGATGGTGACCCGACCGGCGCACGTCAACATCGACCAGCTGGTCATCCGCCCCCGCGCCCAGGCCGCGCAGCACAAGGTCCACCGCATCGGCTGACGCGCTGATGCACCGACTGTCACACTGACCCGCATGCAGACCATCGGACTCGTCGGCGGCATGAGCTGGGAGAGCAGCGCGGCCTACTACAAGGCGCTCAACCTGGGCGTGGCCCAGCGCCTGGGCGGGCTCTCCTCGGCCAAGGTCGTGCTCTCCTCCCTCGACTTCGCCGAGCTCACGACGCTGCAGGCCCAGGAGCGCTGGGACGAGGTCGCCGCGGTGCTGGTGGCCGCCGCCCAGGGCCTGGAGCGGGCCGGGGCCGACGTGCTGCTGCTGTGCACGACGACCTTCCACCGCGTCGCCGACGAGGTCGCCGCCGCGGTCGACGTGCCGCTGCTGCACCTCGCCGACGTCGTGGCCGAGGCCTGCCTGGCGCGCAAGGTCTCCGAGGTGGGCTTCCTCGGCACGACCTTCACCATGGAGCGCAGCTTCTTCACCGACCGCCTCGCCGACGACGGGCTGACCGTGCACGTGCCCGCCACCGAGCACCACGCCGAGCTGAACCGGATCATCTACGAGGAGCTCGTCCACGGGCGCGTCGAGGACTCCTCTCGCCGCTTCGTGGTCGACCTGATCTCCCAGCTCTGGGACGCCGGCGCCGGCGGCGTCGTGCTCGGCTGCACCGAGCTGGAGCTGCTCGTGCGCCAGGCCGACTCCGAGCTCCCGGTCTTCCCCAGCACCACGCTGCACGTCGAGGCCGCCCTCGACCGCGCCCTGGGCTGATCCGGCCGGGCTGATCCGGCTGGTCGCGGCTCAGGCGGGGTCCTGCGGGGGCCGCAGCACGACCTCCACCAGCCGCGCGAGGTCGGCGCCGAGGGCCTGCTCGGGCACCCGCACGTGCGTGCCGGCCACGTCGACGTCGTAGACGAAGCGGTCGGCGCCGCCCGGCTCCACCGCGCGCGCGGCGGCCGCCGCGAGGTCGACGCGCTCGAGCAGCGAGCGCGCCTCGGCCGCGCGCGGGTCGTCGTCGGCGTCGAGGTCGAGGTCGGCCTCGGCGCGCAGGCCGGCGAAGCCGCCCGTGCGCCGCACCGTCAGCCGACGGCCCGGGTCGGCGCCGCGACCGACCGCACCGTCCTCCCCCGCGCGGCCGCCACCGGCCCGCGGCGTCACCCCGACCTCCTCCCACGCCGCGCCGACGGCGTCGGCGTGCACCCCGGCCGCAGCGACCGTCGCGGCCGCGAAGCCGGCGAAGTCGGTGCGCGGACCGACCCGGCCGCCGGTGAGCGCGGCGTACCAGATCGCGCCGGCACCCTCGGCGCTCGAGCCGCCGACCGCGACCGCGGCGAGCTGGAAGGCGCGGTTGGGGATGCCGGAGTTGAGGTGGACCCCGCCGTTGTCCTCGCTGGTCTCGACGTAGTCGTCGAGGTGGCCGGGCTGGGGGTCGGTGCCCAGGCGCGGGTCGTCGTAGGCCGTGCCCGGCGCGCGCATGTCGCGCAGGCCGCGCGCGGCCACCCCGGGCAGGAAGATGTCGGCCCCGATCAGCCAGTCGGCCTCCTGAGGCGACTGACCGAGCAGGCGCTGCGCGAGGCAGGCGGCGAAGACGTCGGAGACCGACTCGTTGAGGGCACCCGACTGCCCCTGGTAGACCAGCCCCGCGCTGCGCTCGGTGACCGCGTGGGCCAGCTCGTGGGCGAGCACGTCGACCGCGGCGGTGAAGCGACCGAAGACCTCGCCGTCGCCGTCGCCGAAGACCAGCTGCGTGCCGTCCCAGAACGCGTTGGCGTAGTCGCGGCCGTAGTGGACCGTCAGGCTCACCGGCGCGCCGGCGTCGTCGTAGGAGTCGCGGTCGTAGACGTCGGCGAAGAGCGCCAGCGAGGCCGCGATGCCCGTGGCGGCCTCGTCGACCGCGGGGTCGCCGGTCGCGCCCTCGCCCGCGCGCCGCACCGGACGGCCCGGAAGCGTGGTCGTGGCCCCGGCGTCGTGCACGGTCCAGGCCGGGGTGGCGCGCGCGGCGAGCGGCGGCGGCGCCGACGCCGGGCCCGGGCGCGCCGCGCGGAAGCCGGCGTCGAGCGACAACGTCTGCTCCCGGCCGAGCCGGCGCAGCAGGTAGGGCGGCACGAAGCCGCAGCGACGACCGGCGCGCGGCCGGGGGGCGGAGGAGGTCCCGAGAGTCATCGTCCCAGCGAAGCCCACGCCGCCGACAGTGACAAGGCCCACGTCGCCCGGCCCACGTCGCCCGGCCCACGTCGCCCGGTGCGGGGCCAGCAGGATTCCCGCGACGGGGGCGGGTCCGGGTTTACTTGCCGGCCAGCCGGTCCCCTCGTCCGGTCCCCGCCCTTCCCCACGGAGTCCGACGTGAGCACACCACCCGGTGCCCCGAGCCGCCGCCAGGCGCTCGTCCGCGCGCTCGCCGGGGCGCTCGCCGGGCTGCTCGTGGTGGGCGGGCTGGTGTCGTGCCGTGAGGCCCCGGAGCGCGCCGACGGCGACCCGGCCACGGGCACCGCGGTCACCGACGTCGCCGACGCCCGGGGCACCCGCCCCAACATCGTCCTGCTCAGCTCCGACGACCAGACCGACACCGAGCTGGAGCACATGCCGCTGACGCGGAGCCTGCTCGCCGAGGCGGGCACGGAGTTCACCGACGCGATCAGCCCCCACCCGCTGTGCTGCCCGGCGCGCGCGGAGATCCTCACCGGGGAGTACGCCCAGAACAACGGCGTGCGCCACAACCGCGGGGCCTACGGCGGCTACCAGGCCTTCGCCCGCCACAACACCGAGCAGAACCTCGCGGCCTGGCTGCACGACGCCGGCTACCGCACCGGGTTCGTCGGCAAGACGCTGAACTCCTACACCACGGGCTCGCGCCGGATGCGCGGCTGGGACTACTGGAGCCCGACGATCGCCGACACCTACCGCTACTACGGCACGCGCTTCTACGACGACGGGCGCCCGCGCACCTACGACGGCTACGTCGCCGACGTGGTGCGCGACCAGGCCGTCGACCTGGTCGAGCGCTGGTCGGCCGGCGACCGGCCGTTCTTCGTCTGGGCCTCCCACGTGGGCCCCCACGACGCCACCGAGAGCGACGGCACGTGGGGCCCGCCCGTGCCGGCCGAGCGCCACCGCGGCCTCTTCTCCGACGTCGGGCTGCCCAGCGCCGACGACCCGTCCTTCGACGAGCCCGACACCTCCGACAAGCCTCCCGCCGTGCGCCGCGGCCGCGACGGCGTGCCGGTGCGCACCGAGTGGTACCGCGACCGGCTGCGCAGCCTGCAGGCCGTCGACGAGGCCAACGCGGCCGTCATCGAGGCCCTCGACCGCGCCGGGGAGCTCGACGACACCGTGGTCGTCTACGTCTCCGACAACGGCTTCCTCACCGGCCAGCACCGCATCTACGGCAAGAACTACCCCTACGAGGAGGACCTCCAGGTCCCCTTCGTGCTGCGCGGTCCGGGCGTGCCGGGCGGCACGACGAGCACGGAGACGGCCACCATCGTCGACCTGGCCCCCACCTTCCTCGACCTGGCCGGGGTGCTCGGCGACGTGCGCTCCGCCGGGCACACCGACGGCGAGTCGCTGCTGCCCGCGCTGCGGGGCGGCTCACTGGGCGCCACCAGCCTCATCCAGGCCGGCACCTCCGGGCGCCGCGAGCTGCGGGCCTTCGGCTGGTCCTTCCGCGGGGTCCGCACGCCCCGCTTCACGTGGGTGCGGTGGTGGGACGGCGCGGAGGAGCTCTACGACCGCGAGCTCGACCCCTTCCAGGAGAGCAACCTCGTCGGGCCCGACGGCCAGGTGCGCGACCCGGCGTACGCCGCGGTGCGTGAGGAGCTGGAGCGGCGCTACCGCGCGCTGCGCTGGTGCCGCGGCGTCGCGGAGTGCGAGCGGCAGGACTTCGGGCCCGAGCCCGCGCCGGCGTCCTGAGCGCGGGCCCGCGCCGGCTCCGCGGAGCAGGTCAGGAGGGCACGCGGTCGGGCGGGAAGCCGCCCGTGGCGACCGGGCCCCAGCCCGTCACGGTGATGCGCAGCAGCGACTTGCCCTGACGGCGCATCGCCTCCCGGTACTCCTCCCAGTCGGAGTGCTCGCCGGCGATGCAGCGGAAGTACTCGACCAGGCCGTCCTCGGCCTCCTGGCTGGGCATGTCGAGCACCTCGGCGGTGCCGTCGACCTGCACCCACGGCCCGTCCCAGTCGTCGGAGTGCACCAGCACCGTCGCGGCGGGGTTGCGGCGCAGGTTGGTGGCCTTGGCGCGCGAGGGGTAGGTCGAGATGACGATGCGGCCCTCGGCGTCGACGCCCCCGGTGACCGGCGAGATCTGCGGCCGGCCGTCGGACTTGGTCGTCATCAGCGTCAGGTGGTGGCGGGTGCGCACGAAGTCGAGCAGCTGCTCGCGGTCGACCCGGTCGGTGGTGGCGATGTTCGGCATGGCGCCAGCCTAGGCGGGGCGATCACGCGACCGGGAGCGTCACGGACGCCGTGGGGTGCTGGGTGTCGTGGGGTGTCGTGGGCGACGATGGGGCGGTGGCAGCGAGGAGGAGGGCAGGCGGGACCGGCGGCAGGACCGGGCCCAGGACCGGGGGACGTCGCGGCGCAGCGGGTCGCGAGGGCGCCCCGGTGCGGGTGACGGTGGTCGGCGACCCGGTGGCCGGCGCCGCAGCGGGCGAGCCCGCCGCCGAGTCCGCTGCCGAGTCCGCTGCCGAGCCCGCTGCCGAGCACACCGTGGAGGTGCCGGCGGCGACGACGCTGGCGGCGCTGCTCCCCCAGGTCGTGCCCGCGGTCGTGCCGCCGGTCGCCGCGGGCGGCGCCGACGTGGTCCTGCTGCTGCGCCACGGCGGCGACTGGCTGGGGATGCACAGCGCGACCACGGGCACGCGGGTGCTCCGCGACCCCGAGCGCACCGTGGCCGAGCTCGACCCCCCGCGGGTCCGCCTCGAGCCGTGGCCCGGCGTCGACGGGTCGCTGCTGCTGGAGGAGCTCGCCCTGGGCCGACTGCCGGACCGCGCCGCCCTCGCCGGCGGTGCCGGCGACGGGTGGCGGCGTCGCTGGGAGGCCGAGGAGCGGGAGCTCGGCACGGTCGACGGTGCCGCCCGGCTGCTCGACGCCGACGTCGTGGAGGCCCTGGCCGCCGTCGGTGCGACGGTGCTCGCCCACGGCCCGGGCCACGCGCGGGTCGAGGACGCCGCCGGGTCGTCGTACGTCGTGCGCTGCGACCGCCAGGGCGGTGCGGTCTCCCGCCTCGACGCCGACGGCCTCGAGCGCCCGGTCGCCGCGGTCGCCACCCGGCCGGACGCCGGGGCCGGGGCCGGGGGACCGACCGCGCGACGTGCCCTGGCCGCGACGCTCGCGGCCCTGCTGGGCGCGACCTGGCGCGAGCAGCGTGGCCTGGAGCCGGCCCCGCCGCCTGCGCCGACGCGCGACACCCGGGTCGAGGTGGCCCGCGGCGGCGGGGTCTGGGGCTGGTCGTGGAGCGACGCCGCGGGGCGCCACGAGGGCCGCTTCGCGGCCGACGGGGCGATGGCCGCCGCGACGGCGGCGTACGCCCGGCTGGAGCCCGCCGACGTCGTCGCGCACCTCACAGCCCCCGCCGCCGATGGGGGCGGGGACCCCTCGCGGCCCTAGAATCGAGGAGGCTCCATCGGGGCCCCTCGACTCCCACCGGAAGTGACGACGCACCGAATGTCTGGAAACACCACCCGCAACGACCTGCGCAACGTCGCCATCGTCGCGCACGTCGACCACGGCAAGACGACCCTCGTCGACGCCATGCTGCGCCAGGCCGGCGCCTTCACCGCCCACCAGGCCGAGAGCGTCGCCGAGCGCGTCATGGACTCCGGTGACCTGGAGCGCGAGAAGGGCATCACGATCCTCGCGAAGAACACCGCGGTCCACTACGCCGGCCCCGCGGCCGACGGCAAGCCGATGACGATCAACATCATCGACACCCCGGGCCACGCCGACTTCGGCGGCGAGGTCGAGCGCGGCCTGTCCATGGTCGACGGCATCGTGCTGCTGGTCGACGCCTCGGAGGGCCCGCTGCCGCAGACCCGCTTCGTGCTGCGCAAGGCGCTCAACGCCGACATGCCGGTGATCCTGGTCGTCAACAAGACCGACCGCGGCGACGCCCGCATCGCCGAGGTCGTCGACGAGACCTACGAGCTCTTCATGGACCTGCTCGACGACAGCCACAGCCAGGACGCGCTCGACTTCCCGGTCGTCTACGCCTCGGGCCGCGCCGGCGTCGCCGGTCTCGACCAGCCCGCCAACGGCGAGCTGCCCGACTCCCCCGACCTCGAGCCGCTCTTCAAGACGATCCTCGAGACGATCCCCGCCCCGACCTACACCGAGGGCGCGCCGCTCCAGGCCCACGTCACCAACCTCGACTCCTCGCCGTTCCTGGGCCGCCTGGCTCTCGTGCGCGTGCACGAGGGCACCCTGAAGAAGGGCCAGACCGTCGCCTGGATGAAGCGCGACGGCGAGACCAAGAACGTCCGCATCACCGAGCTGCTGGTCACCGAGGGCCTCGAGCGCAAGCCGGGCGAGTCCGCCGGGCCGGGCGACATCGTCGCCATCGCCGGCATCCCCGACATCACCATCGGCGAGACCCTCGCCGACCCCGAGAACCCGGTCGCGCTGCCGCTCATCCACGTCGACGAGCCCGCCATCTCGATGACCATCGGCACCAACACCTCGCCGCTGGTCGGGCGGGTCAAGGGCGCCAAGGTCACCGCCCGCCTGGTCAAGGACCGCCTCGACTCCGAGCTCATCGGCAACGTGTCGCTGCGCGTCCTGCCCACCGAGCGCCCCGACGCGTGGGAGGTGCAGGGCCGCGGCGAGCTGGCGCTGGCCATCCTGGTCGAGCAGATGCGCCGCGAGGGCTTCGAGCTCACCGTCGGCAAGCCGCAGGTGGTCACCAAGGAGGTCGACGGCAAGGTCCACGAGCCCGTCGAGCGCCTGACCATCGACGCCCCGGAGGAGTACCTCGGCACGATCACCGAGCTGCTCGCCTCCCGCAAGGGCCGCATGGAGCAGATGACCAACCACGGCACCGGCTGGGTCCGCATGGAGTTCCTCGTGCCGGCCCGCGGCCTGATCGGCTTCCGCACCGAGTTCCTCACCGACACCCGCGGCACCGGCATCGCCCACCACATCTCCGAGGGCTACGAGCCGTGGGCCGGCGAGATCCGCTCGCGCAACAACGGCTCGCTCGTCGCCGACCGCAAGGGCGCCGCGACGGCCTACGCCATGACCTCGCTGCAGGAGCGCGGCGTGATGTTCCTCGAGCCGACCACCGAGGTCTACGAGGGCATGATCGTCGGCGAGAACTCCCGCGCCGACGACATGGACGTCAACATCACCAAGGAGAAGCAGCAGACCAACATCCGCTCCGCCACCTCCGACAACTTCGAGAAGCTGATCCCGGCCAAGAAGCTGTCGCTGGAGCAGAGCCTGGAGTTCTGCCGCGACGACGAGTGCGTCGAGGTGACCCCCGAGATGGTCCGCATCCGCAAGGTGATCCTCGACGCCGGCGAGCGCGCGAAGATCGCCAGCCGCGCCCGCAAGGCCAGCAAGTAGGCACCCGCGCCACCCCGCTCCACCCCCGAGGGCCCGCCTCCGTCTCACGACGGGGCGGGCCCTCGGCCGTCCGGCAGGCATGAAGAGCGCGAGTACGGGGTATGTCACGTACCGTGGTGCCTGGTGACCACCGCGCCGACCCTTCCCGGGCGCGCGCGGTCGCCGCCAGGCCGGGCCGGGGGGACCAGCTGCACCGACTCCTCGACGTCTCGACGCCGCACGACCGTCAGCCAACGCTCGAGGAGCACCCGTGAGCCCGCACCGCCGTCCCCGCACCGCCCGAACCACCCCGGCCCGGACCGTCCTGGCCGCGCTGGCCCTCGGAGCCGTCGCGGCCACCACGCTGGCGCCGAGCGCCACCGCCGCCCCCTCGACGGCGGGCAACGGCCCGGCCGCCAAGGCCCCCGCCACCACCGGCTGGCTGCGCCTGGGCCACCTCAGCCCCGGCACCGGCGACGCCGACGTGCGGGTGCTGCCCCTCGACGACGGCAGCCGGCTCAACCTCACCGACGTCCCCTACGGCGAGGTCTCCGACTTCCAGCGCCTCCCGGCCGGCCGCTACCGCATCGCCTTCCGCGAGGCCGGCCAGCCGCTCTCGGCCAAGCCCATGGTGGCCCGGCTCGTCGAGGTCGACCCGGGCTCGGCGGCCACCGTCGTCGCCACCGGCCGCGGCGAGTCGCTGCGCACCGAGGTCATCGACGACGACCTCACCCCGCCGCCCGCCGGGCAGGCCAAGGTCAGGCTGGTCTCCGGCGTCGGCGACAACGGTCCCGTCTCCGCGGCCGTCGTCGGCGGCCCGGTCATCGCCGAGGACGTCGCCACCGGCGGCTCCACGCCCTACGCCAACGTCGCGGCGCAGACCTGGCAGGTCGACGTCGCCTCCGGCTCCGACATGCCCACCACCGGCAAGGTCGCGGTCAAGGCCGGCGGCGTCTACACCCTCCTGGTCGTCGACGGGGCCGACGGCGGCGTCGAGATCAAGGCCCTCCAGGACAGCGGCAGCGCGGCCACCATGCCCTCCGGCGGCGTCGACACCGGCGCCGGTGGCCTCGCCCCCACCGCAGGCGCCCGGACCGACCTGACCGCGCCCGCCGCGGGCGTCCTGGCCGCCCTCGCCGCGCTGGGCGGCCTCGTGCTGCTGCGCCGCGGACGCGCCACCGCCTGACCGACCCCGCCGGTCCCCCGACCGGCGCCCGCCCCCCGCACCGCCGACCCCGAGGCCGACCTGTGAGCTCCCGCCCCGTCGCACGCCGCGCCGCCGCGGTGACGCTGCTCGTCGTCGCGGGCGTCGCGGCGCTGGTCGCCGTACGAGCCGGGGAGGGACCGCAGGCGGCGTCCTCGCCGGCCGCTGCCGCGCCCTCCGCTGCCGCCGACCCGACCGCCCCGACCGCCCCGTCGGGCTCCTCCGCGCCGTCGTCGGGTGCCTCGACGATCCCGGTGCAGGGGGCCACGGCGGCGCGACCGGTGGAGGTGCGGGTGCCGCGCCTGGGGATCGTCTCGCGCCTCGACGACCTCGCCGTGCTCGCCGACGGCACCCTGGAGCGCCCGCCGCGCTGGCAGGTGGCGGGCTGGTACGCCGCCGGCCCGCGGCCCGGCGAGACCGGCCCCGCCGTGATCGCGGGGCACGTCGACTCCCCCACCGGGCCCGCGGTGTTCACCGGGCTCGAGGCGCTGCGTCCCGGCGACCTGGTCGAGGTGCTGGGCGACGACGGCACCACCACCAGCTTCACCGTCGACCGGCTCGCCACCGCCCCCAAGGACGCCTTCCCCACCCGCGCCGTCTACGGCCAGACCCCCGACGCGCAGCTGCGGCTGATCACCTGCGACGGCGCCTACGTCGCCGACGCGGGCGGCTACCAGGACAACCTCATCGTCTTCGCCACCGAGCGCGCCTGATGGACGGCGGGGCCACGGCGCCGGAGCCCCCGCGCTCCGCTCGACGACGGGCCCTGCGCCTGCTCGGTGCCTGCTGCGCCGCAGCGCTCGTGGTCGCGCTGGTCACCACGACGCTCGTCCTCGCCCTGCGCCCCACCGGCAACGAGAGGGGGCCGGAGGGACCACGCGCCGACGTCGACGCCCGGGCCTTCCTGGAGACCTACGTCGAGCCGGACGGCCGGGTCGCGCGCACCGACCAGGGCGGCGACACCGTCAGCGAGGGCCAGGCCTACGCCATGCTGCTCGCGGTCGCCACCGGCGACCGCGTCACGTTCGACCGGGTGTGGGACTGGACGCGCGAGGAGCTGATGACCGCCGAGGGCCTGCTCAGCTGGCGGTGGGCCGACGGAGCGGTGGTCGACGCGTCCCCGGCCGCCGACGCCGACCTCGACGCCGCACGGGCCCTCGTCACCGCGGGCCGGACCTTCGAGGAGGCCGACTACACCGAGGCGGGGCTGAGGCTGGGCACGGCGCTGCTCGACCACGAGACCGTCCGCACCCCGGCGGGCCTCGTCCTGGTCGCCGGACCGTGGGCCACCCAGCGCTCGCCGTACGTCTTCAACCCCAGCTACGTCTCGCCCGTCGCCACCGGTCTGCTCGACGCGGCCTCCGACGACCCCCGCTGGGAGGAGCTGACCGCCGGGTCGCGAGCGGCCCTGGAGGGCCTGACGTTCGGTGGTCGCCTGCCGCCGGACTGGGCCGAGGTGTCCTCCGACGGGTCGGTCCGGGCGACCGGCTCCCCGAGCGGAGGAGGGCCGCAGTTCGGCTACGACGCAGCGCGCGTGCTGGCCCGTCACGCCGAGTCGTGCGACCCGGACGACCGCGCCATCGCCGCACGGGCCGCCGACCGGCTGGGCCCCGAGCTGGACGTCGACGTGCTGGCGCTGTCGGGCGAGCCGCTGTCGCGATTCACCAGCCCGGTGATGCTGGTGGCCCGCGCCGGGGCCGACGCCGCGTCGGGCGACCCCGCCGCCGCGCGCGCGGCGCTGGCGGCCGCGGACACGGCCGCCGAGGCGGCGCCGACGTACTACGGCGACGCGTGGGCCGCGCTCGGTCCCCTGATGCTCACCACGACCACGCTGGGCGCCTGCCCTGCGGTGCCGGCCGCGTGAACCACCCGGCACCGAGGCAGGCTTGCTCCGTGACCCACGACCCCCTGGCCGCCCCCGCCGGTCCGCCCGCCGACCTCCCCGACCTGCACAACCTGCGTGACGTGGGCGGCCTGCGCACCGACGACGGCGGGCGCACGCGCCACGGCGTGCTCTACCGCAGCGGCACGGTGGCCTTCCTCGACGCCGCCCAGGCCGAGGTCCTCGTCGGCGACGACGGCCTCGGCGTGCGCTGCCGCGTGGACCTGCGCGGGCCGCGCGAGGTGGCCGAGGAGACCAGCGCCGCGCTGCGCGAGCGCGAGCGACGCGCCGAGCACGTCGAGATCCACGCCGCCGACGTGGCCTGGGACTTCACCGCCTCCCACCGCAGCGACTGGGTCGCCGCCCACTACGCCCGCTACCTCGACGCCTCCGGCGACCGCATCGTCACCGTGGCCCGGCTGCTCGCCGACCCGGCCAACCGCCCCCTGCTCGCGCACTGCTCCGCGGGCAAGGACCGCACGGGGGTGACCGTGGCCGTCCTGCTGCGCGCGGTCGGCGTGACCGCCGACGACCTGGTGGCCGACTACGCCCGCACGGCGCAGGCCATCGCGGGGCTGCGCGAGCAGCTGACCCGGCTGCCGGCGTACGGCGACCGGATCGCCGCGGTGCCGCAGGAGGCGCTCGGGTCGACACCCGAGACCATGTGGGCCTTCCTGTCCACGCTGGAGGAGCGCCACGGCGGCGCGCGGGCCTACCTGCTCGGCCACGGACTCGACGGCTCCGAGCTGAGCGCGCTCAGCGAGGCTCTCGTCGAGCCGGCCTGAGCGGCCCCGCCCTCACTCCACCTCGGCGTACGCCGGCTCCACGCGCCGCGACGACCGGGAGCCGCGCAGCGCCGGGGCGAGCACCAGCAGACCGGCCAGCGGCAGCAGCGCGAGCACGGCGAGGCTGGGGCCGATGCCGATCACGTCGCCGAGGCCGCCGACCACGGCGGAGCCGACCGAGCCGCCGGTCATGAAGACCAGGGTGGCCACACCGAGCGCGACGCCGCGCACGTCGGCGTCGACGGCGTCGCCGACCGCGGCGCTGAGCGAGGGCTGACCGAGGCCGAAGGCGAAGGTCACCAGCACCACGGCCCCGCCCAGCACGGCCGGCACGTCGAGGATCGCCCCGACGCCCGCGACGAGCAGGGCCACCGAGGCGACGGCCCCGGAGATGGCCAGGCAGGCGGTCGGGCCGATGCCGCTGATGAGCGGGCCGGCCACCCGCGGCACGGCGAGCGCCAGCACGGCGCTCGGCACGAGGAGCAGTCCGACCTGCCAGGGCTCCCAGCCCTCGGCCACCAGCACGGCCGGCACCGCGATGAGCTGGCCGAACCACGCCGCCGGCACCGCGGCCGCGGCCACCGCGCTGCGCACGACGGCGGGATTGCGCACCACGGCCAGCGGCAGGAACCCGTGGGGCCGCCGCCGCACCCGCAGCGTCGCCAGCGGAGCGCCGAGCACGAGCAGCAGCAGGCCCACCAGGGCCACCACCACGCCGGTCGACGGCGACTGCACGAGCAGCACCAGCCCGGCCGCGGTCACCGCGACCAGCACGGCTCCGAGGACGTCCAGGCTCGCGCCCGTGCCCTCCCCCACCAGGGCGCGCCACAGGAAGGGGATCACGGCGACGCCCAGGATCGGGATCGCCATCACCGCGCGCCACCCGAAGGCGTGCTCCACGAGGCCCCCGAGGAGCGGCCCGAGACAGCTGACCGCCGCCGCCACGCCGGCGAGGCGACCCAGGGCCAGACCGCGCACGGCCCCGTCGTACCGCGCGCTGAGGATGGCCACGCCCAGGGTCGGCACCGCCGCCGCGCCCGCGCCCTGGAAGAGCCGAGCGGCCAGCAGCACGCCGAAGGAGGGCGCGAAGGCCGCGACCAGCGCGCCACTGGTCATCAGGCCGATGCCGATGACGAGCGGCAGCTTGACCCCGACGAGGTCGGAGACGCGGCCGTAGACCGCAGTGGTCACCGCGAGCATCAGCGCGTAGAGACTGATCACCCAGGTCGCGCCGCCCACGCTCGTGCCGAACTCCGCGCCGATCGCGGGCAGCGCGATGGCCGCCGAGGCCGACCCCATGCCGGCCAGGCCGAAGAGGAGCCCGAGGAGCACGGAGACACGGCGCGAGTCGTCGAGGGGCATGGTTGTCGCCAACAACGACCGACCCGGGCACATTCCGCGCCCGGACGCCCTGCGCGGCCGGCGCGCCCCTCCACCGGGCCCGCGGGGTGGACCTGTCGGCCCGGACCCGCACCTGTCGGCCCGTGCGTGGGGCGACCGGTGCGGGTTTCGCCAGCCGGCTGGCGAAACCCGCAGCCTCACCCGAAGGCCGGCTTCTCCTTGCCCAGGAACGCCCGGACCCCCTCGGCGAAGTCGGGCCCGGTGTAGACCTCGCGCAACAGCTCGTGGTCACCGGCGGGCGAGGCCTCGAGCCGGCGGGCGCGGTCGAGCAGCTGGCCCTTGGTCGCGCGCAGGGTGACCGAGGAGGCGGCGCGCAGCCCGTCGAGCAGGGCGGCGAGCTCGGCGTCGAGGGCCTCGGAGTCGGGCGAGACGGCCATCAGCGCACCGACGGCGTGGGCGCGCTCGGCGTCGACGAGCCGCGAGGCGAGCAGCATCTCGCGGGTCACCGGCTCGCCGAAGACGGTGGCGCAGCGGTAGACGATCGAGGCGGCCAGCGCGTTGCCCAGCGTGCGGGCGATGGGGTAGCCGAAGCGCGAGCCGGCCGTGGCCAGGCGCAGGTCGCAGTGGGTCGCGACAGCCAGTCCCCCGCCGACACAGACCCCGTCGACGGCCGCCACGGTGACCTGCGGCAGCGCGAAGAGCTGCTCGAGCAGGTCACGGATCCAGTCCTCGTAGGCGACCGCGTCGGCGTCCACGAAGTCGCTGATCTCGTTGCCCGCCGCGAAGGCCCGCCCGCCGGCGCCGCGCAGCACCAGCACCCGCACGCTGCTGTCCTCGCGCAGGTCGGCGCAGAGGTCCTTCAGCGCGGCGTACATCGCCCGGGTGAAGGCGTTGCGGCGGTGGGGCCGGTTGAACACGACCTCCACCACCCCGTCGCCGCGGGTCACGATCAGGTCCTCGCCCGGGCCCTCGCCGGTGCTCGTCTCGCTCACGCCGCCCGACCCTACGGTCCGGCGGCCTCAGCCCCGCGAGGTGTCCGCGCCCGGCCGGGCCACGACGTACGCCGCGACCGCGCCGGCCAGCGCTCCGAAGAGGTGGCCCTGCCACGAGATGCCCGGCTGCCCGGGCAGCACGCCCCACAGCAGCCCGCCGTAGACGACCAGCAGCACGACGCCGAGCACCATCTGGCCGACCCGACGGGCCACGAAGCCGCGCAGCACCAGGTAGACCAGCCAGCCGAAGACGAGACCGGAGGCCCCGATGTGCACCGTGCCGGCCGGGGAGACCAGCCAGGTGCCGAGCCCACCGAGCAGCCAGATGACCGCTGTGGCGGCCAGCCCGCGCCCGATGCCCCCGAGCAGCACGAGGAAGAGCAGGGGCGCGGCCAGCAGGGAGTTGGAGGCGAGGTGGTCGAAGCCGCCGTGCAGCAACGGGGCGAGCAGCACCCCGACGAGGCCGTCGCCGGTGCGCGGGCGGATCCCGTCGTCGTCCCACTGCACCCCAGGGAGGGCGTCGACGAGCTCGAGCACCCACAGCAGCGCGACGAAGCCGAGGGAGATCCCGAGGGCGGCGGGCCAGCTGCGCCGGGGGCGGGTGGGCGCGGTCGTCAGGCTCACGCCGACCACGGTAGCCAGGCCCCGCACGGCCGGGTGGGGAGCTGGCCCGGATCGCGGCGAAGCACCGCGGGCGGGGGCGCCATGCGTCAGACTGCGGGCGTGACCGTCCTGACGGCCGCGGGGGGCACCGTCGAGGCTCCGACCTCGCCGCCCGCCGCGCTGCCCTCCTCCTCCCGTCGTGCGCCCCTGGTGGTCGCGGCGGTGGTGCCGGCCGTGGTCGGGCTGCTGTTCCTCAACGCCGACCTGCTGCTGGGTCCCCACCCCGCCTTCCTGCCGGCCTTCCTCACCCTGGTGCTGGCCTGCGACCTGCTGACGGCGGTGCTGCTGGTCGAGCAGTACCGCGCCGGCGGCGGGCCCCGCGTGCTGGCGCTCAGCGCCGCCTACGTCTGGTCGGCCGCGATCGTCGTGCCCCACGCCCTGGTCTTCGGCGGGCTCTTCACCCCCACCGGGCTCCTCGGCGCCTCCCCCAGCAGCGCGCCGTGGCTGTGGGCGGCCTGGCACACGGGGCTGCCGGTGCTGGTCGGGCTGGCCCTGGCGCCGTGGCCGGCCGGGCTGGAGGCGCGCCTGGGCAGCCTCGAGCACCGCGGCCGCCGGCTGCTGCTGACCCACGGCGCCGTCCTGGCCGCGGCCGTCGGGACCACCGCGCTGGTGACCGCGGGCGCCGACCGGATCCCCACGATCATCGTCGACGGCGACTACACCGTGCTCACCGAGCGCTTCGGCCCGTGGATCGTGGCGCTCTGCCTGCTCTCGCTCGGCGCGGCCCTCGTCGGCGTCCTGGGGCGCCGCGACGCCCAGGGCATCGAGGCGTGGGCGATCGTCGCCGTGGTCGCCACCACCGGCGACGCCACCCTCACCCTCTTCTCCGAGTCGCGCTTCACCGTGGGGTGGTACGGCGCACGCGCCCTGGCCCTCACCGCCGCGACCGTCGTGCTGCTCGCCATGCTGCGCGAGGTCACCGCGCTGCACCGCCAGGTGCTGCGCGACTCGGTGCGCCTGGAGACCACCAACCGCCAGCTCCTCGACGCTCAGAACCTGCGCGAGCACATGGTCGCCGTGGTCACCCACGACATGCGCACCCCGCTGACCGGGCTGCAGGGCTACCTCGAGCTGCTCTCCGAGGCCGGACGCGACCTCGGCGAGGAGCGGCAGGCCACCATGATCGACCGCAGCCGCATGCTCACCCGCCGGCTGACGCTCATGACCGAGGACATGCTCGCGGTGGCCACCACCGACCGCAGGGTGGTCGCTCTGGAGCCGGCGCCGCTCCTGCTCGCCGCGGAGCTGCAGGCCTGTGCCGAGGTCTTCCCCGACCTCGACCTGCGCCTGGAGTGCGAGCCCGGGCTCCGGGTGCAGGCCGACCCGCTGCGCCTGCAGCAGGTGCTGGTCAACCTGGTCGGCAACGCCCAGGCCTACGGCGCCGAGCCGGTCGTCCTGGCCGCCCGCCCGCTCCCCGGGCCGCCCGCCGCCCCGGGGCCCGCCCTGGTCGAGCTGGCCGTCTCCGACGCGGGGGCCGGGGTGCCGGCCGACTTCGTGCCGCGGCTCTTCGAGTCCTACACCCGCGCCGAGGGCACCGGCCGCCGTGGGTCGGGCCTGGGCCTGTCGGTGGTGCGGGAGCTGGTCGAGGCCCACGGCGGACGGGTCTCCTACGACGCCGCCGCCAACGCCTTCCGCGTCGTGCTCCCCGCCCCGGCCGAGCTCAGCCTGGTCGAGCCGGTCGCGGCCGACCCCGTCGCCTGACGTACCGCTGGGTCCCCAGCTGTCCCACGCGTCACACCTGTCGGCCCCGACCCGCACCTGTCGGCCGACGCGTGGGCCGACAGGTGCGGGTTTCACCGGCCGGCTGGCGAAACCCGCGGACGCCCGCCGACCCCACCCGACGCCCTCAGTGCCCCGCGTCGGCCCACTTCTCCGACTGCGTCAGCGAGAAGAGGTACGCCAGGGCGGGCAGGACGACGGCGCCGGCGATGCCCACGGCGACGAGGAGGGCGGCCAGCGTGGCGGGGGCGCCGGCGGCGTCGGTGAGGGTGACCTCGTCGACGAGCAGCCAGGGGTACTGCCCGATCCCCCAGCCCGACACCACGGCGGCCACGGCGACGAGGGCGGTCAGCCGGGCCACGGAGTGGCGTCCGACCCAGAGCAGCCACAGGGTGGCGGCGCCGGCCGCGGCGGAGAGCAGCACCAGCGGCAGGGCGCGGCCGCTGAGGCCGACCCACAGGGTCGGGGCGTCCTCGTGGAGCGGCACCAGGGCGGCGAAGACGACGAGCCCGGTGACCGCGCCGACACCGAGGGTCCGGGTGCGCAGCTGCGCCACCAGGTGCGTGCGGCCGGCCCGCGCGGCGTCGGCGACCAGGAAGACCCCGGCGAGGAAGGCGCAGGTGCCGACGGCGATGGCCCCGCCGAAGAACGACGTGGCGGTCAGCCACGACCCCCACACGTCGCCGCGTCCCTCGGCCGGCACCCGCCCCGAGGCGATCGCGCCGGCGGCCGCGCCGAGGAAGAAGGGCGTGATCAGCGAGGAGGCGGCGAAGACCGCGCCGAAGAGCTGGGCCTGGCGCAGCGAGCCGGAGTACTTGCGGAACGCGAACGCGGCCCCGCGCAGCACGATGCCCAGCAGCGCGAAGAGCATGGGGAAGATCAGCGTGCTCATGGTGGAGGCGAAGGAGGCCGGGAAGCCGGTCCACCACACGACGAGCACGTAGATCAGCCACACGTGGTTGGCCTCCCACACCGGCCCGAGACTGTGGTCGACCTGGGTGCGCAGCTCCGCGCCGCGTCGGCTGCCGCCCGCGGTGAGGTCGTAGAAGCCCGACCCGAAGTCGGCCCCGCCGAGGAGGGCGTAGGCGATCACGCCGGTGAACAGCGCCGCGGCGACGGCCAGCTCGAGGCTCACGCGTCGGCCCCCTCGAGCGACTCGCGCTCCGGGCCGTAAGGGCTGGGCAGGTCCTCCTCGCCCTCGCGCCAGCGCCGGGCCATCGAGCGGAGCACGACCACGGCGCCGACGGTCATCGCGGTGTAGACGACGGTGGAGATGCCGAGCAGCCACCACAGGCCGGGGTTGTCACCGGCGGCCTCGGTGGTGCGCATGACGCCGTAGACGACCCAGGGCTGCCGGCCGACCTCGGTGGCGATCCAGCCCGCCTCGAGGGCGACGACGGCCAGGGGTCCGGCGAGCACGGCGCCGCGCAGGAACCAGCGGTTGCCGAGCAGGTCGTGCCCGCGCCAGCGGGCCAGCCAGAAGACCACGACCGCGAGGGCCAGCAGGGTGCCGATGCCGACCATCGACTGGAAGGCCAGGTGGGTGATGTTGACCGGCGGCTGCTCGTCGACGGGGATGGTGTCGAGGCCCTGCACCGGCTCGGTGAAGGAGTTCCGCGCGATGAGCGAGCCGAGGTAGGGGATGTCGAGGGCGTAGCGGACCTCCCCGTCGACCAGCAGGCCGCCCAGGCGCAGCGGCGAGGGGCTCTCGGTCTCCAGGGCCAGCTCGAAGGCGGCCAACTTGGCCGGCTGCGTCGAGGCGAGCCGGGAGCCGAGCAGGTGGCCGATGACCGGCTGGAGCAGCGCGGCCACGGTGGCGAAGACGAAGGGCACGGTGAAGCCGAGGCGGTGGTGGCGGTCGCGGCGACCGCGGAGCATCCCGGCGGCGTAGACCGCGCTGATCGCGAAGCCCGCGACCATGAAGGCCGCCACCCACATGTGGAGGAACTGCATCCACACGCCGTCGTTGAGGAAGGCCACCCAGGGCTGGACGTCGACGACCTCGCCGCCCTCGATGCGGAAGCCGGTGGGGTTGTTCATCCACCCGTTGACCGCGAGCACGCAGAAGGTGCCGACGACGCCGGTGATGCCCATCGGCACGAGCATCAGCAGGTGCTGCTTGGGCGGGATGCGTCCCCATCCGTAGAGGTAGATGCCCAGGAAGATGGCCTCGAGGAAGAAGGCGAGGCCCTCGAAGGCGAAGGGCAGTCCGAGCACGTCGCCGAAGCG
Source organism: Nocardioides sp. P86 (assembly GCF_023712465.1). Classification (NCBI taxonomy): domain Bacteria; kingdom Bacillati; phylum Actinomycetota; class Actinomycetes; order Propionibacteriales; family Nocardioidaceae; genus Nocardioides; species Nocardioides sp. P86. Next base: position 81,535 of record NZ_JAMAYE010000004.1, on the reverse strand, counting down.
GCTCATCAGGCCCGGCCACAGCAGCCCGAACTCGAAGGACAGCACCGTGCCGGAGACCGCGCCGATCGCGAAGAGCACCGCGGAGACCTTCGACCAGCGCTTGGCCAGCACCAGCGCGTCGGGGTCGTCGCGGTAGATGCCGCGCCAGTGCATCGCGAAGATGATGGTGGGGAAGGCGACGCCGAAGCAGGCCAGCACGATGTGCCAGCCCAGCGACAGCGCCATCTGCTGCCGCGCCGGGAGCAGCCCGGCGGGGTCGTCGGTGACCAGGGACGTGAGGGCGAGGAGGGGCTCCACGCACTCGACGCTACATCGGAGGGAGACCCCCTCCGAGGGTTTGTGAATTCATTCACGAAGTCGTGGGGGTGGTCCTCGACACACGGCCGTCACACGTTCTTCACGGCCCCCACCCCGCAAGGTGAAACGATTGGCGCGCAGGCTGGGGCAGCATCTACGGTCGGTCGGCCGTCTGGCACCAACCGGCCCGCGACAGGAAGAGGACAGCCGTGAACGCCCCCGAGCGATCCGACGAGGCCCCCCGTCGCGACCCCGGCGTGCCCGCCGTCCGCCTGACCGACGTCGACACCACGCTGCTGACCCGGGTCGGCGCCGTGCGCTGCACGCTGCGGGTGAGCAACGACGACGTCACCCCCATCGTCGACCTCGCCGTCACCCACGAGAGCGAGGACGGCCTCGTCTGCGGCATGCTCGCCAAGGAGATGCCCGGCCGCAGCAGCCGCGAGTTCAGCGTGCTGATCCAGGTCGGCGAGCACGCCGAGCTCTCCCTGCCGCTCACCCTCGTCTTCACCGACGCCTACGGCGGTCACTGGGCCGCCACCAGCGAGGCCCCCGTCCGGTACGTCGGGCCCGCGGCCCCCGGCGACTGACGCCGGGCCCGCGGCCCCCGGGCACCCGCGCGGGTGGCGCAGCGAGGCTACTGGCCCACGCGCCAGCGTCCGAGCAGCGTGCCGTGGTCCTCGAGCAGCAGGGTCAGGTCGAGCGGCTTGTCGATCGGCGCGCCCTCGGTGATCCGGCCGTTGCTGCCGGCGACCAGGCGCGGCACGGTGGTGCCGGTGAGCTCGTCGACACAGCCCTGGAAGACCATGTCGCGCAGCAGGTGGGGCCCGCCCTCGCAGAGCTGGTTGCCCCAGCCGCGCTCGGCCAGGGTGGCCTTGAGCAGGGGCAGGTCGACCCGGTGGGAGCCGAGGGTCAGCACATGCTCCTCGCCGAGGGTCGCGCGGGCCTTCTCGATGCCGTCGGAGCGCGAGCAGGTGGCGAGGTAGACCGAGCCGGCCGGCGCGCCCACCAACGAGGGCGGCACCTGCGCCTTGCGGCTGACCAGCACGATCGGGGTGTCGGTGGGGCGGTAGCCCTCGGCCTTGGCCGTGCCGGCGCCGACGATGATCACGTCGGCCAGCGAGCGCAGCGTGTCGAAGACCCGCTTGTCGGCGGCGTTGTTGATCGAGCCGCTCACCCCGGTGTCGCCGGTGGCGCTGCCGTCCACCGTGCTCACCATGTTGGCGCGCAGCCACGGCGTCGACGGCGCCGAGTAGAGCTCGCGCAGGTCGTCGTCGCTCACGTCAGGTCCGACGGTGTCGGGACCGATCAGGACTCGCATGTCCACCTCATCACCCAGTACTGCACGCCGAACGGGTCGGCGGCGAAGTCCACCTCTGCCCGCCAGGCCCCCTGTCCGCCCCCGAGGAGCCGGCCCAGCGTCACGAACCCGTCGGGGTGGCCGACCAGCAGCTGATCCGCGAGCTCGCGGTCCAAGCGTGTCAGGTGCCCCGCGTCGACCTGACGGAGGGCCCTCCCCAACGCCTCGTCGAAGCCCGGGGCCCGCTCGTCGAGGTGCCCCGGCGCCTTCTCCCCGCGCCGGGCCGACCCGTTGGCCACCACCACGTACGCCGCACCCTCGGGGTCGGCCGCAGGGTCGCCCGCGGGGTCGGCCGCGGTGCTCGCGGGGACGACGTCGGCAGCGACTCCCGCCGCCTCGAGCAGCGAGCGGGCGACCCGCTCGCCCTGCGCGTCGGCCACGAGCACGACCGACCCCGCGCCGGTGAGCGACCCGAGCGCCGCGACGCACGCCGCGCGGAGCTCCGCGACCGGGTCGGCGATCCCGGCGTACTCGGGGAGCAGCGCGAGCACCCCCGGCACCAGCACGACGGTCCTCGCACCACGCACGGCACTCACTGCAGCCCCCTGATCGCTCGGGCCGGGCGGCGACGCCCGAGCACGGTGTTGACCATGTCGACGGTCTGGCGGGTCTCCACGACCTGGTGCACGCGGTAGATCCGCGCGCCGGCGGCGGCGCACAGCGCGGTGGCGGCCAGGGTGCCGACGAGCCGCTCGCCGACCGGGAGGTCGAGCGACTCCCCCACGAAGTCCTTGTTCGACAGCGACACCAGCACCGGGCGACCGGTGTCGACCATCTCGCCGATGCGCCGGGTGACCTCGAGGGAGTGGAAGGTGTTCTTGCCGAAGTCGTGGGCGGGGTCGATGACCACGCTGCGGGGGTCGACGCCGGCGGCGACGGCGCGGTCGGCGTAGGCCATGGTGTCGGCGATCGCGGAGGCGACGACGTCGTCGTACTCCACCCGGAAGGGGCGGGTGCGCGGCGTCGCGCCGCCGGTGTGGGTGCAGATCACCGCGGCGCCGGCCTCGGCGGCGGCGTCGACGAGCTCGGGGTCGGCCCCGCCCCAGGCGTCGTTGAGCACGTCGGCGCCGGCCTCGCAGACCGCCCGGCCGACCTCGGCGCGCCAGGTGTCGACGGAGATGACGAGGTCGGGGTGCTCCGCGCGCACCTGCGCGACGAAGTCGACGACGCGCGCCTTCTCCTCGGCGGCGTCGATCTCGACGCCGGGGGCGGCCTTGATGCCGCCGATGTCGACGATCTCGGCGCCGTCGGCCACGACCTGCGCGACGCGCGCGAGCGCCTTGTCCTCGGCCCAGGTGGCGCCCTTGTCGAAGAAGGAGTCGGGGGTGCGGTTGACGATGGCCATCATCAGCATGGCGTCGTCGTCGAACTCACGACGGCCGAGCTTGAGCGTCACAGGAGGTCCTTCGCGGGTGGTCGTTCGATGATCGGTACGTCGCGCTCGACGGGGCTGATGCGCCCGCCGTCGGGACGGTACTGCCGCAGCCGCACCGCCCCCTCCCCCCTCCGGCCCGAGTCCCCAGCGCCTCCTCCGGTGGTCGAGGAGCCAGCGCCGGCGAGCGTCTCGACACCACCACGCCGCCGCTCGACGGCCGCGAGGATCTGCACGGCCATGGCCCCCAGGTCGAGCAGCGCCTGGTGGCGGTGCGCGCGCCGCCCGAGGTCGACCTGGGCGATCGCGCCGGCGCCCCGCAGCCGGCAGGTGTCGATGAGGGCGGCCAGCTCCACGGCGTAGCCGGTCGGCACCGACAGCGACGCGAAGAGCTCACGGCGGATCGCCCACTCCCCCGCCAGGGGCTGCACGAGCCCGGCGAGCGCGGGGTGCTCGAGGGCGATGACCGGGCGGGCGACGAGCTCGGTGACCCGCCCGCCGTCGAGCGCGCCGAGCCCCTCGGGGCCCTCGCCGGTGCCGGGCCGCTCGTAGAAGCCCTTCACCAGCCCGACCTCGGGCCGGGTCAGCAGCGGACCGAGCAGACCGGGCACGAAGTGGGTGTCCCAGTCGACGAGGTCGGCGTCCATGAAGACCAGCACGTCGCCGGTGGTCACGAAGAGCGACTTCCACATCGCCTCGCCCTTGCCGGGGTGGCTGCCCAGCTCGGGGCGCACCTCCGCGGAGCGGTGCACCACGGCGCCGGCGTCGGTGGCGACCTCGTAGGTCGCGTCGGTGGAGTCGGAGTCGATGACGACGATCTCGTCCAGCAGCGCGACGGTCTCCACGAGCGCCTCGCGCACCCGGGTGACGACGTCGCCGACGGTGGCGGCCTCGTTGCGGGCCGGCACGACGAGGCTGACCCGCAGCCCGCTCGCGGCCTTGGCGGCCAGCAGGTCGTCGAGCGACCAGTCGGCCCACACGTAGGTCGCCGGTGCCGAGCCGTCCGCGGGGGCGGAGGCAGCCGAGTGCGTCACGTGGCGAGAGTAGCCAGCGACCCGGCGCACCCACCCACCGGACGACGACCGGGCGACCCGCCGGTCGGCTCGCGCCACATGGTCATGAATGACCATCTCGTCGTCCGACCGGTGCGCTGCGTCTCATGACGCCTCACGGGTCGCCCGGCTCTGTGAGGCTGGTGTCATGCCCCCCCGCCCCCGCCGTCGCCCGAGCGACCGGACGACACGCGCCCGCCTGGCGTCCGTCCTGGCGCTCTGCCTCGTGGCCGTGGGGTCCACCGGCACACTGCCGCCGGCCGCCGCCCACGAAGGTGCCGCCGACCCCGCGCACGCCTACTACGGGATCCTGGGCGCCAACGCACTCGACCTGACCACGCTGACCGGGACCGGCGTGACCGCGGTCTCGCTCGAGGTCGGCTGGGACCGGCTGGAGCCGCAGCGGGGCCGTATCGACCCGGCCTACGCCGCCCAGGTCGCCGGTCGCGCCGAGCAGATCCGCGCGGCAGGCCTCGACGTCATCCTCGACGCCGGCCTGCAGTACCCGCCGTCCTGGGTGTTCGACGTCGGCGGCGACACCCGCTTCGTCAACCAGTACGGCGACGTCTGGCAGGGCCAGGTCGGTGCTCGGGTGCCCGACGCCGTCTTCAACCCGAGGGTGCGACGGGCCCAGAACCGCTACCTCCACCGGCTGTCGGCGGTGCTCGACGACGGGCCCATCGCCGCGATCCGCGTCGGGGGGCTCTGGTACAACGAGCTCCACTACCCCCCTGCCACCGTCGGCGACCACCGCAACAGCCTGTGGGCCTTCAGTCCCACGGCCCAGGCCCAGTCACCCGTGCCCGGCTACCGACCCGGGCAGGGCACGACGGAGGAGACGGCCGCCTTCCTGACGTGGTACCTCGAGAAGATCAACGACTACGGGATGTGGCAGCTGCGGCACTACCGCAGGGCCTTCGGGTGGAGGCCTACCCTCCAGCTGCTGCTCCCGGGGTGGGGAGTGCGCCCCGGCGACGTCGACAAGGCCGTGGCGGGCGGCCTGCGCGGTGCCACCCGTGGCGAGCTGACCGGCGCCCTCAACGAGGGCCTCGACTGGGCCGGTCTGCTGCCTCGCGCGGCCACCGTGCGCGGGCACAACGAGGCCTACACCACCTGGGTCGACGCTGCCGACCAGGGCACCGACCCGGTCTACGAGAGCCCGGTGCGGCACCTGGTGCGACTCGCGGAGCCCCTGGGCCTGCCGGTCGCCGGCGAGAACACCGGCACCAACTCCCCCGAGGAGATGCAGCGCTCGGTCGACCGGGTGCACGAGCTGGGCCTCACCGGCCTGGTGTGGATGAACGCAGCCCAGCTCCAGGACGGTCGGTGGGCGACCCTGGACGACTACCGGCGCCTTCTGGCCCCCTGACCAGCGGACCGCCTGCGCCGCTAGCGCCGCCGGTCAGCGCGGCGGTGGAGCGCAAGGCGGAGGCCAGCAGGGGCTCCACCCGCTCGGCGAAGGCCGTCGTCATGTGGACGGCGTCCGACCGCACGGGCACACCGTCCACGAAGCTCGGGCACTGGTCCCGGAAGCAGAACCACGGCGCCGAGCTGATCCACGTGCCGCCCAGGTCGGCGGCCATCGCCTGCTCGGAGCGGGCCCGGCTGACCCACGAGTCGCTCACCTGACCGACGCAGTCGACGGGCGAGGACAGCCGGGTGTAGCACTCCTCGATGTCGGTCCCGCCGGACGGCGGGGCGAGGACCACCACGGCGGCTCCCGCGGCGGCCGCGGGGGCGAGCAGCTGCTTCACGCCCCGCGCCCACCCGGTGTCGCTCACCGAGTCGCCGGTGCCCAGCACGTCGGGTGTCTCCGAGGAGTTGGCCACGACCACCACGTCGGGATCAAGGTCGGCGATGGTGGCGAGGGCTGCGTCGCGTCGCGTCGCGCAGTCGTCGACGGCCTCGCTACTGCTGCCGACCGGCAGCGGCACGAAGGGACAGCCGAACGTGCCCAGGCTGACCAGGTCCCACGACCCGCGGGCCCCGAGCACCTCACGCAGAGGGGCGACGTAGGTCAGCGAGACGGAGTCGCCCACGACCACCGCGGTCCTCCGCGCGGCCGGCGACCCCCACGTGCACGCCTCGAGGTCGACGGACTCCGTGCTCACCCCGCAGGCGACCACGTCGTCCGGCGCCTGGGCGCTCCCGATCGCCTGCTCCATGCTCGGATCGAGCACCGGCCAGTCGGTTGTCTCCAGCGCCGCCAGCACCTTCTCCTGCCAGCCCGTCTCCGCCGCGGTCAGCGGAGCGACCGTCGTGGCCGCGGGAGCCGCTGCGGTCAGGTCGACCTCGGGCTGGGCGGCCGTGGGCCGCAGGGCGAGGCCGGCGAGCAGGGCGGTCACCGTGACGGCGCCGAGACTGGCGACCAGCAGCCGGTAGCGGGGTGTGAGCACGCCCGAGGTGGCCGCTTGCCCGGAGGACCGCTGTCGCGAGCGACGCAGCGGGGTCTCCACCAGCTCGTAGGAGTAGTAGGCGGCGACCAGCATGGCGAGCGCCGCCCCGGCGCGGGTCACCGTGGTCTCCGCGACGACCGCGAACCCGAGGACGATGACCGGGAAGTGCCACAGGTAGAGGGAGTAGGAGCGGTCGCCCAGCCAGGTGGCGACGCGGTTGCGCAGCAGCCACGGACCGTCGGCGTGCTCGGGCACCCCGGCGAGCACCACCAGGGCGGTGGCCGCGACAGGGGCGGCCGCCCAGGGGCCGGGGAACGCCAGGTCGGAGCCGACCAGCAGCAGCGAGGCCACGATGCCCGTCAGCCCGACCCACGACAGCACCCGAGCCGGGACACGGCCTATCCGGCGCAGCACCGGGACGCCGGCCGCGAGACCCGCCCCGACGGCCAGTTCCCAGGCACGGGAGAAGGTGGAGAAGTAGGCCACCGTGGGGGCGACGGCCGACTCGTGCACCGCCCACACGAACGACGCGAGCGCGACCAGGGCGGCCGTCGCCCCCACGACCACACGCTGGGCGCCCCGGCCGCCCGCGCGCGAGGTCAGGGCCGCGAGGGCGACCAGGAGCACCGGCCAGACGACGTAGTACTGCTCCTCGACGGCCAAGGACCAGTAGTGCTGCAGCGGCGACGGTGGGGCGTCGGCCCGGAAGTAGTCGGTGCCCTCGAGCCCGAAGCGCCAGTTGGCGGCGAAGGCCACGGCCCAGCCGGCGTCGGTGACGGTGGCCGCGAGCCGGGGGCCGGAGTAGATCAGCCACGACCCGAGGAGGGTGACGGCGAGCACGAGCCAGGCCGCCGGCAGCAGCCTGCGAGCACGTCGCTCGTAGAAGCCCCTCAGGGAGATGCGGCCGGTCGAAGCCCGCTCCCGCAGCAGCAGGTCGGTGATGAGGAAGCCGGAGAGCACGAAGAAGACGTCGACCCCGACGAAGCCGCCGGTGGGCCAGCCGAGGAGGTGGTCACCGACGACCGCCACGACCGCGAGGGCGCGGAGGCCCTGGATGTCGCGCCGGTGCTGGCTCCCTTCCGGGGCTGGCACGCCCGCGCTCACCTGCGCTCCGCCGGGTCGGGCCTGGACGCCGCGCCCGCTCGGGCCACGTCGAGGTAGACCGCCTCCTGCTCGCGCGCGATGGCGTCCCACTCGAAGCGACGGGCGAAGTCGCGCCCGCTCCCGGCGGCCCGGGCCTTGAGACCGGGGTCGTGCCACGCGGCCGCGAGCGCCTCGGCGTAGGCCCCCGCGTCGAGCAGGTCCGTCACGAGGACACCGCTCCCCTCGGGCACGACCTCGCGCAGGCAGGGGATGGCGTAGGCCACCACGGGGCTGCCGCAGGCCAGCGCCTCCACCGCCACCATGCCGAAGGTCTCGTAGCGCGAGGGCATCGCGACGACCCGCGCCCCGGCGAGCAGCCGGAGCTTCTCCTCCCCCTCCACCCGGCCGAGCATCACCACGCTGTCAGCGATGCCGAGACGCTCGCAGAGCCGCTCCAGCCTGGCCCGGTCGGGACCGTCGCCGGCGATGACCAGGCGTCCGCCGACCCGGTGGGCGACGCCGGCCCAGGCTTCGCAGAGCAGGTCGAGCCCCTTCTGCGCGATCTCGAGGCGGCCGAGGTAGACCACGTCGCCGCTGTCGGGCTCGCGCACCTCGAAGGCCTCCGGCTCGACCCCGTTCGGCACGACGTCCACGCGCAGCGCGGGTGCGCGCGACCCGATCTGGTCGGCGAGGTCGTGCGAGACGGCCACCGCCCGCCGGTGCGAGCGCAGCCCCAGGGACTCGAAGGCGAGGAACGGCAGGTGGTACTGCCGCGACTTGCCCGCTGCGTCCAGCCACTGCACCACCGCGAGCGTCGGGCGTCGGGTCCACCGCGGCGCCGAGACCGACCCGAGCGGCGCCGCGAACTCCTCCACGACGAGGTCGTAGTGCCGGGAGTGGCGCAGGAGGAACCACGGCAGGCAGGCGAAGTAGCTGAGCAGCGAGACCATGTAGCCGCGACCGATGCCGAGGTGGAGGTGACGTACGCCGTCCTCGACACGGTCCTCCGCGCCCGGGTAGCGGGCGGTCACCATCGTGATGTCGTGGTGCCGCGCGAGCCGTGCGTTGACGGCCCGGTTGCGCGCCGAGCCGCCCCCGCTCCCGGGGCGTCGATGGTCCTCGAACCCGAGGTGGAGCACGCGGAGCCTGCGGGAAGGGCTGTCGGCCGTCACTGCTGCCGCCCGACCGTCGACGGGCTCACGTCGATCCGTGCGGTCACGACGCCGGCGAGACGTTCATGGCCCGAGGCGCTCCAGTGCATGTGGTCGGCGAGGTAGTCGCCCCAGACATCGAGCTCCGGGGTGGGATCCACGAACTCGGCTCCGTGCTTCGCGGCTGCCCTGCGCAGCACAGTCGCGAGGTGAGAAGTGGTCGCAGGAGCAGAACGCTCAGGGCATTCGTGACCCCAGTCCGGGGGGTGCTGGACGCCCATGGTGATGCCGTGGCAGCGTGGAATAGTCGCAGATGCGACTACTCGGATCTTCTCAGGTAACTGCATTCCAGGGCGGTGATGGCTGACGCGCTGGTCCGTCATGAGTCGCCTCTCGATACGAGGATGGTGTGCAGGGAGGCGCCGAGGAGCGCCGCGGTGGCCAGCGGCACGGCCAGGAGCCAGACCCAGGTGGAGCCGGAGGCGTCGGCGCCTGCGAGGAACGCCGTGGCGAGCAGGGCGCCGGCGAGGTCCGACCGCCCGACACCTGCCCAGGGGCGCCATGACCGGGTGCGCACCGCGAGGTGGCACAGCAGTCCCACCATGACGACGGCCGCGGTGAGCGCCACGGCGTAGGCACCGCGCGTGGACGCCAGCACGAGGGCGACGGTCTGCAGCACGGCGGCCGCGAGCAGGACCAGGAGCGCACTGCGGGAGCGCGCGCGGGCGAGGAGGCCCACCACGAGGAGGTTGACCACACCGGCAGCGACTCCCGTGACCCCGGTGATGCGCACCAGCGCGGACACCTCGCCAGCGGCTTCCCCGCCCACCACCGCGACCAGGTCGGTCGGCACGGTGAGGAAGGCGAGGAGGGCGAGGACTCCCAGTCGGGCGAAGAGGGCTACCCCCAGCCGCAGCTGCTCGGCATGAGCCTCGTCGGACCGAGCGGCGACGAGGGCGGGATAGATGGCTTGGCCGAGCGCGATGCTGAGGAAGAGCGGCGCGCGCCCGAGCAGCGCAGCGGCCTGGTAGGCGTACCCGTCCAGGTCCGACCAACCAGCCGCTGCCGCCACCACGGTGTCGGCGCTCGACAGCATCGTCAGCAGCACCTGCACGACGCCGAGCACCAGGGCCGTGGACAACAGCTCGCGGGTGACGCCCCGACGGGGTCGCCGCAGCGGCAGGCCGGCACGGCACAGGACGACAGCCGCCAGCAGCAGCAGTGCGCTGGCTATCGGCATCCCGGCTACCGCGCCGATCGCCGATCCGCCGAGCGCGACCACCGCGACCAGACCGATCACGATCCGGCCCACGGCCTCGCCGATGCGCAGCAGAGCGATGGTCGACATGCGTTGCTGACCCTGGAGGAACCCGACCGGGGCTGCGAGCAGCGAGGTCGCCAGTGCTGCGCCGGCTGCGACGAGGGCGAGGCCGGGACCTCCGATGCCCAGGCAGATCACGAACGTCAGCGCCGCCAGCACGACACCCTGGACGGAGGCTGCGACCACGCCGAAGTGGAGTGCCTGTCGTCGGGCGTGCCCCGCACCCTCGCCCAGGGTCGAGGCGTGGGCCACCTCGCGGGCCACGACCCACGGCACCGCCGCCATCACCCCGGTCCCGATCACCAGGAGCACCGACTGCACGCCGACGAACTCGACGAACGCGGCCTGCGGCAGCAGCCTCGCCATGGAGAGGCTGAAGAGGTAGTTGCCGCCGCTGATGGCCACGACGGCCAGGGAGAGCCAGAGAGCCCCGCGGGCCCAGCCGCTCGACGCGGAGGGCGAGGAGGGTCCGGCGGTGTCCTCGACCGTCGAGCCGGTCATGACGACCCGCCCGTCAGGGGGCGCACGTCGAACAGCACGAGCCGGTCTCCGTCGCCCGCCGGCGCCTCGAAGACGACGTCCGCCTGCTTCTCCAGACGCGCCAGGACAGCCGGCCTGGCGAGGCCGTACCCCTCACGTACGAGCTTGGTCTGCACGAGGACGTAGTCGACGTCCTCGCGACGGAACTCGCGCACGGTCGACCACTCGCCCAGCTCGGCGTTCTCGACCAGGAACTGCGCGGTGCCCTCGGTGACCGCCATGCGGCTGCCGGCGGTGATGGCGTCGGCCTCCCAGTGCACGAAGGCCGCGTAGGCATCGACGTCGGTCGTGTGGGTGCGGTGCCACACCGACACGTCGAAGAGCACCGGCACGACCACGAGGACGGCGACCACGACGGGGGCGAGTCGGTGGCCGATGCCGGCGGCCCACGACCGGGCCCACAGGACGAGGGTCAGGACGCAGGGCGCCAGGGTGATGTAGTACATCTGCTCCTCGATCGAGCCGATGAACGTGGCGTAGACGAGGTAGCCGCAGGCAGCCAGGCTCCAGGCCGGCAGCACCACGGCCATCGGGTCCGGCCTCAGGGCGGCACGCTCGCTGGCGGCGACGAGCCGCCGCAGCAGCACGAGCGTGGCGATGCCGCCGAGCAGGAGGAGGCCGTAGGTCACCGCGAAGTCCTGGGCGTTGGCGGCGATGCGGGAGGTGAGCGTCACCTGGGTCGTCGGGGAGTTGAAGCCGGTCGGCTGCTCGGTGCCGACGAGCCGCGCGAGCCCCTCGGTCCGCGAGTCCCACCAGGTGGAGAAGCCGTACGACGAGGCCACCGCCAGGCTGCACGCCGCGTAGCCGGCGATGCTGCCGACCAGCACGGTCACCGTGGTCCGCCGGCGCACCGCCGCACCGAACCACAGGGCCAGCACGGCGAGGGCTCCGACCAGCACCATGCCGAAGGTCTCCTTGGTCGAGAGCGTCAGCCCGCCGAGGACGGCCGCGCCGGCGGTGGCCCACCGCTCGCGGGTCCGCTCGGTGGTGCGAGCAGCGGTGACCAGGAGCAGCAGGCACCCGAGGAGGAACAGCTGGGCGAAGGGCTCGATCAGCACCCTGCTGTCGAAGGAGATCTGGAAGGGGTCGACGGCGACCAGGCCACCCGCGACGAGGGCCGGGACCCGGCCCAGACCTACACGGCGGGCCAGGGCCCAGACCGCGACGACGACCAGGGCTCCGGCGGCCGCGCTCACGTGCCGCAGCGCCAGGATCGAGTCGATGGGGGCGAGGTCGGGGCCGAGGAGTCGCAGCGCACCACCGAGGACGAGGAAGGAGACCGGCGGGTGCAGGGTGAAGGGCTCGCCGTACAGCACGACCCCTGCACCGGTGGCCACGTTGTGCGCGAGCTCGCGGTAGGTGACCTCGTCGATGAAGACGTCGTAGGCACTCTCCACACGGAACCACCGCAGCGCGAGCGCGAGCACCAGCAGCCCCGCGGGGAGCAGCAGGTCGACGAGTCGTCCGGTCGGCCTCCTCCTCAGCGTCGCGGCAGCGCGCTGCGACCAGGCGTGCGTCCTCACCGGCGAGTCGGCCCGGTGGACCGGCTGCTCAGGGCGCGCGGACGTGGCCCGGTCCTCGGTCTGGGTCACGGATCAGCCGGCCAGGGGAGCCAGGTGGTCCCGCCGGCGAGCGACGCGGTACTCGATGCGTCCGTCGTCGACGATGCCGACGCGCCGCATCACGGCGGCGCTCGCGCTGGTGTCGGCGTTGGCGAGGAAGACCTCGACCCATCCCGGCCCGGTGCTGACCACGTCGCCGTGTCGCAGACGGGGCTGCCAGTCGACCGGCACCAGCTCAGCGGGCACCCGCACGACCGTCGAGACGTCTGACCCCGTACGACGCTCGGGGTGGGGCAGCGACAGGCGACGGGTCTCCTGCTCGACGGCCGACCAGATGCGCCCGGTCATCGCGCTCCAGGTGAAGTTCAGAGCCCAGCCGTGGCAGGCCGCGGCCAGGGCCGCCCGGTGTGCGGGGGCGGCGAGCTCGGCGAGCAGCGGCGCTGCCGCTTCCGCCAGCGGCTGGGCGTCGTCGATCAGCCAACCGTTGGTGCCGTGCTGGATGGAGTCACGCAGTCCCGGGCGGGCGTAGGCCACCACCGGGGTGCCGAGTGCGTTGGCCTCGATGACGGAGATGCCCCATCCCTCCCCCTCGGAGGCGTTGACGCACAGCCACGACGCTGCGACCACCTGGTCGCGCTCCTCGTTGCTGCAGTGGGGCCGGAAGGTGACGATGTCGTCGACGCCGAGGTCTGCGGCCAGGCGCTTCAGACCCTCCAGCTCGGTGCCCCCTCCCACCACGTCGAGGGTGATGTCGGGGACCGTCGCCCGAAGCGCGGCCACCGCCTCGATGGTCATGCCCGTGCGCTTGTGCGGCACGAGGCGACCGACGCTCACGACGGAGGGATGGTCCGTCTTGACCGGCGAGGAGGTCGCGAGGTCGAGACTCACCCGCCAGCCTGGCGGGACGATCTTCACCTCGCCGCGCAGCTGGAGGATCTCCCGCGCGCCCTGGCGGGTGGACGGGGACACGGCGATCACCGTCCTGGTGCCGTAGACGGCGCGCGAGACCGTGGACTCGAGGAAGCGGCCGACCGCGGCCACCGGCCGCGGGAAGTAGAGGGCGAACTGGTCCTGGTGCACGTGGTGCAGCAGGAGGAGGCACGGGGTCGAGCGCCGCACCGCGAGCGGGCTGAAGAACGGGATGCCGTTCTGGGAGTCGATCACGGCCCGCACGCTGCGACGGTGCAGGAGGAGCCACAGCAGCGCCCAGGCGTAGACGGTGAAGCGACCACCCCGCCGACGCACGGTGTAGCCGTGCACCTGCTCCTCGCGTGGCCGGCCTGCCACTGAGGAAGTCAGCAGCACCACGCGGTGTCCCCTCCGGGCGAGGTCCGCAGCGACCTCGTCGCACACCAGCTCCGCCCCACCCGCCTGCGGGTGGTCGAGGTCGCGCCAGTTGGCCACGACGACGTATCCGCTCGTGTCGTCACGCACGGGCCACCGCCTCGGTCTCGTTGAGCACCCGGCGCACGGTCATCAGGTCGCGGAAGGAGCGCCAGCCGTCGCTGACGACGTTGAACCGGCTACCGGCGTCGTTCGACCAGCTCACCGGCAGCTCGGCCACCACGGCATCGGTCCGCTGGATGCGGGCGATCAGCTCGACGTCGAAGGCGTAGCCCTGCAGGCGCATGGTGCCGAAGACCCGCCGGGCCAACGCGCCGTCGAGCATCTTGAATCCGCACTGGGTGTCGGGCATCGGGCCGACGATGGTCGTGGCCACGCGGTTGAAGGCCCGGCTACCGACCTGGCGCAACAGGCTCTGGGGCACCTCGATGCTCGCGCCGATGGCCCGCCGGCTCCCGATGACGGCGTCGTGACCACCGCGCACCATCTCCATCCCGTCCAGCAATGCACTCGGCGGCGTCGACAGGTCGGCGTCGCAGTAGGCGACGACGGCGGCCCTGGTCTCCAGCACACCGCGCCTGACAGCCGCGCCCTTGCCCCGCTCCGAGCAGCTGACCAGACGGAGGTCGAGCCGGTCGCGGAAGCGCTCCAGCACGTCGGCGGTCCCGTCGGTGCATCCGTTGTCGACGACGACCACGGACACGGAGAAGGGCGCGTCGGCCAGAGCCACGGCGATCTCGTCGAGGGTGGCGCCCAGGCGCAGCTCCTCGTTGAGCACCGGGATGACGACCTCGAGGTCGGCCACGGAGGAGGAGCGCAGTCCCGGACCGCGTCCGGATCGCCCCTCGTCAGGGCGCACTCGCCCAGCGGTGATGCTCATGTGATCCCCCCAGATCGATCTGAAGGATCCGCGCGGTGATGCCCGGTCGCTGCCCGGCCGCCTCGGATCCGTCCACAGGAGAACACGACTCGCAAAGCAAAGCCAGTCCGGACCGAGCCCTTCGCGCATCCTCCGATCGGTCGAGAATTTTCTAGTCCGACACGTGAGATGCACCGTCGAACGCACGACATCGCGCCATCCTCGGGCGCTCCGGCCCCGCTCACGGGTGGCGTCGGCCGGGGCGTTCGTCACCCGTCTCAGGCCTCTGACCTGCGATGGAGGCCGGCCGGGGACCGGCGCACCGAGTGCGTCGGGGCCTCGCTCACCCCCGCGCACCGCCACTGCGACCCGCTCGACGCGCCGGTGAACGGGGCGTGACAGGCGGGCGCGGGAAACCTGGCGTTAACCAAAAGTCCACTACGTGATTTAACCGACGATTGCCATAGTCGATCGGACATTTGTACAGTCCATCCCGACCTGGGGTTCTGGTGCGGCACCGTCGCCGCCCCCCGGTCCACTGATCGTCGCAACCGGGGGGAAAGACGATGTCACTCACTACTGCTGTGCCCACGCACGGCACGTCCACCACGCGCCGCGAGCGACGCCCGTGACGGCGCTCGTCGTCCTGGTCGTGGTCGTGGCCGTCGCGCTCACGACGATCTCCGCGGCCACCTTGTGGTGGATGATGCACGCCTGGGGCTCGCCCGAGGCCTACGAGTCCATCAACGCTCCGCGCACCGACCGGCCGGGGCTGTCCTTCAGCCTGATCATGCCGTGCCGCGACGAGAGCGAGCGCGTGATGGCGGAGACCGTCCGTCGCCTGCTGGCCCAGGACCACCCTGACTTCGAGGTCTTCATCAGTCTCGGCCACGACGACGAGGCGACCATCGAGGCGGCTCGGCGCATCGCGGCCCGTGACCCGCGCGTGCACATCGCGATCAACCACGACGAGCACAAGAACAAGCCGCGCCAGCTCAACAGCACCCTGCAGGAGTGCTCCGGTGACGTCGTCGGCATCATCGACGCGGAGTCGCTCACCGCTCCCGGCCTGCTGCGTCACGTCGACCACACCTTCCGACGCGAAGGCGCCGACGTCGTGCAGGGGGCCGTGCACCTCATGAACCTGCGCAGCCGGTGGTTCAGCCTGCGCAACTGCCTGGAGTACCGGATCTGGTTCCGCTCGCGCCTGCACGGTCACGCCGACAACGGCTTCGTGCCTCTGGGCGGCAACACCGTCTTCATCCGTCGCGCGCTGCTCGAGGAGGTCGGGGGCTGGGACGGCGACTGCCTCGCCGAGGACTGCGAGATCGGCGTCCGGCTCTCCGTGCTGGGCAAGAAGACCGTCTGCGTCTACGAGCCCGCCCTGGTCACGCAGGAGGAGACCCCCGACACCGTCGCCGCGTTCGTCAAGCAGCGCACGCGGTGGGCGCTCGGCTTCATGCAGGTCATGGCCAAGGGCGAGTGGCGCAAGCTCCCCACGCGCCGGCAGCGGGTCCGGGCGCTCTGGCTGCTGAGCCAGCAGTACACGGTGGCCTTCGCCGGGCTGGTGCTGCCCCTCGCGGTGGCTTCGGCCATCATCGGGGGCCTGCCGATCCTCGCCGTGCTGATCGCCTTCGCCCCGCTCGCGCCGGCCCTGATGACGATCGCCTTCGAGATCATCGTGCTCCACGAGTTCGGCCGCGACCTCCAGGTGCGCATCCGCGCTCTGGACTACGTGTGGCTCGTGGTCTCGACGCCGTTCTACCAGCTCCTGCTGGCCGCGGCCTCCCTGCGCGCTGTCGGCAAGTACTGGAGCGGCAACTTCTCCTGGGAGAAGACCAGCCACGTGGGTGCGCACCTCGAGGAGGTGGCGGCATGAGCCTCCTCGAAGGCCGCCACCTCGCCCCGGTGCCCACCGGCCCCGTGGCCCGCCCGTCCGACGCACCGGAGACGCCGGGCTCGCCCCGCCGTCGCGGCGGGCTCGGTCGCCGGCCGGGCCCAGCCGTCTGGGTCGGTCTCGCCGTGGCCCTGGTCGCCCTGGTCCACGTGGCCAACCTCAACGGGTGGCCGGCCTACTTCGACGACGAGGGCACCTACGTCGCTCAGGCCTGGGCCGTCTACCAGGGCGACCTGGCCCACTACACCTACTGGTACGACCACCCGCCGGCCGGCTGGCTGCAGCTGGCATCGTTCCTCGGCCTGCCGGCCCTCGTCGGCATGGAGCCCAGCATCACCGTGGCGCGCTACGTCATGGTGCTCTACACCGTCGTGACCGCGCTGCTGGTCTACCGCCTGAGCCGCAACCTCGGCCTCCGGCGCGGCTTCTCCCTGGGCGCGATGCTGCTGTGGGGACTCTCGCCGCTCGTGGTCTTCGAGGGACGCCAGGTCATGCTCGACAACCTGACGCTCCCCTGGGTCGTGGGGGCGATGGCCCTGGTCACCAGCCCGCGTCGCAACCTGTGGCAGTACGTCGGCGCCGGCGTCTGCTTCGGCGTCGCCGTGCTCACCAAGGAGACGGCCGTGCTCGCCGCACCGGCGCTCCTGGTCGGCCTGTGGGCCTACGCCTACCGACCCACGCGTGCCTTCGGCGTGGTCGGCGCGCTGATGGCGAGCGGTCTCGTCGTCGGCCTGTACCCGCTCTACGCGCTCCTGAAGCTCGAGCTGTTCGCCGGCCCCGACCACGTGTCGGTCCAGGACGCCGTGCTGTTCCAGCTCGTCGACCGCGGCGGCTCCGGCAACTTCTGGCAGGTGGGGAGCGACGCCTACACCGTCCTCGACAGCTGGCTGTTCTACGACGAGCTCCTCCCGATCGGCGGCGTCGTCGCCGGCCTGGTGTGCCTGGCCGTGCCGCGGCTGCGCTGCGTCGGCGTCCTCGTGACCACGATGGCGGTCGTGGCGCTGCGGCCCGGCGGCTACATGCCCGTCATGTACGTCATCGGCGTGCTGCCCTTCGCCGCCGTCGCGATCGCCGGGATCGCCGACCGCGCGACCACGGCGGTGGCCTCGCGCGGCCCGCGCCTGCGGCTGGCCGGGCGCGCCGGCCTGGTGGCAGCACTCCTCGCGGTCGTGGCCTGGACCGGCCCGACCCACGCCGACCGCATCGAGCTCGCTCTGACCGACGAGGGCACCGAGCCCTACGACTCGGCCGTCGCGTGGATGGACGCCAACCTCGAGCGCGACACCAGGATCGCCGCGAGCGACTCCTACTGGAGCACCCTGGTCAACCTCGGGTGGTCCTCCGACGGCTGGTCCGGCCCCATCTGGGCCTACAAGCTCGACGGTGACCCCATCGCCCGGAGGGCCAACCTGCCCGACGGGTGGCGCTCGGTCGACTACCTCGTGCTCGACCGCACCATCCTCGACTCCCGACTCACGCTGGAGTCCAAGCCCCAGCTCTCGCGGGCCATCCGTCACAGCGAGCCCGTGGCGGAGTGGGGCGAGCGCTCGACCCTGGTGCAGATCCGCAGGGTCGTCGACGGCCCGGCCCAGACCAAGCTCTACGACGTGTGGCGGAGGGCCCAGTGAGCACGATCGACCTCAAGGACGACCCCAGGATCGCGGCATCGGTCGCGCCTCGACGTGGCCAGGGTCCGGCGGTCCGTCCGACGACCTCGGTGGTCGTGCCGACCTACAACGAGCAGGACAACGTCGTGCCGCTCGTGCTGGCCCTGCAGGAGGTGCTCGGTCGCGACGGCCGGCACGAGGTGGTCTTCGTCGACGACTCCGACGACGCCACGCCCGACGTCGTCCGCGCCGTCTCCCGCGAGGTCGACCTGCCGGTCAGGCTGGTGCACCGCGCCGTGGGCCAGCGCCAGGGCGGGCTCGGGGGCGCGGTGATCGCGGGCATCCGGGCCAGCAGCGCCGAGACCGTGGTCGTCATGGACGGCGACCTGCAGCATCCACCCGCCACGGTGCCTCTGCTCGTGGCGGCCCTCCGGGGCCACGACGTCGCTGTCGCGTCCCGCTACTGCGAGGACGGCGGTGCCGACGGGCTCGCCGGCGGGCTGCGCCACGCGGTCAGCCGGGCGTCGACGTGGTCCGCCAAGGCGCTGTTCCCCCGGCGACTGCGCGACTGCACCGACCCGATGACGGGGTTCTTCGCGGTGCGGCGCAGCGCGCTGGACGTGGACCGGCTCGAGCCCATGGGCTTCAAGATCCTGCTGGAGATCCTCGCTCGCCACCCTCTGCGGGTCACCGAGGTGCCCTTCGAGTTCGGCGAGCGCCACGCGGGTGAGTCGAAGGCCGACCTGCGCCAGGGGCTCCTCTTCGTGCGCCAGCTGCTCAACCTCAGGGCCGGTCGCATGGTGCGCTTCGGTCTGGTCGGACTCACGGGTCTCGCGGTCAACCTGGCGTGCATGGCGCTGCTGCTGGCCGTTGGTGTCCACTACCTGCCGGCGAGCGTGCTCGCCACCGAGGTCGCCATCGTCAGCAACTTCCTCCTGCAGGAGCGGTTCGTCTTCGGCGACCGACGCGGGTCCTCGTCGCGGCGACGCAGGGCGTGGCAGGCCGTGCTGTTCAACAACGTGGAGCAGCTGGTGCGCCTCCCCCTCCTCGTGCTCGCCGTCGGCGTTCTCGGCGCAGGCGAGCTCGCTTCGCAGGCGGGCCTGATCGTCCTGGCCTTCGCGGGGCGGTACGCCTTCATGAGCCGGGTGGTCTACCCCCAGCGGGCCTCAGGCGTCCTCGTCGTGCTGCGCCGGCGGTCCGGCCGGCGGCCGGTCGCCGCCCCGGTGGACGAGCTCGTCGGCTGACGTCCCCTGGCCGAGGGCCGGTCGGCGTACGACGGGCCGGCCCTCAGGCCGACGCGAAGACCGCGGTGGTGCCGGCGCGCCGCGACGTCCGCTCGAACGTGGCGCTCGCGCTCTCGATCACGATGCCGGCTCCCGACCTGGTGACATCGGCCCAGGTGCGCGCGAGCACCCCGAGGGCTGAGCCGTCGACGAAGGCCACGTCGGTGAGATCGAGCACGACCTGACGACAACCCGACGCCAGGGCGTCGCCGACGGCTCGTCGGATGGACGCAGCGGTGAACGCGTCGAGGTCACCGGCGTATCGCAGCGAGCAGAGGCCGGGCTGCGTCAGCAGGTGGGTGAGGATCACGGGGAGCGCCTGACCGGCGCCGCGGCGCCAGGGTGGTCGAGCGACCCGGGGCGGGCCCGCCTTGGACGGCAGGACCACGAGGTGCCTCGGGACTCCCCTGACTTTACCCGCCAGGGCCGCAGACGACCTCCACCCGAACAGGCTGGCCCTTCCGGGCTATCGCACTGGGGGTGACGCTGCGGAGCCCGTCACGCGACGTCGGCCAGCGGGGCCTCGACGTCCCCTGCGCCGGGCACGAGGGTGAGCCGACGGCGCGCACGCCCACGGCGAGCTGAGGAGAACGCACCCCGCAGGACCGCAGCGACAGCGATGCCCAGCGGGAGGGAGAGCGGGATCCACGTCACGAGCAGGATCAGGACGGCGTTCACCCCCTCATCATCGAGGGCGGGACAGGCGGCCCGCTGCACACGAACGCGCCGGAGGGTCTAGTCCGTTGTGACTAGACCCTCCGGCGTTCGCCCGGCACTCCGAGCGCGATCATCCCTCAGCTCTCGTCGTGCCGCCCGTAGTCGTCCTCGAGGCGCACGATGTCGTCCTCGCCGGTGTAGCGGCCCATCTGGATCTCCACGATCTGCAGGAGGGTGTCCTCCTCGTTCATGATCCGGTGGGCCTGCCCGATCTCCACGTCGACGGTCTGACCCGGCCCGGCGATGACGGTCTCCCCGTCGATGACGCAGGTCGCCTTGCCGGTCACGACGAACCAGTGCTCCGCGCGGTGCTCGTGCGTCTGGTAGCTCAGCCGCGAATGCGGCTTGACGTCGATCCGCTTGACCTTGAAGCCCTCGTCCTCGTCCAGGACGTACCAGGCGCCCCAGGGCCGCTGCTCGAACTCAGATGCCATGTCTCTCGTCCCCCCGTGCTTGCCGTCGGAGCAAGCGCCGACGGCGGCGGCCGTGGTGACCGCTCACAGTAAAGGGTAAGGGCAGCAGCGCGCTCGGAACGACGCCGACATCGAAACTTCATCGGCCCGTCGTTCGGGGCCGGACTGAGGAGCCCGGACGGTCGCAGCGTCCGATCAGGCGACGTCCATGAGGGCACTGTCTCCGACTACGGGCACGGGCGCGAGTGAGCCGACCCGCACGCGTCCTCTCGGACCTCGGAGCACGGCGGCCACGGCGAGGCCGAGCGGCACCGACAGCAGCATCCATCCGACGAGGAGGGCGAGGACGAGGTTCACACCACGATCATCGCGGCGTCCACAGACCACGCGCACGATGCGATCGGCGCGACCGCCCTAGTCATTTGTGACTAGGGCGAGCGTCGGTTCAGCTGTCGTGGGTCCAGAGCAGGACGCACCCCACCACGCCCATGCCCCAGATCGCCAGGACCGGGACGTCCCCGGTGTTCAGTCCGTGGGACTCGTCGAACGCCCAGAACGACTCCCCCGCCCACGGGCCGTGACCCGCGAGCAGCAGAAGCGCCAGGACGGTCAGGGCGAGGAAGAAACCGACCGCCAGAAGACGCCGCACCGGCACAGCGTAGAGGCCGGAGCGTCTCACCGCCTGGTCAACGAGAGCAGCGCAGGCCGCACGTCGGCGAGGTAGACCAGCGCCGCGAGGAGGAAGATCAGGTTGAGGAACGAGATGGGCGAGCCCAGCAGGAGCACGTTGACCGCCACGCCGATGCCGAGGATCAGGCACCAGGCCGGCTTGGTCAGCTTGCCGGCCGCCTCGTAGGCCTCGCCGGAGAACATCAGCGCGTTGACGAAGGTGAAGATCTTCACCACGAGGATCACGAAGGCCACGACGAGGTAGAAGTTGAGCTCGAGCTCGGTCACGTTGGGCACGCCCCGAGCCTAGCCAACGACGCCCTGCCCACCGAACGACGAGACCCCCGGGCCAGCGGGCCCGGGGGTCTCGTCGTCGTGCGTGAGTCAGAACAGCATCAGCTGGTCGTCGTCGGGGTCTCTTCAGTCGCCGACCTTCTTGGCGGCCTCGGTGACGGCCTCGGTGGCGGCGGAGGCGGTCTTCTTGGCCGTGGTGGTGGTGGCCTTCGCGCTGCTCTGGGCGGGCGCCGAGGTCTTCTTGGCCGTGGTGGTGGTCTTCTTCGCGGCGGTCTTGGCCGTGGAGGTGGTCTTCTTGGCCGCGGTCTTGGCGGTGCTGCGGGTCGAGGCCGCAGCCTTCTTCGCGGTCTCGGCCGTGTTCTTGGCCGAGGTCTCGGCCTGCTTCGTGGTGGCCTCGCCCGACTTCTTGGCCTGGGTCGCGGTGGTCTTCGCGCGGGCCTTGGTCGACTTGGCCTGCTTCACCGTGGCCTGGGTCGACTCCTGCTTGCGGATGCGCCCGACGAGGACCTCGCCGCGCTTGGCCAGGTCGGCGTAGGCCGAGGTGGCGGTGTCGACGTTCTCGTTGACGGCCGACTGCACGCGCGTGGGGAGCGCCTGGAGCTCGGCGACGCGGGCCTCGATGGCCTCGCGGCGGGCCTTGGCCTCGTCGGTGATGGTCTCGACGCGGTTGCTGACCGCGGTGGTGGCCTTGTCGCGCAGGGCGGCGGGCTTGAGGCCGTTGACCTTGGCGTGCACGTCCTTCTGCACGTCGGAGACCTTCTTCTGCACGTCGGCGACGTAGTCGCGGACCGCCTCGACGGCGAGGTCGGCCACGCCGGCACCCGCGTAGAGGCCCTTGGTCGCCTCGGTCTTGATGTCGAACTTGGCCTTCGCCATGTCTGTTTCCTCCTGTGGGGTCGGTCCGGCTCCGTGCCGGACCTGGGTGGTGGTCGCTCAGGCCTCGTCGCCGGCGGCGGCCGGGGAGGTGCTCTGCCCGGTGGCGTTCAGCGCGAGGAAGCTCTGGTAGACGTCGAGCAGGGACTGCTTCTGCCGCTCGGTGAGCGCCGTGTCGTTGAGCACGGCGATCTCCACGCTGCCGCCGACGCCGTCGTCGGGGCTGACGATGCCCGCGTGGATGTAGAGCTGCTCCGCCGAGATGCGCAGCGCCTTGGCGATCTGCTGGAGCACCTCGGCGGAGGGCTTGCGCAGCCCGCGCTCGATCTGGCTGAGGTAGGGGTTGGAGACGCCGGCCTGCTGGGCGAGCTGCCGCAAGGAGAGCTGCGCTGTGGTGCGCTGCTCCTTGAGGTAGTCGCCGAGCGAGACGACGGTCTTGCCGACCTTTCCCTGTGCCATGCGTTCCATGGTGCTAGCAATTGCTAGCGCTTGCAAGCGCTAGCACTGTGCACCGCCTCACACGGCCGGGCCTATTCCCGCTAGCACCGCTAGCACACCCTTCCGGATGAGCTCAGAAGCAGGCCGCGATCCGCCCGACCGGCACTCCCCCGCCCAGCAGCACCAGCTCACCCGTGCGCCGCACGGCCTCCCCGTCCACCCACAGCTCGGCGTCGACCCCGCTGCGCCGCAGCGCCTCGGCCATCAGCACCGGGCGCACCCGCGGGGCGCCGTCGTCGGTCTTCAGCGCGAAGGCCCGCCCGTCGGGCAGGGCGACGGCGTAGCAGGACTCCGCGCCCGCCTTGCCGATCGCACCCGGCAGGGCGGTGAGCAGGGTGAGCTCGTCGCGCCGGGTGCCCGACACGTTCTGCGGGAAGGCCCGGATCGCCTCGGCGATCCGGCGCTCGGGGCCGTCCTCGGCCACCGCGAGGGCGCGGAAGGCCCGTGCGAGACCGACCAGCGAGGTCGACAGCAGCGGCGCGCCGCACCCGTCGACGGCCACGGTGTCCACGGCCTCGCCGGTGAGCCGCTCGAAGGTGGTCCGGAGTGCGACCTGGAGCGGGTGGTCGGCGTCGCGGTAGGTCGCGAGGTCCCAGCCGTTGACCGCGCAGGTGACGAGCATGGCGGCGTGCTTGCCCGAGCAGTTCATGAGCACCGGCGCCTTGGCGCCGCCGGCGCGGATGACGTCCTCACGGGCCTGGTCGTCGAGCGGGTAGTCGGCCGGCGTCAGCAGCAGGCTCTCGTCGAGCCCTGCAGTGGCGAGGATGCGCCGGACGCCGTCGATGTGGAAGGGCTCCCCGGAGTGCGACGCGCAGGCCAGCGCGAGCAGGTCGGGCGGCAGGTCGAGGCCGGCCTCGACCATGCCGAGGGCCTGCACCGGCTTGTTGCACGAGCGCGGCAGGATCGGCGTCTCGACCGCGCCGACCGACCACTCCACGGCTCCGTCGGCGCTCAGCGCCACGACCGATCCGTAGTGGTGGCCCTCGACGAATCCGGAGCGCTGGATCTCGGCGACGACGACGGGCATCTCGGCTGCTGGCTGGGCTGAGGACATGCCCGCGAGGTTAGCCGCGTGCCTCGCTCCGACCGACGCCGAGTCGACCGCTCAAGTCCCCTCGATTACTCCGCTTAGGATGGCGGCCGTGCCTGCCTCCTCCGTGCCCCAGCACTGCCCGACCCCACGAGAGCTCGACGACCTCGAGCTGCTCACCACCGGGGCCCTCGCGCCGCTGACGGGCTTCAACCAGGACGGCAGCGTCGTGACGCTGACCCTCCCGCCCGACGTCGACGAGGCGGCCCGGGCCGCCGGTGCCGTCGAGCTGGTCGACCCCGAGGGCCTGCCGCTGGCGCGCGCGCCCTGGCCGACCGGACCGGTCGAGGCCCTGACCCACGCGCAGTACGGTCCCTTCCGCGACCGCCACCTCTCCCCCGCCGCGGTCCGCGACCAGTACGCCGGCCGCACCTTCGTGCCCGTCGCCGGCCCGCTGGGCCTCGACCAGCTCGCGCGGCTGCGCGAGGTCGGCCCCGTCGCGCTGCTCGCCCTCGTCGGCACCGGCACGGCGGACCTGTCGCCGGTCGCCCTGGTCCGGGCCACGCTGGCCGCCGCCGCCTCGCTGCCCGACGCCGTCGTCGTGGCCGTGCCGCTGGCCTCCCACGAGGACGCCGAGGCCGACCACGCCCTCGGCGTGCAGGTCGTGGAGACCTTCGCCGCCGGCGACCCGGTGCTGGCCCTGCCCGACGCCGGCGACGACGCCGATCTCCCTGACGACGTCGCGGCCATCGTCGACCGCGACCGCCCGTCCCCCGAGGACCAGGGCCTGGTGCTCTTCTTCACCGGCCTCTCGGGCAGCGGCAAGTCGACATTGGCCCAGGCGCTGATGGACCGCGTGCTCGAGCAGGGCCGGCGCAGCCTGACCTCCCTCGACGGCGACGTCGTGCGCCGCAACCTCTCGGCCGGCCTGACCTTCTCCAAGGCCGACCGCGAGACCAACATCCGCCGCATCGGCTGGGTCGCCGCCGAGGTCTCCCGCCACGGCGGGCTGGCCGTGTGCAGCCCCATCGCCCCCTTCGACGAGACCCGCCAGCAGGTGCGCGAGATGGTCGACGCCGCCGGCGGCGCCTTCTTCCTGGTCCACGTCGCCACCCCGCTCGAGGAGTGCGAGCGGCGTGACCGCAAGGGGCTCTACGCCAAGGCCCGCCGCGGCGAGATCCCCGAGTTCACCGGCATCTCCTCGCCCTACGAGGAGCCCACGGACGCCGACGTCCGCGTCGACACCACGGGCCGCTCCATCGACGACGCCCTCCACGACGTGCTCCTCGCCCTGCGCGACGCCGGCTACCTCGACCTCCTGTCGGGCGCTCAGCGACCTGCGGCGCGTGTCGACTCCTCGACCCCGGCGACCCTGTCGACGGGGCCCACGCCGTGAGCGCGCCCGCGTCGCCCGCCACCCGGATCGATGATCTCCTGCGCGTCGTCGTCCCCGCCCTCGTCGGATCCAGGAGGATCCCCGCATGACCGAGATCCTCACCCTGACCGCGCTCTCGATCCTCGCGGCGGGCTTCCTCGTCGGGATCGTCGTGGGGCTGACCGGCATGGGCGGCGGCGCCCTGATGACGCCGGCCCTGATCTTCCTCGGCGTCGGCGGCGGTGAGGCGGCCACGATCGTGACCGCCGACCTCACCGCGGCGGCCGTCTACAAGACCGGCGGTGCCGCCGTGCACGCCAAGGAGGGCTCTCCGAACTTCAAGATGGCGGGCTGGCTGATCCTCGGCTCGGTGCCGATGGCCTTCGCCGGGCCCTACCTCGTGCACTTCTTCACCACCGACGAGGAGCAGCTCGACCGCGTCCTGAAGCTCAGCATCGGCTTCGCGCTGCTGCTGGCCGCCTTCACCTACGCGCTGCGGCTCTACGTCAACCTGCGCCGCGTGCGCGCCGGCGGCCCCACCGGCGACCCCGACCCCAAGGTCCGTCCGATCCCCACGCTGCTCGTGGGCGCCCTGGGCGGCATCCTGGTCGGCATCACCAGCGTCGGCTCGGGCTCGGTCATCATGATCGCGCTGCTCATGCTCTACCCCGGCCTGTCGGCGGTGAAGCTGGTCGGCACCGACCTGGTCCAGGCCGTGCCGCTCGTGCTCGCCGCGGCCATCTCCAACATCGCCATCAACGGCCTCGACTGGGGCATCGCGATCCCGCTCATCATCGGCTCGGTGCCCGGCACCATCCTGGGCAGCAAGATCGCCCCCAAGGTGCCGCAGTCGTTCATCCGCCGCGGCATCGTGGTGGTGCTGACCATGTCGGGCGTCGCGCTGCTCGACAAGGCCGGCTGGGCGCCCCTGGGCCGCGAGGAGACCCACCCGGTCCTTATCGGCGTCATCGGCCTGGTCATGGCCGTGCTGGTGCCCGTCGTCTGGGGCTTCCTGCGCAAGGGCCAGGGGCTGCCGATGTTCGGCGCCCCGACCGTCTCCGAGCTCGACTCGTGGTCCTACGGCGGCTCGCGCACCGACCGTGCGGCCGCACGGGCGGGCGTCGGGGAGGGCTCAGGCCCGACCGACGACCGGCCAGTCGGTTAGCACCGGGCGGTCGATCCAGGTCGGACCCTCGTGCTCGAGGGCCTCGAGGTCGGCGTCGACCATGAGCCGGGCCAGCTCCGGCACGTGCACGGTGGCCTTCCAGCCCAGCTCGGCCTCGGCCCTGCCCGGATCGCCCAGCAGCGCGTCCACCTCGGTGGGCCGCAGGTAGCGCTCGTCGAAGCGGACGTGGCGCTCCCAGTCGAGGCCGACGTGGTCGAAGGCCGCCGCGACGAAGTCGCGCACGCTGAAGTCGCGGCCGGTCGCGAGGACGTAGTCCTGCGGCTCGTCGGCCTGCATCATCCGCCACATGCCCTCGACGTACTCCGGGGCGTAGCCCCAGTCGCGGACCGCGTCGAGGTTGCCGAGGTAGACGTGGTCGGCTCGGCCGGTCTTGATCGCCGCCACCGCGCGCGTCACCTTGCGGGTCAGGAAGGTCTCCCCGCGACGCGGGGACTCGTGGTTGAAGAGGATGCCGCTGACCGCGAACATCCCGTAGCCGTCGCGGTAGTTGCGGGTCATCCAGTGCGCGAAGACCTTCGAGACGCCGTACGGCGAGCGCGGGTGCAGCGCGGTCTCCTCGCTCTGCGGCGGGTTCACCGCGCCGAACATCTCCGAGCTCGACGCCTGGTAGAACCGCGCCGGCACGCCGCTGGCCCGCACCGCCTCGAGCAGCCGCACGGCCCCCACACCGGTGACGTCGGTGGTGTGGGCCGGCTCGTCGAAGCTGACCCTGACGTGCGACTGCGCGGCCAGGTTGTAGACCTCGTCGGGCTGCACCCGCTCGACGAGCTGGATCAGCCGTCCGGCGTCGGTGATGTCGCCGTGGTGGAGCAGCAGGCGCGCGTCGGGGTCGTGGACGTCCTGGTAGAGGTGGTCGATCCGCGAGGTGTTGAAGGTGGAGGACCTCCGGAGGAGGCCGTGCACCTCGTAGCCCTTGCCGAGCAGCAGCTCGGCCAGGTAGGAGCCGTCCTGCCCGGTGATACCGGTGATGAGAGCGCGCTTCATGGAACCCCTGCGTCCGACGATGGTGACGCAACGCTAGCGGGGGCCCGGACCGCCGACCGCCCCCGCCGCCCCCGCGACCGCCGGTGCGCACCGGGCCGTCCTCCCGGCCGGCTTTGTGCCCTATGACGCGCGACAACGTGGACGTTTCATGCCCCGGGCCGCGCCGGGTCTACGATGAGGGCTGCTGTCCCGAGGAGAGGTCCCCTTTCGCATGCCCGAAACGCACGCCGACTACCGGCTGAGCCAGCTCGACCAGCTGGAAGCGGAGTCGATCCACATCTTCCGTGAGGTCGCAGCGGAGTTCGAGAAGCCCGTCCTGATGTTCTCGGGCGGCAAGGACTCCATCGTGATGCTCCGCCTCGCCGAGAAGGCCTTCTACCCCGCGAAGATCCCCTTCCCGGTGCTGCAGGTCGACACCGGTCTCGACTTCCCCGAGGTGCTCGCCACCCGCGACTCCTGGGCCGAGCGCCTGGGCCTGCGCCTGATCGTGGCCTCGGTCGACCAGGCCATCGCCGACGGCATCGTCGTCGACGACGGCAAGACCAGCCGCAACCGCCTGCAGATCGGCACGCTGCTGAACGCGCTGGAGGAGGGCCAGTTCACGGCCGCCTTCGGTGGCGGTCGCCGCGACGAGGAGAAGGCCCGCGCCAAGGAGCGCGTCTACTCCCACCGCGACGAGTTCGGCCAGTGGGACCCGAAGATGCAGCGCCCCGAGCTGTGGAGCCTCTACAACGGGCGCCTGCACGAGGGCGAGCACATGCGCATCTTCCCCATCTCCAACTGGACCGAGCTGGACATCTGGGACTACATCGGTCGCGAGGGCATCGAGATCCCCTCGATCTACTACTCCCACCAGCGCCGCGTCTTCGAGCGCGACGGCATGCTGCTGAGCGAGAACGACCTCAACCCGCTGCGCGCGGGCGAGACCGTCTCCGAGCGCACCGTCCGCTTCCGCACCGTGGGCGACCTCAGCCAGACCGGCTGCGTGGAGTCTGACGCCGACACCATCGAGAAGATCATCGAGGAGGTGGCGGTCGCCCGGGTCACCGAGCGCGGCGCCACCCGCGGCGACGACCGCTTCTCCGAGGCCGCCATGGAAGACCGCAAGAAGGAGGGCTACTTCTGATGGCCGCCAGCGACACCGAGACCACCGAGACCATCACCACCAACATGGACCTCCTGCGGTTCGCGACCGCCGGGTCGGTCGACGACGGCAAGTCGACCCTCATCGGTCGCCTGCTGCTCGACTCCAAGTCGATCTTCGAGGACCAGATGGAGGCCGTCGAGGCCACCAGCCAGTCCAAGGGCTACGACTACACCGACCTCGCGCTGCTGACCGACGGTCTGCGCTCCGAGCGCGAGCAGGGCATCACCATCGACGTGGCCTACCGCTACTTCGCGACGCCCAACCGCAAGTTCATCATCGCCGACACCCCGGGCCACGTGCAGTACACCCGCAACATGGTCACCGGCGCCTCCACCGCCGACCTCGGTCTGGTGCTCGTCGACGCCCGTCAGGGCCTCACCGAGCAGTCGCGCCGCCACGCGGTGATCCTGTCGCTGCTGCGGGTGCCCCACCTCGTGCTCGCGGTGAACAAGATGGACCTCGTCGACTACTCCCAGGAGGTCTACGAGAAGATCCACGCCGAGTTCACCCAGTTCGCGACGAAGCTCAACATCCCCGACCTCGAGGTCATCCCGATCTCGGCCCTGGCCGGCGACAACGTCGTCAACCGCTCCGAGAACATGGGCTGGTACTCCGGGCCCACCCTCATGCACCACCTCGAGCACGTGCACGTCGCCTCCGACCGCGACCTCATCGACGCGCGCTTCCCCGTGCAGTACGTCGTGCGCCCGAAGTCCGACGAGCACCACGACTACCGCGGCTACGGCGGCCAGGTCGCCGGCGGCGTGCTCAAGCCGGGCGACGAGGTGGTCGTGCTGCCCAGCGGCATGACCTCGAAGATCGCCGGCATCGACCTCTTCGACCAGGAGGTCACCGAGGCGTTCCCGCCCATGTCGGTGACCGTGCGCCTCGAGGACGACGTCGACGTCTCGCGCGGCGACATGATCGCCCGGGTCAAGAACGCCCCGCAGCCCAGCCAGGACATCGACGCGATGGTCTGCTGGATGACCACAGCGCCGCTCAAGCCGCGCCAGAAGCTGGCCATCAAGCACACCACCCGCAACGCCCGCGCCCTGGTCAAGGACATCCAGTACCGCCTGGACGTCAACTCGCTGCACCGCGACCAGGAGACCAAGGAGCTCGGGGTCAACGAGATCGGTCGCGTCACCCTGCGCACCACGGTGCCGCTGCTGTGCGACCCGTACTCGAAGAACCGCACCACCGGCTCGTTCATCCTCATCGACGAGGCCACCGGCATCACCGTCGGCGCCGGCATGATCAACAACGCCGGCTGACCCACGCCCAGCACGACGAAGGCCCCCGACCGCGAGGTCGGGGGCCTTCGTGCGTGACGCGCAGGCGGCGCCTGCGCGCGAGGCTCAGATCGCGACGACGACCTCGGCCACGCTGCCGACGGCGGCGTGGACCCTCTTGTCGACGGGCTCGGCCTTGGGGGCGAGGGTGCGCAGGGTCCACTCCCCCTCGCCGGCGAAGAACCGGAAGTGACCGGTGGCCGAGGTCGGGACCTCGGCGGTGAACTCGCCGGTGCGGTCGAGCAGGCGCACGTAGGCGTTGCCGACGGGCTCGCCGTCACGCACGACCTGGCCCTGCACGATGGCCTCCTTGGCGACGTTGACGCCGTCGAGAGACAGACCGCCCTCGGTCGCGCCGCACATCAGGCGCCCTGCCCGTCGGCCTGGCCGGGCTCGTCGCCGAGGGCGACGGGCACGCCGACGAGCGAGCCGTACTCGGTCCAGGAGCCGTCGTAGTTCTTGACGTTCTGGTGTCCGAGGAGCTCCTTGAGCACGAACCAGGTCAGCGACGAGCGCTCACCGATGCGGCACAGGGCGATGGTGTCCTTGGAGTCGTCGATGCCGGCCTCGGCGTAGAGGGCCTTGAGGTCCTCGTCGGACTTGAAGGTGCCGTCGTCGTTGCAGTTCTTGCTCCACGGCACGTTGATCGAGGTCGGCACGTGGCCGGCGCGCTGGGCCTGCTCCTGCGGGAGGTGGGCCGGGGCGAGGAGGCGACCGGCGTACTCGTCGGGGCTGCGCACGTCGACGAGGTTCTGCGCGCCGATGGCGGCCACGGTGTCGTCGCGGAAGGCGCGGATGGAGCGGTCCTGCTCCGAGGCGGTGTAGCTGGCCTTGTCGCGGGTGGGCAGCTCGTCGGTGAGCTCACGGGAGTCGAGCTCCCACTTCTTGCGACCGCCGTCCATGAGCTTGACGTCGTCGTGGCCGTAGAGCTTGAAGTACCAGTAGGCGTAGGCCGCGAACCAGTTGTTGTTGCCGCCGTAGAGGATCACGGTGTCGTCGTTGGAGACGCCGCGCTCGGAGAGCAGCGCCGAGAACTGGTCCTTGGCGACGAAGTCGCGGCGCACCTGGTCCTGGAGGTCGGTGGTCCAGTCGAGCTTGATGGCGCCCTTGATGTGGCCCTTGTCGTAGGACGTGGTGTCCTCGTCGACCTCGATGACGACGACCTTCGGGTCGTCGAGGTGGTCCTCGACCCACTGGGTCGAGACGAGGGAGTTCTCGCGGCTCATGTCATTACCTTTCTGTTGCGCCCTGCGGCGCGGGGGTCTGGTGTGTGCTTCGTCGGAGGGACGGCGCTCAGGCGGTGGCGCGCTTGATCAGGAGGTACATCTCGCAGCCCAGGCAGAACCGGAAGACGGCGTTGAGCAGGGCGGCGACGAGGGCGAGGCCGATCGCGACCTGCGCGAGCAGCACGACGCCGGTCAGGTAACCGACCAGGGCGACCAGGGTGAAGACGAGACCCACCGTCTGCGCGAAGCGCGGCGGGGCCGGGTCCTCGAGCTCGTCGGGCGGCGAGAGCCGCGGGCGCACGACGGTGCGGAACAGCCAGGCGTGGGGCGTGTGCTGCACGCCGCGCGCCGCCCCGAGGGCGAAGAACGCGGCCTGCACCGCCGTGAGCACGGCGGCCGGGGTCGGCGGTAGGACCAGCACGACCAGGAGGACGACCGCGGTGAGCGTGGCGGTGAGCTGCGGCCCCCGGGGGTCGATGCCGGCGCCGGTCGGGGCGGACGGGCGGGTGCTGGTGGTGGACATGTCTCTCCTGCTCGGACGAAGGCGGCGGCGCCGGAGCGCCTCGCTGGCGGGTCGAGGGACGACCGCACCGAGATTACTGCACTGGATCAGTCGACTTACGAGTCGAGACGCGGCAGCTCGGTCAGGGCGTGCGACACAGCGAGGAGCGCACGCGGCAGTGGTCCACTGCGCGTCGCTTCGTCAGCCAGGTCGAGGACATGGGTCCAGGGTACGGCGACCCGCTGCTCACCGACGACACGACATCTCGCCCCGTGAGACGGCGGTCCGTATGGCGGACAACGCCGCGGACGCTCACGCCCGACCGAGCGCCTGCAGCACCTGCTCCTTGCGCGGGGCGCCGGCCGCGCGGGCGACCTCCACGCCGGTGGCGTCGAGGACCAGGGTGGTCGGCGTGCGGAGGACGTCGAGGCGCCGGACCAGGTCGAGGTGGTGCTCGGCGTCGACCTCGAGGTGCACCACGCCGGGCACGACGTCGGCGACCTCACTCAGGGTGCGCTTCGTGGCCCGGCAGGGCGCGCAGAAGGCACTGGAGAACTGCAGCAGGGTCGCCTGCCGGCCGAGCCGGGCGGAGGGGACGGCCTCCAGGACCGCTTGCCAGGTCGCAGGAGCGCCGGGGACCTCTGCCGCCACGCGCTGCCCGTCCGCCGGCGGGGCGTCGTCAGCGGACGGCTGCGCGGCCGCCGTCCCGGCGCGGGCCGAGGAGAACCGACCGTCGGTGCGCAGACGGTGGAGACCGAAGGCGAGGGCGACGACGACCGCGACGAGGGCGATGACGATTCCGGAGGACACGGGTGGTCAACCGCACGGGGGCGGCCGTTGTTCCGGTCGGGGTCCTGGCCGTGGTCCCGGCCGCCGCGCCTAGCCGCCCGCGAAGGGCGGCAGGAACTCCACCGAGCCGCCCGGCTCCACGAGGACGGTGTCGGGGTCGCGGCTGCCGACCGGCTGCTCGCCGACCAGCGTGGAGCACACCGCCAGCACCGCGGGCAGGTTGGTGCCCGGGTGGAGCGCGGTCGCACGGCGTACGACCTCGGCGAGCGAGATCGGGCCGCTCACGTCGATCCGGTCGCCACCGACGCCGGCCGCCGCCTTGGCGCCGGCCCAGTAACGAACGTGGATGATTTCGGTCTCATTCACTTTGGAACCTTCCAATGTGTCCCCGGAGTTTCCTAGTGTGTCCTGCGTAGCACCTCGCCGGAGCCCAGCGTTGCGTTTCGGTCGCCTGCCCCATCCTCTGGGAGGAGACCACCGTGAGCACCCTTCTACTGCTGACCAGTGCCCTGCAGCCGTCCGCCGAGGTGCTGCCCGGGCTCTCGCTGCTGGGACACCAGGTCAAGATCCTGCCCGCCGAGGGGAGCGCACTGCTCGAGGCCCCCGACTCCGACCTCCTCCTGGTCGACGGACGACAGGACCTCGCCCACGCCCGCGACCTGTGCCGGCTCATCCGCACCACCGGCACCGACGTGCCCGTGCTGCTCGTGGTGACCGAGGGCGGCCTGGCCGTGGTCAACCACGACTGGGGCATGGACGACGTCGTGCTGCACACCTGTGGGCCCGCCGAGCTGGAGGCGCGGATCAAGCTGGCCATCGGCCGGCTCAACGCCCGTCGCGAGGCCGCCGACCCCGACGCCCACGTCATCCGCTCCGGCGAGGTCGTCGTGGACGACGCCACCTACACCGCCAAGATCGGCGGCCGGTCGCTCGACCTCACGTTCAAGGAGTTCGAGCTGCTGAAGTTCCTCGCCCAGCACCCGGGCCGGGTCTTCAGCCGCCAGCAGCTGCTGCAGGAGGTCTGGGGCTACGACTACTTCGGCGGCACCCGCACCGTCGACGTCCACGTGCGACGGCTGCGCGCCAAGCTCGGCCCCGAGAACGAGACCCTCATCGGCACCGTGCGCAACGTCGGCTACCGCTTCGTGCTGCCGACCAAGGAGAAGGGCGCCGTCGAGGCCGACGCGCGCACCGGGCGGTCGGTCGACGCCTGACCGGGGCCGCTCGCTCCGTCAGCCGCCCTCCGCCGTGCGGAGCCGGCGGCGCAGGGCCGCGACCTCGTGCTCGAGGGCGAGGACCCGGGCGATGCCGGCGAGGTTGAGCCCCTCGGCCAGCAGCTCCCGGATGCGGTGCAGGGTGGCGATGTCGCCCTCGGAGTAGAGGCGGTTGCCGCCGTCGGTGCGCTCGGGCGTCAGCAGTCCGCGGCGCTCGTAGACGCGCAGGTTCTGCACCTCCATGCGCACCATCCGCGCGGCCACCGAGATGGCGAAGACGCCCTCCTGAGCCGTGCTGTGCTGCGTGCTGCGCTGCTGTGTCGACACGGTCCACCTCCGCGCTTGAACCTACGTCATCTCTGCGGTACAACAAACCTATAACCGTTGATACACATGACGGGCTCACGCAGACCGTCACCACCGCATCGACCACCAGAGACGACCAGGAGGACACGCCATGCTGCTGCGCACCACCGACCCGTTCCGCGACTTCGACCGCCTGACCCAGCAGCTGCTGGGCACCACCAACCGCCCGGCCGCCATGCCGATGGACGCCTGGCGCGAGGGTGACCGCTTCGTCATCGAGTTCGACCTGCCCGGCGTGGCCCGCGACAGCATCGACCTCGACGTCGAGCGCAACGTCCTGACCGTGCGCGCCGAGCGCGTGCGGCGCAACGGCGACTGGGAGCGCCTCGCTTCCGAGCGCACGACCGGCAGCTTCAGCCGCCAGCTCGTGCTGGGCGACAACCTCGACCTCGAGCGCATCGAGGCGACCTACGACGACGGCGTGCTGCGCCTGGTCGTGCCGGTGGCCGAGAAGGCCAAGCCGCGCAAGATCGAGGTCGGCTCCGCCGCTCCGCAGGAGACCGCCGCGCTCGAGGCGTGAGCACCCCGCCGGGGTGAGTGGGAGGAGGGCCCGGGCGAGTCCGCCCGGGCCCTCGCTCGTGTCAGCCGTCCTCGCCCCGCGACGTGCGCAGCCGGCGGCCCCTCTCGACGTCCTCGCGGCGCTTCTCCTCGGCCTTCTCCAGGCCCTTGGTCATGCGCGGAGGCAGCTGGAGCTCCTCCTCGGCGGGCAGTCCCGCCTGCAGCTCGCGGCCCCGCTCGAGCTCGGAGTCGAGCTCGGCGCCGAACAGGAGCGCGAGATTGGTCAGCCACAGCCACAGCAGGAACACGATGACGCCGGCCAGCGAGCCGTAGGTCGTGTTGTAGCTGGAGAAGTTGGCGACGTAGAAGCCGAACGCCGCCGAGACGAGCACCCAGGTGAGGATGGCCAGGACGGCGCCCATCGAGACCCAGCGGAACGTCGGCTGCTTGATGTTGGGCGTCACGTAGTAGAGCAGCGCCACGATCAGCACGACCACGGCGAGCATGACCGGCCACTTGGCGATGCTCCACACCAGCACCGCGGTGTCACCGAGACCGATCGCGTCGCCGACGGCCTGCGCGGCGGGACCCGTGACCACGAGGCCCACGGCCACCAGGGCCACGAGCACCACCAGCACGGCGGTCAGCGCCAGCATCACGGGGCGCAGCACGTAGAACGGGCGACCCTCGCCGGTCTCGTGGATGCGGTTCATCGCACGACCGAAGGAGCCGACGTAGCCGCTCGCGGACCACAGGGCGGTGGCGAGCCCGACGACCAGCGCGAGGCCGGCCCCGGGCGCCGCGGCCAGCTCCAGCAACGTGGGCTCGACCGTGTCGGCGGCCGACCCGGCGCCGACGTCGCGCAGGATCTGCAGCAGCGTGTCGACCGTTTCCGGGCCGCGCCCCACCAGGCTGACCAGCGACAGCAGCGCGATCATCGCCGGGAAGAGGGCGAGGACGGCGTAGTAGGTCAGCGACGCAGCGACGTCGGTGCACTGGTCCTTGGAGAACTCGCGCATCGTCTTGCGCGCGACGTAGATCCAGGAACGCTTGGTGAGGTCGGTCGGCGAGTCGGGCTTGCCGTCGTCGTCGGGGTCGCGGTGCTCGCGCGCGCTCGTCGTGGCTGCGGGCTCGGCGCTCGTGTCGGGGTGGGGACTCATCCCTCCACCGTCCCCGCTGGCACCCCGGACCCGCGCCACCCTGCAGGGTGGACGCCGGGCCCGCCTAGGGTGGCCGGCGTGGACAGGGCGGACGGGATGGACGAGATCGAGCGGATCGCTGCGGCGGCCGAGGCGCACGACGGGGCGGCACCCCTCGACGAGGCCACCTGGCGCACGCTGCGGCGCCACCCCGAGCGCGCCCGTCACCGGGTGGTCGACGGTGGCTTCGCGCTGGTGGTCGGGCGCGAGCTCACCGTCGTGGTGGACCCGCCCGCGCGGGGCGCCGGCGTCGCGTCGGGGCTGGTGTCGGCGGAGCTGGCCGAGGCCGGCGGGGGCGAGCTGCTCGCGTGGTCGCACGGCAACCACCCCGCGGCGGCGGCGCTGGCCGCGGCGTACGGGTTCGAGCGGGTGCGTGACCTGTGGGTGATGCGGCGGGCCATGGCCGAGCCGCTGCCCGGTCTCGTCGTGCCCGACGGGGTCACGGTGCGCTCCTACGTCGACACCGACGCCGACGAGGTCGTGCGCGTCAACGCCGCGGCCTTCGCGCACCACCCCGAGCAGGGGGCGATGGACCGGGCCGAGCTGGCCGAGCGGATGGCGGAGGCGTGGTTCGACCCCGCGGGCCTCGTCGTGGCCGAGCGCGACGGCTCGCTGGTCGGCTTCCACTGGACCAAGCAGCACTCCCCCGACCTCGGCGAGGTCTACGTCGTCGGCGTCGACCCGGTGGCCCAGGGCCAGGGCCTGGGCCGGGTGGTCACGCTGGCGGGGCTGCACCACCTGGCCGGGCTCGGGGTCGGCGAGGTGCTGCTCTACGTCGAGTCCGACAACGAGGCCGCGGTCGCGACGTACTCGCGGCTGGGGTTCGGGCACGCTGCGCCCGACACCCACGTGCAGTACCGCCGGGGCTGACGAGCCCGGGAGCGCCCCGGCTCCGCCTCAGCGCAGCGGGCGCACGTGCAGGCCGACCTCGGGGTCGACGACGACCTCCTGGGCGGCGGGCATGCCCTCGACGTCGAGGGTCGCGTCGAGGGGCACGTTGCGCTTGACCATGGCCAGGGCGATGGGGCCGAGCTCGTGGTGGCGCGCGGAGGTGCCGACGAAGCCGATGACCTTCTCGCCGTGGCGCAGCTCGGCGCCGCGGGTGGGCAGACGGTTCTCGGTGCCGTCGAGGTGCAGCAGGGTGAGACGCCGCGGCGGACGGCCCAGGGTGTGCACGCGGGCGACGGTCTCCTGGCCGCGGTAGCAGCCCTTGTCGAGGTGCACCGCGGGGCCGACCCAGCCGGCCTCGTTGGGAATGGTGCGCGCGTCGGTGTCGAGACCGTGGCGCGGCTCGCCGCGGGCGATGCGCAGCGCCTCGAAGGCCCACAGGCCCGCGGCCGGCCCGGCGGCATCGGCGTACGCGTGGAGCTGGTCGCGGGGCACGAGGTCGTAGCCCTGGGTGCTGGCCCGCCAGGTCACCGCGAGGTCGGTGGTGACCTCGGTGAGCTCGACGCGGGTCATGAACTTCATCCGCTCCAGGAAGCCCAGCAGCGCCCCGGCGGCGCCCGGCTCGGTGTGTGCGACGAAGGCCTCGCCGTCGTCGACGCCGGTGAAGGCGTGCTCGACGTGGCCCTGCGGGCTGAGGATCAGCGCGGAGGTCCAGACACCGGGGGCGAGGCCGGTGAAGTACTGGCTGGTGAGGCTGTGCAACCAGGTCAGCCGGTCGGGGCCCTCCAGGCGCACGACGTCGCGGTGGGAGAGATCGACGAAGCCGTTGCCGGCCTCGAGCGCGCGCTGCTCGGTGTTGAAGGAGCCGTAGTGCGCCGCCACCGGGGCGTCGACACCGTCGCCGGCGACCGCACCGGGCAGGGAGAGCAGCGTGCTGGGCGTCGGGCGGGGGTCGCTCACGGGGTGTCCTCACGGTTGGCCGAGCAGTCCTGGCAGTGGCCGAAGACCGTCAGGTGCCCGATGTCGACCACGAACTGCTGCTCGGCGGCCAGGCGTCCGACCAGATCGGCGGCCACGTCAGCATCAACGGAGGTCACCCGCTCGCAATTCCGGCAGACCAGGTGGAAGTGCTCGTGGTCGGTCACGGAGTGGTACGTCGGGGCCCTGTCGGACAGGTGGGCGTGACGGACCAGGCCGAGCTCCTCGAGCACCTCGAGCGTGCGGTAGACCGTCGAGACGTTGACCGCGGTGGAGTGGCGCCGCACCTCGGCCAGCACCTCGTCGGGCGTGGCGTGGCCGAGCCGTTCGACCGCGGCGAGGATGAGCTCGCGCTGCGGGGTCAGCCGGTAGCCGCTGCCGCGCAGCCGGCTGCGCAGGTCGGCCGGGGGCCGGGCGCCCCCGGAGGCGGACGCGTGGTCGTGCTCGTGGTCGGCCATCGGCGGGTCAGGCCCTCTGCAGGCGCGCCCACAGGTGCGGCTGGAGCGCCTGGCCGACCGCGGCCATGTCGTAGGCGTAGAGCAGGTCGCCCTCGACGTTGCCGTAGAGACGGTGGCCGGCGGTGACCTCCTTGGCGGTCTCGGTGCGCGCGACCGCGTCGGTGGCGAGCTCGAGCTTGCCGTCGGCGGCCTCGCCGTACCAGATCTCCACGAAGCCGGTGTTGTGCGTGAGCAGCAGCTCCACCTTGCCGGCCTCGGGGCAGCGCAGGAAGCCGGTCTCCTGGGCGGCGTCGCGGACCTTCTGGCCCTGCTCGTCGACGATCCACGAGCGCGCGAAGTAGTGGATGAAGGGGCGACCGTCCTGCTGGAAGATCAGCTCCTGCTGGTAGTCGTAGGGCTCGATCGTCGGGTAATCGCCCTTGCCGCTGCCGCGCCACGTGCCGAGCATCCAGGCCAGCGGGCCGCAGTGGGGGTGGAGGTTGTCAGGGAGCTGGAAGACCACCGGGTCACTCTAGCGGCGCGCCCTCCCGCCCACCGACGGCCGAACTCCTGCTCGTGGTGGTGCCGCGCTGGCTGACCTGGAGCCCTCGCGGCGACCGCGCGCCGCTCCCCCGGTGCCGGTGTGCACGCCGGAGTGACCCTCGAGCAGGGCCGGGCGTCCAGCCCGGGCCACCTCCCTGCGCGCCCTCTACCGTGGGGTCATGCCTCGCTCCCTCGTCGTCAAGGTCACCTGCGCGCAGGGCGACCCCGAGCGCGCCAACCAGGCCTTCACCGTGGCCGCGGCCGCCGTGGCCATGGGCGCCGACGTCTCGCTCTGGCTCACCGGCGACGCCGCGTCCTACGCGGTGGCCGGTCGCGGGCCCGACCTCGGGCTCCCCCACGCCACCCCCGTCGCCGACCTGCTCGACACCGTGCGCGAGCTCGGCCGGGTGACCGTGTGCTCGCAGTGCGCCACGCGACGCGGCATCACCGAGGCCGACGTGCTCCCCGGGGTGCGCGTGGCCGGCGCCGCGGTGTTCACCGAGGAGGTCCTCGCCGAGGGCGTCCAGGCGCTCGTCTACTGACCCCCTGCGCCGAGGTCACCGAGGGGTCCGGGCTCCGCCGTACGGGTGAAGAACGCGGGCAGGACCGCCTGGGATCGTGGGGCGGAGGGCGTGCGCCGGTCCGGCTCCGCGTCCTCGGGCGAGAGGAGTCGACGGTGCCCCCGGACCACGACTCGGTGGTGGTGCAGCAAGCGGTCGGGGTGGTGTGCGGCCTGACGGGGGTGTCGCCCGCAGACGCGGTGCGGGCGATCGAACGCGACGCCGCGACCCTGGGCCAGTCGCCGGAGAGGTTCGCGGAGTCGCTGCTGGGCCGATGGTCGGCGGCCCTCGAGGGCGATGCCGCCCAGGCTCGTCTCGCGCTCGGCCCGCTCCTCGACGAGGCCATGGCCCGCACGGTGACGCAGCACCCCGGTCACGCGGCCTCCGAGCACCGTCACGCGACCACCGACGACCCGACAGGTCTCCCCCGCCCGCTCGCGCACCGACGCGGCGACGGCGACCCGGCGGCAGCGGACGCCTCCGCACCCGCCTCCGCACCCGGCGGGGAGGACCCTGGTCTCGACGACGAGGAGAGCGCCCACCTCGCCGAGGCGCTGGGCCTGCCGCCCTCCCCAGGGGCGCCCCCGCACGACGGTGTCCGACGGGCCCCACCGCCACCACCGACGCGTGGCGCCTCCCCCACCGACCACCGCGACGACCCCGACGAGGAGGACTGAGCACCCCCGGGCCCACCGGCGCGGACGAGGCCGCAGCAGGGTCTGCTGGAGGGCGTCGACCCCAGTAGGGTGCGAGTCCTCATGACTCCCACCGGTGACGCCCCCCTCCCGCCCGAGGAGACCTCGGGCCGGTTCTGGCGCCGCCGCGACCGCGCCGAGGGGACGCCGCTGCCGCCGCTGAGCCTCGAGGAGCTACAGGCGCGCATCGTCGAGCTCACGGCCGCGGCCGAGCGCGCCGCGTCGCTGCGCAACTCCGCGGAGCTGGCCGCGGCCGAGCAGGCCGCGGAGCGCCTCGTCGCCGAGGAGCACGCCGGCGCCGCCTCCCGGGCCCTGACCGAGGCCGAGCGCAGCGCCGAGGACCACGCGCGCGCCGCCGCCGACGCCTGGGCCGCCCGCGAGGCCGCCGACCGCGCCGCCGCCGACCACTCCCGCGCCCGGCGCGACGCCGAGGAGTCCGCCGAGCAGGCCGCCACCGCCCGCGCCCGGGCCGAGGAGTCCGCCCGAGCGGCGGCGGTCGCGGCCGAGGAGCTCGCCGTCGCCCTGCGGGAGGCCCAGGAGGTCGCCGCGACCGCTGCGCGCGAGCGGGCCGCAGCCGAGGAGTCGGCGCGCGAGGCGCTCGCCGGCGCGGAGACGGCGTACGCCGGGCGCGCAGCGGCCGAGGCCGCCGCCACCGAGGCCGCCCGCGTGGCCCAGGAGGCGTCGACCGCCCGCCGGGCCGCCGACGACGCCGCCCGCGCCCACGCCGAGGCGGCCACCCACGCCCACTCCGACCGGGAGAACGCCGAGCACGCCGCCGTCGCCGCCCACACCGCGCGCCAGGCCGCCGACACCGCCGCCCGGGAGGCCGCCGAGGCCCGCACCCGGGCCGAGGAGTCGGCCGCGACCGCGCTCGCGGGCCGCGAGGCCGCCGACCTCGCCGCGGCCGAGGCGTCCCGCGCCGCGCAAGAGGCCCTGGCCGGCCGCGTCGCCGCCGAGCAGGCCGCCGCGCAGAGCGTCGCTGAGGCCGAGGCGAGCGCTGCCCGGTCGATCGCCGGAGCCCAGGAGGCGGCCACACGGGCGACCGCCGAGGCCGAGGCGGCCGCGGTCGCCCGCCGCGAGGCCGAAGAGGCCGCGACCGAGCAGTCCGCCCGCGCCGAGCAGGCCCACACCGAGCGCGCCGCGGCGGAGCAGGGCGCGGCCGCAGCCGCGGTGGCCGCAGCGAGCGCCGCCGCCGCGCAGGAGCGCGCC
This sequence comes from Nocardioides sp. P86, assembly GCF_023712465.1. Lineage (NCBI taxonomy): Bacteria > Bacillati > Actinomycetota > Actinomycetes > Propionibacteriales > Nocardioidaceae > Nocardioides > Nocardioides sp. P86. The sequence goes on along the minus strand of NZ_JAMAYE010000004.1, from coordinate 40,829 downwards.
GAGGCCCGCGCCGCGGAGTCGGCCACGGCCCGCGCGGCCGCGGAGGCCACCGCCGCCGAGGCCCTCGCCGGCCGTGAGGCCGCCGACACCGCCGCCACCGAGGCGGCCCGACGGGCCGAGCAGGCCCTCGAGGCACGCGTGCGCGCCGAGCACGACGCCGCCCGCGCCGTCGCAGAGGCCACCGACGTCGCCGCGCGGTCCGTCGAGGAGGCCGAGGCCACCGCTGCCCGCTCGGTCGCCGAGGCGCGGGAGGCAGCCGCCCGGGAAGTCGCCGCCTCCAGTGCCGCCGCCGCACGGTCGATCACCGCAGCGCAGGAGGCCGCCACCGCCTCGGTCGCCGAGGCCCGGGAGGCCGCCGACCTCGCGCTGGCCGACGCCGAGTCCGCCGCCGCCGAGCGCGACCGCGCGGAGGTCGCCGCCGCCGAGCAGGCCCGCCTGGCCGAGCAGGCCCTCGGCGACCGCGGTGCCGCCGAGGTCGCCGCGACCGCGGCGGCGGTGGCCGCCGCCGCAGCAGCAGCCGGTCGGGAGGCGGCCGAGCAGGTCGCCGCCGAGGCCGTCACCGCCCGGCAGGCCGCTGAGCGCACCAGCACCGAGGCCCTCGCCGGGCGCGAGCAGGCCGACAGTGCCGCGGCCCGGGCGGCCGCGCAGGCCGCCTCGGCCCTGGAGGCCCGTCGCGAGGCCGAGGCCGCCGCCGCCCGGACCGCCGAGCAGGCCCAGGAGGCCCAGCAGGCCCGTCTGGTCGCGGAGGAGGCGGCGCAGCGCCAGGCCGAGGCCGCCGCGGCGGCCGCGCTGGCCGAGACCGCCGCCCACAGCGCCGCGGCCGAGGCCTCCCAGGCCGCCGCCGCAGCCGAGTCGGCCCGTCGGCAGGCCGACGAGCGCGCCGCCGAGCGCGCCGCCGAGCAGGCCACCGCGGCCTCCGCCGCCACGGCCGCCCGCGCCGAGGCGGAGGAGGCTGCCAGGCGGGCCGGCGAGGCCCAGTCGGCCGCAGCCCAGTCCGCCGCCGCCGCCCTCGCCGAGGCCGAGTCGGCCCACGCCGGGCGCCGCGCCGCCGAGCAGGCTGCCCGGGAGTCGGGCGAGACCGCCGACCACGCGCAGTCCGAGCGCGCCGCCGCGGAGGAGACCGCACGGGCGCAGGCCGAGGCCGCTCTCGCCGCGCACGCCGACCGCACCGCCGCCGAGGACGCCGCCGCCGGACAGGCCGAGGCGGCCCGGGCGGCCCACGAGGCACGCGCCGCCGCCGACGCCCTCGCAGCCGAGCACGCTGCGGCTGCCCGTGCGGCGTACGACGCCCGGGAGGCCGCCGACCACGCCGCCGAGGAGGCCCTGCGCGCCCGCACCGCCGCCGAGGAGGAGGCCGCCCGGCAGGTGGCGCTCGCCTCCGCCGCGGTGGCCGACCGCGAGGCCGCGGAGCAGCGCACCATCGAGGCGCTCGAGGAGGTCGCCCTCGCGGCGCAGCAGCACGCCGAGGAGCTGCGGACGGCCCACGACGCCCGGGAGGCCGCCGAGCAGGCCGCCACCGAGCAGGCCCGCCTGCGCGCCGAGGCCGAGGCGCTCGCCGAGCAGCGGGCCATCGACCGCCAGGCCGTCGAGTCGTCGGTGCGTCACCAGGCCGAGCTCGTCGAGGCCGCGCTCCAGGATCGTCTCGAGGCCGAGCAGCACGCCGCCGAGCTGACCCGCGAGCTCGCCGAGGCGCGCGAGCAGCTGCTGGGACGACCGGTCGCCGCCCGCCCCGTCACCGACTCGCGCCACCGCGGCGACGCCGACGAGGGGGCAGGCTCGCCCGCGGCCATCGGCGAGCGGGCGTCCGGCGCGGCCACCGACGTCACCCGCACCCGCGGCCGCGCGTCGCTGGTCGCCCTGGTCCTCGCCGTGGCCGCCCTCGTGGCCGCCGCCGGTGTGGCGATCGGCGGCAGCCCCACCGACGCCGTCGTGCTGGGCCTGGCGCTGCTCGCCGTGCTGCTGGTCTACGTCGGCGCCCGAGCCCGCACCCCTTCCACCCGGGTGAGCATCGACGCCGCCGGCGTGGTCGACATCCGCACCGCCGACAGCCACCACAGCTTCGACCTCCAGCAGCCCGCCACCGAGGTCGAGGTGGTCGGCGAGCCCGGCAGCCGCGGCTGGGAGGTGAGGTTCGTGCGCCGCAGCCTCCCGCCCGTCGTCATCACCGCCAAGACCGTCGACCCCGAGGCATTCACCCGCGCCCTGCGCACCTGGCGCCCCACCGCCTGACCCGCGACGACGGGCACGCGCTCGTCTTTGCTCGGCGGGTGCCGCAGGACCGGGCTCGACGTCCGGTCGGACCCGCAGGCCGTCGAGGCAGGAGCCCAGCAGGTCGTCCTCCCAGAAGTGGCGGCAGACGACAGCCTCCGGGCACGTCGACGCGTCGTTTCCCGCCACTTCCGGTGCCCATCGACGGGGCAGCCGGACGTGGCGCCGGCAGCGCGCGGTCAGGGGCCGAGTGGAGCCGCGCGACCCCGACCGGCCCGTGGCCGGGCCGCCGAGTTGTCCACAGGGCAGCGGCACACCAGTGGTTTCGACGCGCCGATTCGGGTTAATTTCACCGTACGGTCCCCTCGGTCCTGGGGCCGGTCCCCTCGGGAAGGACCCCTCCGTGAAGCCCTCTGCTCTCGTCGCCGCAGCCACGACCGTGTCACTGCTGAGCATCGCTGGCTGCTCGGAGGATCCGGAGCCTGAGATCGCGAGCCCGACCGCCGCTCCATCGCCTCTGCAGTCATCTACGGCCCCCACTGAGCCGACTGCAACCGCACCCCCCGCCGCAGCGCCGGAGGGTGAAAGCAGGAAAGCGGCGATGGCGGCTGTTCGGCACTACTTCGACCTCGTCAACTATGCGACCGCCACGGGCGACATTGATCCACTACGAGCAAGCACCGCTCCCAATTGCGCGGCGTGCTCGGGAGGCGCGGAGGCGCTCGATCAGATCTACGCGCAGGATGGCGAGATCGACGGCGGAGTCGCCACGCTAGAGCGGGCCTCCGCGCGCACCGTCAAGATCGGCGACGACGTCAGATACCTCGTGGAGGCAGACGTGACGACCGAACCCCAGGTCGTCACGTACCCGGAGGGCGAGGTCAACCGGTACCCGGGCGGCACCGTCAGTTATCAGTTCTTTCTTGAGCCCTTCGAGAACGGGCTGCGCATCCTCGATTGGAACGAGACGCCGTCATGACGGCTCGAGCGCTTCTATGGGCCCTCTTTTTCGGCTGCATGCTTTTCGGGCCTACCAAGTCGGCCACAGCCGACGACCCGACGGTCGGAGCTGACCAGGGCAGCTTTTTCGCTGGCGTCTCGCAAGCTACGTCTGGCGGGCTGACCGGCAGCAGCGCAGACACGGTTGTGTCGGCCGGGTCAGCACCCGAAGGGACCTGGAACTCCGCGCCGATCTGTCAGGTCGGCGGCGCGCAAACCTGTGCCGAACCCCAAGTTTGTAGCGACGGCACCCCAGCCATCTCGTGGTGGTTCCAGAGTTCGGATGGGGAAATTCTGAGCGCCTATTCCTCGTGTGCGTCAGACGGAGCCCCCACGGCATCTTCTGATGCTCCCCCACAGGTCACCCCCGGCATGGTGCAGCGAGCACTCGAGCGCGTACCGCTGCCCGAGCCGGACCTCTCGGTCCAGCCGCCCGGGGGCAGGACTCTGATCAACTTCGAGACCAACTTCTTCACCGCCGCCGAGCCCTTCACCGAGACCGTCACCCTGCTGGGGCGACGCGTCGACCTCGACATCAGCCCCAGCCAGTTCCGGTGGGCCTTCGGCGACGGCGAGGGACTGACCACCACCGAGCCGGGAGCGCCGTACCCCGACCTCGAGCTGACCCACACCTATCTCGAGCAGGGCCAGGTGCGGCCGCAGGTGACCACGGTCTACACCGCCGACTACCGCGTCGACGGCGGGCCGTGGCAGCCGGTGCCCGGCAGCGTCGACATCACCAGCGACCCCGTCGACCTCACCGTCACCGAGGTGACCAACCAGCTCGTCGACTACCGCTGACGCCGCCTCAAGCGCGCGGCGCGAGCCCGGCGCGGAGCCGGTCGGCGATCTCGGCGACGGCGGCGCGCGAGCTGCGGCCCACGCCGACGATGTTGAAGAAGCTGTGGATCTGGTCCTCGAAGCGCTTGAGCTCGACCGTGACGCCGGCGTCGGAGAGCTTGCGCGCGTAGGCCTCGCCCTCGTCGCGCAGCGGGTCGAAGCCGGCGGTGCAGACGTAGGCGGGGGCCAGCCCCTCGGGGACGTCGGCGTACGCCGGCGACAGGCGCGGGTCGCGCGGGTCGAGGCCCTCGGTCATGTAGCTGTCGTTGGCCAGCTCCATGAACTCCGCCGACAGGTAGAAGCCCGCACCGAAGAGGCGCAGGCTCTCGGTGGCGCGGGTCGCGTCGGTGGCGGGGTAGACCAGCAGCTGGAAGGCGCACGGCAGGCCCGAGCGGGCCGCCTCCAGGGCCACGCCGGCGGCGAGGTTGCCCCCGGCGGAGTCGCCGCCCACGGCGATCCGGTCGCGGTCGACCCCGAGCTCCTCGACGTGCTCCACGGCCCAGCGGTAGGCGGCGACGGCGTCGTCGTAGGCCGCGGGGAAGCGGTGCTCCGGCGCCAGCCGGTAGTCGACGGCCAGCACGAGGGCCTCACCGCGCTCGGCGAGGATGCGGCAGGTCGCGTCGTGGGTGTCGAGGTCGCCGAAGAAGAAGCCGCCGCCGTGGAAGAACACCAGCAGCGGCGCCGGGGGCTGCCGTACGGCGACCGACACCCGGGCGCGCGGCGTGTAGAGCCGCGCCGGGAGCCCAGCGACCTCAAGGTCGCGCACGGCGCCGATCGGCTGCTTGCCGCCGGCCATCGCGGTCTGCACCCGCGCCTGCACCCGGCCGTCGGGGAAGGCCATCGTCTCGATCGGCGGATCGCCCGAGAGCTTCTGCAGCTTCAGCATCAGCTGGGTGTCGACGGCGAGGGTCTGCCCATCGAGCACCACCGGGGAGCCCGCCAGGCGCCGCTGGACGGACGGCGGCAGCGACATGGCGGCGCCGAGCGCGGCCTTCTGCGCAGCGTGGGCGAGGGCCTGGAGGGGCGATCCGTTACTCACGAGTAGGGAACCTAGCCGACGGACCGGTCCAGCGGCAGGAGATCCAGCCACCGGAGGTCCCGCGCCGACGCACGCGGCACCGTCACTGGTAGACGCGCACGTGGTCGACGACGAGGTACTGCGGGAAGGGAGTCTCCGACGGGACCGGGCCTCCCAGGTCACCGCCGATCGCGAGGTTGAGCAACAGGTAGAACGGCTTGTCGAAGGCCCACAGCCCCAGCTGCTCGGCCTCGGCTCGCGACACCCCGCCCCACGGCCGGCCGTCGAGCTCCCACTCCAGCCCGTCGGGTCCCCAGTCGACGGCGTAGGTGTGGAAGCCGTCGGAGAGGGGCGCGCCGGAGTCGTGCTCGCGGGTGACCTGCCAGCGGGTGCCGGCCTCGGTGGGCCCGTGGATGGAGCCGGTGACGAGGGTCGGGCTGCGCCCGACGTGCTCCATCACGTCGATCTCCCCCGAGCGGGGCCAGCCCACCTCCGCCCGGTCGGTGCCCATCGCCCAGAAGGCCGGCCACGTGCCGACCCCGGCGGGCACCTGCGCGCGCACCTCCAGGCGGCCGTACTGCCACGAGAGGCTGCTCTCGGTGGTCAGCCTCGCCGAGGTGTAGTCGCGCACGGTGCCGTCGGCGCAGGTGTGGCCCGGCGCCGAGAGCGCCGAGACGACCAGGTGGCCCTGCCCGTCGAGCGAGGCGTTGGCCGGGTCGTCGGTGTAGCACTGCAGCTCGTTGTTGCCTCCGCCGTGGCCGAAGGCGTCGGGCTGCCAGACAGCAGGGTCGGGCGGGGCGCCGGCCTCGCCGTCGAACTCGTCGGACCACACCAGCCCGGGCGCCCCGACGGTGCCCTCCTCCCCCGGTGACACCGGGGACGTCGGGGACGCCGCGGCCGGACCCGACGAGTCGGCCGGGTCGACAGGGACGACGGGGTCGGGGACGTCGGGCGGGCCGGAGCAACCGGCGAGCACGAGCGCCACGAGGCCGAGCGCGACCAGGGATCGGCGGGCACGGAGCGGGTCTCGACGCACGGACCCTCCTCCGGCTCACACCCGCGACCGAGCCGCGCGGGACGTCGTACGACCTCCAGTCAACCCCGCACGCGTCGCGCGGCGAAACCGGCGCGCACCGGCCCCGCGCACCGGTCCGGCGCCCCGATCTCGCGAGCCGGTGCGCGAGACACCTCCCGTTCACGCGCGACTGCCACACTGGCCCCATGTCCGCCGAGATCGTCGAGAGCCACGACGCCGCGCCCGAGGAGCCCTTCGACGTCGAGCCGCCCTACGTGCCCGACGACGAGGCGCTGGCGGCGGTGGAGAAGTACGACGACCGGTTCCTCGACCGCGAGCTGAGCTGGCTGCGCTTCAACCAGCGCGTGCTGGAGCTGGCCGAGGACCGCGACCTGCCGCTGCTCGAACGGGTCCGCTTCCTGGCCATCTTCACCAGCAACCTCGACGAGTTCTTCATGGTCCGCGTGGCCGGCCTGAAGCGGCGCATCGCCGCGGGCCTGGCCGTGCGCGCGGCCAGCGGCCTCATGCCGCGCGACGTGCTGCACCACATCTGGACCACCACGCGCGAGCTCAGCGAGCGCCAGGCCCACCTCTTCCGCGACGAGATCGTGCCCGCGCTGGGCGACCACGGCATCGAGCTGGTGCGCTGGGACGACCTCGACCGCGAGGAGCAGAAGCAGTGCAAGCGGATGTTCAAGGACCGAATCTTCCCGGTGCTGACCCCGCTGGCCGTGGACCCGGCCCACCCCTTCCCCTACATCTCGGGCCTCTCGCTCAACCTCGCGGTGCTGATCCGCAACCCCAAGACCGGCAAGGAGCACTTCGCCCGGGTCAAGGTGCCCCCGATCTTCAGCCGCTTCGTGCCGCTGGGCAACGAGCGCTTCGTGCCGCTGGAGGACGTCATCGGCGAGCACCTGCGCCGGCTCTTCCCCGGCATGGACATCCTCGAGGTCCACACCTTCCGCGTCACCCGCAACGAGGACCTCGAGGTCGAGGAGGACGACGCCGAGAACCTCCTGGCCGCGCTGGAGAAGGAGCTGCTGCGCCGCCGCTTCGGCCCGCCGGTGCGCCTGGAGGTCGAGGAGTCGATCTCCCCCGGCGTGCTGGAGCTGCTCAAGGAGGAGCTGGGGGTCAGGGATGACGAGGTCTTCCACCTGCCCGGCCCGCTCGACCTGCGCGGCCTGCACGGCATCGCCGACATCGCGCGCGAGGAGCTGAAGTACCCCGCGTTCGTGCCGACCACCCACTACCGCCTCGCCGAGGTCGAGTCGGCGGCCCCGGTCGACGTCTTCAAGGCCGCGCGGCGCCACGATGTGCTGCTGCACCACCCCTACGACTCCTTCGCCACCTCGGTGCAGCGCTTCATCGAGCAGGCCGCCGCCGACCCGCACGTGCTGGCGATCAAGCAGACCCTCTACCGCACGTCGGGCGACTCCCCGATCATCGACGCCCTCATCGACGCTGCCGAGGCCGGCAAGCAGGTGCTGGTCATCGTGGAGATCAAGGCGCGCTTCGACGAGCAGGCCAACATCCGCTGGGCCCGCAAGCTCGAGCAGGCCGGCTGCCACGTGGTCTACGGCCTCGTCGGGCTCAAGACCCACTGCAAGCTGGCGATGGTCGTGCGTGACGAGCCCGACGGCATCCGCCGCTACACCCACATCGGCACGGGCAACTACAACCCCAAGACCTCGCGGATGTACGAGGACCTGGGCCTCATCACCACCGACGAGCGCATCGGCGAGGACGTCGCGCACCTGTTCAACAACCTCTCGGGCTGGTCGCGCAACGCCTCCTACGACGAGCTGCTCGTGGCCCCCGACTCGGTGCGTCTCGGCCTCGTGGAGCAGATCCACCAGGAGATCAGCCACCACCTGGCCGGCCGTCCCGCGCGGATCCGCCTCAAGGCCAACTCGGTCGTCGACGAGGCGGTCATCGACGCCCTCTACCTCGCCTCGCAGGCCGGTGTGCCGGTGCAGCTGCTGGTGCGCGGCATCTGCTCGCTGCGCCCCGGCGTGCCGGGCCTGTCGGAGAACATCGAGGTCCGCTCGGTGCTGGGCCGCTTCCTGGAGCACAGCCGCGTCTTCCGCTTCGAGAACGGCGGCGAGCCGGTGGCCTGGATCGGCTCGGCCGACATGATGCACCGCAACCTCGACCGCCGCGTCGAGGTGCTGGTGCGCCTGCCCGGCGAGGAGAGCCTGGCCGAGATCGACCGGGTGCTCGACATCGCCTTCGACCCCGAGACCGACGCCTGGCTGCTCGACAGCGACGGCACGTGGACGCGCAACCACGGCCCGGTGCACCTGCAGGAGAAGCTGATCGAGGGGCAGCGCCGGCGGCGCCAGAGCACCTGACTTTCCCGCAGGGGGCCCCTTGCGCCTAGCATGGCCGACGGTTCTTTTCCTCCTCACCAGGAGTTCTCCGTGGGTTTGCGTTTCCGGCCGGTCGAGACGGCGTTCTACGACCAGTTCTCCGAGTCGGCCCAGCACCTGCTGGTCGGCACGGGCCTGCTCGCCGAGTCGCTCGACGGCACCGCCGACCTCGCCGACGTGGCCTCGCGCATGCGGGAGGCCGAGCACGCCGCCGACGAGACGACCCACGCGATCATCCGCCGGGTCAACCAGACCTTCGTGACCCCCTTCGACCGCGAGGACATCTACGCGCTGGCCTCGGGCCTCGACGACGTCATGGACTGCATGGACGAGGTCGTCGACATGCTCATGCTCTACGAGGTCAAGGCGATGCCCACCGAGCTGCTGACCGACCAGGTCGACGTGCTCCAGCGCTGCGCGGAGATCACCGCCGCCGCGATGCCCAACCTGCGCTCGATGCAGTCGCTCGACGAGTACTGGATCGAGATCAACCGGCTCGAGAACGTCGGCGACCGCAACCACCGACGGATCCTCGCCCACCTCTTCTCCGGGGAGTACAAGGCGATGGAGGTGCTCAAGCTCAAGGACATCGTCGAGGGCCTCGAGGCCGCCATCGACGCCTTCGAGCGGGTCGCCAACACCGTCGAGCAGATCGCCGTCAAGGAGTCCTGAGCCCCTCATGGACCTCGCGATCGTCATCGCGGTCGTCGTCGTCGCCCTGGTCTTCGACTACACCAACGGCTTCCACGACGCCGCCAACGCCATCGCCACCTCGGTGTCGACGCGGGCGCTGACCCCCCGGGTCGCGCTGGGCATGGCCGCGATCATGAACTTCATCGGCGCCTTCCTCGGCCAGGAGGTCGCCAACACCGTCGGCTCGGTGATCACCCCGGAGTCCGGGGGGTCCCACGGGCTGGTGATCGTGATGTCGGGCCTGCTCGGGGCCATCGCGTGGAACCTGCTGACCTGGTACTACGGCCTGCCCTCCTCCTCCTCCCACGCCCTCATCGGCGGCCTGGTCGGCGCGGCGCTGGCCTCCGGCTCGGTGGTGAAGTGGGACGTCGTGGTCGACAAGATCATCCTGCCGATGATCGCCTCGCCGCTCTTCGGCTTCGCCGCGGCCTTCCTGCTCATGCTCGGCATCATGTGGGGCTTCCGGCGCCGCAACCCCCACCGCACCATGCGCGGCTTCCGGATCGCCCAGACCCTCTCGGCGGCCGCCATGGCGCTGGGCCACGGCCTCCAGGACGCCCAGAAGACGATGGGCGTGATCTTCCTGGCCCTGGTCACGGGCGGGTACGCCGGCGCCGACGACGACCTGCCGATCTGGGTGATCCTGGCCGCCGCCGCGGCCATCTCGGCCGGCACGTGGGCCGGCGGCTGGCGGATCATGCGCACCCTGGGCCGACGCATCATCCACCTCGACCCCGCCCGCGGCTTCGCCTCCGAGACCGTCGCCGCCGGCGTGCTCTACACCACCGCCTTCGTCTTCGAGGCGCCGATCTCCACCACGCACACCATCACCTCCGCGGTGATGGGCGCCGGCGCCACCAAGCGCTTCTCAGCCGTGCGCTGGGGCGTGGCCCGCTCCATCGTCACCGCCTGGGTGCTGACCTTCCCCGCGGCCGGCGCCGTCGCCGCGGGTCTCTACTTCCTCTGCAAGTACGTCTTCCAGCTGCCATGAGCCGACCTCTCTCCGACGACCACCGGCCCCGCCGGACCTTCGCCATCATCAGCCACCCCGACGCGGGCAAGTCGACGCTGACCGAGGCGCTGGTGCTGCACGCCCAGGTGATCACCGAGGCGGGCGCCGTGCACGGCAAGGCCGGGCGCAGCGGCACCGTCTCGGACTGGATGCAGATGGAGCGCGACCGCGGCATCTCCATCACCTCCGCCGCGCTGCAGTTCGAGTACGCCGACCACGTCGTCAACATGGTCGACACCCCCGGGCACGCCGACTTCTCCGAGGACACCTACCGCGTGCTCTCGGCCGTCGACTCCGCCGTCATGCTGGTCGACGCCGCCAAGGGCCTCGAGCCGCAGACCCTCAAGCTCTTCCGGGTCTGCGCCCTGCGGGGCATCCCGGTCATCACCGTCATCAACAAGTGGGACCGCCCCGGCCTCGACCCGCTGGAGCTGATGGACGGCATCGAGAAGCAGATCGGTCTGCGGCCCACCCCGCTGACCTGGCCGGTCGGCATCGCCGGCGACTTCCGCGGGGTGCTCGACCGCCGCAGCGGGGAGTTCATCCGCTACCTGCGCACCGCCGGCGGCTCCACCCGCGCCCCTGAGCAGCACCTGCCGGCCGAGCAGGCCGCCGCCGAGGAGGGCGAGGCCTGGACCACCGCCCAGGAGGAGCACGAGCTGCTCTCGGCCGACGGCGCCGACCACGACCAGCAGCGCTTCCTCGACGGCGCCACCACCCCGGTGCTCTTCGCCTCGGCCCTGCTCAACTTCGGGGTCGCCCAGATCCTCGAGCGGCTGCTCGAGCTCGCCCCTCCCCCGCACGCCACGCCCACCGAGGCGGGCGGTGTGCGCGAGGTCGACGAGCCCTTCAGCGCCTTCGTCTTCAAGGTCCAGTCCGGCATGGACTCCGCCCACCGCGACCGGCTCGCCTACGCCCGGGTCTGCTCGGGCGTCTTCGAGCGCGGCATGGTGGTCAAGCACGCCTCCACCGGTCGGCCCTTCGCCACCAAGTACGCCCAGGCCGTCTTCGGCCGTGAGCGCTCCTCGGTCGAGACCGCCCTGCCCGGCGACATCATCGGCCTGGTCAACGCCAACGCCCTGCGCGTGGGCGACACCATCCACGACGGCCCATCCGTGCGGTTCCCGGCCATCCCGACCTTCGCCCCCGAGCACTTCATGAGCGTGCGCGCCAAGGAGTCGGGGCGCTACAAGCAGTTCCGCCGCGGCATCGAGCAGCTCGACCAGGAGGGCGTGGTCCAGGTGCTGCGCTCGACGGTGCGCGGCGACCAGAACCCCGTGCTCGCCGCGGTCGGCCCGATGCAGTTCGAGGTCGTGGCGGCGCGGATGGAGACGGAGTTCAACGCACCCGTCACCATGGACTCGTTGAGCTACACGATCGCGCGGCGCACCCGCGCCGAGGACGCCGACGTGCTGCGCGGTGTGCGGCAGATCGAGGTCCTCGAGCGCGCCGACGGCGCCCACATCGTGCTCTTCCCCGACAAGTGGCGGGCCCACACCGTGGCCCGCGACCACCCCGACATCCTGATCGAGGAGCTCCCGGCCAGCACCTGACCGACGCACCCGCGTCGGTGGGCACGCGCGCCGCCCTCCCGCGATCGCCAGCACCACCCTGAAGGAGCACCCATGAGTCACCCCCATCCCGAGCTGAAGCGCCCGCCGCGCCTGCCCCGCAAGGGCCTGCGCGTCGTCGCCCTCGGCGGCCTCGGCGAGGTCGGTCGCAACATGACCGTCTTCGAGCACGACGGCAAGCTGCTCATCGTCGACTGCGGCGTCCTCTTCCCCGAGGAGCACCAGCCCGGCGTCGACGTGATCCTGCCCGACTTCGAGTGGATCCGGGACCGTCTCGACGACGTCGTCGCCGTCGTGCTCACCCACGGCCACGAGGACCACATCGGCGGCGTGCCGTACCTGCTGCGCGAGCGGGCCGACATCCCGCTGGTCGGCTCGCGGCTCACGCTCGCCCTCATCAAGGAGAAGCTCAAGGAGCACCGCATCCAGCCGGTGCTGGTGGAGGTCAAGGAGGGCGAGACCCGCTCCTACGCGCCCTTCGACCTCGAGTTCGTCGCGGTCAACCACTCCATCCCCGACGCCCTGGCCGTCGCCATCCGCACCTTCGCGGGCATGGTGCTGCACACCGGCGACTTCAAGATGGACCAGTTCCCCCTCGACCGGCGCATCACCGACCTGCGCGCCTTCGCCCGCCTCGGCGAGGAGGGTGTCGACCTCTTCCTCACCGACTCGACCAACGCCGAGGTGCCCGGCTTCACCACCTCCGAGCGCGAGCTGCTGCCGGCCATCGAGCAGGTCTTCCGCACCGCCCCGCGCCGCGTCATCGTCTCCAGCTTCGCCAGCCACGTGCACCGCATCCAGCAGGTGCTCGACGCCGCCCACGCCCACGGGCGCAAGGTCGCCTTCGTCGGGCGTTCGATGGTGCGCAACATGGGCGTGGCCCAGGACCTGGGCTACCTCACCGTGCCTCCCGGCCTCATCGTGCCGCTCGACCAGCTCGAGAAGCTCCCGCCCCACAAGGCCGCCCTGGTCTGCACCGGCTCGCAGGGCGAGCCGCTGGCCGCGCTGTCGCGCATGGCCAGCCGTGAGCACAAGATCCGCATCGGCGAGGGCGACACCATCCTCATGGCCAGCTCGGTGATCCCGGGCAACGAGAACGCCATCTCGAACGTCATCAACGGCCTGACCCGCTGGGGCGCCAACGTCGTGCACAAGGGCAACGCCAAGGTGCACGTCTCGGGCCACGCCAGCGCCGGCGAGCTCGTCTACTGCTACAACGTCGTGCAGCCGCGCAACGTCATGCCCGTGCACGGCGAGTACCGCCACCTGCGCGCCAACGCCGACCTGGCCATCAGCATCGGCATGGACCCCGCCAACGTCGTGCTCGCCGAGGACGGCGTCGTCGTCGACCTCGTCGACGGCAAGGCCTCCGTGGTCGGCAAGGTGCGCTGCGGCAACGTCTACGTCGACGCCCAGACCGTCGGCGGCGTCACCGAGGCCACGCTCAAGGACCGGCGCACCCTCGCCGAGGAGGGCGTCGTCACGGTGCTCGCCATCGTCGACGCCGACACCGGCGAGCTGGCCGACCCGCCGGACTTCCTCGTGCGCGGCTTCGAGCACGCCCCCGACGCCTTCGACCCCGCGGTCAAGGTCATCGAGCGCACCCTGGCCCGCGCCGCCGCCGAGGGCATCGGCGACTCCCAGCAGCTCGAGCAGATGCTGGGCCGCGACATCGGCCGCTGGTCGCACAAGACCTTCCGTCGCAGCCCGCTCATCATCCCGCTGGTCATCGACGCCTGAGCGACCGGCCAGGAGCACGACCACCGGCGCGGGGACCTCCGGGGGGGGCCGGGCCCCCGCCGTTGCGGGCTGGGGGGCCACCGTCCGAGGAGGACGGTGCCGCGCCGGTGGCGTCCTGGGGGCACACGGCTACCGTGGGCGCCCTGATGGACATGCCGATGAACGACCGCGTCCCCGACTGGGTCACCCCCCTCGCCTGGGTGTTCCTGGCCCTCTCGCTGGCGACGGCCGCGGTGATCGCCGTCGACGTCCTGCTGCGCGGCCACCGCCAGCGCACCCGCACCCTCGACGTGGTGTGGATCTGCTCCGGGCTCTACCTCGGACCCTTCGCGCTGCTGCTGTGGCGCCGTCACCGCGACCCGGCCGACCGGACCGACGGTGCTCTGCCGACCGCGGTCGAGGGGCTGCCCGGCGGGTCGGCCTCCGCGCTCGCCCACCTGGTCGGGGTGCCGCTGGTGGTCGCCTCCGGGCTCACCATCGCGGGCATCGACCTGTGGGTGATGATCCTGGTCATCGGTGCGCTGGCGATCGCTCTGCTCGTCGTCCACGAGCGGGCCACCCTCGGCACCCCGGTGGGCTCGGCGGCGTTCGCGGCGGTGCTGACCGTGCTGGCCTTCGACGTCGGCATGGGCGGCTGGATGGTGCTGCTCCACCTCGCCGAGCTGATGCCGCCGGCGTCCGAGGGCGCCTTCTGGTTCCTCATGCAGCTCGGGGTGGTGCTGGGTCTGGTCACCGGCTACCCCGTGGTGCGGTGGCTCGCCGAGCGGCGCGGCGTGGCGACCGCCTGACCTCGCGCCCGGGGGCTCAGGCGTCCCGGCCGGGGCCGGGCACCTGCTCCTCGGGCCGGTCCAGCAGCTCGGTCAGGTGCCCGACGGCGTCGCGGGCCGAGCGGTTGGCGCCGATGAGCGTGGCGCTGGCGGCGCCGGTCCAGTCGCCGTAGCCCACGAAGAGCAGCCGGGGGTCGTCGGCGGAGACCGTCGGGTGGTCGGCCCGGGTCAGCGGGTGCCCGTCGACGCGGCGCAGCCCGACCCCGGTGACGGGCACGAGCGCGGGCCGGAAGCCGGTGCACCACACGACGTCGTCGAAGCGCTCCTCCCGGCCTCCCCCGCCGCCGGGGTCGGCCCAGGGGGCGCCGGTGGGCGTCAGCCGCTCCGGCAGCGGTACGGCACGCAGGCCGCGCCGGTCGCGGGCGTGCTGGACGCTGGCGACGGCGACCACGTCGCCGAGGCCGCCGACGCCGGGACCCTCGCCCGCGACCGCGCGGGTGGCCGCCTCGAAGAGGGCGCGGCCGTCGACGTCGTCGGGCAGCAGGCGGGGCTGCTCGCGGGCGGCCCAGACGACCCGCGCGGGCGGAGGGTCGGCCAGCAGCAGGTCGGCGGCCACCTGGGCCGCGGAGTTGCCGCCGCCGACGACGAGCACGCGGCGCCCGGCGTACCCGGCAGGGCCGTGGTAGTCGACGGTGTGCAGCTGCCGCCCGCCGAAGTCCTCGGCGCCCGGGAAGGCGGGGCGGAAGGGGCGGCTCCAGGTGCCGGTGGCACTGAGCACGGCCCGGGCGCGCAGGTCCCCGGCGTCGGTGCGCACGAGCACCGCGTGGGGGTCGCTCGCGTCGATCTCCCGCACCCGCACGGGCCGCAGCACGGGCAGGGCGTAGCGGGCCTCGAAGGCGGCGAGGTAGTCGCGGACGTGGGCGGCCGGCGGGGTGCCGGGGCCGCTCCAAGGAGGCATCGGCCAGCCGGGCAGCGAGGAGTAGGCCGCCGGGGAGAAGAGCCGCAGGCTCGCCCAGCCCTCGGTCCACGCGCCCCCGGGCGCAGCGCGGTCGTCGAGCACGACGAAGGTCAGCGGGCGCTCGCGGCGGCGGTTGGCGCGCACGAGGTGGTAGGCGGCGGCCAGCGCCGACTGCCCGCCGCCGACGACGACCACGTCGACGGCGGCGGGCAGCCCTCCGCGCGGCGGCGTGGTCAGGCCGTCAGCTCCGCGAGCAGCTTCTGCACGCGCTGGTCGATCTCGTCGCGCACCGCGCGCACCTCGTCGGGGCCCTTGCCGGCCGGGTCGGTGAGCGCCCAGTCCTCGTAGCGCTTGCCGGGGAAGATCGGGCAGGCGTCGCCGCAGCCCATGGTGATGACGACGTCGGAGGCCGCGACGTCCTCGGTGAGCAGCTTGGTGGGCACCTCGGCGGAGACGTCGATGCCGAGCTCGTCCATCACGGTGACGACCGCGGGGTTGATCGTGTCGGCCGGCGCCGAGCCGGCCGATCGGACCTTGACCCGCCCCTGGGCGTGGTGCTGGAGCAGGGCGGCGGCCATCTGCGAGCGGCCCGCGTTGTGCACGCAGACGAAGAGGACCTCGGGCGTGGTGGTCATGTCAGGACTCCTGGGAGTGGGCGGGGTCGGGGGTAGGGGTGGGGTAGAGGCGACGGCGCGCCCAGAGCGCGACGTAGACGAGGGCGACCAGCACCGGCACCTCGATGAGCGGGCCGACGACGCCGGCCAGCGCCTGGCCGCTGGTGACGCCGAAGACGCCGATGGCCACGGCGATGGCCAGCTCGAAGTTGTTGCCGGCCGCGGTGAACGACAGCGTGGCCGTGCGCTCGTAGCCCAGGCCCAGGCGGTGGCCCAGGGCGAAGGAGACGCCGAACATGAGGAAGAAGTAGGCCAGCAGGGGCAGGGCGATCCGCGCGACGTCGCCGGGGCGGCTGCTGATCGTGTCGCCCTGGAGGGCGAAGAGCACCACGATGGTGAAAAGCAGGCCGTAGAGCGCCAGCGGGCCCACCCGGAGCAGGAAGGTCGACTCGTACCACTCCCGGCCGCGGGCGCGCTCCCCCAGCACCCGGCTGAGCCAGCCGGCCACCAGCGGCACACCGAGGAAGATCGCGACGTACTTCGCGATCTCCCAGGCCGAGACGTCCAGGCCGCTCTGCTCCAGGCCGAGCCAGCCGGGCAGCAGGTCGAGGTAGAACCACCCCAACGCGGCGAAGGCCACGATCTGGAAGACCGAGTTGATCGCGACCAGGACGGCGGCGGCCTCGCGGTCGCCGCAGGCCAGGTCGTTCCAGATGAGGACCATGGCGATGCAGCGGGCCAGGCCGACGATGATCAGGCCGGTGCGGTACTCCGGCAGGTCGGGCAGCATCAGCCACGCCAGTGCGAACATCAGTGCGGGGCCGACCACCCAGTTCAGCCCGATGGAGGCCGCGAGCAGCCGACGGTCGGAGGTCACGGTGCCGAGCCGGTCGTAGCGGACCTTGGCCAGGACGGGGTACATCATCACCAGCAGCCCGACCGCGATCGGCAGCGAGACCGAGTCGACCTCGACCGCCGACAGGGCGTCGTCGAGACCCTCGACGGAGCGGCCGAGCACGAGCCCGACCACCATCGCCACCCCGATCCACACGGGCAGGAACCGGTCGAGGGTGGAGAGCTTCGCGATGACGGCACCGTCGCGGGGGTCCTCCTGCGCCGCGGTGCCGGGCGGGGTCGACGGCGGGGTCGAGAAGGCGCTCATGCGGGCACCCCTGCTGCGTCGAAGAGCGAGCCGAGGGCGGCCATCGCCGCGGGCCGGGCCTGGTAGTAGACCCACACGCCGCGCTTCTCACGGTCGAGGAGGCCGGCGTCGTGCAGCACCTTGAGGTGGTGGCTGATGGTCGGCTGGGAGAGGTCGAAGGCGGGCAGCAGGTCGCACACGCACGCCTCGGCGCCCTCGTGGGACAGCACCATGGACAGCAGCCGCAGCCGCACGGGGTCGGCGATCGCCTTGAGCAGCGGCGCCAGCTGACCGGCCTGCTCGTCGGAGATCGGCTCGCGGGCCAGCGGGGTGCAGCACGCCAGCGGGTCGTCCGGGTCGGGCGCGAGGCCCTCATGCATCGACATGCGTCAATATTGACACATGTCGATGCCGTCCCGCCATCGGCCGGTCGCCCCGCCCCGGCTCAGCCGAAGCGGCCGGAGATGTAGGACTCCGTCGACTCCATGTCGGGGTTGGTGAACATCTTCTTGGTGGGGTTGAACTCCACCAGGTGGCCCGGCTCCCCGGTCGCCTTGAGGTTGAAGAAGCCGGTGTCGTCGGAGACGCGCGCCGCCTGCTGCATGTTGTGGGTGACGATGACGATCGTGTAGTCGGCCTTGAGCTCGTGGATGAGGTCCTCCACGGCCGAGGTCGAGATCGGGTCGAGCGCCGAGCACGGCTCGTCCATGAGCAGCACCTGCGGCTCGACGGCGATCGCGCGGGCGATGCACAGCCGCTGCTGCTGGCCGCCGGAGAGGCCCATGCCGGGCTTGCCGAGACGGTCCTTGACCTCGTTCCACAGGTTGGCGCCCTTGAGGGAGCGCTCGACGATGGTGTCGGCCTCGGCCTTCTTCATCCGCTTGGCGTTGAGCCGGTTGCCGGCCAGCACGTTGTCGTAGATCGACATCGTGGGGAACGGGTTGGGCCGCTGGAAGACCATGCCGATCTGGCGGCGCACGGCCACCGGGTCGACCGACGGGTCGTAGAGCGACTGGCCGTCGACGACGACCTTGCCCTCGGCGCGGGCGCCGGGGATGACCTCGTGCATGCGGTTCAGCGAGCGCAGGAAGGTCGACTTGCCGCAGCCCGAGGGGCCGATCAGCGCGGTCACCGCCCGCGCCTTGATGGACATGGTCACGCCTTGCACGGCGAGGAAGTCGCCGTAGTAGATGTCCAGGTCGGAGACGTCGATGCTCTTGGCCATGACGGGTGGGTCCTCTCAGGGTGCCGCGGTCAGCGGCCGGTCTTGGGGGCGAAGAAGCTGCCGAGCACGCGGGCGATGACGTTGAGCAGCATCACGATGGTGATCAGCACGAGCGCCGCGCCCCAGGCGCGCTCGACCTGGAAGGGGACGTACTCCGCGAGTCCGCCGCGGGTCGCCTCGGAGAAGATCAGCACGGGAAGGGTGGCCATGCTGCCCTCGAAGGGGTTGAAGTTGGTGGAGCGCAGCGTGCCGACGATGAGCAGCAGCGGCGCGGTCTCCCCCGCCACCCGGGCGACGGCGAGCGTGACGCCGGTGATGATGCCGCCGATGGCGGTGGGCAGCACGACCTTGGTGATCGTGCGCCACTTCGGCACGCCCAGCGCGTAGGAGGCCTCGCGCAGCTCGTCGGGCACCAGCTTGAGCATCTCCTCGGTGGCGCGCACCACGATGGGGATCATCAGCACCGACAGCGCGATCGAGCCGCCGATGGCCATGCGGGTGCCGGGGCCGAAGATGAGCGTGAAGAGGGCCAGCGCGAAGAGGCCCGCCACGATGGAGGGGATGCCGGTCATGACGTCGACCAGGAAGGTCAGCACGCGGGCCAGCCGGCTGCCCTTGCCGTACTCGATGAGGTAGATCGCGGCCAGCACGCCGATCGGCACCGAGATCACCGTGGCGATCGCGGTGATGATCAGCGTGCCCATGATGGCGTGGTAGATGCCGCCGCCCTCTCCCAGGACGCCGTCCTGGGAGAAGGTCAGGAACTCCACCGACAGCGCCGGGGCGCCGCGGCTGACCACCTCCCAGATCACGGCCACGAGCGGCATCATCGCCACGGCGAAGGTGGTCCACACGACGGTGGTGACCAGGCGGTCGGTGCCCTTGCGCGAGCCCTCGACGGCGGTCGACCAGGCCGGGAGGGCCACGACGAGCAGGATCCAGCCGACCACGACGACCGGCACGGGGCCCCAGCCCAGCAGCAGGCCGACGAGCGCGGCCAGGCCGAAGGCGACCAGGGCCGCGACGGCCGGGGCCCAGCCGGGCAGCTGCGGGCGGGTCAGGGTGATGCTCTCGCCGGGGGCCGGCGAGGGACGGGTCTGGAGATCGGTCACGGGGTCACCCCTTGGCCTGGCCGCGGGCGGCGAGCCAGCGGCCGAGGAAGTTGACGGCGAAGGTCACGACGAAGAGCACGAGCCCGCCGAAGATCAGCACGTTGGTCTTGATGCCGGAGGCGTTGGAGTAGTTCAGCGCGATGCTCGCGGCGATCGTGGAAGGGTTCTGCGAGGAGATCAGGTTGATCGTGATGACGCCCGAGGCCGCCAGCACCATCGCCACGGCCATGGTCTCTCCGAGCGCGCGGCCCAGGCCGAGCATGACCGCCGAGGTGACCCCCGAGCGGGAGTAGGGGAAGACCGTCATCCGGATCATCTCCCAGCGCGTGGCGCCGAGGGCCAGGGCGGCCTCCTCGTGCATGCGCGGGGTCTGGGCGAAGACCTCGCGGCACAGCGCGGTGATGATCGGCAGCGCCATCACCGCGAGCACGACGCCAGCGGTGAGGATCGTGCGGCCGGTGGTCACCGGGCCGGCGAAGAGCGGGATGAAGCCGAGGTTGTCGGCCAGCCACTGGTAGACGGGGAAGACCCAGGACTGCAGCGTCTCGCGGCCCCACAGGCCGTAGACGACGCTGGGCACGGCGGCGAGCAGGTCGATGGCGTAGCCGATGTAGCGCGCCAGGCGCCGCGGCGCGTAGTGCGAGATGACGAGCGCGACGCCGATGGCCAGCGGGGTGGCGATGATCAGCGCGATCACCGCGGCGATCACGGTGCCGTAGAGCAGCGGCCACACGTAGAGGACGATGTTGTCCTTGCCGTAGGCCTGGTCGCCGCTCGCCGAGAAGGCGGGGATGCTCTGCAGGAGCAGGAAGAGCGCCACTCCGGCGAGGGCCAGCATGATCAGCAGGCCCGCTCCGCGGGCGAGGCCGG
This sequence comes from Nocardioides sp. P86, assembly GCF_023712465.1. NCBI lineage: Bacteria > Bacillati > Actinomycetota > Actinomycetes > Propionibacteriales > Nocardioidaceae > Nocardioides > Nocardioides sp. P86. The sequence goes on along the minus strand of NZ_JAMAYE010000004.1, from coordinate 20,677 downwards.
CGAAGACCACGTCGCCGCGTCGGCTCACCACCTGGTCCTCGAGGGGCTCGGTCGGCCCCCCACGTGGCTCGGTGCTGGTGCTGGTCACCTGGGTCCCCCTGGTTCGGTGGCCCCGTCGGGGCCGCTCGTGCTGCCGTGTGGTGCTGGTGTGCGGGTCGATTGTGCCGGATCGCGAGCGACGGTGCCGCCTGCGTGGGTCGGGGGGGGGGGGCGCGGGGGGGGCCGCCCCCCCACCCCCGAGGGTCACGTCGGCGTCAGCCGGCCGTGATCGTGTCGACGATCGCGAGGGCCTGCTCCTCGAGCTCCGGGGCGAGCGGGGCCACGCCGGCCTCGTCGGCACCGAACTGCTGGCCCTCCTCGCTGAGGACGTAGGAGAGGTAGGCCTTCACGAAGTCGGCGTCGGCCTGCTCGGGGTAGGTCGGGCACGCGATCATGTAGGAGGTCAGCACGATCGGGTAGGTGTCGGCCTCGTCGGTGGTGTAGTCGAGGTCGAAGATCAGCTGGTTCTCACCGGCGTCCTCGGCGGCCGGCGAGACCGCGAGGATGTTGGCGGCCGCCTCGGCGGAGGGCTCGACGAAGTCGGAGCCGACCCCGATGTTGGCGGCGGGCAGGTCGCCGGCCTGGCTGGCGTCGGCGTAGCCGATCGCGTTCTGGCCGTCGGTCACGGCGCTGACGACGCCGGAGGTGCCCTGGGCGCCCTCGCCGCCGAAGGCCTGCGGCCAGGTCTCGACCGCACCCTCGGTCCAGGTGTCGCCGGCGGCGACGCTGAGGTAGTTGGTGAAGTTCTCCGTGGTGCCCGACTCGTCGGAGCGGTGCACGGGGTTGATCGTCGCCGAGGGCAGGTCGGCGTCGGGGTTGTCGGCCTCGATGGCCGGGTCGTTCCACTCGGTGATCTCACCGGCGAAGATGCCGGCGAGGGTCTCCGGGGAGAGGTTGAGCTCGTCGACGCCGTCGACGTTGAAGATGATCGCGATCGGGCTGACGTAGTTCGGCACCTCGATGGGGGCCTCGCCCTCGCAGCGCTCGGTGGCGGCGGTCAGCTCGTTGTCGGGAGCCTCGTCGACGAGGTAGGCGTCGGAGCCCGCGGTGAGGTAGGCGCCGGAGATGAAGTTCTCCCGGCCGCCGCCCGAGCCGACCGGCTCGTAGGTCACGGTCGCGCCGGGCTGCACGTCGCTGAAGCCCGTGGTCCACGCGAGCTGGGCGGCCTCCTGGGAGGACGCACCGCCGATCGTGTACTGGCCCTCGACGGTCACGTCGCTCGAGGCGCTGTCGCCGTCGGAGCCGGTGGAGCCGGAGTCGGTCTCGTTGCCGGCGGCGCAGCCGGCCAGAGCGAGGGTCATCGCTGCGATGCCGGGCACGATCACGCGGCGGATGGAAGTGCGCTTCACTTCGTTGCTCCTGAAGTCTCAGATGTGGGGACGCCAGGAAGGTAGGCAGCGCAGGTGGACGGATCCGTGGCCGTCGGTGAACGCGGCGTGAACGCGTCCCGCCCGTTCCGTGACACCTGGCGGGCACTGCGGCGTACATCACGTGAACCCGGCCGTCCGCCCTTGATCCTGACCCTCGTGGTGAACTAGAGGGGTCTGTCAACTCACCGGTCTAGAGCACCCGGTGGCGCTCGCAGGCCACCACCCGGCCCTTGCGCAGGTGCACCACGACCAGCTCGCCGGGGTCCAGCGCCGGATCGGGCAGGCCCAGGGCCGCGAAGACCTTCGGCAGCACCGGCCGGTGGGTGCACAGCAGGGCCCCGCGCCGGGTCCGGCCCCCGTCGTCGACGAGCCGCTCCACGAGCGCGCGCACCCCGGCGCCGCGCGCGTCCTCCTCGGAGAGCCGGTCGTCGCGCTCGGGCCCGACCCCGACGGTCTCGGCGAAGGGCGCCACCGTCTCCAGGCAGCGCAGCGCCGGCGAGCTCACCACCCGGTCCACGTCGTACGCCGCCAGCGCCGGCACCAGCCGCAGGGCGTGGGCGCGACCGGCCTGGAGGAGTGGACGGTCGCGGTCGTCGCCGCGCCAGGCCTTGCGCGAGCGGGCCGAGGCGTGGCGCAGCACGACCAGCGCCTGCGTGCGGCGACGCACGCCGAGGGCCTCCCGCAGCGTCGCGCGGTCACGGTCGTAGGTGAGCCGGGTGGCGGCCTCGTCACGGTCGACCCACTCGACGGCGTCGATCTCGTCGTTGACGGCGTAGCCGCTGACGTCGTCGTCGCCCACGACGCGCCCCGCCCAGTAGTGCACGGTCTTGGTGCCGCGCGCGACGGTGTAGCGCTGGTCGCGCAGGGGCGGGCCCAGCCGCACGTGCAGCCCGGTCTCCTCGGCCACCTCGCGCACCGCGGCAGTCGTCTCGTGCTCGCCGCGGTCGAGCTTGCCCTTGGGGAAGGACCAGTCGTCGTAGCGCCCGCGGTGCACCAGCAGGACCTGCCGCCCCGGGCGGAAGACCACCGCCCCGGCGGCCCTGACGTCGCCGGCCGGCACCTCCGCGCGCCGCGCGAGCGAGCGCGCCAGGGAGCTCGCGGAGGAGCCGGACGGAGCCCGGACGCCCTGGGGCGGGGAGGAGGCCATGCCCGTAGTCTCACACCACCGCCCGCCCCCGAGGAGGACCGCCGTGCCCCGTGCCACCCGCCGTGTGCCGGTGCGGCTCCTCGTGGCGGTGGCGGTCGTGCTGGTGCTGGTCGCCGGCGGCGTCGCGGTGGCGCTGCGCGTGTGGGGCGGCGGCGACAGCGACCTGCGGCGTGCCGTCGCGCTGGCGCCCGACGACGTGCAGCGCTACTCCTGGACCGACTGGGCCGGGGTGCGCGCCGAGGTCGGCGCCGACGTCGACGCCTCCTCCAGCCCCGAGCAGGTCGAGGACTTCCTCTCCGAGGCCTACGACCTCGACCTGGCCTCGACGACGGCACAGGCCGAGTCGGCCTCGCTGCTGCAGCAGGAGCTCGGCTGGTCGCCGGCCAGCGTGGAGTGGGAGCTCTTCACCCAGTCCACCACCGGGGGCGCCGACCTCGTCGGGTTGGCCGAGGGCACCGACGTCGAGGCGCTCGGCGAGCGGCTCGAGGGCCTCGGCTACACCCGCCCGGAGTCCGACGACGGGGTGTGGGAGGGCGCCGACGCCCTCGCCCGGGCCTCGCTCGAGACCGGTTACAACGCCTCGCCCACCCTGCAGTACGTCGCCCTCGTCGCCGAGCGCGACCTCGTCGTGACCGGCGACGACGCCGCCTACCTCGCCTCGGTCGTCGACGGCCTCGGCGACGACGGCACCGACGACGACGTGTCCCGAGCCGTCGACGCGCTCGTCGACGGCGCCTCCGGGGGCGACCCCCTGGCCGCCGCCGTCTACCCCGGGGAGTTCGCGTGCGCGTCGCTGGCGATGGGTCAGGCCGACCCCGCCGAGCAGGCCGAGGGTGAGCGTCTGGTCGGCGCAGCCGGCGAGGTCGACCCGCTGGAGGTCTTCGCGCTCGCCCTCGAGCCCGGCCTGGGCGCCCGCCTCGTGCTGGGCTTCTCCGACGACGACCGCGCCCGCCGCAACGCCGACGCGCGCGCCACCCTCCTGGAGGGGCCGGCGCCGGGCCAGGGCGGCGACTTCACCGACCGCTTCGCCGTCGACTCCGTCACCGCCGACGGCCCGCTGGTCGTCGCCGACCTCACGCCCGCCGAGGGCTCCTTCGTGCTGTCGGACCTCTCGACCGGGCCGGTGCTCTTCGCCACCTGCTGACCCGCCCGCCGGGCCCGGGCCGGTCGGGTCCGGTCGCTCAGCGGAAGGCGCGCAGCCGCAGGCTGTTGGAGACCACCACGACCGACGACAACGCCATCGCGGCCCCCGCGATCATCGGGGTCAGCAGGCCCAGGGCGGCCAGCGGGAGCGCCGCGACGTTGTAGGCGAAGGCCCAGAAGAGGTTGACCCGGATGGTGCCCAGGGTCCGCCGCGCCAGCCGTACGGCGGTCGCCGCGGTCCGCAGGTCGCCGCTGACCAGCGTCAGGTCGGCGGCCTGCATGGCCACGTCGGTGCCGGTGCCGAGCGCGATGCCGAGGTCGGCCCGGGCCAGTGCGGCGGCGTCGTTGACGCCGTCGCCGACCATGGCGACGACCACCCCCTGCTCCTGCAGCCGCCGCACCTCCTCCACCTTGCCCGCGGGCAGCACCCCGGCGACGACGCGCTCGATGCCGACCTCGGCGGCCACGGCGCGCGCCGCCCGCTCGTGGTCGCCGGTGAGCAGCACGGGGTCCAGGCCCAGCGCCCGCAGCTCGGCCACGGCCTGGGCCGCCCCCGGCTTGACGGTGTCGGAGACGACCAGGACTCCGCGCGCCTCGCCGGCCCACCCGACGACCACCGGGGTGCGCCCGGAGGCCTCCGCCGTCTCGACCGCGGCGCGCACGGGCCCGGGCACGACCAGGCCCTCCTGCTCCAGCAGCGCGAGACGCCCGATGACCGCGGCCTCGCCCGCCACGGTGCCGACGACGCCGAGTCCCTCCCGGTTGGCGAAGCCCTCGACCCGCGGGAGCGGCCCCTCCGAGGCGTGGCCCTGCTGCGCGCCGGCCACGACCGCGCGGGCGATCGGGTGCTCGGAGCCGGCCTCGAGGGCCGCGGCGGTGCGTCGTACGAGCTGCTCGGGGGTGCCGGGGGCGGCGACGACGTCGACGAGCGCCGTGCGGCCGGTCGTCACCGTGCCGGTCTTGTCGAGCAGCACCGTCTGGACCCGACGCGTCGACTCGAGCATCTCGGGGCCGCGGATGACGATGCCCAGCTGGGCGCCGCGGCCGGTGCCGACCAGCAGCGCGGTCGGCGTGGCCAGGCCCAGCGCGCACGGGCAGGCGATGATCAGCACCGCGACCGCGGCCGTGAAGGCCGACGAGGCCGGGAAGCCGAGCAGCAGCCAGGCGGCGAGCGTGGCGAGGCTGAGCGCGATCACCAGCGGCACGAAGACCGCCGAGACCCGGTCGGCCAGCCGCTGCACCTCGGCCTTGCCGCTCTGCGCCTCCTCCACCAGCCGCGCCATCTGGGCCAGCTGGGTGTCGGCGCCGACCCGCGTGGCCCGCACGACGAGGCGGCCGCCGGCGTTGACCGTGGCCCCGGTGACCTCGTCGCCCGGACCGACCTCCACCGGCACCGGCTCGCCGGTGAGCAGCGACGCGTCGACGGCGGAGGTGCCACGCTCGACGACGCCGTCGGTGGCGACCTTCTCACCCGGGCGGACGACGAACACGTCCCCGACCGCGAGGCTCGCCGCCGGCACGGTGGTCTCGACATCGCCGCGCAGCACGGTGACGTCCTTGGCGCCGAGCTCGAGCAGGGCCCGCAGGGCGTCGCCGGCGCGCCGCTTGGAGCGCTTCTCGAACCAGCGCCCGGCCAGCAGGAAGGTCGTGACCCCGGTGGCGGCCTCGAGGTAGATGTTGCCCAGACCGTCGCTGCGCCCGACCCCGAGCTCGAAGCCGTGGGTCATGCCCCTCTCCCCGGCACTGCCGAAAACCAGCGCCACCACCGACCAGGCGTAGGCCGCGGTGACCCCGACCGAGACCAGGGTGTCCATGGTCAGGGCGCCGTGGCGCAGGTTGACGACCGCGGCCCGGTGGAAGGGCCAAGCACCCCACAGCACGACCGGCGTGGCGAGGACCAGCGAGACCCACTGCCAGCCGTCGACCTGCAGCGGCGGCACCATCGCCATCGCCACCACCGGCAGGCTCAGCGCCAGGGAGACCAGCAGCCGCAGGCGCAGCGCCCCGAGCTCGGCGTCGGCACGCTCCTCGTGGCCCCCGGGGCCGTCGGCGCCCTCGCCCCCGTCGGTCCTGCGGTCAGCATGTGACGGTGGAGGGGTGGCGGAGTAGCCCGCGGCGGCGACGGTGGCGAGCAGGTCCTCGACGCTGACCTCGGGGGGCGCCACGACGTGGGCCTTCTCGGTGGCGTAGTTGACGCTCGCGCTCACGCCCTCGAGCTTGTTGAGCTTGCGCTCGATCCGGTTCGCGCACGACGCGCACGTCATCCCGGAGATCTCCAGGTCGACCTCGTGGTCGGCCGGGCGGCTGGCCGGGTGCTCCAGTTCGGGCGTGCTCATCGCGGGCTCCTCCCTGCGTGGGGCGACGTGGTGGGTGTGGTGAGGGGGATTCGGGGTGGGGTGCTGCCCAGGCGAGGGGCGGCTCAGGCCAGGGCGTAGCCCGCCTCGGCGACGGCGGCCTCGACCTCGTCACGGGTCAGCTCGCGCCCACTGGTGACCTCCACGTGGCCGCCCTCGAGGGTCACCTCGACCTGCTCGACCCCGTCGATCTCCTCGAGCTCCTCGGTGACCGAGGCGACGCAGTGGCCGCAGGTCATGCCGGTCACGGTCCAGGTGCTGGTGGTGCTCATCTCGTGCTCCTCGCTGTCGTGGTGCTGCTGCCGGTGGTGGGCGGTCACGAGCGGACCAGCCGGGCGATCGCCTCGACGGCCTCGGTGACCTTCTCGCGGGCCTCGTCGTCGCCGGCGCGCGCGGCGTCGACGACGCAGTGGTTCATGTGCTCCTCCAGCAGCCCGATCGAGACGGCGTGCAGCGCCTTCGTCATCGCGGAGACCTGGGTGAGGATGTCGATGCAGTACTTCTCCTCCTCGACCATCCGCTGCAGGCCGCGGGCCTGGCCCTCGATGCGGCGCAGCCGCTTGAGGTAGTCGTCCTTGCGCTGGATGTAGCCGTGCTGGTGGCCGGTCGCCTCGTCCATACTTGCACGATACCCCCCTAGGGTATCGACCTCAAGGCCCCGGCATCTCGGGGCGCGCGGGCACACCGGAGCACCCGCACGAGAGCGCGGGTGCGGGAGGCGCAGGGGGACGGGTCAGCCGGCCTGGGTGCCGGGCTGGGCGTCGGCGGGGCCGATCCCGAGGATCTCGTCGATCATCGTCTGCGGCAGGTGCTCGTCGGACTCGCTCGCAGCGATGATGAGGTTGGTGGTCAGCTCGACCTCGCCGAGCAGGTCGGCGTCCTCGAGCGACACATCGAACTGATCGTGCACCGCTCCCCCGCTCACCTCGTACCTGTTCATCAGGACCAAGCGTGCCCGACGACCCTCAGGATCAAACCCGGCGGGGGCCGATCTGGTCATATCGGGTGGTGCGACATGGCCCACACGTGCGCCGCAGGGGCCCAGCGCACGGGACCCGGCGCACGGGACCCGGCGCACGCACGAGGCCCCACCCCCAGGATCGGGGGTGGGGCCTCGGGTGGTGCTTCACCGGCCAGCGGGCCGACCGGTGCACGTCTGGATCAGACGGGGCGAACGTTCTCCGCCTGGGGGCCCTTGGGGCCCTGGGTGACGTCGAACTCGACCTTCTGGTTCTCGTCGAGGGACTTGTAGCCCTGGGTCTGGATCGCCGAGTAGTGCACGAAGACGTCGTCGCCGCCGTCCTCCTGCGCAATGAAGCCGAAGCCCTTCTCAGCGTTGAACCACTTCACGGTGCCTTGAGCCATGTGCTCGTTACTCCTGTTATCGGAACGAGAGGCCGTCACTTCGACGACCCCACAACTGATGCGGTGACACGTCGCTCCGACCTAGTGGAACACCACAAAGCAGAAACGCCGTTGGATCACAAACTCCGCAGGCGTCAGACCAGCTGGAACTTGCATCTGTTGCTAGCACCGACCCTACCCCGCCGGAGCCGGAACCGAACGATCCGGACGAGACTTTGTGGATCGACCCCGTGAAGGTTCGGCGTCAGGAGCGTGACGGACGGGTGCACCGCACCGCACCAGCAGGGCCCGGGAGCGCATGGGTGATACTGGCCGCCCCGTCGCTCGGCGACGGCGGGCCCCTAGCTCAATGGGCAGAGCAGGAGACTTTTAATCTCTTGGTTGTGGGTTCGAGTCCCACGGGGCCTACCGCGACCGTGCCGCCTCAGTCGTCGGCGGACGGAGAGGGTGGGCGCGCGGGACGCGCGAGGCCCAGCGCGAGCGCCGCCCCCGCCGCGAGCAGCAGGCCGGCCACGACGTAGGCGCTGCCGACCACCTGCTGGGCCGGGCTCCAGGCGTACTCCACGTCGTCGCGGTGGGGCAGCAGCCAGAAGGGGGCGAGCACGAACACCGCCGCCCAGCCCGCGGCGGCCCACCGCGGCCCACGCTCGAGCAGCACCAGCGCGACCGGCAGCGCCCACACCCAGTGGTGCGACCACGAGATCGGCGAGGCGAGCAGCATGGCCACGGCGGCCAGGCCGACCCCGAGCGCGGGGTCGCCACGACGCCACCAGACACAGCCGAGGGCGAGCACGCCGAGGGAGACCGCGCCGGCGACGACCAGCCACAGCAGGGTCGGCGCCGGCCCGCCGAGCGCACGGGCCAGCACGCCGCTCACCGACTGGTTGGTGGCGAAGGCCGGGCTGCCCGGCCGCTCGGGATCGGCGAGCACCGAGGTCCAGTAGTCCCACGAGGACCGCGGGGCCACGAGCGCCCCGACCACCCCCGCCCCCACAACCGCCACCACGGCGCGGGCGGCGTCGCCCCGCCTCCCGGTGCCGAGCAGCAGGACCACGAAGACGAGCGGGGTCAGCTTGACCGCGGCGGCCAGCCCGACGAATGCGCCGCTCCACCGGCGGCGCGGACCGAGCAGGTCGACGACGACCAGCGCCATGAGCAGGAGGTTGACCTGCCCGAAGGTCAGCGTCTCGCGCACCGGCTCGAGGGCCAGCGCCGCGACGCACCCGCCGAGCACGGCCCACGGCGCGAGGTCGGGTCGCACGACGTGCACCACCAGGGCCAGCGCGAGCACACCGGTCGCCGCCCACAGCGCGGCCGAGACCGGCAGGGGCAGGAGCGCGAGCCCGGCCATCAGCAGCGCCGCGAAGGGCGGGTAGGTGAACGGCAGGCCGGTGGCCGGGTCGTCCGCGGCGTAGAGATGGCCCCCGTCGAGCAGGGTCCGCGCACCGAAGGCGTAGACCTCGAGGTCGAGGAAGCCCCGGTGCACCTGCAGGAGCGCCGCCGCCACGACCACCAGCACCAGGCCGCCGGTGGCGGCGAGCACGACCCCGGGCGTGAGCAGGTGGTCCCGGGTGGCGGGGGTGGGCTCCAGGCGGGTCATCCCGCGACGCTAGGAGCGCCCGAGGACGCGGCGCCGACCCCGCCACGACCCCGTCGTGAACGGGGCGCGACGAGACCGGGCGGGTCAGTCGTCGATCAGCGGGAGGAGAGACGGTCGACGTAGCCGAGGAGCCGGGCCACCAGGGTGCTGACCGAGGCCAGGTCGGTGGGGTCGGCCAGCGCCGTCGAGTCGAGCTCGCGGAGCACGGGTGCCGCCGACCCGACGCCGGCGTCGCCGGCGGCGTCGAGGAAGCAGCGTGACGCCGCGCGCACCGCGGAGGGCTCGAAGGACAGCACGCACTCGAACATCCGCTGCCGGTCGGGCACACGGTCCTGGCCGGGCAGCTCCCAGGCGCTGAGCAGCGCGGGCAGCTCCTGGGAGTCGCACACCAGCGCCCACTCCCGCAGCAGCGGCGAGCGCTGGTCGAGCGTGACCCGCGTCGGCCCGTCGAGCAGGCGTACGTCGGGACCGTCCGGCTCGGCGCCGTGGTCGGGGAAGTCGGCGTAGACCCACGCCGAGCGCGAGAGCCGGGCCAGCTCGCCCCAGCGACGCTCGGCGGCGCGGTAGTGCTGGGCCTGCTGGAAGGCGGCGAAGAGGTGCGGGCGGTCGGCGACGGCGCAGAACTCGTCCTCGATGGCCCAGGACAGGGCGAGCAGCGTGGACTTGCCCAGCCGCTGCACCGGGATGTGGGGGTGTCCGGCGCGCACGGTGGCGAAGACCGACTGCGGCCGCGCCGACGTGCCGCGCGGGCCCTCCTCTGCCTCCCGCTCGCGGCGGACCTCCTCGATCGCCGCCGACAGGGTCAGTCCCGACTCGCGCCGGGCCAGCACCCCCTCGACCGCGTGCACGTCGGCCTCGGCGTAGCGACGGTGGCCGCTGGGGCGCCGCTCGGGCACGGGGAAGCCGTAGCGGCTCTCCCAGGCGCGCAGGGTGGCGGCGGCCACGCCCGTGCGCTCGGCGAGGTCGCTGACGCTCAGTCCGGCGCCGTGGGCGCTCCCCGGCGGCAGCGACGACGCAGGGGCGCCCCCGGCCTGGCCGCTCACGACGCCTCCCGCAGCCGCGCACCGGCGGTGGAGCCCGAGGCCAGGTCGGCCTCGACCCTCGCCGCGGCCAGGTCGAAGAGCCAGCGCCAGGGGTCGGGACGCGCCGACGCCGACGGTCGCCCGGCGCTGCGCAGCCCACCGTGGTCGCCGGCGGCGTACTGGCCGGCGCGGGCCCACACGTCGAGGTAGATCGACACGACGAGGTCCTCGGCCAGCACGCGGTCGGCGCAGTCGTCGATGGCGACGCCGCGCGACGTGCAGCGCCGGACGGCCTCGCCGAGCACGAGGCGCACGCTGCGGTCGTAGAGCCGGCCGAAGGCGGCCTCGTCGCCCCTGGCCGTGGCGCGCAGCAGGGAGTCGATGGAGGTGGGGCACGCACCGTCGTCGTGTCGCTGCTCGGTCATCTGGGGCCTCTCGTCGAGCGGGGGCTTCGACTCGCTGTCGAACTTTCGTGTCGAACTGTGGATGATCTTGACACAGTCTGTCTAAGTTTGGAATATAAGTCCCAACACCTTGTCTAAGTTTCAGCCCGGGTGTCGGCCCGAGAACCCAGGAGCGGCAGAACCATGAACCCCACCACCACCTCGCACACGCCCCGCACGAGCGGCATCCACGCCGTCCCGCAGAAGCAGCCGCTGGTCGTGGCGCTGGTCGACGACCACCCCTTCGTCGCCGCCGGCGTGGCCGCCCTGCTCGCCCCCCACGCCGGCCGGGTCCAGCTCGTCGACACCGAGACCGCCCTCGACGACCCGACCGCGGTCGACGTCGTGCTCTACGAGCCCGTCAAGCTCTCGCAGACCGGGCAGAACCTCGTGCGCCGCCTCGCCACCTCCGGCCAGGCCCGGCCCGTGGTCTACACCTGGCGCGACCCGCAGGCGCCCGGCAGCAGCCGCGCCCAGGTGCGCCTGTCGAAGACGCTCGGCGCCGACGAGCTCGTCGACGCCATCGAGCGTGCGCTGCGCACGACCCCCTCGGCGGCGCGTCCCAGCCGCCCCCTCGACCGCACCCCGCACGCCGTGGTCGGTGCCACCGCCAACGGTGCCCGCGCCGGGCTCACCCCGCGCGAGGCCGAGATCCTCTCGCTGGTGACCCAGGGCCACACCAACGTCGAGATCGGCAAGCAGCTCTACCTCTCGATCAACTCGGTGAAGACCTACATCCGTGGCGCCTACCGCAAGATCGGCGTCGAGCGCCGCACCCAGGCGGTGGCCTGGGGCCTGCGCCACGGCCTGGGCATGGAGCCGGCCCGCGGCGGCCTGGTGGACGTCTCCGCCTCCTGAGCCGGCCGCCGGGCCCCCCGGGCCCGGTCACCCGCTTGGGTCTCCTGCACCCCCGCGCCCCGGGGCACCGTGGACGTCATGACCCATGACATCCACCCGCAGGAGGCCACCGCATGACCACCATCGCCATCATCGGGGCCGGGCGCGGCCTCGGCGCCGCCGTCGCCCGCCGCTTCGGGCGCGAAGGCTTCAGCGTCGGTCTGATCTCACGCAACCAGGCCCGTCTCGACCTGCTGGCCGAGGACCTCGCCGGTGACGGCGTGCAGGCCCAGGGCTTCGCCGCCGACGTGCGCGACCCTGCCTCGATCGCCGCCGCCCTCGAGCAGGTGACCGAGACCCTCGGTCCCATCGAGGTGCTCCAGTACAGCCCGCTGCCGCAGAAGGACTTCATGCGACCGGTGCTGGAGACCACTCCCGCCGACCTCGTCGGACCGGTCGAGTTCTCCATCTACGGCCCCGTCGCCGCCGTGCACCAGGTCGTGCCCGGCATGCGCTTCCTGCCCAAGGAGGACGGCGAGGGCCGCGGCACGATCCTCTTCGTCAACGGCGGCTCCGCCGTCAAGCCCGGCCGCAACGTCACCGGAACCTCGATCGCCTTCGCCGGTCAGGCCGCCTACGCCGAGCTGCTGCACGAGGTGCTCGCCGAGGAGGGCATCCACGTGGCCCAGCTCATCATCGGCGGCGCCATCGTCGAGGGCGACCCCGAGAAGGACCCCGACGTGCTGGCGGAGAAGCTCTGGACGATGCACGCCGAGCGCTCGGGCTTCCGCACCCAGGTCAGCGAGGACTGAGCAGCAGCCGAGCAGCGAGCAGCAGCGGGCGTCCCGGCCACAACTGGAACGCCCGCTGTCCTGCGTGCAAGGAGGCCCGCCCGGGCCGGACGTGGGGGGGACGACCGGACCCGGGCGGGCCTCACTGCGCAGCGTACCCGCACAGCACCGCCCCGACACCCGGGGATCCGGGTGTCGGGGCGGTGTCGTCGTCGGGTGTCGTCGTAGGGGCCCGGGTGAGGCCCCGGGCCTCAGCCGATCCGGCCCACCAGCGCCGCGGCGTCGGTGGGGCGGGCGTGCTCGGCGAGGAGGGACCGAGCCTGGTCGAGTCCGCCGTCGACCTCGACGTCCCACAGCAGGACGCCGCGCACCTCCTGGTCGTCGAGGTAGTAGACGACCGCTCCCCCGTCGCGCTCGTCGACGACGGTCTCCAGCGAGGCGTCGAGGGTGCCGACCGCCTCGTAGCCCACCCCGAGCACGTCGGAGTAGAACATCGGCGTGTGGTCGTAGGTCTCGGTGGAGCCGGCCATGATCCGGCCCACCGCGGAGCCCATCTCACCGGCGTTGTCGACGTGCTCGACGCGACGGCGCCCCAGGATCCGGTCGGGGTACTCGGCGACGTCGCCGGCGGCGAGCACGCCCGGCACGGAGGTGGTGAGGCGCTCGTCGACGCGTACGCCGCCGTCGTCGGCACGGGCCACGTCAGCGGGCAGGAAGTCGGTGTCGGGGCTGATGCCCAGGCCGACCACCACGACGTCGGCCTCGAGCGAGGACCCGTCGGAGAGCTCGACCACGACCGTGTCGCCGTCCTCGCGCCCGCCGACGGCCTTCAGACCGCCGTGGACGCGCACCCCGGCGTCGGTGAAGAGCGACTCGAAGCGCCGCGCCAGCGCGTCGGGGAAGACGTGGTCGCCCAGCACCTCGCCGGGGTGCACGACGATGACCTCGCAGTCGTGCTGCGAGAGGGCGGCCGCGATCTCGCTGCCGATGTAGCCGCCGCCGACGACCACGACCCGCGGACGGCCCTGGGCCAGCTCGCGCAGGCGGTTGTAGTCGGCGAGGTCGCGGAAGTAAAGCACCCGGTCGCCGGGCTCCAGCCCCTCGATGCGGCGGGGGCGCCCGCCCGTGGCCACCAGCAGGGTGCCGTAGCCGAAGGTGTCGCCGGCCGCGGTGGTCGCCGTACGGGCCTCGGTGTCGACGCTGGTCACCGGGCTGCCCAGGTGGAAGGTCGCGCCGGTCTCCTCCGAGGTGTGCATCGCGGCGTCGTCGAAGGTGAAGTCGGGATCGGTCCAGAGCTTCTTCGACAGCGCCGGGCGGGGGAAGGGGGGTGTGGGCTCCTCGCCGAGGATGCCGATGGTGCCCTCGCTCCCCTGCTCGCGGATGCCCTTGGCCGCAGCGTCGGCGACCATGCCGCCGCCGACGATGAGGAAGTCGTAGTCGTGGTGCACGTCGGTGCCCTCCTGGGGTGGGTCGGTGGGTCGGTCGGTCGGTGGGTCGTCAGATGGTGGCGACCGAGCCGGAGTCGACCCGGTAGTTGGAGCCGTTGACGAAGCTGGCGCGGTCGGAGCACAGGAACGCCACCACGGAGGCGACCTCCTCGGGCAGGCCGCGCCGGCCCAGCTCCATGTAGGGCCGCTCCTCGTCGAGGAAGCTCTCGATGGCCTCGTCGACGCTGGAGCCGATCTCCTTCGAGCGCTTCTCCATCATGGCGTCGGTCATCGGCGTCTTGATGAAGGCGGGCGAGACGCAGTTGACCAGCAGCCCCTCCTCGGCGTAGGTCCGCGAGAGGCCCTTGGCGAAGGCCAGCACGCCGGCCTTGGCGGCGCAGTAGGGCAGCTCGTCGTCGTAGGGCTGCACGGCGTCCTCGGAGGCGAGGTAGACGATGCGGCCCCAGCCGCCGCGGCGCAGGCCGGGCAGGAAGGCGCGGGTGAGACGGATCGGCGCGAGCAGGTCGACGGTGAGCGTGGTGGTCCAGCCCTCGTCGTCGATCTCGTGGAAGAGGCCCTGGGCCCCGGTGATGCCGGCCGACTGCACCAGGATGTCGAGGTCGCCGACCAGGTCGGTGACCGACGCGGCGAGCTCCTTGACGGCCTCGTCGGTGGACAGGTCGGCGGCCACGTGGTGCAGGCGCCCCTCCGGGGCGTCGAGCCGGGCGGCGGCCTCGGCGAGGGAGTCGGCGTCCTGGTCGCTGAGCACGACAGTGGCGCCCTCGTCGAGCAGGATGCGTGCGGTCTCCCAGCCGATGCCGGAGTCGCCCCCGGTGACGAGGGCGGTGCGTCCGGTGATTCCGAGATCCATGATCCTCCGATGCGAGCAGGCGGGTCGGCGCGGTCGCGCGGACCCGTCCTCCGACCGTACGGCGGCGGCCGGGCCCCCCGATCACCCTCAGAGGTGGGCGAGGAGGCGGGCGGGGGTGGGGCCGCTCGACACGGTCACCCCCGCGGGTGGACGTCCGCGGCGCCGGCCCGACCTAGCGTGGCAGGGCCCGACCACGACGACGCCCCCGGCAGAGCCGACGGGCCAGGAGGACACGTGTCCCGCATCGGCTACACCCTCATGACCGAGCAGAGCGGCCCGCGCCAGCTGGTCGAGTACGCCGCCGCCGCGGAGCGCGCCGGCTTCGACTTCGAGGTCTCCAGCGACCACTTCTCCCCGTGGCTGACCGAGCAGGGCCACGCCCCCTACGCGTGGAGCGTGCTCGGCGCGATCAGCCAGGTCACCTCGCGCGTGGAGCTGATGACCTACGTGACCTGCCCGACCATGCGCTACCACCCCGCCGTCGTGGCCCAGAAGGCCGCGACCATGGCGCTGCTGTCGCAGGGCCGCTTCACCCTCGGCCTGGGCAGCGGGGAGAACCTCAACGAGCACACCGTCGGACGCGGCTGGCCCCCCGTGGCGCGGCGCCAGGAGATGCTGGTGGAGGCGGTGGAGATCATCCGCCGCCTGCTGGCCGGGGAGCTGCTCACCTTCCACGGCGAGCACTTCTCCGTCGACGGCTCGCGCCTGTGGGACCTGCCCGGCGACGACGAGCGGGTGCGGCTGGCGCTGGCGGTGGCCGGCGACAAGGGCATCGAGCACTTCGCGCCCATCGCCGACGACCTCGTCGCCACCGAGCCGCTCGGCGACCTCGTGCAGACCTGGAACGGTGTCGAGGGCGCCACCCGGATCGGCGACGGCGCCCGCGCCATCGGCCAGATCCCGATCTGCTGGGACCCCGACGAGAAGCGGGCCGTGGCCCGGGCCCACGAGCAGTTCCGCTGGTTCGCCGGCGGCTGGAAGGTCAACAGCGACCTGCCGACCACGGCCGGCTTCGCCGGGGCGACGCAGTTCGTCACGCCCGACGACGTCGCCGACTCGATCCCCTGCGGGCCCGACCTCGACAAGATCGTCGAGGCCGTGGGCGCCTTCTGGGAGGCCGGCTTCACCGACGTCGCCCTCGTGCAGGTCGGCGACGAGCACCAGGACCGCTTCCTGGCCGAGGCGGCCGAGCCCCTGCTGGAGAGGCTGCGCGCCGCGGCCCCCTGAGCCGCCCGGGACGACCCCGGCGCGACCCGCGCGAGCCGGGCCGGGCGTCCCGGTCGGTCAGTGGCCGCCCAGACCTCGCTGGAGCCGCAGCTCGGCGTGGAGGCGGTAGGGCATCGGCAGGTGGGCGGCCGCCAGCGCTGCGGCGTACGCCTCGAGCGCCGAGACGAGGGCGTGGCGGGCCTGCTCGGCCTCGCGGGACCCGGCTGCTCGTTGCTCGAGCTCGACCTGGAGCCGCTCGCGAGCCGTGTCGATCGCGGTGAGCAGGGCGGGGATGCGCCGACGCGGGTCGCCGCCGGGGCCGGAGGCCGGACCGTGGCCCGTGGATCTGGTCGTGCTCATGGGCGCGGGAGCCCTCCCGGCCCTCCGCCGAGCGCGACCTGGCGTCGCGCCGTCGAGGGGGCCTGGACCCAGGTTAGACCTGCCCGGCGACGGCGCCGCCCGGCGCGGACCAGCTCGACGCGGGCGCGGTGGCCGGCCGCCGGCCGGTCAGTGCTCGCGCAGCGCCTCGACCAGCTCGTCCTTCCTCATCGACGAGCGGCCCTCGACGTCGAGCTCGGCCGCGCGCTCGCGCAGCTCCTCGACCGTCCACTCCTCGTAGGCCGGCGAGGAGCCACCTTTGCGCCCGACGGCGGAGCGGCCCTTCGCGGCGGCGGCGTTGGCGATGCGCGCCGACTTCTCCTTGCTGTTGCCCTCCTCGCGCAGCTTCTCGTAGAGCTCGTCGTCCTTGACGCTGGGGCCGGGCTTCTTCTCGGCGGGCATGGTCGTCTCCTCCTGGTCGGCCACCGGGTCCTCCCGGCTCCCTCCGACGGTAGGAGCGGCACCGGCCACGACCCACGCCCCTCGGGGTGAACGTCGACCCCGCGCGCCCGTGCCACGGTGGGTGCGATGACCCCCACGACACCCGCCCGGCCCGACTCCCCCTCCGCCACCGTCGACACGGTGGTGCTCGACCTCGACGGCACCCTCGTCGACTCCGTCTACGTGCACGTGCTCGCCTGGCGCGCCGCCTTCGCCGCCGTCGGGCTCGACGTCGCCTCGCACCGCCTCCACCGCGCGATCGGACTGGGCGGCGACCGGCTGGTCACCCACGTGGCCGGCGACGCCGCCGAGCGGGCCGTCGGCGACCGGGTGCGCGCGCTGCACGACGAGGACGTCGAGCGCCGCACGGGCGAGATCGGCGCCACCGACGGCGCCGCCGCCCTGCTCGAGGCGCTGCGCGGGCGCGGCCTGCAGGTCGTGCTCGCCAGCTCGGGGGCCAAGGAGCAGACCGAGCAGCTGCTCGACCTCGTCGAGGGCGCCCACCACCTGCTGCACGAGAAGGTCGCCGGCGCTGACGCCGAGGCCAGCAAGCCCGCCCCCGACCTGCTCGAGATCGCCCTGGAGAGCGTCGAGGCCACCCGCGCCGTCACCGTCGGCGATGCCGTCTGGGACGTCGAGGCCTCTCGCGCCGCCGGGGTGCCCTGCCTGGGGCTGCGCTGCGGCGGGATCGGCACCGCCGAGCTGCTCGAGGCGGGGGCCGTCGCGGTCTACGACGACCCGCGCGACCTCGTCGACCACCTCGACGAGGCGCTCGCCCTGGCCGCGGAGGCCCACCGGGGCTGACCCGGCCGCGGGCCGGGCTCAGGCCCCGAAGGTGGGGGTGCGCTTGGCCACGAAGGCCGCGACGCCCTCGCGGCCGTCGGCGCCGCCGGCCAGCTCCCGGATGGCCAGCGCCTCCGCGCGCAGCCGGGCCTCGGGGTGCTCCTCGACCGCGCCGCGCAGGAGCCGCTTGCTCGCGGCGTACGCCGGGGCCGAGCCCGCCGCCAGCGTGGCCACGACCCCCTCGGCGCACGCGTCGAGCTCCGCCGCCGGCACGACGCGGGCCACGAGACCGGCGTCGAGCAGCTCGGCCGCGGTGAGCCGGTCGTTGAGCAGCGCCAGGCGCAGCACCCGGTGCAGGCCGAGGGTGTGGGTGAGCATGCTCGTGCCGCCGTCGACCGACAGTCCGAGGCGGGTGTAGCCGAGGCTGAAGGTCGCGGTGTCGGCCGCCAGCACGAGGTCGGCGGCGGCCGCGAGCGGGAAGCCGGCCCCGGCCGCCGCGCCCTGCACCACCGAGACCACGACGGCCTCGCTGCGCACCAGCTCGGAGACCACGCGGTGCAGGCGGTCGGCGAGCTCGTCGACGTAGCCCGGCAGGTCCTCGGCCCCCGCGAAGGCCGCGACGTCGCCGCCGACGCAGAAGAAGCGCCCCGTGCTGGCGAGCACGACCACCCGGGCGTCGTCGGCCGCCGCGCGGCGCACGGCGGTGAAGAGCTGGTCGACGGAGTCGAGGTGCACCGGGTTGCCGCGATCGGCGTCGACCAGGGTGATCCGGGCGACGCCGTCGAGGAACGCGTAGCGGACGTGCGACGGGCCGGTGTCGGTGTCGGTGTCGCGGGAGGGGCCGACGGCGGCTGAGGGGTCGTGGGGCGCCATGGCCGTCACTCTGCCACCGGCAGGGCCAGCGCTCGCCCGACGTCCAGAGGCCGAGGTCGGGGGGCCGAGGTCGGGGACGGCGGGAGCTGACGTCGCACAGCACCTACGCGGATCACGCAATTGCGCGATCCAGACCCGCTCCGCGCCCGGTCACGGGCTCGGCAGCCGACGCCGCACAGCACTTGCGCGGATCAGGCAATTGCGCGATCCAGACCGCCCCGCGCCCGGGCTTTGCACGATCCGCGCGGTCGGCGGCGCCGACCGGCTGCTGCAACCGCGCAAAGTCGGGGCTCGACCACGCCGCTCGACGGCCGACGGGGCGTCGGCTGGGGGCTCCCTCCTCTGCCGGGGTCCGCGCCTCGCTCGGCGGGCGCACGTGCGCCACGAGACCAGGCCGGCCGAGCCGGGCCGCTCGGCCGAGTCAGGCGGGGTCAGGCGGGGTCAGGCGGGGTCAGGCAGGGTCAGGCAGGGTCAGGCAGGTTCGGACCAGGCCGGGTCGGGGTCGACGGCCAGCCAGGGCCAGCCAGGGCCAGCCGGGGCCGGGTCAGGCCGGGTCGGGGTCGACGGCCAGTCCGGCGTCCAGCAGGGGGCCGACGGACTCGCCGGCCGAGGAGAGCCCCTCGCCCCCGGCGGCTCGGTGGCGGTGGTCGATGCCGGCGGCGATGACGGCGAGCTTGTAGTAGCCGAGGGCGAGATGGCGCCCGAGGTCGACCAGCGGCACGCCACCGGCGCGCTCGTAGGCCGCGGCCAGGCCGGCCACGTCGGGCACGCGCGTCTCGGTCCAGGCCGACGGGAAGCCGAGCACCTGGTCGAAGGCCGGGTGGCGGTAGACGCACATCATGGCCACGTCGGCGACCGGGTCGCCGATCGTCGACAGCTCCCAGTCGACGATCGCCGCGACCTCGACCGGGCCGGTGGCGGGCACGCGCAGCAGCGTGTTGTCGATGCGGTAGTCGCCGTGCACGATGCCGGTGGAGCGCTGCTCGGGCAGGCGCTGCCCCAGGCGGGCGGCGAGCGCCGCGGCCGCGCGGCGCACGGGCTCGGGCTGGGCCTCGCCCACGATCTCCCACTGGCCCGACCACCGCTTGAGCTGGCGGGCGGCGTAGCCGTCAGGGCGTCCGAAGCGCTCGAGGCCGACGGCGACGTGGTCGACCTCGTGCAGCCGGGCGAGGGCGTCGGCCAGGGCCGCCACGGCTGCCTCGACCCGGTCGTCGGGCAGACCGGCGAGGTCGTCGGCCGACTGCAGCGAGCGGCCCTCGACGAAGCGGGCCACGGCGAAGGGACCGCCGATGAGCGACTCGTCCTCGCTCAGCGCCACCGCCGGCGGCACGGGGACCCCCGCGCGGCCCAGGGCGCTGGTCACCCGGAACTCGCGGGCCACGTCGTGCGCCGACGGCGTCCGGCCCGCACGCGGCGGCGTACGGAGCACCCATGCGGCCTCGCCGTCGTCGAGGCGGACGGTGAGGTTGGAGCGGCCGCCGGAGACGAGGCGCGCCCGCAAGGGCGCCGCCGGCGGCTCGCCGGCCCCGGTCATGACCGCGGCCACGGCCACGAGCTCGTCGGCGCTGAGCCCGGCGTCGCCGGGGGTGTCCTGATCGGTCGCGGTCACCGGGGCCTCTCCTGCCGGGCGGCCCCGGCGTCGGCTCGCACTCTACGGAGGTCCGCCGCACCGTGGCGGCACGTGCCCGTCGGCGAGTGCACCGTGGCGGCGCGGTCTGCTGCGTTCAGCCTCGCTGCGGCCCGGATCCGCGTATTTTGCCGTCCATGGCAGACGCGACACCCGACGAGGCCGGCGCCGACCTCGTCGACCGGTGGCTCACGCACCGCGACGGCGGCGCCGACGCGCGCGCTGCCGAGCTGCGCCGCCAAGGCGCGGCGCTGCGGGAGCGCACGGGTCGGCCGGCACCGCCCGAGGACGTCGCCGCCCCGGCCTCCGAGCGGCTCGACAGCACCACCATCCCTCCGGCCCCGGCCCCGGCCGCCAGCCGCGAGCTCGACGCGTACGACGCTGCCCCCGCCCGCCCGCGGCCCCCCTCGGGGGGCATCCGCCCCGGTCTCGGACTCGCCGACTTCGAGCCGGTCATCATCCCCTCGGCGCGCCGCCCGAAGTCCGAGCCCCGCCGCGGCCTCCTCGCCCGCCGCCGCGCCAGCGAGCCCAACGACGCCGTCGCGGTGGACACGGGCGACACGGGCGACCCGGGCGACCCGGGCGACCCGGTCCCCGGCACCGTCCCTGGCACCGTGGCCGACTCGACGACGGGCGCCCCCGCTGCCGTTCTCCCCGAGCCCGCCCCCGTCGTCGACGCTGCTCCGGAGCCGGAGCCGGATCCGGAGCCGAGGCCCTCCCCCGCGCAGCCCGGTGACGCCGTGGCCGCGGGTCGCGCCATCGTCGACCTCATCGACCACCCCGCCCCGCCCCCGACGGCCGCGGAGCGTGCACCAGCCCCGCCCCCGGTGGTCGAGGAGCGAGCACCAGCCCCCACCCCGACGGCCGAGGGACGAGCACCGGCCCCCACCCCGGTGGTTGAGGAGCGAGCGCAGCGAGCGTCTCGAAACCACCCCCCCCGCACCGCCCCCCCCCCCCCCC
>NZ_JAMAYE010000047.1:0-405 GCF_023712465.1 Nocardioides sp. P86 | reverse complement strand
GAGCTGTATCGCATTGAAGTGGGTCGCGATGACGGCGTTGAAGTGCGTCATATCGTTGGCGCGATCGCCAATGAAGGCGATATCAGCAGCCGTTACATCGGTAACATCAAGCTGTTCGCTTCTCACTCCACCATTGAGCTGCCGAAAGGGATGCCGGGCGAAGTGCTGCAGCACTTTACTCGTACCCGTATCCTGAACAAGCCGATGAACATGCAGCTGCTGGGCGATGCGCAGCCGCGCACCGAACGTCGTGGCGGCGGTGAGCGTCGCGAAGGCGGTCGTGGCTTCGGCGGCGAGCGTCGTGAAGGCGGTCGTGGCTTCGGTGGCGAACGTCGTGAAGGCGGTCGTGGTGAAGGTCGTCGTTTCAGCGGAGAACGTCGTGAAGGCCGTGCGCCGCGTCGTGAC
>NZ_JAMAYE010000046.1:0-405 GCF_023712465.1 Nocardioides sp. P86 | reverse complement strand
CGCCCGGCGGCGCGCACCGTGCAGACCGTGGAGGCGCTGACCGACCAGTACCGGACCGTCGACGCGCTCGCGCCGGGCGGCGGCGTCGACGACGTGCTGACGGCGGCCGGCTGGCCGGAAGGCATCGCGCCGACGGTCGTGATCGTCGGCCACCAGCCGACGCTCGGCAGCGTCGCCGCGCAGCTGGTCGCCGGCGGCGACGACAGCTGGAGCGTCAAGAAGGGCGGAATCGTGTGGCTGGCGAGCCGCACGCGCGACGGCAACCGGCAGGCCGTGCTGCGGGCGGTACTGACGCCCGAACTGGTGTAAAGCCCCGTCTGAATAGGTTTGAAGGGATTGATCATACGGTTTCGCAAGCTTTCTGCTAAAGTCAATTCGGCGACACGTCATTGAAAGGACACGGTC
>NZ_JAMAYE010000045.1:0-408 GCF_023712465.1 Nocardioides sp. P86 | reverse complement strand
ATCTTCTCGAGCGCGGCGTCGGTGAACTCCTCCTTGCCGCTGCTCGCGAGCGCCACCTTGTAGCCCTTGCTGCGCGCGGCGCGCACGGCGTCGGCAGCGCCGTCAAATCCGCGCACCTCGGGCAGGAGCTTCTCGTACTCCTCCTCCCACGCGTCGCGCAGGTCGCCGCCGTGCTTGCTCTCGACGTCGTCGCCGACGAGGTTCGGGACGAGCTGGTCGCCGCCCATGCCGATCGAGCGGTGCACGCGCCACAGCGGCGGATACAGGTCGAAGCGCGCGAACGCACGCGCCCACGCGATGGCATGGTGGTACGTCGAGTCGATGAGGGTGCCGTCGACGTCGAACAGGACGGTGTCGACGGCCCCGGAAGCCTGCTGCGAATCGTCAGTCATCCCACCATCCTTGCCC
>NZ_JAMAYE010000044.1:0-410 GCF_023712465.1 Nocardioides sp. P86 | reverse complement strand
GGTGGAGGGGGACGAGGTCTCTTTCCGCACGCCAAAGAACGCACTGGACCGGGGGATTGCCACCGTGTACCAGGATCTGGCCGTGGTGGATCAGATGAGCGTGTGGCGCAATTTCTTCCTGGGGCAGGAAAAGACCGGTTTCCTGGGTCGACTGAAGGAAGCCGAGATGCGTACCACCGCAGCGGAAGAACTGCGGAAGATGGGCGTGGATATCGCCGATGTGGACGTGCCCATCAGCACGCTGTCCGGTGGTCAGCGCCAAGTGGTGGCTATTGCCCGCGCCCTGTACTTCGGAGCCAAGGTACTGATTCTGGATGAGCCCACCGCAGCGCTGGGTGTGAAGCAATCCGGTATGGTCTTGAGATTCATCCGCGCCGCTGCGGAACGCGGGGTGGGCGTGGTGTTTATTA
>NZ_JAMAYE010000043.1:0-419 GCF_023712465.1 Nocardioides sp. P86 | reverse complement strand
AGTTACACGAAAGCCCATTTTCAACGCTGGCGATATCAACAATTTTATTTGAATCCGTATCAAATCCAAACGGGATCCATTTTTGTGCATTACGTCGCATGTATATTCCTCGTTAAAAATGAGTAAAGGAATTCTACATCATCCGTTTTTATCAAACCTGGAATAACAGCGTCTAATTACATTATTCATATCTCATCGGTGATGAGATGCCACACTGAAGCAGGTATTTTGTCATAGTTTTTTTTCATGTAGATCTCAGCCCTGCGGTGATCATAAGCTCCGTTCAGGCTGGTTATCTTATTCATATCCCCACCTTCATCATTTAATTTATCCAGGATACGCTCAAACACTCGGTCAAGGGTTTCAGTCGTACTGCACTTTCTGAACTTCAGGAGATAGGTTTCTCTCAGGCTACTGTG
>NZ_JAMAYE010000042.1:0-419 GCF_023712465.1 Nocardioides sp. P86 | reverse complement strand
GGCGGATCGCTCAGCCCATCGGCCAGACAACGCAATCCACAGGAGAACGGAAGGATCGCATTCGCTTGGTTCGGCGGGGGCCGCATCGGCAAGATCCACGCGGCGAATCTCGCGCGCCAGCCGGGCGCGAAACTGACATACGTGATCGACCGGCACGCGCCGTCGGCGGAAGCGCTCGCCCGCATGCACGGCGCGCAGGTCGCCGACGTCGAGCGCGCGCTCGGCGACGCGTCGGTGCAGGCTGTCGTGATCGCGTCGAGCACCGACACGCACGCGGATCTCATCGTCGCCGCCGCGAACGCGGGCAAGGCGGTGTTCTGCGAGAAACCGGTCGACCTCACCGTCGAACGCTCGCGTGCATGCGCGGACGTCGTGCGGCGCGCCGGCGTGACCTGCATGATCGGCTTTCAGCGCCGCGA
>NZ_JAMAYE010000041.1:0-420 GCF_023712465.1 Nocardioides sp. P86 | reverse complement strand
ACATGATTCTGAAAGTGTACGAAAGCGGGGTGCCGATCGAACGTTTGGCGGCGGCGCTTGGTCTGACAGCGGCAACGATCCGAGCTAGGTTTCGGATGCTGGACGGAATTTGCGACGAGGCAATCAAGTTGCTGGCCGACAAGCGAGTGCCATGCCGCGTTTTTCCGATCCTGCGGCAGATGAAGCCATTTCGTCAGATTGATGTCGCGCTAGCAATGAACAACCTCGACAACTACTCAGGAAAGTTTGTGCTAGCAATGCTAGAGACGACCCCAGATGACCAGCTAGTTGACGGTCCTAGGGACCACGCAACGAAGCCTGGAACGTTCGAAGCTGTCCGGCGTTTGGAGCGAGAGTTGGCCGTTCTACAGGCCGATACCAAGGTTATCGAGGAAAATTACGGCCCAGACAGTTTGAAGC
>NZ_JAMAYE010000040.1:0-420 GCF_023712465.1 Nocardioides sp. P86 | reverse complement strand
CCAGTACACGTCTTCGAGGTGCAGCCACATCGCGAACTCGTCGAGGGTGAGGGCGGCTCCCGTGCCGAAGATCGCCGCGAGCACGTCGAGCCACAGGCCGCGCTCGGGCAGGTACGTGATGAGCATGAGGCCGCTGAACAGCAGCATGAGGATGCCCCACACCTGATGGTGGACGTGGATGCCCGCGATGGCGATATTGCGGAACATGCCTGGCTCGGCGTTCTCCTTGAGGTACGCCTCGGCCTGGTCGGCGCGGTGACGGATGTAGCGCGTCGCGGTGCGCGTCGCTGCCGTCGCGAGGACGAAAAAGATGAGCAGCCACAGCACGGCGTGGCGGCTCGGGTCGATCATGTCTTCATCGTAGGCGCGGCAACTGACCGTGCCCCGGACGGCATCAGCCGGCGTCGCACCCCCGTCGCA
>NZ_JAMAYE010000039.1:0-422 GCF_023712465.1 Nocardioides sp. P86 | reverse complement strand
CGCGTATCTGCAGTCGGTGCAGCAGGAAGACGGCTTCTGGTGGCACCGCTCGCACAATGCGCCGGGCTTCCCGCGCATCTTCTACCTGAAGTATCACGGCTATACCGCGTACTTCCCGCTGTGGGCGCTCGCGCGTTATCGGCGGCTGGCGGGTGCTGCCGCGGCGCCCCCGGCCGCGGTGGCGGCCGCCGACACGGCGCTCGCCTGAGCGGTCGCTCGCCGCGGTGCGCCGACGCCCCCGGCGCGACCGCCGCGGCCATTCCTTCCCGGCCGGATCACCCGGCCCCCTGCTCCCGCATCCTGGCGAACGCGTCGCGCAAATCCGCGCAGAACGCGTCGCCGATCATCGACAGCGGCTGCGACGCGGACGTCACCAGATAGAAGTGATCGGGCACGGCCGGCTCGAACGGCTTGACGGCCAC
>NZ_JAMAYE010000038.1:0-426 GCF_023712465.1 Nocardioides sp. P86 | reverse complement strand
GCGCAGGGCAGCCGGTGGGGCCTGAAGGGCAGCGAGGATCTCGGCGGCGGGCTGAAGGCGATCTTCACGCTGGAAAACGGGTTCGACGTGAACAACGGCCGGCTCGGCCAGGGCGGCCGCATGATCGGCCGTCAGGCGTTCGTCGGGCTGTCCGAATCGCGCTTCGGTACGCTGACGTTCGGCCGCCAGTACGATTCCGTCGTCGACTATCTCGCACCGCTGACCGCGAACGGCAACTGGGGCGGCACGCTGTTCTCGCACCCGTTCGACAACGACAACACGGACAACTCGTTCCGCGTCAACAACACGGTCAAGTACGCGAGCGCCGACTGGAACGGCCTGACGTTCGGCGGCACGTACAGCTTCAGCAACAGCACGGGCTTCTCGAACAACCGCCAGTACAGCATCGGCGCGCAGTATTCGCTG
>NZ_JAMAYE010000003.1:0-897798 GCF_023712465.1 Nocardioides sp. P86 | reverse complement strand
CCGGTGGTTGAGGAGCGAGGGCTGCGAGCGTCTCGAAACCTCCCCACCCGCACCGCCGCCCCCACCGCCGTCCCCACCGTCCCCCCGCCCCCGCCCACGACCACGCGCGCCGACGCGGTGAGCGCCGGCCGCGCCGTCTTCGACCTCCTCGCCGCGACAGCCGCTCCGCCCACCACCCCGCCACGCGCCGACACGCCGATCTCGCCGACCGCACCGACCGCACCGACCTCGCCGACCGAGCGGAAGACCGACCCGGCCTCCGACCGGCGTCGGGCGGCGCCCACCACCCGTGCCCCGGCAGCCCCCCGCCCGGCGCAGCCGGCCACACCCGCCAAGCCCGACAAGCAGGACAAGCAGGACAAGCAGGAGAAGCCTCCGCAGGTCGCCCGGCTCCGGGAGACGGCCGCGCGGGCCCAGGCGGCGACGCAGACCTCGTCCGCACCCGTCCCCTCCGGTGCTGCCCCCACGCACGCCCCCGCCTCCGCCCCGGAGGCAGGCGCGGCCCCCCGGCGTACGCCTGCGGCGGCCCGGTCGGTGTTCAGCGACTTCGCCCACCAGACCCGCGGCGAGACACCGCCGCGGCCGGCGCCGAGCGGCCCGCCGCCCCAGGTCGACTTCGCGCCGCGCGCAGCGCTGCGGCGACTGGTGGGCCTGCTGGTGCTGGCCGGGGTGGCGGCGAGCGGGTACCTCGCCTGGCAGGCCTGGCAGGTCCGCACCGAGGAGCGCCTGGGCCTCGCCGGCATCGCCCTGCTGTCCACCGCGGTGGTGTGGGCGGTGTGGGCCGGCTCCAGCCCGCCCCGGCTCTCGGTGCGCGGCGGCCAGCTCGAGATCCGGCGCAGCGGCGGTCGTCAGGTCTTCGACCTGGCCAACCGCTACACCGACATCGAGCTGCTCGGCACCCCCGGACGCCGCGGCTGGCGGGTGCTGATCCACCGCCGCGGGATGTCCCCCGTGGAGATCGACTCCTCGATGGTCGACCCCCGTGGCTTCACCGAGGTGCTGCGCTACTACCGACCCGACCTCTGACCCGGCCCCCACCTCTGACCCGACCCCCGACCCCCGACCCGACCGTCGGGCGCTCGCCCGCCGGGCGCTCAGGGCACGGCGACCCAGTAGCGGCGCTTGTCGCCCCGCACGTCCTCGCACACCCCGCCGCAGCGCTCGACGGTGCGCGCGGAGGCCACGTTGCCGGCGTCGCAGGTCACCAGCACGCGGTCGAGCCCCAGCTCCCCCGCCTCACCGACGGCGAGCGCGAGCGCACGCGAGGCATGGCCCTCACGACGCCGGGCCGGCCGCACCGAGTAGCCGACGTGCCCCCCGGTCTCGAGCAGGTACGGCGTCAGCTCGTGGCGCAGGTCGAGGAAGCCCACGACCTCCTCGACCCCGTCCGCCGTGTCGACGATCCACCAGAAGGTGGAGTGCACCAGCGGCCCGTAGGGGCCCTCGCCCAGCGCCACCGACCGGTCGGCGTACGGCGTGAGCGCCTCGACCCACGCGTGGCAGCCGGCCGGGGTCAGGTCGCGCCGCAGGGCCGGCGGCAGGAGCCAGGCACCGCTGCCGGCGGGGTGCTCGTCGCCGAAGTCGGCGAGGGTCCGCGCCCAGCTCGTCGCGAGGCGGGCGTCGGGGCGGCGCAGCTCGGTCACGGGGCCAGTGGACCGCAGACGCCGACGGGGGCGCCACCGGATTGCTCCGGTGGCGCCCCCGCGGTGGCGGTCTGTCTCAGACCCGCTCGCCGGTCTTGACGCCGCGCTGACCGGCGTCGGTGAGGCGGGCCTCCTCGACGGCCTGGGCCTCGAGCTCGGCGCGCCGCGTGGTCTCGAGCAGCTCGCGCGAGGCCTCGTAGGAGCCCGGCGCGGACACCAGGTCGGTCGCGCCCCCTCGCAGTCGCGAGAGCGCGTTGCGCCCGAAGATCTGCTGCTCGGTGGAGGTGCGCTCGGAGCGACCGCGGCCGAGGAACGACACGAACCAGTGCAGCACCGCGGTGACGCGGTTCTTGAAGCCGGTGATGTAGACGAGGTGGACCGCCAGCCACATCAGCCAGGCGATGAAGCCGGTGAGGCGGATCTTGCCGATCATCGCGACGGCCCGGAAGCGGCTGATGGTGGCCATCGAGCCCTTGTCGAAGTACTTGAACGGCTCCTGGGCCGGCTTGCCCTTGACCCGGCCGTCGATCTCCTTGGCGGCGTACTTGGCGCCCTGGATCGCGACCTGGGCGACACCGGGGAGGTTGTCGAGGGCGATCATGTCGCCGACCACGAAGACCTCGGGGTGCCCGGGCAGGGTGAGGTCGGGGTTGACGCCGATCCGGCCCGCGCGGTCGAGCGGGGCGCCGGTCTGCTCCGAGAGCGTCTTGCCGATCGGGCTGGCCTGCACGCCGGCGGCCCAGATCTTGGTGACCGACTGGATCCGCTCGGTGCGGCCGTCCTTGTACTTCACCTCGAGGCCGCGCTCGTCGACGTCGGTGACCATCGCGCCGAGCATGACCTCGACGCCGAGCTTCTCCAGCTCGGTCTTGGTCTTCTCGCCCAGCTTGGCGCCGAAGGGCGGGAGCACCTGCGGGGCGGCGTCGGCGAGGATCACGCGGGCCGAGCGGGTCTCGATGGCGCGGAAGTCGCGGCGCAGGGTGCGGTGGGCCAGCTCGGCGATCTGGCCGGCCATCTCGACGCCGGTGGGGCCGGCGCCGACGACCACGAAGGTGAGGAGGTGGTCGACGTTCTCGCCGCGCTGCGCGCCGAGCTCGGCCATCTCGAAGGCGCCGAAGATGCGACCGCGCAGCTCGAGGGCGTCGTCGATGCTCTTCATGCCGGGGGCGAACTCGCTGAAGTGGTCGTTGCCGAAGTACGACTGCCCCGCGCCCGCCGCGACCAGCAGCGAGTCGTAGGCGGTCACCGTCGGGCGGCCCAGGACGTGGGAGGTGACCGTGCGGGCCTCGAGGTCGATGTCGGTGACCTCTCCCAGGAGCACCTGCGCGTTGGACTGGCTGCGCAGGATCTCGCGGGTCGGCGGGGCGATCTCGCCCTCGGAGAGGATGCCGGTCGCCACCTGGTAGAGCAGCGGCTGGAAGAGGTGGTGGGTCGTCTTGGCGATCATGGTCACCTCGACGTCCGAGCGACGGAGCGCCTTGGTGCCGAAGAGACCGCCGAAGCCGGAGCCGATCACGACCACGCGGTGCTTGCCCGTCGACGGGTTGGTCGGTGCGGGGACTGGGCTGGCTGCCATGTCGGGACCTCTCTGGTGGCTGCCGGGACGGAGGCGACGTCTCTCGGTCGGGGCGTCTGCCCCATTCTCCCGCGCAGGGCGTCGCTTCTCTAATCTGGGCCACCGTCTGGTCGCTCACAGCACCCTCCCGGGTGGTCGTCGCGGCCTCCCTCGTGGCCCTCGCCACAGGCCCCCGGCCGACGCGCCGTGCGGGTGGGAAAACTTTCAACGACGCAGGTTTGCCCGCGCAGGCCCGCGGGTAGTCGGCACGGGACTGGCACCCACCTGCCGCTGTCCTCGTCCGGCACCCGCCGCCGCAGGGCCCCGGCCGCCGGTCGTCCGCCGGACCTCGCGGTCCGGGCCCGCCACCCGATCTCGTCCCGATCTCTTCGCACCGTTGGAGCCGTCCGTGCCGCTGAACCGGCCCGCCCTCTCCCTGGGCTCCGGTCCCCGGGGCGTGCAGGATGCACGCCGCTGGGTGGTCGAGACGTGCCGCGACATCGGTCGCGACGAGCTCGTCGAGTGCACCGAGCTTGCGGTCTCCGAGCTGGTCACCAACGCCCTGCTGCACGGCTCGCCCCCCATCGAGGTGCGGGTGCGCGGCACCGTGGAGCACCCCCGCGTCGAGGTCCGCGACGGCTCCCCCGAGCGCCCCGTGCTCCCCACCGAGACCGGTGAGACCGACGACGACGACGTCGAGTCGCTGCTGCTCACCTTCGGCCGGGGGCTGAGCATCGTGGCGCGGTGCTCGCGGGCGTGGGGCGCGGAGATCGAGGCCGACGGCAAGACGGTGTGGTTCGAGCCGGCCGCGGAGTTCGCCGAGGACAACGGCGCCGAGGGCGTCGTCACCGGGCTCGAGCAGCCACCCGCGGTGCCGTCCGACCCGGTCGCGGTGTCGGTGCACGGTGTGCCGCTGGACCGCTACGTCGCCTTCCAGCGCCACTTCCGCGAGCTGCGCCGCGAGGTGCGGCTGCTCGCGCTGGCCCACGAGTCGGAGTACCCCCTGGCCAAGGACCTCTCCGACCTCTTCGGCGACCTCGAGCGCCAGCTGCGCGGCGGCTCGGTCGGCCCCGACGTCGACCGCGCGGTCGCGGAGGGTCGCACCCACCTCGACCTCGACCTGCTCGTCTCCCGCGCGGCCTCGGGCAGCATGCAGCAGTTCATCGACCTGCTCGACATGGCCGACGTCTTCTGCCGCGAGCAGCGACTGCTGTCGCTGGCCCGCACCCCGGAGCAGCGCCGCTTCCAGCAGTGGTACCTCGGCGAGTTCGTGCGCCAGGTCGCCGGCGAGGAGCCGCTCCCGTGGCGCGACCCGGCCCCCGGGCCCGACGACGGCGAGCAGGCGCCCGAGGTGCGGCGTACCGTCGTCTCGTGACCGACGCCCCCACGCCGCGGTGAGCCCCGCTCCCCGGCTGCTCGCGCTGGTGGCGCTCGGCGGAGCCCTCGGCGCCGTCGTGCGCTGGGCCCTGCTGGAGGTCTCCCCCGACCCGGCCGGCACCTTCCCCTGGACCACCCTGGCCGTCAACGTGGTCGGCTCGGCGCTGCTCGCCGCCGCGGGCCTGCTCGCCGTCGTACGCCGCAGCCGCGGCCTGGCGGCCTTCCTCGGGCCGGGGGTCATGGGCGGCTTCACGACGCTGTCGGCGGCCTCCGAGCAGACCCGGGCCCTGCTCGACGCCGGCCGCCCCGGGCCGGCGGCCGCCTACGTCGTGGGCAGCCTGGCCGCCGCGCTGCTCGCCGTCACCGCGGTGCACGCCCGGGCGGCGCAACGCGAGGACGACCGCACGGCTCGCGGGGAGGGCCCGTGACGACGACCGACACCGTCGACACCGTGGTCAGCGGCCTGCTGGTGGCGCTCGGGGCCGGGGTCGGCGCGCCGCTGCGCTACGCCGTCGCCCAGCGGCTGGACGCCCGCTGGCCGACCGGGACGCTCGCGGTCAACCTGCTGGGCTCCCTCGTGCTCGGCGTGGTCAGCGCGCTGGCGCTCTCGGGCCGCCTCTCGCAGGAGTGGGTCGCGCTCCTCGGCACGGGCTTCTGCGGCGGCTTCACGACGTACTCCTCCTTCGTCGTGCAGACCCGGGGCCTGGGCCCGCGCACCGGGGCCCTCTACGCCGCCGTGTCGCTGCTCGGCGGCCTCGGCCTGTGCGCCCTGGGCTTCCTGCTGGCCGCCTGAGGGCCTCAGGCGTAGCCCAGCTCGTGGAGGCGGTCGTCGTCGATGCCGAAGTGGTGGGCCACCTCGTGCACCACGGTGATCCGGACCTCCTCGACCAGCTCCTCCTCGCTCGCGCACATCCGCAGCAGCGGGCCGCGGAAGACGAAGATCCGGTCGGGCAGGTCGAGGATCGTGGAGAAGTCCCGCTCGGTCAGCGCGACGCCGTCGTAGAGGCCGAGCAGGTCGCGCGGCTCGCCCTCCGGCGGCTCCTCCTCGACCAGCACGACCACGTTGGTCACCAGCTGCGCCAGCTCGTCGGGGATCTCGTCGAGCGCGGCGTCGACGAGGGCGTCGAAGCGGTCGGGATCCATCGCGACGGGCACACCCGCATCGTGCCACCGCACGACAACCGACCCACGCGGGTGGACCGCGCCCCAGGGTGCGGCGCCTAGGTTCGCCGGTGTGACCCACTACGACGTCGTCGTCCTCGGAGCAGGCTCCGGCAACACCGTCATCGACAAGTCCTTCGCGGGGCTCTCGGTGGCCATCGTCGAGCGGGGCCCCTTCGGCGGCACCTGCCTCAACCGCGGCTGCATCCCCTCCAAGATGCTCATCCGCCCCGCCGACGTCGTCGACGCCGCCGCCGACGGCCCCCGCCTGGGCGCGCGCACCAGCGCCGACGGCGCCGACTGGGACGCGGTCCGCGACCGGGTCTTCGGGCGCCTCGACGAGGTCTCCGCCGACGGCCGGGCCTGCCGCGAGAGCCTGCCGGGCGTCGACCTCCTCTCCGGCACCGCCCGGTTCACCGGCCCGCGCGCCCTCAGCGTCGAGCTCCACGACGGCGCCACCGTCGAGCTCACCGCCGACCAGGTGGTGCTCGCCACCGGCAGCCGGCCGGTGGTGCCCGACATCGACGGCCTCGACCAGGTCGAGCACCACACCAGCGACGACGTCATGCGCCTGGAGACCTTCCCGCGGCGCATCGGCGTGGTCGGCGGCGGCTACATCGGCGCCGAGCTGGCCCACGTCTTCGCGGCCTACGGCGCCACCGTGACCCAGGTCGAGTCGGGCGAGGCCCTGATCTCCAACCAGGACCACGACATCTCCCGGACCTTCACCCGGATCGTGTCGCAGCGCTGGGACGTGCGGCTCGGCACGTCGCTGGAGCGGGTCTCGCGCGCCGCCGGGGGCACGGTGATGCACCTCGACGACGGCAGCGAGGTGGAGGTCGACGCCCTCCTGCTGGCCATCGGCCGCCGCCCCAACGGCGACCTGCTCGACCTCGACCGCGCCGGCGTCGAGACCGACGACACGGGCCGGATCCTGGTCGACGAGCACCAGCGCACCAGCGCGGAGGGCGTGTGGGCGCTCGGCGACGCCTCCAGCCCCGAGCCGCTCAAGCACGTCGCCAACCAGGACGCCCGGGTGGTGAAGCACAACCTGCTGCACCCCGACGACCTGCGCGTCTCCGACCACCGCTTCGTGCCCAACGCCGTCTTCGCCTCCCCCCAGGTCGCCGCGGTCGGGCTCACCGAGGCCGAGGCCCGCGAGCAGGGTCTCGACCTCGCCGTCGCCCGCCACGAGTACGGCGACACGGCGTTCGGCTGGGCCCTGGAGGCCGACGACCGCCACGGCGAGGCGGCCGGCTACCTCGTCAAGCTGCTCGCCGACCGCGCGACCGGTCGTCTCGTGGGTGCCCACCTGCTGGGTCCGCAGGCCTCGTTGCTGGTGCAGCCGCTCATCCAGGCCATGAGCTTCGACCAGCCCGTGGCCGACCTCGCCCGGGGCCAGTACTGGATCCACCCCGCGCTGACCGAGGTCGTCGAGAACGCGCTCCTCGCGCTCGCCGGGGAGCTCGCGGGCTGACCCGCGCACGGCCGCGACGGCGGCGCCGGCCGAGAACGACGACAGCCCCGGACCGTGGTGGTCCGGGGCTGTTCGCGATGGCGACCCCGACGGGACTCGAACCCGCGGCCTCCGCCGTGACAGGGCGGCGCGCTAACCAACTGCGCTACGGGGCCAGGTGCTCCGTCACCGGAGCGATGGAACCATAACCCACTCCTCGCGGGAGCACCGAATCGGAGTGGATCGGGCCCCGCCGGAGCGGGACCGCAGCACCCCCAACGGGATTCGAACCCGTGCTACCGCCGTGAAAGGGCGACGTCCTAGGCCGCTAGACGATGGGGGCCAGGCGCGCAGCAGTCTAGGGGAACCCGCACCCGCCCGGCCCATCGGCGTCCGGCGCCCGTCCGGTGTCGAGCAGGGTCGATTCGTGGGGCCGCCCCCTCCCGTGTAACCTTCGTGTCGCTCGGGCAGGTAGCTCAGTTGGTACGAGCGTCCGCCTGAAAAGTGGAAGGTCGGCGGTTCGACCCCGCCCCTGCCCACGAGCACCGCAGGGCTCAGACCTGCGAGAAGGCCCCCGTCGGGATCCGGCGGGGGCCTTCGCCGTCGCCGGCCCCTCTCAGGGGTCGATGTCCTCCCGGAACTCCTGCGGCCGTGGCGCCGCTCGCGGTAGAACCACCCCATGAGCCTCCCCCACGCCCAGACGTCCCCGCCCCCGACGGCCCGCACCGACGCGAGCGCGGGCCAGCGCGTCGGCGCCCTCCTGCTCGACACCCTGCTCGTCATGGTGCCGCTCTTCGTGGTCGCGGGGATCCTCTTCGGCGACAGCCAGGCAGGGGACGGCGGCGCGAGTGTCTCGCTGACCGGGGTGCCGTTCCTGCTCACGCTGCTCGTGGCGGCCGGCTACTTCCTCGTCCTCGAGCTGACGACGGGACAGACCCTCGGCAAGAAGATCGTAGGCATCCGCGTCGTCTCCGACAAGGGCGGCGACGTGACGGCCGTGCAGGCGCTCGTGCGCACCGCGCTCCGCGTCGTCGACGGCTTCGCCTTCTACCTCGTCGCCTTCGTGGCCGTCCTGGCCAGCCCGAGGAACCAGCGCCTCGGCGACATGGCCGCCTCCACCCGGGTCGTCCGCGCGAGGTGACGAGCGCCCGCCGGCACTCGGTGCGGGTCGGGCCCTCCGGGCACCGGGCAGACTCGCAGGCGTGACCCGCGCCCCGTGGAAGTGGCTGGCCGACCGGATCGAGTCCCTCGACCCGGAGACCGACAGCGACGAGATCATGCGCCTGGTCGCCGAGCACCAGCTCAACGACCCGATCGTCAACCTGACGCTGCTCGTCACCACCGCGCAGACCGCCCTGCCCCCGACGGCGTCGGCCACGCTGGTGGGCACGGGCAAGATGCTGCACCGCGGGGAGGAGCGCTTCCACGACGGCAGCGGCTACCTGATGACGTGGTTCACCCAGGGCGCCCGCAGCGAGGCCACCCGGGCCTCGGTGGAGCGGCTCAACCGCTACCACCTCGGGCTGGCCCGGCGCTTCCCCGGCGCCTTCGGCGACAACGACGAGTACGTCTACACCCTCTGCGCCGTCGGTGACTTCCTGCCGCGCATGCGCGAGACCCTCGGCCTGCCGCCGCAGAGCCCGACGCTCGACGTCGCCTGGCACCACTTCCTGCGCGACCTGGCCGGGCTCTTCCGCGGCGAGCACGGTGACGTGACCGGCTTCCCCGACGACATGGCCGGGGTGCGGGCCTTCGCGGCACGCTTCGAGGCGCGCGACTGGCCCTCGACCCCCGAGGGCCACGAGCTGGCCGAGGGCATGGTGCGTCAGTACGCCGAGCGCTTCTTCCCGCCGCCGATGCGGTGGTTCGCCCGCACCCAGGCGCTGCTGCTGATGCCGCCGCGCGTGCGCGAGGTGCACCGCACCGGTGAGCCCGGTCGGGTCGCGGGCGCGGTGGTGCGGCTGACCATGCGGTGGGTGATCCGCGCCCAGGAGTCGTGGTGGCCCGACCGGCGGCGTCGCTTCTCCGAGACCCGCGCCGGGCGCCGCGGCCAGGCCCGCGCCCGTCGTCGTACGGCTCGGATGCAGCGGCGCTACGACCGTCGAGTCGCCCGCGGCGAGATCGCGCCGCCGCGACCCGAGGACGCCTAGGCCGCCGGGGCCAGGAGCCCCCGGGCAGACCGTGACGCAAGCCCACCCCGGCGGGTGCGGTGGCCGCCCGAGCGTCTTCCTATCGTCGACCCATGGCCATCAGCAAGGGTGACGAGGTCACCTGGAACACCCCGCAGGGAAAGACGAAGGGCACGGCGAAGGAGAAGAAGACCTCGCCCTTCCAGCACGACAAGCAGAAGTTCGACGCCAGCGACGACGAGCCCTACTGGATCGTGGAGTCGGAGAAGTCGGGCTCCACGGCGGCCCACAAGGAGTCGTCGCTGTCGAAGGCCTGAGGGCAGGCCTCGACCGCGTCGTCGCGGTCCCCCACGCACAGGAGGAGCAGACCATGGCAGAGGGCAGGCACCAGCCACCGAAGGGTGTGCAGGAGAACGGCGAGCGCGCGGTGCGCTGGATCGAGGAGGGCAAGGCCGGGCGCAACTTCACCGACGTGGGAGACCACCGCGCCCACCAGCTGGCCGCCGGCGAGAAGCTCACCGACGAGCAGGTCAAGAAGATGCAGGCCTACTTCAAGCGCCACAGCGTCGACAAGGACGCCGACGGCTTCAAGCACGGCACCGACGGCTTCCCCTCCCCCGGTCGCGTGGCCTGGGACGCCTGGGGCGGCGACGAGGGCGAGCGCTGGGTGGGCGGCATCGAGCTCTAGGGGCGCCGCCGCGGGGCGCCCTGGTCCTGGCCGCGGTCGAGAGCCGCTGCGGCCCGGACGATCACCGTGGTCACCTCGACCTCGACCTCGACCTCCACGCGACGGGTCTCGGGGGTGCGGACAAGGCCGTGACAAGAGCAAGCACCCGAGGTCGAGGCTCGTCGGCCTGCGCCCTTCGTCTCCGCCATCGCCGGGTCCGGGGCGCCCTCCAGCCTGCGCAGGTGGTCGATGCGGGCGGGATGCGAGCCGTCGCTCACGGTGGTGGACACGGCGCACGCGATGCCCGGCGCGACCGCTCAGGCCCCACCGAGAGCGAGACGAGCGGCTCGGTGGGGTCGACCTCGAGTCCCATGTCGCGCAGGACACCGTCGAGCACCGCCCAGATCCACCGGGCCAGCAGGTCGACCATGTCCTCGAGCGACACCCCGAGGGGGTCGTCGACCCAGCGACCGGCGGCGGCGTCGACGAAGCCGACCAGGCCGAAGGAGAGCGGCTGGGTGAGGCCGGGGTCGAGGCCGAGCAGCTCGACGTACTCGTCGAGCAGGCGGATCAGCAGGTCGGAGATGAGGCGCTTGACGTCGTTGACGACGTTCTCGCCGTCGGCGGTCGTCACGGAGTGGCGCACGAGGTAGCGGTAGAGCTCGTGGTGGTCGGTCAGCCACCGCAGGTGCGTGGTCACGGCGGTGCGGATGATGCGGTCGGGGCTGTGCGAGGCGTCCCAGGCCGGGGCGAGGCCCTCGAGGATCATCTGCTCGGCGCGGGCCGCGATCGAGCGGTTGAGGTCCTGGGCGCCGGCGAAGTGGCGGTAGAGACGCGTGCGCGCGACTCCCGCCCGCGCGGCGATCTGCTCGGTGGACACGTCGGCGCCGTGCTCCTCGATGGCGGCCAGCGCGGCCTCCACGAACTCCTCGCGGCGTCGCTCCTGCTGGCCGGTCCACCGGGTCGCGCGACCGTCGACCTGCTCCGCCCGCCCTCCCGGGTCGGCGGGCTCGTCGGCGGGGTCGGACACCGTCCCGAGGTTACCGGGCTCACACCCGACGGGGGCTGGGCACGTGGGGGTACACGCTGTACCTTCTATCTAACCGTGACACCGCGTATCACTTAACCCTCCCGCTGCGGCGTCACCCCACCCCTTCTACGGAGGCCCGGCATGGACACGACCCTCGGCGCGACCCTGGACCCGGCTCGGCGCACCACCCACGACGCCTCGCAGCGTCTGCTCGACTCCTCGGCGGCGCTGTCCTACGACCCGATGACCGAGGTCGACTGGGACGCCCCCCTCGACCCGTCGCACTACGGGCTCAACCCCGAGTGGAGCACCCTCTACGGCACGCGGCTGTGGTCGGAGATGACCGAGCAGCAGCGCGTCACGCTGACCCGCCACGAGGTCGCGTCGATCATGAGCACCGGCATCTGGTTCGAGATGATCCTCCAGCAGATGGTGCTGCGCGACCAGTACTGCGCCGACTACTCCCGGCCCGACTTCCAGTTCGCGCTGACCGAGATCGCCGACGAGTGCCGGCACTCGATCATGTTCGCCCGGGCCTGCCAGAAGATGGGCATCTCGGCCTACTTCCCCACCCGGAGCAGCATCCAGCTCGGCCGCGGCTTCAAGTCGCTGGCCACCGCCGAGGTCGCCTACGGCGGGATCCTCGTCGCCGAGGAGGTGCTCGACGTGATGCAGCGCGACTGGATGCGCGGCGAGCAGGTGCTCCCGATCGTGCGCACCACCAGCAAGATCCACGTGGTCGAGGAGTCGCGCCACATGAAGTTCGCCCGCCAGGAGATGCGCGAGCGCATCGAGGGCGCCGGCCCCCGCCGCCGCCAGACCTCCGCGCTGGTCATCGCGGTGGCCGCCCACGTGATCGTCTCCAACATGGTCAACGAGAAGGTCTACGCCGCCGCCGGGCTCGACCCCGTGCGCGCCCTGGCCGAGGCGGGGGCCAACGAGCACCACAAGACCCTGATGCGCTCCAGCTGCGCCCACCTCATGGAGTTCCTCGACGAGCTCGGTCTGCTGACCCGCCCGGCGCTGGCCTTCTACAAGCGCGTGAGCATGGTCTGACCCATGGCCTTCGCGATCACGCAGTCGTGCTGCAGCGACGCCTCGTGCGTCTCGGTCTGCCCGGTCAACTGCATCCACCCGACGCCGGACGAGCCCGACTTCGGCACCACCGAGATGCTCTACGTCGACCCGCGCAGCTGCATCGACTGCGGGGCGTGCGCCGACGCCTGCCCCGTCGACGCGATCTTCCCGGTCGAGTCGCTCACCGGGCCGCTCGCGGCGTACGCCGAGATCAACCGGGCCCACTTCACCGGCCCGGGCACCGCTCCGGCCGGGCCCGGGGCGGAGCCCGACGAGGAGCGGGGCGAGGAGCCGGCCGCGGCGCGGGTCGCCTCGGCCGCGGAGCGGCCCGACCCGGGCTGGTCCGAGCCCCACTTCCCGGCGAGCCTGACCGCCCGCGCCGCCGGGCTGCGGGTGGCCGTGGTCGGCACCGGGCCGGCCGCCAGCTACACCGCCATGGCGCTGCTGACCACCAGCGCCGAGGTCACCATGCTCGACCGGCTCCCGACGCCCGGCGGCCTGATCCGCTACGGCGTGGCGCCCGACCACCAGAGCACCAAGGCCATCGCCGACCGGTTCGCGACCGTGCTGCGCAACCCCCGCCTCGACCTCGTGCTCAACGTGGAGGTCGGCACCCACCTCTCCCACGCGGACCTGATGGCCCACCACGACGCGGTCGTCTACGCCGTCGGCGCGACCTCCGACCGCACCCTCGGCGTACCGGGCGAGGACCTGCCCGGCAGCCTCGCCGCCCGCACCTTCGTCGGCTGGTACAACGCCCAGCCCGAGGTGCCCGCCGACGTCGTCGACCTCGGCCCCGCCAGCCGCGGCCGGGCCGTGGTGGTCGGCAACGGCAACGTCGCCCTCGACATGGCCCGCGTGCTGCTCGGCGACGCCCGCCGCGGCGGCGACCTCGCCCGCACCGACATCGCCGACCACGCGCTGGCCGCCCTGCGCGGGAGCCAGGTCACCGAGGTCGTGCTGGTGGCCCGTCGCGGTCCCGCGGAGGCGGCGTACTCCCTCTCGGAGCTGCGGCCCCTGCTGCTGCGCGAGGACCTCGACGTGGTCGTCGACGCCGGACCCGAGATCGCCACCGCCATCGCCGAGGCCGCCCCCGGCAGCCACGCCGCCGCCCTCCAGGGCGTGCCGGTCGGCCCGGTCGACTACTCCGTGGCTCCTGCGTCCGGCCCCGGCGCCCGCCGCCGGCTCGTGCTGCGCTTCGGCAGCGTCGTCGAGCGCGCCGAGGGCGCCGACCGCGTGGAGCAGGTGCGCCTCGTGCCGACCCCGCTCCCCGGCACCGACCCGGGCTCCGCGGCCGACGCGAAGGAGCCGGGCGTGGCCGCGAGCACGGTGCCCACCGGGCTGCTGCTGCGCTCGGTGGGCTACCGCAGCGAGCCCGTCGCGGGCCTGCCCTTCGACGAGGTGGCCCACACGGTGCCCCACGACCGGGGCCGGGTCGTCGACCCGGTGACCGGCGCCGTGGTGCCCGCGACCTACGTCGTCGGATGGATCAAGCGCGGCCCGCGTGGCGGCATCGGCACCAACCGCGCCGACGCCGCCGAGACGGTCGCCGCGCTGGTCGAGGACGCCAACGCAGGGCGGCTCGACCACCGCGGCCCCGCCGGGGGCCGGGTCGGACGCGGCTCGCGGCGCTCCTTCCGCCGCCTGGTGCGCGCCCGGCGACCGGAGGCGATCGGACGCCGGGAGCACCTGGCCATCGACCGCGGCGAGCGCGAGCGCGGCGAGGCCCAGGGGCGGCCGCGGGTCAAGCTGGCCACCCTCGAGGACCTGCTGGCCACCGCGCGCCGCTGAGCCACCACACGGGCCGCGCCGACCACGCAATCCGTCCGAGCGCGCCACGCGCGCCCACGCAATTGCGCCGCTTGCGCAGACGGGCCACCTCAGGAGCCGCACGGACCACGCAATCCGTCCGAGCGCGCCACCCGAGCCCACGCAATTGCGCCGCTTGCGCAGACGGGCCACCTCAGGAGCCGCACGGACCACGCAATCCGTCCGAGCGCGCCACCCGAGCCCACGCAATTGCGCCGCTTGCGCACACCGGCCACCCCAGGACCCGCACGGACCACGCAAACCGCCCGAGCGCCCCACCCCAGCCAGCGCAATTGCGCCGCTTCCGCAAACCGGCCACCCCAGGACCCGCACGAACCACGCAAACCACCCGGTCCACCGCCAAGGCGACAGTCCGGTGGCGCTCGGTGGCGCTCGGTGGCGCGCGGCGGCGCTCGGTGGCGCTCAGCCCACCGCCACCTCTCGCCAGGCTCCCGCGGCCGGGGTCGCACCGGGGGCGCTCCGCTCGACGCGCTCGAGCGTGCCGCGCACCCACATCCGCTTGCTGGACCCGTAGCGGGGCCAGCAGGTGGTCAGCGTCAGCTGCCGCCCGGGGGTGGGGTCGAGCACCCAGGTGGCGTCGACGGGCACGACCTCGGGGTCGCGGGTGAGCCGGTAGGTCCACCGCACGCTCCCCTGGGTGATCACGACCTCGTCACCCCTCCGCAGGGTGTCGAAGTCCAGGAACGGGTCGCCGTGCCCAGCGCGGTGGCCCGCGAAGGCGCTGTTGCCGCGCGCACCGGGCAGCGGGGTGCCGGTGTAGTGGCCCGGCCCGGTGGCCAGCTGCGCGTCGTCGGTGCCCTCCACCGCGACCCAGGACCAGTCGGCCCCGAGCCGGGGCACGCGGATCTCGGCCAGCGCCCGACCGGTGGCGACCGGGCGGGCCACCGGCACCGGGCCGTGGTCGTCGTCGGAGACCACCCGCGGCCCCGCGGGCAGCTGGCCCGCGAGCCGCTGCTGGGCCGCGGCCGTCTCCCGCCCCGCCCCGACGTACGTCGTGCCCGCGGCCACCAGCACGGCACAGCCCGCGACCAGCAGCAGCCACGCCAGCAGACGCCGGGGGTGGGGGCGGCGGGGCCGTCGCGGGGTCACCGCTCGGCCCGCGGGACGGTGCGCAGCACGGCCAGGCCGAGCGCGAGCAGCGCGAACGCCGCGAGGAACATCCACAGCATGCCGGCGCCGAGGCCGGTCGCGGCCAGCACGCCGCCGCCGCTGACGACGGCAGGGTTGTTGTACATCTCCTTCACCACCTCCTCTCGCGACGCAGGGCCGACTGGGCCATCGCCTGGGCCTGCACGAGCTGCAGGAAGACGTCGTAGACCATCTCGACCACCAGCGGCGCGGCGAGCAGCTGCTGGCGCCAGCCGCGGGAGCGCACGGTGACCACGCGCTCGAGGGCGAAGACCAGCGAGGCGGCCAGCCAGAACGGGTGGAGCGTGATGCCGGCGACCACGCCCCACACCAGGGTGGCGAGGTAGAGCACCGTGGCCAGGACGCCGAGGGCGCTCATCGCCTGCCGTCCCCAGTAGGGCGCGGTGATGCGGGTCAGGCCGTAGTCGACGATGTTCTCCAGCGCGCCGCGCTTCCAGCGGGCCCGCTGCTGGGCCAGGGCGCGCCAGGTCGTCATCACCTCGGTCTCCAGCGTGCAGCCGGCCGGCGCGGCGATGCCGTAGCCCAGGTGCATCAGGGCCAGCGACAGCTCGTTGTCCTCGGTGAGCACGTGGGTGTCGTAGACGCCGCCCGCCCCCGAGCGGTCGGGCAGGACGCCGGCGAGCCGGGCCGCGCGGACCTCGCGCAGCACCCGCACCGGGAAGACCGAGGCCGTGCCGGTGAGCACGAGCGCCTTGCCCTGCAGCCGGCGCACGTCGCGGGCGTAGCGGGCGTACTCGTTGCGCTGGAAGAGGCCGACGAGCCCGCCGCCCGGCCCGCCCTGGAAGGTGCCGCCGACGCCGCCGAGCTCCTTGCGGTGCCGGCGCGAGAGCTGGCGCGAGCCGTCGAGGGTGGCGCGCGCCACCTCGAGGAAGCGGCTCTCCAGCAGCGAGTCGGCGTCCATGACCAGCACCAGGTCGGTGTCGTCGAGGGTCGGCAGGAGCAGGTCGAGGGCCTGGTTGAGCCCGCCGGCCTTCTTGTGGCGGTTGCCGACCGTGGTGAGCACCTCGGCGCCCAGCTCGCGGGCGACCTCCTCGGTGCGGTCGGTGCAGTTGTCGGCGATCACCACGACCCGGTCCGGCGGGCGGGTCTGCGCGGCCAGCGAGCGCAGCGCCGGCGGCAGGCCGACCTCCTCGTCGTGGGCCGGCAGCAGCGCCACGAGCCGCCCGGTCGCGTGCGGGCGCAGCGGGCGCGGCGGCTGGATCTCGACGCGGCGGCGACGGTGCCGGCCCCGCCGGCGACGCTCCGCCTGCTGGTCGGGCCGCTGCTCGGATCGCTCGGGCTGCTGGTCGGGCTGCCGGTCGGGCTGCTGGTGCCGCGGTGGAGCCTGTGGTGCGGGCGCGGCGTCAGGCCGCGCCACGACAGTGGTCGTCACGTGTGTTCCCCCCAGAACATCCGGCCGTCCCCCCGACGACCGGCACGCGCGGGCCCGAGCCCCGTGCGCTCCCCAAAGTAGCCGAGCTCGACGATCGACCCCAGACGATGGCCCGAAGTGACTAGACCGGCTGTGGTCACCCCCGGCCCCCGGCGGCGGCCGGTCGGGCATTTCCGGCCCCCACCGGGGTGGAAGTGGCCCGCGAGGGGTGTGGGTGGGCGCGGCCCGGCCGATGGTCGCGGTGTGAGCGACCGTGACAGGTCCCCCCGGCTGTCGCGCTCACTCGGTCTGGCCCTGGTGTCGCTGGCGCTCCCCCTGGCGCTGACCCCGGCGGTCGCATCGGGTGTCGAGCACCCCGCCGGGACGACCGCCCTCCCCCCGACCCGCGCCACCGCCCCCGCAGCAGACCCCGCAGCAGGCCCCGCAGCAGGCCCGGCAGCGAGCACAGCAGCGAGCCCTGCCCCCGGCACCGTGCGCGCGGCCCGGACCGCGCCGCTCGTCGAGCGGGTCGACTTCGGCGCCTTCGTGCCCGGCATGACCACCGACCCCGAGCGGCTCGCCGACTGGGAGCGCAGCGCCGGCACCGACGCCGCGGTCGCCTCCTACTACTACGGCTACGGCGACGTCTTCCCCGCGGCCACCGAGGAGCGGCTCGCCGACGACGGCGCCCGCGACCTGCTGCTGTCGTGGGACATGGGGCCGACCCGCTTCGCGGAGTGGACCGCCGGCGAGCACGACGCCTACCTCGACCAGAT
Source organism: Nocardioides sp. P86 (assembly GCF_023712465.1). Taxonomy (NCBI): domain Bacteria; kingdom Bacillati; phylum Actinomycetota; class Actinomycetes; order Propionibacteriales; family Nocardioidaceae; genus Nocardioides; species Nocardioides sp. P86. The sequence goes on along the minus strand of NZ_JAMAYE010000003.1, from coordinate 880,597 downwards.
CGCCGCGGCCGCCCGCGCCTACCCCCACGACGTCTACGTCCGGCCCTGGCCGGAGATGAACGGCGACTGGCAGGACTTCCAGCCCACCGCGGCCGGCGAGCGCCGCTTCGGCGGCACCTTCCGCGAGTTCCGGCTCGCCTGGCGCCACGTCGTCACCCACCTGCGCGAGGCCGGGGCCGACAACCTGCGCTGGGTCTTCAACCCGACCGCCGACACCTACGCCGAGACCACGCCCGTGCGGCGGATCTGGCCCGGGGCGGCGTACGTCGACGTGCTGGGGCTCGACGGCTTCAACTGGGGCCGCGACGCCGGCTGGGGCCGGTGGCGCTCCTTCGGGCGGATCTTCCGCGCGCAGTACGACCACCTCGTGGCCCTCGCCCCGCGCCTGCCGGTGTGGATCTGCGAGGTGGCCTCCAAGGAGCCGCGTGTCGACGACGGGGCGCCCGTCGACCGCGAGCACAGCAAGGCCGCCTGGGTGCGCAGCATGCTGGCGCACCGCGGGATGCCGGCGCTGACCACCGTGGTGTGGTTCGACGAGCGCAAGGAGCGCGACTGGCGGCTGACCTCCTCGGCGGGCACGACCCGCGCGTGGCGTACCGCCGCACGCATCGCCGCACGCTGAGGGGGCCGGGACGCAGTACGGTGACGGCGCTCACCCCCCTCGGTCTCGGAGGTCCCCCATGTCCACGTCCACCACGTCCCGCCCGTCGGGCCCGGCCCCCCAGCCGAGCCGCGACACGGGCCGGATGACGCCACGCTCGATCGCCGTCTGGGTGGCGGTCGCCCTCGTCGGCGCCGTCTGCTGGACCGTGCTCGCCCTCAGCCGCGGCGAGTCGGTCTCGGCCCTGTGGATCCTCTTCGCGGCGCTGTCGTCCTACCTCATCGCCTACCGCTTCTACTCCCGCTTCATCGCCCGCCGCGTGCTCCGCCTCGACGACACGAGGGCCACGCCCGCCGAGCGGCTGGAGAACGGCAGCGACTTCGAGGTCACCGACCGCCGGGTGCTCTTCGGGCACCACTTCGCGGCCATCGCCGGCGCCGGGCCGCTGGTCGGCCCGGTGCTCGCCGCGCAGATGGGCTACCTGCCCGGCACGGTCTGGATCATCGTCGGCGTCATCTTCGCCGGCGCCGTGCAGGACATGGTGGTGCTCTTCCTGTCCATGCGCCGCGACGGCAAGAGCCTGGGCCAGATGGTGCGCGAGGAGATCGGCGTCGTCGGGGGCACCGCCGCGCTGATCGCGGTCTTCGCGATCATGATCATCATCCTGGCCGTGCTCGCGCTGGTCGTGGTCAACGCGCTGGCCGAGTCGCCGTGGGGCGTGTTCTCGATCGGGCTGACCATCCCGATCGCCCTCTTCATGGGTGTCTACCTGCGCTTCCTGCGCCCGGGACGCGTGCTCGAGACCACAGCCATCGGCGTCGTGCTCCTGCTGCTGGCCATCGTGGGCGGCGGCTACGTCGAGACCTGGGGCCTGGGCGAGTCGCTGACGCTGTCGAAGGAGACGCTGACCGTCGCGCTGGTCGGCTACGGCTTCGTCGCCTCGATCCTGCCGGTATGGATGCTGCTCACCCCGCGCGACTACCTGTCGACCTTCATGAAGATCGGCGTCATCCTGCTGCTGGCGGTCGGTCTCGTGCTGGCCCGCCCGGTGCTGCAGAACGACGCCGTCACCTCCTTCGCCACCGAGGGCGACGGGCCGGTCTTCGCGGGCCAGCTCTTCCCGTTCCTCTTCATCACCATCGCCTGCGGCGCCCTCTCGGGCTTCCACGCGCTCATCGCCTCGGGCACGACGCCGAAGATGGTCGCCAAGGAGAGCCAGGTCAGGATGATCGGCTACGGCGGCATGCTGATGGAGTCCTTCGTCGCCATCTCCGCCCTCATCGCCGCCTCAGTCATCGACCAGGGCCTCTACTTCGCCATCAACGCCCCCGCGGGCGTCACCGGCGGCACGATCGACGGCGCCGTGCAGTTCGTCAACGGGCTGGGCATGACCCTCACCCCCGACCAGCTCCAGGCCGCGACCGACTCGGTCGAGGAGGAGCTGGTCTCGCGCACCGGCGGTGCGCCGACCCTGGCCTTCGGCATCTCGACGATCTTCAGCGACGCCTTCGGCGGCGGGCTGGCGGCCTTCTGGTACCACTTCGCGATCATGTTCGAGGCGCTCTTCATCCTCACCGCCGTCGACGCCGGCACCCGGGTGGGCCGCTTCATGCTCCAGGACACGGTGGGCAACGTGTGGCCGCGCTTCGGCGACACCTCGTGGAAGCCCGCGGCCTGGCTCTCCTCGGCCGCGGTCGTCGCCTGCTGGGGCTACATGCTCTACGTCGGCGTGACCGACCCCCTGGGCGGCATCAACCAGCTCTTCCCGCTCTTCGGCATCGCCAACCAGCTGCTGGCCGCGATCGCGCTCACGCTGTGCGTGACGCTCTTCCTCAAGCACGGCTGGACCAGGTGGGTGTGGGTGCCGGCCGTGCCGCTGGCCTGGGACCTGGTCACCACGATGACGGCGAGCTACCAGAAGGTGTTCTCCGACAACCCCGCCATCGGCTACTTCGCCCAGGCCGACCGCTACCGCACCGCGCGCGACGCCGGCGAGGTCCTGGCCCCGGCGGCCGATCCCTCGCAGATGGACACCGTGGTCTTCAACTCCACCGTCAACGGCGTGCTGCAGGCCAGCTTCGCGCTGCTCGTCATCGTCATCGTCGCCAACGCCGCCCTGATCTGGGTGCGGGCGCTGCGGGCCGGCTCGCTGCCGACCACCGAGGTGCCGGCCGTGCCCTCGCAGCTGGTCGCCCCCGCCGACTTCGTCGCCACCGCCGAGGAGAAGCGGGCCGTCGCGGAGTGGGAGGCCCAGCGCGCGGAGACGGTCGGGAGCGGGCGGTGAGCGCGACCGGCCGGCCCGCCGCCGACCAGCGCCCCGGCGCCGTACGTCGGGCGCTGGCGGGGGTGCGGTGGTACGCCCGCGAGCTCAGCGGCGAGGGCCGGTGGGACGCCTACCTCGCCCGCTGCGAGCGCGAGGGCACCGAGCCGATGAGCCGCCGTGCCTTCGAGCGTCACCGCGACGACCACCGCGAGAGCTCCACCCAGGGCCGCTGCTGCTGAGCCGCCCGTGACACCTCCCGAGGGGGCCCGACGCGCCGCGTCGGGCCCCCTCGCCGCGTCCGGCGCGGGACCCCGCGCGACCTCCGTGAGAGGACGCTCATCGGCGTCACAAGAAAGCCTCATCCGGCGTTCCTAGCGTCCTCGTCATGACCACGAACCCCGTCCTCCCCGCCCCCGCCGACCTCACCCCCGCCGGCACCGCCGCCGGCACCGCCGCGACGACCACCACCCTCGAGCCGCTGCCGGCCGGGCGCCTGGCCCGGGCCAAGAAGGCCTACACGACCCGCTTCCTCGCGGCCGCCCTGGAGGCCGACGGCTCCGGTCACCAGCTGCTCCACGGCCCCGAGGTCGCCCCGCGCAGCGGCGACGTCGTGCTCGCCCGGGTCGAGGAGATCGGCAAGCACACCAGGCTCGAGGGCCCGGGCAGCCGGCGCCAGACCCTCTTCGTCGGCGACGAGGTGCTGGTGGCCTACGGCAACCGCTACGCCCCCGACCAGTTCGAGGCCGTCGTGCCCGACGACCTGGGCCCCACCGACCTCGTCGCGGCCGGCGGCGTCGCCGGCCGGGTCGTGGCCCAGCACGCCGCGCTCGACGACGCCACGCGACTGCGCCCCCTCGGCCTGCTCGCCCGCGACGGCGAGCGGGTGACCCTGGCCGACCACGCGCCGGTCGCCGCCCGCCCCGTGCGCGAGCGCGGCGTGGGACCGCGGGTCGTGGCCGTGCTGGGCACGTCGATGAACTCCGGCAAGTCCACCGCCCTGGCCTGCCTCGTGCGCGGGCTCAGCGCCGACGGCCTGCACGTCAACGCGGGCAAGGTCACCGGCACCGGGGCCGGCGGCGACCCGCGGCTCTTCGCCGACGCGGGCGCCCGACGGGTCCTGGACTTCACCGACGTGGGCCACCCGTCGACGTACCTGCTCTCCCACGCCCGCGTGCGCACCCTGCTCTCCACCCTGGTCGAGGAGCTCGCCGCCGACTCCCCCGACGTCGTGGTGGTCGAGATCGCCGACGGCGTCTACCAGGAGGAGACCGCCCGCCTGCTCGCCGACCCGCTCTTCGCGACGCTGGTCGACGAGGTCGTCTTCGCCGCGGGCGACGCGCTCGGAGCGGTGGCCGGGCGCCAGGCCCTCGCCGCGACCAGCGCCCGGGTGCGCGCGGTCAGCGGCGTGCTGACCGCCTCGCCGCTGGCGCACCGCGAGGCCGCCCGCGCCCTCGACCTGCCCGTCGTCGCGACCTACGACCTCTGCGACCCCGCCGTCGCCCGGGAGCTGCTCGCGTGACGCCCGCCCCCCACGCATCCCGCGAGGCCCCGGTGGTCGAGGAGCGAGCGCCGGCGAGCGTCTCGGGACCACCCGCCGACGACCGGCTCCCCCCGCTGCTCACCGGCTCCCGCCGCACCACGCTGCTGCGCCTGCTCGGCACCGGGGCGGCCCAGGCGGCGCTCGCGGTCCAGACGGTGCTGGTCGTGCCGATGGTGCTCGACGCCCCCACCACGCTGGTGCGGGTGCTCGGGGTGCTGGCGCTGGTCGCCGGCGCGGCGGTGCTCGGCCTCGTGCGGGCCCGCGAGCGGGTGCTGGCCGAGCGGCTCGGCCAGGACTACGTGCAGGAGATCCGCACCGGCCTGGTGGCCTCGGCGCTGACCGGGTCGGGGCCGAGCCTGGGCGTCACCGTCGCCCGCACCACCAACGACCTCACCTCGGTGCGCACCTGGGTCGCCCTCGGCGTCGCGCCGCTCGCGGTCGCCGGTCCGGTCGTGCTCGGTGTGCTGACCGCCCTGGTCGTGGTGCACCCGCTCCTCGGTCTGGCCGTGGCCGTGCCCCTGGTCGGCTTCGCGCTCAGCGTCGTGGTGGTCGCTCCGCGGGTGCTGGCGCGCGCCTCCGAGCTGCGCCGCCACCGCGGGGTGCTGGCCGCGCACGTCGCCGACACCGTCGCCGCGGCGCCCGGCATCGTCGCCGCCGGCGGCACCACCCGCGAGCTGCGCCACGTCGAGCGCCGCGGAGCGCGGGTGCGCGACGCCGCGATCGCGCGCGCCGAGGCCAGCGGCGTCCTGCGCGGCAGCGCCGCCGCCACCGGGGCCCTGGCCACCGTGGCGGTGCTGGCCGTCGCCGGACCCGCCGGTCTCGGCGCCAGCGGGGTGGCCACCGCGCTGACGGTGGTCGGCATCCTCGTCGCGCCGGTCGCCGACCTCGGCCGCGTGGTGGAGTACCGCCAGTCCTTCCTGGCCGCCCGCCGCATCCTCGGTCCGGCCCTGGCCCCCGGTCGCGCCGCGCGGGCGGCCGAGCTCGCACGGCGTACGACGGGCCGCGCCGACGGGCCGACTGCGGCGGAGCCGCCGCAGGCGCCGGCCGGGCTGGCCGTGCGGGGACTGGTCCTCGACGGCCGGGCGGTGCCCGACCTCGTGGCCACGCCCGGGGAGCGGGTGGTGCTGAGCGGGTCGGACCCCGCGCTGCGACGCGCCGTGCTCGAGGTGCTCGCCGGGGTGCGGGCGCCCGAGCAGGGCACGGTCGTGGTGGGCGGTGAGGACCTCGCCGGCCTCGACGCCCGCCGACGCCGTGAGCGCGTCGGCGCCGCGCTGGCCGGGTGGTCCCTCGAGCGGGGCACGGTGGCCCGTGCGGTGGGCTACCGGCTGCCGGACTCCGGGGTGCCCGTCGCCGACGCCCTCGCCGCGACGGGTCTCGACCGCACCCTGGCGACGCTGCCCGACGGCGACCGCACCCGGCTGCGGCGGGGCGGCGCACCGCTCGACCGGGCCGACCGCGCGCGGGTGCTGCTCGCCCGCGCCGTGCACGGTCGGCCGGCGCTCGTCGTGCTCGACCACCTCGACGACGAGCTCGACGGCGCGGGCCGCGCCTCACTGGCCGGATGCGTGCGCGAGCAGCCCGGCGTGGTCGTGCTGGCCAGCGAGGCGGCCTGGACGCTGGTGCCGCGGCACCGGGTCTGGGACCTCGACGCCGGCTGAGGGCCGGGTCCGCGGCACCGGCGGCTAGCGGGCCTCGCGCTCCCGCAGCACCGAGAGCCGGGGCACGCCGCCAAGAGCCCGACGGTGCCGCACGTGGGCGGCGTGGCGGGCCAGGGCGTCCCACAGCGCGGCGTGGGCCGCCCAGGGCAGGGGCTCGTCGCCGGTGCGCCAGGTGTCGCCGAAGGACACCAGCACCGGCACCCAGTCGGCCGCGAGGTCCCAGGCCCCGCGGCGCGCTTCGAGCATGCGGCGCCGCAGCTGGAAGGCCGCGCGGGGGCCGTCGACGTAGACCGGGGCCGTGGCCACCGGCCAGACCCACAGGTCGAGCGCGACGAGGTCGAGCTCGAGCTCGCGCAGCACGGCCGGGTCGACCAGCACCGTAGCGACGTTCTCGTGGGGCTCGCGCAGCACGACGGCTCCCCTAGACGTGACCCGAGAGCTGGGCCATGCGTGCCTCGAGGGCCTGGAGGTAGCGGTCGCGCTGCTCGGTGGAGACCGCGCCGTCGAGGTCCTCGAGGTGGCTGCAGGCGGGCAGCACGTCGACCGACAGGTTGGCCGCGCCGGCCAGGGAGCGCAGGTCGTCGAGCCGGTCGCCGAAGGGGGTGCCGCTGCCCGGGGAGTAGGAGCGCACGACCTCCTCGACGTCGTCGGCGAAGAGGTCGACCTTGGTCACCACGACCACGAGCCAGGTGGGTCGCGAGCGCCGCACGGCCATGGCGGCGATGCGGTGGGCGGTGACCGTCCAGTCCTCCAGCTCCGCCGCGAGCTGCTGCTCGCGCGTCACCTGCGCGGCGCCGCTGGTGCCGGCCGGGCGGCGACCCGTGGCGTGGCCGTGGGCCACCACGTGCAGGACCCCGTCGACGGGGTCGTCGTGGAAGACCTCGTCGAGGGCCCCGAGCCGGGTGGCGGCGTTGTCGCCGGGCACGACGCGGAACCGGAAGCCGGTGAGGCGTCGCCCGCGGCGCACCCGGCGCTCGAGCACCGCGGAGCCGGCCTCCGGGGTGCCGTCGGCGGAGGGGCGGCCGCAGAGGTGGTCGACCAGCTCGGTCTTGCCGACGCCGGTCATGCCGGTGACCGCGACCGAGGGGAAGCGGTGGCCCAGCACGCCGGTGACGCGCTCGCGCCCACGGCCCAGCGCGCCGCCCAGGCCGCGCACTCCCCCGCGCACCTCACGCTTACGACGATCCGGCACGGGCCCTCCCGGGGGTCGGTGGTCGCGGCGGGCCGGGTGCCCGTCGTGACGTCCCGACCGTAACCGGCGCACGGGGGCGGCGGCGCGGGGAGGGCCCGCGGGCGGGCCGGGGCCGGTGGCGGCGCCGGCTCCGGGGCCGGGTCCGGCGTCGCGGGGTGGCTCAGACGCCGGCGAAGCGCTTGTTGACCCGGCGGGTCAGCCAGGCCGGGGAGAAGCGCGCGCCGAGGGCCATGGCCTTGGTCTGGGTGCCGACCGGGAAGTGCACCTGGTGCACGAGGCGTCGCGCCCGCGTGGGGTGCACGGCGTCCCAGATGGCGGTGGCGACGTCGTCGGCGCCCAGGTTGACGCCCAGGGAGTCGGTGGTGCCGGTGTGCACGCCCTGGGTCATGGCGGTCTGCACGAAGAGCGGCCACATCGCGACCACCCGCACCCCGTGGCGGCCCCACTCCAGGTCGAGGGCCTCGGTGATGCCGCGCAGGAAGAACTTCGTGGCGCTGTAGTTGGCCAGCTCGGCCTGGCCGTAGATGGCCGAGGCCGAGGCGAGGTTGACCACGTGGGCCGAGCCGTGGGCCGCGGCCGTCGCGCGCAGCGGCTCGAAGCCGGCGTGCAGGCCGTTGACGACGCCCTTGACGTTGACGTCGATCTCGCGGTGGTGCGCGGCGACGTCGATCTCGGCGAACTGCCCGGCCAGCAGGATGCCGGCGTTGTTGACGAGCACGTCGAGGCGGCCGGTCTCGTCCACGAGCTCGGCCGCGCGCGCGGCGTAGGCCTCGGCGTCGCGGACGTCGAGGGTGCCGCTGACGACACGGGCGCCGGTGCGCAGGGCCTCGACCTCGGTGGCCAGGGTGGCCAGCCCGGCCTCGTCGATGTCGTAGGCACCGACGGTCCATCCCTCCCGTGCGAAGCGGAGGGCGGTGGCGCGGCCGATGCCCGCAGCGGCGCCGGTGACGAGGACGGTCGGTGAGGTCATGACCCATGCCTACCAGCCGGTAACACGCCAGCGCGAGGGGCGATCTCGTCACACGGCACGCGAGGAGGCCGGGTCGGTCCCGGTGGTCCAGGTGGGTGATGGCCGCGGCCACCGGGCGGTGGGACGATCTCCCCGCCGCGCACGTCGGCCACGACCTGGGGGGACCATGGGCACGACGCTGGTGTTCCTCGCCGTGATCGGCGGACGGTTCCTGCTGCCGCTGGCGATCCCGCGCTGGCCGCTGCCCGCCATCGTGGCCTGCCTCGTGCTCGACGGCGTCGACCAGACCATCTTCCAGCTCTTCGGCCACGACCCGCCGGGCTACCAGTCCTACGACAAGGCGATGGACGTCTACTACCTCGCCATCGCCTACCTCGCGACCCTGCGCAACTGGACCAGCCTGCCGGCCTTCCGGGTCGCGCGCTTCCTCTACTTCTACCGCCTCGTCGGCGTGGTGGCCTTCGAGCTCAGCCACGCCCGCGCGCTGCTGCTGGTCTTCCCGAACACCTTCGAGTACTTCTTCATCGCCTACGAGGCGGTCCGCGCGCGCTGGCGCCCCACCCGCTTCGGCCTGCGCTGGTGGATCACGGCTGCGGCGCTGATCTGGGTGCTGGTCAAGCTGCCCCAGGAGTGGTGGATCCACGTCGCCCGGCTCGATGTGACCGACATGGTCGGCGACCACCCCGTCGGCGGTCTGGTGGTCGCCGCGGGCGCCGTCAGGGCCGCCTCGGTCGGGTGGCGCCGCTACCACGCGCGGCTGCGCCCGCCCGACCACCCGACGCGCTTCGCGGCCGACCCGCTGCCCGCCGAGGTCGACACCGCCGAGGAGCGGCTGCAGTGGCACTGGGTGCACGGCGCCCTGCTGTCGTGGACGACGGTGGAGAAGGTCGTGCTCGTGGGTCTGCTGGCCGTCGTCTACGCCCAGACCCTCCCCGGGGTGCGGTCCACCCCGCTCCAGCTCTTCCTCGGCGTCGGCGTCGTCGTGGTGGTCAACGCCCTGCTGACCCTCGCCGCCGCCAGCCGGCGCCGCAGCATCGAGTCCTCGCTCATGGCCTTCCTGGCCCGCATGCTCGTCAACGTGGTGCTCGTGCTCGCCGCCGAGCTGCTGCTCGGCGTGACCGGCGGCGACCTCGACATCAGCGCCACGCTCTTCTACCTCGCCCTCATCAGCCTGGTCACCACCCTCCACGACGCCTGGCGACCGGTGCTGGCGCTGCGCCAGCGCGACGAGGCCGCCGCACCGGCCTAGGCCCTCCTACCCAGAGGCGGGAGTACGTCGGCCCTGCCGCGCGCCCCGCGGGCGCGCGAGGCTGCCCGCATGCTGCGCTACGCCGACCCCACCGTGTGCCCCGACTGCCGTGCCCCGCTGCCTCCCGCGCCGGCCGTCTGCCCCCGCTGCGACCTCCCGCTGCGCGGCCCCGTCGCCGCCGACCTGCTGAGCACGCTGACCCGCGCCGACCTGCTGCTCGAGCGCCTGCGCGCCGAGGCGCCCGTGCTCGTCGGCGCCACGGGAGCCAGCGCCGCGGGGGGCGCCGTCGACGGGGGCCGCGCCGGCAGCCCGGCCGGTCGTGAGGCCGGTGCAGCCGGTCGTGCGGGTCTGCTCGACGGCGTCGGACCGCTCCCGCGGGCCGACCGGGCCGACACGGTCCCCGGCGGAACCGACGAGCGGGCCACCGGGCGGGCCACCGGGCGGGGGCTGCCCGCGTGGTCGGTGCCGCGGCTGCTGCTCGGCCTCGGCGCGCTGTGCCTGCTGGTGGCGGCCGTGGTGTTCCTCGCCGTGACCTGGTCGGCCCTGGAGGTCGGTGGCCGCACGCTCACCCTGCTCGGCCTCACCGTCGCCGCGGGCGTCACCGCCGACCGGCTGGCGCGACGCGGCCTGCGCGTGGGCGCGGAGTCGCTGACGGTCGTGGCCCTGGGGCTCGTGGTGCTCGACGCCGTCGGCGCGCTCTCGGCCGGCTGGCTCGGCACCGTGGGCCTCGCCGGCGCCCTGCTCGCCTGCGGGGCCGCCCTGCTCGCCGGGGGCGTCGTCGTGGTGCTCGCCCGCACCGACCTGGTCGCGGCCCAGCTCGCCGTGCCGGTCGGCCTCGGCCTGGTCGGGGGCGCCCTGCTGGCCGACGGTGGCGACCCGCGGCTCGTCGGGGCGCTTCTCGTGCTCGCCCACGCCGCCGTCCGCACCGCCCTCCGGCTGCTCCCGGGCGAGCCCGTGCCCGCCCGGGCGCTGCCGGGCGCGGCGCTGGTCGGCGCCACCGCGTGGTGGGGCCTGCTCCTGCTCGCCTCGCTCGGCGAGGCCGCCGACCACGCCTCCCTCACCGGGCTGTGGACCACGACCCACGGCCCGGCGCTGCTGGTCACCGCCGCGCTCGCACTGCTCCCCGTCGTCTGGTCCCCGGCCCGCACCACGGGGGCCTCCACCGGGGCCCCCGGCGGGGCGCCTCTCGGATCCGTCGCCACCGCTGACACCGCAGCTGACACCGCAGCCGGCGGCGTCGCCCCTGACGTGGGCGGCACGTCCCGTCGTGGCCACCCGGACCACCCGGACCACGCGGACCACCCGGGCCATCCGGGCCACCGGCCGACGCGGTTGCACACCTGCGTCGTGCTGGCGGGCGCCCTGGCCTCCCTGGCCCTCGTCCTTCCGGCCCTCGACGAGGGGCCCACCGGAGTCACCCTGGGCGCGGGCGCGGTCTGCGTCGCGTGGGCCCTCGCGGCGCGGGGCGTGCCGGCCCCGTGGCGGGTCGCGGTCACCCTGCCCGCCGTCGTCGCGGCCGCGCCGGTCGCCGTCACCGCCGCCGTCCTGGCCGCGGCCGCCGTGGTCAGGCTGCTGGCGGTCGGCGAGCCGCTGAGCCGGTCGGTGGGCGTGCGCCTCTCGGGCGAGCTGCCCGTCCCGGCGTGGCTGGTGCTGCCCTCCGCGCTCGCCCTCGGTGTGCTCGCCGCGACGCTGACGCGCCCGGGCCCCCGGCTCGACGGCGCCCGCGACCTGACCCGCACCCTCCGTGCCCCGGCCCTCCGGCGCGCGGCGGCCGCGGTGGCGCTGCTCGCCGCGGTGCTGGTCGCGCTCACGAGCGCCCCGCTGGCGGCCGTGGTGCTCCTCCTCTGCGTCGCCGGTGGCCTGCTCACCCTCCCCGCCCCCGGAGCCGGCGCAGGCACCGGAGCCGGCACCCACGAGACCCGTGACCTCCGCGATACCGACGTGGGCCTGGGGCTGCTCGTCCTGGCCGTCCTGGCGGCCCTCCCGAGTGCCGCGCTCGGCGCCGTGGCCGCCCTCGCGGCGCTCGGGGTCTCCCTGGTCGCGGCCCACCGACGACCCGCCGCGCCGTCGCTCGTGGTGCTCACCGCCGCCGCCGGGTGGGCGGCGTGGTCGGGTGGTGACGCCGCCGGGCTGGGCGCCACCACGCTGGGCCCCGCCGTCGTGGTGGTCGTCGGGGCGCTCGCCCTGTGGCGGGCCCGGCCCGTGGTCGAGCTGACCGCGCTGGCGACCGCCGTCCTCGCCTCCGCCGCGGCCGTCGACGCGGCGGCCGCCGCGGCCGCCGCGGCCGGTCGCGACGGCGCGGGGTCGACGTACGACGCGGCGGCGGCGCTGGCCCTCCACCTCACGCTGGTCGGCGCCCTCGTCGTGGCCGCGGCGCTGCTGCGGGTGGAGCGACGGCCAGCCGGGTGGCTCGGCGGCGCGCTGCTCACGGCCGCCAGTTGGGTGCGGCTGGCCGACACCGGGGTGACCCAGCCCGAGGCCTACGCGCTGCCGGCCGCGCTGGCCCTCCTCGTGCTGGGTGCGCTCCGGCTGCGGCGCGACCCCGCCGCCTCGACCCGGTCGGCGCTCGGCAGCGGCCTGCTGCTCGCCACCGTGCCCAGCCTGCTGCGGGTGCTGGTCGACGACCCGGTCAGCCCCCGCGCCCTGGTGCTCGGGCTCGCCTGCCTGGGCCTCGTGCTGCTCGGGGCCCGGCTGCGCCTCGCCGCCCCCCTGGTGGTCGGTGCCGTCGTCGGCGGCGTGCTCGTGCTGGCCGAGGCGGCGCCGTGGGCGGCGCAGACCCCGCAGTGGGTGCTGCTCGGCCTCATCGGGACGCTGCTGACCGTGGTCGGCGTGACCTGGGAGCGCCGGCTCGCCCAGGTGCGCGCCGGGTCGGCCTACCTGGCCCGGCTGCGCTGACCCGCCCGCCGGTGGGCCGGCCCTCCCAGCGTCCCCTCTCAGCCCCCGAGGAGCGCGGCCACCTCGGCGGGCCGCTCCAGCACGGTGAGGTGGCCGGTCGCGGGCAGCACGTGGAGCGACGTCGGCAGGTGGTCGGGCCGCAGCCGCGCCATCTGCGTCGCGCGCTCGGGCGGGGTCTCCTCGTCCTCCTCGCCGAAGAGCAGCACGACCTCGCGGGGGTGGCCGGCCACCACCGCGGACGTGTCGGGCCGCCCGGCGACCGCCCGCGCGACCCAGGCGACGCCGTCGGGGTCGGCGCCCAGGATCAGCCCCCGCACCAGGTCGGCGAGCCCGGGCTGCTCACGGCGGGCGGTCGGGCCGAGCCCTCCCTCGACCGAGTCGAGCAGCGAGGTGGTCGACCGGCTGGTCTCGACCTCCTCGGCCGTCGCGCGGCGCTCGGCGGGCACGTCGGGCTCGATGGGCCACGGGGTCGTGCTGGCGAGCACGAGGCGACCGACCCTTTGGGGCGCGAGGCCGGCCAGGCGCAGCGCGGCGTAGCCCCCGGTCGAGATGCCCAGCACGTCGGCCCGCTCGACCCCGGCGGCGTCGAGCACGGCCAGCAGGGCGGCGGCGGCGTGGTCCATCGACGCCTCGGCCGTCGGCACGGCGCTGCGTCCCAGCCCCGGCAGGTCGACCACCAGCACCCGCGCGCCCTGCGCCAGCAGGGGCGCCAGTCGCTCGAAGATCCGGCCCGACAGCGGGAAGGCGTGCAGCAGCAGCCAGGTGCGCTCGCCCCCGCCCAGGTCGTCGTACGCCGGGAGCGCCCCGGTCGAGGTCGGGGCCGGGGGCGGCGTCGTGTTGTCCACCGCTCGATCATGGCGGGCGCCCGAAACCGGACGGCGCTCGCCGGCCCCGGGTGAGCGACGCCGCAGGCGTCTCGACGTGAAGGTTCTGTGTAGGAGCCTCACGTCGAAGTCGGCGGGGCCGACGATGGTCGGGTGACCGCGTCCGCTGCTCTCGGACGCCGCGGGCCGTCGGCGCGCGGCGGCAGCCCGGGCACCCTGCTGACCCTGCTGGCCCTGGCCGCGACCTTCGCCCTCAGCGTCGCCTCGGTGACCCTGCGCCCCGAGGGCGCGCCGGTGGCGGCGTGGTGGCCCGCCGCCGGGGTCTCGGCCCTCGTGGTGGCCCTCTCCCCGGTGCGCCGGTGGCCGCTGCTGGCCGCGGCCCTCGTGGCCCTCGCCTTCGCCGCCAACCTGGTCGGCGACCGGCCACCGGGGCTGGCGTTGATGTTCGGCGTCACCAACACCGCCGAGTCCCTGGCCGTCGCGATCCTGCTCGGGGCCCACCGCCGTCGACCCGTCCTGGCGGGCTTCGAGGACCTCGGGCGTCTCTTCCTCGCCGCGGCCGGGGGCGCGGCCGTGGCGGGCGCGCTGGCCGGACTCGCGGTGGAGCTCTTCGACACCGGCTCGTTCCTGGTGGTCGCCCGGGCCGTGATGGCCACCCACGGGGCCTCCGTCCTCATCGTCGTCCCTCTCGGGCTGCTCCTCGCCACCCGCCCGGCCGAGCGTGGGGCCGGGCTGGCCCGGACGGTGGAGAGAGTGGTCCAGGGCTCGGCCGCCGCCGTGGTCTTCGTTGCGGTGTTCGCCCCGGCCCACCCCTATCCCCTCGCCTACCTGCCGTTGCCCCTGCTCGCCTGGGCGGCAGCACGGTTCCCCGGGCACATCGCCTGCGGTCAGATGCTCGCGGCCGGCGTGGCGGTGACCGTGCTGAGCGACCTGGGCCGCGGCCCCTTCGGAGACCTCGACGGCCCGGCCACGTCGCTCGCGGCGCTCCAGCAGAGCTACCTGGTCATCCTCGTCCTGGTCACCCTCCCGCTCGCCATCGCCTCCAGCCAGCGCGCCGCCGCGCTCCGGGTCGTCGTGGGCGAGCGCGAGCGCTACCGCCGCGGGATCCGGGAGTCGCTCATCGGCATGGTGCTGCTGCGCCACACCGGCGGGGAGCTCGTGGTCGTCGAGCTCAACGGCGCGGCCGCCGACCTCCTCGGCGCCCCCGAGGCCGAGCTGGTGGAGCGGCCCTGGACCCGGGGCCTGGCCGCCTCCCACCGCACACTCCTGCGCTCGGCGGTGGGGTCGCTGGAGGCCGGTCGCTCCCCGACGTGGGAGAGCGAGCTGTGGCTGGAGACCTCTCCGCCGCGGTGCGTGCGAGTCGGGCTCTCGGTGGTGCCCGACGCCGCCGAGGGCCGGCTCGTGGTCGCTCAGCTGGTCGACCTCACCGCGGCCCGCAGCTCCCAGGCCGAGCTCACCCACGAGCGCGACTTCAGCCGCGCCGTGCTCGACAGCGTCGGCTCCCTCGTCGTCGTGCTCGACGCCGGCGGAGGTGTGCTCCAGGTCAACGCCGCCACCGAGTCCAGCACGGGGGCGCGCGCGACGAGCCTCGTCGGGGCGCCGGCGACCGCGTCGCTGGTGTGCCCCGACAGCGCGGCCGCCTTCGAGGCCGCGCTCGCGGCGTGCCTGGCCGGGGAGACCGGCGCGGTGCACGAGCTGCTGTGGCGCGGGCGGTCGGCCCGACGCGAGGTGCTGACCACGCTGGCGCTTCTCCGGCACGACACCGGCGCCCCGCTCGTGGTGATGACCGGGCTCGACGTGACCGACCAGCGCCACACCGCCCACCAGCTGCAGACCGTGCTCGACGCCACCTCGGGCGCGATCATCGTCGGCACCGACGCCGCCGGGCTCATCACCTTCTTCAACCGGGGCGCCCAGGAGAGCCTGGGGTGGAGCGCGGAGGAGGTCGTCGGGCGCATGACCAAGCTGGCGCTCCACGACCCCGAGGAGGTGGCCGGTCACGCCCGTCGCCTCGGCGTCGCTCCCAGGTTCGAGGTCTTCACCGCGCTCGCCCAGCAGCCCGACCCGCCCGAGCTGGACTGGACGCTCATCCGCAAGGACGGCGGTCGCCTCACCGTCAGCCTCACCGTCAACCTCCTGCGCGACGCCTGCGGCGCGGTGACCGGCCTGGTCGGCGTGGCCCAGGACGTCACCGAGCGCCGTCGCAGCGAGCAGGCGCTCGAGATCGCCCTCGAGCACGAGCGGCAGGCGGTGAGCCGGCTCTCGGAGCTCGACCGCATCAAGACCGACTTCGTGGCCTCTATCAGCCACGAGCTGCGCACGCCGATGACCAGCGTGCTCGGATTCACCCAGGTCCTCGACTCCGAGGCGGCCGGGCCCCTCTCCGAGGAGCAGCACGCCCTGCTGGGGCGCGTCGACCGCAACGGTCGCCGCCTGCTGCGCCTGATCGAGAACCTCCTCGACCTCTCCCGCATCGAGTCGGGCGCCATCTCCATGGCCCGCGAGCGCCTCGACGTGCACCGCGTCGTGCTCTCGGCGATGGAGGCCTGCTCCGAGCTCGTCCGGGCCCGGTCGATCGAGCTGGTGCACGACCTGGACACCCCGCCCGCCGAGGTCGTCGGCGACTTCGACCAGCTGGAGCGCGCCGTGATGAACCTCGTCGGCAACGCCGTGAAGTTCACCCCCGACGGCGGTCACGTCACGCTCACCGTGACCACCGTCGGGTCAGAGGCCGTCATCGAGGTCAGCGACAATGGCATCGGGATCGACCAGGCCGACCTGCCTCGGGTGTGGGACCGGTTCTACCGCTCGGCCAGCGCCTCCGACGCCGCCATCGAGGGCACCGGGCTGGGCCTGAGCATCGTCCGCTCCATCGTGGAGGCCCACGGCGGACGCGTCGACCTCGACTCCGCGCCGCGCGCGGGCACGACCGTGCGCCTCGTCCTGCCGCTCGCCTGCTCGCCGAGCGAGCACGGTGCGACGCCTCAGACCGGTCGACCGTCGGCGACGAGCCGGCCGACCCTCTCCACGAAGTAGCCCACGTCGAAGGGCTTGGCGATGTAGTCGTCGGCGCCGCTGTCGATGCCGGCCCTGACGTCGTCGGCGCGCGCCCGGGCCGTCAGCAGCAGCACCGGCAGGTCGGCGGTGGCCGGGTCGGCGCGCAGCGCCCGGGTCACGGCCAGGCCGTCGAGGTCGCCGGGCATCGCGATGTCGAGCACGGCGACCGCAGGGCGCCGCTCGCGGCAGGCCGCGAGGGCGGCGTCGCCCTGGCCGACGCCGACCACCTCGTGCCCGGCCTGGCCGAGGATGAGCGTGACCAGCTCCCTGAGGTCGGGGTCGTCCTCGGCCACCACGATCACCGCCACGACGACCCCCCTGCCTCCCCGACCGGCACGGCGGGCGCGAGCACCCCGGGGTCGCGGACGCAGCGCCCCTCCAGCTCCACCGCATGGGTCGCGACACGGGCCAGCAGCTGCTCGAGACGGTCGAGCAGGTCACCGGGCGCCTGGGCGGCGCCGGCCGGGGCGACCACCGCGCCGCGCAGCAGGTAGACCGTCACCCGCACCGAGCTCAGCAGCGTGCTGAGCTCGTGGACGAGCTCGCGTGCCCCCAGCCGACCGGGCCCGGCCTGCTCGAAGGCCCGGGTGTCGGCGGTGGCGCTCGGCACGGCGATCCAGCGGTAGCCCGTGCCGCTCTCGGTGCGGATGAAGGTCGGCGCGGTCGCGTCGTCGCCGAGCTTGGCCCGCAGCGACCGGATGTGGGCGCGCAGGGCGTCGCGCGTCTCGTCGCCGTGGCTCTCGTCCCAGGCCGAGCGCAGCAGCCCGCGATGGGTGAGCAGGACCCCCGGGCGGGTGGCCAGCGGCTCGAGCAGCCGCCACTCGGTCGGGGTCAGCCGCACCTCGCGACCGTCGCGGCGCACGCTGCGCTCGTGCAGGTCCACGACCAGCGGACCGAAGCGCAGCAGCGGTCCGGTCAGTGCCGCGTCGGGGTCGGGCTCGCCCCCGCACCGCCGCTCCAGGGCCCGCAGCGCCGCCGCGAGCAGCGCGTCGCCGCACCCGAGGTCGCGGACGTCGTCGGCGCCCGCGTCGAGCAGCCGCGCCGCGAGGAGCTCGCCGGGCGCCGCGCCGTCGTCCTCACCGTCGGGGTCACCGTCGGGGTCACCGTCGAGACCACGGTCGAGGTCGGAGTCGCGGTCGAGGTCGGCCAGCACCAGCACGGGCAGCGAGGACCACGCCCGCAGCTCGGCGAGCAGGGGTGTGACCCACGCGCCGTCGGTGCCGTCGGCGACCACCACCACGCACCGCGGACCCGTCGTGGCCACCGCCTCCAGCGCCGAGCCGCGGTCCGCCGTCGCGGTCCGCCGGTCGGCGGACTCGAGGCGGGCCGCCACGGCGTCGGCGCGGTCCTGGCCACCGGCGACGACGAGGATGTGGGGCATCGAGCCAGGCTAGTGCCCCGCCGGGCCCGGCGGGTCTCTTCGGCCCTCTCCACACGCCCAACCGGGGGAGCGCAGCCGCGCCCGCCGACCCTAGGCTGACCGCGCCGGCACACCGCCGACCCACCGAGCAGATGGAGCGTTGACGATGGAAGTCCCCACCTGGGTCTGGACCCTCACCGTGGTCGGCATCGTCGGCATGCTGCTCTTCGACTTCGTGTTCCACGTGCGCAAGGCCCACGTGCCGACGCTCAAGGAGGCCTCGGTCTGGTCGGCGCTCTACGTCGGCATCGCCGTGCTGTTCGGCTTCGGGGTGCTGTGGTTCGGCGGCGGGACGATGGGCGGGGAGTACTTCGCGGGCTACATCACCGAGAAGGCGCTCAGCGTCGACAACCTGTTCGTCTTCCTCATCATCATGACCAGCTTCCGGGTGCCGCGCGAGGACCAGCAGAAGGTGCTGCTCTTCGGCATCGTCTTCGCCCTGATCGCCCGCACCGGCTTCATCTTCCTGGGCGCGGCCCTGATCAACCAGTTCGCCTGGGTCTTCTACTTCTTCGGCCTCATCCTCATCCTCACCGCCGGCAACATGCTCAAGGGCGAGGCCCAGGGCGGCCACGACGAGGACGAGCAGAACTTCGTGGTGAAGCTGGCGCGCCGCTTCATCCGGACCTCCGAGGAGTTCGACGGTGACAAGCTGACCACCGTCGTCGACGGCAAGAAGATGCTCACCCCGATGCTGCTGGTCATGGTGGCCATCGGCGGCACCGACATCCTCTTCGCCCTCGACTCCATCCCGGCGATCTTCGGCCTCACCCAGAACACCTTCATCGTCTTCACCGCCACGGCGTTCTCCCTGCTGGGGCTGCGCCAGCTGTTCTTCCTCATCGAGGGCCTGCTCGAGCGCCTGATCTACCTGTCCTACGGCCTCGCGGCGATCCTGGCCTTCATCGGCGTCAAGCTCATCCTCCACGCGCTGCACGAGAACAACCTCGGCTTCATCAACGGCGGCGAGCACGTCGACGTCACCGAGATCAGCACCGGGGTCTCCCTCAGCGTGATCCTCGGCATCCTCGTCGTCACCGTGGTCGCCTCCCTGGTCAGCAAGAAGGGCCGGGCCAAGACCGCGATCGGCAACGCCCAGCGCCACGTCGACGCCTACCTCGACCTCGACTACACCGCCGACACCTCCGAGCGCGAGCGCATCTTCGGCAAGCTGATCCAGGAGGGCGAGCAGATCAAGGCCCTCGGCCCGAAGTACCGCCGCATGGTGCGCGACGAGCCCGGTCTCATGGCCAAGATCGAGAAGGCCCGCCAGCAGCACGAGGAGACCGTCACCGACGGTCGCCAGCGCAACCCCCTCACCGAGGTCTGAGCTCGGCCCGCCGGCCCGGAGCGGACCGGCGGGCGGCGCGGAGGGGCGGCACAGCGCGGGCACAGCGGCGTCTCATCGGGTCCTCATCGAGGCGACCTACTCTCGTGCCATGGCACCCGAGCCCACCCCCGGTCCCCCGGCCCCGCGTCGCCGTACGACGGTCGTGCTCAACGCCGGCTCCCGCAGCGGCGCCGCGGCGCGCGACCGGCTGCCCGCCCTGCTGGCGCGCCACGACCTCGCCGACGCGCGGGTGCTGAGCGTCACCTCCGGCGCCGAGCTCGCCGCCACCCTCGAGCGGGCCCTCGCCGAGGGTCCCGACCTGATCGTGGTGGGCGGCGGCGACGGCAGCGTCTCGTGCGCCGCGGACCGCGTGGCCGGGTCCGACGTCGTGCTCGGCGTGCTGCCGCTCGGCACAGCCAACGACTTCGCCCGCACGCTCGAGATCCCGTCGGCGCTGGAGCAGGCCGTGGAGCACCTCGCGACGGGCAAGGTCGTCGACGTCGACCTCGGCCGCTGCGACGGGCGCGGCTTCCTCAACGTCGCCTCCCTCGGGCTCTCGGTCGGGGTCACCCAGCGCCTGCGCCCCGGCCTGAAGAAGCGCCTCGGCCCGCTGGCCTACCCCGTGGCGACGCTCGGGGCCTACCGCGGCCACGAGCCCTTCACCGCCCGGCTGGAGTTCCCCGACGGCGACCACGACACCCTCGCGCTGCACGACCTCATGCAGGTCGCGGTCGGCAACGGCCGCCACTACGGCGGCGGCAACGCCGTGGCGCCCAACGCCTCGGTCGACGACCACCTGCTCGACGTCTACGCCATCGAGCGCGGCCGGCTGCGCGACCACGTCTCGATCGCCCGCTTCCTCAAGGACGGGTCGTTCGTGGAGCACGAGAAGGTCCACCACCTCACCACCCGTCGGGTCCGCGTGGTCACCGACGAGCCGCTCCCGGTCAACCTCGACGGCGAGATCGCCGCGACCACGCCCGCGACCTTCGAGGTCCAGCGCAACGCCCTGCACGTCGTCGTGCCGCAGACCAGCCGCGCCGCCGAGCTCGACGGGCCCCGCGCCGCTGCCGCCGACCAGGGCTGAGGGCTGCGACCCGGGCCGGGAGCGGGGCCCGTAGGCTGGAGGAGCCATGAGCACACCGACCCCGCCGGCCCCGCGCCGCGCCCGCCACCTCATCGACCCGGCCAACCCGCCGGCACCGCCGTCGAGCCGGTCGCTGACCAACGTGCAGCAGTGGGTCATGTCGGTGCTGGCCGTCACCACGATCATGCACCTGTCGGTGGGGCTGGTGATCTCGGCCTTCTTCCTCGACGACTCCGAGGTCTCCGCCCGGGTCGGCCTCAACGTCATCGGCGCCGCGTTCGGCGTGGTCGCGGTGGCCGCCGGGCTGGCCATCCACCGTCGCTCCCCGCTCAGCCCGTGGCTGCTGCTCGGCACCCTGCCCGGCGTCGTCGGGCTCGTGCTCGTGCTCGCCTGACCCCGTGGGTGGCGCGACGGGCCTGCCCCGCTTCGAGGTGGCGGCCCGGCTGCGACCGGTCGACCTCGTCTGCCCCGGGTCGGTGCTGGTCGACGACGCCGCACCGGGCCCCGCCTCGGCCCACCCCACCCCCCACCCGGGGCCCTACGCCGCCGCGGAGGTCGAGCTGCTCGCGTCGGGGACGGCGCCCGGCCGGGACGCCCCGGTGCGCCTCGCCCTCGCCTCCGGCGACGACGAGCTGGGAGCGCTGTGGGACCCCGCGACCGGGGAGGTCTCCCTCGAGCTGCGCGTCGGCTCCACCACGTCACGTCACCTCAGCCGGCGGCACGGCCGGCCCGAGCAGCGCCCCGTGCGGCTCGGCCTGACCCTCACCGGGGTCCACCTCGCCGTCCACACCCACGACGGGCGGGCCTGGACCACCCGCGCCCGCGTCGACCTCGGCGCCGAGCGCGCCGCCGACCGCGGCGGGGCGGGCCGGGTCGACACCCGCGACGAGCGGTGGCTCGCGGCTCTCGTCACCACCCGCTCCGGCCCCGTCGCGCGGGTGCGCGCCGGCGGCTTCGGCCAGCTCGGCCTGCGCGACCTGCGGCTGGTCACGCGCGCCGACGGCTCGGCGTACCGGCCCGGGGGCGACCTGCTGCTCACCGCCACCAGCGCCGGGCCCGGCTTCTTCGACACCGCCCACACCTCGGTGTGGTCCCTCGACCCCGTCACCCTGTCGCTCACCCACCGCTCCGACCTGTTCTTCCGACGCCCCGACCGGCCCGGGGCCTTCGGCGACCACGCCACCCACCTCGTGCGCGACGGCGAGCACTGGCTGGTCGCGACGAGCACGTGGGGCGACTTCGACCGGCGCCGCGACGACGCGAGCGTCGCCGTCACCCTGGCCCGCCCGGGCGGCGACGTCGACCTGCTCGCGGGCCGCCACCTGCTCGACACCGAGCCGCTGCCCCTCCCGGTCGACGGCCTGCGCGCGGCCGGGGTCCGCTCGGTCGGGGTGTGGGACCCCCACCTCGTGCGCGACGGCGACGACTGGCTGGTCGGCTTCGTCTCGGCCCGGCGCTTCTTCGACTTCCACCCCGCCCTCGCCACCGGGCCCGCCCTCGACGCCCTCACCCTGCGCGCGGTCTCCGCGCGGCGCCGGGCCACCGAGGGCACCACGCTGCTGCGCGTCGACGGCGCGTGGCGGGTGCTGGTCAGCGACGGGCGCGACGGGCGCCGGGGCCAGCGCCAGCAGCACGCCGTGCTCGACCTCGACCTCGCCGAGGTCGGCGTGCTCGACGCGCCCTACCCCACCAACATCCCCTGGCCCACGCTCGTCGACCTCGGTGAGGAGGGCTGGCTGATGGTCGCCTTCGACGGCACGCCGTACGCCGGGCCGCTGCCGGGCTACGGCACCCACGGGCGGGTCGTGGTGGCCCGGTCGGTCGCCGGGACCTGAGCCGCGGGGGCCGCTAGCCTGGGACGTGACCCGCGCCACCCCTGCGGGTCGTCCGTCAGCGCCACACCACCTCGTGGCCCGAGCAGAGAGCGGCCCCACCATGCCGACCAGTCCCACCATGACGAGCAGTCCCACCACGGCGACCAGCCCCACCACGACCGGCAGTCCCACCGCGACGGCGCAGCCCGGCCCGGCGCAGCCGGCGTCGGTGCCCCTCGACGTCTTCGAGGCCGGCGCCGAGCACGAGCAGGTCGTCTTCGCCTCCGACCCCGCCACCGGCCTGCGCGCCGTCGTCGCGATCCACTCCACCGCCCTGGGCCCCGCCCTCGGCGGCACCCGGTTCTACCCCTACGCCTCGACCGCCGACGCCGTCCGCGACGTGCTCGCCCTCTCCCGCGGGATGTCCTACAAGGCGGCGCTGGCCGGGCTCGACCTGGGCGGCGGCAAGGCCGTCATCATCGGCGACCCCGCCACCCTGAAGTCCGAGGCCCTGCTGCGGGCCTACGGCCGCTTCGTGCAGACCCTCGGCGGTCGCTACAACACCGCCTGCGACGTCGGCACCTTCTCCGAGGACATGGACCACGTGGCCCGCGAGTGCGACTTCGTCACCGGCCGCACCCAGGCCCACGGCGGGGCCGGCGACAGCTCGGTCCTGACCGCCTACGGCGTCTTCCGGGGCATGCTCGCCTGTGCCGAGCACGTGTGGGGGTCGGCCACCCTGGCCGGACGCACCGTCGGCGTCGCCGGCGTCGGCAAGGTCGGACGCCACCTCGTCGAGCTGCTCGTGGCGGACGGCGCCGACGTGGTGGTCACCGACGTGCACGGCCCGGCCGTCGACGCGGTGCGAGCCGCGCACCCCGGGGTCCGCGCCGCCGCCTCGACCGCCGAGCTCGTCGCGCTGCCGCTCGACGTCTACGCACCCTGCGCGCTCGGTGGCGCGATCGACGACGACGTGCTCGCCGTGCTGCGCGCGAGCGTGGTGTGCGGCGCCGCCAACAACCAGCTCGCGCACCCCGGGGTCGACAAGGCGATGCTCGACCGAGGGATCGTCTACGCGCCCGACTACTGCGTCAACGCCGGCGGCCTCGTGCAGGTCGCCGACGAGCTCGACCCGCGTGGCTTCTCCTTCGAGCGGGCCCGCGCGCGGGCCCACCTGATCGGCGACACCACCCGCCGGGTGCTCAGCCTCGCCGACACCGACGGGGTCTCCCCCGCCGTCGCCGCCGACCGGCTCGCCGAGGCCCGCATGCGCGACGTGGGTCGCCTGCGTGGCATCTGGGTCGGCTGAGGCCGAGAGCGACACCGGGCACACGCAGACGGCCGCCGGGCAGGGCCCGGCGGTCGTCTGGTGCGTGCGTCAGACGGAGTCAGTCACGACGCGGGTCGGCGTAGTCCGACCACTTCTCGAGCTCTTCGGGCTCGAGCTCGTCGGTGCTGTCCTGGTGGTTCTCGCCATGCAGCTCGTTGGCCAGCGCCCCGAAGTCCGTCTCGTGAGTGCGGTACTTCAGGTCGCGGGCGACCTTCGTCTGCTTGGCCTTAGCTCGGCCGCGCCCCATAGGGTCAGCCCCCTCGCACGCTCGGCCGGGGCCCATGGCTCCCGGGCTGTCTCTCGAATACTCGTGGCGCCAACGCTACCTGCTGCCCGGTCGTTCCCGCACACCAGTCCGGTGTTTCGGACCACCGATCTCGTCGGTCCGCCCCGCCGCCGGGCCGCCGACGGTGGATCGTGTCGTCGAAATCACCGTGCCCGGGCGAGCCGGACCGTGCCGGTCCGGGCCGGTCCGACCCCGCCCGGAGGCCTCACCAGCCCGGGTGCTGGCCCGTCAGCAGGACGCGTCCGCCGTCGGTGTCGCTGCTGCTCACGTGGCCCGCGACCCAGGCCCGCACGCCATGGCCGGCGAGCACGCCCACGGCCCGGTCGACCTCGGCGGCCGGCAGCATCGCCACCATGCCGACGCCGCAGTTGAGGGTGGCCTCGAGGTCGGGCTGCGAGACGTCGCCGACGCGCCGCACGAGGTCGAAGATCGGCTGCGGGGTCCAGGTCGCACGGTCGAGCACGGCCACGAGCTCCTCGGGCATGACCCGCTCGAGGTTGGCCGCCAGGCCACCGCCGGTGACGTGCGACATCGCGTGCACCTCGACGCTGTCGGCGAGGTCGAGGCAGGCCTTGGCGTAGATCCGGGTGGGGGTGAGCAGCTCCTCGCCCAGGGTGCGGCCGAGCTCGGGCACGTCGCGGTCCAGCGCCCAGCCGGCGCCGCCGTCGGCGGGGGCGCCGAGGAGCACGTGGCGCACCAGGGAGTAGCCGTTGGAGTGCAGGCCGCTGGCCTCCATGGCCAGCACCACGTCGCCGGGGCGCACGCGGCCCGGGCCGAGGAGGCGGTCGGCCTCGACCACGCCGGTGGTCGCACCGGCCACGTCGTACTCGTCGGGGGCCAGCAGGCCGGGGTGCTCCGCGGTCTCGCCGCCGATGAGGGCGCAGCCGGCCTCCAGGCAGGCCTCGGCGATGCCCTTGACGATCGCGGCGATGCGCTCGGGCACGACCCGGCCGGTGGCGATGTAGTCGGTCATGAAGAGCGGCTCAGCGCCGCAGACCACGAGGTCGTCGACGACCATGCCGACCAGGTCGAAGCCGATGGTGTCGTGGACGTCCATCGCCTGGGCGATCGCCACCTTGGTGCCGACACCGTCGGTGGAGGTGGCCAGCAGGGGCCGCTCGTAGCGGGTGAGGGCGGAGGCGTCGAAGAGGCCGGCGAAGCCGCCCAGCCCGCCGATCATCTCCGGGCGCCGGGCCTTGTCGACCCACACCTTCATCAGCTCGATGGCCTTGTCGGCCGCCTCGATGTTGACGCCCGCCTCGGCGTACGCGTTGGACTCGCTCACGGGTGACCTTCCGGGGTGGTGTCAGGGGTTGTTGAGCACGGGCAGCGCCTTGCCCAGGGTCGGCGAGGAGAGGGTGGTCTCCAGCAGGTGCTTGCCCAGCAGGTTCTCGTCGGGCAGCGGCACGGGGTACTCCCCGGTGAAGCAGGCCTGGCAGAGCCGCTCGGCGGGCTGCTTGGTGGACTGGATCATCCCGTCGAGGGAGATGTAGCCCAGGGTGTCGGCGCCGACGCTGGCGGCGATCTCCTCGGGGCTGAGGCCGTTGGCGATCAGCTCGGCGCGGGTGGCGAAGTCGATGCCGTAGAAGCAGGGCCACTTCACCGGCGGTGAGGAGATCCGCACGTGCACCTCGCGGGCGCCGGCCTCGCGCAGCATCCTGACCTGGGCGCGCTGGGTGTTGCCGCGCACGATCGAGTCGTCGACCACGACGATCCGCTTGCCGCGGATCATGTGCTCCAGCGCGTTGAGCTTGAGCCGGATGCCGAGCTGGCGCAGCGTCTGGCTGGGCTGGATGAAGGTGCGCCCGACGTAGGCGTTCTTGACGAAGCCCTGACCGAAGGGGATGCCGCTCTCCTCGGCGTAGCCGGCAGCGGCCGGGGTGCCCGACTCGGGCACCGGGATGACCAGGTCGGCCTCGACGGGGTACTCGCGCGCCAGCTGGCGGCCCATCTCCACGCGCGACTCGTGCACGCTGCGCCCGGAGATGGTGGCGTCGGGGCGGGCGAGGTAGACGTACTCGAAGACGCAGCCCTTGCGGTCGGGCTCGGCGAAGCGGTGCGAGCGCAGGCCGTTCTCGTCGATGACGATCATCTCGCCCGGCTCGACCTCGCGCACGACGGAGGCGCCGATCGTGGCCAGCGCGGCGTCCTCGGAGGCCACGACCCAGCCGCGGTCGAGGCGGCCCAGCACCAGCGGGCGGATGCCCTGGGGGTCACGGGCGGCGTAGAGGGTGTTCTCGTTCATCCACACGAAGCAGAAGGCGCCGCGCAGCAGCGGGAGCACCTCGAGGGCGCGCTGCTCCAGGGTGGAGTCGGGGTGGTGGGCCAGCAGCGCCGTCACCAGGCCGGTGTCGTTGGTGGAGTGCTCCACCGGGCGCTGGTGCAGGTCGAGCTCGTCGTCGGGGCCGGGCAGCGCCTCGACCATCTCGCGCAGCTCGTGGGAGTTGATGAGGTTGCCGTTGTGGCCCAGGGCGATGGACCCGTCGACGGTGGGCCGGAAGGTGGGCTGCGCGTTCTGCCACGTGCTGGCCCCGGTGGTGGAGTAGCGGGAGTGGCCGATCGCGAGGTGGCCCTTGAGCGAGTCGAGGGTGGTCTCGTCGAAGACCTGGGAGACCAGGCCCATGTCCTTGTAGACCAGGATCTGACGCCCGTTGGAGACCGCGATGCCGGCCGACTCCTGCCCGCGGTGCTGGAGGGCGTAGAGACCGAAGTAGGTCAGCTTGGCCACGTCCTCCCCCGGGGCCCAGACGCCGAAGACGCCACACGCGTCCTGCGGTCCTTGGTCCTGCGGGTCGAGGGCCGTCGTGAGCCGGCCGTCCCCACCCCTGCGCGCGCTGCTGATGAAGGGCACGGCCCCCAGTCTAGGGCCCTCCCGGCGCGGCCGCCGACCATCGCCCAGCCCGCGGCGGCCGGCGGCGCACGACACCCGCCGCGGCTCTCGCCGTGCCCCCTCCCCGGGTCGAGTGCCGCCCGGACTAGGCCGATCGGCCCACCCGGCCCCGGACCGAACGGACAGGAACCGGGCCTGGCCTGGGCCGATCCCGGGTCAGCGCAGCCCCCTCACCCCTACTCTCGGGAGGAGCGCCCCACCGCCGGCGGGCGCTCGGAAGGGGTGCAGGGTGACGACGTGGCGCGCAGCGCTCGACGAGCCGACGCACGCTGCCCGCACGCTCGCGACCCGCCCCGCCGACGCACCCCGCCCCACGCCCAGCCCGGCCGGCGACGGTCTCCAGGTCGTCGCCGAGGGCGTCACCCGCATCGCCGGCTTCGGCGTGGCCGCCCTGTCGCTGGTGCGTGACGTCGACCAGCTCGAGGTGGTCGCGGTGGCCGGCGACGAGGACGCCGCCGGCGCCCTCCTCGGCACCCGCACCACGGTCGCCTCCCTCGAGGCGGAGATGGAGATCGCCGACGCGTGGGGGGCGCTGCGCTTCGTGCCCCAGGAGCGCCTCGACCACCTCGACCCCGACCTGACCGTCGACGGCTGGGTGCCCGAGCTCGTGCCGCTCGAGGGCCCCGACGCCTGGCACCCCCTCGACCTGCTGTGCGCGCCGCTGCTCGCCCCCGACGGCCGGCTCATCGGGCTGCTCTCGATGGACCTCCCCCGCGACGGCCGCCGCCCCGGGCCCGCGGCGCGCCGGGTGCTGGAGGAGTACGCCCGTCAGGCCGCCCACGCGGCGCTGCTCACGCTCCAGCGCGAGGAGCTGGCCGAGCAGGTGCGCCTCGCCGGCACCGCTCGCGAGATCGTCCGCAACGCCAGCAGCCACCACGGGCTCGCCCAGATCCTCGAGGAGACCGGCTCGGCGCTGGTGGAGGGCTTCGGCGCCGCCGGCATGTGGATCCAGGTCTTCGACGCCGACGACCGCGGTGCCAGCGTGCTGCTCGCCGTCGACGGCAGCGAGGTGGTGCTGCCCGCGCGCCTGGTGCGCGTCGCCGAGGCCGCCGCCCGCGAGTGCTGGTCGCGCCAGCGGGTCGAGGTCATCGACACAGGCCGGGAGCGTCATGCCGAGCTGCCGGCCGGCGACCACGCCGCCGTCGTGGCCTTCCTCGACTCGATCGGGGTCGGCTCCATCATGTTCGTGCCCATCGGCGCCGGCCCGGAGTGCCTGGGCAACCTCGTGCTCACCCGCGCCGCCACCTGCCCGGAGTGGACCGACGTGCAGGTCGAGGCCGTGCTCGACATCGGTCACGACCTGGGCCGGGTCGTGCTCAACGCCCGCGGCTTCGAGCGCGAGCACCGGCTGGTCAAGGAGCTCCAGGCCCTCGACGTCTACAAGACCCGCCTCATCGCCACCGTCTCCCACGAGCTGAAGAACCCCCTCACCTCCGTGGTCGGCCACCTCGAGCTGCTCACGGTGCTCGACGAGCTGCCTGCCCGGGCCACCGCCTCGCTCGCCGCGATCGGTCGCGGCACGACCAAGCTGGCCCGCGTGGTCGACGACCTCTTGCTGCTCTCGCGCGTCGGCGACCCCGAGCGCCTCGTCGAGGCCGAGCGCGTGGACCTGCTCGGCGTGGTCGCCGAGGCCCACGACCTGGTGCGGGTGGAGGCCCAGCGCCGCGAGGTCGCCCTCGCCCCGCCCCTGGCCGACGGCGCACCCGCGCGGTTGGTGGTCGAGGGCGACGCCGACGAGCTCGAGCGGGCGGTCACCAACCTGCTGGGCAACGCGGTCAAGTACAGCCCCCCGGGCAGCGAGGTGCAGGTGGTCGTGCGCTCGCGGCGTACGGCGGGGGCGGCGGAGGTCGTGGTCGACGTCGTCGACCAGGGCATCGGCATCTCGGCCGAGGACCGCGGCCGGCTCTTCGAGGAGTTCTTCCGCTCCACCAACCCCGAGGCGCTCAGCCGCCCGGGCACGGGGCTGGGGCTGGCCATCGTGGCCCGCATCGCCGCCGGGCACGGCGGCCACGTCGAGGTCGCCTCCGAGCTGGGCCGCGGGAGCACGTTCTCGCTGTGCCTGCCCGCGGCCACGCCCTGAGGCGGCCCCGACTGCTGCTCACATGTCGCGGGCGCCCTGCAGGATCGCCTCGCGGATGCGGGTGTAGGTGCCGCACCGGCAGATGTTGCGGATCGTGTCGAGGTCGCGCTCGGTGATGCTGCGACCCTCGCGGCGCACCTTGCGCACCAGTGCCACCGCGGCCATGATCTGGCCGGGCTGGCAGTAGCCGCACTGCGCGACGTCGCGGTCGATCCAGGCCTGCTGCATCGGGTGGAGCTTGCGGCCGTCGGCCAGCCCCTCGATCGTCGTGACGCGGTCCTTGGGCTTGAGGTCGCCCACCCGCACCGAGCAGGGGTTGAAGGCCCGCCCGTTGATGTGCGACGTGCACGCCTTGCACACGTTGATGCCGCAGCCGTACTTGGGGCCGGTGACCCCGAGCAGGTCGCGCAGCACCCAGAGCACGCGCACGTCGTCGTTCACGTTCACCGTGACCGGCTTGCCGTTGAGGATGAAGGTCTGCTTCGCCATGTCGGGCTCCTGGTCAGTAGGTGAGCTTGAGCCCGTTGGTGGGCGAGGGGGGCACGGGCGGCACGAACGACTTCGGCTTGAAGGCGATCGGGTCGTCGTGGTTGATCGGGAACCGCTTGGGCAGCGTGCCGGTGGCGCGCGCGTAGGCGCAGGCCACCGCGGCCGCCGTCGAGCCCACCGCGGCCTCACCGACCCCTCCCGGGGTGTCGGAGTCGGTCTCGACGATGTGCACCTCGACCTCGGGCGGCACGTTCCACTGGCGCGTGTAGAAGTAGTTGTCCCAGCTGGCCTCCAGGAAGCGCCCGTTCTTGAGGTGGCAGGAGCTGGTGAGGGTCAGCGCGATGCCGTCCATCACCCCGCCCTGCATCTGGGCCTCGACGCCGCGGGGGTTGATCACCAGACCGCAGTCGACGGCCACGACGACCTTGGTCACGCGCGGGCCGGTCACGGTCTCGGGGCCGAGGTCGCGGTTGACCGTGGAGGGGCGGGTGTCGATCTCGACCAGGATGGCCGTGGCGCCCTTGTACTCCTTGTGGATGGCCACGCCCTGGGCCACGCCGGCGGGCAGCGAGCGACCCCAGTTGCCTTCCTTCCTCACCTTCTCGAGCACGGCCTTGACCCGGTCGTTCTTGAGGAACTTCATGCGGAAGGCCAGCGGGTCCATCCCCAGCTTCTTCGCCAGCTGGTCGATGGTCAGCTCGGCGGCCACGGCGACGTCGGGAGAGTAGATGTTGCGCATGGAGCCGGTCCGGAAGCGCTGGTCGGTCTCGTTGAGCAGCTGCGTCACGACCCCGAAGTCGTAGGGCAGCTCCTGGGTCAGGGTGAAGATCGACTGCGAGAAGGTCAGGCCGCCGAGGTAGCGCCCGACCTCGGTGGGCAGCTCGTCGGCGGTGGCGGTCAGGATCTCGCCGAGCCCGTGGCTGAAGTCGGTCACGACGCTGGTGTGGCGCTGCTCGAAGCTCAGCACCTGGTCCTCACCGGTCAGTCCACCCTTGAGCACCGTGGCGCGCACCCGCGAGGTGGCCATCGGGTGCAGGCGACCCTGGCGCGGCTCGTCGGCGCGGTGCCACATCAGCTTGACGGGCACGCCCATGGCCTTGCTGATCTCGGCCGCCTCGAGGGAGTGGTCGCCGAAGAGCTTGTGGCCGAAGGAGCCGCCGCCGGTGATGACGTTGACCTTGACCGCGTCGACCGGCAGGCCGAGCATGATCGCGATGTTCTCCTGGGCCAGGATCGGGACCTTGAGACCGGCCCAGATCTCGGCGCCGTCCTCGCGCACGTCGGCGATGGCGGCGTAGGGCTCGAGGGCCGCGCTGCTGCGGAACATGAACTCGAACTCGGTCTCGACCGACTCCGCCAGCACCGGCACGTCGGGCACCACGAGGGGCAGCTCGGCGCGCTTGATGCCGGCCAGCACGGTCTCGTCGGACTCCCCGCTCGCGGTGCCGGGGTTCCAGTCGACCTGCATCTCTCGGATGGCGTCGATGCACTGACCGAAGGTCTTGGCCCGCACGGCGATGCCGCTGCTGATCTGCGCGACGTGGGTCACCCCGGGCATCTTCTTGATCGCGGCGAGGTTCTTGAGGCCGTTCTCCTTGGGGGTGCCCTGGTGCTCCGGGGCGCGGCACACCATGGTCGGCAGCGCGCCGGGCACGTCGAGGTCGGTGGTGAAGTCCTTCTTGCCCGTCACCGCGGCGCGGGCGTCCAGGCGGTTCTTCGGGGTGCCGATGACCCGGAAGTCGGACGGGGGCCGCAGCACGACCTCGACGGCCTCCACGACCTGGCTCGCGGCGTCGCCGGCGATGTCGCCGTAGGTGACGTTGTTGCCGGCCAGGTCGCTGATCACCCCGCCGGTGGTCGTGAGGCGGTCGGCGGTGGTGCCGAACAGGATGGCCGCGGCCTCGAGCAGCTTCTGCCGGGCCAGCGCGCCGGCGACGCGCACGGGCGTGTAGGTCGAGAAGGTGGTGTTGGAGCCACCGGTGAACTGGTTGAACACCAGCTCGGGCCGGGCCTTCGCCAGCGTCACCTTGACCTTGCTCATCGGCAGGTCGAGCTCCTCGGCGAGGATCATCGTGGTCGAGGTGAGGATGCCCTGACCGACCTCGGTGCGGGGCAGCTCGAACGACGCGGTGCCGTCCTCGTTGATGGTGACGGTGATCAGCTGCGAGGTCGGCAGCGCCGAGTCGGTCTGCAGGTCCTCGAGGTCGTAGAGCTCGGGCAGCTGCGGGCCCGACGGGATCGCGGCCGAGGCGCGGTTGCTGCCCGTGGCGAGGTCGGCGCCGACGACGAGGGTCGTGCCGGCGAGGACGTAGCCGATGAAGCTGCGGCGGCCCAGGGCAGCCGGCGGAGCGGCCGACTGGTGGTCGTGGAGCTCGGTCATGCGTGGCCTCCAGGTGGGTGCCGGGCGCTCCCCCATGAAGCGTCCCGAGGGTGACAAGACTGACAGGGAGTGCTGTCAGTCACCATGCCCACGGCGCCCACGATGTGACCACTGCCACTGTGCACCCTGCACACCGCGCGGCGGACGGGGACCGCGCCGGGTCAGCCGCCCGTGCGCAGCGCGCGTAGCGCGAGGTCCAGCTCGACCGGGGGTGCGCCGGCGAGCACGTCGCGCCCGGTGAGCTCGGCGACGCGGCGCAGCCGGTTGAGCACGGTGTTGCGGTGGCAGTGC
Organism: Nocardioides sp. P86; assembly: GCF_023712465.1. Taxonomy (NCBI): domain Bacteria; kingdom Bacillati; phylum Actinomycetota; class Actinomycetes; order Propionibacteriales; family Nocardioidaceae; genus Nocardioides; species Nocardioides sp. P86. The sequence goes on along the minus strand of NZ_JAMAYE010000003.1, from coordinate 848,951 downwards.
ACGCGCTCCGCGGTGGAGGTGGCCGAGCCGCCGGTCGCCACCCAGGCCTCGAGGGTGTCCACCAGCGGCACGAGCTCGGCCCGGGGCAGCGCGAGGAGCGGGCCCAGCCACACCGACACCAGACGGGCCGCGACGTCGGGGGCGCTCATCAGCAGCGCCTCGGGCAGCCGGCTGTCGAAGGTGGCGAGCCCGCCGTCGCGGCCCAGGGTGCGCAGCGCCAGCGAGGCCTGCCGGAAGCCGGCGTCGACCCCGGCGAGGCCGTGGACCACGGCGGAGACGCCGAGCCCGCCCGCCGCGGCCGCGACCCGGGCGAGGCGCTCCAGGGCCTCGCGCGGCGAGTCCTCACGCAGCGCGACCAGCCCGACGACGCCGCCCGTGCGGCGCACCCAGGCCGAGGCGTGGGGCGCCACGACCGACCCGGCCTGGAGCGGGTCGACGCGGCCGCCGATCACGACCAGCACGTCGCCGGAGACCGGCAGGTCGAGGATGCGCGCCGCCTCGAAGGCGAAGGACGCCTCCTGGGCCCGCCCGCTCAGCAGGCCCTCCCACAGCTCCGCGCGCTGCTGCTCGTCGGCGCGCACGACCGCGCGCTCGTGGGCGTGGTAGGCCGCCGCGACCTGGGCGGAGGTCTCGTCGACGACCTCCCACAGCCGGCCGCCGACCTCGCGCAGCTCCACCGAGGTGAGCGCCGACTCGGCGTGGTCGACCAGGTCGTCCCAGATCAGCCGACCCCCCATGCGGAAGGAGCGCAGCACGTCGTCGAGGGGCAGCCCCTGCTCGGCGCGTCGGCGGCCGGTCTCACGCGCCGCGTCGTACGCCGGGTCGTGGGCGGGGCTGCCGGTCGGCTCCTGGCCGAGCAGCTCGAGCACGCGGTCGATGTTGTCGTGGCAGGAGCGGCGCAGGTCCTCGCTCGGCACGACCCGCCGCAGCTGGTAGCCCGGGTTGCTGGCCTCGATCGTCGCGACGAGCCGGTCGGTCAGGGGGGCCAGTCGCTGCGCGCGGTGGTCGCCGAGGAAGGCGAGGGTCTCCGCGTCCATCCGCCCACCGTAGCCCGGCCCTCCCCAGGGGGCGGGCCGTCGGCACGTGCCCCCGCGTCAGGCCAGGGCGGCCCCGTCCCGGCCCTGCGCCGGACCCTGCGCCGGGCCCTGCGTCAGGCCCGGCTCATCGCTGGGTCACCGCCGGGCGAGACGCGCCAGCAGCAGCGCCTCGGCCAGCACGACGCGCTCGAACTCCGCGAGGTGGAGGCCCTCGTTGGCGCCGTGGGCGCGGGTGTCGGGGTCCTCCACGCCGGTCACCAGCACGCTGGCCTCGGGGAAGGCCTCCAGGAACTCGGCGATGAAGGGGATCGACCCGCCCACGCCCATGTCGATCGGCTCGGTGCCGTCCCAGGCCTCGGCGAAGGCTGCGCGGGCGGCGTCGTAGGCCGGGCCCGTCGCGTCGATGCGGGTGGGCTCGCCGGTGTCGACGACGGTGAGGGTCAGCTCGGCGCCCCACGGGGTGTGGGCCTCGAGGTGGGCGCGCAGGCAGGCCAGGGCGTTGTCGGCGGTGTCGCCGGGGGCCACCCGCAGGCTGATCTTGGCGCGGGCCGCGGGCACCAGGGTGTTGCTCGCGCCGTCGACCTTGGGCGCGTCGAGGCCGGTGATGCTCAGCGACGGCTTGGTCCACAGCCGCTCGACGGCGGAGCCGGTGCCCATCCAGGTGATGCCGGGCACGGCGCCGGACTCCGCGCGCAGGCGCTCCTCGGGGTAGGTGACGTCGGCGGCGGGCGACGACACCAGCCCGGCGATCGCGACGTCGCCGGCGTCGTCGTGGAGGCTGGCGATGACGCGGCTCAGGGCGATGAGCGCGTCGGGCACGAGCCCGCCCCACATGCCCGAGTGCACGGCGTGGGTCAGGGTGCGCACCTCCACGTCGGCGCGCACGAGGCCGCGCAGGCTGGTGGTGAGCGCGGGCTCGCCGATGTCCCAGTTGCCGGAGTCGGCGATGACGATGACGTCGGCGCGCAGCGCCTCGGCGTGCTCGGCCAGCAGTGCGGGGAGGGTGTCGGAGCCGACCTCCTCCTCGCCCTCGATGAACATCGTGACGCTCACCGGGAGGTCGTCGCCGAAGACGCGCAGCGCGCCGAGGTGGGCGGCGATGCCGGCCTTGTCGTCGGCCGCGCCGCGGGCGTAGAGCCGGCCGTCGCGCTCGGTGGGCTCGAAGGGCGGGGAGTCCCAGTCGGCGTGGTCGTTCTCCGGCTGGACGTCGTGGTGGGCGTAGAGCAGCACCGTGGGCGCACCCTCGGGGCCCGCCTTGTGGGCGATCACCGCGGGCGCCCCGCCCTCGGCGCTCACCACGTCGACGGAGTCGAAGCGCTCGGCGCGGAAGAGCTCCGCGACGGCCTCGGCGCTGCGGCGCACCTCGCCGGCGCGCGCCGGGTCGGCGCTGACCGACTCGATGCGCACGAGGTCCTCGAGGTCGCGACGGATGCCCGGCAGGAGCTCGTCGACGCGGGCACGGATGGCGGCGGAGTCGGTCAGGAGGTCGGGCTGGCTCATGCCGGCCAACCTATCGCCGTCGCCCGGCGCCGGGTCGCGCGCGGGTGGCTGCGGTCGCGCGGCAGGCAGGTCAGGATCAGGTCAGGGGCAGGTGGGGGGCGAGGTCGGCGCGCTGCCCGCTGGCGCTCACCCGGCCCGCGGCGTCGGCCTCGCCCCAGGTGAGCGAGCCGGAGGCCAGCGCGATCCACGTCAGGGCGTCGGTCTCCACGACGGCGGGCGGGGTGCCGCGGGTGTGGCGCACCCCCGGGATGACCTGCACGGCGGCGTAGGGCGGGACCCGCACCTCGACCGAGTGGCCCGGCGCGCGCTGCTCGAGCACGGCGAGGAAGTGCTTGACCAGCAGCCGGAGGTCGGCGCGGTCGGGCGCCGACCCGACGGCCCCCGCGGCCTCGACCCGGGCGAGGGCGGCGGCCACGTCGGCGGCGGGGGCGACCCGGAGCCGGGCGGGCATCAGCGGCGCTCGCGGGGACGGCCGGGGCACGGTCGGTGGATCACCGGGTCAGCCTAGGCGGCCCCGGGACCGGCGCGGTCCGGGCGCTGACCACCGGCGAGCACCACCGGGGAGTCCCAGGGAGCCCATGCGAGCCCCGGGGAGCACCAGGGACCCCGGGGAGCCCCGCGGCTCGCCCCTCCGCCGTGTAGACAGACCCCATGGACCCGAAGACCTCCGGGCGCGTCGCCCGCTCCCTCGAGACCCTGCACGCCCTCTGCTACTTCGCCCCGGAGGTGTCCGACGAGATCACCGCGCTCGGCGTGCGCCCGGGCCGCGCCGCCTACTTCGCCGGGCGCTCGGCGCCGATGGGGCGTGTGGGAGCGGGGCCGGTGGCGGCGACGTTCTACGTCTTCAACCCCGACCTCGTGGCCCACTTCGTGCCGGCCTGCTGGGAGGCGGCCGCCCCCGAGGACGTCACCGCTGCGCGCTACCGCGGTGTCGACGCGGCCTACCGTCGCCTGCTGGGCGAGGAGGTCCTGGCCTCCGCCGAGGTGGCCGAGGCCGCCGAGCTGGCCCGCACCGCGGCCGCCGGCTGCTCGGTGGCCGGGCGCCCCCTGCACGCCGCCCACGCCGACCTGGCCTGGCCCTCCGAGCCCCACCTCGTGCTCTTCCACGCCCTCACGCTGCTGCGCGAGCACCGCGGCGACGGCCACGTGGCCGCTCTGCTCGCCGCGGGCCTGACCGGTGTCGAGGCGCTGGTCAGCCACACCGCGACCGGCCGCGGCTTCACCGTGCCGGCCGCCCAGGCCACCCGCGGCTGGACCCCGGAGCAGTGGCAGGAGACCGTCGAGGCGCTGGCGGCCCGCGGGCTGACGGGCCCCGATGGCGGTCTCACCGAGGAGGGCGCGGCGCTGCGCTCGCGCGTCGAGGCCGCCACCGCCGAGATGGCCGCCGCGCCCTGGGACCACCTCGGCGAGACCGGCGCCCTCCGCCTGGCCGAGCTGGGCCAGCCGCTGGTGCGCCGCGCCCTCGACCACGGCGCCTTCCCCGACGGGGTCTTCGCCTGAGCGGCCCGGGGCCCGGCGTCGCGGGTCCCCGCCGGACGGGTGTGGTCGCACGCGCGCGCAGCGCGTTGACTCTGACCTGTGCCGGAGGGTGACAGCGTCCACAAGCTCGCACGTCGGCTGGAGCCGACGCTGCTGGGCCGCACGATCGCGCGCAGCGACCTGCGGGTGCCGCGGCTGGCGACCCGCGACCTCGCCGGGCGCGAGGTGCGGGAGCTGGCCACCCACGGCAAGCACCTGCTGACCCGGCTGGGGCCGGGCCGTGACGGCTCCGACGACGGCGTCACGCTCCACTCCCACCTGCTGATGGACGGCGAGTGGGCCACCACCGGGCCCGGCAAGCAGCTGCCGCGGCGGATGATGCCCGAGGTCAGGGTGGTGCTCGAGACCGACCGCGGCACCACGGCCTGGGGCCTGCGCCTGCACCAGCTCGACCTCGTCGCCACCCGCGACGAGCACCGCCTCATCGGCCACCTCGGCCCCGACCCGCTGCGCGCCGACTTCGACCACGACGAGGCCGTGCGCCGGCTGCGCGCGGAGCCGGCGGTGCCGCTGGTGAGCGCACTGCTCGACCAGACCAAGGTCGCGGGCCTGGGCAACCTGTGGGCCAACGAACTGGCCTTCATCACCGGCACCAGTCCCTGGACGCCGGTGGGCGACCTCGACGTCGACCGGCTGGTCACCAACGCGCGTCGCGCGCTGCGCCACTCCGCCCTCGTGCCCGGGGCCTACCAGGTCACCACCGGCAGCAGCCGCCGCGGCGAGGACCACTGGGTCTCGGGCCGCGCCCGCAAGCCCTGCCTGCGCTGCGGCACGACCGTCCTCGTGGTCGCCGACCTGCCCGACGACCCGGCCAACCGCCGCACCTGGTGGTGCCCCCACTGCCAGCCCGGCCCCGGACCCGAGGCGCGGGTGCCGACCCCGCGCTCGGTCCGGTACGGCGGGGGCGCCAGCGCCTGACGCGGCGCGTGCCCCGACCGGGCCGGCGTCAGGCGCTGGCGTCGCGCAGGGCGCAGCGGGTCACCACGATGGCCAGCGCCATCAGCACGACGCCGCCGGCGGCGGTGAGGCTGCTGCCGTCGACGAAGGCGGCCTGGGCCGAGGCCGTCAGCGCGGCACCGGTGTCGGCCGGCAGGGTGGGGGCGAGGGCGAGCGCGCCGGCGAGGGTCTCGCGGGCGGCGTCGGCCTGGGCCCCGTCGAGGCCGGCCGGCACCTCGAGGTGGGAGCGGTAGGTCGCGGCGAGCAGCCCCCCGAGCACGCTCGTGCCGAGCACGGCACCGACCTCGTAGGCGGTCTCGGAGACCGCCGAGGCCGCGCCGGCCTCGGCGGGCGGCACCGCGGCGATGATGAGGTCGTTGGACAGCGTCTCCGCGATGCCCACGCCGGCGGCCAGGGCGGCGAAGGCCACGACGAGCAGGGCGACCCCGCCGGAGCCGCCGGCCACCGCGACGCCCGCGTAGGCCGCGGCGGCCAGGCCCAGCCCCGCCGTCATGAGGGTGGCGGGGCGCCAGCGGCGTACGAGGCGCACGACGAGGAGGCTGGCCAGCACCATCGCCACGGTGCCGGGCACGAGCACGAGGGCGGCGTCGAGCGGGCTGAGACCCACGACGAGCTGGAGGTGCTGGGAGAGGAAGTAGAGCAGCCCGACCAGCGCCATCACGCTGAGCAGGTTGACCAGCACCGACCCGGCGAAGGCCGGCACAGTGAAGAGCCGCACGTCGAGCATCGGCCGGGGCCGCGCCAGCATCCGTCGCACCAGGGCGACCCCGGCGGCGACGCCGAGCGCCACGCAGCCCAGGGCGAGCAGGTCGGGCCCGGCGACGGCGACGTGCTTGATCGCGAAGACGACGGGCGCGAGCGTGGCCATCGAGAGCACCATGCCGACGGGGTCGAGCGGCCCGGGCGCGGGGTCGCGCGACTCGGTGACCAGCACGGGCGCCAGCACGAGCAGCGGCAGCAGCATCGGCACCGCGATCAGGAACACCGCACCCCAGTCGGCCACCTCGAGCAGGACTCCGCCGACGATCGGCCCGATCGCCGCCCCGGCCGCGAAGCCGGTGGCCCAGACCGCGATGGCCAGGCGGCGCTGGGCGCGGTCCTCGAACATGCCGCGCAGCAGCGAGAGCGTGCACGGCATGAGCGCCGCGCCGAAGACGCCGAGCAGGAGCCGGGCCAGCAGCAGGGCCTCGGCCGAGGTCGCGAAGGCCGCGAGCACCGAGGTGGCCGCGAAGCCGGTGGCACCGACGAGCAGCAGCCGCCGGCGGCCCACCCGGTCGCCGAGGCTGCCCATGGTGACCAGCAGCCCGGCCAGGACGAGGGGGTAGACGTCGACGATCCACAGCTGCACGGCGGCGCTGGGGCGCAGGTCGAGCGCGATCGCGGGCAGGGCGAAGCTCAGCACGGTGTTGTCGATGGAGACCAGCAGCACGGGGAGCATCAGCACGGCCAGGCCGGCCCACTCCCGGCGCCCGGCCCGCCGGGGCGCCGCGGTCACGGGGTGGAGGGTCGTCATAACGCCTACTGTACCGACTGGTCGGTACAGTGGCCAGTCGTAGGCTCCTCCCCATGACCTCTCCCCGGTCCTCCGCCCGCGAGCGGATCCTCGACGCCTACCAGGCCTGCCTCAACGACCTGGGCGAGCGCGCGGCCACCCTCGACGCCGTCGCCGCCGCCGCCGGGGTCTCCAAGGGCGGGCTGATCTACCACTTCGCCTCCAAGGAGGCCCTGGCCGCCGGGCTGGTCGAGCGCCTCGAGCGGCTGGGCCGCGACGACGTCGAGGCCATGGGCTCCACCGCCGAGAGCGCCGTGGGCCACTTCATCCGCAGCGCCGCCCACGCCCAGTCGCCCTTCGGCCTGACCGCCCAGGCCGTGCAGACGCTGGCCCGCAGCGGCCACGTCGGCGCCGTGCGCACGATGCACGCCCTCGAGCAGGAGTGGTACGACGTGCTCCTGCGCGCCACCGGCGACCGGGTCGTGGCCCGCATGGCCCAGCTCGTGGGCGACGGCATCTACTACAACGCCGCCCTCGCCGTCACCGAGCCCGCCGCGGTCGACCCCGACGAGACCGGGGATCCCGGGGAGCCCGAGGCGCACCCCGCCCTGCCCTCGCCCGCCGAGCAGGAGGACCTCGTCCGCGCCCTGCTGCGGATGATCGACGACTGAGGGGCGACGACCCTCCCGGGGCGTTCCCGGGGCGTTCCCGGGGCACGGCCGGACGGCGGCCGGGCGGGTCAGGCGGCCGGGCGGGTCAGGCGATCGAGTCGAGCACGGCGAGGGTGGCGGTCCAGGCCTCGGAGTCGGGGTCGATGACGACGAAGTGGTCGCCCTCGACGCGCACCAGCTCGGCGCGGGCCCCGGCCGCGACGGCGGCGTCGACGTAGGTCTCGGACTGGCTGACCGGCACGATGGTGTCCTCGGAGCCGTGCACGCACCACACCGGCACGTCGAGCGGCACCTGCGCGAGCGGGTCGACGGGGGCGTCGTCGGGACCGTAGTCGTGACCGAGGAAGGCCTGCACCGCACCCCCGCCGAGGTCCTGCCGTGCAGCGCCGCCGAGGTCGACGACGCCGGCCTGCGAGACGACGTGGGTGACCTCGACGCCGCCGGCCCACGGCTCGAAGCGGCCGCGGGAGGCCGCCCAGGTCGCGAGGTGGCCGCCGGCGGAGTGGCCCAGCGTGACCACCGTGGTGAGGTCGAGGCCCAGGTCGCGCAGCGCGTCGATGCCGGCGGCGACGTCGTCGAGGGTCTCCGGCACGCCCCCGCCCCCGGCCGCCCCGGTGCCGACCCGGCGGTATTCCAGGTTCCAGGCCGCCCAGCCCTGCTCGGCCAGGCTCTCCGCGAGCGGCTGGCCGAGGTCGAGGCCGTACTCCGCGCGCCAGAAGCCGCCGTGGAGCACCACGACGACCCCGCGGGGCTCGCCCTCGGGCAGGTAGAGGTCGCCGAACTGGCTCGGCCCCTCGCCGTACGCCGTCCGGCCCTGGGCCGGCCTGCTCGCCTGCGGGTCCACGGGGTCCAAGCCCTCCTCCTGGTCGGCGCACGCGGTCGCGGCCAGCCCGAGCGCGCCGAGCGCGGGCAGCGACAGGAGCGTACGCCGCCGCAGCGGGCCGCCCCGGCCGGCCGGGGTGGGTGCGGAGGGATGGCGCGGGGAGCGGGAGGGCACGGGGGGTGTTCGGAGCCGCGCCGCGGGCGGCTCGGGCGGAGGGCTGGTCAGTCCCAGCCGCCGCCGCGCCCCCGCTTGACGTCGCCGCGGCGCTTCTTGGCCGAGAGCCGGCGCTCCTTCGACCCGCGGGTGGGACGGGTGGCACGGCGCGGCGGCGGGGGTGGCGCGGCGGCCCGCCGCACCAGGTCGGCGAGCCGCTCGCGCGCCGCGCGCCGGTTGGCCAGCTGGGTGCGGTGCTCGCTGGCGGCCACGGTGAGCACGCCGTCGACCAGCCGGCCGGCCAGCGCCTCCAGCACGCGGGCCCGGGTGGCGGCGGGCAGCGAGGAGGCGGCGACGTCGTAGCTGAGCTCGACGCGGCTGTCGGCGGTGTTGACACCCTGGCCGCCGGGCCCCGAGGAGCGCGAGAACCGCTCGGCCAGCTCGGAGCCCGGGATCACCAGGGTCCTCGTCAGCGGCAGGTCGTCGGGCACGACCCCATCATCGCCGACCCGGGCGCGGGCTCAGCTCCCGGCAGGGGCGGGGGCGTAGCGCAGGTGCAGCACGCCGGAGTCGAGCACGGTGGAGCCGAGCAGCTCCAGCGGCACCTGGCCGGTGTCCTCGAAGAGCCGCTGACCGGCGCCGACGGCGAGGGGGTGCACGAGGAGCTCGAGCTCGTCGAGCAGGTCGTGGGCCAGCAGCCAGCGCACGGTGGTGGCGCAGCCCGACATGCCGATGTCGCCCTCGGTCTCCTCCTTGATCCGGGCGACCTGGGCCGCGACCTCGGCGTCGTCGCCGGTGACGAGGTGGCTGTTCTCCCAGTCGGTGTCGAGCGGGTGGGAGGAGAGGACGTACTTGCGGAGGGGGGTGATGAAGGGCCCGAACTCGTCGTCGTCGGGGTGGGCGGTCCAGTGCGCCGCCCACTCGTCGTAGAGCCGCCGGCCCATGAGGTAGGCCCCGCGGGTCTGCATCCCGGCGCCGATCACCGCGCCCATCTGCTCGGTGAAGTAGGGGAAGTGCCACTGGTCGGGGCGCTCGACGACGCCGTCGAGGGAGATGAAGAAGGTGGCGACGATGCGGGCCACGGGGGCCTCCTGGGACTGGCTGGGGGGTGCGGACGGACGGGCAGACCCGCCCGGCGGCCCGGACTCATCGGCCGCGGGCTGGTCCGCTGGACGTCGTTGCTGGACGGGCTGACGTGCAGGGGCGCTGGCGCCTAGGCGAGCGAGGCCTCGGTGACCGGGCCGGCCATGGCGGCGGGCAGGGTGGCCATCCAGGCGCTGCGCAGCTCGAGCAGCGGCGCCTCGAGGTGGCCCTCGACGACGAGGGTGTCGCCGCCGGTCGTGCCGAGGTCGGTCAGCGGCACGCCGTGGCGCTCGGCCAGGGCGCCCAGCCGCTCGAGGTCGCCCTCGGCGACCGTGACCAGCGCGCGGCCGGCGGACTCGGCGAAGAGGGCGACGAAGGCGTCGCCGCCCGCCACGCCGGCGAGGTCGACGCGGGCGCCGACCATGTGGCGCAGCCCGGCCTCGACGAGGGCCTGGGCGAGACCGCCGTCGGAGAGGTCGTGGGCGGAGGTGAGCAGCCCGGCGCGCTGGCCGGAGGCCTCGTGGAGCAGCTCGGCCAGCGCCTTCTCCGCGGCGAGGTCGACCCGCGGCGGCAGCCCGCCGAGGTGTCCGTGCACGACGTGGGCCCACTCCGAGCCCGAGAGCTCCTCGCGGGTCTCGCCGAGGAGCACGATCCGCTCACCCGCGCCGGCGAAGCCGCTGGGGGTGCGGGCGGTGACGTCCTCGACCACGCCGAGCACGGCGACGACGGGCGTGGGGAGGATCGCGGTCTCGCCGGTCTGGTTGTAGAGGCTGACGTTGCCGCCGGTGACGGGGATGCCCAGCTCGAGGCAGCCGTCCTTGAGCCCGCGACAGGCCTCCGCGAACTGCCACATCACGTCGGGGTCCTCCGGCGAGCCGAAGTTGAGGCAGTCGGAGATTGCCAGCGGCACGGCGCCACCCGTGGCGACGTTGCGGTAGGACTCCGCCAGCGCGAGGCGGGCGCCGGTGTAGGGGTCGAGCTTGGCGAAGCGGCCGTTGCAGTCGGTGGAGACCGCGACACCGAGGTTGGTCGACTCGTCGACGCGGATCATCCCGGAGTCCGACGGCTGGGCGAGCACGGTGTTGCCGCGCACGTAGCGGTCGTACTGGTCGGTGACCCAGGACTTGTCGCAGAGGTTGGGGCTGGCCACGAGCCGCAGCAGCGTGTCGTGCAGCTCCGCACCGCCCGAGGGGCGCGGGAGGGACTCGGCGCCGTCGGCCTGGAGGGCGTCCTGCCACGCCGGGCGGGCGTAGGGGCGCTGGTACGTCGGACCGTCGTGGGCCACCGAGCGCGGCGGCACGTCGACGACGCGCTGGCCGTGCCAGTCGATCTGGAGCCGGCCGGTGTCGGTGACCTCGCCGACCACGACGGCCTCGACGTCCCACTTGGCGCACACGGCCAGGAAGGCGGCGACGTCGTCGGGCTCGACGACGGCCATCATCCGCTCCTGGCTCTCGCTCATGAGGATCTCCTCGGGAGCCAGGGTCGAGTCGCGCAGCGGCACCCGGTCGAGCTCGACGTGCATGCCGCCGTCACCGGCCGAGGCCAGCTCGGAGGTCGCGCAGGAGAGCCCGGCGCCGCCGAGGTCCTGGATGCCGGCGACCAGGCCGGCGGCGAAGATCTCCAGGGTGCACTCGATGAGCAGCTTCTCCATGAAGGGGTCGCCGACCTGCACGCTGGGCCGCTTGGCGGGCCCGTCGGCGTCGAAGGTCTCGCTGGCGAGCACCGAGACGCCGCCGATGCCGTCGCCGCCGGTGCGCGCGCCGTAGAGGATCACCTGGTTGCCGACGCCGCTGGCCTTGGCCAGGTGGAGGTCCTCGTGGCGCAGCACGCCGACGGAGAGGGCGTTGACGAGCGGGTTGCCGAGGTAGCTCTCGTCGAAGACCACCTCGCCGCCGATGTTGGGCAGCCCCAGGCAGTTGCCGTAGCCGCCGACGCCGGCCACGATCCCCGGCAGCACGCGCTGGGTGTCGGGGGCGTCGAGGGGGCCGAAGCGCAGCGGGTCCATCACCGCGACCGGGCGGGCGCCCATGGCGAGGATGTCGCGCACGATGCCGCCGACGCCGGTGGCCGCGCCCTGGTAGGGCTCGACGTAGGACGGGTGGTTGTGCGACTCGACCTTGAAGGTCACGGCGTAGCCCTGGCCGATGTCGATGACGCCGGCGTTCTCGCCGATCCCGGCGAGCATCGCGCCGACCGGGGTCTCCTGCGGGATCTCGGAGAACTGCTTGAGATGCACCTTGGAGGACTTGTAGGAGCAGTGCTCGCTCCACATCACGCTGTACATCGCCAGCTCGCTGGAGGTGGGCCGGCGCCCGAGGATCTCGCGGATCCGGGCGTACTCGTCGGCCTTGAGGCCGAGGTCGGACCACGGTTGCTCGCGGGAGGGGTCCCCGCTGGCGACGGCGACGGTGTCGAGGCTGCTGTGGGTCTCTGGCACGGGCGTCAATCTACCGGCGCCCGGACGGGCCCGGGTCGCCGAGGGCGGGGCCGAGACCCGGAGTCCCGCGCGGGGCCGCGGCGGGGCCGGGACCGGGGGCCGGGTCTCACCCCGCGGGTGGTGCGCGCGGGGCGGCGTACAGGGCTGTGACCTGCGAAAACGCCGCTGCGAACTACAGCGCTGTAGTTCACGCGAACTGCTGTTACGGGTGTGACTCGTGTGGTTAAGGTGACCCGGATCCAGCCCGCTGGGTCGTCCGACGAGCTGTCCTTCCCCCAGCCCTGGAGCACCGCCATGACCCGCCCCGCCCCGCTGTCACCCGCCTCGACCACCCCCCACGGTCGACCCTCGCGACGCCGCCGCACCCTGGTCTCAAGCGCCCTCACCGGCGTGCTCGCCCTGGGTGCCCTGGCCGCCGTCACGGGGGTCGCCGGCGGCCCCGGCCAGGGCGCCGAGCGCGCCGACGCCGCCAGCCTCGCCTCCTCGACGACGGCCGCCGCGGCCCGTCGCGAGGGCGAGGTCGTCGTGCCCGGCGACTTCACCGGCTACGGCTTCGACCAGTGCCTGGCGCCGACGCAGGAGACCATGAACACCTGGTGGCGCACCTCGCCGTTCTCGGCGGTCGGCATCTACATCTCCGGCGACTCCCGCGCCTGTCGCAGCCAGCCGAACCTGACCCCGGCCTGGATCTCCACCCAGGTGCGCAAGGGCTGGCGACTGCTGCCGATCACGCTCGGGCCGCAGGCCTCGTGCCAGCCGCGCTTCCCGCGCTACTCCGACGACCGGACGATCAACCCCTCCCCCGGCACCCAGGGCACCTACGTGCCCGCGCTGAAGATGGGCCGGCAGGAGGCCACCTCCAGCGTCGCCGACGCCGCCGCGCTCGGCATCGGCGCCGGCTCCACGCTCTGGTACGACCTCGAGGGCTACAACTCCGCCGACACCCACTGCCGCGAGTCGGCGCTGTCCTTCCTCTCGGGGTGGACCCAGCGCCTGCACGCCCTGGGCTACGTCTCGGGCGTCTACTCCTCGGCCGGCTCCGGCATCGCCGACCTCGACAAGGCCCGGATCAACCGCCCCGACCGCTTCACGCTGCCCGACCGGATCTGGATCGCCCGCTGGGACGGGGTGGCCGACACCTCCACCAGCTACATCCGCGAGGACGGCTGGCGCCCCGGCGGGCGGGTCAAGCAGTACCGCGGCGGTCACGACGAGGTCTGGGGCGGTGCCCGGATCAACATCGACAGCAACTGGCTCGACCTCGGCGAGGGCTCGACCGCCGCGCCCGAGGAGCACTGCGGCGGCGTGCGGGTGAACTGGCCCGACTACGTGCCGCTCCAGGCCCCGGTCACCAAGAACGGCAGGACCACCACCTCCCCCGCCACCCAGGTCACCGCCCTGCAGTGCCTGCTCAAGGAGGCCGGCGTCTACTCCGGCAGGCTCAACGGCGTCTACAACGACAAGCTCACCGCCGCGGTGCGCACCTGGCAGGGCCGCACCGGCGCCAAGGTCACCGGCCGCTGGTACCGCGACAGCTGGATGACGCTCCACGCCGCCGGCTCGCGCCCGGTGCTCAAGACAGGCTCCGCCGGCCCCGCCGTACGCCGGGTGCAGCGCGCCCTCAACGCCGCCAGCCCCGACACCCGCGTCGTCGTCACCGGCGTCTTCGCCGCCCCCACCGAGCGGGCCGTCAAGGCCTGGCAGCAACGCACCGGCCAGCAGGCCTCCGGCGTCGTCAACGTCGCCACCTGGCGCAAGCTGGCTGCGGGGGCGCGCGGCTGAGGCTGCGGGTTTCACCGGCTGGCTGGCGACACCCGCACCTGTCGGCCCACGCGTCGGCCGACAGGTGCGGGTCCGGGCCGACAGGTGTGACGGCTGGGGCAGGTGGGGCCGACAGGTCCCGAGCTCCGGGCGGGGTACGCCGAGGGCGGGTTTCGCCAGCCGACCGGCGAAACCCGCGGTCAGCCGACCGGGGGGCCGGCGACGAGGGCGACGCCGGTCAGCACGACGACGGCCGCGAGACCGGCGACGAGCCCGCGCAGCGGGTTGCGCAGCAGCCACGCGACGGGACGCTCGTGGCCGGCCGGGGTCGCGGAGACCAGGCGCCAGGAGGCGCCGAGCTCGCCGCGGCGCTCGGCGGAGCGGTCGAACCACACAGTGAAGAACGGCGGGATCGAGGCCAGCAGGCCCAGCAGCAGTCGCTTGGTCGTCCAGCGCTGGTCGACGCCGACGACCACCGCGGTCAGGCAGTAGGCGATGAACACGACGCCGTGGAGCATGCCGCCGATGCGCACGCCGAGCTCGGTGGTCTCGGTGACGTACTTGAGGAACATGCCGCTGAGCAGCAGCGCCCAGGTGATCGCCTCGGCGACGGCGACGGTGCGGAAGAGGCGCAGCGGGCTCACGCGAAGGTCGCCCCCGCGAGCGCGGCCAGCGAGGTGAAGAAGCCCAGGCCGTCGGTGCCGGTGCCGGTGAGGGCCTCCACCGAGTGCTCGGGGTGGGGCATGAGGCCGACGACGTTGCCGCGCTCGTTGGTGACCCCGGCGATGTCGCGCATCGAGCCGTTGGGGTTGTGCTCGAGGTAGCGCGCGACCACGAGGCCCTCGCCCTCGAGGCGGTCGAGCGTGGCGGCGTCGGCGACGTAGCCGCCCTCGCCGTTCTTCAGCGCGATGGTGATCTCGGCGCCCTCGTCGTAGGCCGACGTCCAGGCGGTGGAGGCGTTCTCGACGCGCAGCCGCTGGTCGCGGCACACGAACGTGCGGTGGTCGTTGCGGATGAGCGCGCCGGGCAGCAGGTGCGACTCGCAGAGGATCTGGAAGCCGTTGCAGATGCCGAGCACCGGCATGCCGCGCTCGGCGGCCGCGATCACCTCGGTCATCACCGGCGAGAAGCGCGAGATCGCACCGCAGCGCAGGTAGTCGCCGTAGGAGAAGCCGCCGGGGAGCACGACGGCGTCCACGCCGCGCAGGTCGTGGTCGCCGTGCCACAGCGCGACGGCCTCGTGGCCGCCGATGCGCACCGCGCGCTGCGCGTCGACGTCGTCGAGGGAGCCCGGGAAGGTGACGACGCCGACCCTCATGCGGGCTGGCCGTCCTCGACGCGCACGGTGAAGCTCTCGATCACCGGGTTGGACAGCAGCGTCTCGGCCATGCGGTGCACGTCGGCGAGCACGGCGTCGCTCACCTCGGCCACCTCCAGCTCGAAGCGCTTGCCCTGGCGGACGTCGAGGACGCCGCTGAAGCCGAGCCGGGGCAGCGCGCCCTGGACGGCCTTGCCCTGCGGGTCGAGGATCTCGGGCTTGGGCATGACGTCGACGACGACTCGAGGCATGGGTCGATCCTACGGGCGTGGGTCGGCGTCCGGCTCGTCGGTGGGCGTGACGTCCACGACCCGGGCATCGCCCCAGGGGCTGCCGACCACCTGTGTCCCGTCGGCGGAGGCGGGGGCGGAGAGCGCCAGGTTGACCGCGATGACGGTGGCCGAGGCGGTCAGCGACGCCGTCGCGAGCACCGTACGCCGCCGCCGCGGCCGCACCGGGGGCCGCGGCTCGACGGCCCCGGGGTCGTGGGGTGGGCGCCGGGGCCGGTCGTGGGGCCGGTCGTCGGGCGGGTCGTCGGGCGGGTCGTCGGCGGGGTGAGGTGGCTCCATGTCCTCCGAGGATCCCGGCCGCTCCCGGCCGGGGCCTGACACCGGGCTGTGGATCGGCTGAGAACTGGCCCCAGGAGGCGACTCTCACCCCTCCGGCCCTGTGCTCGGCGGCCCCGGGGGCACATGATCGACCCATGAGCATGAACTCCCCCGCCGGCCGCCGCGTCGACCCCACGTCCCCGCTCCGCCTGGAGTTCCCGCAGTCGCTGGCCGTCTACGACGACTACGCCGCCGCGCAGCGCACCGTCGACTACCTGTCGGACCAGAAGTTCCCGGTCGAGCAGGTGCTCATCGTCGGCACCGACCTCAAGCGCATCGAGCGGGTCACCGGGCGTCTCACCACCGGCCGGGTCGCGGCGGGCGGCGTGCTGTCGGGGCTGTGGCTCGGCGTCTTCGTCGGGCTGCTCTTCAGCATCTTCTCCGAGGAGCCGCTGCTGACCACCCTGCTCTCCACCGCGCTGGTGGGGGCGCTCTTCGGCGTGATCTGGGCCCTGGTCGGCTACGCCGCCACCCGGGGTCGCCGCGACTTCTCCTCCGTCACCCAGGTGGTCGCCACCCGCTACGAGGTGCTGGTGGAGCACCGGGTGGCCGCCCAGGCCCGCGAGCTGCTGGCCGGGCTGCCCGGGAGCCTGCCCGACCCGTTCGCCTGAGGCCCGACCCTCCCGGGGTCGCTCGCCCGGGGTCAGTGGCGCTTCTGGAGCACCACGATGGCCAGGGCGACCCCGAAGCCGGCGAGGATCGGGCCCACGATCGCCCACGTGTCCTCCCCCGACATGGCGCTGCCGCCGAGGTGGCCCAGACCCTGGAGGGTCCAGACCGCCCCGGCGGCGACCATGAGCACCGCGAGCGCGAGCCCGAGGGCCTGGCGAGCGGTCAGGACAGCTCCCGCTTGAGGATCTTGCCGGTCGCGGTCATCGGCAGGTCGCCGACGATCTCGACCTGGCGGGGGTACTTGTAGCCCGCCATCTGCTCCTTGCCCCAGGCCACCAGCTCCTCGGAGGTGGTGGTGGCGCCGTCGTTGAGGATGACGTAGGCCTTGATCTCCTCGCCGTGGCTCTCGTGGGGCACGCCGATGACCGCGGCCAGCGAGACGTCCTCGTGGGTCATCAGCACCTCCTCGATCTCGCGGGGGTACACGTTGAAGCCACCGCGGATGATCATGTCCTTGGAGCGGTCGACGATGTAGTACCAGCCGTCCTCGTCGCGCCGGCCCAGGTCGCCGGAGCGGAACCAGTCGTCCTGGAGCACCTCGTCGGTGGCGTCGGGGCGGTTGTAGTAGCCCTTCATGATGTTGTGGCCCTTGATGGCGATCTCGCCGACGGCCTCGGGGTCGTCGTCGATCTCCTCCCAGCTCTCGGGCTTGAGCAGCTTCATCTCCACACCGGGGATGGGCAGGCCGATGGAGCCGACGCGCACCGGCTCGCCGTACTTGCTGAAGGACGCGACCGGCGAGGTCTCGGAGAGGCCGTAGCCCTCGAGGATCGTGACGCCGAACTTCTTCTCGAACTTCTTGTGCACCTCCACCGGCAGCGCGGAGCCGCCGGCCGCGGCGACGCGGAGGTTCCGGGCGATCGAGGAGATGTCGACGCCCTCCTCGACGGCCCCGAGCAGGCCCCAGTACATCGTCGGCACGCCGGCGAAGAAGGTGACCTCCTCCTTGAGCATCAGGTCGAGCGCGGCCTTGGCCTCGAAGCGCGGGAGCATCACGACCGTGCCGCCGAAGGCGAAGGCGCCGTTCTGGATCACGGTCTGGCCGAAGGAGTGGAAGAGCGGCAGCACGCACAGGTAGGTGTCGGGCTTCTCGGCGTCGGCGCCGAAGAGGTCGACGCCGGCGAGGGCGTTGTCGCGCATGTTGCGGTGGCGCAGCTCCGCGCCCTTGGGCTGACCGGTGGTGCCCGAGGTGTAGAGGATGACCGCGGTGTCGTCCTCGTCGGTGGCCACCGACTCGAAGGTCGGCGGCTGCTGCGACATCGCGCGGCCCATGGTCTCGGTGCCCTCGATCGGCGACTCCGCCGCCGGGTCGGCGGTGATCATGAAGAACTGCTCACAGCTCTCGGCCTGCTCGAAGCCCGCGTGGCCCTCCTTGCCGATGGCCAGCTCGGGGGTGCCCTGGAAGCAGAAGTAGGCCTTGGCCTCGGAGTCGCCGAGGTGGTAGGCCACCTCGCGCGCCTTGAGCAGCACGTTGAGCGGCACGACGGTGCCGCCGGCCTTGAGGATGCCGTAGTAGACGATCGTGAAGTAGGGCAGGTTCGGGCAGCTCAGGGCGACCTTGTCGCCGGGCTGGATGCCGCGGGAGACCAGCAGGTTCGCGACCTGGTTGGCCGCGCCATCGACCTGGGCGTAGGTGAGCCGGGTGTCGCCGAAGATGATCGCGTCGCGATCGCCGTACTTCTCGGCGCTGGTCTCGAGCAGGCTGGACAGGTTGAACACGTATGGCCTCCGTCACGTCGTGTGGTGGGGGCCAACCTACTGGTGGGTCACGAACGCCGCGACAGGATGTCCGCGGCTCGGCGCAGGTCGGCCCCGACGGCGGGCACGGAGGCCAGCGTGGCGGCCAGCCCGAGGGGGCCGAGGGCGTGGATGCGGAAGCGGTACGCCACCACGCAGGTCTGCGGCGTGGGGGCGGTGAGCTCGAGGGTGAGGTCGGCGCGCACGAAGCGCCACGTGCCCGACTCGCTCCACCGCTTGGGGCGCACCAGCTCGGTGGTGCGCATCGCGGGCCGCAGGCCCGGCACCGTGACGTCGGTCCAGGTCTGGCCCACGCGGGGCTCGCCGTCGACGTCGTCGACGCGGCGCAGGCTCGACTGCCACTCCGCGCGGTGGTGGGGGTCGACGAGGTAGTCGAAGACGACCTCGCGGGGGGCGGCGACGTCGACGGTGCCGCCGAAGGTCCTCGCGGTCATCTCAGAACCTCCCGCCCGTGAGCAGCTCGTAGGCCTCGACGTAGCGCGCCCGCGTGCGCTCGACGACCTCGGCGGGCAGCGGGGGCGGCGCCTCGCCGGAGGCGCGGTCCCAGCCCGACTCCGGCGAGAGGGCCCAGTTGCGCACGATCTGCTTGTCGTACGACGGCTGGGTGCGGCCGGGCCGCCAGGCGTCGGCGGGCCAGAAGCGGGAGGAGTCGGGGGTGAGCACCTCGTCGCCCAGCACGGTCGTGCCGTCGGCGCGGGCGCCGAACTCCAGCTTGGTGTCGGCCAGCACGATGCCCCGCTCACGGGCCAGCGCCTCGGCGCGGGAGTAGACGGCCAGGGTGAGGTCGCGCAGCTCCTCGGCGGCCGTGTCGCCGATGGTGGCCGCGACGGCGGCGTAGGAGACGTTCTCGTCGTGCTCGCCCAGCTCGGCCTTGGTGGCCGGGGTGAAGACCGGCTCCGGGAGCCGGCTGCCGTCGACCAGGCCGGCCGGGAGCGCGACCCCGCAGACCTCGCCGGTGGCGGTGTAGTCGACCAGGCCGGAGCCGGTGAGGTAGCCCCGCGCGACGCACTCGACCGGCCACATCGCCAGCCGCTCGCAGACCACCGCGCGCCCCGCGACGGCGGCCGGCACGTCGGTGGACAGCACGTGGTGGGGCACGAGGTCGGCGAGCTGGTCGAACCACCACAGCGACATCCGGGTGAGGATCTCGCCCTTGTCGGGGATGGTCGAGTCGAGCACGAAGTCGAAGATCGAGATCCGGTCGCTGGCCACCATGAGCAGCTGCCCGGCGTGCTCGCCCTCCTCGATCTCGTAGAGGTCGCGCACCTTGCCCGAGTGCAGCGGGCGCGCACCCGCGATCGGGGGTGCGGTGGGGATGTTGAGGTCGGCGGCGCTCACGGGCTCAGCCTAGAGGGCGGCGCCCCGCCCGGCGGTGGGCGCTCAGCAGCCGCAGGTGTAGTAGGTGACGTCCCAGTGGTTGCCCTCGTCGGCGTACTCGTTGCCCGAGGCGGCGCGGTAGAGCGCGGCGCCGTCGCTGCGCTGGCCGACGTAGGTGTAGGTGCGCTGCACCCACGAGGTGAGGCAGGAGGTGCGGGAGAAGTCGAGCTTGTAGCCCGCGCTGTGGCTGTAGGTGCCGCCGGCGTGCCCGGTCTCGGTGCCACCGGTGATGGTCAGCGCGCAGCCGCTGGCTCGCTTCAGGGTGATCGCACCGTCGACGCTGGTCTGACGTAGGCCGTCGAAGGAGGTGCAGGTCGACACGGTGCGGTCGGTGCAGCCGCCCGAGGAGGTCCACGTGATGCCGGCGGCGCGGAGCTGCGTCTCCGCGCTCGCCTGGGTCACCGCCGAGGCGGGCGCAGCCAGGGCGAGCGACCCGACGAGGCCGGCCAGCGCGGCCGCCGCGGCGGTCGCGGCGCGGCGCGGCGTACGACGGGGGCGTGCGGGGAGGGCGGTGGTCGAGGAGGTCATGCCCCGAGCCTGCGCGAGGTCGTGCCGCGGGGACAACGCCCCCGGCGCAGGTCAAGGGTTATCCCCGACCGGTTCCCCCGTCGGCCGCACGCTCGGCCACCCGGCCGGCCACTCGGTGGGCGAGGTGGTCGGCGGGGCCGGCCACGAGGTCCTCGACGGCCAGGGGCAGCGGGAGGCACCAGTTGGGCCGCTCGGTGGTGCCCGGCACGTTGGGCCGGCGCTCCTCGCCCAGGGCGTCCTCCAGCGAGAGCGACAGCATCAGGCAGGGCGCCTGGGCGAGCCGCTCGTACGCCGCGGCGACGGCCCGGTCGGGCCCGTCGTCGGGCGCGAGCGCGTCGTGGCGCAGCAGCCGCTCGCGCAGCTCCTCGCGACCCGCGCGCACGGCGGCGGGGTCCATGTCGCTGCTGGCCAGCTGGTCCTCGACGTCGCTGCCGGTCCACAGCCCGGCCACGGTGGGCAGGTCGTGGGTGGTGACGGTGGCGAGGGCGCCGGTGGGCCAGGTCGCCGGCTCCTCGTCCTCGAACCACAGCACGCGGTAGGTGAGCACGTCGCGCTCGGCCAGCGCCTCGCGGACCCCCGGCTCGACCGTGCCGAGGTCCTCGCCGACGACGACGGCGCGGGCGCGGTGGGACTCCAGCGCCACGATGTCGAGGAGGTCGTCGCTGGGGTAGCGCACGTAGGCGCCCTGCGTGGGCTCGGCGCCCTCGGGGATCCACCACAGCCGGAAGAGACCCATCACGTGGTCGACGCGCAGCCCGCCGGCGCCGGCGAGGGTGGCGCGCACGGCCTCGACGAAGGGCTCGTAGTCGGCCTCCTGCAGGCGCCAGGGCACCAGCGGCGGGGAGCCCCAGTCCTGGCCGCTGGAGTTGAGCGCGTCGGGCGGGGCGCCGACGGTGACGCCGCCGGCGAGCACGCCCTGCCACGACCAGGCGTCGGAGCCGCCGCCGGAGACGCCGATCGGCAGGTCCTGCACCACGGTGAGGTCGCCGGAGGCGGCGCGCAGCTGGGCGTCGAGCAGCCACTGCAGCCAGGCGTGGAAGGTGACGTCGTCGGCGCGCTCGCGGGCCAGGTCGGCGACGGCCGGGCCGTCGGGGTCGCGCAGGGCCTCGGGCCAGGCGTGCCAGTCGGCGCCGTGGTCACCGGCGACCACGCTCCACAGCGCGAAGCGCTCGAGCCCCTCGCCCTCCGCCCGGCGCCACGCGGCGAAGTCGTCCCCGGCCCCCTCGGGTCGCTCGCCCGGACCGCTGCGGTCGAGCACGGCGCGCAGGGCGCGGGCCTTGAGCGGCCACACGCGGTCCCGGTCGACCAGGTCGGTGGCGCGGGCCGCGGCGAGGTCCTCGGCCAGGTCGAGCTCGGCCAGCAGCGCGTCGTCCCAGCCCGGCACGTCCTCGACGCGCAGGTAGAGCGGGTTGCGGAAGCGGCGGGTGGCCGGCAGGTAGGGGCTGGCCTCCTGCGGCAGCGACGGGCCCACGGCGTGCAGCGGGTTGACCACGAGCAGCCCGCCGCCCAGGCGCTCGGTCCAGCGGCGCAGCGCGGCGAGGTCGCCCAGGTCGCCGATGCCCCAGCCGGCGCGCGAGCGCGCGGCGTAGAGCTGCACCGCCCAGCCCCAGGTGGGCTGCTCGGGGGTCCAGCAGCGACCGGGCGAGACCACCAGCCGGCGCTCGACGCCCTCGGCGGTGGTGAGGCGGTGGTAGCCGAGCGGGAAGTCGGCGGGCAGCGGGCCGTCGACGTCGTGCCGGCTCCCGTCCTCGCAGACGACCCGCACGGCCCCCAGGCCGAGGTCGCGCCCGGGCCGGGAGACCAGCGGCCCGCGGGCGGCCAGGTCGTCGGGCGGGGTGCCGATGACCTCGCGCAGCGCGGCGACCGTGGCCTCCGGTGCCTCCCGGGGCTCGTCGTCGGCGTCGAGCCAGGTCAGCTGGAGGCCGCGGTCGTCGACGCGCGGCTCGAAGGGGGTCGCGTCGGGCACGCCCCCGACCCTAGGAGCCGCGCGGGCGCCGCGGACCACCCCTCACGGGGTGCCGTCCCGGGCAGGCGGTCAGCACCTGCCGGACGTGACGGCGAGCCCGGGGCCGCTCACCGGCGGTGGAGCGTCGTGCTGCGCCAGGGCGCGGGGCGGCCGTGCAGCCACCACTCCATCCGCCGGGTCATCCAGGGCAGGGCGAGGTAGGTCATGATCGGCGTCATCACCAGCACGGTGGCCAGCACGCGCAGCGGGAGCACGAGGTCGGCCACGACGTGGCCCGCGACCCAGTTGGCCAGCACGCTGAGCGGGTAGAACACCATGAAGATCACCGAGGCCTGCTTCCACCGCGGCGGCGCCGGCGGGGTCACCCGCAGGTCGCGCACGTCGCGGCTGGTGGGGTCGTCGAACCACCCCTCGATGCCCGTACGCCGCTCGACGCGCGACTCGGTCACCCCCAGTCCGGCCGAGGAGTCGCGCCACCACTGCCGCTCGTGGGAGGTCTCCCAGCGCGACAGCGCCTCGGCGTCGGCGAAGCGGTAGAGCATGTGCCAGGTCTCCGAGTCGCGCTCGGGGCGCACCCACCCGGCGCCCAGGAAGCCCGGGAAGCGCTGGGCCAGCGCCGTGCCGGCCTGGAGCCAGCTGGCCATCTCGGCCTCGCGCCCGGGGTCGACGTGACGGGTGATGGAGACGGTCACCGGTGAGCCCATGCGACAAGCGTCGAGCCGCCCGGGCCCCACCGCAAATCTGCTGGCGACTCCGGCGGCAGCGGCGGCCCACCCCTCCGGGTCTTGGGCGGTCGGGGAGGCTGGCGGGTGTGAGCGAGCGCGTGGTCCCGAGGTCGTCGACCGGCGAGGACCACCCCTCCCACCACGACGACGAGGAGCAGTGGGAGCCCGACCCGCGCCGCTGGCGCATCCTCGGGGTGTCACTGGTGGTCGGCTTCATGTCGCTGCTCGACGTCTCGATCGTCAACGTCGCGGTGCCCTCGATGCAGGCCGGCCTCGACACCTCGGCCGGCACCATCCAGTGGGTCGTGTCCGGCTACGCGCTCACCTTCGGCCTCGTGCTCGTGGCCGGCGGCCGCCTCGGCGACGCCTACGGCCGTCGCCGGCTGATGCTGATCGGCCTCACCGGCTTCGTGCTCTCCAGCGCCGCGGTGGGGCTCGCGCCGACGGCGGAGACGGTGGTGGCGGCCCGGCTCCTCCAGGGCGCCACCGCCGGCCTGCTCACCCCGCAGAACTCCGGGCTGATCCAGCAGCTCTTCCGCGGCCCCGAGCGCGGCCGTGCCTTCGGGCTCTTCGGCTTCACCGTCTCCTCGGCCTCCGCGGCCGGGCCGGTCATCGGCGGCGCGATCATCGCGCTGGCCGGCGAGGAGGACGGCTGGCGCTGGCTCTTCCTCATCAACGTGCCGATCGGCGTCGTCGCGGCGATCGCGGTGGTGCGGATGGTGCCCAAGCGGGTCCGCCGCGAGGACGACGACGACCCCCGCATCGACGTGCCCGGAGCCCTGCTGCTCGGCGCCACGGTGCTGTGCCTGCTCTACCCCGTCGTGAGCGTCGAGAGCGGCGCGCGCCTGCCGCTGCTGCTCCTGCTCGGCGTGCCCCTCTTCGCCTGGGGCTTCGTGCGCTGGGAGCACCACACCGTGGGCCGCGGGCACCCGCCGCTGCTCGACGTCGCGCTGCTGCGCCGGCTGCCGGGCTACGCCAGCGGCCTCAGCGTCGGCACGCTGTACTTCACCGGCTTCACCGGGCTCCTGCTCGTGCTCTCGGTCTACCTCCAGGAGGGCCTGGGCTGGACCCCGCTGATGGCCGGTCTGCTGCTGGTGCCCTTCGCGCTCGGCTCGGCCACCAGCGCCCCGCTGGTGGGCCGCTGGATCTCGACGGTCGGCCGGCGGATCACCGTGGCCGCTCTCGTCACCACGATGGTCGGCGTCGTCGCCGTGGCCCTCGTGGCGCCGGGGCGGGAGGGCACGACGCTGGTGCTGCTCGCGGCTCCGGCCCTGCTGCTGGCCGGACTCGGCGGCGGCGCGGTCGTCTCCCCCAACATCACCCTCACCCTCGCCGACGTGCCGCCCCGCATGGGTGGCGCGGCCGGCGGGGCGCTGCAGACCGGGCAGCGCATCGGCGCCTCGATCGGCGCGGCCCTGCTGATGACGGTCTACCAGGTGGTCGCGGGGTCCGTCTCCCCCGGCGCGGGCCTGCGCGCGGCGCTGCTCACCGGCGTGCTGCTGCTGGGCGTCGCGCTGCTGCTCGCCGTACGCGCGCTGCGGCTGGAGCGGGCCCGCGCCTGAGGCGGCCCGCTCCAGCCGTCACGGTCAGCAGCCGCTGGACTCCGCGATCCGCTGCGGGTCCCGTCCGGCCGCCATGTCGTCGCCGACCTGCCAGATCCAGGGGCTCCAGTCGCCCTGCGGAGCCATCTCGCGCAGCACCGGCCAGTCGCGGCTGGCCCGCATGGCCGACACCGCGGCGTCGTCGTCGCTCGCCGCCGCCTCGGCGTAGACCGCGACCCAGCCGCAGGTCACGGCCGCGGTCAGGGGGGCGCCGACGTGGTAGCGGGTGTTGTAGCCCGTCACCTCCACGTCGTCGAGGTCGAAGCCCGGCGGGGTCTCGACGCCCTCGAGCATGCCCTCCATCGTCGACCTGACCTCCGCCGGCGTGACCACGGACTCGGGCAGCGCCTCGGCGAAGGTGGCCTCGTCGGTCAGCCGCACCCCGGCCAGCAGGTCGCGGAAGGCCGCCTCGTCCATGCCGCTGCCGCGCACCTCGATGAAGCTGCCGTCCTGGGGTGACCGCATCACGGCGTGGTCGGTGGGGCCGTAGGCGCGCAGGTCGGAGGTGCGGCCGAGCAGGTCGACCTCGCCCACCAGGGGCACCTCCGCACGGTCGGCGACGTAGCCGGGGTAGGCGTCGGCGTCGTAGCGGGTGATCTCGAGGTCACCCGCGGGGCCGGTGTAGGACACGTTGCGCTCGGCGACGTAGGTCGCCCGCCAGCCGTCGACCGCGAGCCAGCCGAACGGGCCCGTGACGGCTGCACCCGTGGCGCCCGGGGTGCCCGGGACGTCGGCGCCGGCAGGGGCCGGCTGCCCGGTGGACCCGGCCGGACCCGCCGGAGCGGGCGTGCCGTCGCGCAGCAGCAGCGGCGCGGCGGCCACGAGGGCGACGGCCGCCGCCGAGGCGGCCACGGCGGGCCAGCGGCGGCGCGGACGGTCGGTCGACGTCGTGGCGGGGTGGTCGAGGACGGGAGTGCTCATGATCTGCTCCAACAGGTCGGCCCGCCCCGCGCTGAGGGGCAGCCGGGCCACCTCGTCGTCGCTGATCACGGGTCGGGGTGCGTCGGTCACGGTGCCTCCTCCGGGACGGTCATCGGGTGTCTGCTGGAGAGGTGTCCGGCCAGGTCGTGGACGTGACCGGACCGCGCTGCCGAGCCTGCTCGCGCTCGCGCACCGGGGGTGGCGCGGGACCCCGGCGGCGGGGGCGGCGGGGGCGGCGGGGACTCGGGCGCCTCGAGCAGGTGCAGGCGCAGCCGGCCCCGGGCGCGGGAGAGACGGGCCCGCACCACGACGGCGCTGACCCCGAGCACCTCGGCGATCTCCCGGGGCTCCAGGGCCTCCCAGGCCGACAGCTCGAGCACCTCCCGGTCGGCCGGAGAGACCCGCGCGAGGGCCGTCGCCACGCGCTGCCGCTCGACCGCGGCGTCGGCGGGGTCGGGTGCGACCAGGGCCAGCTCGTCTCGCAGCCGTTCACCGAGCCGGTCGCGGCGACCGCGGCCGCGCCGCTGGTTGGCCAGCGTGCGGCGGGCCACGCCGTAGAGCCACATCCGCGCCCGCTCGCCCTCGGGCACCTCGCCCGGCCTCCGCCAGGCCACCAGGAAGGTGTCGGCGACGACGTCGGCGGCGTCGTCGGACGTGTCGGTGCGGCGCAGGGCGTACCCGAGCAGCGCGTCGAAGTGGTCGGCGTAGAGCCGGCGGAACCTCTCCTCGGGGGTCATGACCCATCCGTGTCCGGCACGCCCCCGATCGTGACCGGTCGCCGACGCCGGCGCCAGCGGCTCGCCGTGGTGGGGTCGGTCAGAGGATGGCGCCGGGCGCGTACGCCGCCGCCGCCGGGTGCCGCTCGACCAGCGCGGCCACCTGCCGGCAGACCTGCTCGACCTGCTCGACCGCGGCGCCGGTGAAGGTGATCGGGTCGGCCACGAGCGCGTCGAGCTGCTCGGTGGTGAGGCCGAGCCGCTCGTCGGCGGCGAGGCGGGCGAAGACGTCGTTGTCGGCCTGGCCGCGGCGCATGTCGAGGGCCACCCCGACCGCGGCCTCCTTGATCGCCTCGTGGGCGCTCTCGCGGCCGACGCCGTTGCGCACGGCGCTCATCAGGACCTTCGTGGTGGCCAGGAAGGGCAGGTAGCGGTCGAGCTCGCGCTGGATCACCGCGGGGAACGCGCCGAACTCGTCGAGCACGGTGAGGAAGGTCTGGAAGAGACCGTCGGCGGCGAAGAAGGCGTCGGGCAGGGCCACCCGGCGCACCACCGAGCAGGAGACGTCGCCCTCGTTCCACTGGTCGCCGGCGAGCTCGCCGACCATCGAGAGGTAGCCGCGGGTGACCACCGCGAGGCCGTTGACCCGCTCGCAGGAGCGGGTGTTCATCTTGTGGGGCATCGCCGAGGAGCCGACCTGGCCCTCCTTGAAGCCCTCGGTGACGATCTCGTTGCCGGCCATCAGCCGGATCGTCGTGGCGAGGTTGGACGGCCCGGCGACCAGCTGCACCACGGCGGAGAGCACGTCGAAGTCGAGCGAGCGGGGGTAGACCTGGCCGACGCTGGTCAGCACCCGGTCGAAGCCGAGGTGGGCGGCCACGCGCTGCTCCAGGGCGGCCAGCTTGGTGGCGTCGCCGTCGAGCAGGTCGAGCATGTCCTGCGCGGTGCCCATCGGGCCCTTGATGCCGCGCAGGGGGTAGCGCGCGAGCAGCTCCTCGACGCGCTCGACGCCGATGAGCATCTCGTCGGCGACGGTCGCGAAGCGCTTGCCCAGCGTGGTGGCCTGGGCGGCGACGTTGTGCGAGCGGCCGGCCATCACGGTGCTCTGGTGCTCGGCGGCCAGGCGGGCCAGCCGGGCGACGGTGGCCACGGCCCGGTCGCGCAGCAGCTCCAGCGACTGCTTGAGCTGCAGCTGCTCGACGTTCTCGGTCAGGTCGCGCGAGGTCATGCCCTTGTGCACCTGCTCGTGGCCGGCCAGCGCGCAGAACTCCTCGATGCGCGCCTTCACGTCGTGGCGGGTGACCCGCTCGCGGGCGGCGATCGAGGCCAGGTCGACCTGCTCCACGACCGCCTCGTAGTCCTCGACCACGCCGTCTGGCACCGCGATCCCGAGGTCGCGCTGAGCGCGGAGGACAGCGATCCACAGCCGCCGCTCGAGGACGATCTTGTGCTCGGGCGACCAGATCTCGGCGAGGTCGGCGGCGGCGTAGCGGGTGGCGAGGACGTTGGGCACGGTCACGTACCTCATCCTCCCACGGTCGCGCCGCCCGTCAGATCCCCGACGGCGGGGCCGGACCTCCTCGCCCCTCACCCGGCGCGGGGCGGCCGGACCAGCCGGTTGGCCGACCACCCGGTGCCGAGGAGGACCCAGGAGGGGCCGGGGCCCGCGGGGAGGCGGGTCTCGAGCAGGTCGCTCGCCCACCGCCCGGGCGGCTCGAGCCGGGCGCTGCCTCAGGCGCCGCCGCCTCCCGCGGCGGCACCGGCAGCGATGTCGGTGCGGTGCTGGGCGCCGGGGAAGTCGACGGAGGCGACCCCGTCGTAGGCCGCCCGACGGGCGGCGGCCAGGTCGGCGCCGGTGGCCACGACCGCGAGCACCCGACCGCCGGCGGTCACCAGGTCGCCGTCGCGCAGGGCCGTGCCGGCCTGGACGACGTGCACGTCGGGCAGGGCCTCGGCCGCGTCGGTCCCGACGATCACGTCGCCCGACGACGAGGTCTCCGGGTAGCCGCGACTGGCCATCACGACCCCGACGGCCGCGCCCGGGCGCCACGCCGGCGGGGCGACGTCGGACAGCGTGCCGGTGGCCGCGCCGACCAGCAGCGGCGAGAGCGGCGAGTCGAGCAGCGCCATCAGCGGCTGGGTCTCGGGGTCGCCGAAGCGGGCGTTGAACTCGACCACGCGGGTGCCGCGCGAGGTGAGGGCGAGCCCGGCGTAGAGCAGCCCGGCGAAGGGGGTGCCGCGGCGGGCCATCTCGTCGACGGTGGGCTGGAGCACCGTGGCCAGCACCTCCTCGACGAGGTCGTCGGGGGCCCACGGCAGCGGGGTGTAGGCCCCCATGCCGCCGGTGTTGGGCCCGACGTCGCCGTCACCGATGCGCTTGAAGTCCTGGGCCGGCTGGAGCGGGTAGACCGTCGTGCCGTCGGTGATCGCGAAGAGCGAGACCTCCGGGCCGTCGAGGAACTCCTCGATCACCACGCGTCCGCAGCGTGCGGCGTGCTCGACGGCCTCGTCACGGTCGAGGGTGACCACGACCCCCTTGCCGGCGGCCAGGCCGTCGTCCTTGACGACGTAGGGCGGGCCGTAGGCGTCGAGGGCGGCCTGCACCTCGACCGCGGAGGTGCACACCCGGGCGGCCGCGGTGGGCACCCCGGCCGCGGCCATGACGTCCTTGGCGAAGGCCTTCGAGCCCTCGAGCTCGGCGGCGGCCCGGGTCGGGCCGAAGACAGCGATGCCACGGGCGCGGACGGCGTCGGCGACCCCGGCCACCAGCGGCGCCTCGGGCCCGACGACGACCAGGTCGGCGCCCAGCGACACCGCGAGGTCGGCGACGGCCTCGCCGTCGAGCGCGTCCACGTCGTGCAGCGTGGCGACGGCGGCGATGCCGGGGTTGCCCGGGGCGGCGTGCACCGCGGCGACGCCCGCGTCGTGGGCCAGGGCCCGGGCCAGCGCGTGCTCGCGACCACCGGGGCCCACGACCAGGCAGGTCAGCGGACCGGTCGGCACGGTGCCGGTCACGTGGGGTGCGGGACCGGTCCCGCCGTCGGCGCCGTCGCGAGACGCGGCCTGGGGCGGAGCGTGGGTCGGGTCCTGGGGCGAGGGGTCGGTCACGGTGCACCAGGGTAGTGGCCGCCGCCGGCGCCCCGCGCCGCAGCGACCCCGGTGAGCCGGGTGCTCCCGGCGGGGTTCAGGTCGCCTGCGAGGGGGAAGGACGCCCACCATGGCCTCACTCCCCCGCGCCGGTGACCAGTTCGACCGCTACCGCATCGACCACGAGATCGGCCGGGGCGGCATGGGCGTCGTCCTCGGCGCCACCGACCTGTCGCTGCACCGCCAGGTGGCCCTCAAGGTCGTCTCGGCCGAGCTGGGCGACTCCGAGGAGTTCCTGCGCCGCTTCGACCGCGAGGCCACCCTCCTGGCCCGGCTCGACTCCCCCCACGTCATCGAGATCTACGACCACGGCGAGCACGAGGGCTGCCCCTACATCGCGACGCAGTACGTCGCCGGCGGCGACCTCGGCGGCCAGCTGCGCGCCCGCGGCCCCATGCCCCCGCGGCTGGCCGCGACCCTGTGCGCCCAGGTCGCCGACGCCCTCGCCGACGCCCACCGGGCCGGCGTGGTCCACCGCGACATCAAGCCCAGCAACGTGCTGCTGCGCGACGCCACCGCCGCCGACCTCCACGTCTACCTGTGCGACTTCGGCATCGCCCGCGCCGGCGACGAGGCCGACCACCTGACGGCCCCCGGCGCGGTGGCCGGCACCTGGAGCTACCTCTCGCCCGAGTGCGGCGAGGGCCGCGAGGCCACCCCGGCCTCCGACCTCTACTCGCTGGGCTGCCTCTTCTGGGCGGCCCTCACCGGCACCGCCCCCTACGTCGGCTCCGACGTCGAGATCGCCATCGCCCACCAGACCTCCCCGGTGCGCCAGCTCACCGGCAGCGACGACTTCACCCGGTGGGCCAACGCCATCCTGGCGCGCAGCATGGCCAAGGACCCCGCCGACCGCTACCCCGACGCCGAGGCCATGCGCCAGGACCTCCTGGCCGCCGCGGCGACCCCGCTCGCTCCCGGCAGCGGCATCACCCCGGTGCCCGTGCCCGCTCCCGCCACGCCCACGGGGGCGTCGGGCCCCTCCGGATCCGCCGGCTCGGGCTCCAGCGCAGCCGCGGCCGCCGCGGCCGCTGCCGCCGCCACCCCGGGCCGGCGCCGCGCGACGGGGCGGGGCGCCTCGTCGGGCGGGGCCGGCCGGGGCCGGCGTCCGGTCGTGCTGGCCGGCGTCGCCGCCCTCGCCGTGCTCGTCGCCGGCGGCACCGCGCTCGCGGTCACCACGCCGTGGTCCGACGACGGGTCGACCTCCTCCGCCACCGGCGAGGACGGCACCGACGGCGACGGCGGCGACAGCGCCGGCGGGGCCGAGGCGACCGAGCAGGCCAGCGCCGCCCCGGAGCCCCCGGAGGGCCCGATCGCCGGCGACATCGACGCCGACGGCCTCGGCGACGCCGTGTCGATCTACCCCGTCCAGCAGGGCGACGTCTACAGCTTCTTCTCCACCAGCCTGCTCTCCGACGGCGAGCAGCTCGAGGCCCAGCCGGAGCGCGACTACGCCGTGGGCGCCCGCACCCTGCGCACCATCACGCTGGCCGACGTCGACGGCAACGGTCTCAGCGAGGTGGTCTCGGTCTACGTGCCGGCCGGGCGCGAGCGGCGCATCTACGTCGCCGCCGGGCTCACCGACGGCGGCGAGTTCGGCTTCAACATCGACCGCCCCAGCGATGCCCGCAACGTCACCCCCTGGGCCGGCGACGTGGACGGCGACGGCCTCGACGACCTGCTCCTGCTGGCCTGGGAGCCCGACCGGCCCTACGAGTTCTTCGTGGCCCACGGTCAGGGCGAGGACGGCTTCGGCGAGGCCGAGCCGCTCCTGGAGATCGACGGACCCGGCGAGGACCTGACCCCCACCGTGGAGGCCGGCGACTACGACGGCGACGGCCTGCTCGACGTGGTGGTCTCGACCAGCCCCGACCCGCTGGCCGACGACCCCGAGCAGGTCACCACCCTCTACCTCGGCACCGGCGACGGCTTCGACGAGGGCACGAGCAGCACCGGCGAGGAGGGCTTCGACATCGCCGCGCTCGCGGGGGACGTCGACGCCGACGGCGACGACGAGCTGGTGAGCGTGTCCGGCACCGGCGAGGACTACTTCGAGGTCTCCGTGCGGGGTCTCGGCGAGGAGGGTCTCGGCGACCCGGTCGGCGCCGGCGTCATCGACTCCATCACCGGCGACGGCGGCGATCTCCAGGCCCGCTTCACCCTCAGCGACGTCGACGGCGACGGTCGCGTCGACCTGCTCGCCGTGGGCCCGCAGGACGACCGCACCGCGAAGGTGCTCGTCGTGCGCTCCGACGGCGAGCGCTTCGGCGACACCGAGGAGTGGGCCAGCTGGAGCGCCGACCTCACCTACCGCCTCGAGCAGAGCGTGATGGGACAGACCGTCCCGTGACCGGGCCCGCCGGCGCCGCCGGCCCCCTGCGCGTCGGCAGCACCCTGGGCGGCTACCGCATCGACGCCGTCGTCGGCGTGGGCGGCATGGGCCAGGTCTTCGCCGCCACCGACACCTCCCTGGGGCGACGCGTCGCGATCAAGGTCGTGCGCGGCGCCCTCGCCGACTCCCCCGCCTTCGCCGCCCGCTTCCAGCGCGAGGCGGCGGTGCTGGCGCGGCTCGACTCCCCGCACGTCATCGCCATCTACGAGCACGGCGAGCACGCCGGGTCGCCGTACCTCGTGACGCGGCTGGCCACCGGCGGCGACCTGGGCCGGCTCCTGGCCGTGCACGGCCCGCTGCGCCCCGAGCTGGCCGCCACCGTCGTCGCGCAGGTCTGCGACGCCCTCGTCGCGGCCCACGCCGTGGGCGTGGTGCACCGCGATGTGAAACCCGCCAACGTGCTGCTGCGCGACGACCGGCTCGACCGGCCCCACGTCTACCTGTGCGACTTCGGTGTCGCGCTCACCGAGTCGAGCGGCCTCACCTCCCCCGGCGCGGTCGCCGGCACCTGGAGCTACCTCGCCCCCGAGCTGACCCGGGGCGCCCCCGCCACCCCCGCCAGCGACGTCTACGCCGTCGGCTGCCTGCTCGTGGAGGCGCTGACCGGACGCCCGCCCTATGCCGGCAGCGACGTGCAGGTCGCGATGGCGCACGTCTCTGCCCCCGTGCCGCAGCTGCCGGAGGGACACCCGGCCAAGGCCGCCTTCGACCCCGTGCTCGCCCGGGCCCTGGCCAAGGACCCCGCCGACCGCCACCCGGGGGCCGCCGCGCTGCGCGAGGAGCTGCGGCGCCTCGGCGGGCACGAGCGCTCGACCGGGTCGGGCGCCGCCCTGCGGCCCCCACCGCCCGCGGGACGGCCGCGGCGGGGTCGCCTGGCCGCCGGGCTCGGCCTCGCCCTCGCGGCGGGTGCGGTCGCCGCCGGCGTGCTGCTGTGGCCCGACGACGCGCCGCGCGACACCGCGTCCGACCCGGCGACCGACCCCGCCGCCGCGGGCCTGCCGCTGCCCGCGGACCCCGCCCCGGCCCGCGAGGACCCCGCCGTGCGCGGTGACCTCGACGGCGACGGCCTCGGCGACCTGCTGCTGCTCGACCTCGACGGCGGGCAGCTGCAGCGCTCCGACGGCGCGGCCGTCGGCGACGCGGAGCGGGTCGCGGAGGTCAACCCCCGCACGGTGCTGGGCGACGTCGACGGCGACGGCGTCCTCGACCGGGTCACCGTCGACGGCGACGGCTCGAGCCTGCGCGTGGCGGTGGCGCCCGGCCCGCTCGACGCGGGTGACCCCGCGCCGCGCCGCAGCTCGCTGATGGTCGTGCCGCCCGCCGAGGAGGTCGGCACGTTCGACTACGGCACCGGCACCGCCGCGCTCGGGGACTTCGACGGCGACGGGCGCGACGACCTCGCCGTCGGCACCGCCCTCGACGACACCGCCACCGTCACGGTGATGCTCAGCACCGCCGACGAGGACTGGCAGCGCGAGGCGACCTGGGCCGAGGTCGAGCGGTCACCGGGTGCCAGGACGACCTGGACCGTCGGCGACCTCGACGGTGACGGTCGCGACGACCTCGTGGAGGTCGACACCCTCGGCCGCACCACCGTGCTGCGCGGCCTGGTGTCGCGCGGCGACTCCTTCGAGCAGGTCGGCGAGACGCTGGTGCTCGACGAGCCCGGCTACGGCACCGGCGTCTTCCGGCAGGCCGACCTCGACGGTGACGGCACCGACACCCTCGTGCACGTCGGCACCGACCTCGCGGTGAGCGCGTGGTCGTGGGAGGACGGGTTCGGCGGGGCGAGCGCGCTCGCACCGGCCGACGACGACGCCGACTACTCCCCGCACGCCGTGGTCTCCGACGTCGACGGCGACGGCGCCGACGAGCTGGTGGCCCTCGTCGGCGTCGAGCGCCCGCGCGCCGTCGTGCTCGACGGGTCCGCCGACGGGTCCTCGAGCGGGTCCTCGGAGGAGTCGCTGCTCACCGCCACGCGGTGGCCCCTGGTCGACCCCGACGTCGTCCTGGCCGTGGCCGACCGCGTCACCGAGACCGAGCGGCAGTACTGAGCCGCACCCGGGCGACGGCGCCCGGCGACGGCGCCGGGCCCGCCCGGACCGGTCAGACCAGCGGGTGCACCACGACGGTCGCCTCGCGCGAGGGACCGACGCCGACGACCGAGATGCGCGCGCCCGACATCTTCTCCACCGCGCGCACGTAGGCCTGGGCGTTGGCGGGCAGGTCCTCGAAGGTGCGGCAGGCGCTGAGGTCCTCCCACCAGCCGGGGAGGTACTCGTAGATGGGCACGGCGTGGTGGAAGTCGGTCTGGTTGACCGGCATCTCGTCGTGGCGGACCCCGCCGACGTCGTAGGCCACGCAGACCGGCACCTGCTCCAGACCGGTCAGCACGTCGAGCTTGGTGAGCACGAAGTCGGTGACGCCGTTGACGCGGGCGGCGTAGCGGGCGATGACGGCGTCGTACCAGCCGCAGCGCCGCGGGCGACCGGTCGTGGTGCCGTACTCGGCGCCGACCTTGCGCAGGTGCTCGCCGGCGTCGTCGAAGAGCTCGGTCGGGAAGGGGCCCTCGCCGACGCGCGTGGTGTAGGCCTTCACGATGCCGATCACCTGGTCCATCCGCATCGGCGGGATGCCCGAGCCGGTGCAGGCGCCGCCGGCGGTCGCCGACGACGACGTGACGAAGGGGTAGGTGCCGTGGTCGACGTCGAGCAGGGTGGCCTGGCCGGCCTCGAGCAGCACGGTCTCGCCGCGGTCGAGGGCCTGGTTGAGCAGCAGGCCGGTGTCGCGGACCATCGGGCGCAGCCGGTCGGCGTACTGCAGCAGCTCCTCGAGGGTCTCGTCGACCGAGGGGGCGCGACGGTTGTAGATCTTCGTCAGCACCTGGCCCTTGAGCTCCAGGGCGCCCTCGATCTTCTGGCGCAGGATCTTCTCGTCGAAGATGTCCTGCACCCGGATGCCGATGCGGTTCATCTTGTCGGCGTAGGTCGGGCCGATGCCGCGCCCGGTCGTGCCGAGGCGACGCGAGCCGAGGAAGCGCTCGGTGACCTTGTCGACGGTGCGGTTGTAGTCGGCGATGACGTGCGCGCTGGCGCTGACCACCAGGCCGCTGGTGTCGACGCCGCGGGCCTCGAGGCCCTCGATCTCCTCGAAGAGCACCTTGAGGTCGACGACGACGCCGTTGCCGATGACCGGCGTGCAGCCGGGGGTCAGGATGCCGCTGGGCAGCAGGTGGAGGGCGTACTTCTCCTCGCTGCCGTCGGGCTGGCCGATGACGACGGTGTGGCCGGCGTTGTTGCCGCCGTTGAACTTCACGACGTAGTCGACGCTGGAGCCGAGCAGGTCGGTGGCCTTGCCCTTCCCCTCGTCACCCCACTGGGCACCGATGATGGCGATCGCGGGCATCTGCTCGCTCACTTCCGCTTCTAGGCGTGCTGGACTCCTCCGACCCGGCGCACCTGACGCGCTCGGAGCGGAAACGCGAGAGCCCCGGGCACAAGTGCACCGGAGCTCTTGCGGCCACACGCTACCGCAGGTCGGCGCCCGACCGCCCGCTCCACTACTGTCGACGTGTGGAGCCCCTTCTCGTCATCACCAACAGCGGCGCCGGCACGTCGGACGAGGAGACCCTGGAGCGGGCCCTCGACATCCTGCGCGCCGAGACCTCCGTCGAGGTGGCCGCCACCGCCGACCCCGGTGAGCTCAACGGCGTCCTGCACCGCGCCGGGTCGCGTCGCATCGTCGTGGCCGGCGGCGACGGCAGCATGCACGCCGTCGTGGCCGCGCTCCACCGCCGTCACGAGCTGGCCGACGCCGTGCTCGGCCTGCTGCCGCTGGGCACCGGCAACGACTTCGCCCGCGGCAACGACATCCCCCTCGACATCGAGGAGGCCGCCCGCGTCCTGCTCACCGGCGAGGTGCGCCGCGTGGACCTCATCGTCGACGAGGTCGGCGAGGTCGTCGTCAACAACGTCCACGCCGGCGCCGGCGCGCAGGCCAGCCGCCGCGCCACGCGGTGGAAGGACCGGCTCGGCTCGATCGGCGTCGGCAAGGTCAACCTGGGCAAGCTCGGCTACCCGATCGGTGCGGCGCTCGCGGCGTACAAGCCGCCCTTCGTGCGGCTGCGCGTCGAGGTCGACGGCGAGTGCGTGGTCGACCTCGACCAGCCCGTGCTCATGGTGGCCGTCGGCAACGGCTCCGACGTCGGCGGCGGCACCTCGCTCAACCCCGAGGCCGAGACCACCGACGGGTGCCTCGACGTGATGGTCTCGCGCTCGATCGGCCCCCTGGCGCGCTTCGGGTACGCCGCGGGCCTGCTGCTCGGGCGTCACGAGGAGCGCGACGACGTGATCTCCCTGACCGGGCGCACCGTCTCCATCGCCGGGGAGCCCTTCTACTGCTCCGCCGACGGCGAGATCTACGGCCCCGAGCGCCAGCGCACCTGGCACCTCGAGCCCGGCGCCTACTCGATGGTGCTGCCGCACCGCTGACGCACCGTCAGAGCCAGCCGCGCCGGGCCGCCTCGACCCCGGCCTGGAAGCGCGACTCGGCGCCCAGCTCGATCATGAGGTCGGCGACCCGGCGACGCACGGTGCGCAGGCTGACCCCGAGCCGGCGGGCGATCTGCTCGTCCTGGGAGCCGCTGGCCAGCTGCTGCACCAGGAAGCGCTGCATGTCGCTGCGCGGCTCGGCCTCCCCGGTCAGCGCGCTCACCGGCGCCGCGCGGTCCCACAGCGCCTCGAACCAGTAGGTCAGCGCCTTCACCAGGCCCGGCTGGCGGATCAGGGAGCGCGGCTCGTCGACCTGGCCCAGCGGCTCGGGGAGCACGGCGTGGGTCGTGCCGATGATGAACATGCGGGTCGGGACCGTCGGCAGCACCCGGATCACCTCGCCCTTCTCGACGCGGTGGTTGAGCGTCGCGCGGGCCTCGGTCAGCGCGCGCACGGGATAGATCGCCCGCGAGCTGCGACCCCCGCTCACCAGGCCGCCGATGAAGTCGCCCATCGCGTCCTCCGAGGGGTGGCGCCACTGGTCGGGGCGCAGCCAGAGCAGGTCGCCGCGGCTCTGCACCATCAGCGCGGTGAGCAGCGGGACCGGGTTGCCGCCGCTGCTGATCTCGCCGTCGAGCGGCTGCACGTCGTGCACCTCGCCCTCGGCGGGCCGGGCCCCGCTGCCGGTGAGGAACGGCAGGGCCGCCGCGACGCTCTCCAGCTCGGCCTGCACGATCGCCGCGCTCGCCGCCTGCGCGGCGAGGATGCGGGCGACCACCTCGGGGGCGCTGGCCACGAAGACCCGCGACTCCTCCACCCGCACCACGCCGGCGTCGCACAGCGGCTCGAGGGCGCTCATCAGCTCCTCGGGCGTCTGGAGCAGCGCGGCCGCGACCGAGACGAGCTCGCGCCCGGAGTGGCCCAGCAGCTGCTGGTGGAGGCGGTCCACGTGCTTGGGGAAGCCGAGGGCGGCCATCAGCGTGGCGGGGGTCCGGGTGGGCATCCGTGGCATGTTAGTGCCGCTCGTCCCCCACCGCCATGGTTCCTCGTGGCCGGGGCGGGCCAGTAGCGCGGCTCCGGTAGCGTTGGGGCGTCCCACCGCGGGCCCGCGAGACGTCCCGACCGGTCCCACCACGCCGTCCGACGCGCCCCTGCGGGCGTCACGGACGAGAGCAGGAGCAGCACCCCGATGGCACGAGGCACAGCACGAGACGGGGCCCCTCAGGCTCCTGTCGACTGGGTCACCCGCGCGGCCGACGACGCCGTGCGCCACGCCGAGCAGGGCGGCTGGACCCCGGAGTCGGGGCGGCCGATCACCTGCGCCTCGGGGGCGAGCCCGTCGGGGCCGGTGCACCTGGGCAACCTGCGCGAGTTCCTCACCGTGCACTTCGTCGCCGACGAGCTCGCACGCCGCGGGCTGCCCGTGCGCCACCTGCACAGCTGGGACGACTACGACCGCTTCCGCAAGGTCCCCGCCGGGGTGGACCCGTCGTGGGCCGACCACATCGGGCGCCCGCTCTCGGGCGTGCCCGACCCGTGGGAGTGCCACGACTCGTGGGCCGATCACTTCAAGGAGCCGCTCGTGGCCTCGCTGCGCGCCCTCGGCGTGGAGATGGACGAGGTCTCCCAGACCGAGCGCTACCGCGCGGGGGCCTACCGCGAGCAGATCCTGCACGCCGTGGCCCAGCGCGACCGCATCGAGACCTTGATGGCGCGCTACCGCACCAAGGCCGCCCCGCTCAGCGAGGCCGCCGAGTCGGCCGAGGAGGCCGCGGCGCTCGCCGACTCGGTCGCCAACGACGGCGACGACGGCAACCCCTCGGGCCTCGGCGCCACCAACGACCTCGCGCGCTTCCCCTACAAGCCCTACTGCCGCGACTGCGGGCGCGACACCACGATCATCACGTCCTACGACGACGACTCCGCCGACCTGGCCTACACCTGCACCTCGTGCCCCTACGAGGGCGTCACCAACCTGCGCACCCAGGACGAGGGCAAGCTGGTCTGGAAGGTCGACTGGCCGATGCGCTGGGCCGTCGAGGGCGTCGACTTCGAGCCCGGCGGCGTCGACCACGCCAGCCCGGGGTCGTCCTACACCGTGGGCAAGGAGCTGGTGAAGCTCTACGACGGCCGTGCCCCGTCGTTCGTCGGCTACTCCTTCGTCGGCGCCGGCGGGCAGGTCAAGATGTCCTCCTCGCGCGGTGGCGTGCCGACCGCGGCCGACGCCCTGCAGATCCTCGAGGCACCCGTGCTGCGCTGGCTCTACGTGCGCCGCCAGCCCAAGCAGGCCTTCAACGTCGACTTCGGCCCGGAGGTCGTGCGCCTCTACGACGAGTGGGACGCACTGGGCCGCAAGGCCGCCGACCCCGCCAAGCGCGACGCGCAGGTGCTGGCCTTCGAGCGCGCCAGCGCGACCGCGACGGCCGGTCGCCTGCCGGTGCCCGCGGTCGTGGTGCCCTTCCGCCTGCTCTCGTCGGTGGCCGACGTGACCGCGGGCAGCGCCGACCTCATCAGCCGCATCGTGCGCGAGGTCGGCCACGACCACGACTCCGTCGAGGACCTCGAGCCGCGGCTGGGCCGCGCGATGACCTGGACCGGCGAGTACGTCCCCGAGTCGGAGCGCACCACCGTGCGCACCGAGCCCGACGCCGCCCGGCTGGCCCGCCTCGGCGACGACGAGGAGCTGTGGCTGCGCCACCTCCTCGACCGGCTTCCCGACCGTCTCGACCTCGACGAGACCACCACGCTGGTCTACGGCGTGCCGAAGCTGGGCCGGGGCCTGGGTCTCGACGACGCCCCGACCGACCAGGTCAAGGCCGACCAGAAGGCGTTCTTCAAGCTGCTCTACAACCTGCTCGTCGACGCCGACCGCGGCCCGCGCCTGCCCACGCTCTTCCTGGCCCTGGGCTCCGACACCGTCCGGCGGCTGCTCACCCCGCCGACGTAGGCGGCCGCCGCTGCGTCTTACTGACCGTTGCTACTACTGGCTGACAGTCATGACGGTCAGCCAGTGGTCCCAATGGTCAGTAAGACGCGGATGTCACACGGCACGGTGAGCCGTCGAGGCGGCGTGTCAGGCGGAACGCGTCTGACGCAGGGCGGCCGCGCTTGCTGCGAGACGCGGCGACAGGGTGCGGCCGAACCGCTCGCAGGTGACCGCGAACTCCTGACGCAGACGGGCGTGCGCCTCGGCCCGCGCCGAGCCCCAGAGGTCGGACCAGAAGATGCGGGAGACGCCCAGGCCCTCGGCGGCGATCAGCCGCTCACGCTGCTTCTCCTCCCAGACGACGTCATGGGCACTCCGGTCGGCGAGGCCGCCGAGGTCGGTGGGCACGTACTTGACCCGTCCGTCGACCTCGAACACGTGGTTGCCGATCCTCAGGTCGCACCAGAAGGTCGTCCGCGGCGTACGGACGGGGAACTGCGTCTCCACCGTCCCCAGGCCGAGCTCGACGAGGAGCTCCCGTGCCAGCGTCTCGGCGGGGCTCTGCGCGCCGGCGTCGCTGCGGTCCACCGCCTCCCGAGCGGCACGCACCCCGGGCCAGTGGTCCATCGGCGACAGTGCCGAGTACAGCTCGTCGAGCGATGTGCCGAGGCGGCGTGCGGAGTCGCAGGCGACGAGCCCGTGCCGGAAGCCGTGCTCCCTGCCGATGTCGACCGCCACCCGAGCCCGGTCGAGCACCCGCACGTCCTCCACCTGGCAGACCTGCCGCGGGGCGAAGCGCGCGTAGTGGTGCTTGACGCCGTACCGCGTCCACGCGCTCGAGTAGCCCGGTCGGGTGACGTGCACGAGCGGCTCGTCGCACCGGAGGAGGGCCATGCCCCACTCGTGAGCCGCGGAGTCGTGGCTGAGCACCCACCCACGGCGCATGGTGCTGACGGCCGCGCGGGTGCGCAGACGCGGTCGGCCACGGTCCTCGTCGGCGGCCTCCCACACCGTGGCGTCGACGTACACCCCGCGACGCACGGGCAGCCAGACCCCGGAGCGCAGGAGACCTGTGATCGCGGAGGGGGTCAGGCCGCCGTCGAGCGCGTCCTGACGCGTCACGAGACCGCCCTCGGCACTGAGGAGTGCTCGCAGCTCGGGAGTCATGCGACCAGCATGGCCGAGCCTGCCGCTGCGCAGCGGTCGCTCTCCACAGCGACCGCCGACGGCCGGCACTTACTGACCGTTGCTCGCACCACCTGACTGTCACAACAGTCAGGCAGTGATCTCAACGGTCAGTAAGTGGCGCCCGCCGCGTCAGTCGCCGAGGAGCGCGGCGTAGCCGGTGGGACTGGAGTCGCGCAGGAAGTCGCGGCAGCGCTCCCACTCGTCGGTCTCGCCGATGGCGCGGGCCGACTTGGCCAGCAGCGACAGGCAGACCAGGAAGCCGCGGTTGGGCTCGTGCTCCCACGGCACGGGCCCGTGGCCCTTCCAGCCGTTGCGACGCAGCAGGTCGAGGCTGCGGTGGTAGCCGACCCGGGAGTAGGCGTAGACGACCACGGCGTCGGCGTCGGCCGCGGCGGCCTCGGTGGCGAGCGCCGCCCAGGCCGACGGGGACGCCGGGTGGTGGCGTACGACGTCGGTCGGCGACTCGCCCGCGGCGAGCGCGGTCGTGGCGGGGTCGGCGGGCAGGTGGGTGGGCGGCGGACCGGCCATCAGGTCCATGCCGGGGGTCACGGGGCTCATGGCTGCATTGTGTCCCCCGGGCGCGACGTGCGTCCCCGGCGGGGGTCCCGACGCGACGACGCCCCGGCCGGTCGGCCGGGGCGTCGTCGGGCGCTGAGTGCGCCGAGCGCGGGTCAGCGCGCGGTCAGGAGACGGCCTTGCCGGAGGAGCGCAGGTGCTCGCAGGCCTCGACGATGCGGGCGGCCATGCCGGCCTCGGCGGCCTTGCCCCAGGCACGGGGGTCGTAGGCCTTCTTGTTGCCGACCTCGCCGTCGACCTTGAGCACGCCGTCGTAGTTGCTGAACATGTGGGCGGCGACGGGGCGGGTGAAGGCGTACTGGGTGTCGGTGTCGACGTTCATCTTCACCACGCCGTAGTCGACGGCCGCGCCGATCTCCTCGGCCGAGGAGCCAGAGCCGCCGTGGAAGACCAGGTCGAAGGGCTTGGCGTCGGCGGCGAGGCCGAGCTTCTGCGCGACGGCCTCCTGCGCGGCCTTGAGGATCTCGGGGCGCAGCTTGACGTTGCCCGGCTTGTAGACGCCGTGGACGTTGCCGAAGGTCAGGGCGGTCATGTAGCGGCCCTTCTCGCCGGCGCCGAGGGCCTCGATCGTGGCGAGGGCGTCCTCGGGGGTGGTGTAGAGCTGCTCGTTGATCTCGTTGGCGACGCCGTCCTCCTCGCCGCCGACGACACCGATCTCGACCTCGAGGATGATGTGGGCCGCGGCGGCCTTGGCGAGCAGCTCCTCGGCGATGACGAGGTTCTCCTCCAGCGGCACGGCGCTGCCGTCCCACATGTGCGACTGGAACAGCGGCAGCTGGCCGCCCTTGACGCGCTCGGCGGAGAGGTCGAGCAGCGGGCGCACGAAGCCGTCGAGCTTGTCCTTCGGGCAGTGGTCGGTGTGCAGCGCGATGTTGACGGGGTAGGCCTTGGCGACCTCGGCGGCGTAGGCCGCGAAGGCGACCGAGCCGGTCACCATGTTCTTCACCGAGGGGCCCGAGAGGTACTCCGCACCGCCGGTCGAGACCTGGATGATGCCGTCGGACCCGGCGTCGGCGAAGCCCTTGAGCGCGGCGTTGAGCGTCTGCGACGACGACACGTTGATCGCCGGGAAGGCGAAGCCCCGCTCCTTGGCGGTGTCGAGCATCTGGGCGTAGATCTCGGGGGTGGCGATGGGCACGGCGGGTCTCCTCGGGCGGGGTCTGGCTGCGACGCCGCCCACCCTAGACCGTGCGGGTCACCCGTAGCCTCGGTCCCATGCACCGACGGAGCACCCTGCGCACCACCACCCGGGCCAGCGACCTGCCGGTCAGCGCCGAGCACGCCTGGCGCGCGGTCACCGCGGCCGGCGCCGCCGAGCGGTGGTACGTCGACGCCGCCCCCTTCGCCGTCCGCGGGGCGATCGACCGGCTCACCCTGGGCCGGGGCCGCCGCTGGCCGGTGCCGGAGCACCCGCAGCTGCGCGCGGGCGACACGGCCGGCTTCTGGCGCGTGGTCGCCGCCGGCCCGCACGGCTCGGGCGGGACCACCGGCCACCGGCTGGTGCTCGACGCCGCGGTGCGCGCGCCGGGCCTGGTCACCTGGCGCACCACCGTCACCCCGCTGACGGGCCCCGACGGGTCGGTGTGCCGGGTGGAGAACTCCGTGACCTTCACCCCCGGCTCGTTCCTCGGCGGGCTCCCCGGCCGGGCCTACCTGCTGACCGACCTCCCGGCCCGCGAGCTGCTCACCGAGCTGGTGCACCACCGCGTGGTCCGCGACGTCACCGCCTGAGCGCTCCCTCGACCACGGGCCGCCTAGGCTGAGGCGGTGACCACCACCACCCGCGCGCCCGAGGACACCCGCGCGCCCGAGGACGACCCGGTGCGCGAGCTCTTCGCCAGCGGCTCGGTGGCCGAGCACCTCGTGCGCGGCGTGGTGGGGCTGGTGCTCGCCGTCGCCGGGCTGGGCCTCGCGGGCCAGAGCGCGTGGTGGCTGCTGCTCTTGCCGCTGGCCGTGGTGTCGTGGCGCGGGTGCCCGACCTGCTGGACGCTGGGCCTGGCCCAGACGCTGTCGCGCGGACGCGCCGAGCGCGTGTGCGACGACGCGGGCTGCCGGCCCGTGCGGTCCTCGACGCCCTAGCCGCGCCAGGCGTCGTCGCCGGCGAGGTCGGCGTGGGTGCGCACCCACGCGTGCATGGCGATCGCGGCGGCGGCCGAGGCGTTGATGGAGCGGGTGGAGCCGAACTGCGCGATCGAGAACGTGCCGTCGCAGGCCGCCCGCGCACCCTCGGAGAGGCCCGGACCCTCCTGGCCGAAGAGGAAGCAGACCCGACGCGGCACGGTCATCGTCTCGAGGTGCTGCGAGCCGGGCAG
This sequence comes from Nocardioides sp. P86, assembly GCF_023712465.1. Lineage (NCBI taxonomy): Bacteria > Bacillati > Actinomycetota > Actinomycetes > Propionibacteriales > Nocardioidaceae > Nocardioides > Nocardioides sp. P86. The sequence continues at coordinate 806,274 of NZ_JAMAYE010000003.1, read as the reverse complement.
GTTGTCGATGCCCAGCAGTGGCACCGGACCGCCGGGCAGCCCGGCCAGGTGGGCCGCGAGGTCCTCCGCGGTCGGGTGGTGGCGCAGGTGCTGGTAGCGGTCGGTCACCATCGCGCCGCGGCGGTTCCACCGCCGCTGGCCCACGATGTGCACCTCGGCGGCCAGGAACGCGTTGGCGGTGCGCACGACCGCGCCGATGTTGACGTCGTGCTGCCAGTTCTCGATGGCGACGTGGAAGTCGTGGCGGCGGGTGTCGAGGTCGGCGACGATCGCGGCCACCGACCAGTACCGGTAGCGGTCGACGACGTTGCGCCGGTCGCCGGCGGCCAGCAGCTCGGCGTCGTAGACCTCCGACCCCGGCCCCTCGGGCCAGGGCCCCTCCCAGGGGCCGACCCCGACCTCGGCCGGTCCGTGGGGCATCGGGTCGTACGGCGCCCGCCGGTCGGCCTCGTCGGCCCGGTCGGCCCGCTCCCCCGGCTGCTGCTCCACGCGGCGCAGCCTAGGCCCCGCAGCCACCGACCCCGACGCCGCGCCTGAGAGCCCTCCTCACCCGCCGGTCCCAGCGGCAGTCCGGCGAGTACGCTCGTCGGGTGACCACCGCCGTGTCGCCGCTGCTCTCGTCGATGCTCTCCTCGGCGCCGTCGCCGCTGCTGTCGGCGCAGTTCCTGGGCATCGACCTCATGGACCCCCAGTGGCTGCTCGCGGAGTTCGGGAGCGCGCTGTTCTGGCTGAGCCTGCTGATCGTCTTCGTCGAGTGCGGGCTGTTCTTCCCGTTCCTGCCCGGCGACAGCCTGCTCTTCGCCACCGGCATCTTCATCGCCACCGGGCAGCTCGACCTCTTCCCCTTCTCCCCGCCCGTGGAGCTGGCGATCGCGCTGGCCCTGCTCACCGCGGCGGCCTGGCTGGGCAACGTCGTGGGCTACGAGATCGGGCGCCGTCTCGGGCCGCCCCTGCGCGAGCACGACGGACGGATCCTCAAGAAGAAGCACCTCGACCACACCGAGATGTTCTTCCACCGCCACGGCAAGAAGGCGCTGGTCGCGGGGCGCTTCGTCGCCTTCGTGCGCACCTACGTCACGGTCGTCGCCGGCATCACGCTGATGTCGCGGGCGACGTTCTACCTGTGGAGCCTCGTCGGCGGCGTCGCGTGGGTGCTCTCGATCACCGTGCTCGGCTACGTCCTCGGCGAGCGGGTGCCGTGGCTGGAGGACAACATCGACCTGGCCATCTTCGCCATCCTGCTCTTCACCGCCGTGCCGATCGCCCTGGAGTGGTGGCGCTCGCGCCGCCACTCGCGCGCCGAGGCCGCCCACGACGCCGGGGCGGGCGCCGGGCGCGGGCTCAGCCCGCGCTGACCCGGCGCCCGCGCACCTTGCGGATGACGAACCACGCCACGAAGAGCGCGACCGCCGCGATCACGGCGTACTGCAGGTAGGCCACGACCGGCTCGACCTCCTGCCACTGCTCGCCGAGCTGGAAGCCGGCGACCACGAAGACGGAGTTCCAGATCAGCGACCCGAGCGTGGTCAGCGCCAGGAACTGCCACAGCGGCATCCGCTCGACGCCGGCGGGGATGGAGATGAGGCTGCGGAAGATCGGCACCATGCGGCCGAAGAAGACCGCCTTGCGGCCGTGGCGGCCGAACCACGCCTCGGTGCGCAGGAAGTCGTTCTCGTCGACCAGCGGCAGCATCTTCCACAGCCGGAAGACGCGGTCGCGGCCGAAGACGGCGCCCAGGCCGTAGAGCACCAGCGCCCCGAGCACCGAGCCGACGGTGGTCCACACGATCGCCTCGACCAGGCCGAAGTCGCCCCGGCTGGCGGTGAAGCCGGCCAGCGGCAGCACGATCTCGCTCGGCAGCGGCGGGAAGAGGTTCTCCAGCGCGATCAGCGCGCCGGCGCCGACCACCCCCAGCCTCTCCATCACGTCGACGGCCCAGCCGGCGAACCCGGTCAGGTCGGCGCCGGTGGCGTCGGAGGCCGAGAGCACGGCGGTCAGCGGGGTGAGCGGCATGCTCGCAGGGTAGAGGGCGCCCCTGAGCGGCGCCTGTGCGAGGGCCGGGTCGGCCCCGGGTCAGCCCCGGGCGGCGTCGAGCTGGGCCTTGGTGAGCACGGGGCGCACCTCGAGGCCGACGTCGGCGAGCGGGTTCTCGCCCGCCGGGCTGCGGTCGATGGCGCACACGACGACCTCGACGACCGCGCCGGCCTCGCGCAGCGCCCGCGTGGCGTCGCGCACCGCGCCCCCGGTGGTGATGACGTCCTCGATGAGCGTCACCCGGCGCCCGGCGACGTCGGGGCCCTCGGCGAGCTTGCAGGTGCCGTACTCCTTGGCCTGCTTGCGCACGAAGAGCGCGCGGTGGCCGGTGAGGCCCGAGACGGTCGTCGCGATCGGCACGCCGCCGAGCTCGAGGCCGCCGAGCAGCTCGGTGTCGTCGGGCAGCAGGCCGACCATCTGCCGGGCCACGCGGGCCAGCAGCGCGGGGTCGGACTCGAAGAGGTACTTGTCGAAGTACTCCGAGGCCGTCTGGCCCGAGCGCAGCGTGAAGGTGCCGCTGAGGCGGCAGCAGGCGTCGATGTCGGCGGCGAGGGTCGCGTCGGTCTCGTGCGGGGTCTGGCTCACGGGCCCATTCAACCGTGCCGGGGCCGCGGCTAGCGTGGCGGCCATGGCCCGCACCCGTCTCGCCCGCCGCCTCCACGGGATCGCCCCGACGATCTTCTCCGAGATGTCGGCCCTCGCCGCACGCACGGGATCGGTCAACCTCGGCCAGGGCTTCCCCGACGTCGACGGCCCGCCCGAGGTGATCGCGCGGGCGGTGGAGGCGCTGGGCGCGGGCGCCAACCAGTACGCCCCGGGCCCCGGCGTGCCGGCGCTGCGGCAGGCGGTGGCGCGCCACCAGGCCCGCCACTACGGCATCGAGCTCGACCCCGACACCGAGGTCGTCGTCACCACGGGCGCCACCGAGGGCGTCGCGGCCGCGCTGCTGGGTCTGCTCGACCCGGGCGACGAGGTGGTGCTCCTCGAGCCGTCCTACGACTCCTACGACGCCATGGTGCAGATGGCCGGCGGGGTGCGTCGGGGCGTCACCCTGCGCGCCCCCGACTTCCGCCTCGACGCCGACGCGCTGCGGGCCGCGGTCACGCCGCGCACGCGCCTGCTGCTGCTGAACTCCCCGCACAACCCCACCGGCACCGTGCTGACCCGCGCCGAGCTCTAGGTCGTCGCCGACGTGGCGCTCGCGCACGACCTCGTCGTGGTCACCGACGAGGTCTACGAGCACCTCGTCTTCGACGACCACGAGCACGTGCCGCTCGCGACGCTGCCCGGCATGGCCGAGCGGACCCTCACGCTCTCCAGCGCGGGCAAGTCGTGGTCGTTCACCGGGTGGAAGGTCGGCTGGGCCACCGGGCCGGCCGACCTGGTCGGCGCCGTGCTGGCCGCCAAGCAGTGGCTGACCTTCACCTCGGGAGCGCCGCTGCAGCCCGCCGTGGCCCACGCCCTCGACCACGAGCCCGATTTCCCGCGTCGCCTGGCCGCCGATCTCCAGCAGCGCCGCGACCTGCTGTGCGCGGGTCTGCGCGGGCTCGGGCTCGACCCGCGGGTGCCGGAGGGCACCTACTTCGCCCTCACCGACACCGCCCACCTCGGCTGGCGCGACGGCCTCGAGCTCTGCCTGGCGCTGCCCGAGCGGGCCGGGGTCGTCGCGGTGCCCCTCCAGGGCTTCTACGACGACCCCGAGGCCGGGCGGCACCTCGTGCGGTGGGCCTTCTGCAAGACCACCGACGTGGTCACCGAGGGCCTCGCCCGCCTCGGCGCCGCCGACCTGACCCGCTGACCCGGGCCGTCGCCGGCGCCGGCGCGGGCGCCGGCGCAGGACTCAGTACTGCGCGGGAGTGGCGCCGCGGCGGGCGAACCAGTCGTTGGCGCCGCCGGTGAAGACCATGACCACGACGGCGATCGAGGCCGCCAGCGTCACCACCGAGACCAGGGAGCCGATCGCGAGCAGGCTGACGACCGCGGTGAGGACCGAGGAGATCACCAGCAGGATCCGGCCGGCCTTGGAGCGGCGCAGCGTCATCACCGCGAACACGATGCCGAGCACCGCCCACACGGCCACGACCAGCGACACGACGAGCACCGCCGTGGCCAGCGCGTCGGGCGAGAGGTCGGCCGCGCCGGGCTGGTTGCGCAGCTCGCGCTCGAGCTCGTCGACGATCTGGTCGCGGGCGGCGGCCACGGCGACGGTCACGAAGCCGAAGACCAGCGCCACGAGCGCCGAGAGCACGAGGGCGATCACCGCGGCGATGGTGACGCGGCCGGGCCGCTTGTCGGGGTCGGTGGCCGAGCCGTAGGGGCCGGCCCCGTAGGGCTGGGTGCCGTAGGGCGTGCTGCCGTAGGCGTCAGGCTGCTGGCCGTAGCCGGGCTGGCCGTAGGGGTTCTGGCCCTGCTGCGGCTGCCCGTACGGGTTCTGGCCCTGCTGCGGCTGCCCGTACGGGTTCTCCGGCGGCTGGGGCTGGCCGTAGGGGCTCTGACCCTGCTGCGGCTGGCCGTAGGGGTTCGGCTGCTGCTGGCCGTAGGGGTCCTGACCGGAGGGGGTGGGTCCGGAGGGCGGGTACTGGTCGCTCATGGCGGCATGCTCCCACGCCGCGCGCCCCGCCGGGCTCACCCGCGAGCGCGCCCCGCCGGACCCGCCCGCGGTCTCAGTGCCGGGCGCGGCCGGCCGTGCGCCGCTCGGCGTACCACCGGCGCACCTCGGGCCGCGACAGCAGCACCACGGTGGCCACGCAGGCCGCCAGCGGCAGCGCCATCACCAGGCTGGTGACCGCGGTGACCAGGAAGAGGCCGGCGGCCAGGGCCGAGGAGACGACCAGCCCGAGGCGTCCGCCGTTGCTGCCGCGGAAGGCGAGCACGGCCACGACGCTCGCGACCACCGCCCACACCACGACGACCCCGGCCATGGCGTAGACCGCCGTGGTGAGGTCGGAGCGGCTGAGGTCGGCGTCGGCGAGGGCGGGATTCTGACGGTAGACCTCGTCGAAGAGCATGTCGGGCGCGGCCGCGATGACCGCGGCGGTCAGCACCATGCCGAGCGCGACCAGGCCGCTGAAGGCCCAGGTCAGCGAGCACGCCCACACCACCGCCGAGGGCCGTCGCGACGGGCGCCCGGGCACGGGGTGGCCGACGTAGGGCGTGACCCGCTGGTCGGGCCGGGCCTGCTGGTCGGGGCGCGAGGCCGCCGCCGACCCGAAGCCGGTCCACGGCGCCGGCTGGCCCTGCTCCCCGTCGACCTGCGGCCCGCTCCGGGGGGCGGGCGCCTCCGCCCCCGGACCCGGCGTCTGGCCCGCGGACCGGTCCTGCGGGTCCTGCGGTGAGCCGACGGGCGGGTACGCCGGCGGCCACCCACCGGGCGCGGGCCCGTCGGATCCACCCGGCGGCGTGGTGCGACCCGCGGCCCGGTCGGCGGCCCGGTCGGCCGCCGCGCGCTCGTCGTCGCGCTGGCGCGGGGTGACCCCGTCGAACCAGTCGCGCGCCGGCTGGAGCCACAGCAGCAGCGCGGCCACCGCGACCAGGGAGGAGGTGAAGCCCCCGCTGACCAGCCCGCCGAGGAAGAGCGGCACCGCGAGCACGGCCAGCGCGAGGCGCGCCGGCTTGGAGCGCTGGAGCACCGACCAGCCGAGCACCGCCGCGGCCGCCGCGCAGGCTCCGGTGACCATGCCCGTGACGCGCAGCAGCGCGACGACGTCGGTGGTCTCCAGTCCCAGCCCGTCGCCGGGAGGCTCGCCGAGGAAGGTCTCGATCGTCTCCCGGGTCTCCAGCGACGTCAGCCGGGTGATCTGGTCGTAGACCGCCAGCACGACGACGACGGAGCCGACGATGATGAGCCAGCCGGCGATCGTCACCTGCCGGGGGCGGGTGGGGGTGGCCTCGCTCATGGCGTCATCCTCCCAGACCGCGCCCAGCGGCCCCGGGCCGGACGGGCCCGGGGCCGGGTGAACCGACAGGGCCGCCCGGGCCGCCCGGCTCAGCCGGTGACCAGCGCCAGCCCGTCGTCGCCGACCTCGACCCGCACCCGTCCGCCGTCGGAGACCTCGCCGCCGATGAGCAGCCGGGCCAGCGGGTCACCGATCGCGGTCTGGATCAGCCGCCGCAGCGGCCGGGCGCCGTAGGCCGGGTCGTAACCGGTCTCGGCCAGCCACGTGCGGGCCTCGTCGCTGACCTCGATCGCGATCCTGCGCACGGCCAGCCGCTTCCCCAGCAGCGCCAGCTGCAGGTCGACGATGTGGGTCAGCTCGTCCTTGGTGAGGGCGTCGAAGAGCACGATCTCGTCGAGCCGGTTGAGGAACTCGGGCTTGAAGGAGGCCCGCACCACCGCGAGCACCGACTCGCGTCGCTTCTCGGGGTCGAGCAGCGGGTCGACCAGGTGCTGCGAGCCCAGGTTGCTGGTGAGGATCAGCAGCGTGTTGCGGAAGTCGACGGTGCGGCCCTGGCCGTCGGTGAGCCGGCCGTCGTCGAGCACCTGGAGCAGGATGTCGAAGACCTCGGGGTGGGCCTTCTCGACCTCGTCGAGCAGCACGACGGAGTAGGGCCGGCGGCGCACCGCCTCGGTGAGCTGGCCGCCCTCGTCGTAGCCGACGTAGCCCGGAGGCGCACCGACCAGCCGCGAGACCGCGTGCTTCTCGGAGTACTCGCTCATGTCGATGCGCACGATCGCGCGCTCGTCGTCGAAGAGGAAGTCGGCCAGCGCCTTGGCGAGCTCGGTCTTGCCGGTGCCGGTGGGGCCCAGGAAGAGGAAGCTGCCGGTGGGCCGGTGGGGGTCGGCGATGCCGGCGCGGGAGCGGCGTACGGCGTCGCTGACCGCGCCGACCGCCTCGCGCTGGCCGATGAGGCGCTCGCCGATGACCGCCTCCATCTCGAGCAGCTTGGCCGTCTCGCCCTGGAGCATGCGGCCGGTGGGGATGCCGGTCCAGGCCTCCACGACGTCGGCGATCTGCTCGGCGCCGACCTCCTCGCCGACCAGGGGCTCCAGCTGCGGGCCCTCGCTGCCGTCGGCGCTGCGCTGGGCGGTGGCGGCCGCCTGGGCCAGCGACTTCTCCAGCGCGGGGATCTGGCCGTAGAGGATCTCGCTGGCCTCGTCGAGACGGCCCTCGCGCATCAGCTTGTCGGCGTGCACCCGCACCGCGTCGAGGCGCCGGCGCAGCTCGCCCTCGTCCTCCAGCGTCGCCTTCTCCTGCTCCCAGCGCGCCTCGAGGCCGCGCAGCTCCTCCTCGTGGTCGGCGAGGTCGGCGCGCAGCCGGGCCAGCCGCTCGACCGAGGCCTCGTCGCTCTCCTTGGCCAGCGCGAACTCCTCCATCTTGAGCCGCTCCACGCGCCGGCGCAGCCGGTCGATCTCCTCCGGGCTGGACTCGATCTCCATGCGCAGCCGCGAGGCGGCCTCGTCGATGAGGTCGATGGCCTTGTCGGGCAGCTGGCGCCCGGTGATGTAGCGGTCGGACAGGGTGGCCGCGGCGACCAGCGCGGCGTCGGTGATGCGCACGCCGTGGTGGGCCTCGTACTTCTCCTGGATGCCGCGCAGGATCTGGATGGTGTCCTCGACGCTGGGCTCGCCCACCAGCACCTGCTGGAAGCGGCGCTCGAGGGCGGGGTCCTTCTCGATCCGCTCGCGGTACTCGTCGAGGGTGGTGGCGCCGATCATGTGCAGCTCGCCGCGCGCCAGCATCGGCTTGAGCATGTTGCCGGCGTCCATGGCCGAGTCGCCGCCGGCGCCCGCGCCGACCACCGTGTGCAGCTCGTCGATGAAGGTGATGACCTGCCCGCCGGCGAACTTGATCTCCTCGAGCACGGCCTTGAGCCGCTCCTCGAACTCGCCGCGGTACTTCGCACCGGCCACCATCGCGGCCAGGTCGAGGCTGAGCACCCGGCGACCCTTGAGCGAGTCGGGCACGTCGCCCGCGACCACGCGCTGGGCCAGGCCCTCGACCACGGCGGTCTTGCCCACGCCGGGCTCGCCGATGAGCACGGGGTTGTTCTTGGTGCGCCGGCTCAGCACCTGCACGACGCGGCGGATCTCCGCGTCGCGCCCGATGACGGGGTCGAGCCCGCCCTCCTCGGCCAGCGCGGTGAGGTCGACGGAGTACTTCTCCAGCGCCTCGTACGTCGACTCCGCGTCCTGGCTGGTGACCCGGCGGCTGCCGCGCACCGCGCCGAGGCCCTCGCGCAGCCCGGCCTCGCTGAGGCCGGCGTCGAGGAGCACCTTCTGCGCCGGGCTCTCGGTGCCGGCCAGCGCCACCAGCAGGTGCTCGGTGGCGACGTAGTCGTCCTTCATGCCCGCTGCCAGGTCGAGCGCACCGGCCAGCACCCGGGTCAGCGCGGCGGAGGCGGCCGGCTGCTGGACCGTGGCCCCGCTCGCCTTCGGCAGCGCGGCCATCACGGCCTCGGCGGTCGAGGTCAGCGCCGTGGCGTCGACCCCGGCCTTGGTGACCAGGCTGCGGGTCACGCCGTCGCCCTGGCGCAGCAGCGCCACGAGGAGGTGGACCGGCTCGGTGACGCTGTTGCCGGCCGTGGTGGCGGAGAGCTGCGCGGCCTCGATGGCCTCGCGGCTGCGAGTGGTGAACTTGTCGGCGCCGAACTGGCTCATGTCTGTCTCCTGCGGGTCCCGGTGTCCAGGTGCGGTGTCCACCACCGGTGGACGTCACCTGCTCAACGTACAAGAAGTTGAGTCTGTTCCACTCAACTTCGGAGTCGTCGTGCCCCGGCCCGCCGGGGCGGGGTGACCGGACGGCCTACGCGGCGTCGGGGCGCCGCTCCTAGTCTCGCCGGGAGGGGCCGATGCCCGGAGGACCCAGGCCAGGAGGACACCGTGGCGCCGATGAGGACCGTGATCTGACTCGGATCTAATCAGTGGTCCCTTAACCTCTCGGAGAACAAGTGAAGATTCAACGATTCACCGCGCTATTGGCCGCAGGCGCAATATGTGCCGCGGCTTCTCCGGCGGTTGCCGACGGGGATACGGAACCCTCCGGGTCGGCTCTCAATCTGACGGTGAACGAATCCGATGCGGCGGGAGCCGACGGCATCGCGCCGGATGCGACACTGACGGTTGAGATGCCCACCGATGGACTGGCCCTCCCCGCCGCCGGGTCTCTTGCGTGCAACGTTACGGCCAACAACCCGCACTATTCGGCGGGTGCCCCAGGGGTCATCGCCAAGATCCGCTACACATGCACCGGCAACATCTCTGGAACCCTCGGCGTCAACGCGAACTTGTACCGCTTTGCGCCCGGCACCACAGGCCCTACGTGCCGCGAGCTTCCAATAACCAGAGCCGACCGGTCGGCCCCCTCGCAGCTGGCACTGTTTATGTTCCCGCCGATTCACTGCCCGGCATCGTATGCAAGTTGTCGGATCGCTACTACGCAGCGGCGTTTCTCACGCTCAATGCGGGGCCCTCGAGCAGTACAGGCAGCGTTCGATCCAACACGGTGTCCCCCCAAAAATGCAGTTGAGCTGCAAGTAACCTGAACCTCGGCCCGCGGCCTCGTCGCGGGCCGGGGTTCTGTTATCGAGAGTTGCGATCGTGGCCCTGTAGCCAGACGAGACCGCGACCCGTTCTCGGTTGGACGCTTTCCAGCGTGTCATCATCCACAACTAGAGCGATTGCAAACACCTCATCGATAGCCGCGCGCCCGCGCGCCCAATCGAGCACCTCCACGAAGTCATACCCCGTGAGATCGTAGGTTGTTGTGCTGGCTGACTCCTGTCCATCGACAGCCGTCTGGACGTAGACGCGAAAGCGTGGACTGTCGTCCTCCCAAGCGCTATCCCGCTCGTCCACGGGGATTATTGATCTCGGCCTTTGCTCCATTGCTCCAGCGTGCCACAGGCGGTGACAATCGTCGGGCCGACTTTGCCCGGATGAAGCCGCACGCAGCGCCCGTCATGATCGGCGCCTTTCCGCCCGAGCGTCGCGTCGTGACCCTGGGACCGGGACCGCGGCCGCCGAGATGTTGCACGGGTTCCGACAGGCGCGAGTCCGCAGCAACCAGAACATCAAGAGGGCCGCCTGGCCTGAGCCGGTCGACAGTTTGGAACTGCTGCGCCAGGTTCTCGAGGAGTGCGACCGGGAGTACGGGCCGACCGCGACGACGACTGACCGCGCGTCGGTGCCCGGGCGTACCGTCCCGCCCATGCAGCTGCACGCCGCCCACCGACCAGCCGACGACGACACCGTCGAGGCCCACCACTGGACCCTCGTTCAGCGGCCGGCACCACGAGCGCCGTAGGCCACGTAGCCCTCCCAGCCGCGTCCGGGTTGGTTGCGCCACTCCACCAGCAGCCCGAGCATCCACTCCCCATCGCTCATCACCATGACGTGCTTGGAGGGGTTGTCGCTGGGTTGGGGGAAGTCCCCGCCGCGTGGTCGACGAGCCAGGTCCGGCTCGGTGCGGTGCCTCAGGTCGCGGGCCACCCTCAGCGCTCCACGCGCACGTGCAGCAGCACATGACCCTCCGGCACGCCGGCCTGGGCCTGCTCGAGCAGCTGGGCGTAGTCGTCGCCCTCCAGGGTCCCACCGGTGCGGCTCGGCTCCGGTGTCACCGGCAGGACGCGAGGCGAGGTGAAGAACCATGGCCCAGACCGTAGGACCTGTGCCTGAGCGGCCACGGCCACGATGTGGTGGGCGAGGCCGGCGACGGCCGAGCCGGCATCGAGGTCGTCGGGCGGCACCAGCCCGACCTCGTGGTCCTCGACCTGTCCATGCCCGTCATGGACGGCCTCGAGGCCCTCCCCCACCTGCGCCGCACCAGCCCGGGCAGCACCATCGTGGTGCTGTCGGCCCACGGTGCCGACCAGATGGCGCAGCGCGCGCTCGACCTCGGCGCCGACGGCTACATCGAGAAGGGCACGTCGCTGCGCGTGGTGCTCGCGCGCATCGACGTCCTGCTCAGCCCTCCGGGGTGACTGCGCGGGGCGTGTCGCCGGCCTCCGACTCCGGCGGCGTGGCGTGGGCGGGGAACTCCACCGCGGCCGACTCCTCGTCGACCAGGCAGGTGCGGCAGAAGTCCTCGCCGAAGGGCGTGAGGTGGATGCTGCGCCGCACGACCTTGGCGAAGCGCACCGAGTGCACCGCCGCGAGCACGTCGGGCTGGGCCTCCAGCACCTGGTAGTCCATCGGGTCGCGCAGGGCCTCCCGGCTGAACCACACCAGCCCGAGGCGGAAGAGGTTGTTGAGGTAGGCCGGCACCTGGTCGAGGTAGCGGCACCCCGCCCGCCCGCCGATCATGGTCAGCCCCGGCGCGATGAGCTGGCTGTTGACCATGCCGATCGGCCCGCCGGTGCGCACGTCGACGCTGGGCTGCGGCCCGCCGCGCAGGAGCAGCAGCAGGATGCGCGCCTCGTCGGGGGCCACCTCGCCGAGGATCCGCCCGTAGGCCGGGTGCGAGGACTCGGTCTCCCACACGTCGCGGGAGCGCTCGAGCAGCCGGGCGCCCTGCTCGCGCAGGCTCAGGGGCGGCGGCGCCTCGTCGCGGCGCGTGGCGTGGCCGCCGTAGGAGACGACCTGGCCGGTGACCACCGGCTCGCTCTCAACGATCTCGCCGAAGGCCTCGGCCGCGTACGCCAGCGCCTTGCCGATCGGGGTGCCCGACGACACCGAGCGGGTCAGGTCGCTGACCACGGTGGCGGCCTGCGTGGCGTCCTTGGCCAGCGCCGCGGCCTCGTCGGGGTCGCGCACCGCGCGCAGGAAGCGTCGGCTCGTGCGCGCCGAGGTGCGCACCCCCCAGCCGGTCGTGTGCCAGGCGGCCGAGGCGGCCACCCGGCCCAGCCCGGGCAGCGCCTCGACGGCCGGCGCCAGGCGACCGGTGAGGCCCTGACCGTCGCGGGCGGCCGGGCCCTGGGCGACGTACGGCGGCAGCGCGGGCGGCTCGCCCGCACGCGCGCGCCGCTCGCCCGCCATCCCGCGCCCGTCGGCGGCGCCTGCTCGCCTGTCGGCTGCGCCCGCTCGCCTGTCGGCGGTGTCGCTCACGCCCTCACCCCACTCCGAAGATCCACAGGTGCAGGAAGCCGCCTGCCAGTCCCATGATGGCGCCGTGGGCGTAGAGCATCCACTCGTCCTCCTTGATGGCCGCCCGCATCATCTCGACGAAGTCGCGCGGCGGCAGCTCCTTGGTGCGGCGCGCGACCAGCACCCGGATCTTCTCGGCCTGGCGTGCGCTGAAGTCCTTGTCACGGAAGGGCGTGAGCGTGCGGCCCACGAGGTCCTGGGCCACCGAGTCGCGGATCGTGTCGAAGCGGTCGCTGCCCACCGCGACCCGCACCGCGCCGCGCGCCGGCCCGACCGCGAGGTCGATGGCCGGCCGCAGGGCGGTGGCCAGCATCGCCCGCGTACGGTCGCCGCGGGGGCCGTCGAGCAGGAAGTCGCCGATGCGCTCGAGGGTGATGACGTCGTCGGCGATGATGCGGGCGTAGACCTCCGCGGCCTCCGGCTGGCGGCGCGGGAAGAGCCCGTGGACCCTGACGCCCAGGATGCGACGCGGCTCCGGGGGCTCGAAGATCAGCCACATGCCCAGCGCGTTGGTGATCCAGCCGACCACGACGCCCAGCACGGGCAGCAGCCACCACAGGCCGAAGATCGAGTCGACCACCGCCACGGGGATGCCGAGCAGGAAGCCGAAGACGAAGCCGAAGGTGACCATCAGGTTCAGCTCGCGCTGGCCGAAGTCGCGGAAGATCCGCACCACCAGCGAGGGGTTGTCGCGGAAGTGGTCGATCACCATGATCTTGGGGTCGAGCAGCTGGTCGATGTGGGTGCCGATCTCGGTGGTCACCCGCCCCACCACGGTCGGCAGCTGGGCGTCGACCCGCTCGACCACCGCACGCCGCACCGGCCCGGGCAGGTCGCGCCACAGGCGCGGGTGCTCGCGGCGCATCACCCCGTCGACGAGCTCGGGCAGCTCGGGGCGGAAGACGGTGACGATGTGCTCGGCGATCTGGTCGGGCTCCAGCTGCTGGTAGAACTCCGCCGGGGTGCCGAGCTTGGCGATGGCCTTGTCGACGGCGATGCTGCCCATCTTGGCCGCGCGCGCCGGGATGATCCCCTGCCAGCCCAGGCCGCCCTGGAGCAGCCCCGGCACCTCCTGCACCTTGCGCGGCAGCACCGAGACCAGCTCGCGCATGCCCGGCACGCGCACGCCGTGGAAGCGCACGGGGCTGAAGAGCATCCACAGCCCCGACCAGTTGATGAGCCAGCCGATGACGCCGGTGAAGACCGGGATCGTGAGGAAGTGGACCCACTTGACGTCGTCGGCCCACGCGGCCAGCACGTCGAGCAACCACTGCACCCTGAGCACCCCTTCGTGCCCGGCCGTCCGGCCGGGTGGTGGCCGAAGACTAGCGCCCCGCTCCTGCCGGTGGACGGGTGTTCCGCGTCACGCTCCCGCCTGCGAGCGGCTCAGCCGCGACCGCGGCGCCACACCACGAGCGACTGACCCGGGTCGGGTCGCCGCAGCACCGGCAGCTTGTTGGGCAGCGCGGGGGCCGAGGCGTCGGCCCGCCGCGCGGTGAGCGCCTGCTGGAGCGCGGCCCGGGTGCGGTCGAGCTCATCGGCCAGCTCGGCGTTGCGCGCGGTCAGCGCGGCCACGTGGTTCTCCAGGTCGAGGATCCGGCGCACGCCCTCGATCCCGATGCCGGCCGAGGTGAGCTCGGAGATCACCCGCAGCAGCTCGATGTCGCGGTGGGAGTAACGACGTCCCCCGCCGCCGGTGCGCCCCGGCGTGATCAGGCCCAGGCGCTCATAGGTGCGCAGGGTCTGCGGGTGCAGGCCCGTCAGCTCCGCGGCGACGGAGATGACGTAGACGGCCGCGTCGTAGGACGGCTCGAAGGGGTCGCGCTGGGCCACGGGGTCACCCGGCCTGCTCGAAGAGGTTGGCGCGCAGCGGCCTGCCGGCCGTGGCGGCGCGGTAGGCCTCCACCGCCTCGCGGGCGGTGGCGTCGAGCACGGCCGGCACCTGCACCTCGACGGTGGCCAGCAGGTCGCCCGACGTGCCGTCGCTCTTGCGCGCGCCCTTGCCGCGCACGCGGAAGGTGCGCCCGTTGGGGGTGCCGGCCGGCACCTTGAGGGTGACCGGCGTGCCCGCCAGCGTCGGGATCCGCACGTCGGCGCCGAGGGCGAGCTCGTCGAAGGAGACCGGCACGTCGAGGGTGAGGTTGTCGCCCTTGCGGCCGAAGAGGCGGTGCCCGGAGACCTTGACGGTGACGTAGAGGTCGCCGGCCGGGCCGCCGTGCTCACCCGCGCCGCCCTTGCCGCGCAGCCGGATGCGCTGGCCGTCCTTGACCCCCGCGGGGATGCGGGCCTGGATGGTGCGCGAGGACTGGCCGCGACCGCTGCCGTGGCAGGTCGGGCACGGGTCGTCGTAGAGCAGCTGGCGGCCGTGGCAGGCCGGGCAGGTCTCGTTCATCGAGAAGGCCCCGCCCACCGAGGCCACCACGAAGCCGGCGCCCTCGCACTCGGGGCACACGTGGGGCTTGGTGCCGGGCTTGCCACCCGTGCCGGAGCAGGTCGCGCAGGGCGCGTCGGAGCTGAGCCGCAGCGAGATCGTCACGCCGTCGAGGGCGTCGGTGAAGCTGATGGTGGCGGTGGTCTCGACGTCGCCGCCCTTGGTGGCGCGCACCCGCTGCCGGGTGCGGCCGCCACCGGCGCCGCCGCCGCGGAAGAGGTCGCCGAACATGTCGCCGAGCCCGCCCTGGCCCGGGGCGCCGGCGCGGTCGCGCAGCAGGTCGTCGAGGTTGAAGCCGCCGGCACCGCCGGAGGTACCTCCCCCACCGAAGCCGCCGCCGAAGCCGCCGCTGCCGTAGAGGGAGCGCATCTCGTCGTACGTCGCCCGCTTCTCGGGGTCGCCGACGACGTCGTAGGCCTCGGCCACCTGCTTGAAGCGGTCGTGCTTGGCGGTGTCACCGGGGTTGGAGTCGGGGTGGTTCTCCCGCGCCAGGCGCCGGTAGGCCTTCTTGATCTGGTCGGCCCCGGCGTCCTTGGTCACGCCGAGCGTGGCGTAGAAGTCCTTCTGCGCCCAGTCGGCGCGGAAGCCGTTGTCACTCACGGGAGAACCTCCCCTCTCTGGTCTCGGTGGTGCTGGTCGTGCCGGTGCTGGTCGTGCCGGTGCTGGTCGTGCTGGTCGGGTCTCAGCCGGCCGGGTCGGCCACGAGCACCTGGGCGGCGCGCACGACCCGGTCGCCGATGCGGTAGCCGGCCTTGGCGATCACCTTGCAGGTGGTCACCTCGACCTCGGGGTCCTCGCCGATGTGGGAGAGGGCCTCGTGCAGGCTCGGGTCGAAGGCGTCGCCGGGCTGGCCGAAGCGGATCAGGCCGAGGTTGGCCACGGTCCGCTCGAGCTGCTCGGCCACCGACTTGAAGCCGCCCTCGAGCGGCTCGTGCTCGCGGGCCCGGTCGATGGTGTCGAGCACCTCGGTGATCGGGGCGAGCGCGGCGTAGGTCGCGTTCTCCTTGATCAGCTCGCGGTCGCGCTCGACACGGCGCTTGTAGTTGAGGAACTCCGCCTGCAGCCGCTGCAGGTCGGAGAGCCGCTCGGCCGACTCCATGCGGGCCAGGGCCAGCTCGTCGTCGGCCGGGTCACCGCCCACCGCGCCGGTCGGCTCGGTGGGGTCCTGCGAGCTGTCACCGCTCACGGGCTCCTCCTCGACCTCGGTCTCGTTGGCCATCTCGGCCGCCTCCGCCGGGAACGCCCCCTCGGGGGAGGGAGCCGCAGGCTGCTGCGGCTCCCCCGCCCCGGAGGTGCCCTCGGGGTGCTCGCCGGACGGCTGCTCGCCGGGGGCTGAGGTCACTTGGACTCACCCTCGGTGGAGCCGGTGGTGTCCTCGTCCACGACCTCGGCGTCGACGATGTCGTCGTCGGCCTCGCCCGTGGCGCCGGTCGCCCCGCCGGCGGCGGCGGAGTCGGCCTCGGCCGCGGCGTACATGGCCGCACCCATCTTCTGGCTCGACTCGTTGAGCTTCGTGACGCCGGCGGTGATCTCCTCGCCCGAGGCCTCGGAGTTCTCCAGCGTGGCCTTCAGCGCGTCGACGTCGGCCTGCACCTCGGTCTTGACGTCGTCGGGGATCTTGTCGCCGTTGTCGCCGAGGAACTTCTCGGTGGTGTAGACGAGCTGGTCGGCCTGGTTGCGGACCTCGATGGCCTCGCGACGCTTGGCGTCCTCCTCGGCGTACTGCTCGGCCTCGCGGACCATGCGGTCGATGTCGTCCTTGCCGAGCGCGGAGCCGCCGGAGATCGTCATCGACTGCTCGCGGCCCGAGGCCTGGTCCTTGGCCGAGACGTGCACGATGCCGTTGGCGTCGATGTCGAAGGTGACCTCGATCTTCGGGATGCCGCGCGGCGCCGGCGGGAGACCGGTCAGCTCGAAGTTGCCGAGGGGCTGGTTCTGCGCCCACATCTGGCGCTCGCCCTGGGCGACCTTGATCTCCACCGACGGCTGGTTGTCGTCGGCGGTGGTGAAGATCTCCGAGCGCTTGGTCGGGATGGTGGTGTTGCGCTCGATGAGGTTGGTCATCACGCCGCCCTTGGTCTCGATGCCCAGCGACAGCGGGGTCACGTCGAGGAGCAGGACGTCCTTGACCTCGCCCTTGAGCACGCCGGCCTGGAGCGCGGCGCCGATGGCGACGACCTCGTCGGGGTTGACGCCCTTGTTGGGCTCCTTGCCGCCGAGCAGCTCCTTGACGACGTCGGAGACCGCCGGCATGCGGGTCGAGCCGCCGACGAGCACCACGTGGTCGATCTTGTCGACGGCGACGCCACCGTCCTTGAGCACGTTCTGGAACGGCGTCTTGGTGCGCTCGAGCAGGTCGGCGGTGAGCTTCTGGAACTCCGAGCGCGTCAGGCGCTCCTCGAAGTGCAGCGGGCCCGACTCGCCGTGGGTGATGTAGGGCAGGTGGATCGTGGTCTCGCTGGAGGAGGAGAGCTCGATCTTCGCCTTCTCCGCGGCCTCCTGCAGGCGCTGCTTGGCGATCTTGTCGGCGGCCAGGTCGACGCCGTTGCCGTCCTTGAACTTCTTGACCATCCAGTCGACGACGCGGGAGTCCCAGTCGTCGCCACCGAGGTGGTTGTCACCGGAGGTCGCCTTGACCTCGACGACGCCCTCGCCGATCTCGAGCAGCGACACGTCGAAGGTGCCGCCACCGAGGTCGAAGACGAGGATCGTCTGGTCGTCGCCCTTGTCGAGGCCGTAGGCCAGCGCGGCCGCGGTGGGCTCGTTGACGATGCGGCTGACGTTGAGGCCCGCGATCTCGCCGGCCTCCTTGGTGGCCTGGCGCTGGGCGTCGGAGAAGTACGCCGGGACCGTGATCACCGCGTCGGTGACGGTCTCACCGAGGTAAGCCTCGGCGTCGCGCTTGAGCTTCTGCAGCACGAAGGCGCTGATCTGCTGCGGCGTGAAGTCCTTGTCGTCGATCTTCTGCTTCCAGTCGGTGCCCATGTGGCGCTTGACCGAGCGGATGGTGCGGTCGACGTTCGTGACGGCCTGGCGCTTGGCGACCTCGCCGACGAGCACCTCGCCGCTCTTGGCGAACGCGACGACCGACGGGGTCGTGCGGGCGCCCTCGGCGTTCGCGATGACGGTGGGCTCGCCGCCCTCCAGGACCGACACGACGCTGTTGGTCGTGCCGAGGTCGATGCCAACGGCTCGTGCCATGGGTGGTACCTCCATCTAGGGATGCTGCGGGTGAGTGGGGCCGTCCGCGCGCCCCGAGGGGCTGCGTCCGGCGATAGCTCCATGATGCGTCGCCCGCGCCGCCCAGACAAGTTAGTTGAGTCTCATCGACTCAACTTGGCTCAGCCGTCTCAGCGCAGACCGGCCATCCGCAGCCCGATGTCCACGACCGAGACCCGGTCGAGCCCGCCCACCTCGTGCACCGAGATCCAGCGCGCCTCGTCGGTGCTGCCGTCGCGCTCGTGGGTCAGCTCGCCGCCCACGACGCGGGCGGCGAAGAGAGCGCGCACGGCCTTCATCGGGCGTCCCGAGCCGTTGAGGCGGCGCTCGGGGCCGATGACGTAGGTGTCGACGCCCAGCAGGTCGCCGAGCTCGACGTCGTAGCCGCTCTCCTCCTTGACCTCGCGCACCACGCCCTGCTCGACGCTCTCGTGCAGCTCGACCCCGCCGCCGGGCAGCGTCCACTGGCGACGGCTGCCCTCGTTCCAGAGCGCGAGCAGCACGTGCCCGGCGTCGTCGGTGATCACGGCGTAGGCGGCCAGACGGGTGTCGTAGTCGGTGTAGTGCACGGCTCCCATCCTTCCGGCCGGGTCAACCGCGCACGGTCGGGACGCCCGATCGGGTGAGACCAGGAATGATCCGCGGCGCTCGCTCGCTAGGACCCCCATGACCGTTTCCACGATCACCCTGAACAACCAGACGACGATCCCGCAGCTCGGCTTCGGCACCTACCAGGTGCCGCCGGAGCAGACGGCCGACACCGTCTCCACCGCGCTCGAGGTGGGCTACCGCCACATCGACACCGCGCAGATGTACCAGAACGAGCAGGAGGTCGGCGAGGCGCTCAAGGCCTCCAGCATCCCGCGCAGCGAGCTCTACATCACCTCCAAGCTCAACAACGGCTACCACCGGCCCGCCGACGCCGAGCGCGCCTTCGAGGAGACCCTCGACAAGCTCGGCCTCGAGCAGATCGACCTCTTCCTCATCCACTGGCCGCTGCCGACGCTCTACGACGGCGACTACGTCTCGACCTGGAAGACCCTCGCCTCCTTCGTGGCCGACGGCCGGGCCCGCTCCGTCGGCGTCTCGAACTTCCAGCCGGCCCACCTCGACCGCATCGTGGCCGAGACCGGCGTGGTGCCCGCGGTGAACCAGATCGAGGTCCACCCCTACTTCACCAACGAGGACGCCCGCGCCGCGTCGATCCGCCACGGCGTCGAGGTCGAGGCGTGGTCGCCGATCGCACAGGGCGCGGTGCTCGACGACCCGACCATCGGCGAGATCGCGGCGAAGTACGGCAAGACCGCCTCGCAGGTCACCCTGCGCTGGCACGTCGAGCGCGGCGACATCGTCTTCCCCAAGTCGATGAAGCGCGAGCGCATGGAGGAGAACTTCGCGATCTTCGACTTCGCCCTCACCCCCGACGAGGTCAGCACCATCGCCGGGCTCGACAAGGGCGAGGACGGGCGCACCGGCCCGAACCCAGACACGTTCGACTACGTGCCCGCCTGAGGCACCACCCGCACACACCAGCACCCCGGACGCCGAGCGTCCGGGGTGCTGCTGCGTCCGGGGGTGCTGCGCGTCGGGAAGCGTCGGGGAGGCGTCAGCCGACGGTGACGCGGACCTCGTTGGAGGCCTTGCCGCTGTCGGGGTCGAGCACCCGGAAGCGGTTGACCCCGGGCGTGCTCGTCTGCACGTAGGTGGCGAAGGTCTGGTTGCTGACCACCGCGGTGACGGGGAAGTCCTCCCACCCGCCGCCGGCGAAGCGCTGCACCTGCAGCACCGCCCCCTCACCGGTGGGGAAGACGCCGGTGAGGTCGATCTGGCCCATCGGGGCGACGGAGGTCTGCCCGGCGTTGAGGGTGAGGTCGCCGTCGGGCTTCTCGCTCCTCGTCGGCGACGGGCTCTGCGAGGGGGTGGCCGACCCGGTGGCCGAGCCGCCGAGGGTGATCTCGGGGCCGCCGGGGGCGCCGGTGTCCTCGAAGCGCGGGATGTAGAGGGAGCCGGTGTCGCTGGCGCTGCTGGTGGCGCCGGAGTCGCCGACGCCGGCGACGCGGGTCACGGCGAGCGCGACGCCGCCCAGCACGAGGCCGACCGCCAGCCCGACGCCCAGCAGCGCGGCCAGGCCGGTGGCCACCGCGCGACGCACCTCGTGCGACTCCTCCTGGGCCGGCGTCCGGGCGCTGCTGCCGTCGGTGCCGTCGTGGTCGTCGTGCTCGGCCACCGAATCACTCCCCGTCGTCGGCGGGGCCCGTGCCGGCGCCCGCGGGGCCATTCTCGCCGCCGCCGGTCGGCGAGCCAAGCCGGGCGGCGTAGGAGACCACCCCGGCGGGGTCGGGGGTGGCGTCGACCTGCTCGCGCGCGACGAGGAGGTCGAGGTGGGCCTTGGTCTCCATCGCGGCCATGCCCTGGTTGAAGACGTCGAGGCTCGCCCAGGCGTGGTCGTGCCGGGTCCAGGGCAGCACGGCGGCGACGTCGGCGGCGCTGACGGACCCGCCGCGCAGCGCCTCGAGGCACCTCGCGAGCCGGTGCTCGTGGTGGGCCAGCAGGGCGTCGACCCGGGCGTGGGAGGAGGGGGCGACGGGGCCGTGGGCGGGCAGGACCCGCAGGTCGGGCAGCTCGCGCACCCGTGCCAGGGAGGCCATGAAGTCGCCCAGCGGCGAGGCCACGACCGGCACGGTGAAGCCGATCGACGGGGTGATCGTGGGCAGCACGTGGTCGCCCGAGAGCAGCAGGCCGGCGGCCCGGTCGGCGAAGACGTAGTGGCCCGGCGTGTGGCCGGGGGTGTGCACGGCCTCGAGCGTGCGGGTGCCGACCTCGAGACGGTGGTCGCCCTCGAGCCAGGCGTCGGGATAGGCCCAGTGGCCCAGGTCGAACTCCTCCTGGCTGCGGGCGTGCTCCTCCCACCGCTCGGCGACCCCGTGGGCGCCGGCGGTGCGCAGCACGTCGGGGAACGGGCTGCGCCCGGGCCAGGCGTCGCTGTGGAAGAGGTCGAGCGCCGGCTTGTCGCCGATCCCGAGGGACACGTGGGCGCCGGTCTCGCCGGCCAGCTGCGAGGCGAGCGTGTAGTGGTCGCGGTGCACGTGGGTCACCAGGAAGCGGCGCACGTCGCCGACGCCCGCGCCGATGCGGGCCAGCGAGCGCTCGAGCACCGCGCGGGCCGCCGGGAGGGCCCAGCCACCGTCGACGAGGGTCAACCCGTCGTCGGTCTCGAGGGCGTAGACGTTGACCGCCCGCAGCCCGTCGTTCGGCAGCGGGAGCGGGATCCGGTGGAGCCCGTCGGCCACCGGCCAGGCGCCCTCGGCCGACCAGTGCTCGCCGGAGTCGGGTGAGACCGCGTGGGCCGTCGACGTGCCCGGCCCCGCGGTCCGGCCCGCGGTCTGTCCTGCGGTCCGGCCTGTGGTCCGGCCTGGGGTCTCACCTGGGGTCGGGGCGGGTGTGGGGGGCACGAGGCGGACCCTACGCCGGGACCGCTCGGGCAGGATGGGCGTGTGGACGACCCGCTGGTGCCGCGGCTGCGTGCCGCCGGTTGCGTCTACGCCGAGGAGGAGGCGAGCCTCCTGCGCGCCGCGGCCGAGGGATCCCCCGACCCGGGGGCGCTGGAGCGGATGGTCGCCGAGCGGGTGGCGGGCCGGCCGCTGGAGGTCGTGGTCGGCTGGGCCGAGCTCGCCGGCACCCGTGTGGTGGTGACCCCCGGGGTCTTCGTGCCGCGGCGGCGCTCGGCCGCGCTGGTGCGCGCCGCGGAGGCCCGCCTGCGACCGGGGGCCACGGTGGTCGACCTGTGCTGCGGCACCGGCGCCGTCGGCGCCGCGCTCCTCGCGCGCCGCCCCGACCTGGTGGTGCACGCCGCCGACCTCGACCCGGTCGCCGTCGCCTG
This sequence comes from Nocardioides sp. P86, assembly GCF_023712465.1. Classification (NCBI taxonomy): domain Bacteria; kingdom Bacillati; phylum Actinomycetota; class Actinomycetes; order Propionibacteriales; family Nocardioidaceae; genus Nocardioides; species Nocardioides sp. P86. Next base: position 784,689 of record NZ_JAMAYE010000003.1, on the reverse strand, counting down.
CGCCCGGCTCAACCTGCCCGACGGCCCCGAGGGCCCGCGGGTCCACCAGGGCGACCTCTGGGCCGCGGTGCCCGAGCGGCTGCGCGGCGCGGTGGACGTGGCGGTCGCCAACGCGCCCTACGTGCCGACCGCCGCCCTGGCCACCCTCCCGCCCGAGGCCCGGCTCCACGAGCCGCGCGCCGCCCTCGACGGTGGCGACGACGGCCTGGTGCTGCACCGGCGCCTGCTCGCCGAGGCCCACCGGTGGCTGCGCCCGGGCGGCGCCCTCGTGGTCGAGGTGGGCGCGGGCCAGGTCGGGACGGCGCTGGCCCTCGCACGGGGGGCCGGGCTGCGGGCCACTGTGGTGCGCGACGACGACGTCGACGGGATCGCCGTGGTGGCGACCCTCCCGCGCCCCGCCACCGGTCTGGACCAGTCCGGGCCGCAGGTGTAGGTGACGCGTCACCGGGCATGGCCCTGACATCGGCGGCCCTCGATCCGGGGGGCGCGCGCAGGCCCGGTGGGAGGCGCCTGCGAGCGGAGGGCCGTCGATGCCGCCCCCGTCGCACCCCCGTGCCGGACGAGCCCGGTGCCCGACGGGCCCCGGGTCGGGCGCCGTGTGACCGCACGCTCGCCGGGGCTGGCTACGGTGACGCGGTGACGACCTCCCCGCCGGCGCCGGCCCTCCGGTCGCGCCAGTGGCTGCTGGTGCGACGCCAGCTGGCGGCGTTCCGCCCCTCGTGGCGCTGGCTGCGCGGGTCGCTGCGGTCCTTCGCCACCTCCTTCCTGGCCCTCACCGCGAGCCTGTGGCTGCTGCCCGGCACCCAGGTGACCCGCGGCGCGGAGTCGGTGGCGGCGCTGGCCGTCGGCGTGCTCGCCGTCGGGGCGCTCGTGCGTCCGCTGATCACCCGCCTCACCGTGCTGACCGGCGTGGTGGGCCTGCTGCTCGCCGGCTTCCTGGCCCAGGCCGTGGTGCTCGGCATCGCCCTGGCCCTGGTGCCGACCGTGGAGCCCTTCAGCGCCGGCCAGGTCGTGCTCGCCGCCTGGGCGGCGGCGGTCGCGGCCGCGGCGGTCAACTGGCTCTTCGACGCCAGCTCCGACGAGGCGTTCCTGGGCCAGCTCCTGGGCCGCGCCGTGCGTCGTACGCGCCGCGCGGGGAGCGAGGGACCGGGCCTGCTCGTGGTGCAGCTCGACGGGGTCAGCGAGCCGCTGCTGCGCCAGGCGATCACCGCGGGGGCGCTGCCCACGGTGTCGCGCTGGCTGCGCTCGGGCAGCCACCGCATGCGCGGCTGGCACACCGGCGTGCCGGCGACCACCCCCGCCGGCCAGGCCGTGCTGCTGCACGGCGACGTGACCGCGGTGCCGGGCTTCCGCTGGTGGGACAAGGGCCGCGGGCGGCTGCTCACGGCCAGCCGCCCCGTCGACGCCGCCGAGGTGGAGGCGGCGATGTCCGACGGCCGCGGCCTGCTCGCCGACGACGGCGCGAGCGTGTCCAACCTCTTCTCCGGCGACGCACCCACCTCGGTGCTGACCATCAGCGACGGCCGCCTGCCCGGCTCCGACCGCGGCGCCGCCTCCTACATGGCGCTGCGCAGCGGCTTCCTGCGCTCGCTGACCCTGCTCGGCGGGCAGGTGGTGACCGAGTGGCACCAGGCCCGCCGCCAGCGCACGCGCGACGTGCGGCCCCGGGTCGGGCGCGGCGGCGCCTTCCTGCTGCTGCGCGGGCTGACCACCGTGGTGCTGCGCGACCTCAACCTCGCCGTCGTCACCGAGCAGCTCACCCGCGGGACCCCGGTGGTCTTCGTCGACTTCGTCGACTACGACGAGGTCGCCCACCACGCCGGGCCCACCCGGCCGGAGTCGATGCGCACCCTGGAGAACCTCGACCGCGTGCTGCAGTTCCTCGACCAGGTCTGCGGCGAGGTCGGCCGGCGCTACGAGCTGGCCGTCGTCTCCGACCACGGGCAGGCCCAGGGCACGACCTTCCTCCAGCTCACCGGCCGGACCCTGGAGGACGTCGTGCTCGAGCTCGCCGACGCGCACGCCGGACAGGGCGCGGCCGCCCCCGACCCCCGCAGCCCCGCCGACCGGGCCACGTGGTCGGAGGAGACGTGGGTGCCGGCGAGCATGCTGCTGGCCGGGGCGACGGGCTCCGGGCGCGCCCTGACCCGGGCGACCCGGTCGGTGGCCGAGCGACCCCGACGCCGCGCCGGCGGCACCCCCGACGGCACCCCCGACGGGGGCGCGGGCGGTGGCGCACCTGCCGCCCGCCTGCTGGTCGCCGTCTCCGGTGGCCTCGCCCACGTCTACCGCACCGACCGCCCCGGGCGCCTGACCCACGACGACCTCGCCGCCCTCCACCCGCACCTGGTGGCGGGCCTGGCCGCCCACCCGGGCGTCGGCGGCGTCGTGACCCGGCTCTCCGCCCCCGGGCGCCGCGACGGCGACCTGCGTGTCGACGGGCCCGGCGGCTGGTGCGTCCTGCGGCCGGGCCACGGGGTGGTCGACGGCGAGGGCGCCGACCCGCTCGCCACCTACGGGCCGCGGGCCGCGGCCGACCTGCTCGACCTCGAGCGCCGCGACCACGTCGGCGACCTCGTCGTGCTGGGCGCCCACGACCCCGCCCTCGGCGAGGTCGTCGCCTTCGAGGAGCTCGTCGGCTCCCACGGCGGGCTCGGCGGCTGGCAGACCGAGGCGCTGCTGCTGCACCCCGCCGACTGGGAGGTGCCCACCACCCCGCTCACCGGTCTCGACGTGCACCGCACGCTGGTCGCGCGCCTCGAGCGGCTCGGGCTGCGCGCCGACTCCCCCACCCGCTCGGCGGGGTCGGCCGGGCACGTCGGGGAGACCGCATGAGCGCCCCCGCCCCGGGTCCGGTGCGCCTGGGCGTCACCTGGTGGGGCCACGCGTCGACCACGGTCGAGCTGGGCGGGGTCCGCGTGGCGATCGACCCGCTGCTGGCCGGGCGGCTGGTGCACCTGCGCCGTCGTACGCCGCTCCCGCCCGCCGACGCCGCGCTCGCCGACGTCGTGCTCGTCTCCCACCTGCACCTCGACCACTGCCACCTGCCCTCGCTGCGACGCTTCGCCGCCGACGTGCCGGTCGTCGTGCCGCGCGGCGGGGAGCGGCTGCTGGCCGACCTCGGCGACCGGCTGCTGGGCGTCGCCCCCGGCGAGACCCACCGGGTGGGCGGGGTCGACGTCGAGGTGCTGGCGGCCACCCACGACGGCCGGCGCCACCCGTGGGCGCGGGAGCGGCCGCCGGCGCTGGGCTTCCGCGTGACCGGGCCCGCCACCGGGGCCACCACCGGGGCCACCACCGGGGCCACCACCGGGGCCACCTCCGGGGCAACCGCCCCCGCACCGGCGTCGTTCTGGTTCCCCGGCGACACCGGGCTGCGCGAGGACATGCGCGAGGTGGCGCCGGTCGACCTGGCCCTGGCGCCGGTCGGCGGGTGGGGGCCGAGCCTCGGCGAGGAGCACATGGACCCCGACGAGGCCGCCGAGGCCGTGCGCCGCGTCGGCGCCCGCTGGGCGGTGCCGGTGCACTGGGGCACCTTCTGGCCGGTCGGGCTCGAGCGCGTCGACCGCGCCACCCACCACCACCTCTTCGTCACCCCGGGCCAGCGCTTCGCCGACGCCCTGGCCCGCGCCGGCAGCGCCCGGCCCGTCCTCGCCTCCCCCGCCGAGCGGATCGTCCTGTGAGGGCGGTCCGGTGAGCGCCGACCACTTCGGCCCGGTGGCGCTGCTGGTGCTCTTCGGCGTGGTCGCCGTCGGCGCGATCGTGCCCGTGCTCCCCACCGGGGCCGCCGTCAGCGCCACCGCCGTGCTGGCGGCCGACTCGCACCTGTGGGAGGTGCCGCTGGTCGTCGCCGTGGGCGGCGCGGCCGCCTGGGTGGGCGACGTGACGACCTACGCCGTGCTGCGCCGCGCCGGTGAGCCCCTCGCGCGGCGGGTCGGGTGGCTGCGCCCCGACGACCCCGAGACCCGGCTCCACCGGCTGCGCGAGTCGATCGAGGAGCACGAGCTGCGCACGCTGCTGGTCTCGCGGCTGGTGCCCGGCGGGCGGGTGCCCGTGCTGCTGGTGGCCTCGCTGACCGGCTACCCCGCGCGGCGCTTCGCCAGCGCCGCGGTCGGTGCGGCCACCCTGTGGGCGGTCGTCTACGCCGCCATCGGGCTGGCCGGCGGCTCGCTGCTCGCCGACACCACCACGGCCGTCGTCGTCGCCGTGCTCGCCGCGCTGCTGCTCTCGCTCGGCTCGTCGCTGGCCCCGGCGCTGAGGAGGCGGCTGGGATCGTCCGGGGCGCCGTCGCCGGGGTCCGGGCCGGGATCGGCGCCGGGATCGGCGATGGGATCGGCACGGCGGCGCCGGCCGCGTGCGGGAGACTGAGCCGCGTGACGACCGACCCGATCCGCGAGGCGCACCGCCAGTGGGTCGCCCACGGGTGGGACGACGCCGCCGACGGCATGGCCCTGGTGACCTCGCTGGTGCGGGTGCAGCAGCTGCTCATGGAGCGCATCGACGCCGTGCTGCGTCCGCTCGACCTCACCTTCGCCCGCTACGAGGTGCTCCAGCTGCTGTCGTTCACCTCCGCGGGACGGCTGCCGATGACCAAGCTGGGCTCGCTGCTCCAGGTGCACCCCACGTCGGTCACCAGCGCGGTCGACCGCCTCGAGCGGCAGGGCTACGTCGAGCGCTCGCGCGGCGAGGGCGACCGTCGCATCGTGCTCGCCACCCTCACCGACGCCGGCCGCGCGATCGCCGCCACCGCCACCGCGGGGCTCAACCGCGACGTCTTCGAGTCCCTCGGGCTGCCGCCCTCCCAGGTCGGTGCGCTCTCGCGCCTGCTGGCCGCCCTGCGCGCCCGCAGCGGCGACCGCGTCGACTGAGCGCACGACCCGGGGCGCGACCCGGTGCACGACCCGGCGCGCCGACCGGGGCCGACGCACCCTCGACCGGCGGGGTCCGGGCGGCTATCGTGGGCAATTAGTAGGACGTCCAACTATCTTCGGGCGCCGGCCCCGGCCCACGCCGCCCGGTCGCCCCGTGACACCCCGAGGTGACCTCCGTGCCCGAGCTCCACGTCCCGTCCCACCCGGTCCGGCTGGTCACGGCCTCCAGCCTCTTCGACGGCCACGACGCCTCGATCAACATCATGCGGCGCATCTTCCAGAGCCAGGGCTGCGAGGTGATCCACCTCGGCCACAACCGCTCGGTGCAGGAGGTGGTCGACGCCGCGCTCGAGGAGGACGTGCAGGGCGTCGCGGTCTCGTCCTACCAGGGCGGCCACGTGGAGTACTTCGAGTACCTCGTGGAGTCGCTGCGCGCCCAGGGCGCCGGCCACGTCAAGGTCGTGGGCGGCGGCGGGGGCGTCATCGTCCACGACGAGATCCAGCGCCTGCGCGACAGCGGCGTCACGATCTTCTCCCCCGAGGACGGCCAGCGCATGGGCCTGGTCGGCATGATCAACTCCGTCGTCGCCGACTGCGACACCGACCTGTGGGCCGCAGGGCAGGTCACCGCCGACCAGGTCGTCGGCGGCGAGCGCGCCGCGATCGCCCGCGCGATCACCGCCGCCGAGAGCGGCCGGCTGCCCGCCGAGACCCTGGCGGCGCTCCAGCAGGCCGCGAGCGCCCACCGCTCCCCCGTGCTCGGCATCACCGGCACCGGCGGCTCGGGCAAGTCCTCGCTCACCGACGAGCTCGTGCGCCGCTTCCGCGTCGACCAGCAGGACAAGCTGCGCGTGGCCGTCATCGCCGTCGACCCGACCCGCCGCAAGGGCGGCGGCGCCCTGCTGGGCGACCGGATCCGGATGAACTCCCTCGACGGCGACCGCGTCTTCTTCCGCTCCGTCGCGACGCGCGGCGCCCACGAGCTGCCCGACCACCTCGGCGACGTCATCGACGTGGTCAAGGCCGCCGGCTTCGACCTGGTGATCGTGGAGACCCCGGGCATCGGCCAGGGCGACGCCGCGATCGTGCCCTACGTCGACACCTCGCTCTACGTGATGACGCCGGAGTTCGGCGCCGCCTCGCAGCTGGAGAAGATCGACATGCTCGACTTCGCCGACGTGGTGGCGATCAACAAGTTCGAGCGACGCGGCGCCAAGGACGCGCTGCGCGACGTGGGCCGCCAGCTGGTCCGCAACCGCGAGGCCTTCGGCTCCCAGCCCGACGACATGCCGGTCTTCGGCACCTCGGCGGCCACGTTCAACGACGACGGCGTCACCGCGCTCTACCAGCACCTGCGCGACCTGCTCGGCGGGGCGGGGCTCCCCGTCGGCGAGGGCGTGCTGCCCGCCGTCGACGTGCGCCACTCCTCGGGCATCCGCCAGGTCGTGCCCGGCGAGCGGGTGCGCTACCTCGCCGAGATCACCGAGACCGTGCGCGGCTACCACGCCCGCACCGAGGAGCTGGTGGCCGCGGCCCGCCGCGTGCAGCGGCTCGAGGCGGTCTCCGCCGAGCTCGACTCCCTCGACGGCGGCGACCACGGTGACGTGCCCGGGCTGCTCGAGCGCGCCCGCAAGGCGCTGCCGGCCGAGGTCGCCGACCAGGTGGAGGCCTGGCCCGGTGTGGTCGCGGCGTACGCCGGTGACGAGCAGGTCACCCGCGTGCGCGACAAGGAGATCACCACCCGGCTCACGCGCGAGTCGCTGAGCGGCACCAAGGTGCGACGGGTCTCGCTGCCGACCTTCGAGGACCACGGCGAGCTGGTCCGCTTCTGGCGCCGCGAGAACCTCCCGGGCCACTTCCCCTTCACCGCGGGCGTCTTCCCCTTCAAGCGCGACGGGGAGGACCCGGCGCGGATGTTCGCCGGCGAGGGCGACCCCGCGCGCACCAACCGCCGCTTCAAGATCCTCTCGGCCGAGGGCGAGGCCAAGCGGCTGTCGACGGCCTTCGACTCCGTCACCCTCTACGGCCGCGACCCCGACGAGCGCCCCGACATCTACGGCAAGGTCGGCACGTCGGGGGTCAGCGTGGCGACGCTGGACGACATGAAGGTGCTCTACGACGGCTTCGACCTGGTCTCGCCCACAACGAGCGTCTCGATGACGATCAACGGCCCCGCGCCCACCGTGCTCGCCTTCTTCCTCAACACCGTGATCGACCAGCAGGTCGACGCCTTCCGCGAGCGCGAGGGCCGCGAGCCCGGCGAGGAGGAGCGGGCCGCGCTCGCCGCCCACGCGGTGGCCAGCGTGCGCGGCACCGTGCAGGCCGACATCCTCAAGGAGGACCAGGGGCAGAACACCTGCCTGTTCTCCACCGAGTTCAGCCTCCGGATGATGGCCGACATCCAGGAGTGGTTCATCGAGCACCAGGTGCGCAACTTCTACTCGGTCTCGATCTCGGGCTACCACATCGCCGAGGCCGGGGCCAACCCCATCAGCCAGCTCGCCTTCACCCTGGCCAACGGCTTCACCTACGTCGAGGCCTACCTCGCGCGCGGCATGGACATCGACGACTTCGCGCCCAACCTGTCGTTCTTCTTCTCCAACGGCATGGACCCCGAGTACACCGTGATCGGCCGCGTCGCGCGCCGGATCTGGGCGGTGGCGATGAAGGAGAGGTACGGCGCGGGCGAGCGCTCGCAGAAGCTGAAGTACCACGTGCAGACCTCGGGTCGCTCCCTGCACGCGCAGGAGATGGACTTCAACGACATCCGCACGACGCTCCAGGCGCTGATCGCCATCTACGACAACGCCAACAGCCTCCACACCAACGCCTACGACGAGGCCGTCACCACCCCGGGCGAGGAGTCGGTGCGACGGGCGCTGGCGATCCAGATGATCATCAACCGCGAGTGGGGCCTGGCGATGAACGAGAACCCCCTCCAGGGCGCCTTCGTCGTCGACGAGCTGACCGACCTGGTGGAGGCGGCGGTGCTCGAGGAGTTCGACCGGATCAACGAGCGCGGCGGCGTGCTGGGCGCGATGGAGACCGGCTACCAGCGCGGCCGGATCCAGGACGAGTCGATGCTCTACGAGCACCGCAAGCACGACGGCTCGCTGCCGATCATCGGCGTCAACACCTTCCGCAAGCCCGAGCGCGGCGACGGCACCGACGGCACGCCGGTCCACGTGGAGCTCGCCCGCGCCACCGAGGCCGAGAAGGAGTCGCAGCTCAGCGGCGTGCGTCGCTTCTCCCAGGAGCACTCCCAGGAGGCCGCGGAGGCCATCGCGCGCCTCAAGGCGGCGGCCGTCACCGACGACAACGTCTTCGCGGTGCTGATGGACGCCGCGCGGGTCTGCACGCTCGGACAGGTGACGGAGGCCTTCTTCGAGGTCGGCGGGCAGTATCGTCGCAACGTGTGAGCACCTCTCTGCCTACCTACGACCAGCTCGTCGCCCTCCCGGCCTACACCGAGCAGCCCGTGCCGATCGCGTTCGAGGACGTCAACGGACACCTCAACGTGCGGCACTACCTCGGCATCGCCAGCGAGGGGCTCGACGAGTCCCTGGTGAGTCTCGGCATCCCGCAGAACTGGCCGGCCCACGGCCACGCCTGCTTCTCCGCCGAGCACCACCTCACCTACCTCACCGAGCTGCGCACCGGTGACCGGCTCTCCGCGCGGGTCCGGCTGGTCGGGCGCTCCGAGCGCGCCGCCCACGTCGTGGTCTACCTGCTCGACGACACCGAGCAGCGCGTCAGCTACGTGATGGAGGAGATCTTCCTCCACATCGACATGAGCACCCGCAAGACCAGCCCGTGGCCCGAGGACGTCGCCCAGGCGATGGACGAGCGCATCGCCGAGGACCAGGCCCTCGACTTCGAGCCGGGCCTCTCCGGCTCCCTCGCCCTGCGCTGAGCGCACCCCTCCCCCGGGCGCCGCGCCGTCGCGGCCCGCGCCCGGGGCTTAAGGTCGGTCGCATGCCCTCCGACCGGCCCGACGGGCCGTCCCGCCCCGCCCCGGGCGTCCAGGGCTCGCGCACCCTCGGCTACGTCGTGCCCGGCGCGCTCGCCGTGCCGGTGCTGCTCGTGGCGGCCGTGCTCGTGCTGCCGCTGCTGGCCGACGTCGGCGCCGTCGGCCTCGTCGTCTGCGTGGCCCTCTCGGCGTTCCTCGCCCGCCGGTCCTGACCCGCCACCTCCGGCCGCCCTCACCCCTCAGCGCCTGGGGCGGGCGGCGGCCGCGTGCCAGGGTGGAGGGCATGACCCCGACCCCTGATGCCCCGCAGTCCTCCGGCTCGACGCAGGCCCCCGACTCCCCCGTGGTCGTCGTGACCGGCGCCAACGGCCTCGTCGGCGCCCGCGTGTGCGAGGCGCTGGTGGAGCGGGGCGCACAGGTGCGTGCCGTCGTACGCCGCGCGGGCACGGCCCCCGACCTGGCCGGTGTGGAGGAGCGGGTCGGCGACTTCCCCGACCCCGCCTTCGCCGCGTCGGCGGTCGAGGGCGCCTTCGCCGTGGTGACCACCGTGCACCCGATGGGCAGCGACCGCGCGACCCAGCACGAGATCGGCGTCGAGGGCACCCCCGTGGTGGCCCGCGCGGCCGCGTCGGCCGGGGTCGACCGTCTCGTGCACGTCTCGACCGCCGCCGTCTACGACCGCTCGCCGGGTCGCGGAGACGTCGACGAGTCCTCCGACCTGGTCGACGACGACGCCGGCGACTACCCCGTCACCAAGCGCGACACCGACGCCGCGCTGGCCGCCACCGACGGGCTGACCCGCGTGCTGGTGCGCCCGCCGGCCATCCTCGGCGAGGGCGACTCCTCGGTGTGGAACACCCTGCGCCCCGCCGCCGTCCGCGACGACGAGCAGGCGCGCCACGCCGTGCCCGACCAGAGCTTCGCGTGGGTGCACGTCGACGACCTCGCCGCGTTCATCGCCGACGTCGCGACCGGCCGGGTCGCCGCCTCCGACGACGCCGCCACCGGCCCGGTGGCCGGCGGGTGCACCCCGGTCAACGTCGCCGCCGGGCCGGCCACGGTGCGTGACTACCACCAGGCCGTCACCGGCGCCCTCGGCGTGGAGCCGGTCTGGGACGACGAGCCCGCCTGGACCGGCCGGATCCTCGCCGACCGCGCCCACGCCTGGGGCTGGACCCCCGAGGTCGACCTCCACGCCGCCCTCGCCGAGATCGAGGTCGGCCTACGCGGCTGAGGCTGCCCGGCCGAGGCCGCGCGGCCGCGGGTCAGGGCACCCACACCGCCGCGTCGTGGGCGAAGACCACCCGTCGGGGGTCGAAGGCGAGCAGCCGCGCCAGCCACGGGCTCGCGGCGGGCAGGGGATCGGTGTGCCCGCGCGACCGGGCCCGCTCGGCGAGCACGTCGGCCGACCAGGCCGACGCGGTGTCGTGGGCCTGCCCCGCGAGCACGACCGAGCCGTCGTCGCACTCCAGCACGACCGACTGGTGGCCGGCGACGTGGCCGGGCGTCGGCACGACGTGCACCCCGGGCGCGATCTCGGCCTCGCCGTCGAGCAGCTCGTAGCGGGCGCCGGCGAAGTCGACCAGGTCGGCCGCGGTGTAGCCGACCGCGCGGGCCGCGTCGAGCTCTCCGCGCTGGCAGTGGATCGGGCGGCCGGCGAAGGCCGGGTTCGCCCCGATGTGGTCGAAGTGCAGGTGGCAGTTGACGACCAGGTCGATCTCGCCGACCGCCAGCCCGACGCGGGCCAGCGCCTCCTCGACCGGCACCCGCCGCGGGCGGTACCACCCCTCGGCCTCGGCCCCGGCGTCGCCGATGCCGGTGTCGAGCAGCAGCACGCCGGCGGGGGTCCGGGCGACGTAGCCGAGCACGTGCTCGACGCGAGGGGCGCCCGTGCCGGTCTCCTCGGCCGGGCGCACGAACGTGCCGAGGTCGAGCCGCACCACGTCGTCCACGCGCATCCCGGGTCCTCCGTGCTCCGCCGTCCCTGGCGGCCACTGTCCCACGCGGCGGTGCGACCGCCCCGACGGAGCGGTGTCGTCGTGCTCGGGGGAGGGGCACGACCGTGTCCCTCCCCTGAGCACGCGGGCGCTCGGCACTCGCGGGCACTCGCGGGCACTCGCGGGCACTCGCCCCCGAGCGCCCGGCCCCTCGGCAGCCGGGCGCGGGATACTGCCGCCCATGTTCCACGTGATGTTCCTCGAGCCCCGGATCCCGCCCAACACGGGCAACGCGATCCGGATGGTCGCCGGCACGGGGGCGACGCTGCACCTGGTCGAGCCGCTGGGCTTCGAGCTCGACGAGCCGAGGCTCAAGCGGGCCGGTCTCGACTACCACGACCTCGCCTCCGTGGTGGTCCACCCCGACCTCGACACCGCGCTGGGCAGCGAGGCCCTGGCCTCCTCGCGGGTCTTCGCGCTCACCGCCCACGCGACCCGCTGGCACACCGACGTCGCCTACCAGCCCGGCGACGTGCTGCTCTTCGGCCCCGAGCCGACCGGGCTGCCCGACGACGTGCTGGCGCACCCCCGCACGACCGACCGGCTGCGGATCCCGATGGTGCCCGGCCGCCGCTCGCTCAACCTGTCCAACTCCGCCGCCGTGGTCGCCTACGAGGCGTGGCGCCAGCACGGCTTCCCGGGCGCCTCCTGAGCGCGGCGCGGTCGTCGTGGGACCGGCCGACGGTGTCGTGAGACCGGGTGGGGGTGCCGAGGCGTCTCCTCTCACGTAGGCCGATCCACCACCCGAGAGGAGGCACCGTGCGCGGTGCGCGACGAGACGACGCGGAGTTCACGGAGTTCGTGACGCTGCACTCCGACCGGCTCTACCGCTCCGCCTACCTGCTCACCGCCTCCCCGCACGCCGCCGAGGACCTGCTGCAGACCACCCTGGCCAAGGCCTTCGCCGGCTGGCGCCGCCTGCGCACGACCGACGACCCGGTGGCCTACACCCACCGCATCCTGCTCAACGCGTTCCTCTCCGAGCGGCGGCTGCGCCGCAGCGGCGAGCTCCCGGTGGAGGACGTGGCCGGCCGGGCCGCCGACACCGGCACCGCCGACGCCCTGGCGTCGCCCGACCCCTCCGGCCCGGCCGGTGTCGCCGACCGGGTCACCCTGACCGCGGCCCTGGCCCGGCTGCCCGCCCTCGACCGCGCGGTCGTGGTGCTGCGCTTCTGGCTCGACCTCAGCGTCGCCACCACCGCGGCCGATCTCCACCTCACCGAGTCGGCGGTCAAGAACCGCACCGCACGCGCGCTGCGCGCCCTGCGCGAGCTGCTCGCCGACGACCCCGACGACCCCGCCGACCCCTCCGCGGCACCGCCAGCGGCCCAGCCCGCCGGCCTCACCCACGACCTCCCCAGGAGCACCCCGTGACCGACCCCAGCCACCAGACCCCGCACCAGCCCGACCACGACGCCCGCCTGCGCGAGCGCCTGGCCCACGCCGTCGACGGGCTGCGCGCCCCCGACGTCCTGCCCGCAGCCCTGGCCCGCGGCCGGCGCCAGCGCACCCGCCGTCGTCTCGTCCAGGGCACCGGCGGCCTCGCCGTCGCCGCCGCCCTCGCGCTCGCCGCCCCGGCCCTCGCCGAGGGCTGGCCGGGAGGGCCCGACCCGTCCGGTCACCCGGTGGCCGTCGACCCCGCCAGCGGCCCGGGCGCCGGCGCGGGCGAGGGCCGTGGTTCCGACCCCCGGACCCGGCTCGACGAAGCGGGTCCCGCCGCGTGCGACCCCGACGCAGCGGCCACCGGCTGGTGGAGCAGGCCCTCGGAGGAGGTCCGCGACGACCTGGCGGCCCTCCTGCCGCCGGGCACCCGGATCGGCGGCACCGACGACGCCTCGCCCGGGGCCTGGGGCGGTGACCTGGTCACGGGCGAGGGGGCGGGCGAGGACGCCGACTTCGCCAGCGTCACCCTGCTGCCGCCGCCGGGGGTGCCGGGCGGACGCACGAGCCTGGCCGAGCTGAGTGCCGGTGGTCCGTGCGCGGGGGGCGACAACGCGCCGCTGCAGGCCGTGGTGCCGTGCGCTGAGCTCACCGGCCACGAGACCTGCAAGGAGGTCCGCACCGAGGCCGGCGAGCTCGTCGGCGTGGTCACCGAGAAGGTCGAGCGGACCGTCGTCGAGGGCCGGGAGCGGCCCACCGACCGCGCCTACGTCCTGGCCACCCTCGCCGACCCCTCCGGCGGCCACGTCGAGCTCTACGTCGCCGAGGGCACCCGCGACGAGGGCCCCGACACCGTGCCCGACCCCACCGACGTGCCCGCGCTCAGCGTCGAGCAGGCCCGCGCGATCCTCACCGACCCCGTCTGGACCCGCTGACCCTCGGCGGCACCGAGAGCCGCACCACCTTGTGCCAGGCGCTGGCGACCTGACGGTGCAGCGGCGCGGCGTGGTAGGTCAGGCCGTGGCGCTCCATGACCTCCCGCAGCCGGGGCGCGATCTCGGCGTAGCGGTTGCTGGGCAGGTCGGGGAAGACGTGGTGCTCGATCTGGTGCGACAGGTTGCCCGCGAGCACGTGCAGCAGCGGCGGGCCGGTGATGTCGGCGGAGCCGAGCATCTGGCGCAGGTACCACTCCCCCCGCGTCTCGCGCGTCGGCGTCTCGTCGAGCTCGAAGGTCTCCACGCCCTCGGGGAAGTGGCCGCACATGATCACCGAGTGGCTCCACAGGTTGCGGACCAGGTTGGCGGCGAGGGTGGCGCTCAGCGTCGAGCGCCACCCCGGGCCCGAGAGCGCCGGGTGGATGACGAGGTCCTTGAGCAGCTGGCGGCGGGCGCGGCGCAGCACGTCGCCGATGCGCCCCCGCATCTCCGCGTCGGGGCGCCGCCCGGCGCGCAGCGTCTCCCCGACCTCGAGGTCGTAGAGCGCGATGCCGTACTCGAAGAAGACGGCGTTGACGAGGTTCCACAGCGGCTGCACCGCGTGGCGGGGACGCCACGGCTGCGCCTCGTCGACGCGCAGGATGCCGTAGCCGAGGTCGTTGTCGTGGCCGAGCACGTTGGTGTGCACGTGGTGCAGCTCGTTGTGCGAGCGCTTCCACTGCTCCGGCGGGGTGACGTGGTCCCAGTCCCAGGTCGCGGAGTGGATCTTCGGGTCGCGCATCCAGTCCCACTGCCCGTGGAGCACGTTGTGGCCGATCTCCATGTTGTCGAGCACCTTGGCGGTGGCCAGGCAGGCCGCGCCCAGCACCCACACCGGCCGGCGGCGCGAGCCCACGACGAGCAGCGCGCGACCGCCGAGCTCGAGGCCCCGCTGCACCGCGATCACCCGACGGATGTACGCCGCGTCGCGCGCCCCGCGACCGGCCAGGACCTCGTCGCGCAGGGCGTCGAGCTCGGCCGCGAGCGCCGCGACGTCGGCGGCGTCCAGGTGCGCCGTCGCCGGGGAGACGGGCCGCTCGGCCGGGTCTGCCGCGGCCGTGACGGCGCCGGTCGCGGAAGGGCTGGTCACGGTGGAGGTGGTCACCCTTACTGGTACCCCATCGAGGGGTGAGCAGACAGCACCGGGGGGCCCGTGGCCCGTCACGGGACGACCTTTGCTTGGCGCCGCCCGTCACAGTGGAGGCACTCGCACACGGGCGAGGCCGGGCGGACGGGGACCAGATGCGACACCACGGGCGGCGTGGCGAGCGGTGCGGGCGCCGACGCGGCGCGGGTGCGCTCGTCGGTGCCCTGGTCGGCTCGCTCGTGCTCGGGGGGTGCAGCCCCGACTCCGAGGCGGAGTCGGCGCGCACGTCCGAGGCCCCCGCCTCCGAGGCCGGTCGCGCGGCGTCCGCCGCCCCCGCCGGCCCGACCGCCACCCTCGCCTTCGCCGGCGACGTCCACCTCGAGGGCGCCCTGCGCGGGCTCTCGGAGCGCCCCCGCTCCACCCTCGGTCCGATGTCGCGGGTGCTGCGCGGCGCCGACCTCGCGATGGTCAACCTCGAGAGCGCGCTGACCCGCCCCGGCACCGGTGCCCCGGCCGCCAAGGAGCTGGAGGACCCGTCACTGCGCTACTGGTTCCGCAGCCCGCCCTCCGCCCTCGACCTGCTCGACCGCTCCGGTGTCGACGTCGTCTCGGTCGCCAACAACCACGGCGCCGACTACGGCGCGGCCGGCCTGCGCGACACCCTCGCGATCGCCGCCGACAGCCCCGTCGGCGTGGTCGGCGTCGGCGCCGATCCCACCGCGGCCTTCACCCCCCACCGCGTCGAGGTCGAGGGCCTCAGCGTCGGCGTGCTGGCCGCCGACTCCTCACCGCTCGAGAGCGCCGACCCGACCTGGAGCGTGCGGGAGGGCGCCGGACCCGGCCTCGCCGCGGCCCGCACCCCCGACGCCCCCCGTCTGCTCGCGGCCGTGCGCGACTCCGCCGCCACCGACGACGTCACGGTCGTCTACCTGCACTGGGGGGAGGAGGGCGCCGCCTGCCCCACCCCGCTCCAGCAGGACCTCGCCGCCTCGCTCGCCGAGGCCGGCGCCGACGTCGTCGTCGGCTCCCACTCCCACCAGCTCCAGGGCGGGGGGCTGCTCGACGACGCCTACGTGGGCTACGGCCTGGGCAACTTCCTCTGGTACCACGGCCGGCAGGCCGAGACCGGCGTGCTCGAGGTCGAGGTCTCCGCCGACGCCGTCGAGGGCGTCACCTGGCGGCCGGCGCTCATCCCCGAGCCCGGCGGACAGCCCCAGCCGGTCACCGGCGCGGCCCGTGGTGAGGCCGTCGCCGACTGGCGCCGCCTGCGCGGCTGCACCGGCCTCGAGCCCGGCCCCGGCGCCGCCGCCGAGCCCGGCGGGCAGCCCGACCCGACCCAGCAGCCCGCCCCCCCGGCGACCGAGGCGCTGCCGGCGTACCGCTCCGAGGTGCGCCGGATCGGGCCGGCCGTGCGCCGCAGCATGCTCGGCTCCAGCCACCGCCCCACCTGTCCGGTGCCGCTGACCGACCTGCGCCAGCTGCGGATGTCCTACGTCGGCTTCGACGGAGCGGCCCGCACCGGGGCGATGGTCGTGCACGAGGACGTCGCCGAGGAGGTCACGCAGATCTTCCGCACCCTCTACCGCGAGCGCTTCCCGATCCGCCGGATGCGGCTCGTCGACGCCTACGGCGGCGACGACGACCGCTCGATGGCGGCCAACAACACCTCGGGCTACAACTGCCGCACCGTGGCCGGCACCGACCGCTTCTCCGACCACGCCTTCGGCCGCGCCCTCGACATCAACCCGGTGCAGAACCCCTACGTCCTGGGGGGCGAGGTGCTGCCGCCGGCCGGTCGCGCGTTCGCCGACGTCGACCGCTCCCCCGGTGCCCGCGCCGTGCCGGGCGTCATCGCTCGCGGCGACGTCGTCTTCCGCGCCTTCGCCTCCCGCGGCTGGGAGTGGGGCGGCGACTACTCCGAGCCCGACTGGCAGCACTGGAGCGCCCCCTGACCCGGCGCGGGCCTGCTCACTCGTCGGGCACCCACCGCAGCAGGTCCCCCGGCTGACAGTCCAGCGCCTCGCAGAGGGCCTCCAGCGTCGCGAAACGCACCGCCTTGGCGCGGCCGTTCTTGAGCACCGCCAGGTTGGCGGGGGTGATGCCGACCCGCTCGGCCAGCACGCCCACCGCCATCTTGCGCCGCGCCAGCATGACGTCGACGTCCACGACGATGGCCACCTCAGAGCACCATCAGATGACCGCGTCGAGCTCGGTCTGCAGGGCCGTCGCCTCCGCGTCGCGGTCGACCGCCCGGACCAGCAGCGCGCGCATCACGAGCACGACGAGCGCCACCCCCGCCGCGAGGACCCCGAGGCCGCCCACGAGC
Source organism: Nocardioides sp. P86 (assembly GCF_023712465.1). Taxonomy (NCBI): domain Bacteria; kingdom Bacillati; phylum Actinomycetota; class Actinomycetes; order Propionibacteriales; family Nocardioidaceae; genus Nocardioides; species Nocardioides sp. P86. The sequence continues at coordinate 768,084 of NZ_JAMAYE010000003.1, read as the reverse complement.
AGCACCACCCCGGGAGCTACCGCCTCCCCCGGGGCGAGCAGCGCCCCGAGCACGAAGCAGAGCAGCGAGGCCGTGGCGATCGCGCCCACGACGACGTCGATCCAGCGGAAGGCCGCCCGGGAGAAGACCGTGCCCCGGCGGGCCATCGTCGCCAGGCGCCAGGTGCAGACCATCGTGACCTGCACGGTCAGCACGCCCAGCACGGCGAGCACGAGCAGCGCCGGGCGCAGCCGCAGCACCTCCGCGCCGGCCCCCGACAGGTCGCGCGCCGCCAGCGGCACCAGCAGGACCTGGACGACGAGCGACCCGGCGATCCCCACGGCCAGCACCACCCGCAGCGCGAGCGTCACCACACGACCCATCTCATCGCTCCTCTCGACCAACGATCACAATCTATCGCGATTCGATAGGTCAGGCCAGGCGGCCACTGCCCGACCAGGCCTCGCGCACCGCGAGGGCGGCCAGCGCCGTGGTGATCGGCACCGCGGCCATCAGCCCGAAGGTCGCCACGACGCTGCGCACGACCTCCTGGGCGATCACCTGGTCGGTGACGACGTCGCCCAGCGGGTCGTCGGTGGCGACGACGAGGATGAGCAGCGGCAGCGCTGAGCCGGCGTAGGCCAGCACGATGGTGTTGATGACCGAGGCGATGTGGGAGCGCCCGACGCGGGTGGCGGCGCGGTAGAGCTCGCGCGCGCCGTAGCCCGGGTTGGCCCGCGCGATCTCCTCCACCGTCGCGGCCTGGGTGACGGTGACGTCGTCGAGCACGCCGAGCGAGCCGATGACGATGCCCGCGAGCAGCACGCCCTGCACGTTGACGCCGTAGGTCGTGCCGAGCGAGGACGACAGGTCGTCGGAGACCCCGGTCAGCCCCAGCACCGCCACCGAGAGCGCGGAAAGCAGCCCGGTGAGGGTCAGGGCCGCGATCGTGCCGACCACCGCCACGGTGGTCGACAGGCTCGGCCCGTGGGTCAGGTAGAGCACTGTCAGCACGATCGCCGCCGACCCCACGATGGCCACGAGCAGCGGCGACTCCCCCGCCAGGATCGCCGGCACCACGAACCACACCAGCAGCCCGAAGGTCACCCCGAGCCCCAGCAGCGCCGTCAGCCCACGCAGCCGCCCGAAGGCCACGACCGCCAGCGCGAAGGCCCCCACCAGCACCGCCAGCCCCGTGCCGCGCTGCCGGTCCACGATCGAGTACGACGGGGGCGCCGACTCGTCGACGGAGCCGTCCGGGTCGCGCGCGGCCCCGAGCTCGACCAGCAGCACGTCGTCGCCCTCCCCGACCTCGACGGCGCCCGCGCCGGTCGGCAGCGGCGTCTCCACCTCGAGCCCGTCGTCGGCGCCGCTGGTCAGCCGCACCGTCGCGGTGCCGCAGGTGCTCGCCGCCGCGGCACCGCCGGCGCCGGATGCCGGGTCGGCGGTGGGGTCGGGCGTGGTGCCGCCCGTCGCTGCGCTCTCGGGACACTGCTCCACGCTGACCGCGGTGACCACGCCCTCGACCTGCTCCAGCGAGCCGGGGGTGTCGGGCCCGGGCAGCGAGCCCGGCCACAGCCAGACCAGGCAGCCCAGCGTCACGAGCGCCAGCGGCACGACCACCGCGAGGGCCAGTCGTCGCATGCGGGGCGAGGAGGCCTCAGCCGTCCCCGGTGCTGCGTGTCGCGGGTGGTGCGCACCCATCGCGGGGCCCCCTCTTACTGATCGTTGGACCCACTACCTGACCGTCACAACGGTGTCGAAGTGGGTCCAACGGTCAGTAAGTGGCGCCGGCGCCCGGCCCGCCCGAGCCTAGCGGCGGGCCGGCGTCGCCTCAGGGCACCTGGGTGAAGCCGCTGATCGTGCTGGCGTTGTCGCCGTAGTCGTAGACGGTGAGGTCGAGCTGGAGGCGGGTGCCCGACTCCAGGGGCACGAGGTCGTAGGTGAGGGCCTCGAGGTCGGCGTAGAGGCCGACGTCGGAGGTGGGGGTCCAGCGCTCCGAGCCGTCGTTGAGCAGGGTGTAGACCTCCGGCACGATGAGGCCGTCGGGCTCGGCGTTGAGCTCGCCGTAGCCCTCGGTCGCGGGGTCGTAGGCGTAGTAGGTCTCGGCCACGATGTCGCCGGAGTCGACGTCGATCTCGATCGAGAGCAGCACGTCCTGGTAGGTCTCGCCGTCGACGTCGCCGGGGGCGTAGTAGGCCATCGGCACGTCGAGGGAGACCACGTCGGCGTCCTCCTCCACCAGCAGCGAGACGTAGGCCCGGGCGGTGTCGATGCCGTCGCTGATCTCCAGCGTCGTGAGGTCGTAGAAGCCGCTGGCCACCGGCGCCCCGTCGGGGTCGATGGCGGCGCTCTCCTCGCCGAGGTAGGTCAGCGAGCCGTCGGGCTCGACGACGGCGTAGGAGATCGTGGCGTCGGTGAGGTTGGCCTGGCCCAGCTCGTCGTACTCCGCGGTGACGTAGACGCCGCCGTCCTCCAGCTCCACCAGCGGGCCGTCGGCCAGGTCGGTGAACTGCGCGGTCTCCTCGGCGGGGATCTGCGCGCCGGCGTCGTAGTAGGCGGTGAGGAAGTCGGCCCAGGGCTCGGCGGAGGCGACGTCGAGGTAGGCCCCGTCGGCCAGCTCGGCGGTGGGAGGGAAGTAGATCGACAGGCCGGTGGCGCCCCGGGTGGCGGCGCCGTCGACCTCGGAGACGACGGCGTCGCCGATCGCGCGCACCAGGGCGTCGGCCTCGTCGGAGACGTCGAGGGCCTCGACGCCGATGGTCGTGGCGAGCAGCCCGAGGTCCTTCATGTGGCTGTCCTCGGCCTCGTCGGGGCTGCGGGCGAAGCCCAGCGTCTCCGCCCCCGCGCGGCCCACGACGGGTGCCACCGCGACCGCCCGCTCCGCGAGCGCACCGCTGAAGGCGGCCATCGCGGCGTCGACCTCGTCCATGCGCGTCAGGTCGACCAGCCCGAGGGTGATGCCGTCGGCGGTGCCCTCGGCCTCGGCCTGCGCGACGAAGCCGTCGAGCAGCGCCGCGCCGAGCTGGTCGGCGGTGGCGTCGGGGTCCTCGGCGAGCAGCCGGAGCGCGCCGTAGTCCCAGCCGTGGCCGGGCTCGAGCTCCTGGGAGGCGACCAGCCGGTCGGCGAGCGGAGCGACCGCGCTGGCCACCTCGTAGCTGGCCATCAGGCAGGCGTCGAAGCCCAGCAGGTCGAGCTTGTCGACGCCCGCGCGCTCCAGCCCCTCGGAGATGCCGCGCGTCAGGTCGGCCAGGTCGAGCACCTCGCCGGTGCCGTCGTCGGGCCCGACGCCGGGCCACGAGGCGCCGTGGTCGGAGATGACCAGCGCGTAGTGACCGGCCCGGTGGGCCTCGATGCCCTCGGCCACGAAGTCGGCGAGGGTCGCGGGGTCGGCGGAGTCGACGTCGCCGAGGTCCTCCACCAGCTCGCTCGTGCCCGCGGGGCCCAGGTCGAGCACGCGCGCGCCGACCCAGTCACCCTGGTCGAGCGCCGGGTCGGCGCCGTAGTCGGGCGAGCGGTCCATCAGCTCGCGCACCTGGAGGTTGTCGTTGGAGCCCACGGCGCCGAGCTCGTTGAGGTCGCCGACCATGAAGGGCTCGAGGTCGGTGTCGGCCATCGAGTAGTGCAGCACCGTCCAGCCGTCGCCCTCGCGCCCGGTGTGGGCGGTCGGCACCGACCCACCCGCGTCCGCCTCCCCCGGCGACGACGCGCCCCCGCAGCCGGCGGCGAGCACCAGCAGCGCTGCGGCCACGGCGGCTCGGACCGGTCGGCGGTGGGCGGCTCGGGGGCGGCTCGGCGTGGGCACGGCCCGACGCTAGGACGCGGCGGCCCGCGCCGGGGCCCGATTGGCCCCGGGCCCTGCCCGGTGGCTAGACCAGCGGGCGGGTAGCGTCGGGCGGGTGGACGACCTCGGCACGGCGTACGACGGACCGCGCCCGGCGCGCCGGGTGGTCTCGCTGGTGCCGTCGCTGACCGAGGCGCTGGCCTCGGTCGACCGCGACGCCGTGGTCGGTGCGACCGACTGGTGCACCCACCCCGCCGACCTCGGCGCCGCCCGGGTGCGCGGCACCAAGAACCCCGACCTCGCCGCGGTGCGCGCGCTGGAGCCCGACGTGGTCGTGGCCAACCAGGAGGAGAACCGCGAGCTCGACGTGAGGCGGCTGCGCGAGAGCGGCGTGCGGGTCTGGGTGACCCGCATCGAGACCGTGCCGGAGGCGGTCGGCTCGATGGAGCGGCTGCTCGACGGTCTCGGCTGGGAGCGCCCGACCTGGCTGGGCGAGGCCCGCAGGCTGTGGTGCGGCCCGGTGCCACCGGTGTCGCGACGGGTGGCCATCCCGGTGTGGCGCGACCCGTGGATGGTCGTCGGCGCGCGCACCTTCACCGGCGACCTGGCCCGTCGCCTCGGTCTCGACAACGTCTTCGCCGACCACCCCGACCGCTATCCCGCCGCCTCCCCGGAGCAGGTCGTCGCGGCCGCCCCTGACGTCGTGCTGCTCCCCGACGAGCCCTACCTCTTCACCGCCGACGACGGCCCGGAGGTGTTCGCGGGCGGCCCGGACGGCCCGGACGGCCCGGGCGGCCCGGGCGGCCCGGGCGGCGCGGGCGGCGTGGCGACCGAGCTGGTCAGCGGTCGGCTGCTGACCTGGTACGGACCCTCGCTCCTCGACGCCCACCGCTCCCTGGCCCGCTGAGCCCCGCCGGGGCGCGCGCGGCCACCGGGCGCGGCAGCGCGAAGAGCCAGTCGAGGCCGACCGCGAGCAGCAGCCGGTGCAGGGCCAGGCACACCGCCACGGCGGCGGCGGCCACCACCACCGGCCACGCCAGCGCGAGCAGCGGGCTCCCGGGCGGGGGCAGCAGCGCCGGCGCGTGGGCGAGCAGCGCGAGCAGCGGCGAGTGCAGGACGTAGACCGGCAGCGTCAGCGCCCCGAGGCGCGCCAGTGCGGCCCCGACCCGCGGCCGCTCGGCCAGCGCGACCGCGACGGCCAGCCCGAGCGGCACCCCGAGCAGGGCCAGCACCAGCAGGTCGGCGCTGCCCGGCAGGCCGGCGGCCCGCTGCGCCGCGAGCAGCGCCACGAAGCCGGCCACGAGCAGCAGCACGCGCCACGGCCGGCCGGCGGCGGGACCGGCGAGCCGGCGTACGTCCTGGGGCCGGTAGGCGGCCCAGGCGAAGAACACGAAGTGGGTCAGCACCGCGGCGCGGTTGAGGTCGTCGACCGGCAGCCACGAGGTCGCCGCGGTGAGCAGGGCCGCCCCCGCGAGGGTCGCCCGCGGCCAGCGCACCAGCAGCCGGGCCAGCACGACGTAGACCGCCAGCGCGTAGAGGAACCACAGCCCCGTCGAGGCCCAGACCAGGTCGGCCAGCAGCTCCGCGCCGTCCTGGGTGCGGTTGAGCGGCATCGCCCGCTCCACCGAGAAGTACGCCGCCAGCAGCAGCAGCCACACCGCGTAGACCCACGCGGTCGTGCCCACCCGACGGCGCAGCGCCGGCCACGGCCGGCGCACGACGCCGGCGGCGAAGAAGCCGCTCACGACGAAGAACAGCGGCATCCGCACCGGCTTGAGGGCCGCCGACAGCTCGTACCAGACCAGCGCCAGGCCGGAGGGGTCCAGCCAGCCGTCTCCGGCGGCGCGGTCGGTGCCCGGCAGCGGCGGCGGGCCGGGCTCGCCCATGAGCGCCGGCACGTAGAGCTTGCCGACGGCGTGGTGGAGCACGACCAGCAGGATGCACGCACCCTTGGCGACGTCGGCCCAGACCTGCCGGTCGGGCTGCCGGTCAGGCTGCCGGTCGGGCTGCCGGTCGGGCTGCCGGGGGGCCGGGGGCGCCGTGGTCACGCGAGGTCGGCCGGCACGGCCAGCGTGGTCTCGACGGTCCGCCCCCGCAGGACGGCCCGGCCGTGGCGCCGCCACCGCGCGCCCTCCTCGCCGCCCGCGGCCTCGACGGTCTCCCACGAGGTCAGCAGCCCGCCGTCGACCTCCTTGGCCAGCTCGGTGAGGCGGGCGGCGGCGTTGACCGCGTCACCGATCACCGTGTACTCCAGCCGGTCGGTCGTGCCGACGTTGCCGGCCACCGTCTCGCCGGTGTAGACGCCGATGCCGGCCGCGACGTCGGTCTGCTCCTCGGCCAGCCGCTGCGCCATCGCGCGCCCGGCCGCCAGGGCGCGCGCGGCGTGGTCGGGCAGCTCGACCGGGGCGCCGAAGACGGCCAGCACCGCGTCGCCCATGAACTTGTTGACGAAGCCTCCGTGGGCGTCGACCTCGTCGACGACCACGGAGAAGAAGCGGTTGAGTACGTCGACCACCTCGGCCGGCTCGCGGTCGGCGGCCATGGAGGTCGAGCCGACGAGGTCGACGAAGAGCACGGTGACCACCCGCGAGGCCCCGCCCAGCTCGAGGTCGCCCGCCGCCGCGGCCTCGGCGACGTCGCGCCCGACGTGGCGCCCGAAGACGTCGCGCAGGTGCTCGCGCTCGCGCAGCCCGTCGGCCATCTCGTTGAAGCCGGCCTGGAGCAGGCCCAGCTCGCTGCCGTCGTAGACCGGCACCCGCTGCGACAGGTCGCCGGAGCGGACCCGGGCGATGGCGCGGCGCACCGACTCGATGGGGGCCACCACCGAGCGGGCGTTGAGCACGGTGACCAGGAGGCCGAAGACGAGGACCACCCCGCCCAGCACCAGCACCTCGACGGCCAGCCGGGTGGTGGAGACCCCGTCGGTGAGGGCCAGCACGGCCGCCACCATCAGGCCGACCACCGGGGCGCCGGTGCCGAGCAGCCAGAAGGTGAGCAGCCGGCCGCCGACCCCGAGGCCCCGCGGGCGCCGCGCGGAGGTGTCGCCGGTGAGGGCGCGCGCCGCGATCGGGCGCAGCGTGAACTCGGTGAGCAGGTAGGCCACCGCGCACACCACCAGCCCGGCGATGGCCACGGTCAGGCCCGTGCTCACCGCCCGCGAGGGCTGCAGCAGCGCCGAGAGGAGGGTGAAGAGCACGACGGCGGCCAGCCAGAGCCCCGCCTGGAGCAGGGTGAGGCGCAGCGGCACCCGCAGCGTGCGGAGCCGGTCGCGCGGGGTGGGCTCCTCGCCGCGGGTGGCCCAGCGCAGGGCCTTGAGGGTGCCGCGGGTGCCACGGACCGCCCCGAGCACGAGCGCGAGGCCGACGTAGACCGGGATGGCGATGAAGAGCGCGAGGGCCATGTCGGCCTCCGGCGTCTCCTGGGCGAAGACGAAGGTCGACAAGATGACCACCACCCCCGCGCCGATGCTGTGGGTGGTGAGCAGGATGACGGTGAGCAGCAGCTGCATCCGCACCCGCAGCGCCCGCAGGCTCTGATCGGCCGGGCCCAGCAACCACGACCCGAACGGGTTGCGGGCGGCCTGGACGGTGCCGGCGGTCCCAGGGCTCACTCCAGCCACCTCCGTCCGGCCTCCGTGGGGGCCGTCGTCGACGGCCGTGCTCGGGCCCAGTGTGCCGCACCCGCGGGGCGCGGCTCAGCCGAACCCGCAGGTCACAGCGCCCAGCCCACGCCCGTCAGCTCCTCGGAGACGTCCCACAGCCGTCGAGCCGCGCCGTCGTCGGCCGCCTCCAGCGAGCGCGAGGCCGGTGCGGGGGCGCCGCGGAGCCCGCCGAGCCGCGACGGACCGACGTAGGTGCCGCCGACGAGGTCGTAGGTCGCCGCCATCACCGAAGGGCGCGCCCCCTCCTCGGCGCTGGTCGCGACGACGCGGTTGCCCACCGCCATCAGGGTGTTCATCAGCGGCACGGCGTGGTGCGACTGGAGGTTGGTCGCGGCGTAGCCCGGGTGCGCGGCGGTCGCGCGCACCGCGGAGCCGGACGCACCGAGGCGTCGCTGGAGCTCGGCGGTGAAGAGGAGGTTGGCCAGCTTGCTCTGCTGGTAGGCCCGCCCCGGCGAGTAGGAGCGCTCCAGGAAGAGGTCGTCGAAGTCCAGCGGCGGGCCCTTGTGCAGCGCCGAGGACACCGACACCACCCGGTCGGCCACGTGGGGCAGCAGCAGGTTGACCAGCGCGAAGTGGCCCAGGTGGTTGGTGCCGAGCTGGAGCTCGAACCCGTCGACCGTGCGGCCCTGGGGCACCATCATGATCCCGGCGTTGGCGACCACGCCGTGCAGCGGACGCTCCCAGCCCTCGGCCAGGGCCCGCACCGAGGCCAGGTCGGCCAGGTCGAGCGCGGCGACCTCCACCGACCCCCGGCCGCCGAGGCCGCCGCGGACCTCCTCGGCCGCGGCCCGCCCCTTGGCGGCGTCGCGGGCGGTCATGACCACGTGGGCGCCGGCGGCCGCCAGCATCCGGGAGGTCTCCAAGCCGAGCCCGGAGTTGGCGCCGGTCACCAGCCAGGTGCGGTCGGTCTGGTCGGGCACGAGGAAGTCGCTCATGGGTCCCAGCCTAGGAAGCGGGCCCAGGAAGCAGGCCCAGGAGCGGCCTAGGAAGCGGGCCCGGCGGCGCGCCCGGCGGCCCGCTCGCGCCGCGCCGCGGCGTGGGCCAGCGCGTCGTCCCACGAGCCGCCCCGCATCACCTGGGCCCGGTACTTCATGATCTCCGCCGGGGCGTCGACCGCCAGCGCGCCGATCAGCCGGTCGCCGCGGCGGTAGAGCGCCACCCAGCGTCCGGCCGCGGTCGGGTCGCCGTCGACGACGAGCACCTCGTCGGCCACCGGCGAGCCGATCATCTGGATCCGCACGTCGTACCAGTCGGACCAGAAGAAGGGCACCGTCGCGTACGCCGCCGCGGCGGCCGGGTCGAGCGCGTTGCGCGCGGCCGCGGCTCCCTGGTCGGCGGCCCCGGTCCAGTTCTCCAGCCGCTGGGTCTCCCCCATCGTGGCGTTGGGCCAGCGCACGACGTCGCCCGCGGCCCAGACCCCCGGGGCGCCGGCCCACAGCGTCTCGTCGCAGACGACACCGTCGTCGAGGCGCAGCCCGGAGCCCTCCAGCCAGCCGGTGGCGGGCACGACCCCGATGCCGACGACGACCAGGTCGGCCGGCAGCACCGTGCCGTCGTCGAGCACGACCCGCTCCACCCGGCCCGAGCCGTCGCCCTCGACCGAGGCGACGCCGACGCCGGTGAGCAGGCGGGTGCCGTGGCGCTCGTGGATGGCGGCGACGTGGGCGCCCAGCTCCGCGCCCACGGCCCGCGCCAGCGGCGTGGGCTGGGCCTCCACCACGGTGACGTCGAGGCCCCGGCCCCGGGCCGCCGAGGCGACCTCGGAGCCGATGAACCCCGCGCCCACCACGACCGTGCGTGCCCGCGCCTCGAGGGCGCGCCGCACCGCGCGCGCGTCGTCGAGGGTGCGCAGCGGGTGCACGCGGTCGAGGTGGTCGGTGCCGGGCAGGCGCCGCGCCGTCGACCCGGTGGCGAGCACGACGGCGTCGTAGGCCACCTCGCGCCCGCCGACGTGGACGACGCGCGCGGCGGTGTCGAGCGCGGTGGCCGGCCGGCCGAGCAGCAGCTCGACCCCGAGCTCCTCGCGCAGGTGGGCCTCCTCGCGCAGGTAGGGCGCCGCGGGCTCCGACCCGGAGCCGGCCCCGAGGTGCGCCTTGGACAGCGGCGGGCGGTCGTAGGGCAGGTGCTCCTCGGCGCCGACCAGCGTGATCGACCCGGCGAACCCCGCCTTGCGGGCCGACTCGACCGCGCGCAGCCCGGCGAGCGAGGCGCCGACCACGACCAGTCGGCCCGTGGCCGGGTCGGGCGGCGCGCCGCGGTCGGGCGTCGACCCCGGAGCGGTCACTGGAGTCGCAGCGCCCCGGTGGGGCAGCTGGCCACGGCCTCCTCGACGTCGGAGACGTCCTCGGGCGCGACCTCGGCCTGGAGCACGGTGAGGTCGCCGTTGTCCTCGAGCTGGAAGTGGTGGGGGGCCAGCGACTCGCACATGCCGATGCCCTCGCAGCGGTCGTAGTCGACGGTGATCTTCATGGGCGCACCTCGGGCTCGGGGTCGTGGGGGGACGGCCGGTCGGGGCGACCGGGCCCGCTCGCACGATGGCAGACCGCGCCCGGCCACCGCGGCACCTGTGGCGAAGGTCACGGCACGTGTCGCGGGCGACGTCGGAGTCACCCTTCTGTGGGAGATACCGGCCCGCGGCCCGTGGCACGGTGGATGAGAGGCCGGACCTTCCGCCTCACGATCGGAGGACCGATGACCGACCAGGCCAAGACCCCCGCAGGCAACCGGGCACGGTGGCTGGTGCCCGCCGCCGTGCTCGTGCTGCTCGTGGTCGTGGGCGGCGTCATCCTGCTCATCGGGCTGCTGCAGGGCGACGACACCGACCTCGACCCGCCCACGCCCGTCGAGGAGCAGAGCAGCTCGGCGCTCGCTCTCCCGGTGGACCCCGCCTCGGTCGGCTGACGCCCCGCGGCGCGGTCAGCGGTCGCCGCGGGCCAGCCTGGTCGGGAGTTCGGCGCCCCCCGGCGGGCTGCGTGAGCCCCGCCTGACCGACTCGGCCGCCGCGGCGACCGCTGCCCCGAGCATCCCTCGCGCCGCACCCTCACCGTCCCACCCGCGCGGGTGGGAGCCGACCCGGCCGCCGCACCGGTGTCCATGGGAGCGCGGGGCCCGTTCACCCCCGCGGGTGGACGCTGCGGGGCGTTCGGGAGGCAGAGTCGAGGAGGCCACCCTGGCACCTCACGGAAGGCGGCCCATGGACACCTCCATCACGCTCACCGTCGACGGCAGCGAGCACACGCTCGACGTCGACACCCGCACGACGCTGCTCGACGCCCTGCGCGAGCGGATCGGCGCGACCGCTCCCAAGAAGGGCTGCGACCACGGCCAGTGCGGCTCGTGCACCGTGCTCCTCGAAGGGCGCCGCCACCTCACCTGCCTGGCCCTCGCCGTGGCCCACGACGGCGACGAGATCGTCACCGCCGCCGGGCTCACCGGCTCCGCGGCCGACCCGGCCTCCCGTGGGGAAGACGCGCTGCACCCCGTGCAGCAGGCCTTCCTCGACCACGACGGCTACCAGTGCGGCTACTGCACCCCCGGCCAGATCTGCTCGGCCGTCGGCGTGCTCGACGAGGCGAAGCAGGGCCACCCCAGCCATGTGACCGACGACCTCGAGGTCGGCGGTGACGTCGAGCTGACCGACGAGGAGATCCGCGAGCGCATGAGCGGCAACCTGTGCCGCTGCGGGGCCTACGTCGGCATCCTCGACGCCGTGCGCCAGGCCGCGGGCCAGACCCCCGGCCGGGGCGTCGATCCCGCCCGCCACACCCACGACCACGAGACGGAGGGCGCCCGGTGAAGGAGCTCACCTACGTCCGCGCCGACGACGCCGCCTCCGCGGTCGCCACCGTCAGCGCCGACCCCCACGCCCGCTTCCTCGGCGGCGGCACCAACCTGGTCGACCACCTCAAGCTGGGGGTGGCGACCCCCTCGACCCTGGTCGACGTCAGCCGGCTCCCGCTCGACACCGTCGAGGTCCTCGAGGGCGACCGCGGCGGGCTGCGCATCGGCGCCAACGTGCGCAACAGCGACCTCGCCGCCCACCCGGTGGTCCGCAGCACCTTCCCGGCGCTCTCGCGCTCGCTGCTCGCGGGCGCCTCGGGACAGATCCGCAACCAGGCCACCACGGGCGGCAACCTGCTGCAGCGCACCCGCTGCGTCTACTTCCAGGACGTCACCACGCAGTGCAACAAGCGCGAGCCCGGCTCGGGCTGCTCGGCGCTGGAGGGCTACGGGCGCTACAACGCCATCCTCGGCACGAGCGCCGACTGCGTCGCCACCCACCCCTCCGACATGGCCGTGGGCCTGGCCGCCCTCGACGCCGACGTCGTCGTGCTCGGCCCCGACGGGGAGCGGCGCGTGCCGCTCGCCGACCTGCACCGACTGCCCGGTCACCACCCCGAGGACGACACCACCCTGGCCCACGGGGAGCTGATCACGGCCGTCGAGCTGCGCGGGAGCGAGCTGACGCGGCACTCGACGTACTACAAGGCGCGCGACCGCGCGTCCTACGCCTTCGCCCTGGTCTCGGTGGCCGGTGCGCTGGAGCTCGACGGCGACGTCGTGCGCGACGTGCGCATCGCCTGGGGCGGCGTGGCCCACAAGCCGTGGCGAGCCACGGTGGCCGAGCAGGCCCTGCGCGGCGAGGTCTACAGCGAGGACGCCGTGCGTGCCGCCGCGGCCGAGGAGCTGCGCGCGGCCGAGACCGGCGACGACAACGCGTTCAAGGTCGCCATGGTCCGCAACGCCACCGCGCTGGTGATGCACCAGCTCGCGTCGAAGCAGCAGCACCCCCAGCAGGGAGGCACCCGATGACCCAGCAGGCCACCCCCATCGAGGCACGCTCGATGGGCACCCACCTCGACCGCGCCGACGGCCGGGAGAAGGTCACCGGCCACGCCCGCTACGCGATGGAGCACGGCGCCGACGACGGCGTCGAGGCCCCGCTCACCGCCTGGCTCGTGCAGTCGACGATCGCCCGCGGCCGCGTCGTGCGCGTCGACCCCGCCGCGGCGCTCGCCCACCCCGGTGTCGTGAGCGTGCTCGACCACGAGACGGCGCCGCGCCTGGCCGACACCGAGGACCGTGAGCTGGCGATCCTCCAGGACGACCGGGTCGGGCTGCGAGGCCAGATCGTCGCGGTCGTGCTCGCCGAGACCCCCGAGGCCGCCCGCGAGGGCGCGCGCCTGGTGCACGTCGCCTATGACGAGGAGCCCCACCGGGCCTCCCTCGAGGGCGCCGAGACCTACGCCCCGGAGTCGGTCAACGCCGGCCACGAGACCGACTGGGCCGACGGCGACGTCGCGGCCGCCTTCGCCGGGGCCGCGGTGGTCGTCGACCAGCGCTACTCCACCCCCCACGAGCACAACAGCCCGATGGAGCCCCACGCCGCCACGGCGCTGTGGGACGGCGAACGGCTGACGCTGTGGGACTCCACCCAGGCCGTCCACGCGGTCGCGAAGACCTTCGCCCCGATGCTCGGTCTCGAGGCCGCGCAGATCACCGTGCGGGCGCCCTACGTCGGCGGCGGCTTCGGGAGCAAGGGCCTGCCCCACGCCCCCGAGATGGCGGCCGCCCTGGCCGCGCTGTCGGTGCCGGGCCGGCCGGTCAAGCTGGCGGTGACCCGCCAGCAGATGTTCGCGCTCACCGGCTACCGCACCGAGACGGTCTCCCACGTGCGCCTGGCCGCCGAGCCCGACGGGCGGCTGCTGGGCATCGAGCAGCACGCGGTGAGCCAGACCTCGGCGATCAAGGAGTTCACCGAGCAGACCGCCACCGCGGCCCGCATGATGTACGCCGCGCCCGCGCGCGCGACGACCCATCGGGTGGCCGCGCTCGACGTGGCGGTGCCGTCCTGGATGCGCGCGCCCGGCGAGATGCCCGGCATGTTCGCCCAGGAGGTCGCCATGGACGAGCTGGCCTTCGCCTGCGAGGTCGACCCGATCGAGCTGCGCGTGCGCAACGAGCCCGACGTCGACCCCGAGACGGGCAACCCGTGGAACAACCGCCGCCTGGTGGAGTGCCTCGAGCGCGGCGCCGAGCGCTTCGGCTGGGACGGTCGCCCGTCGGCTCCCGGCACCGTGCAGGACGGCGACTGGTGGGTCGGCACCGGCGTGGCCGCGGCGACGTACCCGACGCTGTGGATGCCGGGCAACACCGCACGCGTGGAGTCGCTCGGGGGCGGCCGCTACGCCGTGTCGATCGGCGCCGTCGACATCGGCACCGGCGCCCGCACGGTGCTGGTGCAGATCGCCGCCGACGCCCTGGGCGTCGACCCCGCCGCGGTCGACCTCCACATCGGCGACACCGACCAGCCCGCGGCCACGGTGGCCGGCGGGTCGGCCGGCACCGGGTCGTGGGGCACCGCGATCGTGCAGACCGTGCAGCAGCTGCGCGCCGACCACGGCGAGCACCCCGACGCCGGGGTGGCCTCGACCGCGACGGCCGAGGCCTACCCCGACATGGACCGCTACGCGCTGCACTCCTTCGGCGCGGTCTTCGCGGAGGTCCGCGTCCACCGCTGGACCGGCGAGCTGCGCGCGCCGCGGCTGCTCGGGGTCTACTCCTCGGGTCGGGTGGTCAACCCGATGACCGCCCGCTCGCAGTTCTACGGCGGCCTGGTCATGGGCCTCTCGGGCGCGCTCTTCGAGGAGTCGGTGCGCGACCCGCGCTTCGGCCACGTCGTCACCCAGGACCTCGCGACCTACCACGTGGCCTCGCACGCCGACGTGCACGGCATCGAGGTCGAGTGGCTCGCCGACGACACCGACACCCTCGCCACGCCCTTCGGCGGGCGGGGCATCGGCGAGATCGGCATCGTCGGCACCGCGGCGGCCGTCGCCAACGCCGCCTGGCACGCCACCGGCATCCGCGTGCGCGACCTCCCGGTCACCGCCGACCGCTTCGTGCGCTGATCCGATCGCCCGGGGCGACGCCGGGGGTCACCAGCTGGACGTGGTGATCCCCGGCAGCTCGCCGCGGTGGGCCATCGCCCGGAAGGTGATCCGCGAGACCCCCGCCTTGCGCAGGTAGCCGCGCGGGCGGCCGTCGACCTGGTCGCGGTTGCGCACGCGCACCGGGGAGGAGTCCCGCGGCAGGCGCGAGAGCGCACGCACGGCGTCGGCCAGCTCCGCGGAGCCCGGCTCGGCCCGGCGCACCCGCTCCTTGAGGGCGGCGCGCCTCTCGGCGTACCGCTCGACGGTGCGCCGACGGCGGGCGTCGGCGGCGATCTTCGCGGTCGTGGCCACCTCAGCGCTCCTCGCGGAAGGCCACGTGGCGGCGCACGCGGGGGTCGTACTTGCTCAACTCGAGCCGGTCGGGGTCGTTGCGCCGGTTCTTGCGGGTGACGTAGGTGTAGCCGGTGCCCGCGGTGGAGCGGAGCTTCACGACCGGGCGGATGTCGCTGCCGCGCGCCATCAGAGCCTCCCGCCCCGGCGCTGGATGTCGGCGACGACCGACTCGATGCCGCGGACGTCGACGACCTTGATGCCGCGCGCGCTGAGACGCAGTGTCACGGTGCGGCCCAGGCTCGGCACCCAGTAGCGCTTCTTCTGGACGTTGACGTCGAAGCGCCGGTTGGTGCGCCGGTGCGAGTGCGAGACGTGGTGGCCGAAGCCGGGCTGCCGCCCGGTGACCTGGCAGGTGCGGGACACGGGTCCTCCTGGTGATGGGCTAGAGTGATAACGATTCTCATTCTAAGCACTCCAGGAGGACCTGTTGAGACCCGGCATCCACCCGACCTACGACCTGGTCGCCTTCCGTGACCGCTCCACCGGCGACGTCGTGCTGACGCGCTCGACGCTGGCCGAGCGCGCGGCCGGCGAGGGCGGCACCGTCGAGGTCGACGGCGCGACCTACCCCGTGGTCGACGTCGACGTGAGCAGCGCCAGCCACCCGTTCTGGACCGGCAAGGGGCGCGTGCTCGACAGCGAGGGCCGCGTCGAGGCCTTCCAGCGCCGCTACGGCGCCCGCGCCGGAGGGGGGCGGTCGTCGTGAGGACACCCGTCGTCCTGGTCACGGGCGTCTCCCCCGACGCGATGGACGCGACCCTGGTGAGCCTGCAGTGGGACCTGCCGCAGGCCGTCGCCGTGCGCCACCACATCGACGTCGAGCGGCAGCTGCTGACCCGGGTGGTCAGCGACGTCACCGGCGTGCTCGACCGCGCCGAGGTCGACCTCGAGCACGCCTGCGTGAGCTGCGCGCTGCGCGAGGACGTCGTGCCGACCATCGAGCGGCTGGCCCGCGATGGGCGCTGGGGCACCGTCGTCGCGCACCTGCCGGTCGGTGCCGACGCCGCGCAGGTGTGCCACGTGCTGACCTGGGACGCGCGCCTGGCCCGCCACCTGCGCGTCGCCGGGGTCGTGACCGCCGTCGCCGGCCCCACCGTGGTCGACGACCTGCTCGGCGACGCACTGATGGCCGAGCGCGGCGTCGCGACGTCCCACGAGGACGAGCGCGGCGTCGGCGAGGTCGCCTCGGGCATGGTCGAGCACGCCGACGTCGTCGTGGTCACCGGCGAGCGCGAGCCCGCGGGCCTGGCCCTGCTGCGCACGCTGGCGCGGCCGGGCGCCCGCGTCGTCGCAGGCCCCGAGCTGCTCGACGGCGCGCTGGTCGCGGGCGGGCTGCACGACCACGCCGCGACCACCGCCTGGGCCTCGCCCTACCGCACCCAGGACGTGCCCTCCCCCGACGTCCCCGACGTGTGGCAGGTCGACCTGCGCTCCGACCGTGCCTTCCACCCCGACCGGCTGCTGGAGGGCCTCGAGGACCTCGGCAGCGGACGCCACCGCTCGCGCGGCTGCTTCTGGCTGCCCACCCGCCCCGGGCGAGCGCTGGAGTGGGACGGCGCCGGCGGCCAGCTCAGCATCGGCGCCGGCGAGTCGTGGGGCCGTCGCCCCGCGCAGACCCGCCTGGTGCTCACCGGCGTCGGCGCGCGGCCCGACCACCTCGAGGAGGCCTTCGAGGCCCTGCTGATGACCACCGCCGAGGAGGCCTCCGGGCAGTCGTGGCAGCGTCCGGTCGACGGCTTCGAGCCGTGGCTGGGCCCCGTGAGGGAGATCGCCTGATGGCCGTGCCGAAGCGCCGCACCTCGCGCAGCAACACCCGTCACCGCCGCTCGCAGTGGAAGGCGAACCCTCCCGCCCTCGTGCCGGTCACGGTCGCCGGCGAGGAGCACCTCGTGCCCCGGCGCCTGCTCCGTGCAGTCGAGCGCGGCCTGGTCGACCCCGCCACCGGCGCCCCCACCCGCGTCCGCACCTCGGGGGGAGGTGAGAGATGAAGGTCCGCAACTCGCTGCGCTCGCTGAAGCAGCAGCCCGGGTCGCAGGTCGTCCGCCGCCGCGGCCGCACCTACGTCATCAACAAGCAGAACCCCCGCCTCAAGGCCCGTCAGGGCTGAGCCCGCGCGGCGGCTAGCGGCCCTCGAAGGTCGGGCGCTGCTTGGCCAGGAACGACGCCACCGCTCCGGCGTGGTCGGTCGTGGCGCCGAGGCGCACCTGCGCGGCCGCCTCGGCCGCGAGGGTCTCGGCCAGCGGGCGGCCCGCGGCGGCGTCGGCGAGCAGCCGCTTGGACTCGGCGTACGCCGCCGTGGGCCCGGCCGCCAGCCGCCGCGCCAGGGCGGTCGCCTCCTCGAGCAGCGCGTCGGGCTCGACGACGCGGCCGCCCAGGCCCCAGGCCACGGCCTCGTCGGGTCCGAAGGGCTGGGCCAGCAGCACGAGCTCCCGGGCGCGCTGCTCGCCGACCGCGCGCACCAGCGTGGTCGACAGGCCCGAGTCGCAGGTCAGGCCGATCCCGGAGAAGGCCGTGCCGAGGAGGGCCGTGGTGCTCCACAGCCGCAGGTCGCAGGCCAGGGCCAGCCCCAGGCCCGCCCCGACGCAGGGGCCGGCCACGGCCGCCACGACCGGCTTGGGCATGATGGCCAGCGCGGTCACGACCGGGTTGTAGTGCTCGGTGACGGTGTCGAAGGCCGGACCCTCGGCCAGCGCGGCGGCGTGCTCGGCGAGGTCCTGGCCGACGCAGAAGGCCTCCGGGCCACCGGTGAGCACCACCGCCCTCACCCCCTCGTCGGCGGCGACCTCGCCCAGCGTCTCGCGCAGCGCGACCTTGAGCGCGAGGTCGAGGGCGTTGCGCTGGGCGGGCCGGTCGAGCACGACGGTCGCGACGGCGCCGTCGCGCTCCAGGCGCAGGGGGTGCATGGCGGGCTCCTCGGTGGTGGGTCCCCGACCGTCCGGTCGGTGGACGGCGGCCGGCCGACGACGCTGCCACGCCGTCCGGCTCGGCGCAACGCCGACCGGGGCCGACCGGTCGCCGACCGGTCGCCGACCGGGGCCGGCCGGGGCCGTCAATCCGCTGGCGACTGTCGGTGCCGCGCGCGATGATTCTCGGCGTCGACCCGGGTCCACCTCGCGTCGGCACCCGAGGAGAGGACCCCATGGACGAGATGATCCGCGCCACCGGCCTGGTGAAGCGCTACAAGGAGGTCGAGGCCCTGCGCGGGCTCGACCTCGCCGTGCCGGAGGGCACCGTGCTGGCGCTGCTCGGGCCCAACGGCGCCGGCAAGACCACCGCGGTGCGCGTCCTGGCCACCTTGCTCAAGCCCGACGGCGGCAGCGCGCAGATCGCGGGCGTCGACGTGCTCGCCGACCCCGAGGGCGTGCGCTCGCGCATCGGCCTGTCGGGGCAGTACGCCGCGGTCGACGAGCACCTCACGGGCTACGAGAACCTCGAGATGGTCGGCCGGCTCTACGGCCTGGGTCGCGCCCGCGCCCGCACCCGTGCGCGCGAGCTGCTCGAGCGCTTCGACCTCGCCGACGCCGGCGACCGGCCCTCGAAGACCTACTCCGGCGGGATGCGCCGGCGCCTCGACCTGGCCGGCGCCCTCGTGGCCGAGCCGCCCGTGCTGATCCTCGACGAGCCGACCACCGGGCTCGACCCGCGCAGCCGGCAGCAGATGTGGGACGTCATCCGCGAGCTGGTCGCCTCCGGCGCCACCCTGCTGCTGACGACGCAGTACCTCGAGGAGGCCGACCGCCTCGCCGACGACATCGTGGTCATCGACCACGGCAACGCCATCGCCCGCGGCACGGCCGACGAGCTCAAGGCCCAGACCGGCGGGGAGCGGATCGAGATCGTCCTGCGCGACGCCGCCGACCGCGAGACGGCCCAGCGGGTGCTCGAGCGGGTCGCCGTCGGCGGCGTCTCGGTCGGCGACAACGGCAGGGCCCTCACCGCGGCCGTCGACCGCGGCGCGTCTGCTCTGCTGGAGGTGCTGCGCGACTTCGAGGAGCACCGCGTGGAGGTGCTCGACGTCGGCCTGCGCCGGCCCACCCTCGACGACGTCTTCCTGACCCTCACCGGTCACGCCACCTCGGCCACGCCCGGCTCGCCGGCCGCGACCGACGACTCCCCGACCCCGACGGAGGCCCTCCGATGAGCACCATGACCCGCGCCGCCACCGACGGCTGGGTGGTCGCCAAGCGCAACCTGATCAAGATCAAGCGGGTGCCCGAGGTGCTCGTCTTCGTGCTGATCTCGCCGATCATGTTCGTGCTGCTCTTCGCCTACGTCTTCGGTGGCGCCATCTCCCCCGAGGGCGTGGACTACAAGGAGTTCCTGGTGCCGGGCATCTTCGCCCAGACGGTGGTCTTCGGCGCCACCTTCACCGGCGCCGGCCTGGCCGAGGACATGCAGAAAGGCATCATCGACCGCTTCCGCTCGCTGCCGATGTCGTCGTCGGCGGTGCTCGTGGGCCGCACGACCTCCGACGTGGTCTACAACGTGCTGTCGGTGGTCATCATGTCGCTGACCGGCCTGCTCGTCGGCTGGCGCATCCGCGACGGGGTCGTCGACGCGCTGCTCGCCTTCGGCCTGCTGCTGCTCTTCGCCTACGCGATCAGCTGGGTGATGGCCTGGGTCGGCCTGCTCGTGCCGAGCGTGGAGGTCATCAACAACGCCTCGTTCATCGTCATCATGCCGCTGACCTTCGTCTCCAACGCGTTCGTGCCCACCGAGAGCTTCGGCTCGGTGCTGCGCACGGTGGTCGAGTGGAACCCCGTATCGACGCTGACCCAGGCCGTGCGCGAGCTCTTCGGCAACGTGCCGGCCACCGCCCCGCCCCAGGAGGCGTGGTCGATGCAGCACCCGGCGCTCTACACGCTGCTGTGGGTCCTGCTGATCCTGGTCGTCTTCGTGCCGCTCTCGGTGCGGCAGTACCGCCTGTCGACCAGCAAGTAGCGCCGCCGGGCCGGCCCTCGCGCGGCAGCGCCGCCGCGCGGTCCGCCGGCCCCCACCCCGCCGGCACCACCCGTCACACCTGTCGGCCCACACCCGCACCTGTCGGCCGACGCGTGGGCCGACAGGTGCGGGTTTCGCCAGCCAGCCGGTGAAACCCGCACAGCCGTCAGCCCTTGCTGGCCGCCACCGCGAGCCGGTCGACGAAGTCGTTCATCGGGTGGCCCGAGTGGCCCTTGACCCAGTGGAAGACGACGTCGCCGCGGGCCTCCACCGCGTCGACCAGCGGCTCCCACAGGTCGCGGTTGGCGACGGGCTTGCGGGCGGTGTTGGTCCAGCCGCGCTGGCGCCACCCCTTCCACCAGGCGTCGCGGAAGCAGTGGACGACGTAGGTCGAGTCGCTGACCACGACCAGCGGGCCCTCCAGGGCCAGGACGGCCTCGAGGGCGGCGCGGATCTCCATGCGCTGGTTGGTGCTGGGCCGCTCGGCGCCCGAGGCGTGCACCGCGGTGTCGAGGGCCCAGGCCCAGCCGCCAGGGCCCGGGTTGCCCGAGCAGGCCCCGTCGGTGAACACCTGGCGAGCGCCGGGCGGCGCGACCATCGCGGGCTTGGCGGGACGCCGGGTGCGGGCGGAGGACGGGCGGGAGGACGAGCGGGAGGTGGTCGGCACGCCGGACACCCTGACACACGCCCCGGAAATGGTTTCGGGCGGCGGATCCGATGGATCCGCCGCCCGAAGCGCGTCTGTGGGTAGGCACCCCCTGAGCGCTACTCGTCTTGCGTGTCACCCGGTGCTGGTGAGAAGTCACCCGCGGTGGTGAAGATGAAGACAAGAGAAATATAACCCGACATCGGCCTCCGCACGAGCCCTCCCGGCACTTTCACCCCTGGGGGTGAGAGTGAAGGCGCGCGGCCCCTGGGGGCGCGGGCCACGAGGGGCCCACGGTGGTCTGGTCCGCCCCGCGGAGGCCGGTCAGGCCACGTGGTCGGGTGAGGTCGAGACCCCGCCCAGACCGTTCTGCATGCCCCAGGCCACCGCCTGCGGCCGCCGGGTGACGTCGATCTTGCGGTAGGCGCCGCGCACGTAGGTCTTCACCGAGTTGATCGAGAGGTAGAGCTTCTTGCCGATCTCGACGTTGGTGTAGCCCTGCACGATCAGGGCGAGGATCTCGGCCTCCCGCGGGGTCAGCGAGAGCGCGGCGGTGGCGCTGTTGCCGCTGAGCGCGCCGTGGGGGGTGCGGTCGACCGGCCGGTGCTGGCCGGCGGCGCCAGCCTGGCCGGGGCGCCCGGGCTGCTGGCGGTGGATGCGCTCGAGACCCGTGACCAGGTCGGCCGCGGGGAGGGCCTTGGAGAGCCGGCCGGGCGAGGCGGCGCCGGCGAGGTGCTGGGCCTGGTCGCGCCAGGTGAAGACCACGGCGCGGGCCCCGCCGACGTGTACGAGGCGCTGCAGGCTCTCGTGGTCGCTCTCGCGCAGCCCCACGGGCTCGTAGAGCACGACGTCGACCGAGCGCGGGTCGGCGAGGGCGTCGGCGAGGTCGACCAGCACGATGCGGTCGGAGTAGGGCTGGAGCAGGTGTCGGACACCCGGGGCGACGACGGCGTAGTCGTCGACCAGGGTGGCGCGGATGGGCGTGGAGACGATCACGGGCTCGAACCTACTGCCTGGAGTTTGCGCAGGTCAGCACCGCCCACGCGGCCCTCACCCATCTGAATGAGGTCCACCATGACATATGCATGACACATCACCAACACCCGGCGTACGCCGTAAGCCCGCCACCACGTCCCGCCGAGCGGGCCGGCCGGGCCGTCGGGCCGGTCCATACTGGGTCCGATGAACGCGACGGAGCACGAGCAGGCGGTGGCGCGCCGACGGGCGCGCACCCGGGGCCAGCTCGTCGCGGCCGGGCGCTCGCTGGTGGCCGAGCGAGGGGTCTCCGGGCTGCGCGTGCAGGAGATCACCGAGCGCGCCGGCGTGGCCTTGGGGTCCTTCTACAACCACTTCGGCTCCAAGGACGACCTCGTCGCCACCATCGCCGCCGAGACGATGGCCGAGCTGGTGGCCTCCGCCGTGCACGGGCCCGACGACCCCGACACCGCCGATCCCGGCACCGCGGGCGAGGACCCTGCGGTCACCGCCGCGCGGGTCGTGCGCCGGGTGGTGCGACTGCCCCTGGCCGACCCGGGGTTCGCGCGCCTGCTGGTCCACCTCAACCACGCCGACACCCCCGTCAACGGCGCGATGGCGCCCTACGCCCGACGGCTGCTCGCCCACGGCATCGCGGCCGGCCGCTTCCGCTCGCCCGACCCCGAGTCGACCGTCACCCACGTCGTGGGGGGTGCGGTCGCGATGATGCGACGCACCCTGGCGGGCGAGCGCGGCGAGGTCGACGCCGCCACCGGGCTCGACCCGGAGGCGCTGCACGTGGCCGTGATGCTCCAGACGGTCGGCCTCGACCTCGACGACGCCCTCGCCGTCGCCGCCGGGGTTCAGCGCGAGGACTGACCCGGCAGGCGCAGCAGCGCCTCGGCCAGGGCGGTGCCGGAGAGCCACGCGCCCTCCACCTTCGACTGCGGCCCCCACCCGTCGCCGCAGACGCCGACCAGACCGCCCGGCACCTCCGCGAGCAGGCACGGCTCGGCCCGCTCCCCGGTCGGCTTGGCCAGCGACCAGCGGTGCACCAGCGTCGAGGCCGGCTCCGGGAGGTCGAGCAGTCGGCGAAGCGCCGCGACGAGCACCGGCCCGGCGGCAGCCGGGTCGTCGAGGTGCCGGGCGGCGAGCGCGGGCGTCGAGTGGGCGACCAGCACCGGGGCGTCGTCGCCGCGCCGGCGCCCGTCGTCGGCGATCCAGGCCACGTCGTCGTCGCCGTTGACGAAGGCGCCGTGGAAGGCGCCACCCGGGGCCGCGGAGTCCCAGGCGCGCTCGGGCCACCGGGCCACCAGCGCGATCACCGGCTCGGAGGGCCGGGTCAGCCGCGCGGCCACCGCGCCGTGGTCGCCCCCGAGCAGGCGGGCCGCCTGCTCGTCGGGCATGGCCAGCACGACCGCGCCCGCGGTCGGCAGGTCGACCCCGTCGGCCACCACCCGCAGACCGTCGTCGCCCGACTCCACGCGCTCCACGGCGCCGCGGCGTACGTCGAGACCCTCGGCCAGGGCCTCGACCAGGCTGCGCATGCCGCCGGGGGTGCCCCAGCGCACCGGACCCTCCTTGGCGCTCGGGTCGGCGCCGGGCTCGAGCACCGAGAAGGTGTCGGTCCAGCGGTGGGCCAGGCCCGCCACACGCCAGGCCTCGACGACCTCGGCGAAGCGGCGGTCGGAGACGGTGAGGTAGGACGCCCCGGTGTCGACCGGCCGCCCCTCCAGGCGCTTGCTGGCCATGCGCCCGCCGATGCGGTGACCGCGGTCGACGACCACGACCTCGCGCCCCGCGTCGTGGAGTGCGCGGGCGCAGGCGATGCCGGACAGCCCGCCCCCCACCACGACGACGGGGCCCGCGACCGGGGTCGACGGGGTGGTCGGGTGCGTCGCAGCGGTGCTCATCACCCCACCCTGCTCTGCCACCTCGACGCGCCCCTCACCCGCGAGGACCCGATCGGGAGGGCAGGCGTGCCATGGTGGGCCCCCGTCGTGCACCGCCGCACGGCCCGACCCCAGGAGTCCTCATGAAGATCCTCGTCGTCCTCGTCGTGATCGCTGCCATCGCCTTCGCCGCCCTCTACCTGCTGCCCCGCATGCGCCGCTGACCCGCGCCGGGCCTCCTCGCGCCAAAACCCTTGTAAGTCAAGTAATCGAGTAGGGTTGAGGGTGAACGACCTACGAGGAGGCCCCCCCATGCCCACCACGATCTCCGTCGTCGGCGGCGGCGCCAGCGGCGCCCTGACCGCCGCCCACCTGCTGCGCCGCGCCACCGACCCCGACCTCCGGGTCGTGCTCCACGAGCCCGCCCCCGTGCCGGCGCGCGGCGTGGCCTACCGCACCACCGACCGGCGCCACCTCCTCAACGTGCGCAGCCGCGACATGAGCGCGCTGCCCGACGAGCCGGGCCACCTCGTGGCCTGGGCCGAGCGCACCGGCCGGCCGAGCGACCCCGTGGGCTTCCTGCCGCGCGCGACCTGGGCCCACTACCTCACCGACGTGCTCGAGGAGAGCCGCCGCTCCTCGGTGGCCACCCTCGAGGTGCGCCGCGAGAGCGTCGTCGACGTCGCCCCCGCCAGCGGCGGGCGCTTCCTCGTGCGCGGCCGCGACGCCACCACCGAGGCCGACCGGGCGGTGCTGGCCTACGGCAACCTCGAGCCGCGCCCGTTGCGCACCGAGCAGGGCGCCGTGCCCGACGCACCCTGGCACGTCGGCTCGGCGTGGGACGCCGCCGCCCTCGCCGCACTGCCCCAGGACGCCACCGTCGTGCTGGTGGGCAGCGGGCTCACCGCGGTCGACGCCGCCCTGAGCCTGCTCGGCGACCACCCGGCGCGCCGGGTGGTGATGCTGAGCCGCACGGGCCTGCTGCCCCACTCCCACCTGCCGTCGCCGTGCTCGACGAGCTGGGCCACCCCGATGCCGAGCGGCCCGCTCACCGCCGACGGCCTGGCCGCCCACGTGGTCGGCCAGATCGCGCGCGCCCGCCACCACGGCGTCTGCTGGCGCTCGGTCGTCGACGGGCTGCGCGGGGCGACCCAGCGCACCTGGACCCGCCTCGAGGGCTCCGAGCGGCGCTGCTTCCTCAGCCGCCACGCCCGGCACTGGGAGGTGCTGCGCCACCGCATGGCGCCCGACGTGGCCGCGCGCATCAGGGCGTACGTCGACGCCGGTCGCTTGCAGGTCGTCGGCGGCGGGCTCGCCGGCGTCGAGGACCTCGGCACGCGGTGCCGGGTCACGCCCGGGGGTGGCGGCGAGGCCGTGGTCGCCGACGCGGTCGTCAACTGCACCGGCCCCACCACCGACCTCGACGCCACCACCTCGCCTCTGCTGGCGTCGCTGCGGCGGCGGGGCCTGGTCGTGGGCGACCCGCTCGGGCTCGGGGTGCGCTGCACGCCCGAGGGTGCGGTGCTGCGCGCCGACGGCGACCTCGTGCCGGGGCTGCACGTGGTCGGCCCGCCGCGCAAGGGTGCGCTGTGGGAGACCACCGCGGTGCCCGAGATCCGCTCGCAGGCCGCCGAGCTGGCCGACCTGCTCCTGGCCGGCTGAGCGGCTGAGCGGCTGAGCGGCTCGGCGTCCCGTCGCGCGACCGAACGGGACGCCGAGCCGATGGAGGGGTCGCGAGCGACCACTCGCAGACTAGGCGTTGTTGCGCATCATGTGCAACAACGTCGACGGGGATCCGTCAGGCCCCGGGCACGATCCGCAGGTCGCGCACGGCGCCGTCGCCGAGCGCGGCGAGGGCCTCCTGGTAGGCCGGGGTGTCGTGCGCGGCCACGGCCGCCTCCACCGACTCGAACTCCACGAGCACCGAGCGCTGCTCGCGCCCGGCCTCGTAGACCTTCGCGGGCAGGCCGCGGGCCAGGAAGCGGCCGCCGGCGCCGACGATGGCGGGGCCGGCGAGCTCGGCGTAGGCGGCGAGTTTCTCGGGGTCGGTGATCTCGAGGTAGGTGCTGATCCAGTAGGCAGGCATGGCCCCATGGTGGCGCACCGCCCCCGGCGGGCGTGGTCGCCCCTGGCAGGCTGGACGCGTGCGCACCGACTTCGACCCCCGCAGCGACGACACCAACACCTACGCCCTGCTGTCGTCCCTGGTCGTGCCCCGGCCCATCGCCTGGGTCGCCTCCCGCTCCGCCGACGGCGTCGGCAACCTGGCGCCCCACTCCTTCTTCACCGTCGTCTGCGCCGACCCGCCGGTCGTGGCCTTCGCCTCGATCGGGGACAAGGACACCCTGCGCAACGTCGTGGCGACCGGCGAGTTCACCGTCAGCGTGGCCACGCTGCCGCTGATGGACCAGGTCAACGCCAGCAGCGCCCGCTTCGCCCCCGACCAGGACGAGGCCGCCGAGCTCGGCGTCGAGATGCGCCCGAGCACCGTCGTCGGTCCGCCCGCGGTCGCGGCCTCGCCGGCGGCGATCGAGTGCCGCCTGCACTCCACCGTCGACCTCGGGTCCTCGACCCTCGTGCTGGGCGAGGTCGTGTGGATCAGCGTCGAGGACGACGTCGTGGTCGACGGCCTGCCGTCCTACGACCGGATGCAGCCGGTCTCGCGCCTCGGCGGCCCCGACTGGGGCCTGCCCGGCCCCACGCGCGCCGTACGCCGCCCGGGCGACCCCTCCGAGATCGCCCGCTGAGCCGCGAGCCGGCTCCCTGCGCCGGCTCAGTCCGAGAGCCGGGAGCAGCCGTGCTCCACGCCCCACAGCACGGCCTGCGAGCGGCTGGTCACGCCCATCTTGAGGTAGGCCGAGCGGATGTAGGTCTTCACCGAGTTGATGCTGAGGTAGAGGCGCCGGCTGATCTCGGCGTTGGACAGGCCGTCGCAGATGAGGCAGACGATCTCGTGCTCGCGCCCCGACAGGGCGCCGGGGAGCGGGGCCGGGTCGGACCCACCGGGCGCCGGCTCGTCGCGCCGCCGGGCCAGCCGCTCGACGGCGGCGACCAGCTCGGCCGGGTCGACCGAGACGGGCAGCACCTCGTCGGCCCCCAGCGAGCGCGCCCGCCGCAGGCCCCAGGGGCTGGTGTCGAAGCTCAGGGCGAGGGACGGGCAGCTCAGCACCGCGTCGGCCGCGCGGTCGTCCAGCGAGGACGGCTCGAAGACGGCCACGTCGGGCGGGCGGGGCGAGACCGCGGGGGCCAGCGCGACGCGGCAGGCGTGACGGCGCACGACGCCGTCGAGGCCGATGAGCAGCAGCGGGGGCAGCGCCACGGGAGCGAGGAGCACCGGCGCGACACGGTGCCCGGAAGCCGGGGAGGGCATGGGGACTCCGACCAGAGCGACCGCCGGGAGGGGTCGTGGTTGGGCCCCGGGCGGTCGGACCCACCCTAGCCAGGGCGACGCCGGGGGCCCAGGGTCGCACGGCCCCGGCCGCCGGCCGGACCGGCCCGGCTGGGACCCTGGTGGCGTGAGCACCGCTGTCGCCGACCCGACCTCCCCGCTGCCCGAGGGCGCCGACGTGCGCCTCGTCGTCGTCGACATGGACGGCACCCTGCTCGACGGCGAGGGCCGGATCCCCGAGGACCTGTGGCCGCTGCTGGAGGCGATGCGCGAGCGCGGCGTCGTCTTCTCCCCCGCCAGCGGGCGGCAGTACGCCACGCTGGCGCGCCAGTTCGACCGGGCGCGCGAGGGCATGGTCTTCATCGCCGAGAACGGCAGCTACGTCGTGCGCGACGAGGCCGAGATCAGCTCCACCACCCTCGCGCCCGACGTCGTCGCGCGTCTCGTGGGCCGGGGCCGCGACCTCACCGCGCAGGGCCACGACCTGGGCATGGTGGTCTGCGGCAAGCGCGCGGCCTACGTCGAGCGCACCGACCGGGCCTTCCTCGACCACGTCGACCCCTACTACGCCTCCCTGGTCGAGCTCGACGACCTCGACACCGTCGACGACGACGTGGTGAAGGTGGCCGTCTTCAGCTTCGCCGACCCCCAGGAGGGCACGGCGCCCGCGCTGGCCGACTTCGGCGAGACCCACCAGGTGGTCGTCTCCGGCGCCCACTGGGTCGACGTCATGCACCCCCACGTCGACAAGGGCGTGGCCGTGCGCCGGCTCCAGGAGGAGCTCGGGGTCTCCGCCGAGCAGACGGTCGCCTTCGGCGACTACCTCAACGACCTGGAGATGCTCGACGCCGCGGGCCTGTCCTTCGCCATGGACAACGCCCACCCCGAGGTGCTCGCCCGGGCGCGCTACCGCGCCCCCTCCCACCTCGACCACGGCGTGATCACCACGCTGCGCCGCCTGCTCGGGCTCTGAGCCGGCGCTGCCGCCGGGCGGGAGCGCCTAGCTGAGCACGTCCTTGCGCTGGAAGAGCACGAAGGCGGCGGTGAGCAGCACCGCCGAGTAGCCGACCGACCACAGCGCTCCGCTGGCCATGCCCGACCACTCGACGTCGCGCTGCAGCGCCTCGGCCCACGCGAACTGCTCGTGGGTCGGCAGCGCCTCGCGCAGCCGCCCGAGCGGGCTGATGGTGTCGAGGATGTTGGACACGATGGTGATCAGCACGGCGCCGCCGACGGCGCCGAGCGGGGCGTCGGTGAGCACCCCGATGAGCACGGCCAGCGAGGAGACGAAAAGCAGGCTGACGAAGAGGTAGCCCACCGCGACGGCCAGGCGCAGCCCCGTCTCGGCCCAGGTCAGCTGCTCGCCGGTGGGGCCCTGGTAGGCCTCGGTGCCGTAGGCGACCAGCCCCACCAGCATCGACCAGGCCGGCAGCAGCACGAGCGCGGCCAGCGTGGTGGCCAGCGCGACGGTGAGCTTGACCCGCAGCAGCCGCCCCCGCGGCACCGGCGCGGCCAGCAGGTAGCGCAGCGTCGACCAGCTCGCCTCCGACGGCACGGCGTCGCCGGCGAAGAGCGCCACCAGCACGACGAGCAGGAAGCCGGCCGAGGCGAACATCGCGAAGACCGCCAGGTTGGCCGGCCCCACCTGGGCCAGGTCGACGAACGACGTGCCGCCCTCGCTGTCGTCGGAGCCCAGCGCGAAGGCGCCCACCAGCAGCAGCGGCAGCACGACCAGGAACCCGAACGACAGCCGCGTACGCCGCCGCCGCAGCTGCCGCCGGACCTCCGCGCGCAGCGGCAGCGGACGGCGCGGGGCGGTCTGGTGGCTCATCGGCGTGCCTCCCTGGCGGCATCGGCGTCGGCGACCTGGGCGGGCTGGCCCTCGCCGACCAGGCTCATGAAGACCTCCTCGAGGTGGCGGCGCCCGTCGACGGCGGCGACGGGCACCCCGGCCTCCACCAGCCGGGCGACGAGCGCGGGGCGCGGGGCCGTGCCGGCGACGCGCACGCGTCCGTCGGGCTCGACGACGGCCTGCTCGACACCGCCGGGGCCACCGAGGCCGCCGGGACCCGTGAGCGCCTCGACGGCGCGGGCCGGGTCGCCCTCGACGGTGACGAGGGTGGAGCCCGAGCGGTCGACGAGGTCGGCGACGGCGCCCTCGAGCACGACCCGCCCGCGGTGCATGACCACGACGTGGCTGCAGGTCTGCTCGACCTCGGAGAGCAGGTGGCTGGAGACCACGACGGTGCGACCCCCGGTGGCGTAGCGGGCCAGCACGCCGCGCAGGTTGCGGATCTGCGGCGGGTCGAGGCCGTTGGTGGGCTCGTCGAGCAGCAGCAGCTCGGGCAGGCCGAGCATGGCCTGGGCGATGCCCAGCCGCTGGCGCATGCCCTGGCTGTAGGAGCGCACGGGCCGCTCGGCGGCGACCCCGAGGTCGGCGATGGCCAGCGCCTCCTCGAGGTGCGCGGTGGCGGGGTCGTTGCCGGTGGCGGCCCAGTAGGCCAGCAGGTTGTCGCGGCCCGAGAGGTGCGGCAGGAAGCCGGGGCCCTCGATGAGGGCCCCCACCCGCGCCAGCACCGGGGCGCCCGCGGTGACGGGGTGGCCGAGCACGTGCACGGTGCCGCCGTCGGCGCGGATCAGGCCCACGAGCATGCGCATGGTGGTGGTCTTGCCGGCGCCGTTGGGCCCCAGCAGGCCGACGACCTGGCCGCGCTCGGCGCGCCAGGAGGTGCCGTCGACGGCGCGGAAGCCGTTGCTGTACTGCTTCACCAGCCCGTCGACGGCCA
Organism: Nocardioides sp. P86; assembly: GCF_023712465.1. Classification (NCBI taxonomy): domain Bacteria; kingdom Bacillati; phylum Actinomycetota; class Actinomycetes; order Propionibacteriales; family Nocardioidaceae; genus Nocardioides; species Nocardioides sp. P86. Next base: position 738,746 of record NZ_JAMAYE010000003.1, on the reverse strand, counting down.
GCGGCACGTCGGCGAGCTCCGCGACCACGGGCGCCTCGCGGCGCCGCCGGCCGGCCAGCAGCGCCAGCGCGGCCGCGCCGAGCAGCAGCAGGCCGACCGCCACGACGAGCGGCGTGGGCGCCAGCCCGCCGGTGCCGGCCGCGCGCTCCGCCTCGACGCTCGGCACGACGACCCCGTCGCCGGCCAGCGACACGACGTAGGTGCGGCGGTCCTCGGGCACGGCGTAGGCCGCGTCGGTGCTGGAGACCACCACGCGCAGCGACTGGCCGGCCTCGACGCGGTAGGCCGACGTCGGCAGGGCCACCTCGACCTCGCGCGGGCGCCCCGGCGTGAGGCCCTCGAGGCGCACGGGCGAGACCAGCTGGCGCGGCAGGGTCGCGGCGCCGTCGGCCGAGACCACCCAGGCCGAGGCGAAGAGGGTGGCGTCGGTGGTCGAGGAGACCACCGAGAGGCGCACCCGCGGGCTGCCGACCACGGTGAGCGGCTCGTCGAGGGCGGGGGTGTCGAAGACCGCCGACTCCCCCGGCAGGGCCCCGAGCGCGTAGCCGGCGCCGGTCGACCCGGCGGCGCCCAGCAGCGGCCCGGTGCCGGGCAGCGAGGTCAGCGCCGCGGGCTCCCCGCCGGGCGGCGACAGCAGCGGCTGCGGGCCGTCGCCGCGGGCGCCGGCCAGCGGGAGGGTGGTCGTGGTCTCCTCGCCGTACGCCGGGGCCGTCAGCTGCTCGGCCTCCTCCTCGCCGAAGGGCGAGGCCGGCAGCGACAGGTCGAAGGCCTCGCCGGGGTCGGGCCCGCCGCGCAGGTGGTGGTCGAACCACGCCAGCGCGGGGTCGACCAGGTCGTCGGCCGACAGCGCCGTGCCCGAGGCGTCGTGGCCGCCGTCGATCCAGCGCACCGCGACCGGCGTGCCCTCGGCGGCGAGGCCGCGGGCGGTGGCGTCGGCCTGGTCGAGGCCGAAGAGGGAGTCCTGGAGGCCCTGCACGAGCAGCGTCGGCGCGGCGATCCGGTCGAGCACCGGCGCCGGGGAGGAGCGGCGCAGCAGCCGCAGGACCGCCTCGTCGGGTCGGCCCGTGGTGGCGGCCTCGTCGTAGAGCCGGCAGACCCGGGGGGCGAAGCGCCCGCACTGCGGGTCGACGCCCGGAGCCGCGGAGGCCGCCGAGGGGTCGAGGCCGGCGGCCAGCCCGGAGGCGAAGAAGAGCGAGGCCCAGCGCTGCTTGAGCACGCCGGGCGCGGGCGTCTCGCCCACGGCGCTGCCGGAGACCGCCCGCTGCGGGAAGAGCCCCTCCGAGAGGTCGTGCCAGGTGATGGCGGGCACGATCGCGTCGACGCGGTCGTCGAAGGCCGCGGCCATCAGGGCCAGCGCCCCGCCGTAGGAGCCGCCGGCGATGCCGGCGCGGGGGTCGCCGGGGGCGTCGAGCAGCACGTCGTCGCGCTCGGCGAGCAGGTCGAGCAGCCGCGAGGCGTCGGCGACCTCGTAGTCCGGCGAGTCGAGGTGGATCAGGCCGCCGGAGTCGCCGAAGCCGCGCGCGGTCCAGGTCAGCACGACGTAGCCCTCGGCGGCCACCGAGCGGGCCTGGGCGGCCAGGTCGTCCTTGCTCCCGCCGAAGCCGTGGGCCAGCAGCACCGCGGCGCGGCGGCCCTCGTCGTCGGCGCCCGGGGCGCCCTCCTCGGGCGCGAAGACCGACACGTCGAGGGAGACCCGCTCCCCCGAGGGCTCCGGCCCCACCGACACCTCGAGCTCCTGCTCGTCGACCGCGACGGCGTCCTCACCGCCCAGCCCGGTCACCGCGGCCGCGCCCGCGCCGGCCACGACCAGCGCGGTGACGAGGGCCGCGGCGAGGACGGCCCGGCGGGGTCGAGCGGGCCGACGCATGCTGCATTCTTACCGCCACCGGCAAGGCGCGCCGCTAGTCTCCCCGGATGCGCGCCGTGACCTGCACCGACGGCGAGCTCGCCGTCGTCGACCTGCCCGACCCCGAGCCCGGCCCCGGCCAGCTGCTCCTCGACGTGCGGCGCTGCGGCATCTGCGGCTCCGACCTGCACGCGCGCCACCACGGCGACGACCTCGCCGACGTGCTCGACCTCGTCGGCTACCCCCGCTTCATGCGCTCGGGCCAGGCCGGCGTCTTCAGCCACGAGCTGCTCGGCGAGGTCGCCGACCACGGCCCGCGCACCCGCGGACGGCTGCGGCCCGGCACGCCCGTCGTCGCCGTGCCGCTGCTGCGGCGCGGCCGCGAGGTCGACGGGATCGGCCTGTCGGTCGCCGCTCCGGGCGCCTACGCCGAGCAGGTGGTGGTGCAGGAGTCGCTGGCGCTGCCGGTGCCCAACGGGCTCGACCTCGACGTCGCGGCGCTGACCGAGCCGATGGCCGTCGCCTGGCACGCCGTGGCCCGCGGGCAGGTGCGCCGGCGCGACACCGCCGTCGTGCTGGGCTGCGGCCCGGTCGGCCTCGCGGTCGTCACCGTGCTCAAGGCCCGCGGCGTGCGCCACGTGGTGGCCAGCGACCCCTCCCCCGGGCGGCGCGCCCTCGCCACCGCGTGCGGCGCCGACGTCGTGGTCGACCCGGCCGTGGCGTCGCCGTACGACCCGGCGGTGCAGCGCGGCGCCTTCGCGACCCTGCCGGCGGCCTACAACGCCGCGATCGACGCCGTGGAGGGCCTGAGCCGGCTGCCGGTCGGCTGGTGGCACGGCTGGCGCGCGGCCGAGCGGGTCGGCGCCGCCACGCCGAAGGCGCCGGTGGTCTTCGAGTGCGTGGGCGTGCCCGGCATGCTCGACGGCGTGCTCGCCGGGGCGCCGCTCTTCTCCCGGGTGGTCGTCGTCGGGGTCTGCATGGGGCCCGACACCCTGCGCCCCTCGCTGGCGGTCAACAAGGAGCTCGACCTGCGCTTCGTCGTCGGCTACACGCCGCTGGAGTTCCGCGACACCCTACATGCGCTCGCCGAGGGCGACCTCGACCCCTCGCCGATGCTCACCGGTCGGGTCGGCCTCGACGGCGTCGCCGGGGCCTTCGAGGCGCTGGGCGACCCCGAGCGCCACGCCAAGGTCCTCATCGACCCCTCCCTGCCCGGCACGCAGCTGCACGCGGTGGCCGCGGCGGGCGCGGCGGGCGGCACGGGCACGGACGCCTAGGCGCCCGCGGGCTCCGGCTCCCCGGTCGCGGTCGCACCGCGACCGAAGCGCGCCTCGTGGTCGGCCACGACCGAGGCGGCGACGTCGCGCAGCTTGGTCTCCGTGCTGGCCGACATGCGCGTCAGGTAGGCGAACGCCGTCGGCTCGTCTATCTCGAGACGGTGCATGAGCAGGCCCAGCGCGATCCCGATGACCTTGCGGCTGGTCAGCGCGGCGCTGAGGTTGCCGATCCGCTCGGCGTGGCCCATCGCCAGCGCCGCGTGGGAGGCGAAGAGCTCGCTCATCTGCACGGTCTCGTCGGAGAGGGTGTCGGAGGAGAAGGAGTAGAGGTTCAGCGCGCCGAAGGTGCGGGCGTCGGAGTTGAGCCGCACCCCGAGCTGCGAGCGCAGCCCGAGCCTCACGGCGCCGGGGATGAAGGCCGGCCAGCGCTGCTCGTGACGGGCGTGCTCGACGCGCACGACGCCGTCGGTCTCCAGCGCCTGCAGGCAGGGGCCCTGACCGGTGTCGTACTGGAGCTGGTCGAGCTCCACGACGACCTGGTCGGTCCACGCGCGGGTCTCGATGCGCCCGCCGCGGTGCGCGACGCTGATGCCCACGTGGTCGATGCCCGGCGTGGACTCGCAGGCCACCTTCGCGATCGTCGCGAGGGCGGCGTCGAGGTCCTGGGGCTGCTTGAGATCGGCGGAGGCCTGGGCGAGGGCTGCGGCGATGTCCATGTGGGCCAGCATGCGGTTCCGTCCGGGCGTGCGCCACCCCGGACGTCGAGATCCGCGTGGGGGCGCAGGGGACGGGGTCGCTGTTGGGCCCCGATCGAGCGAGCCGAACACTAGCAACCCACCTCGACCGGGGCCCACCGGGTCGCCCTAGGGGTGGAACACCACCTTGACCATGCCGTCGGCCTTGTCGCGGAACGAGCGGTACGCCGCCGGCGCCTCCTCCAGCGGCAGGTGGTGCGTGGCGAAGGTGTCGACGCCCAGCGGGTCGTCGTCGACGAGCAGCGGCAGCAGGTCGTCGGTCCAGCGCCTGACGTTGGCCTGACCCATGCGCAGCTGGATCTGCTTGTCGAAGAGCGTCAGCAGCGGCATCGGGCTGGCGGCGCCGCCGTAGACGCCCGAGATCGAGACGGTGCCGCCGCGGCGCACCGCGTCGATGGCGCTGGTGAGCGCGGCGAGACGGTCGATGCCGACCCGCTTCATCAGCGGCCTGGCGAGCGTGTCGGGGAGCAGCCCGACGCCCTTGACGACCTTCTCGGCCACGGGGTTGCCGTGGGCCTCCATGCCGACCGCGTCGATGACGGCGTCGGCGCCGCGGCCCGCGGTGCGGTCGCGCACCTCGGTGGCGAGGTCGTCGACCCTGTCGATGTCGATGGTCTCCGCGCCCCGGCCGTGCACGCGCGCCAGCCGCTCGGGCACCCGGTCGGCGACGATCACGCGGTGGCCCTCGTGCAGGGCGATCCGCGCGGCCATGTCGCCGATGGGGCCGGCGCCGACCACGAGCAGCACGCCGTCGGGGGCGAGGTCGGCGTACCGCACGGCCTGGTAGGCGGTGGGCAGGACGTCGGAGAGGAAGAGGAACCGGTCGTCGGCGGGGCCCTGGGGCACCTTGACGGGCAGGAAGTCGGCGAACTGCACGCGCAGGTACTCCGCCTGTCCGCCCGGCACCTGCCCGTAGAGCTTGCTGTAGCCCAGGAAGCTCGCGCCGGTGCCCTGGTCGCGGTTCTGGGTGGTCTCGCACTGGCTGTGCAGGCCCTGGGTGCACGTCCAGCAGGTGCCGCAGCAGATGTTGAAGGGCACGACGACACGGTCGCCGACCTTCAGGTCGCGGACCTCGGGGCCGACCTCCTCCACGACGCCCATCGGCTCGTGGCCCACGACGTCGCCGGGGGTCATGAAGGGGGCGAGCGGCTCGTAGAGGTGCAGGTCGGAGCCGCACAGCCCGGTGCTCGTCACCCGGATGACCGCGTCGGTGGGGTCGACGATGGTCGGGTCGGGCACGTCCTCGACGCGCATGTCGCGCACGCCCTGCCAGGTCACGGCCCTCATCGCACGCCTCCCTCGGTGCGGGCGGGTGCGGGGGTGCGGGGGACGGGACTCGTCATGGTGCCTCCTGGGTCGTCCGGTGGAGCGGTCACGACCCGGTTCCCCGTCGCGCCGGATGCATGCGGGGCCGACCCGTGCAGCCGCGACTCGAGGTCGCGCAGGAAGCCCGCGAAGCCGCCCGGCGTGCGGCCCCGGCGGCGCCCCGACGTCGTCACCCGCGGCCCGCCGACGGGCACGACGCCCCCCGCCCGCAGCGCGTCGACGAGCGCGGAGTCCTCGTGCTCGGCGACGTCGGGGAAGCCCCCGGCGGCGAGGTAGGCGTCGAGGCGCACGCCGAGGTTGGCGCCGTGGACGTGGTCGCCGGGCTCGGGCGAGGTGTGGTGGGCGCGCCAGGCCCGGGCCAGGTGCTCCTCGACGTCGCGGGGGTCGGGCACGACCCGCCCCAGCACGAGACGGGCGCCGTGCTCGGCCAGCCGCACCTGGGCGACGAGCCAGTCGGCGGGCACGACCGTGTCGCCGTCTGTCGTCGCGACCCAGGTGGCGGCCGGCGGGGCGCCCAGCAGGGACGCGCCGTGCCGCACCCCGGCGGCCCGGGCCGCGCCCACCCGGCCGGCGTCGAGGGCGACCGTGCGCACGCCGTGGGACCGTGCCACCTCGGCGGAGGCGTCGGTGCAGCGGTCGAGCACCACCAGCGTCAGCAGGCTCAGGGCCGGACGGTCCGCGGCCAGGAGGTCCGAGGCCGCGGCGAGCGCCTCCAGGCACCCGGGCAGCAGCTCCTCCTCGTCGTGCACCGGCACCACGACCAGGAGCGCGTCGAGCCCCGCGACCGCCTCAGGCACGGGGGTCGGGCAGCAGGTCGGTGGGGCCGATCACCAGGATCTCGACGTCGCGGTCGACCCAGGTGCCGAGCACGTCTCCCAGCCCCGCCGCGGCGACGACGCGGTGCACGTCGGGGCCGTCGAGCACCCACCCCTCGACGCGGTGGCGCCAGTGGCACAGCACGAGGACGCCGTCGTCGGTGAGGCAGGCCCGCACCCGCTCGACCAGCCCCTCGAGGTCGCGGGGGCTCAGGAAGTAGCCGGTCTCGGAGAGCACGACGAGGTCGAAGTCGCCCTCCGGCCACTCGCCCGGCACGACCGCGGCCTCGAGCCGTACGCCGTCCAGCAGCGCCAGGCGGTCGCGCGCGTGGCCCAGGGCGGCCGGGCTCGCGTCGAGCGCGACGAGCTCGCGGCAGCGCGGGACCAGCTCGGCGGTGAGCGCCCCGGTCGAGCAGCCCACCTCGAGCCCCCGCAGGAAGGAGGCGCGTGGCAGCGCCGCCAGCAGCAGGGACCGCTTGCGCTGCTCGTACCACCGCCGGTCGGTGCCCCACGGGTCGGCGTCGCGGCGGTGCACCTGCTCGAGCGCCTCGTCGGTGGCGCCGGCCTCCACGAAGAGCTCCTCGGCGCCGGTGAAGTGGGCCAGGAAGCCGGGCGACAGCAGCGCCTCGTCGCCGGGCGCGGCGGACAGCGGCGCGATCTGGCTGCGGTGGGCGGCCATCGCCCGGGCCTTGGCCTCCCGGGCCACCGGGGAGGGCCGCACGGCCCGCAGGTCGGACCAGGGCGCCAGGTCGGGCCGGCCCCAGTGCCAGAACCACACGGGGTACTCCAGCAGGCGGGCACCGGTGCGCACCGCCGCCGCGGCGGCGGCCCGCCCGGCGGCCTCGTGGTCGGGGTGCTGGTCCCCGCGCCACGGGGCGACGACCACCGTGTCCCGGCCGTCGCCGACCAGCCCGACGAGGGCGGCGACCACCTCGTCCTCGTGCGCGGTCACGGCGCCGTCGGGCAGGCCCAGCAGCCACGGGGTCGAGCCCGGTGCCAGGACGTCGACCGCGGCGCGGACCTCCTCGCGCCGCAGCCCCGCCAGCTCGGCGGGGGTGTGGGTGGGCGAGTCGGGGTGGCTGGCCTCGCCGTCGGTGAGCACGACGACCCGCACCTCCACCCCGCGGGCGTGGGCCTCCGCCACCAGCGCTCCCGCCCCCAGCGTCTCGTCGTCGGGGTGGGCGGCGACGACCACCAGCACCGAGCCCCGTTCCGGTGCCGGTGCCGGTGCCAGCAGGCGGGCCGGGTCGAGCGCACGCACCTCGCGGCGCCGCGGGTGCCGTCGCCACGCCGTCGCCTCGGTGCCGGGTGCGTCGTGGGCGAAGGTCACCACGCCGACACCCCGGGCACGCTCGAGCCCCGGGCCAGCAGCTCCCGGCCCAGGGCGGCCTGGTCGCGCTCGCCGTGGTGCTGGCGCACGTAGAGCCCCAGGTCGGCGACGCGCCGCGCGTGGCGGTGCTCGTGGGCCAGCGGACCGGGCCCCAGGGCTCGGGCGACCCGCCCCGTCACCTCCTCCACGGCGTCGGCCACGACCTGGCGCGCCCGCAGCGCGGCCAGCGCACCGCTCGCGCCCGCCGCGCAGCCGGTGTCGACGTCGGTGGCGGCCTCGACGAGCACCGCGCGGGCGGCGGCCAGCGCCGCGTCCACCGCCCCGAGGTGCACCAGCGCCACCTGGTCGGGGTCGCGGCGGCCGCACTGCTCGTGCAGCCGGCGCGCGACCGCCACGGCCCCGCCGTACCAGACCGCGGCGACGCCGATGCCGCCCCAGGCGAAGCCGGGCCGCTCGAGGTACCAGCCCGGCCCCCCGACCTCACGGGCCGGCACACCGTCGAGCACCACGGTCGAGGTGACGGCCTCGGCCAGCCCGAGCGAGGACCACGGGCCGTCCTCCACGAGCACGCCGGGGTCGGCCAGCCGCACCGCGAAGAGCCCGCGGCGCTCCTCGTCGACCCAGGCGGTCACCAGGGCGTGGGACACCTCGCGCGCCAGGGAGCACCAGGGCTTGCGGCCCGTGAGCCGGACGCCGCCGGTGGCCGGGTCGGGCACCGCCCGCAGCCGCGCTCCGGGTCCCTCGGCGGCCCAGACACCCCACGAGGGTCGTCCCTCGTCCTCCTCCAGCAGGTCGTCGACCCCCGCGGCGGCCGGGCCGGCCTCGGCCAGCACCGCGACCGCGTCGAGGTGCGGCTCCAGCGCCCGCGCGGCCGTGAGGTCCTGGGCGGCCACCGTGGCCAGCACCTCCCAGCGCCGCAGCGTCTCCCCCGACCCCGGCAGCGGCACGTCGTCCTCGACCTCGAGCGCGAGTCGCACCATCGCCGCGACCCCCGCGTCGGCCACGTCGTACGCCGCGCGCGCCAGGTCGACCAGCGGGCGGGTGCCGGCGGCGTGCCCGCGGCTGAGCAGCACCGGCTCCGGCGCGGGCGACGCCGCGGGCGGACCCGACGCCGGGGGGACGAGCGGGTGCGGGGTCAGGTGCCGGGCGGGGTGCATGGGCACCGGTTCCCCCCGCGGGCCCGGTCATGCACCGCACCCCTGCGGGTGGCGTCACCACCCGGCCGCGTGGCTAGCGTCGGTGACCGGACCCCGCTGGAAACACCGGCGATCCACCCCCACGCCGAAGGACCCGGTCATGCCCCCGACCTGCCTTCCCGACCCCTGCGACAGCACCCGTGTGACCCGCGCCGAGCGCTCCCGCCGCACGGCCGAGCTGGTCGCGCGCAGCGTGGCCGGCTCCGCCGAGACCCGCCGCGAGGCGCTCGACGAGGTCGTCGTGCTCAACCGCGGCGTGGCCGAGGCCGTCGCCGCGCGCTACCGCGGGCGCGGGGTGGCCGACGACGACCTCGTGCAGGTCGCCTACGAGGGCCTGGTCAAGGCCGTGCGCCGCTTCGACCCAGCGGCCTCGGAGGACCTGCTCACCTTCGCGGTGCCGACGATCCGCGGCGAGGTGCTGCGCCACTTCCGCGACCTGGGCTGGGCCGTGCGGCCGCCGCGACGGGTCCAGGACCTGCAGCGCGCCCTCGAGCAGCAGGGCACCGCGCTGGCCCAGCGGCTGGGCCGTGAGCCGAGCACCGCGGAGCTGGCCGCGGCGTGCGGGGCCACGCAGCAGGAGGTCGACGAGGCCAGGGCGGCGCGCGGCTGCTTCCGGCCGACCTCCCTCGACCTGCCCGTCGGCGACGGGGGCGCCGGCGGCGACGGGGGCGCCACGCTGGGCTCGCTCCTGCCCGACGACTCCGACGACGGGCTGGCCGGGGCCGAGGCCCGGGCCGACCTGGGTCCCGTCGTGCGCACCCTCGACGCCCGGGACCGCCGGGTGCTGGCCCTGCGCTTCGTGTGGGGCCGCAGCCAGCGGGAGATCGGCGAGGAGCTCGGGGTCAGCCAGGTGCAGGTGTCGCGACAGCTCAGCCGGATCCTCGGCACGCTGCGCCACGACCTCGGCGCGGCCTGAGCGCCGGTCCGGTGGTGAGCGCCCGGTCAGGCCCCACCGGCGAACCCCGAGGCCGCCGTCCAGGTCAGCGAGGTGCCCTCGGGGCCGTCCCACGTCACGAGCGGCCCGTCGGCGGCGGGCTCGATGGTCATGGCCTGCCAGCCGTCGAAGCCGAGGGTGGAGTCGACGTCCCACGTCGTCAGGTCGCCGGTGGCGGCCAGGGCCAGGGAGTCGCTGGGCGGGTCCCCGTCGTAGCAGTAGAGCCCGAAGTCGGCGATGACGGCGACCACGCCGTCCTCCTCGGTGACCTCGATGCCCTGGCAGGGGTCGGGCTCCTCGGAGCGGTGCAGCACCACCGGCGTGGTCCACGCGCCCTCCCGCGGGGAGTAGTGCTGCTCCAGCAGCCGGTCGCCCGAGGCGGAGTACCACAGCCTGACCTTGCGCCCGTCGGGTAGCGAGACCTGGGCCTCGTAGTCCTCCCGGAAGGCGTCGTCGAAGGTCTCGGTGGACGGCGCGTCGTCGTAGACCGAGGTGTCGCGCGCGGGGTCGTAGGCCGTGGCCGGCCCCTCGGCGTCCGCTCCGCCGCCTCCACCACCCCCGCCGCCGTCGCACCCGACCAGCGGGAGCAGCAGGACCACGACGGCGACCACGAGCGGCCGACGAGCGGTCACGGCTGCCTCCTGGGTGGCGCGGGCACTGCGGGAAGGCTACCTCCGCGGCCCGGGTGTGCGAGGGTGGCGGACAAGGCCGCGCCCACTCCGGGTGCACCGATGGTCGACCGGGGGGGCGCGTACCGTGAGCTCGCCCTGGCCCGACCTCGAGGACCTCTTCGGGCGCCTCGAGCGCTGCGAGGACCTCGCCGAGGGCGCCGGCGCGGTGGCCCGCTTCGCCCGGGAGCGCCTCGGCGCCGACCACGCCGGCCTCTCGCTGCACGCCGAGCCGGGCGCCGCCACCCGCCTGGCCCTCACCGGCCCGCTGGTGGCCGAGCTCGACGAGCTCCGCCTGCTGCTGCACGGCGGCCCCGGCAGCCGTCCGCTGACGGAGGGCTCCGCCGCCAGCGTCGCCGACACCCGTCACGACCCGCTGTGGCCCGCGTGGAGCACCGCGGCCGCCGGGCTCGACGTGCTGTCGGTGCGCGTCCTGGGCCTGCCCGCGATCCGGGGGTACGCCGTCACCCTCGACCTCTACTCCCACCGGCCGCGGACCTTCGAGCACGACGGCTGGACCGACCTCGGTCGCACCGCGCTGCAGGCCGGGCGGCTGCTGCGCCAGGTCGACCGGGTGCAGAACCTGCGCGAGGCGCTCACCACCCGCGCGCTCATCGGCCAGGCGCAGGGCATCGTGATGGAGCGCCACGCCCTCACCTCGGAGCAGGCGATGGCCTACCTGCGACGGGTGTCGCAGCAGTCGCAGGTCAAGGTGCGCGACCTCGCCGAGCGGATCGTCTCCGGGGCGGAGCCCCGGTGACGCCGGTCGGACGGATCCTGATGTCGCTGATGGACGAGGCGGGCAGCGACCTCACCCTGCCCGAGCTGCTGTGCCGCTCCGCCAAGCGGGAGCTCGACGCCGTGGCGGTCGGGCTCGCCGTGATGGCGCCCGACTCCACGAGCGAGCTCGTCGCCGCCTCGGACCAGTCGGCGCACGAGCTCGAGGTGCTCCAGCTGACCCTCGGGGAGGGTCCGTGCGTGGAGGCCTTCCGCACCGGTCGGCTGGTGCAGCTCGCGGAGCTCGGCGCCGGCGAGCAGCGGTGGCCGGCCTACTCCGCCCACCTGCTCGAGCGAGGGGTCGGCGCGGTCTTCGCCTTCCCTCTGCGCATCGGCGGCATCAGGCTCGGCGCCCTGGACGTCTACCGCACCCGCGCCGGGGCGCTCGACGACGACGACCTGTCGCTGGCGCTGCACTTCGTCGACGCCGCCGTGGTGGTGCTGCTCCACCTGCAGGACCCCGCCCTGCGGGACACCCTCGGTGACCGTCGGCTCGACGACGCCGTCGACGGGTTCACCACCCACCCGGAGGTGCACCAGGCCACCGGCATGGTCTCGGTGCAGGCCGTGGTGAGCCTGCACGACGCGCTCCTGCTGCTGCGCGCGCACGCCTACGTGGCCGACAGGTCCATCATCGAGGTGGCACGCGACGTCGTGGCCCGCAGGATCGACTTCCGGTGACCCGCCCGCCGGGCCTCCGCACCGACGACCGAGGAGGGACACCCGTGTCTCGTGAGCAACTGCTGGCCACCACGTTCGTCGAGCTCGCCGACACCCTCGGCGACGACTTCGACGTGGTCGACTTCCTCCAGAACCTCGCCGAGCGCAGCGCCGAGATCCTCGGCGCCGACGCCGCCGCCATCATCCTGGCCGACCAGCGTGGCGCGCTCCGGGTCATCGCCACCACCAGCCACGCCGCGCGCGACCTCGAGCTCCAGGCCCTGGCCACGGCCGAGGGGCCGTGCCTCGACGCGTTCCACTCCGGCGACGACGTCGTCAACGTGCCCCGCACCGAGGGTCTGCGGCGCTGGCCGCGCTTCCTGAGCGCGGCCGAGGACCTCGGCTACCCGTCGGTGCACGCCGTGCCGCTGCGTCTGCGCTCGGAGCGCCTCGGAGCGATCACCCTGCTCTACGCCGCCATCACCGAGCTCACCGACGACGACCGGGCGCTCGCCAGGGCACTCACGGCGGTGGCGACCGTGGGGCTGCTCCAGGAGCGCACCCCGCGGCAGCGCGAGGTGCTGGCCGACCAGCTCCAGGCGGCGCTGAGCCTGCGGATCGTGGTGGAGCAGGCCAAGGGCGTGGTGGCGGAGTGGGCCGAGCTCGAGATCGAGGAGGCCTTCGCCCTGATGCGCGCCTTCGCCCGCGAGCACGCCCGCTCCCTGGGAGCGGTCGCCACCGACGTCATCGAGGGACGGCTCGCGGTCGGGGACCTGCTCCCCCCCGAGCGACCGACGACCTGAGGCGGAGCGGAGCACGGTCGCTTTCTCCGGCGCCCGGGGACGCGATGGGGTTAGGGTTGGCTCCGCGGTCAGACCGGTGCTGCGATCCCCCCTCCCCCCACGGAGCACCGCCCGCCATGCCCGGTCCCCGCACCACCCCGCCCGTCCTCGTCCGCCTGCTCGGCGGTCTCGAGGTCGTGCGGCGCGACGGCACCGTCGTGCCCCCCGCGGCGTGGCGCACCGGCAAGACCATGGACCTCTTCCGGATCCTCGCCCTGGCCGACGGGCGGCCCGTGCGGGCGCGGGCCCTCACCGACGCCCTGTGGTCCACGGCGTCGCCGGAGCACGCCGGTGGCAGCCTGCGCACCGCGGCCAGCCAGATCCGGCGCGCCGTCGAGGCCGACTGCGTCGTGCGCCACCCCGAGGGGCTGGTGCTCGAGGGCACGTGGGTCGACGTCGCCGTCTACCGCGACCACGTCCGCCACGCCCGGCTGGCCCTCCTCGACGACCGGCTGGTCGACGTGCTCGACCACACCCGGCGGGCCGAGACGCTGTGGGCCGGCGACCTCAGCGCCCACGACGAGACGGCGGCCTGGGCGCGGGCCGAGCGCTCGGCCCTGCGCGGCCTGCGCTCGGTGATGCTGGCCGACGCGGCGGAGGCCGCTCTGCGCACCGGCGCCCTGCGCGAGGCCGTCGACCTGGCCCAGCGGGCCATCGCCGTCGACCCCGGCGCCGAGGCCGTCCACCGCACCCTCATGACGGCCTACGCCGAGCTGGGCGAGACCGCGGCGGCGCTGCGCACCTTCGAGGGCTACCGTCGCCAGCTCGCCGAGGAGCTCGGGGCCGACCCCTCCCCGCAGACCCGCGAGCTGCACCTGCGGCTGCTGCGGGGAGCCGGCGCCGACTGAGCCCCGGTCAGCCCGGCGGCAGCGACGGGGGCGTCACCGGCGTACGCGTGGCCAGCCAGCCGCGCACGGTGGCGTCGTCGGGGCTGAGCCCGTCGCTGATGGCGTGGGGCACGACCCGGCTGAAGTAGTCGGTGACCATGCCGTCGGACTCGCGCACGATCATGCCGGCGGCCTGCCCGTCGACGACCCAGGAGCCGAGCACCACGTAGTTGCCGCCGTAGACCGGCAGCGGGTAGTAGCGCTGGTAGACGAAGCCCTCGGCTCCGTAGGGGCCGGGCTTGGTCTGCTCGTGGCCGTCGGCCAGGTGCACGGTGACGTTGTCGCCCTCGCGCCCGTGCAGCGGCTTGGCCACCCACTCCTCGAGGTCGCGGGGCTCGTCGAAGTAGGCCGGGAGCAGCAGCCGGTGGCCCGGGTTGCGCTCCCACAGCACGGGCAGGATCGCCTTGGTGCTCAGCAGCACCTTCCACGCCGGCTCGAACCAGCGCACCGGGGTCGTCTCGGCCTCGTCGAGCAGCAGCCGCCCGAACTCCTCGCCCAGCATGTCCTCCCACGGGTAGAGCTTGAAGGCGTTGCGGATCGGGCGGTCGTGCACGTCGCGGAAGTCGCGGGTGTCGGGGTTCCAGCCGACCTCGCCGATGGGGTGGGCCATCACGGTCCAGCCGGCCTGCACGGCGCAGTCCATGAGGTAGTGGACGGTCATCTCCATCTCGCCGCCGTCGTACTCCCCCTCCCCGCCGAGGTCGTAGAGGAAGTGCAGGTGGTCGCCCTCGAGCTCACCGGAGACGAGCAGGTCGCGCCAGCGGGCCACCAGACGGTCGTGCACGGAGTTCCACTGGTCGATGTCGGTCATGACGTCCTCGATCCAGCGCCACTGCACGACGCCGGTCTCGACCAGTCCGGTGGGGGTGTCGCCGTTGATCTCGAGCATCTTCACCGACCCGTCGGCGCCGTAGGCGAGGTCGAAGCGGGCGTAGACCGCGGGGTCGCCCCGCTCGATGGAGCGGCGCACGAGCGCGAGGCTGCCGGGCGGCAGGCCGAGGCGCTCGTCGGTCATCGTCGCGGCCATGTGGCCGGCCGCGTCGACGCACATCGCCCACAGCTCCTCGGTGGCGGCCTCGAGCAGCTCGACCTCGTCGAGGGTCACCTCGTACCACGCCGACTCGTTCCAGTAGGGCACCGTGCGGCCCTCGGGCGTCGGGGTGACGGGGAAGATCAGCCCCTGCTCGGTGACGATGCGCTCCCACTCCGGGCGCGGGCGCGACGCGTGGCGCCACATCAGGCGATGCTGGCGCAGACGATGAGCGCCACCGAGATCGCCGACGCGGCCGCGACGTAGGCCAGCGGGCGCACCGGGCCGGGCTCGCACACGATGGTGCGCAGGTCACCGGGGGTCAGCGCCTCGACGACGAAGAACATCACCGCGTTGAGGGCCACGCCGAGCAGGCCGAAGCACAGCGTCCAGACCAGGGCCCAGCCCAGCGACGTCTCGCCGTTGGTCCAGATCGCGGTGAAGAGCACCAGGGCGTTGGAGACCAGCCAGGAGGCGGTGACCAGCCCGGCCGAGCGCGAGGCGGCGTGCACCGACTCCGCGCCGGTCTCGTCGATGCCGCGCAGGTGGCTGCCGAGGTGGCCCGGTGTGACGAGGTCGAGCACGTAGTAGGCGACGACGAGCAGCACGCCCGCGGCCAGGGCGTAGACGATCGCGTGCCCGAGGGCGACGAGCAGGGCTTCCAGCATGAGTTCTTCCTAGGGGTTCGGTACGACGAGCAGGGCGGGTGCGCGGCGGGGCCGGGCGGGTCGGGCCGGGCGGGCCGGGCGGGTCAGGAGGAGATGCCGCGGCTGACGCCGCCGAAGCCCCCGGTCTTGGTGACGCTCTTGACCGACGTGCCGCCGCTGCTGGGCAGCCCGCCGCGCTGGACGTTGCCGCTGAGCGAGGAGCCGTTGAAGGTGCCGCCGGAGACGGGGCTGCCGACGCCCGGCACGCGGGAGCTGGCGCCGAGGTAGTACCAGAAGAAGCCCGACCCGGTGCCGTTGTAGTCGGAGTCGTCGTCGCACTCGTCGTCGTCGACGCGCTCCTGGGTGTCGGGGTCGACGCACACCGCGGCGTAGTCGGCGGAGGTCGAGCAGCCGGTGAGTCCGGCGGCCATGAGCGCGGTAACGCCGATCGAGACGCCGGCCGAGCGCATGCGGCGGGTGGTGGTGCCGGGGCGGGAGGTCATGGGCGGTCCTTCGTGCGAGAGGTGGCGGGCGTCGAGGTGGTGGCCGCAGGAGTGGCGGGCGTGCCGTGGAAGGTGGCGAGCATGCGGTCGTCGACGTCGTGGTGGGCGCGCTCGCGGGAGGCGGCCTCCCGCAGGTGCTCCTCGACCCAGGCGCTCCCGTGGACGTCGGTGAGGCTGGCGCGCAGCAGGTGCTCGAGGGTCTCGACGCGGTCGTGGAGCGACTCGACGGTCTCGGCCAGCGCGACCTGCTCGTCGTGGGAGAACTGGTCGCGGTCGACGACGAGGCCGGCGATGACGTGGCCGATCGCGATCGGCACCAGCAGGAGCATGGTGACGATCAGGACGCTGGCCACGCCGCGCCCGGCCGTGGAGGAGGGGTAGGAGTCGCCGTAGCCGACCGTCGACCCGGTGACGATGCCCCACCACAGCGACTCGACGGGGCCGCGGTCCTCCAGCACGGCGTAGGCCATCGAGCAGCCGACCCAGACCACGACGATGGCGACGACGAGGGCGAGAGGGGCGTTGACCAGCCGGCGCACCGGGGCGGTGGCCCGGCGCGGGTTCTCGGTGACGGACGTCATGGGCCACCTCCTGCCACCGGCGGGGGCACCTCAAACCCGTCGCTCACGCGCGCAGCCGCTCCAGCGCGGTGGCGCCGTGGTAGACGACGAGGGCGGCGACGGTGCCGAGCGCGATGCCGGTGACGAGCACGTCCTCGCCGCCGAGGGTGAGGTTCCCGATGCCGATCACCAGCGCGACGGCCGCGGTGAGCTGGTTGACCGGGCGGGAGAAGTCGACGCGGTTGTCGATCCAGATCTTCACGCCGATGACGCCGATGAGGCCGTAGAGCGCCACGGTGACGCCGCCGAGCACGCCGGCGGGGATGGTGTTGACCAGCGCGCCGAACTTCGGCGACAGGCTGAGCACGAGCGCGACCACGCCGGCGACCCAGTAGGCCGCGGTGGAGTAGACCCGGGTGGCGGCCATGACGCCGATGTTCTCGCCGTAGGTCGTGGTGCCCGAGCCGCCCGCGGAGCCGGCCAGCGTGGTGGCGATCCCGTCGGCGAGCAGGGCGCGCCCGGTGAGCCGGTTGAGCGACTCGTCGCCGGTCAGGTGGGCCACGGTGCGCACGTGGCCGACGTTCTCCGCCACCAGCACCAGCACGACGGGCAGGAAGGCCGGCAGCACGCTCCAGCTCGGCTCGGGGGCGAAGAAGTCGGGCAGGCCCACCCAGGCCGCGTCGCGCACCGGGCCGAGGTCGACGGCGCCGGCCAGCGCGGCCACGACGTAGCCGACCGCCACCCCGAGCAGCACCGAGAGGCGCGCGGCGAGCCCGCGCAGGCCGACCGCGACGACGACGACGGTGGCCAGGGTGATCGTGGCCGTCCACGGCGCGAGCTGGACGTTCGCCGTGGCGGCGCCGGAGAGGTTGAGGCCGATGAGGGCCACGATGGCGCCCGTGACCACCGGCGGCATGAGCGCCTCGATCCAGCGGGTGCCGGTCACGAGCACGACCACACCGACCAGGGCCAGGGTGAGCCCGACCGCCAGCACCCCGAAGAGGGCGTTGCCCAGGGTGCCGGTGGCCGTGGCGGCCTGGATCGGGGCGATGAAGGCGAACGACGAGCCGAGGTAGCTCGGCAGCCGGTTGGCCGTGACGAGGAGGAAGAGCAGCGTGCCGACGCCGGAGAAGAACAGCGTGGTGGTGGGCGGGAAGCCCGTCAGCAGCGGCACCAGGAAGGTCGCCCCGAACATCGCGACGACGTGCTGGGCGCCCAGGCCGATCGTGAGCGGCCAGGCCAGCCGCTCCTCGGGCCGCACGATCTCGTCGTCGGCGACGGTGCGGCCGTCGCGGTGCAGGGTCCAGGAGAGGCGCATGGGGTCATCGTCGCGTGTCGAGGACCCGCCGTGCCGACCGGGGCACCAGGTGGACCAGGTGGACCAGGGCCGGTGGAGCTGGTGGAGCTGGTGGAGCGCTCAGTCCTCGAGCGCGGCGTCGAGGGTGATCTCGACGCCGGTGAGGGCCTTGCTGACCGGGCAGCCGGCCTTGGCCGCGTCGGCGGCCTTCGCGAAGCCGGCGGCGTCGAGGCCGTCGACCTCGCCGCGCACGGTCAGGGTGATGCCGGTGAGCTTGAAGCCGCCGTTGGCGGAGTCGGGGCCGAGCGAGACGTCGGCCTTGACGTCGAGGGCCTGCGGGGTGCCGCCGGCCTCGGCGATGAAGGCCGAGAGCTGCATGGCGTAGCAGGCGGAGTGCGCGGCGGCGATCAGCTCCTCGGGGCTGGTGGTGCCCCCGGCCTCGTCAGCGGCGCGCTTGGGGAAGGAGACCTCGTAGGTGCCGACCTTAGAGCTGGAGAGCTCGACCTGGCCGGAGCCGTCCTCGAGGGTGCCGTTCCAGGCGGTGCGAGCGGTGCGCGTGGGCATGTGCTGTTCCTTTCGGTCGACGAAGATGTCTTGTACACAAGATACCTGCCCACGAGTAAGATTCAAGCATGTCCTCCACCACCGAGGTCGGGCACGAGCTCGACGCCCTGCTCTGCTTCGACCTCTACGCCGCCTCGCGGGCGGTGACGGCCGCCTACCGGCCGATCCTCGAGGACCTCGGGGTCACCTACCCGCAGTACCTCGTGCTCGTCGTGCTCTGGGGCCGCGACGAGTGCGCGGTCAAGGACCTGGCCGCCACCCTGCGCCTCGACCACGCCACCCTGACGCCCCTGCTGCGCCGCATGGAGCAGGCCGGCCTGGTCACCCGCCGCCGCAGCACCGCCGACGAGCGGGTGGTGCTGGTCGCCCTCACCGCCGCCGGCGAGGCGATGCGACCGGAGGCCGAGCGGGTGCAGTGCCGGGTCGCGGAGGCGCTGGGGGTCACCGCCGAGCAGGCCGTCGCCCTGCGCGACCTGCTGCGCGGCGTCACCGCCTCGGCCGGTCGCTCCCTGGAGGGCTGACCCGGGTCCGGACGGGTCAGGGCACGACGGGTCCGCGCACGACGGGTCCGCGCTCGACGGGTCAGGGCACCTCGACGAGTGCGCGCTCGACGACGGGGTCGAGGTCGAGGCCGGGCGGCAGCGTGCCGAGCGCGCCGCCCCAGTCGCGACCCAGGCGCGAGGCGCAGAAGGCGTCGGCGACGGCCGCGGGGGCGTGCCGCACGAGCAGCGAGCCCTGGAGCACCAGGGCCAGCTGCTCCACCACGCGCCGCGCGCGCACCTCGAGGTCGTCGAAGGAGGTCAGCTCCTTCTTCAGCCGGGCCAGGGCGTCGTCGAAGCGGCGGTCGGCTCCCGCGGCCAGCTCCACCTCGCCGAGGAAGGCGTCGAGGGTGTGCGGCTCGCGCCCCAGGGCGCGCAGCGCGTCGAGGGCGGCGACGTTGCCCGAGCCCTCCCAGATCGAGAGCAGCGGCATCTCGCGGTAGAGCCGCGGGAGGTCGGAGTCCTCGATGTAGCCGTTGCCGCCGAGGCACTCCAGCGCCTCCCCCACCGCGACGGGCGCGCGCTTGCACACGTAGTACTTCGTCACGGCCAGGCCGATGCGGCGCAGCGCCGCCTCGCCCTCGTCGCCGCGCACGGCGCGGTCGTTGGCTCCGGCCAGGCGCAGCATCGTCGTCGTCGCGGCCTCCGACTCCACCGCCAGGTCGGCCAGCACGTTGCGCATCAGGGGCTGCTGCAGCAGCGGGCGACCGAAGGCCGCGCGGTGGCGGGCGTGGTGGGCGGCCTGCACCAGGCCCGCGCGCATGCCGGCCGCGGAGCCGATGACGCAGTCGAGACGGGTCATGTTGACCATCTCCACGATGGTGCGCACGCCGCGCCCCTCCTCGCCCACGAGCCAGCCGACGGCTCCGTCGTACTCGATCTCGCTGGAGGCGTTGGAGCGGTTGCCGAGCTTGTCCTTGAGCCGCACGAGGCGCAGCGGGTTGCGCGCGCCGCCGGGCAGGACCCGCGGCACGAGGAAGCACGACAGGCCGCCCGGCGCCTGGGCGAGGGTGAGGAACACGTCGGACATCGGCGCGCTGGTGAACCACTTGTGGCCGACCAGCAGGTGGGTGCCGTCGCTCTGCGGCGTGGCCGTGGTGGTGTTGGCGCGGACGTCGGAGCCGCCCTGCTTCTCGGTCATCGACATGCCCGCGACGAGCCCGCGCTTCGTCTCTGGGTCACGCAGGACGGGGTCGTAGTCGCGCCCGGTGAGCAGCGGCTCGAGGCGCGCCGAGAGGTCGGCGTGCGCGCGCAGGGCGGGCACGACGGCGTAGGTCATCGAGATCGGGCAGGTGTGGCCGGCGTCGACGTTCCACACCATGAAGCGGCCCGCGCGCGCGACGTGGGCGCCCGGCCGGTCGTCGGCCCAGGCGGCGCCGTGCAGCCCGTGGGCGACGGCGGTGCGCATCAGCTCGTGGTAGGCCGGGTCGTAGACGACCTCGTCGACGCGGTGGCCGTAGCGGTCGTGGGTGTGCAGCACCGGGCGGTGGCGCTCGGCGAGGCGCCCGAGCTCCTGCGCCTCGGCGCTGCCGGCCAGGCGGCCCAGGTCGGAGACCTCCCCGAGCGCCCACCCGGCCCCCTCGCGCTCCAGGCCCTCGCGCAGGGCGGCGTCGTCGCTGGTGTCGTGCCCGACCAGCGGCGGCACCTGGTTGAGCACCTCGTGGGTCGCGGTCATGGGCCCTCCTGGGATCGACGCGTCGGGAGACGACATTACGTCTGACGTGACAGTCGTGTCCAGAGACGTAATGCCCCTGTGGTTGACTCGGCCGGTGCCCGAGGTCAAGCCGCTCCCCGCCCGCTCGGTGGTGCTGAGCCTCCTGCTCGGGGCGCACCCGCGACCGATGACCGGGGCCGAGCTCGTCGGGGCCGGCGAGCACCTGGGGGTCGCACCCGCCACGGTGCGCGTCGCGCTGAGCCGCGCGGTCGCCGCCGGCGACGTCACCCGCGAGGGCGCCGAGCACCGCCTCGGCCGGCGCCTGGTCGAGCGCCGCGAGCGTCAGGAGCACCGCCCGCGCGCCGCCGCGTGGGACGGCGACTGGGAGATGGTCGTGGTCACCGTGGCCGGACGCCCCGGCACCGAGCGCTCCGCCCTGCGCTCCCGGCTGGCCGCCGCCCGACTCGCCGAGCTCCGCGAGGGGGTCTGGACCCGGCCCGCCAACCTCGAGCGCCCCACCCCCGCCGACCCGACCACCACCCTCTTCCGCGCCCGCCCCGACGACGACCCCGCGGGCCTCGCCGCCCGCCTGTGGGACCTCCGGGGCTGGGCCGAGGAGGCGCAGCGGACCACGGCCGCCCTCGCGGAGGCGGCCACGCCGGCGACCCGGCTCGCCCTCGCCGCGCGGCTGGTGCGCCACCTCGCCGCCGACCCGCTGCTCCCCGCCCCGCTCGAGCCGCCCGGCTGGCCGGCGGCCCGGGCGCGAGCGGCCTACGACGGCTACCAGCGCGACCTCGTGGCCGAGGTGCTCGGCGGGACCGTGACGCCCGGACGCCCTTGACGGGGGCGGGAGCGCCGCGTAGAACGCTGTGACGGGCGCCACCTCGCCCGTCCCCCCGTCGACGGAGACCCGATGCGCCCACGCACGCCCGCCCGCCCCGCCGCCCTGGCGTCCGTCCTGGTCGCGGTCCTCGCGCTGGCCGCGACCCTGCTCGTGGCTCCTGCGGGCGCCACCGGCTCGTCCGGCGGCGCCGCCACGGACCGCGACGCCCGGCGCGACCTGCGCGGCGCGCTGGCCGACGGGGCGCGCTACGTCGCGCTCGGCGACTCCTACAGCGCCGCCTCGGGCGTCCTGCCGCCCGACCCGACGGCACCGCCCCAGTGCCTGCGCTCCACGCTCAACTACCCCCACCTCATCGCCGGGCGCACCGGCGCGCGCCTGGTCGACGTGACCTGCGGCGGCGCCGAGACCGGCGACTACGCCGAGGGCCAGTACCCCGGTGTCGCACCGCAGCTCGACGCGCTGAACCGGCGCACCCGCCTGGTCACGATGACCATCGGCGGCAACGACAGCGGCGTCTTCATCGGCTCGATCCTGTCCTGCGGCGCGCTCGGGGTGCTGTCGCTGGGCCAGGGCAGCCCGTGCAAGGACCAGTTCGGCTCGAGCTACGAGGACACGATCCGCGACACCACCTACCCCGCGATCGTGAAGGTGCTGCGCCAGGTCGCACGTCGCGCGCCCCGCGCCGAGGTCGCGATCCTCGGCTACCCGTGGATCCTGCCGCGCACCGGCGGGTGCTTCGACCAGATGCCGGTCGCCGAGGGCGACGTGCCCTACCTGCGCAGCCTCCAGGCCACGCTCAACGACGCCGTGCGCCGCGCGGCGGCGGCCACGGGCTCGACGTACGTCAACCTCAACCGGGTCTCCGAGGGCCACGACGCCTGCCAGGAGGTCGGCGTGCGCTGGATCGAGCCGGTGCTCCAGGGCACCAACCCGGTCATCGTGCACCCCAATGCGCTAGGCGAGGCCCGCATGGCCGCGCGGGCCATGCGGGTCCTCGACCTGGTGCCGTAGCGGTCAGCCCCGGGAGTCGGAGCCCTGGTCGTCGGAGCCCTGGTCGTCGGAGCCCTGGGAGATGCGCAGCATCTCCTCGCGCGGGACGACCTTGATCCGCTCGCGACCCGAGGCCTCGCCCAGCGACACCTCGTGGGCGTCGAGACGCTCCCAGCCCTCCCAGGTGGTGACGCCGACGCCGCGGGCGAGCAGGAGCTCGACGATGCCCTCGGGGTCACCGACCTCGGGGGCAGGGGTCTTCTCAAGGTCGGAGAGCAGGTGGCGCACGGTCTCGCTGGCGTCGGACTTGGTGTGGCCGATGAGACCGACCGGCCCGCGCTTGACCCAGCCGGTGACGTAGAGCCCGGTGAGCTGGATGCCGTCCTCGTCGACGACCCGACCGCCGTCGTGGCGCACCACGCCACGGACGTCGTCGAAGGGCACGTCGGCCAGGCTGGAGGAGCGGTAGCCGATCGCGCGGTAGACCGCCTGGACCGGGGTGTCGACGAACTCGCCGGTGCCGCGGGCGTTGCCGGTGCCGTCCATCTCGGTCTTCTCGGTGCGGATCGCGACGACCTTGCCGTCCTCGCCGAGGATCTCGACCGGGGCGTGGCACATGTGGATGTGGATGCGGTGCTGCGCGCCGGTCGGCTCGGCCTCGAGGTACTTGAGCAGGGTGTCGACCACGAGGCGGACGCCCTTGTTGCTGCTGATGCGCGACTGGCCGTCGTCGTCGATCTGGAAGCCCTCCTCCTCCACGAGCACGTCGATGCTCGGGGAGTGGGACAGCTCGCGCAGCTCCATGGGGGAGAACTTGATCTCCGCGGGGCCGCGGCGCGCGAAGACGTGCACGTCGGTGGCCTGGTTGGCCTTGAGGCCCTGGTAGACGTTGTCGGCGATCTCGGTGGTCAGCTGCTCGTCGGCGGGCTTGGCCAGCATGCGGGCGACGTCGAGCGCGACGTTGCCGGCGCCGATGACGGCCACCGAGCGAGCGTCGAGCGGCCACTCGGAGGGCACGTCGGGGTGTCCGGCGTACCAGCTGACGAAGTCGGCCGCGCCGTGGCTGCCCTCGAGGTCGACACCGGGGATGTCGAGGGAGCGGTCCGACATGGCGCCGGTGGAGAAGATCACCGCGTCGTAGTGGCGCTTGAGCTCGTCGAGGGTGACGTCGCGGCCGTACTCGACGTTGCCGAGGAAACGAATGGAGTCGCGGTCGAGCACGCGCCGCAGCGCCTTGACGATCTCCTTGATCCGCGGGTGGTCCGGCGCCACGCCGTAGCGGACCAGGCCGTACGGCGCGGGCAGCCGCTCGATCACGTCGACGCTCGCGCCTTCGTGCTCCTTGGTCAGGATGTCGGCCGCGTAGATGCCCGCGGGACCGGCACCGACCACGGCGACCCGGAACTTCCTCATGACTGCTCACTCCTGATGCGAGAGGGACGGCGCGCAGGTCGCGCACCGAGGTCGGGCGCACCTGCGCCCTGCACCAGCATCGCGGGCCCCGCCAAGCCGTAGTAGGGACCGATCCGCTGTGAGGTCACAGGATACGACTGTGACCTAGGTCGCTCCCCCGGATCCGACTGTGACGTCGAGCGTCACACCTCGCCGCGCGACGGTCGTCCCGGCGGCCTCGGCGGCCCCGGCACCCCGGTGGTCGAGGAGGGAGCCCGTCGAGACGACCGCTGCGCTCGCTCCTCAGGAGCCACGCCGGCGACCGTCGGGGCACTGGGGCGTCGCGTCGTGACCCGTCGGTCTCCGAGTGGTCGGTGGAGGTCCTTGGCACCCGGACCTGGACGGTCGGTCGCCGCGAGCGCCGCCGACCCGCCACGCGGGGCTGCCTCCCGTCGCCGACCGGCCCGCCCGAGAAGTGGCGGCATACGACCAGTCGACCACCGCCGCAGGTGTCGTCTCCCGCCACTTCGCACAATCGGCCACCCCGAGTGCCGCCAGCACCGGCCCCGCCACGCGGGACCGCCTCCCGTCGCCGGCCCGCCCGCGAAGTGGCGGCATACGACCGGTCGACGCCCGCCGCAGGTGCCGTCTCCCGCCACTTACCCCGCAGTCGGTCACCCCGAGCGCCGCCAGCACCGGCCGGCCCCGCGGGGTCGCCTCGCGTCGCCGGCCCGCCCGAGAACCGGCGGCGTACGACCGGTCGAGGTCTACGTGGGACCGGTGACCGACCTCGACCCCACCACCGCCGGAGCCGTCGGCCGCCCCACCTGGACCGACCCCCACGGCTGGACCACGCCGGTCCGCACCGGCTGAGCCGAGCGCTCCAGGGAGGGTGAGGCAGGCTTGCCCCATGACGTGCCCCCTGACTGGTGAGGCCCGATGACGGGCGACGAGAGCCCGGCGGAGACCAGCGAGCGCCTCGCGGCGTGGCTGGAGCGGCTGGGGCTGGCCGACCAGCTGGGGGCGGCCGGACTGCCGACGCTCCACCGCGACGACGCCGGCCACGCGCGGTGGACCGACCCGCGCACCGGGGAGCCGCTGGGAGCCGACCAGCTCGCCGACCTCGACAGGCTGCTGCACGCCGAGGGTGACGAGCCCGAGCACGCCGTGCCGGTGCCGCTGGTGCAGCTGGCCCAGCAGGCGCGGGTGCGGGCCGAGCTGGTGGCGAGCCCGTGGCACGACTACGCGTCGCTGGCGGCCCTGCGGGGGGCGACGCTGGAGGCCACCCGCTTCGACGTGCACAAGGCGGCGGGCGACCACCGTCTCCTCGTCGTCAGCCGGGAGCAGGCGATGGTGCCGGCCTTCCAGCTCGACGCGGCGGGGAGGGTGCGCGACGAGCTCGCCGCGGTGCTGACCACGCTGCTCGAGGCCGGCACCGACCCGTGGCGCGCGTGGGCGTGGCTGACCCGTCCCGCCGCCCTGCTCGGCGGCCTCGTGCCCGAGCAGGCCGCCGCCGACCCCGAGACCACCGACCTGGTGCGCCACGTCGCCGTACGGCTCGCCGAGCGCGCCACCGCGACGGGCTAGGGGGCCGCGACCCCGGCGTGGGTCCGCACGACGTCGAGCAGCGAGGCGAGGCTGACCGGCTTGGTCAGGTAGCCGACCGCGCCGGCTGCGAGCATGCGGTCGCGGTCGGCGGGGAGGACGTTGGCGCTGAGCGCGACCACGGGCAGGCCGGGGTGCTCGAGGGCGACGACCTGGGTCGCCTCCATCCCGTCCATGACGGGCATCTGCACGTCCATCAGGACGATGTCGAAGGGCTCGCCCCGGCCCGCGGCCGACCGCACCGCCTCCACCGCGGCAAGACCGTCGGGCACGACGACGGCGTCGAGGTCGCAGCGCCGCAGCATCGCCGTGATCACCTTCTGGTTGATGGGGTCGTCCTCGGCGACGAGCACCCGCAGCGCGGTCCCGAGGTCGGCGGCCAGGGCGGCCCCGACCGGCGGAGCCGGGGTCTCGACGTCGTCGACCGGCGCCAGGGGGAGCCGCACGGTGACGGTGGTGCCCTCCCCCAGCACCGACGTCAGTGAGATGTCGCCGCCCATCGCCCGAGCGAGACCGCGCGAGATGGCGAGCCCGAGCCCGGTGCCGCCGTGACGCCGGGTGGCGGACACGTCGCCCCGGGTGAAGGGCTGGAAGAGCGAGGGGATGCGCCACTGCGGCACGCCGATCCCGGTGTCACGGACCTCCAGGACGACGTCGCCCTCGCTGTCGCGCGACACCTCGACGGCCACGCTGCCGGCATCGGTGAACTTCACCGCGTTGCCCACTAGGTTGACCAGCACCTGGCGCAGGTGCACGACGTCACCACGCACGCGGTCGGGCGCCGAGGCGGTACGCCGCACCCGCAGCCCGAGTCCCTTGCCCTGCGCCTCGCTGGCGAACATCGCCACCACGTCGTCCACGGTCTCGACCAGCGACAGCTCCGCCTCCGAGGAGGTCACCCCGCCGGCGTCGAGCGCGGAGAAGTCCAGGATGTCGTTGACCAGGCTCAGCAGGTGCCGCCCGCTGCGCTGGGCCGTGACGGCGAAGTCGCGCTGCTCGGGGTCGAGCTCGCCCGCGGCCAGGAGCTCGGTCAGGCCCAGCACCGCGTTGAGCGGGGTGCGGATCTCGTGCGACATCGTGGCCAGGAAGGCGGCCCGGTCGGCGGCTGTCGCCTCGGCCTCGCGGCGGGCGACCTCCAGCAGCGCTGCGGCCTCCCGGCGCTCCGTGACGTCGGACTCGACGGCCACGAAGCCGGTGAGCGCCCCCTCGCCCTCCGTGGACTCCTCGCGCAGAGGGGTCACGTCGAGCGCGACCCACATCTCGTGGCCGTCGCGGTGGTAGTTGAGGACCTCGGCGGTGAAGCGCTCCCCACGGCGCAGCCGCTCCCCCATCTCCCGCACCGTGTCGGGGTCCGTGCCCGGTCCCTGCAGGAAGTCACCCGGCGAGCGTCCCACCACCTCGGCCAGCGCCCAGCCCGTCTCGGCCTCGAAGGCGGGGTTGACCCAGATGATGCGCCCGCGCACGTCGGTCCAGACCACCATGGTCGAGGTGGCGTGCACGATGAGGGCGTAGCGCTCGAGCTCCTGGTTCAGCGTCACCAGGGCCTCCCGGTCGGCCTCCCGCTGCCGCGAGGCGCGCCGGGCCACCACCAGGCCGAGGACCAGCGCGAGCAGGCCGAGGGCGAAGGTCGCGAAGAGGCCGCCGACCATGAGCCGCGCCCCCGACAGCAGCCGCTCGGCGTCGTCGTTGGCCAGCCCCGCCTGGGCCTTGCGGTTGTTCTCGCCGTCGGAGACGAGCTGGTTGTAGGACCGCTCCAGCTCCGACACGTCCCGCCGCAGCGCGCGCACCGCCGGTCCCTCGACGCCGGGGCGGTCGGCGACGTCGCCCAGTGCCTCGAGCCTGGGGAGGAGGTCGTCGTCCCAGCGCTGCTGGTCGGCGCGGGCGAGGGCCAGCAGGTCCTCGGCGCGCAGGGTCTGCTCCTGGTAGGACAGCGAGCCCTCCTGCACCCGCTGGCTCACCAGCTGGCCCTGGAGGTCGAGCTCGTCGGCCGTCGCACCGTCGGCGAGCATGGTGTCGAGCAGCAGCAGCTCGCGCTGCACCTGGGTGAGGGTCCTGACGTTGGCGTCGACGATGGCCTGGGTGTCGCCGACGCGTCCCGAGAGCAGCCCGACCTGGCGCAGCGTCGCCACGGAGAGCACCAGGGTCACCACGAGCATCGACAGCGCCAGGGCGAGGAGCACCGCGCCGGGCACGCTCGGCACCCACCGGCTCCGGCGGCCGCGTGCAGGCGCTCCACCTGCGAGCGGCCGAGGGTTCATCGCAGGGTGATCCGATCGAGCTGCCACACCCACCGGGCGTCGTACTCGGGGCTGTCGAGCTCGGGGGCGCCCTCGGTCGGGTAGACGAAGCGCGTCGGCCCGTAGCCCGCCACGTCCATCGGCTCACCGTCGGTGCGGGTCGCCAGCATGAGCGGGTACGCCGACGCGTCGGAGACCGGGACGTCGGCGGTGTAGTCGTTGATCGCGTGGGTCGCCATGACCGTCGCGTCACCGGCCCCGGCCACCTCCAGCAGCGTGGCCACCAGCGGGCCGGAGAAGGTGCGGCGGCCACCGGTGGCCTGGTCGTCGTCGGCCTCGTAGGACACCGAGCCCAGCCGGTCGAGCAGCGCCCGGTCGAGCTCGAGCCGGTCGCCCACGTTGTGCACCGAGCCGCCCCTGATGGTGAGCACGACGGGCCCGGTGGGCGCGGGCACCTCGTCGCCCGGCTCCAGCGTGGCCGGGGTCAGCGTCGTCACCTCGGCCACGGGCGGGGCGCCGGCCGCGGAGCTCGAGGCGTCGGGCCCCGGGGAGCAGGCCGAGCCGAGCGCGAGCAGCAGCACCAGCGGAGCGGCCACCCGGACCGTGGCGCGGGCGGGGCGGGAGAGTCGGGTCGTGAGGTCGTCCACGGACCCATGATCGGCAGGCTCCCCCGCGCGCAGCAGGACATGCGGGCTCAAGAATTCGTCAAATTCCGCTCCACGACGCCCTCGTCGTGATGACCTTCTCCCATGTGCCCTGCGACCCCGTCGAGCGACGCCGACGCCGAGCCCCTGCTCGCCGCCGACGACCTCGTCGAGGCCGTGGGGGCACCGCTCGCGCGGGAGGTGCTGGGCGACCTGGTCGCCGGCCTCGGTGCTCGTGTCGCGGCCGTGCACCACGCCGCGTCCGAGGGCGGCGAGGAGGAGCTGCGCAGGGCGTGCCACGCCCTGCGCTCGGCGGCTGCCCAGGTCGGCGCCCGACGCCTGGCCGCGACGGCGACCGCCCTGGAGCGGTCGCCGGCCGGCACCGGACTCCACCGCCTCGACGAGGTGGCGCACTCGACCGCGCGGGCGATCGGCTCCTGGCTGGCCCGGCCGTCCTCCAACGCACCGACCCGTGGCTGACGCCGCGGCGCCGCCCGGGCAGGACGCACTCGGTCGCCGCCTGGAGGCGGCCCGCGCCGACGGTCCGGTGAGCCGCGAGGGCCTCGGTGCGGTGGCCGCGGAGTGGCTGCGAGGCGCCCTGGGCACCGACTCGGCGTGGTTCCAGCAGCCGGGCGGCGGCTCGGCCCCGGTCGCGGCCTGGGCGGAGCTGGGCGCCGAGCCCGCCGACGACAGGCGCACCACCACCGCCAACCCCACGCTCCACGACCACCGCGGCCGGCCGCGCGCGATGGGCGCCCTCGGCGCCGTGACCGTGCAGGAGGCCGGCGCACCCGACCTGGGCCACCTGGTGACCTGGTCGAGGGCACCGCGGGCCTGGACGGCGGCCGACCGGCGACTGCTGCGCCAGGCCGCCGACGGCCTGGCCCTCGCGCTCGACGGCGTCACCGCCCCCTCCGAGGGCGAGCGGGCGGCCGAGGACCTCGACGCCCGCACGACCGCAGCGGTGACCCTGCTGTCCCACGAGCTCCGCACACCCCTGACCGTGCTGATGGTGGCCGTCGAGATGCTCCTGGACGGACGGCCCGGGCCGCTGACCCCGCAGCAGCAGCGCGTGCTGGAGCGCATGCAGGCCGCCACGGAGCGTCTCGGGCGCGTCGCCACCGACGCGGTCGCCCTCGTCAGTGCCGGCACCGACGCCGGTGACGCCGGCGCTGCCGACGGCCCCGGCGCCCGGCCCTCCACCGACCTCGACCGCGTCCTCGACCTGGTGGCGGAGACCGCCTCGGGGCGCTCCTACCGCCACGGGCACCGCATCGCCGTGCGCCGCGCCCCCACGCCGCCCGGGCTCGTCGTGCTCGCACCGGCGGCGGAGGTCCGCGAGGTGCTCGAGCGGGTGGTCGACAACGCGGCGAAGTTCTCCGCCGCGGGCACCGACGTCTTCGTGGCCTCGTGGCTCGTCGACGAGGCCACGGTCGAGATCATCGTCTCCGACAGTGGCCAGGGCATCCCGCCCGAGGACGTGGCCGCCCTCGGCCGGCCCTTCGCGAAGTCGTCGCTCTCGCTGCACCGGGAGGACCAGGGGCTGGGCCTGGGCCTCGCGGCGGCGCAGCGCATGGCCGAGGCCTGGGGCGGCTCGATCGAGCTCGACGCCCGGCCGGGCGAGGGCGTCACGGTCGTGGTGCGGATGCCGGGAGGGGTCCTGGCGGTGCCGCGGGGCTGAGCCGGACGGCTCAGGCGGGCACGGCGTGGTCGGCGACCATGCCGCGGTGCATGACGCGGTCGCCGACGACACCGGAGTGGTCGGCGCGGTGCAGCACGCAGGCGTTGTCCCAGATGACCACGTCGTGGGGGGCCCAGGTGTGGTCGAGGGTGTTCTCGGGGCGCGTCGAGTGCTCGTAGAGCCGGGCCACCAGCGACGCCGCCTCCTCCGCGTCGAGCCCGCTGACCGCGGCGCACCGCGAGAGCGTCGTGAGGTAGAGCGAGGGCCGGCCCGTGACGGGGTGCGGCCGCACGACGGGGTGCTTGGCCGAGGACTCGTCGCCCTCCTCCAGCTCCACACCGGTGACGACGTGGGTGATCGTGCGGCCCTCGACGCGCTCGCGCAGGTCGGGGTCGAGCGACTCCAGTGCGAGGTACTGGTTGGTGAACTGCGTGGCCCCGCCCCGCTCGGGGATGCTCACCGCGCGCAGCGCGGTGTACGCCGGGGGCCGCGCGACGTAGCTGGTGTCGACGTGGAAGGTGCTGCGCGGCGGGGTCTCGCGCCCGACGTTGCTGATCAGGTTGAGGTCGGGGTGGCCCTCGACGGGCGTCTCGCCCTGGGTGAAGGTCAGCTCGCCGAGCGAGCGCAGGAAGGCGAGGAACTCCTCGTTGCCGACCTGCTGGCCCGGCAGCACCACCACCCCGTGCTCGGCCAGCAGGCCCGGCAGCGCGGCGCGCAGCTCCGGGTCGTCGAGGGCGACGTCGCTGACGCGGGCGCCGACGGGCTGCAGGGTCTGGGTCTCCACGGGGTTCTCCTCGGGGTCGGGCGGTCGGGCGGTCGGGCGGTCGGGTCGGGCGGTCGGGTCAGGGGTGGGCGAGGGCGTCGTCGACGGCGAGTCGGAAGAGCTGCGGCAGGTCGATGCCGGCCGCCCGCGCCATCACCGCGACCACGCTGGTGCGGGCGTAGGAGCAGTAGAGGCCGGCCTCCAGGAACCACGGCTCGCCGTCGGGGTCGATGCGGAAGTCGAAGAGCCCGTAGTGGCGGCAGCCGAGCGCGCGGTAGGCCAGCCGCGCGGCGGTCCAGACCCGCTCGCCGACCGAGTCCGCCGGGTCGACGATCCACGCGTGCTCGGCGTCCTTGGCCACGAGGGCGAGGTCGCCGTCGTCGGCGCGGCGCAGCTTGTCGGCCTGGTCGCGCACGGGCTTGGTGTCGGTGTCGACGGCGTACTCCTCCAGCGGCAGGCACACCAGCTCGCCGTCGACCTCGACCACGCCGCAGCGCACCTCGCGCCCCAGCGGCACGTAGGTCTCGACCAGCGCGCGCCCGCCGTGCTCGCGGGCGGCCTCGACCGCCGCGGCCAGGTCGCCCTGCTCGTGGACCAGGCTCACCCCGACCGAGTTGTCGGCCGCGACGGGCTTGACCACCACCGGCAGGGCCAGGTCCGCCCCCCCGGCCTCCGGGCCGCCGGGCACGACGTAGGCCTCGGGCACCCTCACGCCGGCGGCGGCGACCACCGCGCGGGCCAGCGCCTTGTCGGCGCCCAGCGCCATCACGGCCGGCCGGTTGCCGACGTACGGCAGGCCGAGCAGCTCCAGCAGCGCGCGGTGGTGGGTCATGCCCGAGAGGCAGAACATCTGCGGCACGACCAGGTCGACGCCCAGCCCGGCGACCACGGCGACGGCCTCGGCGAAGGGCACCGGGTCGGCGGCGGCCAGCGCGGCCGGCGACAGGTCGGCCGGGAAGCGCCACGACCCGTCGGGGCTGACGTGGGCGACGAGCGCGACGTAGCGCTCGGGGTCGGCGACGGCGGTGAGGCAGTCGCGGGCGTAGAGCAGGGAGACGTCGGCGAGGAAGTCGTCCTCGGCGGAGCCGGCCAGGTGGAGCACCCGCAAGGGTCCGGTGCTGTGCGGCCCGGTGCTGTGCGCGTCGGTGCTGTGCTCTGCCATGTCAGTCGCCTCCCGGCTCGACGAGCTTGCCGATGTTGAGGTCGACCTTGGTCCACGGCCGCAGCCGGCGCAGGTTCTGCAGCAGCAGCGACGGCACGTGCACGTGGTGGAGCATGAGGAAGGGCAGCGGGTCGGCGGGGTCGAGCACGGCGTCGCGGCCGCGCGCGAGGGTGCGCAGCCGGCCCGGCAGGGTGCGCGGGTGGCGCAGCCCCTGCCACAGCTCGTGGTAGGTCCAGTGGGTGGGCCGACCGCCCAGGGGCGGCTCGACGGCGGGGGCGGCGTCGTCGAGGTAGGCCGCCGCGACGCCGGGATGGCCGTGCAGCAGGGTGATCGCGGAGTGGGTGCGCGGGTTGCACTCGATGGCCCGCACGACGCCCTCGGCGTCCTCGATGAAGTCGAAGGACAGCTGCCCGGTGAGGCCGTGGGCCGCGACGTAGGTCTCGACCCACTCCCGGATCGCGGGCTTGTCGACCATCTCGTAGGTCAGCTGCCAGGCCGAGGAGCGGCAGCAGATGTAGACCTGGAGCCGCCCGTCGCGCACGGTGCCGTGGGTGCAGTACTCCTCGCCCTCCACGAACTCCTGGAGGATGAAGGGGTGCTCCGGGGAGATCGGGAGCCGCGCCAGGTGGGCCGCCGTCTCCTCGCGGGTCGCCAGCGGCAGGCGGGTGAGGTCGAGGCGGCGCACGGGGTCGTAGGGGATCGACTTGAGGATGTAGGGCCGCGCGGAGCGCGAGAAGTCGAAGTCGAGCACCTGCTGCGGGTCGGTGATCCGGTGGGTGTCGGGCACCGCGAGGCCGAGCGCGGCGGCCGACTCGGCGAAGAGGTGCTTGTCGTCGACGCGGCGCAGGTCGTCGGGGTCGAGGTGGACCACCTCGCAGTGCGGCTCCAGGACCCGCTTGGCCTCGGCGTCGGCGATGCTCGCGGCCGGCGAGCAGACCGGCACGTAGACGTCCACGCCCTCCTCCCGCACCACGCGCAACAGGGCCTCGGCGTAGTCGGGCGAGGAGATGTCGGGCACGACGTGGAAGGCGTCGACGGCGCGCGAGAAGCGGTGACCGGTGAGCCGGTAGCGCCGGGTCTCGACCATGACGACCCGGTGCCCCGCGAGGTGCATCAGCCGCGCGATCTCCAGCGCCTTGGTCATCTTCCCCCCGCTGACCAGCACCGTACGTCGCTCCGTCGCGGTCACGCCGGGGTCGGGTCGGGTGCCGCGGACGGCCCGCCCGCGCGCGGCGGCGACGCCGGTGACGACCAGGTCGACCGGCAGCGTGGCCTGCAGCAGGGCCAGCGCGCCGACGGTCTTGGCGAGGGTCACCGCGCCGGTCGCGGCGCTCGAGAGGGCGGCCACGGCTCAGACCCGCCGGGCCAGCGTCACGCCGTCGCGCAGCGGCACGAGCACCTGCTGCACCCGGGGGTCGGCGGCGAGCGCGGCGTTGAGGTCGGCCACGGCGCGGCCGTTGGCGCTCGCCTGCTCCTCGCCGTCGGAGCCGCCTGCCCAGGGCTCGCCCTGCAGCAGGGTGTTGTCGAGGGCCAGCAGCCCGTCCTCGGCGAGCAGGCCGGTGTCGAGGAGGAGGTCGACGTAGGCGGCGTAGCCGGTCTTGTCGGCGTCGACGAAGACCAGGTCGAAGACCTCGCCCGCGTCGGCAAGGCGGCGCAGCGTGTCGAGCGCCGGGCCCACCTCGACCCGGATGCGGCCGCCCGCCGGGGAGGCCGCGAAGCACTCGGCGGCCAGGGCGGCGACGGCGGCGTCGAGCTCGCACGCCACGACCTCGCCGCCCTCGGGCAGCGCCTCGGCCATGGCGAGCGCGGAGTAGCCGGTGAACATGCCGACCTCGAGCACCCGGCGGGCGCGGCCGGTGCGCACGAGCAGCTGGAGCAGGGCGCCCTCGACGTGGCCGGAGAGCATCTCCTGCTCCAGGCGCACGCCCCCGCTGCGCCCGCTCCAGTCCTCGGCCCGGGTCCGCTCGGTGAGCGCCGCCAGGGCGGGTGACTCCGGGGAGGTGCTGGCCTCGAGGTAGGGCTCAAGGCCGCCGGCGATCGCCCGGGCCCGGGCCAGGTCGGCCCGCACGTCGTCGGGCACGCCCGCGACGTCGGCCAGCCCGGCCTCGACCCGCTCCAGCAGCGCGGCGGCGATCCCCACCGGGGTCACCGGGCGCGGGCCCGGCACCGGCTCAGGCACCGGCCGGGGTCTCGCCGCGGGTGTACTGGTCGACGCCCTCGCCGCCGCGGGGCAACGACGCGCAGACCCGCTTGTGCTCGGCGAGGATCTCGACGAGCTCGGGCACGTCGAGGTCGTTGACGAAGTAGCAGGTGCCGATCGGGCGCGGCACGGCCGCGCGCAGCAGCCCGTCGCGGGTCTGCAGGATCGACGCCGTCGCCTTCTCCAGCACCTCGGGGGTGAAGAGGGGGCTGTCGACGGCCAGGCCGAGGCCGCTGAAGAGGGCCAGCACCCGGTCGCGCTGGTCGGCGCCGATGTAGCCGCGCTGCTCGGCGATGGTCGCGGAGAAGGCCATGTCGATGCTGATCGCGTGGCCGTGGAAGAACGGCGGCGACGGGGTCAGCTCGAGGGTCGGGCTCCAGGTGTGGCCGTAGGCGATGACCCGGTCGAGGTCGAGCTCGTGGAGGTTGGGCACCTCGAGCTCCAGCATGGTGCGGATGGCGTCGTAGGTGATCCGGTCGGAGACCTCGCGCAGGTGCTCACCGTCGGCGGCGTGGCCGAAGGCGGTGTGCAGCAGGTCCTCGCCGTACTTCTCCAGAGCCTCGAAGGTGTCGAGGTGGGCCACGGTGGCGATCTTGATGATCTCCGCGATGCCGTTGCGCACCTGGTCGACGGGCAGGGTCTCCAGCAGCGAGAAGTCGAGGAGCACCTTCTTGGAGGCGTGGTAGGCGCCGAGGCGGTTCTTGTGCTTGCCGTGGTTGGCGCCGACCTTGATCGAGACGCTGGCGTCGATGAGGCCGATCAGCGTGGTCGGGATGCGCACGTAGTCGGTGGAGCGCTTGTAGGAGGCGCACGCGAAGCCGGCCACGTCGGTGGTCAGTCCGCCGCCGACGACCAGTACCTGCTCCTTGCGCATCAGCCCGAAGTCGGCGAAGGCGTCGACGATGCGCTCCAGCGTGCGCAGCGACTTCGCGGTCTCCGCGATCCGCACCGGCACCGTGGTGAGGGCGATGCCGTGGTGGGCGAAGTACGCCGCCATCCGCTCGCCGTGCAGGCGCTCGACGGCCTCGTCGACGACGGCCAGGCAGCGGCCGAAGTCGCGGAAGGTGTCGGCGAGCTCGGTGTTGGCCGGGTCGAAGACGCCCGGCACGATCACCAGGGAGTAGTCGATCTTCTCGTAGGCCTCCACGTGGAAGGCGGTCTTGGTGGCCTCGAGCCGGGCCAGCGGGGCGCCGGGCTGCTGCGCCGGCACGGGGGTGGGCACGTCGGTGGTCTGGGTCATCTCGGCTCCTCTGGTCGCCGGGGTCAGGCGGTCTGGGTGAAGGACTGGAGGTCGGTCAGCTCGAGGCGGTCGCGGCGGGCGGTGGCGCGCTCGAAGTCGTGGCCGGCGGTGTTGGCGTTGGGGAAGGCGACGACGCTGAGGCCGGCGCGGGCGGCCGCCTCGACGCCGCCGAGGTTGTCCTCGACCGCGACGCAGGAGCCGGCCGGCTCGCCCAGGGCGGCCAGCGCGAAGGTGTAGGCCTCGCCGTCGGGCTTGGGCTGCTCGACCTGGGTGCGGTCGACGACGAGGTCGAGGTCGTCGAAGGAGATCCGGTCGGCCACGGCGCGGCCCAGGGCCATGACGTTCTCGCGCGACGTCGTGGTCACCAGGGCGACCTTGTGGCCGGCCTCGCGCGCCGCGGCGATGGTCTCGACCACCCCGTCGCGCGGGGTGAGGTCGGCCTCGCCCAGCAGCTGCTGGAAGATCTCCGACTTCGTCTGGTGCACCGCGTCGGCGTCGACGTCGGCGCCGGTGCTGCGCGCGTGCTCGGCGATCCGGTCGCGGCCCCCGCTGGTGGCCAGCATCTCGGCGTACTCCTCCTGGCCCCACTGCCAGTCGAGGCCGTGGGAGGCGAAGGCCCGGTTGAAGGCCTCGCGCTGCAGCTCGGAGGTGTCGGCGATGGTGCTGATGGAGCCGAAGAGGATGGCGGTCATCGTGGGAGTCCGATCTGTGGCGGGGTCTGCTGGGCGGTGCGGATCCCCTCGATCGTCGGCGGGCCCCGGGGGGCCCGGGCTCCCCCCTTCGGGCGCGCTTGCCGCCTCGCCCACCCCTTCGGGCAGGGCGGGGGTGACGGTCCGGGGCGAGGGTCTGTGCCGAGGGGTGGGGTGGTCGGTGAGACGCCTGCCTAGCCTCGGCACATGGCCACCTCCACCTCGCACCCCCGCACTTCCGGCGGCTCCGCCGCCCCGAGCCCCTCACGCCGCGGCCCGGCCGGCTCGCGCGGTCTGGCCTGGGCCGTGCTGGCCGGCGCCGTGCTGCAGGTCGTGGCGCCCGTGGTGCAGTCGCTGGGCCTGGGCTCCTCCCCCGGCGAGGGCGCGGGGGCCGACCTGCTCATCACCCCCGTCGGCTGGGCGTTCTCGATCTGGGGGGTCATCTACACCCTGGCCCTGGCCCAGGCCGTCGCCGTGCTCGTGCGGGGTGCCGACTCCGTGCCGCGCGCGCTCCAGGTCGCGCAGGTCGTGCTCTACCTCGGCGGCACGGTGTGGATCGTCTGCGCCGCGGTCGACAGCAGCGTCGCCACCGCCGTGGCCCTGCTGGTCATGGCCGTCGCCGGGGTCGCCGGCGCCCTCGTGGCCGCGCGCGGCGCCCTGCCCGCGGGGTGGTTCGGCGCGCTGACCCGCGCCGCCGCCGGGCTCTACGGCGGCTGGGTCACCGCCGCCCTCTTCCTCAACCTCTCGACGGCCGCGGTCGCCCTCGACCTCGCCGACGTGGCGGACCTCGGCTGGCAGCTCGGCGCCCTCGCCGTCGCCGCGGCGACCCTCGTCGTCGTCACCCTGGCCACCCGCGGCCTGGTCGCCTACGCCGTCGCCGGCGGCTGGGCCCTCGTCGGCATCGCGGTCACCGGCTCCGCCGACGGCACCACCGCCGTCGTCGTCACCGCCCTGGTCGCCCTCGCCGTCCTCGCCGGCGCCACGCTCCTCGCCGTGCGCCGCGCGTCGCGCTGAGGCTGGCCCTCTCACCCTCTCCGGTGGTCCGCTCGCGGCGGTGACGGGCGCAGGGTGGGCACCATGCGATCCCTCGTCCGCGGTCTCGTCGCCGGCGCTGCCGGCACCACCGTCCTCAACGCCACGACCTACCTCGACATGGCCCTCACCGGCCGCTCGGCGAGCAGCGCGCCCGCCGACACCGTCACCGCCGCCGCCGACCTGGCGCACCTCGACCTACCCACCGCCGGCAGCCGCGAGGAGGCGTACGGCGCCCTGGCCGGGCTCGGCGTCGGGGTCGGCGTGGGTGCGGTCGCCGCGCTCGTCCGCTCGGCCGGGGTGCGGCTGCCGTGGCTGGCCGAGTCGGCCGTCATCGGCTTCGGCGCGATGG
Source organism: Nocardioides sp. P86 (assembly GCF_023712465.1). Taxonomy (NCBI): domain Bacteria; kingdom Bacillati; phylum Actinomycetota; class Actinomycetes; order Propionibacteriales; family Nocardioidaceae; genus Nocardioides; species Nocardioides sp. P86. Next base: position 701,808 of record NZ_JAMAYE010000003.1, on the reverse strand, counting down.
CCGCCACCGACGGTCCGATGGCGGTGCTCCAGGTCACCGACCTCACCACGTGGTCGGCCACCGACTGGGGTCGCGACGTCGTGCCGCACCTGGTCTACGGCGCCGCGGTCGCCTGCGCCCTGCGGGTCACCGAGCCCGACGACGAGCGCGACGACGAGGGCCCGGCGCGCCCGGGACGGCTGCTGCTGCGCAGCCTCGCCATCGGCCTGGCCACCGGCGCCCGCAGCTCCTGGGGTCTCGTGCCGCCGGGCCTGGTCGCCGGGAAGGCCCCGCTGGCGCTCGCGGGTGGCCTGGTGGGCACCGAGCTGGTCTTCGACAAGCTGCCCTCCACGCCGTCGCGCGTGGGCGGGCCGACCGTGGCGCGGGTGCTGAGCGCGGCCGGCGGCGCGGGGGTGCTGGCCCGTCACGAGGGCGCGGCCGGCGTGTGGCCGGCCGTGGCCGCGGGCGCCGTCGGCGCCGTGGCCGGCACGATCCTCGGCTCGGTGTGGCGCGACCTGTGCGCCGACCGGTCCTGGGAGGCCGCGGGGGCCGTCGTCGAGGACGCCGTCTCGGCCGCGCTGACCGCCTACGCCGTGGCCGCCTGATAGCGCCCGTGGCGGATCAGAACGCGTAGCGCACGCGGCAGTAGGGCAACCGCTCGGCGAGCAGGTCGGTGAGGCGCCGCACCCAGGTGCCCTTCCAGCCGGTGCGGTAGCGCACGTTGGTCTGCCCGCTGTGGCTCCGCTTCTGCTCCTGGATGTCGGGTCGCCACAACAGCTCCTCACCCTGGGGGTGCCACCCGAGGTTGACCTCGTGGAGGCCCTCGTTGTGGGTCAGGAAGATGATCTCGCAGGCCAGCTGGGCCTTGGTGCGCTCGGTGAGCGTGTCGTCGATGAGGTCGCACAGCTCCGCCCACTCCTCGAGCCAGCCCTCGTGCACCACGACGGGGCTGAAGTTGAGGTGCACCTCGTAGCCCGCCTCGACGAAGTCGTTGGCCGCCGCCAGCCGGTCGGCCACGCGCGAGGTGCGCAGGTCGAGCCGCCGCGACAGGTCCTCCGGCATCACCGAGAACCGGACCCGGGTCGCACCGCGAGGGTCCCAGTCGAGCATCGCGGGGTTGACGAACTTGGTGGCGAAGCTCCCCTTGGCCCCGGGGGTGGCGGCGAAGAGGTCGACGAGGTCGCGCACGTTGTCGGAGACGAGCGCGTCGACCGAGCAGTCGCCGTTCTCCCCGAGGTCGTAGACCCAGTCGACGGGATCGCACTGGTTGGGGGCAGGCTTCGGGCCCTGGCGCGCGGCGTGGCGGGCGAGGTAGCCGAGCACCTTCTCGATGTTGACGAAGACGGTGATGGGGTTGGCGTAGCCCTTGCGTCGCGGGACGTAGCAGTAGGTGCACGCCAGCGCGCACCCGTTGGAGGTGGAGGGGGCGATGAAGTCGGCCGAGCGTCCGTTGGGTCGCGCCGTGAGCGACTTCTTCTCCCCCAGCACGAGCACCTCGCGCTTGTTGCGCATCCAGTCACCCACCTGGCCGGCGTTGCCGTAGAGCTCGGGAACGGCCTGGTGGGAGGCCACCTCCACCCGCTGCGCGTCGGGGGAAGCGGGCCAGCACCTGGCGCCCGCGTGCCCACTGCTCGATGCCGGGCTCGTGGTAGATCGTGCGCACCGACAGCAGGCGGTCCACCGGTGCTCGTCCCATGGCTCGACCGTAGTCGGCGCCACCGACGGCCGCGGTCGGCGTGAGACGCTGGCGCCATGGCCGGCCCACCACCTGACGCTCCCGTGCGGCGGGGTCGTCCCGGGTACGACCAGGCGACCGTGCTGCGGCGCGCGATCGAGCTCTTCAACCGGCAGGGCTACGACGGCACCTCGATGGGCGACATCGCCCAGGAGCTCGGCCTGACCAAGTCGGCGATCTACCACCACGTGCCCAGCAAGGAGCACCTGCTCAGCGCTGCGCTCGACGAGGCGCTGGGCGAGCTCACCGCGGCGATCGAGGAGGCCGCCGACGCGAGCGCCGGCACCACGGCCACCCAGCGCCTCCACGACGTGGTGCACCGCTCGGTGCGCATCCTCGTCGACCACCTGCCCGCCGTGACCCTGCTGCTGCGGGTGCGGGGCAACAGCGAGATCGAGCAGGCCGCCCTCGCCCGCCGCCGCGTGCTCGACGACCGGCTGGCCGGGCTCGTGGCCGCAGCCGCCGAGGAGGGCTCGGTGCGCGCCGACCTCCCCCCCGAGCTGCTGAGCCGGCTGCTCTTCGGTCTCGTCAACTCCCTGGTGGAGTGGTATCGCCCCGGTGGTCCGCTCGACACCGACGCCCTGGCCCGCGCCGTCGGCGCCATCGCCTTCGACGGGCTGCGCGGCCCCGCGTCGCCCCTGCCGGAGGGCCCCGCGGGTCAGGCGTCGAAGTCGACCGTCACCGCGTCGCCCACCGGGTAGCCCTGGCAGGTGAGCACGTAGCCGCGGGCCAGCTCGTCGTCATCGAGGGCGTAGTTGCGGCGCAGGTCCACCTCACCGGCGGCCACGTGGGCCCGGCACGTGCCGCACACCCCGCCCTTGCAGGCGAAGGGCAGGTCGCTGCGGGTGGCCGCAGTGCCGTCGAGGATGCTCTGGCCGCGTCGCTGGGGCGCGGTGGTGGTGCGCCCGTCGAGCACGATCGTGACCTCGCTGGTCTCCCCGTCGGCGGCCGGCCCGGCCTCCTCGCGCACGACCTCGGGCGGCGGCTCGTCGACGTGGAAGAGCTCCACGTGCACCCGGTCGGCGCCGACGCCGAGCTCGGCGAGCACCGCGCGGGCGTCGGTGACCAGCCCGAAGGAACCGCACAGCCAGACGTGGTCGAGCGCCTCCACCGGCACGAGCGCCCGCAGCAGCCTCCGGAGCCGGTCGGCGTCGAGGCGCCCCGAGAGCAGCTCCACCTCGCGAGGCTCGCGGCTGAGCACGTGGACGACGTCGAGGCGTGCGGCGTACCGGTCCTTGAGGTCGGCGAGCTCCTCGGCGAACATCACGGTGCTCGCGCGGCGGTTGGCGTAGACCAGGGTGACGCGCGCGTCGGGGTCGGCGAGCACGGTCGCGGCGATCGAGAGCATCGGGGTGATGCCCGAGCCGGCCGCGACGCACAGGTGCCGGGCCGGGCGGGCGGGGTCGGCACGCAGCGCGCCGGTGGGGGTCTGCACCTCGACGACGTCGCCGACCGCGACCTCGCGCACCAGCCAGGTGGAGAACAGCCCCCCGGGGATCTCCCGCACGCCCACCCGCGGCGCCGCCCCCGCCGGCGCGCAGATCGAGTAGCTGCGGCGGTGCTCCTCGCCGTCGATCGTGCGGCGCAGCGTGAGCGCCTGCCCCGCCGCGAAGTCGTACGCCGCGCGCAGCGGCTCGGGCACGGCGAAGGTGATGGCCGCGGAGTCGTCGGTCAGCGGGTCGACGGCGGCGACCCTCAGCTCGTGGAAGCGGGCGCGCGCCATCAGATCTCCTTCACGTGGTCGAAGGGCTCGAGGCACTCCTCGCAGCGGTACATCGCCTTGCAGGCCGTCGCGCCGAACTCCGAGGTCAGCGCCGTGCGCCCCGACCCGCAGCGCGGGCAGGCGACCTGCCGGCGCGTCGGCAGCAGCCGCAGCACGGTGGGGCCCTCGGTGGCCGGGGCCGCGCCGGGCGGGGAGATCCCGTGCGCGCGCAGCGCGGCGCGGCCGCGCTCGGTGATCCAGTCGCTGCTCCAGGCCGGGGCGAGCCGCACCCGCACGTCGACGTCGGCGAAGCCGCGCTCGCGCAGACGGTGCACCAGGTCGTCGCGCATGGTGGCCAGGGCCGGGCAGCCGGAGTAGGTCGGGGTCACGGTGAGCACCACCGTCGCGCCCTCGAGCGCGACGTCGCGCAGCACTCCGAGGTCGGCGAGGGTGAGCATCGGCATCTCGGGGTCGGTGACCTCCTCCGCGGCCCGGCGGGCGAGCGTCACGGCGTCCGCGTCGACCACGGCGCTCACCAGCGCCCCGTGGGGTGGGCCCGGGCGACGACCTGCATCTCGGCGAGCATCCGGCCGAGGGCCTCGGTGTGGCGCCCGTCGCGGCCGGCGCCGCGCCCCAGCGGCCCGGTCGGGGGCACGGTGGGGCGGTCGAGCCCGCCCACCGACAGCACCTGCTCGAGCAGCACGTCGACGTCGGCGGCCAGCCCGGCGGGGTCGACCCCGAAGCCCTGCTCGGCCGCGGTCGCCTCCACCGGGTGGGTGCGGAAGAGCTCGTGGTGCAGCGGCCAGACCACGTCGAGGCCGGCGCGCATACGTCGGCGCGACTCCTCGGTGCCGCGGGCCAGCGTGACGCACCAGCGGGCCGCGTGGTCGCGGTGGTAGGCGACCTCCTTGACCCCCTTCGCGGCGATCGCGGCGAGCACGGGGTCGACGCTGTCGCGCAGCCGCTCGAGCAGCGCCAGGCGGTGGGTGGAGAAGAGCAGCAGGCGGGCGGTGGTGACCGCGAAGTCGCCGTTCTCCCCCTCGACCAGGCGCACGTTGCGGAAGTCCGCGTCGTCGCGGAAGAAGGCGAGCGCGTCCTCGGGCGGCACCGGCGACCCCGCGGGCAGCGCCGGCACCACCGACGGGTCGGCGGCCGCCGCACGCGCCAGCAGCAGCCGCGCCTGGCCGAGGAGGTCGAGGGCGATGTTGGCCAGCGCGATGTCCTCCTCCAGGTCGGGGGCGTTGCTGGCCCACTGCGAGAGCCGGTGGGAGTGGACGAGCGCGTCGTCGCCGAGCATGAGGCAGTAGGCCGCGAGCGCTGCACCGTCGACGCCGGCGGCCAGCGTGGTGTCGACGCCCGCGAGCGGGTCCTCGAAGTCCTGGCCGAAGGCCCACTGCGCGCTGTCGTCGCCGAGCAGCCCGTCGTAGGCGCTGGTGTGGTCGGTCATGGGGGCCGCCTCCTACATGTGGGGGACGTCGTCGGGGATGTCGTAGAAGGTCGGGTGGCGGTAGACCTTGTCGCCGGCGGGGGCGAAGAGCGGGTCCTTCTCGTCGGGGCTCGACGCGGTGATCGCGTCGGCGCGCACGACCCAGATGCTCACGCCCTCGTTGCGGCGGGTGTAGACGTCGCGGGCGTTGTGCACGGCCATCCGGTCGTCGGCGGCGTGCAGCGAGCCGACGTGCACGTGGTTGAGGCCGCGCTTGCCGCGCACGAACACCTCGTAGAGCGGCCACTCCCCCTGCGGCGCCCCGCTCACGAGACCGCCTCCTGCTGCTGCGGCTCCTGCTGCTGGCGCCGGGCGAAGGCGCTCGCGGCCTCGCGGACCCAGGCGCCGTCCTCGTGGGCACGGCGGCGGTGCGCGACCCGCTGGGCGTTGCACGGCCCCGACCCGCTGACGACGTCGCGGAACTCCGCCCAGTCGGGCTGGGTGAAGTCGTGGCCGCCCTTCTCGTCGTTCCACACCAGGTCGGGGTCGGGCAGGGTGACGCCGAGGGCCCGCGCCTGCGGCACGGTCATGTCGACGAACTTCTGGCGCAGCTCGTCGTTGGTGTCACGCTTGATGCCCCAGGCCATCGACTGCGCGGTGTGGGAGGAGTCGGCGTCGGGCGGGCCGAACATCATGAGCGCCGGCCACCAGAAGCGGTCGACCGACTCCTGCACCATCGCGCGTTGCGCGTCGGTGCCGCGCATCATCGTGGCCAGCAGCTCGAAGCCCTGGCGCTGGTGGAAGGACTCCTCCTTGCACACGCGGATCATCGCGCGGCCGTAGGGGCCGTAGGAGGTGCGGCACAGCGGCACCTGGTTGCAGATGGCCGCGCCGTCGACCAGCCAGCCGATGGTGCCGACGTCGGCGTAGGACAGCGTGGGGTAGTTGAAGATCGAGGAGTACTTCTGCTTGCCCTCGATCAGCTTCTCCGTCAGCTCCTGACGGGAGACGCCGAGGGTCTCGCAGGCGGAGTAGAGGTAGAGCCCGTGGCCGGCCTCGTCCTGCACCTTGGCCAGCAGGATCGCCTTGCGCCGCAGCGAGGGGGCGCGGGTGATCCAGGCGCCCTCGGGCTGCATGCCGATGATCTCGGAGTGGGCGTGCTGCGCGATCTGGCGCACGAGTGTGGCGCGGTAGCGCTCAGGCATCCAGTCGCGCGGCTCGATGCGGTCGTGGCGGGCCAGGGTCGCCTCGAAGGAGGCCTCCTCGGCCTGGGCGGGTGCCGTCGTCATGGGACCTCCTGGTTCACAGACCGACTGATTTACAGACCGACCGGTCAGGAATAGTCTGGCACGCGGCCCGACGCCGTGCAACGGGCCCGACCGCACCCCCCAGACCCGCACCCCGACCCGCAGGAGAGCGCATGTACCGCGTGACCATCCAGTACGCCGTGCCCGAGGACCCCGAGGCGTTCGACCGCCGCTACGCCGAGGGCCACGTGCCGCTCGTGCTGCCGGTGCCGGGCCTGCGCTCGTTCACGTGGTCGAAGGTCCGACCGATGGGCGGCGACCCGGCCGCCGGGCCCTACATGGTGGCCCAGCTCGACTTCGACGACCGCGAGGCGATGACGGCGGCGCTGTCGTCGCCCGAGATGGCCGCCGCGGGCGCCGACGCCGACGAGATCGGCGTGCCGCGCACGATGTTCGCGGGCGAGGTCGTCCCCGAGCTCGGCTGACCCGCCCCTCCTCAGCGGACGGGGCTCAGCGGACGGGGCGGCGGTCGACCAGGCGCCGCATCTTGCCCACCGAGCGCTCCACGCTGCCGGGGTCAGCGACGTCGCCCTCGACCGGCGCCGTCGAGTGCGGCACGTGGGTCCAGGCGTGGCGCACGCTGCGGCGCAGCCGCTCGGTCTGCAGGGCGCGCAGCTCGTCGAGCGAGGCCGTCTCGATCGGGTCGAGGTCGTCAGAGCGGGCGATGGGCTCCGGCACGGGTCCACGGTGCGTCGACCGCACCCGCCCGGTCCACCCGTCACGGGGTCGAGGTTTGGTCCGGGTCTCCACGGGAACGGTGTGCGTATCACGGATATTTCACGTTTCCTTGACTGCCGCCCCCGCGGCGCACGACCCCGATCGGCGCCGACGTCCCCCCGTTGGGCGTCCGGTCGGGAGGCGCTCCCGCGGTGCACGCGCCGCGGGAGCGCCGGTCGTGCGGCAGGCCCCACCCGCCCAGGAGACGTCGCATCGAGATCCACGCCACCGCCGGTCCGCTCGGAGCGGACCGGCCCGCAGACTGCTACGTCCTCGTCGGCGACGACTACGCGTCGGTGCTGACCGACCTCATGGCGGCGGTGCCGAGCGGCTGGGTGCTCCTGTCGGTCGACGTCGTGCCCGCCCCGGGCGAGTCTCAGAACCGGTAGTCGAAGCGCTCGAGGTCCGCGGCGTGGGCCGTCTCGACCAGGCGGCGGGTGGTCACGTCGTAGGAGCGCCAGTAGGCGCGCCCGCGGTCGGTGACGTTGGTGGGCGGCACCGCCAGCTCGAGGCCCACCAGCTCGCGCAGGTCGCGCTCGAGGTGCTCCATGCGCAGCACGACGTCGGCCTCGCGCACGTGGCCCTCGTTGATCCGACGGGGCGTCGCGTCCCGCCCGATCGCCGCGGTGACCCAGGCGCCGAAGTCCGTGGTGACCGCGTCGACGATGCGGTCCACCGCGCCGGGGGTCTGGTGCACCCATGACGAGGGGTCGCGGAGCTCGTGGACCCAGCGGGTGCGGGTGCGCTCGTGCTCCGCGACGTAGAAGTCGAAGGGGTTGCGGGTCGTGGTGACCACCCGCAGGCCGTGGTCGGCGGGCAGCAGTCCGGCGGCGACGAGCTCGCCGACCGTGCCGTGCTTGACGTCGACGCCGTGCCGGCGCACCTCCCCGGCCGCCGGCACCTCCTCGACCCCGGGCCGGGCGAGGAGGGCCGCGCGCAGGGCCGTGCTCCCGGTGCCGGGCGCGGCGGTCACGAGCAGCCCGGCCGTGCGGTCGACCAGGGCCATCAGGGACCGACGCTGTGGGGGTTCATGGCTCCAGCCAACCGCAGGACCCACCCCGCCGCCTCACCCCGGGACCCGAAGCCGGGGCGGGTCAGGGAGCGATGTCCAGCCGGGCGATGAGGTCGCCCGACAGCAGGAAGCGGTAGCGCAGGTCGGCGACGCCGCCGGGGAAGTCGCCCTCCAGCCGCACCAGGACCACCCAGCGTCCCGCGTCGTGGCGCTCCGCGCCGCGCACCCGCGTGGTGTAGGTGAACTCCGAGCCGGCCCCCTCCAGAAAGTCGCGGACGCGCCCGGCGCCGGTGAAGACCTCGTCCTGGTCGGTCACCTCGGCGTCGGGTGCGAAGGTGCGGGCGGCGGCGTCGACCTCGCCGGAGGTGTGCGCGGCGAGGTAGGTCCGGATCACGGCGGGCAGGTCGCTCGGGGTCGTCGTCATGGGGCCCACCCTGAGCGCTCCGCCCGGGCGAGGGGCAAGGGCTGGCACCTCCCCCAGGGGGAGGGGGCACACTGCCGGGGTGCTGACGATCGGTGAGTTCTCGCGCCTGACGCACCTGAGCGTGCGCACCCTGCGTCGCTACCACGAGGCGGGGCTGCTGCTGCCCGACTCGGTCGACACGACGACCGGTCACCGCCGTTACACCGCCGAGCAGATCCCGACCGCGCAGGTCATCCACCGGCTGCGCGAGCTCGACGTGCCGCTCGCCGACGTCCACCGCATCGTGGCCTGCCCCGACCCCGGCGACCGCGCCGCCCTCGTCGGCGACCACCTCCGTCGCCTCGAGGCCGAGCTGGCCCGCACGCGCGCCGCCGTCGTGTCGCTGCGACGGCTGCTGCGCCCCGACCCCGCCCCGGTGGCGGTGGAGCTGCGCTCGGTCGGCCCCGCCGTCGTCGCGGCCGTCGAGGCCGAGGTCGACCTCGACGACGTCCTGTCGTGGTACGCCGGCGCCGCGGCCGAGCTCGCCGCGGCGGTGCGCGAGCCGACCGGCCCGCCCGGCGGGCTCTACGACAACGCGCTGTTCGAGACCGGCCGGGGGCGCGCCCTGGTCCACCGACCGACGGCGCGACCCCCGACGGTCGGGCGTGTGCGTCCGGCGACGCTGCCGGCCGTCGAGCTCGCCGTCGCCACCCACGTCGGCCCCCACGACGACATCGACGTCACCTACGGCGAGGTGGGCGCCTGGCTGGTCGCCAACGCCCTCACGGTCGCGGGCCCGGTCCGCGAGACCTACCTGGTCGGCCCCGCCGACATCTCCGACCCCGCACCAGGACGAGCCGGGGACCGGGCACCCTGGAGGCGGGGGCACCCGGTCGCACCCTCGCCGTCGACGTCCTACGGGTGTCGGCACTGCTGAGCCTGGCCGCGGGGCGGCCCGGGCCGGCTGCGATCTCAGCCTGCGCTCGACGAGGCGTCGGCGGGCGGCGTACCGCCGTCGCTCGGGGGCGTCCCTCCCATGTCTCCGCCGCCCGTGCCGCTCGCGGCCTGCTGGGTGACGCTGCCGGCGTAGTCGTCGGTGGGGTCGCGGTAGATGGTGTGCACGTGGCCCCACCCGGAGGTGCTGACGCCCTCGACGTCGGCGCCGGCCGAGCCCTGCTGGGCCTGGAAGGCGACGTAGACGTCCGGTCCGGAGATGGAGAAGTCGATGCCGTCACCGGTGGACATGTCGTAGGTGGTCTCGCCGGACCAGGCGATCACGGTGTCGTCGAGCGTGGCCTCGATCTCGGCGAGCTCGGTGCTGGTGGTCTGCTCGTCGGCCATGCCGGCCCAGTTGGCGATGAGGTCGAGCAGCAGGTCCTTCTGCTCGTCGGTCAGGTCGGCGCCGGCGAGACCCTCGCCCGTGGCGAAGTCGCAGGTGTCGCCGGGCGCGCACATGCTGACGTCCCCGGAGGTCAGGGTGGCCTGCTGCTCGTCGGTGAGACTGTCGAAGAACGCGAAGGCATCGGTGTAGATGCCGTCGAAGGGCTGCACCTCGTCGCCGTCCTCGTCGGTGTAGACCGCAGGCTGCACGCCGAGGTGGGTGGGGGCGAAGGTGATGGCGCCCGTGCCGTCGTCGGCGGACCCGTCGAGGGTCGCGTTGATGCCGAGGTGGTGACCACCGAACTGCACCTCGAAGGCGCTGGTGTCGGAGGGGTCGCCGAAGAACGCGATGTAGTACTGCCCCAAGGACGCCTCGGTCGAGGCGCTGTTCTCGTGGAGGTAGACGTCACCGTTCATGATGCCGGTGACCGTCTCGTAGGCCTCGTCGCTGAGCAGGCTCTCGAGCACCTCCAGCGCGGCGGCCTGCTGCTCGTCGGTGAGGTCGGCGAGGTCGAGCCCGGCGCGCTGGACGAAGGTGACCGGGAAGTTCGACCACGACGTCGTCTTGGTCTCGTCGTCGTAGGCGTACAGGACCGCGTCCTGCTGCTCCTCGCTCAGGGTGTCGAGGAACGCCTGGGCGGCGGCCGCGGTGTCGGAGATCGTGTCGGCGGTCGTGGTGGCGTCCTGGGTGGTGCTCGCCGTGGAGACCGGGCCGACCGACCCCGAAGAGGCGCTGGCGGACGTCGAGGGGGACGAGGCTGAGTCGGCGGCTGTGGAGTCGGTGGAGGTCGCGCACCCACCGAGCGCCAACACGCTGACCAGCGCCATCGAGGCGATGCCGGCGAGCCGGCGACGGCGGGGGGACGTGGAGGTCGAGATCGTCATGACGCGAGTCTCGGCTCCCCGCCTGTGGCGATCTTGTGTCCTCTCTGTGCCGTCTCGACGACTCGCGAGCAGCACCGCGCGCCGGCAGCGGCGGTCGCCGCGCGGGGCGACCACCGCTGCCGAGCCGTGTCAGGCGACCATGCCGTGCGGGTCGATGACGTACTTCTTGGCCGACCCGGCGTCGAACTCCTGGTAGCCCCGGGGGGCGTCGTCGAGGCTGATCGTGGTGGCGTTGACCGCCTTCGCGATGTGGGCCTTGTCGGCCAGGATCATGTTCATCAGCTGGCGGTTGTACTTCTTCACCGGGCACTGACCGGTGACGAAGGCGTGGGACTTCGCCCAGCCCAGCCCGAGCTTCACCCCGATCTGGCCCTCCTTGGCGGCGTCGTCGACGGCGCCGGGGTCGCCGGTGACGTAGAGGCCCGGGATGCCCAGCGAGGCTCCCGCCCGCGAGACGGTCATGATGTCGTTGAGCACCGTGGCCGGCGCCTCGGCCGCTCCCTCGCCGTGGCCGCGGGCCTCGAAGCCGACGGCGTCGACGGCGGCGTCGACCTCGCGCTCGCCCAGCACCTGCTCGATCAGGTCGGCCAGGTCGTCGCCCTTGCTCAGGTCGACGGTCTCGCAGCCGAAGCTCGCCGCCTGAGCGAGGCGGTCGGCGTTCATGTCGCCGACGATCACCGCGGAGGCGCCGAGCAGCTGCGCGGAGAAGGCGGCCGCGAGCCCGACGGGTCCGGCGCCCGCGACGTACACGGTGGAGCCGGTGGTGACACCGGCGGTGTACGCGCCGTGGTAGCCGGTGGGGAAGATGTCGGAGAGCATCGTCAGGTCGAGGATCTTCTCCAGCGCGGCGTCCCGGTCGGGGAACTTCAGCAGGTTGAAGTCGGCGAAGGGGATCATCACGTACTCCGCCTGGCCGCCGTGCCACCCGCCCATGTCGACGTAGCCGTACGCCGCCCCGGCGCGGGCCGGGTTGACGTTGAGGCAGATGCCGGTCTTGCCCTCGTTGCACATGCGGCAGCGACCGCAGGCGATGTTGAAGGGCACCGAGCAGATGTCGCCCTCCTTGACGAAGAGGACGTCGTCGCCGACCTCGACGACCTCGCCGGTGATCTCGTGGCCGAGGGTCTGACCCACGGGGGCCGTGGTGCGGCCGCGGACCATGTGCTGGTCGCTGCCGCAGATGTTGGTGGTCACGAGCTTCAGGATCACCGCGTGCGGTGCCTGCTGCTTGATCCCCATGGACCTCGAGACCTCTCCCGGAATCTCGAGCTTGGGGTAGTCGATCGACTCGACGGCGACCTCTCCGGGACCCTTGTAGACGACGATCCTGTTTCCGGACATCTTCACTCCTCACTTGGTGCACGGCACGGCCCCACACGGACGCGTCCTGTAACGCACGTCACGGCCGTCCCTCCACACAACCACCCCGACCCTGACGCGCACCAGGCCGATCGGGGTGAGACGGTCCGGCGGCGGCGCGGTCCCCGACGCGGCGCAGGCGCTGCGGCGGGGCGTCGCTCAGGTGGCGGCCCGGTCGGCCCGGTCGGTGCTGGCGCCGAGCGAGCGGTCGACGGCTCCCAGCAGGCGGTCGAGGTGGTCGGCGAGGTCGGCCACCTGGACGTGCCCGGCGAGCACGAGCGAGGCGAACCCGTGCACGGTCGACCAGCACAGCTCCTCGGCCCCGACGCGGGCCTCGGTCGAGAGGAAGCCGACCGCCACCAGGTCGTCGAGCGCCTGGCCGAGCAGCACGTACGGCGTCTCCTTGAGCACCTGGTCGGCGTTCTCGCCGGCCCGTGACCCGAACGCGACCTGGAAGAGCCCCCGCTCGGCCAGGGCGTACTCGACGTAGGCGCGCCCCACGCCGGCCAGCCTGAGCCGGGCCCGCAGCACCGGGTCGGCCTCGTCGACCCCGCCCAGCTCACGCTCCATGGCCTCGCCCAGGGCCGTCATGGTCCGCTCGGCCACGACGGCCACGAGGTCGTCGCGGTGGGCGAAGTGGCGGTAGGCCGCGTTGTGGGAGACCCCGACGCGCCGGGCGAGCTCGCGCAGCGAGAGGGCCTCCGCGCCGTCGGCGCGGACGGCGCTGACGGCCTCGGCGACGAGAGCCTCCCGCAGGTTGCCGTGGTGGTAGGCGGTGCGCGACATGCCGCTCACCGTAGCGACGTGGCCACGCCCTGCTCCTCCTCGACGAGCGTCGGGTCCACGCTCGGGTCGTAGCGGTCACCGGGCAGCGCGACCAGGGCGGCGACCGCACCGAGGAGGCAGAGCACGCCGACCACCACGCAGCCGAAGGCGAGCCCGTCGAGGAAGGCGGCGTCGAGGGCGGCTCGGAACGGCGGCGCCTGCTGGGCGACGCCGTAGGCGAAGCCGACCGAGTCGGAGGCCTCGGCCAGGACGCTGTCGGGCAGCCGCCCCTGGGCCAGCGCGACCAGGCGGTCGCCGTACTGCGAGGCGAAGAGCGACCCGACGACCGCGACCCCGAGGGTGCCGCCGAGCTCGCGGGTCGCGTCGTTGACCGCCGAGCCGACCCCGGCGCGCGCGGGCGGCAGGACGCGCAGGATCGACTCCGTGGCGGGGGTGCTGATGAGCCCGATGCCCGACCCGAGCAGCAGCATCTGCGGCACGACCACGCTGGCGTAGGGCGCGTCGGCGCCGATGGTCGAGATCCACAGGAACGCCGAGCCCAGCATCACCAGGCCCGGGGTGACGACGAGCCTGGTGCCGAGGCGCGGCGCCAGCAGCCCCCCGGCGACCGAGGCCAGGGCCAGCGAGACCGCCAGGGGCAGGAACCGCACCCCCGTCTGCAGCGGGGAGTACTCCTGGATGAACTGGAAGTACTGGGTGATGAGGAAGATGAACCCGAACATCGCGAAGAAGGCGATCGTCACCGCGCCGCACGCGGCGCTGAAGCGGCGGTCGAGGAAGAGCGTCACGTCGATCATGGGGTGCTCGACGCGCCGCTCCACCAGGACGAACGCGAGCACGAGGACCACGGCGAGGGCCAGCCCGAGGACCGTCTCCAGGCTCGACCAGCCGTGCTCGGGGGCCTCGATGATCGTCCACGTCAGGGTGCCGAGCGCGGCCACCGAGACGACGAGGCCCGGCTTGTCGATGCGGGGTACGCCGGTGTCGCGCGACTCGGGCACGAGCACGAGGGCCATCGCCGCGGTCACCAGGGCGAGCGGCACCTGGGCCCAGAAGACGCTGTGCCAGGAGAAGTGCTCCAGCAGCGCCCCGCCGATGACCGGCCCCGCTGCCACGCCGACCCCGACCGAGGCGCCCCACGCTCCCAGGGCCGACGCGCGCTCACGCCGGTCGGTGAAGGCGTTGGCGATGATCGACAGGGTCGTCGGGAAGATCACCGCGGCGCTGACCCCCGTGACGAAGCGCAGCGCGACGAGCGTCTCGCTGCTGTCGACCATGGCCGCGGCCGCGTTGGCGACAGCGAAGCCGAGCAGCCCCAGCACCAGCGCCGGCCGGCGCCCGAAGCGGTCCGACAGGCTGCCCATCGCGAGCACCAGGGCGGCGAAGGAGAGATTGTAGCCGTCGACGATCCACAGCAGCGACCGGGTGCCGGCGTCGAGCTCCTCGGCGAGCGTCGGCAGCGCGATGTTGACCACCGTGGTGTTGGCGTTGATCGTCAGCGCGGCCAGGCAGACGGTCAGCAGCGTCAGGTGTCGACGGGTCATGGCGGCTCCTCGTGTGGACAGTGGCAACATTATCGTGACGCTGAATGTTGACGGCGTCAAGATCGACGATGCCGGGGCCCACCCGCCGCCCTGGGCGAGACCGCTCAGTCGAGCACCGCGGTCGCCTCGACCTCGACCCTGACGTCGGGCTCGTAGAGCGTCTCGACCCCGATGAGCGAGGCCGGCGGCATCGGCATCGGCAACCCGAGCTCCTCGGCGACCGACTGCACCCCGCCCATGAAGGCGGGGAGGTCCTCGGGGGACCACCGGGTGACGTAGAACGTCAGCCGGACCACGTCCGAGAAGCCGGCGCCGGCACCGGCGAGGCCGACACCGACATTGCGCAGCGCCTGGCCGACCTGGGTCGCGAGGTCCCCCACCTCCGCCGACCCCTCACCGCCGCGCCGACCCACCTGGCCCGCCACGGTGACCCACGTGGTGCCGCGAGCGACGGCCACGTGGTGGTAGGCCTCCTGCTCCATCATTCCGCGGGGGTCGAGAAGTCTGACTGTCATGGTGGCGCTCCTGGCTAGTAGGTATCGCAGTGATACCTGGTAGCGAAAGGGCACTTCAACTAGCCTAGGTGTCGTGAGTGATACCTCCGACCGGCTCGTCGTCACCGCGGAGCACCGCGAGCTGCTGGGTCAGGTGCTCGACACGTGGTCCGCGCTGGTGCTCGAGGAGCTGTGCGAGGCACCCCGGCGCTTCAACGAGCTGCGGCGCCTGATCCCCGTCACCCAGAAGTCGCTCACGGCGACCCTGCGTCGACTGGAGCGCAACGGCATCGTCGACCGGGAGGTGATGCGCAGCCGTCCCGTCGCGGTCCGCTACCACATCACTCCCCTGGGCAAGACCCTCCGCGAGCCGATCGAGGCCCTCCTGCGGTGGACGGTCGAGCACCGCGAGGCGATCGCCCAGGCGCGGACCCGCTTCGACGACGCCGCCGACGACTGACTCCGACGGCGGACCCACAACCGCCGGGGAGGCCGCTCCCGCCGGAGCCGGGAACGACGAAGCCCCCGACCACATCACTGCAGGTCAGGGGCTGGTGGTGGAGCCGCCTGTCGGAATCGAACCGACGACCTTCTCATTACGAGTGAGACGCTCTACCGACTGAGCTAAGGCGGCGCGCTGCCGGATCGGTCAAGGACCGGGGCCGGACAACCCGCCGAAGTATACGGACGGACCCGGCAGGCGCCGAAATCGCCTCAGGCGGCGAGGACCTTCTCGCCGCGCGCACGGCTCGGCACGAGGTCGAGCGGGGCGGTCTGCTCGGCGCCGCACCAGCAGGTGAAGGTGGCCAGGACGCCGTGGTCGGAGTCGGCGACCGCGGTGATCTGGGAGGGGAAGATGAGCTGGCGCTTGTCGCAGGCGCTGCAGAGGTGGGTGAGCACGGCGGGTCCTTCCTGAGGCATCGGGTGAGGTGGTGACTCCATTCTCGGGGCCACCTGGCCATAGGGCTAGGACCACCTGCCGTCAGATGCCATAGGCTCCACCTTGTGCTCAGTGTGCACCAGCTCACATGCTTCCTCGCCGCCTACGAGGAGGGCTCGCTGACCCGCGCCGCCGAGCGCCTCGGCTACGCCCAGCCGTCGGTCTCCGAGCAGATCCGCACCCTGGAGAGGTCGCTGGGGGTGCAGCTGTTCCGGCGCGTCGGGCGCGGCGTCGTGCCCACGACCGTGGCCGACGAGATGCGGCCCCACGCCGAGCGCGTGCTCGCGGCCCTCGACGAGACCCAGAAGGCCGTGCAGGGGGTGAAGTCCTTCGAGACCGGCACCATCCGCTTCGGCATGTTCGGCATCGCCCGCCTCTACGCCGGGGCCGGCCTGGTCGCCGACGTCCTGGCCCGCTACCCCGGGGTGCGCGTCGAGCTCATCGGGCAGAACTCCACCGAGGTGCAGGAGGACCTGCGCCGCGGCCGGCTGGAGGCCGCGATGCTCGCGGTGCACAACGTCTCCAGCGAGGGCATGAGCGTGACGCCCGTGGCGCGCGAGGAGCTGGTCTACGTCAGCGCCGACCCCGAGCGGCTCACCACCCCGGTCACGGCCCACCGCCTGTCGCAGGCCTCCCTGGTGATGCCCGAGACGACCTACCGCGCCGTCGACTCCACCCGTCAGACCCTGCGCCAGATGCTGCACGAGACCGGCCGCAACCCGCAGACCCGCATCGAGGTCGAGGACATCGAGACCGCCGTCGAGCTGGTCGGGATGGGCCTGGCCGACACCGTCATCCCGCGCGGTGCCGCCGAGCAGCTGCTCCCCCGCCTCGCGCCCGACGCCGGGTGGGTCTCGCTGCGCCCGCGCCAGTTCGACACCTTCGCGGTGGTGCACCGCACCGACGCGGTGCTGTCACCGGCCGCGCGACTGATGATCGAGCTGGCGACGGCGCGCATCCGCGCCGTGGCCGAGCCCCTCCACCGCCGCTGAGGTCAGCAGGGCCCCCTCAGCACTGGAGCCCGTCGTCGGGCACGGTCCCCTCGACCAGGTAGTCCTCGACCGCGGTGTCGACGCACTCGTTGCCGGAGTTGTAGCCGGTGTGGCCGTCGCCGTCGCGGGTGACGAGCACCCCCGAGTCGAGCTGCTCGGCCAGCGCCTGCGCCCACTCGTAGGGCGTGGCCGGGTCGCGGGTCGTGCCGACGACCACGATGGGCGCCGCGCCCGCCCCGTCGATCTGCGGGGCGGGCTCGGAGGCCTCGACCTCGATGCCCGCGCAGCCCACCAGGCCCCACGCGAAGACCCGCCCGAAGGTCGGCGAGGCCTCCTCGAAGTCGGCGTACTGGGCCGGGACGTCCTCGGGGGCCAGGGCGGTGGGGTCGTCGAGGCAGTTGATGGCGTAGATGGCCTCGGCGGAGTTGTTGAGGTAGTCGCCGCTGAAGGAGTCGCGCGAGGCGTAGGCGTCGGCGAGCAGCATCAGGGTCGTGCCGTCGCCGTCGAGGGCCTGCTCGAGGCCCTGGGTCAGCAGCGGCCAGTAGTCGCGGACGTAGAGGGGGGTCACGACGCCGTAGAAGGCGCTGCCGACGGTGAGCTCGCGGTCGTCGGAGGTCGGCAGCGGCTGGGCGTCGATGTCGTCGAGCAGGTCGGTGATCGTGGTGAGGCCCTCCTCGACCGAGCCGCCGAGCGGGCAGTCGTCGCCGGACACGCAGTCCTCGACGTAGGCGCGCAGGGCGGTCTCGAAGCCGCGCGCCTGGCCCAGCGAGGACTCGCGGGTGCTCAGCGAGACGTCGACGGCGCCGTCGAGGAGCAGGCGGCCCACCCGCTGGGGGAAGAGCTCGGCGTAGGTCGCGCCGAGCTTGGTGCCGTAGGAGGCGCCGAGGTAGGTCAGCGTGGTCTCGCCCAGCGCGGCGCGCAGCACGTCCATGTCGCGGGCGGCCTCGACGGTCGTCACGTGGCCCACCAGGGCGTCGGAGCGCTCGACGCAGCCGGCGAAGAAGCCGTCGAGGTCCTCGACCAGCGCCTGCTCCTCGGCCGCGTCGTCGGGGTCGGGGTCGGCGGCGAGGAAGGCGTCGAGCTCGTCGTCGGAGAGGCAGTCGACCGGGTCGGAGCCGCCGGTGCCGCGCGGGTCGAAGCCGACGATGTCGAAGGCGTCGAGCAGCGGCTGACGGAAGGCCTGGGTGCCGGCCGCGGCGTAGGAGGTGCCGGGCGAGCCGGGTCCGCCGGGGTTGACCACGAGCGAGCCGACCCGCTGGCCGGGCTCGTCGGCGGGGTCGCGCAGCAGCCGCACGTCGATGGTCTCGCCGTCGGGCTCGGCGTAGTCGACGGGTACGGTGAGCGTGGCGCACTCCATGTCGTCGTCGTCCTCGCAGGCCGCCCAGTCGATGCTCTGCCCGTAGTACGCCGCGAGCGCGGGGTCGGGCGGCTCGGTGGCGTCGGCCGACGGCGTCGACGTGGGCGCGGGGCCCGCGCGCTCGGGCCCGTCGGCGGAGTCGTCGCTGTCGCGGGCCGAGAGGCCGTAGCCGATCGCGACGCCGGCCGCGCCCAGCACGAGCACCACCGCCAGCACGATCGCGACGATGCGGGTGGTGGACGGGCTCATCGACTGCTCCCCTCGGGCGCCTGCAGGGCGACCATCATGGCCTCCAGCGCCAAGGCCGGCGGCACGTTGAACTCCAGCATCTGCTCGCGCGCCTCGAAGATCGCGGCGATCCGGCGCAGGTTGTGCTCGGGGCTGGAGGTGCGCACGATCTCCTCCACGTCGGCGCGGATGTCCTCGTTGACCAGGTCGCCGGGCGCGCCCGAGGCGAGCGCGATCGCGTCGCGGTAGACCGAGACGAGGTCCATGAGGCCCCGGTCGACGACGTCGAGGTGACGCCGCTTGGCCCGGGTCTTCTGCCCCTTCTCCAGGGCGGCGAGGGCGGGCCCGTACTCGCGCGGGCGGCGGCCGCGCTCGACCACGCCGTAGGAGGCGTCGAGGTCGCTGCGCTCGCGGGCGTCGAGGTCGCCGGTCTGCACCTCCGCCTCGTCCTTGGCGACCTGGGCGAGCTCGCCGGCGGCCCGCATGGCCGCGCCCAGGGACGTGACCCGGCGCGCCAGGGAGACCACCTCGTGGCGGCGGGCGCGGGTGCCCTCGTCGCGCGCCAGCGCTCGGGCCCGGCCGATGTGGCCCTGGCTGGCGCGGGCGGCGTAGGCCGCGAGGTCGGGGGCGACGCCGTCTGTGCGCTCGAGGAAGGCCGCGACGTCGCGGGCCGTCGGGGTGGTGAGGGTCAGCAGCCGGCAGCGCGAGCGGATGGTCGGCAGCACGTCGTCGACGGTGGGGGCGCACAGCATCCACACCGTGCGGTCGGTGGGCTCCTCGATCGCCTTGAGCAGCGCGTTGCAGGCCTGGTCGGTGAGGCGGTCGGCGTCCTCGACCACCAGGATCTGCCAGCGCCGGCCCACCGGCGACAGCGCGGCCCGGCGCACCAGGTCGCGGACCTCGTCGACCCCGATCGACAGCTTCTGGGTGCGGATGACCGCGACGTCGGCGTGCGACCCGGCCAGCACCGTGTGGCACTGGTGGCACTGCCCACAGCCGGCCTGCTCCGGGGCGCGGTCGCACTGCAGAGCCGCGGCGAAGGCGACGGCGGCGTTGGAGCGACCCGACCCCGGCGGACCGGTGAACAGCCAGGCGTGGCTCATGCCGTGACCCGCGGCCGCGGTCTGCAGGGCCTCGACCGCACGGGCCTGGCCGACCAGCTGCTCCCAGACGGTCATGCCCGCACCGCCTGCACCAGCAGCGGCTCGACGCGGCGGCGCACCGCGGCGGCGATCTCGTCGCGGTCGGCGCGCGCGTCGAGGACGAGGTAGTGCTCGGGGTCGGCCGCGGCCATCGTCGTGAAGGCCGCGCGCACCCGCTCGTGGAAGTCCAGCGACTCGCCCTCGATGCGGTCGCGGCCCTCGAAGCGGCCCAGCCCCGCGGCCGGCTCGAGGTCGAGCACCACGGTCAGGTGGGGCCGCAGGTCGCCGGTGGCCCACCGCGCGACCCGCTCCACCTCCGCGACCGGCAGGGTGCGCCCCGCACCCTGGTAGGCCAGCGTGGAGTCGACGTACCGGTCGGTGACGACGACCTCGCCGCGCTCGAGGGCCGGCAGCACCACGGTGTCGACGTGCTCGGCCTTGTCGGCGGCGTAGAGCAGGGCCTCGGTGCGGTCGGAGATGGCACCGGTCTCGGGGCTGAGCACGATGCGGCGCAGCTCGCGCCCGACCGGGGTGTCACCGGGCTCGAACGTCGACACCACGGTGTGGCCGGCCTCCTCCAGCCAGGCCCGCAGGAGCGCCGACTGGGTCGACTTGCCCGACCCCTCGCCGCCCTCGAGGCAGACGAAGACGCCGCGCGGGGAGAAGACGCCGGGAGAGCTCACGCGAGGAACCTACGTGGCCGGGCCGACAGCCGCCGACGCCGGTCCACGCCGATCAGGCCTTCTCGGCCGTCGCCTTCGTCGCCGCCTTCTTCGCGGTGGTCGTCGCGGTCGACTTCGTGGTCTTCTTGGCGGCGGTCTTGGTCGCGGTCTTCTTGGCGGCGGTCTTGGTCGCGGTCTTCTTCGCGGTCGTCTTCTTGGCGGCGGTCTTGGCCGCCGTCTTCTTCGCCGGGGCCTTCTTCGCGCCCTTCTTGGCCGCCTTCTTCGCCGGACCCCGCTCGC
This sequence comes from Nocardioides sp. P86, assembly GCF_023712465.1. Classification (NCBI taxonomy): domain Bacteria; kingdom Bacillati; phylum Actinomycetota; class Actinomycetes; order Propionibacteriales; family Nocardioidaceae; genus Nocardioides; species Nocardioides sp. P86. The sequence continues at coordinate 681,458 of NZ_JAMAYE010000003.1, read as the reverse complement.
GGCGCTCGGCCAGCAGCTCGGCGGCGCGCTCGAGGGTGATGGCCTCCACCGAGTCGTCCTTGCGCAGGGTGGCGTTGTACTCCCCGTCGGTGACGTACTCCCCGAAGCGGCCCGACTTCACCACGACCGGCTGGCCCGAGACCGGATCGTCGCCGAGCTCCTTCAGCGGCGGGGCCGCGGCAGCACGTCCGCGCTGCTTGGGCTGGGCGTAGATCTTCAGCGCCTCGTCGAGGGTGACGGTGAAGAGCTGCTCCTCCGCCGTCAGCGAGCGCGAGTCGCTGCCCTTCTTCAGGTAGGGCCCGTAGCGGCCGTTCTGCGCCGTGATCTCCTCGCCGTCCTCGCCCACGCCCACCACGCGGGGCAGCGAGAGCAGGCGCACGGCGTCGTCGAGGGTGATCGTGTCGAGCGACATGGTCTTGAACAGCGAGCCCGTGCGGGGCTTGGCGCTCTTCTTGGCGTCCTCGGGCAGCGCCTCGGTGACGTAGGGACCGAAGCGGCCGTTCTTGGCCACGACCTGCAGACCGGTCTCGGGGTGCACGCCGAGCTGGATCTCCTCGCCCGCGGGGTTGGCGAAGAGCTCGGTGGCCTTCTCCAGCGTCAGCTCGTCGGGCGGGAGGTCGTCGGGCACGTTGGCGCGCTTGCCGACCGGGTTGCCCTCGTCGTCGGGGCCCTCGAGGTAGGGCCCGTAGCGGCCCACGCGCAGGTGGATGCCCGAGTCGGGCCCGCCCACGGGGAAGGTCGCCAGCTCCCGGGCGTCGATGTCGCCGAGCTCGTCGACGAGCCGCTTGAGACCGACCACGTCGCCGCTGCCGTAGTAGAACTCGCCGAGCTCGCTCTTGCGGTCCTTGCGGCCCGCCGCGATCTCGTCGAGCACGTCCTCCATCTCGGCGGTGAACTCGTAGGAGATCTGGCGGGGGAAGTGCTCCACCAGCAGCCGCACGACCGAGAAGGCCAGCCACGCCGGCACCAGCGCGGTGCCCTTCTTGTAGACGTAGCCACGGTCGGTGATGGTCTTGATGATCGCGGCGTAGGTCGAGGGACGCCCGATCTCGCGCTCCTCCAGCTCCTTGACCAGCGTGGCCTCGGTGTAGCGGGCCGGGGGCTTGGTCTCGTGGCCCGAGGCGGAGAGCGAGGCGGCGCTGAGCGCGTCGCCCTCGCTGAGGTTGGGCAGGCGGGTCTCGGCGTCGTCCTTGGCCGCCCCCTCGTCGGTGCCCTCGACGTAGGCCTTGAGGAAGCCGTGGAAGGTGATGGTGCGACCGGAGGCGGAGAAGACGACGTCCTGGCCGGTGTCGGCCGCGCCGCCCAGGCGCACCGTGACGGTGTTGCCGACGGCGTCCTTCATCTGCGAGGCGACGGTGCGCATCCAGATCAGCTCGTAGAGACGGAACTGGTCGCCGGTCAGACCGGTCTGCGCCGGGGTGCGGAAGGTGTCGCCCGCCGGGCGGATCGCCTCGTGCGCCTCCTGGGCGTTCTTCACCTTGCCGGCGTAGACCCGGGGGGCGTCGGGGAGGTAGTCGGTGCCGTAGAGCTCGCGCACCTGGGCCCGCGCCGCGTCGATCGCCCCGCCCGAGAGGGTCGAGGAGTCGGTGCGCATGTAGGTGATGAAGCCGTTCTCGTAGAGCCGCTGGGCCACCGACATCGTCGAGGAGGCGCTGAAGCCCAGCTTGCGGCTGGCCTCCTGCTGCAGCGTGGTGGTGCGGAAGGGCGCGTAGGGAGAGCGGCGGTAGGGCTTGGACTCGACCGAGCGGACCTCGAAGGAGGTCTCCTGCAGCGCCGAGGACAGGGCCTCGGCGGCGGCGCGGTCGAGGTGGACGACCTTGCCCTGGGCGCTGGACTTCAGCACGCCGTCCTGGCCGAAGTCGGAGCCGCGGGCCACCCGGGAGCCGTCGACGGAGTGCACCTTGGCCGGGAACATCCGCTGCTCGTGCTTGCTGCCGGCGTCGAAGGTGCCCTCGAGGTCCCAGTACGACGCGACGCGGAAGGCCATCCGCTCGCGCTCCTTGTCGACGACCAGCCGGGTCGCCACCGACTGCACCCGCCCGGCCGACAGGCCCGACATGACCTTCTTCCACAGCACCGGCGAGACCTCGTAGCCGTAGAGCCGGTCGAGGATGCGTCGGGCCTCCTGGGCCTCGACGAGGTCCATGTCGAGGTCGCGGGGGTTCTCGGCGGCCGCCAGGATGGCCGGCTCGGTGATCTCGTGGAAGACCATGCGCTTGACGGGGATGTTCTTCGGCTTCAGCTCGTCGAGCAGGTGCCACGCGATGGCCTCGCCCTCGCGGTCCTCATCGGTGGCGAGGTAGAGCTCGTCGGCCTCCTTGAGCAGGCCCTTGAGCTTGCGCACCTGCTCGCGCTGGCGCTGCGGCACGACGTAGTGCGGCTCGAAGCCGTTCTCGACGTCGACGGCGAGACGGCCCCAGGGCTTGTCCTTGATCTTCGCCGGGGTGTCGGCGGCGCTCTGGGGCAGGTCGCGGATGTGACCGACCGAGGACTCCACGACGTAGCCCCGGCCGAGGAAGCCACCAATCTTCTGGGCCTTCGCCGGGGACTCGACGATCACCAACTTGTGTGCCACGCGACCAGCCGTTCTGAGCTCGGGGGATGCACGAGGGCCACCAGACGGGGCCCACGGCGGCTCACGGTAGCGCGTGACCCCCACGATCCCCGCCGCGGTCCGCACGAGCCCCCGCCGCCCCGCCGCCACGCCCCGCCCTCCTCCACAGCTCCCGACCCCGTACGCCGGGGCCCTGTGGACGAGCGGCGCGGAGGGTCGGCGCGGCGTGCGAGCGTGGTCCCCCCGACACCGACGACAGCCTGGGAGGACCCCGTGCAGGACCCCGACATCTGGGAGAGCGACCGACGGCAGGGCTGGTTCGAGCCGTCCGCGGCGCCGCGCCACCCGCGGCCCGGAGGGGTCGGTGAGCACCGCCTGACCCACCTGGTGCTCGTCGACGGCCGCCTGGTCGACGCCTGGAGCGAGCCGGTGGAGCACACCGACTGGGAGCACGTCGCGCGGCGGCACGACCAGGAGCGGCGGCCCCTGCCGCCACCGCCTCCCCCACCCCCGCCGGCGCACGAGCAGGTGCAGGCCTGGTTGGAGCGGGTCTGCGGGGGGGCGCGAGGCCCTGGAGACCCTCGACGACCTCCCGCTGGACGACGACGGCACCGACCTGCCCGACACCCTCGAGGACCTGCCCCTGCGGCGCCGCGCCGAGGGAGTCGGGGAGCTCCTCGACGCCGTGGCCGCCGCGCACCTCGACGTCGAGTCGTCCTACGCCCTGCGACGGGCCCTGGTGGCGCTGAGCATCCTGGAGCCGGAGGTCGTCACGGGCGCGCGGTCGGCCGCGCACCTCGCCGGGGGTCTGTGCTGGGCCGTGGGCCGGGCCAACGGGTGGTTCCACCCCCACGGGTCGCTGCGCCTGACGATGGTCCAGGACGCCCTCGCCCTGCCCGGCTCGCCCGCCGCGGTCGGCGGACTGGTCCGGCGGGCCCTCGTCGGTCTGCGGTGGGGCGACCTGGAGGGCCGCGAACGACCGCGGGAGGCGCCCGACCTGCTGCCGCTGGGCAGGCCCGACCTGCTCACGGCCGCGACCCGGGTCCGTCTGACGCGGCTGCGCGAGCGGGCCCGGGAGGCGCGCGAGGTCGCCTGACCGGGCGCTCAGGCGACCAGGAACCCCTCGCGGACGAGCTCGGCGACGACGGGGAGGTACTGCGCGCGCAGGTCGGCGGCGTCGCGGTCGAGCAGGTCGGCGACCGCGTCGAGGATCTGGCCGATGCTCAGCTCGCCGTCGCAGGCTCCCGCCAGGGCGGCCTCGACGGTGTCGACCTTGCGCGCGCGACGCAGCCCGCGCTGCTGGCGCAGCACGATGGTCTCGGGATCCTCCGCGCCCGGCGCGCCGACGGTCTCCTGGAGGACGTCGACGCGCAGCACGAGTCGGCTGCCGGCCTCGACGACGACGTCGGCGGCCCGGCCCCAGTCGCGTACGGCGGGGGCCACCGGCTGCTCGACCTCGTAGGGCCAGTCCAGCAGCGTCCGCGCGGCGGTGTCCGGCGCGGCCGACGCCCCGCGGCGCAGGTTGATCCAGCCGAAGCCGACGGCCTCGACCCCCTGCTCGTCGAACCACGACAGCCAGGTGTCGTAACGACGCCGGTAGTCCTCGGCGCTCGCGCCGCCGGTGCTCGGGTGCTGCCCGGCGTCCTTGAGCCACAGCTCGACGTAGGCCGCGGGGTCGAGGACCTCGCGCTGCACCACCAGCGCGTCGCAGTCGTCGCCCACCCAGCCGGCGAGGCGCTCGTCCCACGGCGTGTCGCGGGCGATGACCCAGTTGGCCAGCACCTGGCACCAGCCGCCCTCGGTGAGGTGGTCGGGGGCGGCCCGCACGATGTCCTCGACCACCCGGTCACCGGGCAGACCGGAGTCGCGGTAGACCAGCCGCTCGCCGGTGGCGGGGCTGATGACGAAGGGCGGGTTGGTGGCGATCAGGTCGAAGCGCTCCCCCGCGACGGGCTCGAAGAAGGACCCGTCGCGCACGTCGACGCGGTCGGCGACGTCGTTGAGCGCGGCGTTGAAGCGGGTCAGGCGCAGGGCCTTGGCGTTGACGTCGGTGGCGACGACGCGGCCGCTGTGGCGCGCGAGGTGCAGCGCCTGCACGCCGCACCCGGTGCCGAGGTCGAGGCTGCGGTCGACCTCCTCGCGCAGGGTGAGCTGGGCCAGGGAGGTCGAGGCGGGGCTGATCCCGAGCACGTGGTCGCCGCCGACGCGCTGCGGCAGGCCGTCGAGGCCCGGGGTGAGGTCGCTGACGACCCACAGGTGGGTGGTCTCGTCGGCGTGGTCGGTGGCGTAGGGGCGCACGTCGAGGCGCGCCGCGACCTCGCCCACCGACTGCTCGACCAGACCCTGCGCGGCCATCGCGTCGAGCAGCCCCGGCAGCGCGCGCTCCGCGGCGTCGCGCGAGACGGCGGTCTGGAGCAGGAAGAGGCGCACCAGGGTCGCCAGCGGCGAGCCGTCGCCCGTCGCGAGCAGCCCCGGGGTCGTCTCGTTGCGGGCCAGGGCGTCGTGGGCCTGGCGACCCAGCAGGCCGGCCACGGCGTCGTAGGTGAAGTCGGCCCTGACGAGGGCCTCGCGCAGGAGGTGGGGAAGGTCGCTCACGCAGGCGAGCGTAGGCCCCGACGAGAGCGACCCGCCCGGTCGGGGACCGGGCGGGTCGGTGCTCACAGCTCGCGCTGGACGGTGGGCGTCGGGTCGACGTAGCCGTCGGTCGGGGGCGGCGGTGGCGCGCTCGGCGGCGTCGGCTCGTCGCCCATCGCGGTCTCGCGCTGCTTGGAGATGTAGACCGCGACCGCGATGACGACGACGGCGGCGAGCGCGATCGCGACGCGCAGGACGTCGTTCTGGTCCTTGCCCACGCTGAGGGAGACCACCGCGCTGGCGATGAGCAGGGAGACGAGGTTCATCACCTTGATCAGCGGGTTGATCGCCGGGCCGGCGGTGTCCTTGAAGGGGTCGCCGACGGTGTCGCCGATGACGGTGGCGGCGTGGGCCTCGGAGCCCTTGCCGCCGTGGTGGCCGTCCTCGACGAGCTTCTTGGCGTTGTCCCAGGCCCCACCGGCGTTGGCGAGGAAGACCGCCATCAGCGTGCCCGTGCCGATGGCGCCCGCGAGGAAGCCGGCCAGGGCGGTCGCGCCCAGCCCGAAGCCGACGGCGATCGGGGCCAGCACCGCGAGGATGCCCGGCGTGACGAGCTCGCGCAGGGAGTCCTTGGTGACGATGTCGACGACCTTGCCGTACTCCGGGCGGCCGGTGCCCTCCATGATCCCGGGGATGTCGCGGAACTGGCGGCGCACCTCGTAGACGACCGCGCCGGCCGCACGGGCGACCGCGTTGATGGCCAGGCCGGAGAAGAGGAAGACCACCGCGGCGCCGAGCAGCACGCCGACGAGGACGGCGGGGTTGAAGACGCTGAAGTCGAGGAGGTTGGCCTCCTCCAGGCTCGGGTCAGCGTCGGCCAGGGACTCGAAGACCGAGGTGGCGTAGGACCCGAACAGCGCGGTCGCGGCGAGCACGGCCGTGGCGATCGCGATGCCCTTGGTGATGGCCTTCGTGGTGTTGCCGACCGCGTCGAGCTCGGTGAGGATCTGCGCCCCCTCCTCGCTGACGTCGCCGGACATCTCCGCGATGCCCTGGGCGTTGTCGGAGACCGGGCCGAAGGTGTCCATGGCGACGATGACGCCGACCGTGGTCAGCAGACCCGTGCCGGCCAGCGCCACCGCGAAGAGCGACACCGTGAGCGCGGCGCCGCCGAGCAGGTAGGCCCCGAAGACCGCGGCCCCGATGACCAGCGTGGTGTAGACCGCCGACTCGAAGCCGACCGAGAGGCCCGAGAGGATGACGGTGGCCGCGCCCGTGAGCGAGGTCTTGCCGACGTCCTTGACCGGGCGGAACTCGGTGCCGGTGTAGTAGCCGGTGAGGGCCAGGATGCCGGCCGACATCACGATGCCGATGACCACGGCGGCCGAGGCGATGAAGCGGGGGTCGCCGTCGGCCTGGGCCAGGTCGGGGGCGATGTTGGCGAACTCCGAGAAGCTGCCGGGGAGGTAGACGTAGGAGAGCAGCACGCTGGCCACGGCGGCGATGCCCGAGGAGAGGTAGAAGGACCGGTTGATGGTGGTGAGGCCGTTCTCGCCGGCCTTCGGGCGGGTGAGGTAGACCCCCGCCACCGCGGTGAGGGCCCCGATGGCCGGGATGAGCAGCGGGTAGACCAGCCCCTGGTCGCCGAAGGCCTGCGAGCCCAGGATGAGGGCCGCCACGAGCGTCACGGCGTAGGACTCGAAGAGGTCGGCGGCCATGCCGGCGCAGTCGCCCACGTTGTCGCCGACGTTGTCGGCGATGGTGGCGGCGTTGCGCGGGTCGTCCTCGGGGATGTTGTTCTCGACCTTGCCCACCAGGTCGGCGCCGACGTCGGCGGCCTTGGTGAAGATGCCGCCGCCCACGCGCATGAACATCGCGAGCAGGGCCGCGCCGAAGCCGAAGCCCTCCAACACGTCGGGGGCCTCGTCCTGGAAGAAGAGCACCACCAGGCTCGCGCCCAGCAGGCCCAGACCGACGGTCAGCATGCCGACCATGGCCCCGGTGCGCAGGCCGATCGTCATCGCCGGCTCGCGGCCCGAGGTCTCGGCCGCGGCGGCGACGCGCAGGTTGGCCCGCACCGCGAGGTTCATGCCCAGGTAGCCGACGGTGGCGGAGAAGCCGGCTCCCACGACGAAGAAGACCGAGCGGAAGATCCGCACGACGGTGTCGTCGGCGGGCAGCAGCAGCAGGGCGAAGAAGGCGACGGCGGCGAAGATCGCCAACGTCCGGAACTGTCGGGTGAGGTAGGCGTTGGCGCCCTCCTGCACGGCCTGGGCGATGGTCTGCATGCTGGCGGTGCCCTCACCGGCGGCGAGGACCTCCCGGCGGAACATCGCCGCCATCGCCAGCGCACCGAGCGCGACGAGGGCGACGATGACGACCAGGACGAGATTGCCGCCGGAGAGCTCCACGACCAAGGGTCGGATCCCCGTCATCTGATTCCTCCTACGTGCTGGGTGAGCGAGCGGTGGAGTGAACGATCAGGCGCAAGAACGTGATCTGCGTCTCACGGACGAGCCGGAGTCTACGCACGCCGATGCCCGCCAGTGCACGACTATGTGGCGTGGGTCACACGTGTCGGCCGTGGGCACGGGTCGCGGCCGACCCCGACGGCGGTCGGGTCCGGTGCTCCCAGCGAGGAGGGGGAGGTGCAGGCGGGCGGTCCTGAGGACGGGTCAGCTGGCGGCCAGCGCGGCGTCGGCGCTGTCGTGGATCATGAAGACCTTGGCCAGCCCGGTGATCCGGAAGATCTTCAGCAGGCGGTCCTGGGTGCAGACCAGGTGCAGCGAGCCGTCGTGGGCCCGGACCTTCTTCAGCCCGCCGACGAGCACGCCGAGGCCCGTGGAGTCGAGGAACTCGACGGCCTCCATGTCGACCACGAGGTCGTAGGTGCCGGCGGCGACCAGCTCGGTGATCTTGTCGCGCAGCTTGGGGGCGGTGTAGACGTCGATCTCGCCACCGACGGCAACGATGGTCTTGCCATCGACGTCGCGCGTCGCAAGAGTGAGGTCCACGTCTACTCCCATGTCGGCCTGCGGAATCCGTGCCAGTCGAGCTGGCGGACCTCGTGAGGGCGGGCGACGCCACGACACTCGGCCAGCCATATGAAACCACGCTCGCGGCCCCGGCGCACAAAAAGGGTAAAGGTCGGACGCCCGCGCCGCGCTGCGCCCCGACGCAGCGCCCTGGCCGCTCCCGGACAGTGGCACGAAGGCCCCCGCGACGGCCGCCACCGGTCCGCGCCGCCCGGCCCTGCGGGGCCTGTCGGTGGACCCTGGGACACTCGGATCCATGACCGCCGCCCTCCCCCTGCGCCCCCGAGCCGGTCTGGTCGACCGCCTCGCCGCGGTGCCGGGCCGCGAGGACCGCCTGACCCACGTCGAGGAGCTCGCCGCGCGCGATCCGCGCCACGCCCCGTGGCCGACCTGGGTCGCGTCCGACGTGCGGGCCGCGCTCGAGGCGCGCGGGGTCGAGCGGCTGTGGAGCCACCAGGTCGAGGCCGCCGAGGCCGTGCGGGCCGGGCGGCACGTGGTCGTCGCCACCGGCACGGCGTCGGGCAAGTCGTTGGCCTACCAGCTGCCGGCGCTGACCGCGGTGCGCGAGTCGCGGGGCAGCCGGGGACAGCGCGGCGCGGGGGTGCTCTACGTCGCCCCCACCAAGGCGCTCGCCCAGGACCAGCTGACCTCGCTGCGCTCGCTGGGCCTCGACGTGCGCGCCACGACCCACGACGGCGACAGCGGCCGCGACCAGCGCGACTGGGCCCGCGAGCACGGGGAGTACCTCCTCACCAACCCCGACATGCTGCACCGCTCGATGCTCCCGGGCCACGCCCGCTGGGCCGGATTCCTCGGCTCGCTGCGCTACGTCGTGGTCGACGAGTGCCACCACTACCGCGGCGTCTTCGGCGCCCACGTGTCCCACGTGCTGCGCCGGCTGCGACGCGTGTGCGCCCTGCACGGCGCCGACCCGACCTTCGTGCTGGCCTCGGCCACGGTGGCCGACCCGGCGGCCGCCGCCCACCGCCTCACCGGGCTCGACGTGGAGCCGGTCACCGACGACGGGTCGCCGCGGGGCCGGGTGTCGGTGGCGCTGTGGGAGCCGCCGCTGACCTCCCACACCGGCGAGAACGGCGCCCCGGTGCGCCGCGCCGCCACCTCGGAGGTCGCCGACCTGCTCGCCGACCTGGTGGTCGACGACGTGCGCACGCTGGCCTTCGTGCGCTCGCGACGGGGGTCGGAGCAGGTGGCGATGACCGCGGCCGCCCTGGTCGGCGAGGTCGAGCCGTCCCTGGCCCGCCGGGTCGCGGCCTACCGCGGCGGCTACCTTCCCGAGGAGCGCCGCGCGATCGAGACCGCGCTGCGCGACGGGTCGCTGTGCGGGCTGGCCGCCACCAACGCCCTCGAGCTCGGCATCGACGTCAGCGGCCTCGACGCGGTGCTGATGGCCGGGTTCCCCGGCACCCGCGCCGCCCTGTGGCAGCAGGTGGGCCGGGCCGGGCGCGGCGCCCAGGACGCCGTCGGGGTGCTCGTGGCCCGCGACGACCCGCTCGACACCTACCTCGTGCACCACCCCGACGCCCTCTTCGGGCCTCCCGTCGAGGCCAGCGTCTTCGACCCCGGCAACCCCTACGTCCTGGCCCCCCACCTGTGCGCGGCCGCCCAGGAGGCCCCGCTCACCGCCGACGAGCTGGACCTCTTCGGCCCCACCACGCGCGGCGTGCTCGAGCAGCTGGTCGCCGGCGGGCTGCTGCGTCGCCGACCCCGCGGCTGGTACTGGACCGACGCCCGCCGCGCGGCCGACCTGGCCGACATCCGCTCCACCGGCGGCGCGCCGGTCTCGCTCGTCGAGGCCGGCACCGGTCGCGTGATCGGCACCGTCGACGGCTCCAGCGCCCACGGCACCGCCCACCCCGGAGCGGTCTACGTGCACCGCGGCGAGACCTGGCTGGTCGACTCCCTCGACCTCGAGGAGCACGTCGCCGTCATCCACCGCGCCGACCCCGACTACTCCACCTCCGCGCGTGAGGTCACCGACATCTCGATCGTCGCCGAGCGGGCGCACCGCACCTGGGGGCCGTGCCGCCTCAGCGTGGGCGAGGTCGACGTGTCGCAGCAGGTGGTCTCCTTCCTCAAGCGACGCCAGCCCGGGGGCGACGTCGTCGGGGAGGAGCTGCTCGACCTGCCGGAGCGGGCGCTGCGCACCACCGCGGTCTGGTGGACCGTGCCCGCCACCACCCTGGCCGCGGCGGGCCTGGCCGCCGACGACCTGCCCGGGGCCGCCCACGCCGCCGAGCACTGCTCGATCGGCCTGCTGCCGCTCTTCGCGACGTGCGACCGCTGGGACATCGGCGGCGTGTCGACCGCGATGCACCCCGACACCGGCGAGCTGACGGTCTTCGTGCACGACGGCCACCCGGGCGGGGCCGGCTTCGCCGAGCGGGGCTTTCACGCCGCCCGGGCGTGGCTGACCGCGACCCGCGAGACCATCGCGACCTGCGAGTGCGCCGACGGCTGCCCCTCCTGCGTGCAGTCGCCCAAGTGCGGCAACCAGAACAACCCGCTCGACAAGGCCGCCGCGGGCCGGCTGCTCGACCTGCTGCTCACCGGCGCCGACCCCGACGGGCCCGCCGCCGGGGCCTGAGACCGGCCACGACCGTCGCGCCCGCGTCAGGCCGGGCCCGCGCGGGCGACGCCCACGGGATCGGCGGACCGGCCCAGCCACCGCGGCCCGCGCACCAGCGCCTCGACCTCCACCTCGGCGCCGGTGACCGTGCACCGCACGGCCTGGGCGCCGTTGTCGCCCGCCACCCGGGCCGCCGCGGAGCAGGCGTCCTCGCCCTGCTGCAGGGCGCCGGCCCCGGCGAGCGCAGCGAGGTCGGCGGCGGCCTGGGCCGAGCGGTGCGCGGCGAAGACCGCCCCCACCGTGCCCAGCGCCGCCGCCACCAGGAGCAGCACCCCGAGCAGGGCGACGCCGAGCACCGTGGCCGCGCCGCGCTGGCCGCGGTGCCCCCGCTCCCCCCGCTCGCCCCGGTCGGGCGCGACCGGCCCGCCGGCGGGCCTCGTGACCGGGACGGTCACACGCCCACCTCCACCGCGGCGACCGCATCGGCGGCCACCTCCGCACCCGGCAGCGACCCGACGACTCCCCCCGGGCCGTCGAGTCGCGCGGTGACGGTGACGGTGACGGTGTCACCCGAGCGGACCACCGAGACGGTGGCGCCGCTCGGAGCCACCCGGCGCGCCGCTGCCACCGCGGCCGCCTCGCCGTCGCCCCGCGCCGCCACCCGCGCTCCCTCCCGGGCCGCGTCGACCACGCGGACCTGGCCCAGCACCAGCGAGAGCACCCACACGAGGGCCGCGGTCACGGCCACCATGGCCGGCAGGACCATCGCGGCCTCGGCGGTCACGGCGCCGCGCTCGCCGCGTCGGGGCGACGGCTCCCGGTTCATCCGATGCCCAGCAGCCCGAGCACGTGGTCGAAGAGCCGGGTGAGGAGCTGGTCGCCGAAGCCACCGGTCAGCATCTTGTAGAGCAGCCCGGCCAGGCCGGCGCCCGCAGCGGTGCCGACGGCGTACTCCGCGGTGGTGATGCCCGCCTCGGGGGCCGCAACGCGGGTGCCGGCCGGCGACGCTGCCGGGGACCCCGCCGGGGACGCTTTCGCGGACGCTTCCGTGGACGCGGCGTCCGGACGGGTGCCGGGCACGGCGTAGAGCGCCGGCCGGCGACGGCGGCCGGTCCGCGAGACCGGCCACGGGCCGGGGCGGTCGACGCCCGGGCGCGCCAGGCGGAGGGCCCGGGGCGGGCGAGGCGCCGACGCGGGGGCGGTGCCGGAGACGGGGGCCGCGTCGCCGACGGCGGTGCCGGAGGCGGGGGCCGCGTTGCCGACGGCGGTGCCGGCGGCGGTGCTGGCTGCGGTGCCGGCGGCGGGGCTGGCGGCGGTGCTGGATCCGGGGACGGGGCCGGCAGGGGCCGTGTGGTGCTCGGCGGTCGTGGTCATCTCTCTCCTCGCGTCGTGGCGCCGCGGGCGCGGCGCCGTGTCTCGACCCTGCCGCCGCCGACGCCTGGCGGTGCGGCCCGCGGCCGAGGCTGTGGAGGGCCCGGCCGCAGGGTGGTCGTGTGCACGGTTGGTGGTCAGGTCGCTCACCACGCGAGGCTCTCGAGCAGGCCCGCGACGACCGGCACGATCCCGACGAGGAGGAAGGCCGGCAGCAGGCACAGCCCCAGCGGGGCGGCCGCCCGGACGCCGACGGCCCGGGCGCGGTCCTCCACGTCGGCCCGGGCGGAGCGCGCCAGCTCCTCCGCGAGCCGCTCGACGGCGGCGACCACCGGGGCGCCCGTCTCGTGGGCCCGGCCCAGGGCCCTGCCCAGAGGGGCCAGGTCGGCGTCGGCGGTGACGAGGCGCCAGACCTCGCCCGGGTCGAGGCCCAGGCGCAGGCGGTGGACCGCCGGCTCCAGACGCTGGGCGGCGGGCCCCGGGAGCGCAGCGGTCGCGAGCTCCACGGCGGCCCCCGGCGAGGCCCCGGCCCCCAGCGCGGAGCCCACGAGCGCCACGAGGTGGGGCAGCTCGCGCCTCACCGCCTCGCGCTCGCGTCGGGCGGGCGCCGGCTCGGCGCGCCCGACGCCGACCCACACCGCCGCGCCCACGGCCGGGGCCAGCACCGCGCCGGCCGTGCCGGACACGAAGGCCCAGGCCCCGACCGCGCCGAGGAGCGACCACAGCAGACGGTGGCGGTGCAGCCAGCCCACGCCCGACGCGCCGCCGTCGGCCGCAGCGGACCCGGCAGGGCCGCCCCACGCGTCTCCGGAGCGCGGGTCGGGAGGCCGCGCCGGGCTCGGCAGCAGCAGCGCCACCGCCGCCGCTGCGGCGAGGGCCGCGAGGAGCCCGGGCGTCACCGGCCCTGCTCCACCGACCGGGCGATGGCCTCGACCCAGGCCACACCGGCCAGGGCGCAGGTCACACCGGCGGCCAGGCAGGCCAGGCCGACCGGCTCGCCGAGCAGGAAGCCCCAGGGGTCGCCGCCGGCACCCGACCCCATGGCGAGCGCGAGGAGCGGCAGTGCGGCGACGAGCTTGACGGTGGCCCGCACCGAGGCGAGCTCGCCGCGGACCACCCGCTCGGTGGAGCGCACGGCGCGCAGGTCGACCGCGACCCGGTCGACCGCGGCGGCCAGACCCACGCCGGTGCGGTGGGCGACCTGCCACGCCGCGGCCAGCAGGCGCAGGTCACCGGCGCCCGGCTGCCGCGCGACCGTGCGCCACGCCTCGGCGACGTCGGTGCCCAGGCGCAGACTCTCGGCGACCGGGGAGAGGGCCGACCACTCCTGGGCGGCGTGGCCGAGGGCCAGCACCGGCGGCCGCCCGGCCGCGAGCTCGGCGGCGAGCCGCTCGCAGGTCTCCAGGACCCGGGTGGAGGTGCGGTGCGCCTCGCGGGCGGCGCGGCGGGCGGCCCAGAGCCGGGCCGTGGCGCCCGCGGCGCCGGCGAGCACCACGGCCAGCGCGACGGCCGCGGGGCCCAGCGAGGCGGCGAGGAGGAGCAGCGCCACGACGCCGACGCAGGCCGGCACGACCCGCCCGGGCGTCGCCCGCCCCGCCCCGCCCCGCGCGGTCGCGACCCGGGGCCGCGGAGGCAGCAGGAGGGCGACGGCGAGCGCGGCGGACACGGCGGCGAGGCACGCCACCGCGGCCGCCGGCGCACCGTGCGCCACCCAGGTGGCGGGGCCGGCGCTCGTCACGGCCGCGACCCGGGCGCGGACCCCGCGCCGGGGTCGGCGCCGGGGTCGGCGCCGGGGTCGGCGTCAGGGTCGGTGAGCAGGGCGGCGAGACGGTCGGCCGCAGGACCCTCCACCAGGTCGCGGTCGCCGTGCGGCGCAGGTGGCCCCAGCCGGGCCGCGACCTGCATCCGCACGATGCCGTCGGCGCCGCGGTCGGGCACCGCCACCTCGACCAGCCGGCGCACCCCGTCGCCACCGCGGCGCAGGTGGAGGACCAGGTCGATGCCCGAGGCCAGCTGGCTGTGGGCCGCCTCGCGGCCGAGCCCGGCCGCGAGGGCCAGCGCCTCGACCCGCGCCGGCACGTCGGTCGCGGAGTTGGCGTGCAGCGTGCCGCAGCCGCCCTCGTGGCCGGTGTTGAGGGCCGCCAGGAGGTCGACGACCTCGGCGCCCCGGACCTCGCCGACCACCAGCCGGTCGGGCCGCATGCGCAGGGCCTGACGGACCAACTCGCGCACCTCGATGCCTCCGACGCCCTCGATGTTGGGAGTGCGCGCCTCGAGCCCCACGACGTGGGGATGGACGGGACGCAGCTCGGAGGAGTCCTCGACCACGAGCAGCCGCTCGGCGGGGTCGACGAGGGCCAGCAGGGCGGCCAGCAGCGTGGTCTTGCCCGAGCCGGTGCCGCCGGTGACCAGGAACGCCCGACGCGAGGCCACCACGGCCCGCAGCAGGTGGGCGGCGTCGGGACCGACCGCGCCGGCGGCCTGCAGGGCGTCGAGGTCGAGGGCCCGGCGGGAGGGCACGCGCAGGGAGATGGTGGTGCCGGGGCGGGCCACCGGGGAGAGCACGGCGTGGAAGCGGGTGCCGTCGAGCAGCCGCAGGTCGGCGCAGGGGCTGGCGTCGTCGAGACGGCGACCGGCCAGCGCGGCCAGGCGCTGGGCGAGGCGTCGCACCGCCTGGTCGTCGGGGAAGCGCACCCCGGCGGGCTCGAGACCGGCCCCGCGGTCGAGGAACACCTGGTCGGGGCCGTTGACCAGCACGTCGGTGACGCCCGGGACGCGCAGCAGGGGCTCGAGCGGCCCGGCACCGACGACGTCGCGGCGCAGCGCGTCGTGCACGGCGAGGACCGTGGCGTCGCCGACCGGGCGCCCCGTGGCCCGCAGCGCCTGGGCCACGCGGTGCGGGGTCAGCTCGCCGGGCTCGGCGGCCAGCCGCTCGCGCACCGCCTCCACCGTCTCGGCCGGTGGCGCGCCCACCTGCGGGGCCTGGAGCCCGGTCACTCCGGTCGTGCCGGTCATGCCGGTCATGGCGTGGCCCTCGTCCGCAGCGGGGCGGGCACGGCGCCGAGGACCTCCCCCATCGGCCGGGCCAGCGGGCTGCGCCGCCCGTGGACCGGCCCCAGGCCCAGGTCGCACCACTCGCGCAGCCGGCGCACCTCCGGCACCACGGCGAGCACGGGCAGGCCGGTCGCGCGGGTCACCTCCGACGCCGTCAGGGCCCGGCCCCGCACGACCAGGGCCACCCCACCGGCCTCGCCCGTCACACCCCCACCGCCGGCCTCCGCGGCCAACCGGTCGCACAGCCGCGCCGCGGCGGTGACCCCGGGCACGGTGGCGCTCACGACCACCACGACGAGGTCGCTGCGGGCCCTGACCTCGCCGGTGGTGGCGTCGAGGACGCGCGGCAGGTCGACGACGACGGTGTCGTGCCCGCGACGCGCCGCCGAGACCACCTCGCGCACCGCGCCGGGATCGAGCGACTCGGCCCGGCCGGCGGCCCAGCCGAGCACCCCGAGGCCCTCGCGCCGCGGCAGCGCCTCGCGCAGCGCCCGCGAGCTCAGCCGGCCCGTGGTCTCGGCCACGGAGCCCCAGCGGACCCCGGCCGCCCGCTCGAGGCCCAGCACCCGGTCGGCGCCGGGACCCAGCGGGTCGAGGTCGACCACGAGCGACGTGCCGGCCGCGGCCGCCACCTGACCCAGCGCGCAGGCCACCGTCGTGGCCCCCGCCCCGCCCGAGCCGCCGACCACCGCGATCGTGCGCCCCGGCGAGGCCCGCCCCTCCCCCAGGTCGGTCAGCACCTCGGTGAGCCGCCCCGGGGCGGCGCCGACCGCGAGCACCGACTCCGCCCCCAGCTCGAGGGCGGTGCGCAGACCGGCAGGTCCGACGTCGTCGAGAGCGAGCACGTGCACCTGCCCCCGCCGGTCGGGCCCGAGCCGGGCCAGTTGCGGAGCCAGGTCGACGCCCACCAGCACGACCGGGGCGGTCGACCAGGCCCGCAGGGCGCCGGCCACGTCGTCGGTCGCGTGGGGCCGCGCGCCCGCCGCGGCCGCGAGCCGGGCGACCTCGTCGAGCAGCAGCGGGTCGCGGGTGAGCAGCAGGGGTGCGTCCATGCCGGTGAGCCTCACCCGCCGTCACGCCGTACGCCGCGCCTGCGGCCACCGCTGTGGACAGGGCCGCGCGCCGGCCGCCCTGGGGACGACTCGTGGTCACCCGTGGCACTCGCCCGCGCGCCGCCCGCGGGGTCCCTATGCTGGAGCCATGCCGGGAGCGGCCTTCTTCGACCTCGACAAGACGATCATCGCCAAGTCGAGCGCCATGGCCTTCACCAAGCCCTTCCAGGCCGGGGGCCTGATCTCCCGGCGCGCCGTCGTGCGCTCGGCCTACGGCCAGTTCGTCTACCTGACCGGCGGCGCCGACCACGACCAGATGGAGAAGATGCGGCACTTCATGTCGCAGCTGGTCGCGGGGTGGGACGTCGCCACGGTGCGCGAGATCGTCGCGGAGACCCTCCACACCATCGTCGACCCGTTGGTCTACGAGGAGGCGGTCGGCCTCATCGAGGAGCACCACGCCGCCGGGCGCGACGTGGTCATCGTCTCCACCTCCGGCAGCGAGGTCGTCGAGCCGATCGGGGCCATGCTCGGCGCCGACCTCGTGGTGGCCACCCGGCTGGAGGAGGTCGACGGCCGCTACACCGGCGAGATCGCCTACTACGCCTACGCCGAGGAGAAGGCCGCCGCCATCCGCGCGCTGGCCGAGGAGCGCGGCTACGACCTCGCGGCCAGCTACGCCTACAGCGACTCGATCACCGACACCGCGATGCTCGAGGCCGTGGGCCACCCGCACGCCGTCAACCCCGACAAGGACCTGCGCCGCATCGCGGTCGCCCGCGACTGGCCCGTGCTCGTCTTCACCCGACCCGTGGCCCTGCGCTCGCGGCTGCCCGGCGGTCGCTCGACGCTCGCCGCGCTGGCCGTCACCGGGGTCGTCGCGGTGGGCGGCGCGGTCTGGGCAGGCACACGCCGCCGGCGACCTACCGCCGGGTAGGTCTTGTGCTCCAGGTCACACCGGCGTACACATGGAGTCACGAGGCCAGCAGGAGCGGGAAGGCCTCACCGGCCCGGCAGGACGGGGTCGGGACACCTCAACAGAGACGTACACGCGGTCCGGGGTACCCACGCGGCGATCCACCCTTCTTATGGGCGCATGCCAGCGGGACACTCCCGCAGCAGCAGTAGTGATGCACGCCTGGTAGCCGGCGGCTCGCGTGTCAGCGGTGGCACCCAGGTCGATCGATGGCCCGGGTGCCACCTGCATGTCCGGGCCCTGACGGGCACGTCTCCGGGCGCCCCGCGACGCTGCGCCTCAGGTCGCCTCAGGTCGCCTCACGGCGCAGCGGGCTCGCCTCGGCGCCCGCGGCGTAGGCCTCGGCGGCGTAGAGCAGCCAGGAGTGGACGCCGGCCTCGCCGCCGTCGCGGTAGCCGCGCAGGTTGGACTCGTAGGCCTCGCGCAGGGCGAGGTGGCCGGCCTCGGGCACGACCAGCGACTTCTCGTCGACCCCGCGCGCCACCAGCACCAGCCGCTCGGCCGCCCGGGCCACGACCCCGTTGTGGGAGGCGAAGGGCGCGGAGGTCGCGAGGTCGGCGTGCACCACCGCGGCCACGACCAGCGCCGGGGCCGCGGTCTCGGCGGTGAGCAGCGTCGCCAGCGCCCGCAGCCGCTCGGCGGCCGCGGCGTCGCGCGGGCGGCCCCGCTCGTCCTCGGGCAGCGAGCCGGCGGAGGCCAGGGCGTGCACCCGGGCCAGGGCCTGCAGCGGCGTGCGGCCCAGCGCGGGCACGAGCGCGAGCAGCTCGGAGGAGACCCGCACCGCGTCGGCGGCCACCGCGTCGCCCTCCCCCGCGCGCACCTCGGCGAGCGAGGAGCCCGAGCCCTCCAGCACCGCGCTGGCGTGGGCGCCGCGCAGCAGCGACTCGGCCGTCGTCTCCGGGGACGTACGCCGCAGCCCGCGGTCGCGCAGCATCACGTCGATGCCGTCGCGGGCGGCGACGTAGGCGCTGGGCACGCCCTCGAGCGAGGTCAGCCAGGCCAGCGGGTCATCGGTCACGGGCGCGAGGCTACCGGCCCGCGCGGGCCCGGCCGCGTCGCAGGGGACGCCGGCGGGGACCACGGAGGGCTGGCAGGGGATATCGTCGCTGCGATGGCCGACCACCCCGCAGCCCCGCACCCGGACCGCACGCCCGCCCGGGCCTTCGGCACGGTCGCCGACGCCTACGACCGCGGCCGGCCCGGCTACCCCCGCGAGGCCGCCGCGTGGCTCACCGACCTGGGGGCCGGCGACCCGGTGACCGTGCTCGAGGTCGGCGCCGGCACCGGCAAGCTCACCGAGCAGCTGGTCGCGCTCGGTCACGACGTGCTGGCCACCGACCCCGACCCGGAGATGCTCGCCGTGCTGGGGCGGCGCCTGCCCGACGTGCGCACCGCCGTCGCCCCGGCCGAGGACCTCCCCCTGCCCGACGCCTCGGTCGACGTCGTGGTGTGCGCCCAGGCCTTCCACTGGCTCGACCCCGAGGTCGCGCTGCCCGAGATCGCCCGGGTGCTGCGCCCCGGCGGTCACCTGGCCCTGGTGTGGAACGAGCGCGACGAGCGCATCCCGTGGGTGCGCCGGCTGGGCCGCCTGCTCGGCGGCGGGCAGCGCGGGGAGTCCCACCGGGCGCTCGTGCACTCCCCGCTCTTCGGCTTCGTCGAGGACCGCGCCTTCCGCTCCTGGCAGACCCTCAACCGCAGCACGGTGCAGGACCTCGCCCTCTCCCGCTCCCACGTCGCCACCCGCGACGACACCGGGCGCGAGGAGCTGCGCGCCCAGGTGCTCGCCTTCTACGACGACTACGGCCGCGGCATGGACGGCATGCAGCTGCCCTACGTCGTGCAGTGCTTCCGCGCCGGCGTCCTCGAGCGCCGGGTCGTCGTCGCCGACGAGCCCGCGCACGCCGCGCCCCCCACCGGCGACCACGGCGCCGCCGGCCCCCACGGCGCCGCCGATGGGTCCACCGAGCCCGACGCCACCCACCACGCCACCCACCACGCCACCCACCACGCCACCGCCCACGCCACCCCCGACGCCACCCCCGACGCCACGGGGAGCCACCTCGTGGTCACCACCGGGAGCTTCCCGGCCGTGACCGACGTGACCAAGGCGCCCGACTCGGCCGTCACGGTCGACGAGGACACCGTGCTCCTCTTCGACTTCCGGTGAGGCTGCGACGCCGGCGCCACCTCGGCACCGACGCCGACCGCACGACCTTCCGCACCCTGCACACCGCGTCGCTGGCCGGCCCCGCCCTGCGCGAGGGGCTGCACCGCGCCAGCGCCGAGCGCAGCATCCGCCACCTGCACGCGCTGCTCGGCGCGCCCGCCCTCGCGCTCACCGACTCCGCCGTGCCCGCCGAGGTCCTGGCCTGGGAGGGCAGCGGCGCCCACCACCAGGGCCAGCTGCCGGCCCTGGTCGCCGAGACCGTCGAGCGGGGCGCCACCCGGGTCTTCGAGCGCTCCGACCTGCCCTGCGACCAGCCCGGCTGCCCGGTGCGCAACGCGGTGGTCAGCCCGCTGCTGGTCGAGGAGCGGGTGGTCGGCACGCTGGCGACGTTCACGGCGTACCCCACCGCCGGGCTGGCCCGGGCCACCGACGAGGTCGCCCGCTGGGTCTCGGGGCAGCTGGAGCTGGCCGAGCTCGACGCCTCGCGCACCCGGCTGATGGAGGCCGAGGTGCGCGCGCTGCGGGCCCAGATCAGCCCCCACTTCATCTACAACTCCCTCGGCGCGATCGCCAGCTTCGTGCGCACCGACCCCGACCGGGCGCGCGAGCTGCTGCTGGAGTTCGCCGACTTCACCCGCTATTCCTTCCGCCGCCACGGCGAGTTCACGACGCTGGCCGAGGAGCTGCGCTCGGTCGAGCGCTACCTGCTGCTCGAGCAGGCCCGCTTCGGCGACCGGCTGCGGGTGACCCTGCGCATCGCGCCCGAGGTGCTGCCGGTGGCCGTGCCGTTCCTGTGCATCCAGCCGCTGGTCGAGAACGCCGTGCGTCACGGCCTCGAGGGCCGCGAGGGCGGCGGCCACATCAGCATCGTGGCCCTCGACCGCGGCCAGGAGTGCGTCATCGAGGTGGAGGACGACGGCGTCGGCGAGGACCCCGCCCGGGTGCGACGGGCGCTGGCCGGCGACGGCAGCCTCGACTCGGTGGGCCTGGGCAACGTCGACGGCCGGCTGCGCGCGGTCTACGGCGACGACCACGGCCTGGTCGTCGAGACCGCCGCCGGCGCCGGCACCAAGGTCACCGTGCGGGTGCCGAAGTTCGCCCCCGGGGTGCACGTCCGGTGACCGGCCAGGGGACGGGCCAGGGGACGGGCCAGGGCACCGCCCCGGTGCTGGCGCGGGTGCTGGTGGTCGACGACGAGCGGCCCGCGCTCGACGAGCTGCGCTACCTCCTCGAGCGCGACCCCCGCGTCGGGGAGGTGCTGACCCGCGACTCCGCCACCGCCGGGCTGAAGGTGCTGCAGGAGACCGAGGTCGACGCGGTCTTCCTCGACATCCAGATGCCCGGCCTCACCGGCCTGGAGCTCGCGCAGGTGCTCGGCCGCTTCCGCACCCCGCCGCCGGTCGTCTTCGTCACCGCCCACGAGGCCCACGCCGTCGACGCCTTCGACCTGCGCGCGGTCGACTACGTGCTCAAGCCCGTGCGCGCCGAGCGACTCGCCGAGGCCGTGCGCCGCGTCGTGGACGGCGCCGACCGCACCGGCGCCGTCGCCGACCTGCAGGTGCCGGTCGAGCTGGGCGGGGTCACCCGCTTCGTGGCCCGCTCCGAGATCACCCACGTCGAGGCCCAGGGCGACTACGCACGCCTGCACACCACCTCGGGCGGCTCCCACCTCGTGCGGACCCCGCTGTCGACGCTGGAGGAGGAGTGGGCCGAGGCCGGCTTCGTGCGCATCCACCGCTCGCTGCTGGTGGCGCTGGCCCACGTGGCCGAGGTCCGCACCGAGGCCGGCCGCTGCACCGTGCGGGTCGGCCCCGCCGGCGGCGGCGCCGAGGGCTCCGGGCCGGGTCCCGAGCTGGTGGTCAGCCGACGCCACACCCGCGAGCTGCGCGACCTGCTGCTGCGGCGGGCCGGCTCGTGAGCGAGGCCCGCCCGCCGCGGGTGCGGGTCACCGGGCCGCCGCGGCGGCGTACGACGGGCGGGGCGGAGCGCGCCCGCCGCGACCCCGGGCCCGACGAGCGGCTGGCCGGGCTCTACCTCCGCTCGCTGCTGCGCGAGCAGCTGTGGCTGGCCGCGCGCACCCTGCTGGTGCTCGTCGGGGTGCTCGGGTCGCTGCCGCTGCTCTTCCACCTGGCACCCTCGCTGGGCCACCGCAGCTGGCTGGGCGTGCCCCTGCCGTGGCTGCTGCTCGGCGTGGCGGCCTACCCGTTCCTCGTCGGGCTCGCCTGGCTCTACGTGCGCCGCGCCGAGCGCAACGAGGTGGCCTACGGCGACCTCGTGCGCGGCACCGCGCCCGCCGCCCCGTCCCCCGACGGGCCCGAGGGGGACCCGCGGTGAACGCCGCACCCGGCATCGTCGCGATCGTCCTGGTGACGGTGGCGACCCTGGCCATCGGCACCTGGGGGCTGCGCTTCTCCCGCACGACCAGCGACTTCTTCGTGGCCTCGCGCACGGTGCGCCCGGGGCTCAACGCCTCGGCCATCGGCGGGGAGTACCTCTCGGCCGCCTCCTTCCTCGGCGTGGCCGGGCTGCTGCTGACCTTCGGCGCCGACATGCTCTGGTACCCCGTCGGCTGGACCGCGGGCTACCTCGTGCTGCTCGTGCTCGTCGCCGCCCCCCTGCGCCGCTCGGGGGCCTACACGCTGCCCGACTTCGCCGAGGCCCGGCTGGGCTCGCGGCGGGTGCGCTCGACCTGCTCGCTGCTGGTGGTCGTGATCGGCTGGCTCTACCTGCTGCCGCAGTTCCAGGGCGCCGGGCTCACGCTGACCTCCGCGGTCGGCGCCCCGGGCTGGGTGGGCCCGGTCATCGTCGGCGCGGTCGTGCTGGTCAACGTCTCCTCGGGCGGCATGCGCTCGATCACCTTCGTGCAGGCCTTCCAGTACTGGCTCAAGCTCACCGCCCTGCTCGTGCCCGCGGCCGTGCTCGTCGTGGTGTGGCTCGGCGACGGCCGGCCCACGGGCGGCTCCACCGGCGGTGCGGCCGGGGCGGACGCCGGGGCGGGCCCGGCCTTCCCCGACCTGGTGTCGTGGTCGCAGCCGCTGGCCGAGGGCGGCGGGCAGGGCCTCTACGTCACCTACTCCCTCATCGTGGCGACCTTCCTCGGCACGATGGGCCTGCCCCACGTGGTGGTGCGCTTCTACACCAACCCCGACGGCCGCGCCGCGCGCCGCACGACGCTGGTCGTGCTCGTGCTGCTCAGCGCCTTCTACCTCGTCCCGCCGGTGTACGGCGCCCTGGGCCGGGCCTACGCCCCGGCGCTGGCCGCCGCGGGCCGCTCCGACGCGCTGGTGCTCGAGCTGCCGCGGATCGTGCTGCCGGGACTCGGCGGCGACGTCCTGACCAGCCTGGTGGTGGCGGGGGCGTTCGCGGCCTTCCTGTCGACCTCCTCGGGGCTCTCGATCGCCGTGGCCGGCGTGCTCAGCCAGGACGTCACCGGGCGGGCCTGGGGCGGGCGCCGCCTCGACGGGGTCACCGCCTTCCGGGTCGCGGCCGTCGTCGCCGTCACCGTGCCGTGCGCCGTGGCCCTGCTCGGCCCCGAGGTCGGCGTCGCCTCCACCGTGGGCCTGGCCTTCGCGGTGGCCGCCTCGACCTTCTGCCCGCTGCTCGTGCTCGGCATCTGGTGGCCCGGCCTCACCGCCGCGGGCGCCGTCGCCGGCCTGGTCGTCGGCGGCCTCGGCTCCGGCACCGCCGCGCTGGTGACGCTGCTCGTCGACGTCGACCCCGGCTGGCGGGCGGTGCTGCTCGAGCAGCCGGCCGCCTGGTCGGTGCCGCTGGCGGTGGGCGTCATGGTCGGCACCAGCCTGCTCACCCGAGCCTCGCGCCCCGCCCACGCCGGCGCCTTCCTCGTGCGGCTGCACACGCCCGAGGAGTCGGCGTACCCCCGGGGCTGAGGGGGTCGGGCTAGGCGGGCTGCTCGATGCGGGCCAGGGCACGGGCGCGCCGGGCCACCAGCTCGACGAGCCGCGGGTGGGGCCCGATGACGTCGGCGACCAGCGCGGCTCCGGCCTCGCGGCACTCCCGGGCGGCCCGGTCGGCGAAGAACCCCGGTGAGAGCAGGTACGGCGACACCACGTCGCCGGGCCGCACGACCTCGGCCGGGCGACGGCCCAGCGCGGTGAGGGTGGCCACCTCGACCGCCACGGGCGAGGGCGCCCCGGCCGCGCCGGCCGCCTCGGCCCAGGCCTCGCCGAGCAGCTCGGCGGCCCGGGTCAGGTCGCGGGTGGCCAGCGGGTCCGAGGAGCCCGCGGCGACGAGCACGAGCCGCCCGACCTGCCGGTCCTCCGGCCGCGCGCCCGCCTCCCGCAGCCGCTCCAGCTGCGCGGCCGCGACCAGCCGGTGCGGGCCGAAGGGGCGGCCGAGCACCAGCGGACCGCCGGCGGCGCTGGCCATGCGGGGCAGGTCCTGGCGCAGGTGGAAGCCGGTCGACAGCAGCAGCGGCACGACCAGCGTCGGGGCGGCCGAGGCCGCCACGACGTCCTCGAAGAGCGGCTCGCACAGCTCGACGTAGGAGCAGACGGCCTCGAGGCCGAGCTCCTCGCCGGCGGCGTCGGTCAGCAGGCGGGCGATCTCGTTGCCGCCGCCCTTGCGGGTGCCGTGGGCGACGGTCACGAGGCGGGCGTCCATGCCGCTCATGGTGCCACCCGACCCCGCAGCCGGGACGCTCCTGTGGCTCGTCGAGTCGTGACCCGTCGGTGTGCGAGTGGTCGGTGGGGGTCTCGGGCGCACCCGGCTCCGGACGGTCGGTCACCACGAGCCCTGCCGACCCGCCACGCGGGGCCACCTCGCGTCCCCGGCCGACCCGCCCGAGAAGTGGCGGCACACGACCGGTCGGGGACTGCCGCAGCTGTCGTCTCCCGCCACTCCCGCACGATCGGTCAGCGCGAGCCCTGCCGACCCGCCACGCGGGGTCGCGTCACGTCCCCGGCCGGCCCGCCCGAAGGGTCGGCGTACGACAGGTCGAGGACCGCCGCAGGTGTCGTCTCCCGCCACTTGCCGCCGCGCCCAGGTCCACCGCCTGCTGCGCGTGCCCACACGATCGATCACCGCGAGCGCTGCCGACCCGCTCCGCGGGGATGCGTCACGTCCCCGGCCGGCCCGCCCGAGAAGTGGCGGCGTACGACCGGTCGAGGACCGCCGCAGCTGTCGTCTCCCGCCACTTCCTGCCGCGCCCGGGTCCACCACCTGCTGCGCGTGCCCACACGATCGATCACCGCGAGCCCTGCCGACCCGCCACGCGGGGCCGCGTCACGTCCCGGCCGGCCCGCCCGAGAAGTGGCGGTGAACGACCGGTCGAGGACTGCCGCAGCTGTCGTCTCCCGCCACTTCCGCACGATCAGTCACCGCGAGCGCTGCCGACCCGCCACGCGGGGGTCGCGTCACGTCCCCGGCCGGCCCGCCCGAGAAGTGGCGGCGAACGACAGGTCGAGGACCGCCGCAGGTGTCGTCTCCCGCCACTTGCCGCCGCGCCCGGGTCCACCGCCTGCTGCGCGTGCCCACACGATCGATCACCGCGAGCGCTGCCGACCCGCTCCGCGGGGCCGTCTCAGGTCCCCGGCCGGCCCGCCCGAGAAGTGGCGGCGTACGACCAGTCGAGGACCGCCGCAGCTGTCGTATCCCGCCACTTCCTGGTGCCGACCACAAGGCCGCCCCACGGCCGGGTCGGCGGGCGGGTCAGCAGGTCGATCCCCGGGCCGATCCCCGGGCCGGTCACCGCGCCAGGCACCGCACCGGGCACAGCGCCGGTCACAGCGCCGGGGACCCCGGGGCGCCGGCGTCCCGTGACAGCGCCGCCCTCGCGTCTCGGACCGCCGCGAGCAGGTCGGGCTCGGCGCGACGACGACGCGTGGCGCGTCCGGGACGGTCGAGCTGCTTCACGGCCTCGTCGCGGCGTTCGACGTGTCGCGCGAGGCCGGCGCCACGACTGCCGCAGCCCAGCATGACCAGGCTGCGAAGGGAGGCCCCGCAGTCAGCCCACGGCCAGCCGGTAGCCGCGCTTGACCACGGTCTGCACGGCCTTGGTGCCGATGCCGGCGCGCAGGCGGGCCACGGCCATCTCCACGGCGTGCTCGGAGCCGGCGGTGCCGCTGGGCAGCATGGCCAGCAGCGCCTGGCGCGAGACGACGTTGCCGGGGTTGGCGACCAGGGCGTGCAGCACCGCGGTCGGCGCCGGCGAGAGCCTGACCTCGACCCCGTCGAGGAGCACGCCGTCGCCGTGCAGCAGCAGCTGGCGCCCACCCACCAGGTCGACGGCCAGGCCCGAGGAGCGCGAGGGCAGCTCGGTCTCGAGCTGCTTGACCATCGCGACCAGCCGCGAGCGCTCGGGGAAGAGCGTCGGCACGCCCCACATCTCGAAGGCGGCCGAGGTGACCGGGCCGACGCAGGAGGCCACGACGTCGGCCTGGAAGGCGGTGACGACCTCGTCGCGCCGGCCCACGACGCCCGCGGCCTCCATCAGGGCGGCCACGGCAGGCGCGGAGGTGAAGGTGACGGCGTCGAGGGCGCGGTCGGCGATGAGGTCGACCATCTTGAACATCGGGCCGGGGTCGTCGGCGGCCAGCACGCGGTAGACGGTCACGGTGGTGACGTCGGCGCCCTGGCGACGCAGCGCGTGGGCGACCATCGACAGCGACTGGCCGTGCTCCTGCACCACGATGCGGCGCCCGGCGAGGTCGCGTCCGCGCAGGTGCTCGAGCACGTCCTCGAAGCACTCCGACTCCGGGGCCCACAGCTCGCGCAGCCCGCGGCGCCGCAGCGCGCCCACGCTCTTGGGGCCGCGGGCGAGGATCTCGGATGACCCCAGGGCGGCGAGCAGCTCGTCGAGCAGGCCCCAGCCCTCCGCGGCCTCGAACCACGCCTTCATGCCGATGCCGGTGGTGGCCAGGAAGACGTCGACGGGGCGGGAGAGCACCTCGGCGGTCTGGGCGCGCAGCTCGGCGTCGTCGACCTGGTTGGGCTCCAGCGAGAGCGCCGGGGCCCACTCCACGCGGGCGCCGCGACGCTCCAGCAGCGCGACCTGCTCGTCGACCTTGCGGGCGGCGGTCACGCCGATCCGGTAGCCGGCCAGCGGCGCGGCCGCATCGGGCGGCTCGGGCGGCTCGGGCGGCTCGGGCGGCTCGGGCGGCTCGGGCAGCTCGGGTGTCACGGACCCTCCCTCTGCGGGCCGACCAGCACCACGCCGCGGTCGACCCTGACGTCGTACGTCGGGACCCGGACGGCCGCGTCGTCGAGGCACTGCCCGGTGCGCAGGTCGTAGGCCTGCTTGTGCAGCGGCGACGCGACGCACGGGACCTCCCCCCGCGTGCCGACGATGCCGCGGGCGAGCACGGAGGCCCGCCCGAGGGGATCGTAGTTGCCCAGCGCGTGCACCGTGTCGTCGTGGGTGCGGAAGACCGCGACCGCCGCGCCCCCCACCAGCGCCGCCACGCCGCCCTCGACCTCGATCTGCTCCAGGCGGCAGACCGCCGTCCAGGTCGCCTCCGGCGCGCTCACCGGCCGGCCCCGACCGTCTCGGGGCTGCCCGGGCCTCCAGGACCCACGGGGATGCTCGCGCCGAGCAGCACCGGGCCCTCGCTGTCGGCCGGGGCGACCTGGTCGCGCTCGCTGCGGAAGGTGATGTGGGGGTCGGGGGTGTCGGGGGCGTTGACGAAGGAGACGAAGCGGGCCAGCTTGTCGGGGTCCTCCAGGGTGGCGCGCCACTCGTCGGAGTAGCCCTCGACGTGGGTGGCCATCGCCGCCTCGAGCTCGCTGCCGAGCCCGAGCACGTCGTCGACGACGACCTCGCGCACCCGGTCGAGGCCGCCGTCGAGGGCGTCGACCCAGGGGGCGGTGCGCTGGAGCCGGTCGGCGGTGCGGATGTAGTACATGAGGAAGCGGTCGAGGTAGCGCACCAGCGTCTCGGTGTCGAGGTCGCCCGCGAGCAGCCGGGCGTGCACGGGGGTGGCGCCGCCGTTGCCCGCGACGTAGAGGTTCCACCCCTTCTCGGTGGCGATGACGCCGAAGTCCTTCGACCGGGCCTCGGCGCACTCGCGGGCGCAGCCGCTCACCCCGCCCTTGAGCTTGTGCGGGGAGCGCAGGCCCCGGTAGCGCTCCTCGAGCATGATGGCCAGCGTCGTGGAGTCCTGCACGCCGTAGCGGCACCAGGTCGAGCCCACGCAGGACTTCACGGTGCGCAGCGACTTGCCGTAGGCGTGCCCGGACTCGAAGCCGGCGTCGACCAGGCGGGTCCAGATCGCCGGCAGCTGCTCCATGCGGGCGCCGAAGAGGTCGATGCGCTGGCCCCCGGTGATCTTGGTGTAGAGCCCGAAGTCGCGGGCGACCTCCCCGATCACGATGAGCTTCTCCGGGGTGATCTCGCCACCGGGGATGCGGGGCACGACGGAGTAGGTGCCGTTGCGCTGGATGTTGGCGAGGTAGGCGTCGTTGGTGTCCTGCAGCGTGCGGCGCTCCGCGCCGAGCACGTGGTCGCCGAGCAGGCTGGCCAGGATCGAGGCCACCGTGGGCTTGCAGACGTCGCAGCCGCGGCCCGTGCCGTGGGCGGCGACGACGTCGTCGAAGCGGGTGTGCCCGTGCACGGCGATCACCTCGAAGAGCTCCTGGCGCGAGAGCGGGAAGTGCTCGCACAGGCTGCGGTCGACGCTGCGGCCCCGGGCTGCGAAGAAGTCCTCCACGACCTTCTTGACCAGCGGCTTGCACGACCCGCAGGTGGCGCCGGCGCGGGTGCAGGCGGTGACGCACGACGGGCTGTCGCACGAGCCGCCCTCGCCGACCGCCTCCTCGATCTGCGCGCGGGTGACGTCGTTGCAGGAGCAGACCTGCGCCTCGGGCGGCAGCCCGATCTCGGCGCCGCCGCGGCCGCTGGGCAGGATCAGGTCCTCGGGGTTGTCGGGCAGCGCGATGCCCGGGTTGGTGGCGGTGGCCACCATCGGGCGCAGCACGCCGTAGGCGCTGGCGTCGCCCACGAGCACGCCGCCGAGCAGGCGCCGGCCGTCCTCGGAGACGACGAGCTTCTTGTAGACCCCCGTCACGGCGTCGGCGTAGACCAGCTCGAGGGCGCCCTCGGTGGTCGCGAAGGCGTCGCCGAAGGAGGCCACGTCGACGCCCATCAGCTTGAGCTTGGTCGACATGTCGGCGCCGGTGAAGGCGCCCGGGCCGCCCAGCAGGGCGTCGACGACGACCTCGGCCATCGCGTAGCCCGGCGCGACCAGGCCGTACATCCGTCCCGCCGGGGCCGCGCACTCCCCCACCGCCCACACGTGGGGGTCGGAGGTGCGGCACCGCTCGTCGACCAGCACGCCGCCGCGCTCGGCGACGTCGAGACCGGCCGCACGGGCCAGGGCGTCGCGCGGGCGGATCCCGGCCGAGAAGACCACGACCTCGGCCGGCAGCGGCTCGCGGTCGCGCAGCCCGAGGCCGACCACGCGGCCGTCCTGGCCGAGCACCTCGGTGGTCGTCGCGCCGGTGTGCACGCCCAGCCCCAGGCCCTCGACGTGGCGGGTCAGCACCGCGCCACCGGCGTCGTCGACCTGCACGGCCATGAGCCGCGGCGCCATCTCCACCACGTGGGTCTCCAGGCCCAGCTGCGCCAGGGCGTTGGCCGCCTCCAGCCCGAGCAGCCCGCCGCCGACGACCGCGCCCACGCGGGCGGTGGCGGCCGCGTCACGGATCGCCTCGAGGTCCTCGATGGTGCGGTAGACGAAGACGCCGTCGAGGTCGGTGCCGGGGATCGGTGGCACGAAGGGGGCGGCGCCGGTGGCGAGCACCAGCTCGTCGTAGGCCAGCTCCTCGCCCGCGGCGGCACCGCCGAGCACGAGCGTGCGGGCACCGGTGTCGACCGACTCGACGGTGGTGCCGAGCAGCAGCCGCACCCGGGGGTCGTCGTACTCCCCGGTCGGGAGCAGCGAGAGCTCCTCGGCGCCGCGCTCGAAGAAGGAGGTCAGCGCGACGCGGTCGTAGGCAGCGCGCAGCTCTTCCCCGACCACGACCACGTCGTGGGTCTCGGTGAGGCCCCGCTCGACGGCGGCCTGCACGAAGCGGTGGCCGACCATGCCGTGGCCGACGACCACGAGGGTCCTGCGGTGGTGAGCCATCATGCTCGGGTTCCTTCCAGGGTGGTGCTGGGTCGGGTGGCGAGGAGCTGTCGCACGGCGGGCGCGCAGCCGCCGCAGCCGGTGGTGGCGCGGGTGGTGTCGCGGACCTGCTCGAGGGAGCCGCAGGCGCGCACACGCCCGGCGCTGACGCCGGCGCACGCGCACACCTCGGCGTCGTCGGGCAGGGTGGCCGCGCTCGGGGTCGCACCCGCGCCGGGTCGCTCGCCGCGCAGCAGCGCGCCGGGCTCGCCCGGCGAGAGCACCGTGCCGCGGTCGTAGTACTGCGTGAGCAGGCCGATCCGGCTCAGGTCGCCGACGAGGGTCGCGGCCACGAGCACGCCGTCGCGCACGACGAGGCGGCGGTGCGAGCCCGCCACGGGGTTGGTCAGCTCCACGACCTCGCCCTCGGCGGTCTCGGGCTCGCCGAGCACCGCGACGTCGAGGTCGGTCGCGCGCAGCCGCGCCACCGTCCGCGACCCCTCGTACGCCGGGAGCGTGCGGCCCGGGCGGGGGTCGGCTCCCCCGGCCAGGTCACCGGCCAGCTCGTGTGCCAGCACCTCGGCCAGCACGCCGGCCTGCTCCCAGGCGGGGGCGACGAAGCCGGTCGTGCGCCCACCGCGCTGGGCGCAGTCGCCGATCGCGTGCACGCGGGGGTCGCTGGTGGTCAGCCGGGCGTCGACCACCACTCCGCGTCGCACCGCGAGGCCGGCCGCCCGGGCCAGCGCGACCGAGGGCCGGCCGCCGGCGGTGAGCACGACGAGGTCGGTGCCGAGGGTGTAGCCGTGGTCGAGCACGAGCCCCGCGGGGGTCAGCCGCACGGCGCGGGTGCCGGTGTAGACCGCCGTGCCGAGGCGGCGCAGGTCGCGGGCCAGGATCGCGCCCGCCGGTGCGCCGACCTGGCTGCGCAGCAGGTGGTCACCGCCCTCGACGACCTCGACGTCGAGGCCGCGCACGCCCAGGGCGCGGGCCACCTGGAGGCCGAGCAGCCCGCCGCCGACCACGACCGCGCGGCGCGCCGACGCCGCGGCGCGGCTCAGCCGCAGGGCGTCGTCGAGGCTGCGGAAGGCGTGCACGCGCTCGTCCAGACGTCCGTCCATGCCGACCAGCCCGCGCACCGGCGGCAGCGTGGGGATGCTGCCCGTGGCCAGCACCAGCCGGTCGTAGCCGAGGCGGGTGCCGTCGACGAGGCCGACCTCGCGGGCGTCGCGGTCGACCTCGAGCACCCGCGCGCCCGTGCGGAGGTCGACGCCCCGGTCGGCGTACCACTCCAGGCCGCGCAGGGTGAGCGCGTCGGCGCGGTGGGTGCCCTCGAGCAGCGCGGAGAGCAGGATCCGGTTGTAGGGCGCGTGGGGCTCGTCGCCGAGCACGGTGATCCGCGCGCCGGTGTCGCGGGCGAGCAGCTCCTCGACCAGCCGGGTCGCGGCCATGCCCGACCCGACCACCACGACGCGTGCGCTCATGCGGGCACCCCCGCGGCGGCCCGCTCCCGCACGGTCGCCTGCGCGGACGAGACGTCCGGCGTGGGGTCCGGTGACGCGGCGAGCCCCACCGCCGCGGCGCACGCCTTGAACTCCGGCATCCGGCTGGAGGGGTCGAGGGCGTCGTGGGTGAGCCGGTTGGCGCCGACCCAGTGGAAGGGCACGAAGACGGTGTCGGGGCGGATGGAGTCGACCACGCGCGCCGGCGCGCGCAGCGACCCGCGGCGGGTGCTGACGACGACCGGCTCGCCGTCGGCGGCGCCGATCCGGGCGGCCAGCATGGGGTGCAGCTCGACGAAGGGCCCGGTGTCGGGCAGGTCGCGGATCCGGCGGGTCTGGGCGCCGGACTGGTACTGCGCGAGCACCCGCCCGGTCGTCAGGTGCAGCGGGAAGGCGGCGTCGGGCTGCTCGACGGGGCCGCGGTGCTCCACCACGCGGCAGCGCGCGCGGCCGTCGGGGGTGGCGAAGCGCTCGGCGAACAGGCGCGGCGTGCCCGGGTGGGGCGCACGACCCTCGGGCACGGCGGGGCAGGGCCAGAAGACGCCCTGCTCGGCGCGGACCCGCTCGTGGGTGATCCCGGAGTAGTCGGCGCGACCGCCGGCCGAGGCGCGGCCGAGCTCGGCGAAGACCTCGGCGGCGTCGGTGCCGAAGGGCACCGGGGAGCCCAGGCGGGCCGCGAGGTCGGCCAGCAGCTCCAGCTCGTCGCGCACGCCGGCGGGCGGGGCCACCGCGCGCTGCCGCAGCACGACCCGGCCCTCGAGGTTGGTCATCGTGCCGGTCTCCTCGGCCCACTGGGCCACGGGCAGCACGACGTCGGCGCGGGCCGCGGTCTCCGACAGGACGAGGTCGACCACCACCAGCAGGTCGAGGGCGTCGAGGCGCTCGGTCACGTGGTCGGCGTTCGGCGCCGAGACGACCGGGTTGCTGCCGGTGACCAGCAGCGCCCGCGGGCCGCCCTCGGTGCCCAGCGCCTCCAGCAGCTCGTACGCCGAGCGCCCCGGCCCGGGCAGGGTCTCGGGCGCCACGCCCCAGACGCCCGCGACGTGGGCGCGGGCCGCAGGGTCGTCGATCATCCGGTAGCCGGGCAGCTGGTCGGCCTTCTGGCCGTGCTCGCGCCCGCCCTGGCCGTTGCCCTGGCCGGTGAGGCAGCCCCAGCCCGAGGCGTCGCGCCCGGGCAGCCCGAGGGCGAGGGCGACGTTGATCCAGGCCAGCACGGTGTCGGTGCCCTGGGCGTGCTGCTCGGCGCCCCGGGCGGTGAGCACGACGGCCCGCTCGGCGTCGGCGAGCAGCCCGGCCAGCTCGCGCAGGTCCTCCGCGGCGACGCCGGAGACCCGCTCGACGCGCTCGGGCCACCAGCCGGCGACCGAGCGGCGGACGTCCTCGAAGCCGGTGGTGCGGGTCGCGACGTACTCCTCGTCGACCGCGCCGGCGCCGTCGAGCAGGTGCAGCAGGCCCAGCGCGACGGCCAGGTCGGTGCCCGGCAGCGGCTGGAGCACGAGGTCGGCGCGCTCCGCGGTGGCGGTGCGGCGCGGGTCGAGCACGACGACGCGGCCGCCGCGCTCGCGCAGCCGGTCGAGGTGGCGCGCGGCCGGCGGCATGGTCTCGGCGAGGTTGGAGCCCACGAGCACGACCAGGTCGGTGCGCTCGAGGTCGGCCAGCGGGAAGGGCAGTCCGCGGTCGAGGCCGAGGGCCTGGTTGGCCGCGGAGGCCGCGGAGCTCATGCACCAGCGGCCGTTGTAGTCGATCTGGCTGGTGCCGAGCGCCACCCGGGCCAGCTTGCCCAGCTGGTAGGCCTTCTCGTTGGTGAGCCCCCCGCCGCCGAAGACCGCGACCGCGTCGGGCCCGCTCTCGGCCTGGAGCGCCCGCATCCGGGTCGCGACCACGTCGAGCGCCTCGTCCCACGACGCGGTGCGCAGCTCGCCGGTGGCCCCGTCGCGCACGAGCGGGCTGGTCAGCCGCTCGCGGTGGCCGCGCAGCCCGGTCGCGGTCCAGCCCTTGCGGCACAGCGCGCCCTCGTTGACCGGGAAGTCGGCCCACGGCTGCACCTGCAGGGTGCGACCGGAGCGCTCCAGGGTCATGCCGCACTGCAGGGAGCAGTAGGGGCAGTGGGTGCGGGTGCCCGTGGCCGGGCCGGCGGGAGGGGTGCTCACGTCAGATGCCCGCGCCCGCCATGGTGCCGGGCCTCGCGGCGGCGGCCGCGGAGGGCCGGCGCAGGTAGACCGCCCAGGTGACCAGGGCGCACACGGCGTAGAAGGCGGTGAAGACGACGAAGGCGCCCTTCGTGGCCGAGAGCGGGTCCTCGACCCACGGCGAGCTGAAGGCGATCGGGATGAGGAAGCCGCCGATCGCGCCCACCGCTCCGATGACGCCGATGGCGGCCGAGGCCTGCTTGGTGGCCAGCAGCAGCGCGGCGCTGCGGGCGGGGGTGCCGGCCTCGCTGGTGCGCTCGGCCTCGGTGCGCCAGATGGCGGGGATCATCTTGTAGGTCGAGCCGTTGCCGATGCCGGTGGCGGCGAAGACGCAGAGGAAGAAGCCGAGGAAGAAGGGGAACCACGACTGGTTGTCGGTGGCGATCGCCGGGTCGGCGGTCGGGTTCGGGGTCAGCCGCGTGAGGGTCCACAGCACCGCCAGGGTGGAGACGATCATGGCGCCGAAGGCGGCCAGGGTGACCCGGGCGCCGCCGAAGCGGTCGGCCAGCCACCCGCCGAGCGGGCGGGTCGCGGAGCCCACCAGGGCGCCGAGGAAGGCGAAGTAGGCGAAGTAGATGCCCGTGCCGAGGGGGGTCGGCTCCGGCACCCAGAAGGTGAGCTTGATGAGCAGCGGCATGGCGGCGGAGTAGCCGATGAAGGAGCCGAAGGTGCCGATGTAGAGGAAGGCCATGATCCACGTGTGCGGCTTGCGCACGACCTGCATCTGCTCGCGCGGGCGGGAGGTCGCGGTGGCCAGGTTGTCCATCCAGCGCCAGGCCGCGAACGTCGCCACCACGGCGAGCCCGGCGTAGACCCAGGCGGCGCGCTCGAGGTGGATGCCGCCCTCGCTGGCCTTGACCAGGCCGAAGATGCCGGCGCCGCCGACGATCACGGGCAGGAAGAGCTGGATCAGCGAGACGCCGAGGTTGCCGCCGGCGGCGTTGAGGCCGAGCGCCGCGCCCTTCTTGGCCGCGGGGTAGAAGAAGTTGATGTTGGCCATCGAGCTGGCGAAGTTGCCGCCCCCGAGGCCGGCGGTCGCGGCGATGAGGCAGAAGGCCCAGTAGGGCGTGCCCGGGTCCTGCACCGCCCAGGCGAAGAGCAGCGTCGGCACCAGCAGCAGCGCCGCGCTCACCATCGTCCAGTTGCGCCCGCCGAACCTCGGCACCGCGAAGGTGTAGGGCAGTCGCAGCAGCGAGCCGACGAGGTTGGGCAGCGCCACCAGCACGAAGAGCTGCTGCGGGGTGAAGGAGAAGCCCTGCGCGACCAGGAACGCCGAGCTGACGCTCCAGATCAGCCACACCGAGAAACCGAGGTGCTCGGCGAAGATCGACCACAGCAGGTTGCGCCGGGCCACGGGGCGGCCGGTCTCCTCCCAGAACGCCTCCTCCTCGGGGCGCCAGTCCTCGATCCAGCGTCCGGTGCGGCGCGCGGGCGCCGACCCGGCGGCGGCGTCGCTGCGCGGGTTGCTGCGCGAGTGGCTGGTCATGGTCATGGCGCTGCTCCTGAGGGGCTCGTCGGTGGCTCCACCCTCGGCGCGCGAGATTTCGCCCCTGTCGACCCCGGGTGACCGTCGAGGTCAACTTCTCCTCACGTCCTCACACCCCTCACGACCTCACCGCCCGCCCCACCGCCCGTCCTCGCCACGCCGCACCACCACCCCCCACCCGGCCGCTCACCGCGCCCGACCGACCGCTCACCGACTCCGAGGCGCCGCTCGCCGACGACCGGGGCGTCGGCCCTGCCGGGGTGAGCGCCGTCACTCCTACGGTGACCGCGATCACACCTGCGGCCGGCGCGGCCGCATCCGCACGAGAGGGGACACCGCCGTGGGCACCCACGAGAGCCAGCCCGGAGCCGGGGAGCAGCCGCAGGCCGCCACCCAGGCCTCCCGGCA
Source organism: Nocardioides sp. P86 (assembly GCF_023712465.1). Lineage (NCBI taxonomy): Bacteria > Bacillati > Actinomycetota > Actinomycetes > Propionibacteriales > Nocardioidaceae > Nocardioides > Nocardioides sp. P86. Next base: position 646,445 of record NZ_JAMAYE010000003.1, on the reverse strand, counting down.
CGACCCGGTCTACGACCGGCTGCACGACTCACCCGACTTCGCCGCGCTGCGCAAGGCCTACCGGGGCTTCGTCATCCCCGCCACGGTGGCCTTCCTGGCGTGGTACCTGCTCTACATCCTGATGTCGAACTACGCCGGCGGCTTCATGAACACCAAGCTGGTCGGCAACATCAACGTCGCGCTGGTCTTCGGCCTGCTGCAGTTCGTCACCACCTTCGGGCTGGCCTTCGCCTACGCCCGCTTCTCCGAGAGCCGCCTCGACCCGCTGGCGCGCTCCCTCAACGACGAGTACGACGCGACCGTGGCCGGCACCGACGGGAAGAGGCACTGACATGGACCACCAGGTGCTCACCACGATCCTGTTCCTCAGCGTCGTCGCGCTGACGATCGGGATCACCTTCTGGGCCAGCCGGCAGACCTCCGGCACGGCCGACTTCTACGCCGGCGGCCGCTCGTTCTCGCCGGTGCAGAACGGCCTGGCCATCGGCGGCGACTACATGTCGGCGGCGTCGTTCCTCGGCATCTCCGGGGCCATCGCGCTCTCGGGCTACGACGGCTTCCTCTACTCCATCGGCTTCCTCGTGGCCTGGCTGGTCGCGCTGCTGCTCGTGGCCGAGATGCTGCGCAACTCGGGGCGCTACACGATGGCCGACCAGCTGGCCTTCCGCATGCGCCAGCGCCCGGTGCGCATGGCCGCGGCGACCTCCACCGTGGTCGTGTCGATCTTCTACCTGCTGGCCCAGATGGTCGGCGCGGGCGCCCTGGTGGCGCTGCTGCTGGGCGTCGACGACCAGGCGGTCAAGAACATCGTCATCCTCGGCGTCGGCGCGCTCATGATCTTCTACGTCACCGTCGGCGGCATGAAGGGCACGACCTGGGTGCAGATCGTCAAGGCCGTGCTGCTCATGACCGGCTCGGCCCTGATCGTGGTGCTCGTGCTCGCGAAGTTCGACTTCAACCTCTCCGAGCTGCTCGGCACGGCCGCCAGCAACTCCGGTGCCGGCTCGGCCTTCCTCGAGCCCGGCCTGAAGTACGGCGCCACCGCGACCAGCAAGATCGACTTCATCAGCCTCGGCATCGCGCTCGTGCTCGGCACGGCCGGCCTGCCCCACATCCTCATCCGCTTCTACACCGTGCCGACCTCGCGCGACGCGCGGAAGTCGGTGCTGTGGGCCATCGGCCTCATCGGGGTGTTCTACCTCTTCACCCTCGTGCTCGGCTTCGGTGCCGCCGCCCTGCTCGACATCCCCGGCCTGCGCGAGTCCGGCGAGCTGGACGCCTCGGGCAACCTGGCCGCCCCGCTGCTGGCCGAGGCCGTGGGCGGTGGAGCCGGCTCCACGGGCGGTGCGGTGCTGCTGGCCATCATCGCGGCCGTCGCCTTCGCCACCATCCTGGCCGTCGTGGCCGGCCTGACGCTGACCTCGTCGGCGTCGGTGGCCCACGACATCTACAACAGCGTGATCAAGAAGGGCACCGCCAGCGAGGACCAGGAGATCAAGGTGACCCGCTGGGCCGCCGCCGGCATCGGCCTGGTGTCGATCCTGCTGGCCATCCCTGCCCAGAGCCTCAACATCGCGTTCCTGGTGGCCCTGGCCTTCGCCGTCGCGGCGTCGGCCAACCTGCCGACGATCATCTACAACATGTTCTGGAAGCGCTTCAACACCCGTGGCGCGCTCTGGAGCATCTACGGCGGCCTCATCTCGGCCGTCGGCCTGGTGGTCTTCTCCCCGGTCGTGTCCGGCAAGGGACTCGACCCGACGGGCAAGAACCTCTCGCTGCTGCCCACCAGCATCGACATCTCGTGGTTCCCGTTGGAGAACCCGGGCATCGTCTCCATCCCGCTCGGCTTCCTGCTCGGCTACATCGGCACCATCACCTCCAAGGAGCCCACCGCGGAGGAGCGCTACACCGAGCTCGAGGTGCGCGCCCTCACCGGCGCCGGCTCGGAGAAGGCGATCTCGCACTGACCGCACGACCGCTCCGCCGGGCGCCGCGAGGCGCCCGGCGGAGTGGCACGACCCGCGGGCAACCGCGGGGCAACCGGCCCTCGCCACCCTGGGACCCGCGTCCTAGTGTGGCCAGCGCCACCCCGTCGACCCGGAGGAAACCGTGAGCGAAGAGACCCTGTCCAACCTGTCCCGTGAGGACCGCTCCTTCGAGCCCCCGGCCGAGCTGGCCGCCGCGGCCAACGTGACGGCCGAGGCCTACGAGCGCGCCGCGGCCGACCCCGAGGCGTTCTGGGCCGAGCAGGCCGGCCGCCTCTCCTGGGAGCGCGAGTGGGACCAGGTGCTCGACTGGAGCAACCCGCCCTTCGCGAAGTGGTTCGTCGGCGGTCGCCTCAACGCCGCCTACAACTGCGTCGACCGCCACGTCGAGGCCGGCCGCGGCGACACCGTCGCCCTGCACTGGGTCGGCGAGCCCGAGGACGACACCCGTGACCTCACCTACGCCCAGCTCCAGGACGAGGTCAACCGGGCCGCCAACGCCCTGACCGCACTCGGCGTCGGCAGCGGCGACCGCGTCGCCATCTACATGCCGATGATCCCCGAGGCCGTCGTGGCCATGCTGGCCTGCGCCCGCCTCGGCGCTCCCCACACGGTGGTCTTCGGCGGCTTCTCCTCCGACGCCCTGGCCTCGCGCCTGGTCGACTGCGGCGCCAAGGTCGTCGTCACCTCCGACGGCGGCTACCGCCGCGGCGCGCCCTCGGCCCTCAAGCCGGCCGTCGACGAGGCCCGCGCCAAGGCCGCCGCGCAGGACTTCGAGGTCGAGCACGTGCTCGTCGTGCGCCGCACCGGCCAGGACGTGGCGTGGGACGACGCCGTCGACGTGTGGTGGCACGACGCCGTCGCCGGCGCCTCCACCGAGCACACCTGCGAGTTCTTCGACGCCGAGCACCCGCTCTACGTCATGTACACCTCCGGCACGACCGGCAAGCCCAAGGGCATCCTGCACACCACCGGCGGCTACCTCGTGGGCACCTCCTTCACCCACGACGCGGTCTTCGACCTCAAGCGCGACACCGACGTCTACTGGTGCACCGCCGACATCGGCTGGGTCACCGGGCACTCCTACATCGTCTACGGACCGCTCGCCAACGGCGCGACCCAGGTGATGTACGAGGGCACCCCCGACGCGCCCTTCAAGGGCCGCTGGTGGCAGATCGTGCAGGACTACAAGGTGACGATCTTCTACACCGCCCCCACCGCGATCCGGACCTTCATGAAGCAGGGCCGCGAGATCCCCGACGGCTTCGACCTCTCCTCGCTGCGCCTGCTCGGCTCGGTCGGTGAGTCGATCAACCCCGAGGCCTACATGTGGTACCGCGAGGTCATCGGCGGCGAGCGCTGCCCCATCGTCGACACCTGGTGGCAGACCGAGACCGGCGCGATCATGATCTCGCCGCTGCCCGGCGTCACCGCCGGCAAGCCCGGCTCCGCGATGACCCCGCTGCCCGGCATCGAGGCCGACGTCGTCGACGAGGCCGGTGAGTCGGTGCCCAACGGCTCCGGCGGCTACCTCGTGGTCAAGGGCCCCTGGCCCTCGATGCTGCGCACCCTGTGGGGCGACGACGACCGCTACGTCGACACCTACTGGAGCCGCTTCCGCAAGCAGGGCTACTACTTCGCGGGTGACGGCGCCAAGAAGGACGAGGACGGCGCGATCTGGCTGCTGGGCCGCGTCGACGACGTCATGAACGTCTCCGGGCACCGCCTCTCCACCACCGAGATCGAGTCGGCGCTGGTCTCGCACCCCAAGGTCGCCGAGGCCGCCGTGGTCGGTGCCGCCGACGAGACCACCGGGCAGGCGGTGTGCGCCTTCGTCATCCTGCGCGACTCCGCCGGCGACGGCGGCGAGGACATCGTCGAGGAGCTGCGCAAGCACGTCGCCAAGGAGATCGGCGCGATCGCCAAGCCGCGCCAGATCATGGTGGTGCCCGAGCTGCCCAAGACCCGCTCGGGCAAGATCATGCGGCGCCTGCTCAAGGACGTCGCCGAGAACCGCCAGGTCGGCGACGTCACCACGCTGGCCGACAGCTCGGTGATGGACCTCATCTCCTCGGGCCTGCAGTCGGGCAAGGCCGACGACTGACCCCGCCCGACCAGGCCCGACACGGCCCCACCCGAGCGACCCCGTCGTACGACGCACCGGCCGCCGCCGCCCGCGGGCGACGGCGGCCGGTGCGTGTCCGGCCCCGGACGGGTGGTCCGGGCGGGGCCCTGCCGCCGGTAGCCTGTTGAACAGGTGAGCCGGGAAGTCTGGTCGGCGCTCGCCCCGCCGACCCCTGAGGAGCCCCGTGCCCGACGCCCAGCAGCCCACTCCCCCGCCCGGTCCGACACCCGACCCGGCCCCGGGTCGCCAGCGCCTCTTCGCCCGCGGCTCCTTCCTGGAGCACTCCCGCGTCGCGGAGATCCTCCGCGCCGAGACCACCGGCGGCATGCTGCTCATCGCGGGGGCCGTGGTCGCCATCGTGTGGGCCAACACCCCCTGGGCCTCGGTCTACGAGTCGATCCGCGACTACAGCGTCGGGCCCTCGGCGCTGCACCTCGACCTCTCCCTCGGCACCTGGGCGGCCGACGGGCTGCTGGCGATCTTCTTCTTCGTGGCCGGCCTGGAGCTCAAGCGCGAGTTCGTCGCGGGAGACCTCCGCGACCCGCGCCGCGCGGCGCTCCCGGTCGCGGCGGCCGTCGGCGGCATGGCCGTGCCGGCCCTGGTCTTCGTGCTGTGGAACCTCGGCGGTGACGGCGACCTGCGCGGCTGGGCCATCCCCACCGCCACCGACATCGCCTTCGCCGTGGCGATCCTGGCCGTCATCAGCACCCACCTGCCCTCGGGCCTGCGCACCTTCCTGCTGACCCTCGCGGTCGTCGACGACCTGCTGGCCATCACCATCATCGCGATCTTCTACACCAGCGAGCTCGACATGACCTTCCTCGCGCTCGCCCTGGTGCCGATCGCGGCCTTCGCCCTGCTGGTGCAGAAGCGGGTGTGGAAGGGCTGGCTGCTCATCCCCCTCGCCGTCGTGGCCTGGGCCCTGGTGCACGAGTCGGGCGTGCACGCCACGGTCGCGGGCGTGCTGCTCGGTTTCACCGTGCCGGTCCTGCGCCGCGACGGCCAGGAGGGCCCGGGCCTGGCCGAGCACCTTGAGCACCTCGTGCGCCCCATCAGCGCCGGTGTCGCCGTGCCCGTCTTCGCCTTCTTCGCCGCGGGCGTGACCGTCGGCGGGCTCAGCGGGCTGGTCGACTCCCTCGGCGACCCGGTCGCCCTCGGCATCGTCACCGGCCTGGTGGTGGGCAAGACCGTCGGCATCGTCGGCTCGACCTGGCTGCTGTCGACCTTCACCCGCGCCGACCTCGACGACGACCTGACCTGGGTCGACGTGCTCGGCATGTCGATGCTCGCAGGGATCGGCTTCACGGTCTCGCTGCTCATCGGCGAGCTCGCCTTCGGCCAGGGCTCCGAGCGCGACGACCACGTCAAGGTCGGTGTGCTGGTCGGCTCGGTGATCGCCACGCTGCTGGCCACCGTCGTCCTGCGCGGGCGCAACCGGGTCTACCGGCGCCTGTGCGAGGAGGAGGCCGAGGACCGCGACCTCGACGGCATCCCCGACGTCTTCCAGCGCGGCGAGCCCGGCACGCGCTGAGCCCCGGCCCCGGCCTCACCCCCACGGTGGTGAGGCCGGGGGCCCGCGTTCTGTAGGGTCGGGCGGAGCAGTCACACACGTCGACGTCGGCACGCACGGCGCTGGAGCAGCGGGAGCACCCACACATGGCCATCGAACCGGTCAAGGACACCGACCCCACCATCGGCAAGCTGGTGGCCGACGCCAGCCGCGACATCTCCACCCTGGTCTCCAAGGAGATCGAGCTGGCGAAGTCGGAGCTGAAGGTCAGCGTCAAGGCCGGCGGTGTCGGCATCGGTCTCTTCGTGGCCGCCGGCGGCCTCGCCGTGCTGGCCGTCATCATGCTCTCGGTGGCCTTCGCCTACCTCATCAACTGGAACGGCGACGGCCTGGCCCTGCACTGGGCCTTCCTCATCGTCTTCGGCGCCTACCTGCTCCTCGCCGGCCTCCTCGCCTTCGTCGGAGTGAAGAAGGTCAAGCAGGTGCGCGCCCCCGAGAAGGCCATCGCCCAGGGCAAGGAGATCCCCCGCGCCCTCAAGGGCCAGGCCTGAGCCAGGCCCTAGCCAGGCCCGGGTCAGGCCTGGGGCGCGCCCCGGGTCGGTCCCGGGTCCTGGCCCCGGCGCGGGTCTCAGCCCGCGCAGTCGCCGGTGTCGACGGCCGACGCCGTGCCCCGGCCCCGCGCCGCGGTGTCGGCGACCTGGCCCGCCGTGAGCGCGTAGCCGGTGTCGTCGTCGGTCACCGAGGCGGCGAAGACGAGGCCCACGACGTCGCCGTCGCGGGCGACGATCGGGCCGCCGGAGTTGCCCGGGCGCACCAGCCCGCGCAGCGAGTAGACCTCGCGGATGACGGTGCCCTCGCCGTAGATGTCGGGTGAGCGCAGCCGCTGCTCGGAGCGGATCCGACCGGCCTGCTGGTCGTAGGGGCCGTCCTGGGGGTAGCCCAGGATCGCCACCGGGTCGCCCTCGGCCGCGGAGTCGTCGAGCGCGAGCGCGGCGCGGTCGCCGTCGAAGGCGATGACCGCGACGTCGACGTCGGGGTTGTAGACCACGACCTCGCCCGGCACCGACACGTCGCCCAGCATCACCTGGGGCTCGTCGACGCCGGCCACGACGTGGGCGTTGGTGAGCAGCCGGTCGCGGCCGTCGCCGAGGTCGGTGGCGTAGACGAAGCCGCTGCCCTCCACCCCTCGCCCGCAGGCGTTGGTGGCGCGCACCTTGAGCACGCTCGCGGCCGCGGCCTGGACGCCGGGGCGCGAGAGCATCCGCTGGTCGCCCGGGGCGACCTCGACGATCCGCTCGGGTGCGAAGGGCTCGAGGTAGCGCGGGAAGAAGCTCGTGCCGACCACGTCGTTGAAGGCCTGGAGCACGCCGCCGGCCGCACGCGGCAGCACGCCGTCGACCTTGGCGAGCACCTCCGAGCTGCGCACCAGCGGCGTCACGCCGTCGATGCGCGAGCCCGAGACGGCCACGCCCAGCGCCCAGGCGACCAGCAGCACCGCGGCGCCGCTGAGGGCCGCGCCGCCCACGGCGTCGACCGCGCGGGCCGGCTGCCAGGTGATGCGCGAGCGCAGCCGGGCCCCGGCGTACTGCAGCGCGGCCTGGCCGAGCGAGGCCGCGAGGATCACGATGAAGAGCGCGCCGAGGGAGACCAGCAGCGAGGGGGCGGCGTCGCCCAGGGCGACCGGGGCCAGCCACACGCCGAGCAGGCCGCCGAGCAGCAGCCCGCCGGTGGCGAAGGCGCCGGTGATGAAGCCCTGCCAGTAGCCGGAGAGGGCGTAGGCGAGCACCAGCACCACGAGCAGCCAGTCGAGCAGGTTCATGGGGTCCTAGATGTCCTCGTGCGCCTCGGCGCGGTCCTCGATGTCCAGCATCCGCCCCTGTCGGGGCCGCGGCGCGCCCGCCACCATGTGCTCGGGCAGGTCCTGCATCCGCGAGGTGTCCCACGGACGGGTCCAGCCCAGGTGGTCGAAGAGCCTCGAGACGATACCGCCCGTGAAGCCCCACAGCACGACGTCGTGCTCGGGGCCGATGAGGAAGCCGGGGCCGGTGAAGCCCGCGGGGTGACGCACCTGCACGCGCTGGGTGGGGTCGAGCAGGTCCTCGATGGCGACGCGGTGGATCGCGTGGACCTCGGCGCGGCTGGCGATGCGCACGGCGACGTCGGCGCACCACCCGAGCACCGGGGTGACCGCGAAGTTGCTCGGCGGCAGCCACAGCTCGGGCAGCCGCCCGAAGAGCTCGACCGAGGCCGGGTCGAGGCCGACCTCCTCGTCGGCCTCGCGCAGCGCGGCCTCCTCGACGCTCTCGCCGGGGTCGACGGAGCCGCCGGGGAAGGAGACCTGGCCGGGGTGGGAGCGCATGTCGTGGGCACGCTCGGTCAGCAGCAGCTCGCCGCCGCGCTCGCCCTCGGCGAAGAGCATGAGCACGGCGCCCTGCCGGGCGCTGCCGTCGGCGGGCGGGGTGAAGCGGGTGAGCTGCTCGGCGGTGATCTCCGAGGCGCCGCGCCTGACCGGCTCGAGCCAGTCGGGGATCACGCGGGTCCCTGGGTCTTCAGCAGCGCGCGGGCCGCCTCGGGGTCGGTGGGCCCCTCCCCGAAGGCCGGGCACCAGCGCGCGACCGGGCAGGCACCGCAGGCGGGCTTCTTGGCGTGGCAGCAGCGCCGGCCGTGCCAGATCAGCCGGTGGCTGAGCATCGTCCAGTCGCGCTTCGGGAAGAGCGCGCCGATCGCGTGCTCGACCTTGACCGGGTCGGTCTCGCTGGTCCAGCCCAGGCGGCGGGCGAGGCGCCCGAAGTGGGTGTCGACGGTGATGCCCGGCACGTCGAAGGCGTTGCCGAGCACGACGTTGGCGGTCTTGCGACCCACGCCGGGCAGCTTCACCAGGTCGTCGAGACGGCCGGGCACCTCGCCGCCGTGGTCCTCGACCAGCGCCGCGCTGAGCTTGAGCAGCGACTCGGTCTTGGCCCGGAAGAAGCCCAGCGGCCCGACGATGCCCTCGAGGGCCGAGCGGTCGGCCGCGGCCATGGCGCGGGCGTCGGGGTAGGCCGCGAAGAGGGTCGGGCGCACGGCGTTGACCCGACGGTCGGTGGTCTGCGCCGAGAGCACGGTGACCACGAGCAGCTGGAAGGCGTCGTCGAAGTCGAGCTCGCAGCCCGCCTCGGGATAGGTCTCGGCCAGGGTGCGGTCGATCTTGCGGGCTCGACGCACCAGGCCGGTGGGGGTCTCGACGGCGGGCACCGGGTCAGCGTACGAGACCGTGCCGACACCGGGCCGACCCCGCACCGACCCCGGACCCACCCCGCAACGGTCCCGGGGGCTCGCCGCGCCGAGGCCGGATTGCCCCTGTGAGGTTCCACACGGATAGGATCGTCGCGGTGGCTCTGCGCACGGCGGGCACAGATTCTGGAGGTTCCGTGGACAACGACGTACTTCGTCAGGCCCCGCTCTTCAGCGCCCTCGACGACGAGGCGGCCTCCGCGCTGCGCGCCTCGATGACCGAGGGCCGGATGCGGCGCTCCGAGGTGCTCTTCCACGAGGGCGACTCCGGCGACAAGCTCTACATCGTGCTCGACGGCAAGGTGAAGCTCGGCCGCACCTCCTCCGACGGCCGGGAGAACCTCCTCGCCGTGCTCGGCCCCGGCCAGATGTTCGGCGAGCTGTCGCTCTTCGACCCCGGCCCGCGCTCGGCCACCGTCACCGCCGTCACCGACGTCACCTACGCCTCGCTCTCCCACGAGGACCTGCTGCGCTGGCTCGAGGGCCGCCCCGTCGTCGCCCGCGGCCTGCTCACCCAGCTGGCCGGTCGGCTGCGCAAGGCCAACGACGTCGTCGCCGACCTCGTCTTCTCCGACGTGCCCGGCCGCGTCGCCAAGGCGCTGCTCGACCTCGCCGACCGCTTCGGCCGCACCGCCGACGACGGCGTCCACGTGCACCACGACCTCACCCAGGAGGAGCTCGCCCAGCTGGTCGGTGCCTCCCGCGAGACGGTCAACAAGGCGCTCGCCGACTTCGCCTCCCGCGGCTGGCTGCGCCTGGAGCCCCGCTCCGTCGTCATCATGGACGTCGAGCGCCTCTCTCGCCGCGCCCGCTGACCCCCGCCCCACCCCTCGCCGCCGCGCGGACCCTCGCTCGACCCGCCCGCCGCTGCACCGATCACGCAATTGCGCGACGGTGCGCATCACTGCCCATCGCAAGTGCGCCAGTTGCGCGACCAGGGCGCGCCCCGGGCTGCGCGGACCGCGCAAAGCTCCGAGCGGTGGGCCGCGTCAGGCGCGCCATTGCGCCGTTTGCGCACCTCAGGTGGGGAAGTACCGCTTCCAGGTCTCGTCCAGAGGCGGCACGTCGGGCCAGCCGCGCTCGACCAGCTGGCGACGGATCCGCTCCAGCGTGCGGCCCGGCTCGGCGAAGAGTCCGGACGCGGTGACGACGAGTATCCGGTACCCCGCATCGTCGAGCTCCTCGCGGCGCACCAGGTCGGACTGCCACTGCCGAGCGTCGTCGGCGTGCTGTCGCCCGTCGTACTCGAGGACGAGCCGCACCAGCTCGTAGCAGAGGTCGAAGCGCCGCCACCACGAGCCGTCGTCGTGGCGGAGCACGACGTTCACCGAGGGCTCGGGAAGCCCCGCGAGCACGATCAGCAGACGGGTCCGTGTCTCCTGCGGGGAGTCGACTCCGTCGCGGACGTACGCCGCCGCCTCGCGCGCCGCCGGGGCGTAGTACTCCGTGCTGCGGTCGCACGCCGCCCGGAGCTGGGCCGCCGTGACACCGCGCCGCGCGACCAACGCGTCACCGAGCACGACGAGGTCGACCAGGGCCAAGGACCCCGCGAGCTGGATGAACGTGACCACCGGCGGGGTGGCGCGCACGCCTCGCGCCGTCATCACCGCCCGACCACGACCGGTGACGTGGGTCTTCAGGCCCGGGCGCGGCCGTCGGTGGCAGGCCTTGACCACCGTGACGTGCTCGAAGGGGTGCTCGGGCACCGGCAGGCCCCAGAGCCTGGCGGCGCTGAAGTGGCTGGCGTACGCCGACGCCGGGTGGAGCGCCAGCGCGGCCCGGATGGGGGTGTCGTCGTCCACGGCCTCGGTGTGCACCCACACCGACCGCAGCACCTGCCGGTAGCACCGCCGGCGCAGCTCGACGACCGAGTGGCCCGCGGCCAGGAACGCCGCCGTCGTGAAGGGTCGCCCGAGGTCCAGGCCGACGGGGCCGCCGGCCCCCTGTCCGGAGCGGGGGTCGGGGTCGGAGTCGGGGGCGGGCACAGCCGGTGGGGTCGATCGGTCCATACGCACGTCCTGCCCGTTCCGCCGCGACCGCTCCCAGCTCCTCCACAGCCCGGTGGCACCCGGGGGCCGGTCGGGCCGCCACCGCCGGCCGGAGGTGCCCGAACCAGGAGCCGACAGCGGGCCAGCCGCCACCGCGCACGCGCAGATGACGGCCCCGGCACGTCTTCCGAGCTTTGCGCCGGTTCGAACGTCCGGGCCGCCTCAGGACTGCGCCAGCCACGCAAAGCAGGAGGGGCGGCCACCCCGCACGGGCGCAATTGCGCGGTCTGTGCGTCCCGATCACGCAATTGCGCGGTCCACGCGTCCCGATCGCGCAATTGCCTCGCTCGCGCACTCGGCGCACTCGGCGCGGTCGGCGCGGACCCGGGGCGTCGTACGCCGCTAGCGCCCCGGGCGCCCGTGCTCCAGGTAGGCCAACTGGGCGCGCACGGACAGCTCGGCGGCCCCCCAGAGCACGGGGTCGACGTCGGCGTAGACGACCTCGACGACGCGGCGGGCGAGGTCGTCGGCGGCCCGCTCGGAGGGGCTGAGCGTGGCCAGGGCTGCCTCGACCTGCTCGAGGCGCGAGCGGCGGTGGGTGCGGTAGTGGTCGAGCACGGGCAGCGCCTGCTCGATGACCGGGCCGTGGCCGGGCCAGATCGCGGCGAGGTCGCGCTCGGAGGCCAGGGCGTGCAGCCGGTCGAGGGAGTCGAGGTAGGCCCCCAGACGGCCGTCGGGGTGGGCGACCACGGTCGTGCCGCGCCCCAGCACGGTGTCGCCGGTGAGCACGGCGGCCTCGGCGGGCAGCCAGAAGGACAGCGAGTCGGCGGTGTGGCCGGGCGTCGCCACCACCCGCACCTCGAGGCCGTCGACCTCCACGACGTCGCCGTCGCCCAGGCCCTCGGCGCCCAGGCAGAGCGCGGGGTCGAGGGCACGGACCCCGCAGCCCATCCGCTCGGCGAACTCGCGGGCCGCCTCGGCGTGGTCGTGGTGGTGGTGGGTCAGCAGCACCAGTCCGACCTCCCCCGCCGCCTCGGCGACGGCGTCGAGGTGGGAGGCGATCGACGGGCCGGGGTCGACGACGACCGCGCGGGAGGCGCCCGGCTCGCGCAGCACCCAGGTGTTGGTGCCGTCGAGGGTCATCAGGTCGGCGTTGGGCGCGAGCACGCAGCGGGCGCGCTCGCCGAAGGATCCCCCGGCCCACTCACCGAGCGGCACTACCACCGCTCAGTCCCCCCGCTGGGCCCGTCGGGCGGCGACCAGGGGCCGCATCCGCTCGGGCATCGACAGCGTCCAGCCCTCGCCCAGCGGCTCGACGGTGGGGGTGAACATCGCGACCGAGCGCGACCCGGCCACGTGGAGCACCTCGTGCGGGTCGGCGTGGTCGCCGACCTCGAGGCAGGTGAGGTACGTCGGCGGCATCATCGCCAGCTCGCCGGCGTCGGCCCGGTCGGCGGCGACGCCGGCCGGCAGCCAGGTCACCGACGAGGACTCGCTCGACACGTCGCGGGTGCGCTGGCCCTCGGGCAGGAGCGCGACGAAGAACCAGGTGCGGTAGCGGCGCGGCTCGAAGACCGGGGTCAGCCACGCGTCCCAGACGCCGAGCAGGTCGGTGCGCAGCACGAGCCCGCGGCGCGTCAGCAGGTCGGTGAGCGCGAGCTCGCGCGCCTCGAGGGCCACGCGGTCGGCCTCCCAGTCCGCCGAGGTGGTGTCGGCGACGACGTCGTCCACGGAGGGCCCGGCGAGCAGCACGCCCGACTCCTCGAAGGTCTCGCGCACGGCAGCGCAGACCAGGGCGCGCGCCTTGTCCTCGTCGCAGCCCAGCCGCTCGGCCCACTGCGTGGGTGTCGGTCCGGCCCAGGCGACCTCGGCGTCGAAGTCGCGGGGGTCGACCCCGCCGCCCGGGAAGACGGCCATGCCGCTGGCGAAGGCCATCGTGGCCTGGCGCCGCAGCAGGTAGACCTCCGGGCCCCGCTCCCCGCCCCGCAGCAGCACGACGGTGGCCGCGTCGCGCGGCTCGACCGGCTCGCGGCGGCCCGCGGCGTACTCCAGCGCAACGGTCGCGACCTCGTCGGGCAGCGGCACGGGCGGGAGCGGGATCCGCATCAGGGGGCCACTTCCACCATGATCTCGACCTCGACGGGGGCGTCCAGCGGCAGCACCGGCACCCCCACGGCGGAGCGGGCGTGCACGCCGGCGTCGCCGAACACCTCGCCGAGCAGCTCCGAGGCACCGTTGGCGACCTGGGGCTGGCCGGTGAAGTCGGGGGTGGAGGCCACGAAGGCGACGACCTTGACGACGCGCACGACGCGCGAGAGGTCGCCGACCTCGGAGCGCACCGCGGCGATGGCGTTGAGCGCGCACTGCTGCGCGCAGGCGTAGGCCTCCTCCACGGTGACCTCGCCGCCGACCTTGCCGGTGGCCATGAGCTCGCCGCTGCGCATCGGCAGCTGCCCGGAGGTCAGCACCAGGTCGCCGGTGCGCACGACGGGCACGTAGACGGCCACGGGGGCGGCGACCTCGGGCACCGCCAGCCCCATCGCGGCCAGCCGCTCCTCGGGGGAGGTCCCCTGGGAGGTCACTGGGCGGGTCGCTTGAGGAAGGCGATCAGCCCGCCCTGGGCGTTGGTCTGGATGGTCACCAGCTCCCAGCCGTCCTGGCCGAAGTTGTTGAGCATGAGCGCTTCGTTGTGGAGCGGAATCGGCGCCACCTGGTACTCCCACTTGGTCATGCTCCGCACCCTACTCACGTCGCTGGGCCCGGACGGAGCACACGACGGGCCCGAGCCCGATCGCGCCCGTTCCGACACCCGAGCCTGTGGTTTTACCTGCGAACGTCTTGACGGACGGACGTGACCTGCCTCACTCTCGTCCGGAGGCCACGGGGGGTGGCCCACCCTCGGCCGCTCCGGCCACTGCTCGAAGGAAGTCCACATGTTCCTCATCGCCGTGACGTCGTGCCCCACGGGCATCGCGCACACCTACATGGCCGCCGAGGCCCTGGAGACCGCCGCCCGCGAGGCCGGCCACGAGATCGTGGTCGAGACCCAGGGCGCCGGCGGCGCGGTGCGCGTCAGCCAGGCCGACCTCGACCGCGCCGACGCCGTCATCCTCGCCGCCGACGTCGAGGTGCGCGACAAGCACCGCTTCACCGGCCTGCCCACGGTCGTCTCCGGCGTCAAGCGCGGCATCAGCGACCCCGCCGGGCTCATCCGCGAGGCCGAGGCCGCCGCCCGCGCCGGGGTCCGCACGAGCACCGCCACGAGCACCGCCACCAGCACCGTGCCGGGCGCCGCCGCGGCGCCCGCGACGAAGGTCGAGGCCGGCGGGTCGGTCGGCTCGCGGGTGCGCCAGTGGCTGATGACGGGGGTCAGCTACATGATCCCCTTCGTCGCCGCCGGCGGCATCATGATCGCGCTCGGCTTCATGCTCGCCCGGATCGCCGGAGGCGACCAGGGCGCCGTCGAGGTCACCCAGATCCCCGTCACCGACCTCATCGCGGGCTTCGACCCCACCTCCGGCATGGAGTGGGCCGCGCTGCTCTTCCAGGGCGGCGTGGCGGCGTTCGGCTTCCTGGTCGCGGTGCTGGCGGGGTTCATCGCCTACGCGATCGCCGACCGACCCGGGCTCGCGCCGGGCTTCGTCGCCGGAGCCCTCTCCGGCGTCGTCGGCGCCGGCTTCCTCGGCGGCCTGGTCGGCGGCTTCGTGGCCGGCTTCCTCGCCCTGGGCATCAGCCGTCTGCGCGTGCCCAAGGCCGTCGCCAGCCTCATGCCCGTCGTGGTCACCCCGCTGCTGGCCACCTTCGCCACCACGGTCGTGATGCTGCTGGTGATCGGTCGCCCGCTGGCCAGCGTGCAGACCGGCCTCACCGACGGCCTCGACAGCCTCAGCGGCGGCTCGATCGCCGTGCTCGGCGTCGTGCTCGGCCTGATGATGGCCTTCGACATGGGCGGCCCCGTCAACAAGACCGCCTACGTCTTCGCCACCGGCGGCCTCACCGCCTCGGCCATCGCCGACTCCAGCGCCGCCCTGACCGTCATGGCCGTTGTGATGGCCGCCGGCATGACCCCGCCGCTGGGCCTCGCCCTGGCCACCGTCGTGCGCAAGCACCTCTTCACCGAGGCCGAGCGGGAGAACGGCAAGGCCGCCTGGCTGCTCGGCGCCTCCTTCATCACCGAGGGCGCGATCCCCTTCGCCGCCGCCGACCCGCTGCGGGTGATCCCCTCGATCATGGTCGGCTCGGGCGTCACCGGCGGCCTGGTCGCCGCCTTCGGCAGCAAGCTCGCCGCGCCCCACGGCGGCATCTGGGTCACCCCGCTCATCAGCGGCATCCCCGGCTACCTCGTGGCCGTCGTGGTCGGCACCCTCGTGACCGCCGCCCTGGTGGTCGTCTCCAAGTCGCTGGGCCGCGGCCGCCAGGCTGTGCGCACCGCCGACGAGGAGCTCGCCCTGGTCGCCTGACCGCGCGCCGTCGGCGCAGGTCGGCCCCACTCTCCGCGGGCCCCGGGAGCAGCCCTCCCGGGGTCCGTGGCACGTCCGGGCCCGGCGCTCACAGGAAGGGCAGGTACGGCGCGAGCACGCCGCGCAGCTCGTTGAGCGCGAGTGCGGCGAAGAGCACCGCGCACAGCACCAGCAGCGAGTTGGAGAGCCAGCCGTTGCGCCACTGCTGCGGCACCTCGGTGTGCTCCAGCGCACCGTCGCGGCGCCGGTTGAGCAGCACCAGCAGGGTCACGGCGAGGAACGGCATGAAGAAGGCACCGAGCACGCCGTAGGCCAGGATCAGCCCCACCGGCCGGTCGAGCAGGAGCAGCAGCATCGGCGGGAAGGTCAGCCACAGCATGTAGGCGCGGAAGTACCGGCCACCGGTGCGGGTCGCCGGGTGGCCCGAGGGCAGGTCGCGCAGGTTGCCCCAGAAGTCGGCGAACATCAGGCTCACCCCGCTCCAGACCCCGATGAGCGAGGAGAACGACGAGGCCCAGAAGCCGACGAGGAACACCACGCCGAAGACCTCGCCGTAGCGGTCCTGCAGCACGTCGGCGAGCTGCACGAGGCCCTGGTCGCCGGAGTCGATGGCGATGCCGGCGGAGTAGAGCAGCTCCGCGCCGACGATCAGCATCGAGACCACGAAGATCCCGGTCACGGCGTAGGCCACGCCGTTGTCGATGCGCATGACCTTCATGAAGCGCGGGGTGTCCCAGCCCTTCTCGCGCAGCCAGTAGCCGTAGGCGGCCAGCGTGATGGTGCCGCCGACGCCGCCCGCGATCCCCAGCACGTTGATGACCGAGTCGTCGGGGAAGATCGGGCGCAGGCCGAGCACGACCTCGCCGAGGTTGGGCAGCGTCAGCGCCGCCGCGCCCACCACGGCGACGAACATCATCGCCACGAAGACCGTGATCACCTTCTCGAAGGTGCGGTAGGAGCCGAACCACACCAGCGCCAGGCCCACCAGCCCCGAGGCCACCGCGGTCCAGCGCAGCGACAGGTCGGGGAAGAGTGCCACCAGCGGCAGCGCCGTCGACGACATCGCCGTCGCGCCGTAGACCAGGCCCCAGACCACGATGTACGGCGCGAAGTACCAGGTCGTCCACCGGCCGAGGCTGCGCCAGCCCTCGAAGATGGTGCGCCCCGTGGCCAGCGAGTAGCGCCCGGCGCCCTCGACGAGCACCACCTTGATCACCGCCCCCAGCACGGCCACCCACAGCAGCGTGTAGCCGAACTTCGAGCCGGCCACCAGGGTCGCCACCAGGTCGGCGGCACCGACGCCGGTGGCGGCCACCACCAGCCCCGGGCCGACCACCTTCCAGCGTGGCGCCCGGTCGGCGGCGGGCGGGGCGGAGCCGGTGCGGTCCGCGGCGGTCATCGACGGGTCCCGAGAAGAGCCATCGCCCCATCATGTCCCACCCCTAGGGCGTCACACCTAGGGTTGCCCCGTGAGTGCGCAGAGGCGGCCGGACTGGCCGAAGGTCAGGCTGCACGTCGTGACCGGCAAGGGCGGCACCGGCAAGTCCACCGTGGCGGCGGCCCTCGCGCTCGCGCTGGCCTCCCACGGCAAGAACGTCCTCGTCTGCGAGGTCGAGGGACGCCAGGGCATCGCCCGGATGTTCGACGTCGACCCGCTGCCCTACGAGGAGGTCCGCGTCGCGACCGGGCTGAGCACCGACCGCGGCGCCGGCACCGTGCACGCGCTGCACATCGACCCGGAGTCGGCGCTGCTGGAGTACCTCGCGATGTACTACAAGCTCGGCCGCGCCGGCCGTGCCCTCGACCGCTTCGGGGTGGTGGAGTTCGCCACCACGATCGCCCCGGGCGTGCGCGACGTGCTGCTCACCGGCAAGGTCTACGAGGCCGTCGAGCGCAACAGCCGCAACAGGAACGCCATCACCTACGACGCCGTGGTGCTCGACGCCCCGCCGACGGGACGCATCTCGCAGTTCCTCAACGTCAGCGACGAGCTGGCCGGCCTGGCCAAGGTCGGACCGATCAAGAACCAGTCCGACACGATGATGACCCTCTTCCGCTCCCCACGCACCGCGGTCCACCTGGTCACCGTGCTCGAGGAGATGCCGGTGCAGGAGACCCACGACGGCATCGAGGAGCTGCGTCGCGACGGCCTCCCCGTCGGCGGCGTCGTGGTCAACATGGTGCGCCCCCGCGACATCGGCGACGACGACCTGGCGCTGGCCCGCACCGACGGCCTCGACCGCGACGCGCTGGCCACCGACCTGGCCGAGGCCGGCCTGCCGGTCAGCGACCCGCTGCTCGACGGCCTGCTGCGCGTCGCCCACGACCACGCGGAGCGCCGCGCCCTCGAGGACGCCCAGCGCGCCCTCGTCGCCGACTTCGGCGTGCCGTCGTACGAGCTGCCGCGCCTGCCGGGCGGCGTCGACCTCGGCGGGCTCTACGAGCTGGCCGCAGCGCTGAAGGAACAGGGGATCGCATGACCCGCTCAGGACCCCGCGTCGGCCCGCTGGCCGGGCGCGCCTCCGCCGCCCCGCCCCTCGACGTCGACGCGCTGCTCGACGACACCACCACCGGCATCATCGTGTGCTGCGGCTCCGGCGGCGTCGGCAAGACGACCACCTCCGCCGCGCTCGCGCTGCGGGCGGCCGAACGCGGCCGGAAGGTGGTCGTGCTGACCATCGACCCCGCCCGGCGCCTGGCGCAGTCGATGGGCATCGAGGAGCTCGACAACACCCCGCGCCCGGTCACCGGCCTCGCGGAGGGCGCCACCGGGTCCCTCGACGCGATGATGCTGGACATGAAGCGCACCTTCGACGAGGTGGTCGAGAGCCAGGCCAGCCCGGAGAAGGCCCGCCAGATCCTGGAGAACCCCTTCTACGTCGCCCTCTCCAGCTCGTTCGCGGGCACGCAGGAGTACATGGCGATGGAGAAGCTGGGCCAGATCCACGCCGACGCCCAGCGCGACGGCACCTACGACCTCATCGTGGTCGACACCCCGCCCTCGCGCTCGGCGCTCGACTTCCTCGACGCGCCCGAGCGCCTCTCCAGCTTCCTCGACGGCCGCTTCATCCGGCTGATGCTGGCCCCGGCCAAGGGGCCGGCCCGGCTGATGACCGCGGGGCTCGGGATCGTCACCAACGCCCTCACCAAGATCCTCGGTGCTCAGGTGCTGCGCGACCTGCAGACCTTCGTGTCGGCGATCGACACCGTCTTCGGCGGCTTCCGCCAGCGGGCCCAGCGCACCTACGCCCTGCTGCAGGCCGAGGGCACGGCCTTCCTGGTCGTGGCGGCGCCCGAGCCCGACGCGCTGCGTGAGGCGGCGTACTTCGTCGAGCGGCTCAGCGGCGACCGCATGCCGCTGGCGGGCCTGGTCGTCAACCGCGCCAGCCCGGCCCCCGCCAGCGACCTGTCGGCCGACGAGGCCATGAGCGCGGCGGCCCGCCTGCGCGCGGGCCGCACCGAGGACGACCTCACCGCGGGCCTGCTGCGGCTGCACGCCGACCAGGTGCGCCTGGTCGAGCGCGAGGCCGGTCTGCGTGCCCGCTTCGCCGCGGCCCACCCCGGCGTCGCCACCGCCGTCGTGCCCGCCCTCGCGGGCGACGTGCACGACCTCGGCGGTCTGCGCCGCGTCGGCGAGCTGCTCGCCGAGGGCCAGGTCCACTGATCGGACGCCGGCGCCGTCACGTCGGCGCCGGGTCGGGCCTCAGACCGTGACGTCGGCGGTGCGGGGGGCGGCCACGGGGGCCGGTGCGGCCTGGGTGCGGGCGGCCTCGAGGACCGAGCGCCACGAGGCGTTCGGCCGACGGCGCAGGAGGGCGCGGCGCTCACGCTCGGTCATGCCGCCCCAGACTCCCCACTCGATCTGGTTGTCCAGGGCCTCGGCGAGGCACTCGGTGCGCACGGGGCACCCGGCGCACAGCTGCTTGGCCTTGTTCTGCTCGGCCCCACGGACGAACAGCTGATCCGGCTGCGCGGCCCGGCAGGCGGCGCGCGGCGTCCAGTCTTCAACCCACATGATGATGTCCCCACATCGTCCGAGAGCAGGTGTGGCGTCCCCATGACGCACGATCCTGTGATCTCTTGGGTACAAGTTAAGGAACCGGGGCCGGCGGCGGACAGACTCGTTGAGGTCGAGCCGCATAGTCCGAAATGACTACTCTCCCATAGCCGGGTTTCGCTGGGGCCTGGAGGCCTCCCGTACCCTGGCGGCATGTCTGAACCGCGCAGTGACCGTCTCTCCAGCGGCCGGGTGCTCACCCACCTGGGTGTGATGGTCGCCGTGTCGGCCGTCCTCGGCGTCGTCGTCGCCGGGCTCGCCATCCCGTTCGCCGGCGTCCTGGGCATCAGCGCCCGCAACGTCGCCGAGACCATGGACAGCCTGCCCGCCGAGCTCGAGACCGAGCAGCTGGCCCAGAAGACCGAGATCACCGACGTCGAGGGCAACGTCATCGCGACGCTCTACGACCAGAACCGCGTCGAGGTCCCGCTGAGCCAGATCTCGCGCAAGATGGTGAAGTCGATCATCGCGATCGAGGACTCGCGGTTCTACCAGCACGGCGCCCTCGACGTGCGCGGCACCCTGCGCGCCTTCGTGACCAACCAGGCCAACGACGGCAACGTCCAGGGCGGGTCCTCGATCACCCAGCAGCTGGTCAAGCAGACCCTGCTGACGCAGGCCAAGACCAAGAAGCAGCGTGCCGCGGCCATCGACGACAGCTACGCCCGCAAGATCCGCGAGCTGCGCTACGCCATCGCCCTGGAGCAGCGCCACAGCAAGGACTGGATCCTCGAGCGCTACCTCAACATCGCCTACTTCGGCGACGGCGCCTACGGCATCCAGGCCGCGGCCAAGCACTACTTCGACGTCAACGCCAAGCAGCTCAACTACCCCCAGTCGGCGATGCTGGCCGGCCTGGTCAAGAGCCCCGACGGCTACGACCCCACCAACTCCCCCGACCGCGCCACCGAGCGCCGCAACGTCGTGCTCGACCGGATGGCGGAGCTCTCGGTGATCCCCGGGACCAAGGCCGACCGGCTCAAGGACACCCCGCTGCGGCTCAAGGTCACCAACACGCCCAACGGCTGCGTCTCGACCGTCGCCCCCTTCTTCTGCGACTACGTCGTCAACTACCTCATGGAGGACCCGGCGCTGGGCGACACCCGTCGCGAGCGCAAGGACATGCTGCTCTCGGGGGGCCTGCGGATCCGCACCACCCTCGACCAGAGCTTCCAGGAGGCCGCCGACGCCTCGGTCGCCAGCCACGTCTACCCGACCGACACCGCCATCGGCGGCCTGGCCATGGTCGAGCCGCGCACCGGCAACGTCCGCGCCATCGCGCAGTCGCGGCCCATGGGCGACGACATGGCCGCCGGCGAGACCTACCTCAACTACGCCGTCAACGAGAAGTACGGCGACTCCGCCGGCTTCCAGGGCGGCTCCACCTTCAAGGCCTTCGTGCTGGCCGCGGCGGTCGAGGACGGCATCCCGCTCACCGAGACCATCTACTCCCCGCCGACCATCTCGATCAGCGAGTCGGCCTTCGAGGACTGCGACGGCGAGCCCTACGGCTACGGCACGTGGTCGCCGAGCAACTCCACCGACTCGGGCACCATGAACCTCATCACCGGCACCCAGCTGTCGGTCAACACCTTCTACGCCCAGCTCGAGGCCCGCACCGGCATCTGCCAGCCCTTCGAGCTGGCCCAGTCGATGGGCCTCGACCTCGACAACCCCACCGGCGACGAGTTCGGCAACGGCGCCGAGCGCGTGCCCTCCTTCACCCTGGGCAGCCCCAACGTCAGCCCCCTGGAGATGGCCGAGGCCTACGCCACCTTCGCCGGCCGCGGCCTGCACTGCGACGCCCGCCCGGTCACCGCGATCGAGGACCTGCGGGGCAACCTGCTCAAGGAGTACCCCTCCTCGTGCGACCAGGTGATGGAGGCCTCGACGGCCGACGCCGTCAACTCGGTGCTGCGCGGCGTCATCGAGGGCGGCTTCGCCTCCGCCGAGGCGCTCGACTCGCCCGCGGCGGGCAAGACCGGCACCACCCAGGACGGCAAGTCGGTGTGGTTCGTCGGCTACACCCCCAAGCTCGCGACCGCCGCCATGATCGCCGGTGCCAACGACGTGGGCACGCCGGTCAGCCTCAGCTACCAGACCGTCGGCGGCACCTACATCTCCGCGGCCTCCGGCTCCGGCGTGGCCGGGCCGATGTGGGGTGACGCCATGAAGGCCGTCGACGACCAGCTCGACGACGACGACTTCGTCGCTCCCTCCGGCACCGACGTGGAGGGCGTGCTCACCACCATCCCCGACGTCGCGGGCCTGTCGCTGACCGAGGCGCAGAGCCAGCTGTCCTCGGCCGGGTTCGGCTACACCTACGGCGGCTACCGCGACACCGGCTACGCCGCCGACTCGGTCGCCTACACCTACCCCAGCGGCGGGGAGTCGGCTCCCTCCGGCACCGCGATCACCATCTACCAGTCCACCGGGGTCGTGCCCCAGCCCGTCGCCCCCTCGACCCCCCAGGGCGGTGGCAACGGCGGTGGCGGCGGCAACGGCGGCAACGGCGGCAACGGCGGCGGCGGTGACGCGGGCGGCAACGGCAACGGTCGGGGCGGCGGCAACGGCGGCGGTCGCGGCAACTGACCGCACCACCCCCTGACGCACGAAGGCCCGCTCCCTGGAGGGAGCGGGCCTTCGTCGTGCGTGGGGTCAGGCGCCGAGCTGGCGGCGCACCTCCGCGGCGACCGCGCCGCCGTCGGCGCGGCCCTTGACCTGCGGCTGCACGAGGCCCATGACCTTGCCCATGGCGCGCATGCCCTCACCGGCCGCGCCGGTCTGCGCGACCGCGGCCGAGACGATCTCGGCGACCTCGGCGTCGGTGAGCTGCTCGGGCAGGTAGTCGGCGATGACCTCGGCCTCGGCCCGCTCCTTGGCGGCCATCTCGTCGCGACCGCCGTCGGCGAAGGCGGTCGCCGCCTCGCGGCGCTTCTTGGCCTCGCTGGTCAGCACGCCCACGACGTCGTCGTCGGTGAGCTCGCGGGCCTGCTTGCCGGCGACCTCGGCGTTGGTGAGGGCGCTCAGCACCATGCGCAGGGTGGAGGAGCGCACCTCGTCGCGGGCCTTGATGGCGGTGGTCAGGTCGGCACGGAGACGGTCCTTGAGGGCGGGCATGAGGCCCATTGTGGCAGCCTGGGCCGGTGCTCCTCACCCGCATCGCGCCCCACCTCCTCACCGGGGCGGCCGCGGCCGCCGCGACCGGCGCGGCCCTCACGGCGTACGCCGCCTCGGAGGCGCGGGCCTACACCCTGCGCCGCGTCGAGGTCCCGCTGCTGCCGGCCGGCCACGAGCCGCTGCGCGTGCTCCACCTCTCCGACCTGCACATGACCCCGGGCCAGCGCCGCAAGCAGGAGTGGCTGGCCGGCCTGGCCGAGCTGCGCCCCGACCTCGTGGTGGACACCGGTGACAACCTCTCCCACCGCGACGCGGTGCCCGTCGTGCGCGACGCCCTCGGAGCGCTGCTCGACGTGCCGGGCGTCTTCGTGCACGGCTCCAACGACTACTTCGAGCCGAGCCTGCGCAACCCCCTGCGCTACCTCCTGCCCGACGACGGCCGACGCGCCACCCACACCCCGCAGCTGCCCTGGCGCGAGCTGTCGGCGACCTTCACCGGGCGGGGCTGGCTCGACCTCACCAACACCCGCGGCGCCCTCACCGTGCGCGGCACCCGGCTCGCCTTCGCCGGGGTCGACGACCCCCACCTCGGCTACGACCGCCTCGACGCGGTCTCCGGCCCCGCCGACCCCGGCGCCGACGTGCGCATCGGTGTCACCCACGCCCCCTACCTGCGCGTCCTCGACCACTTCTCCGCCCAGGGGCACGACCTGGTCCTCGCCGGTCACACCCACGGCGGCCAGGTGTGCCTGCCCGGAGGTCGGGCGCTGGCCACCAACTGCGACCTCGAGCCGGCCCGGGCCCGCGGGCTGCACCGTCACCCCGCCGACTCCCGCGACGGCGACCCGGGCTCGGCGTGGATGCACGTGTGCGCCGGCCTCGGCACCAACCCCTACGTGCGGCTGCGCCTGGCCTGCCGCCCCGAGGCCACGCTGCTCACCCTGGTGCCGCGCGCTCCCCGCTGACCGGCGCCGCTGACCAGGGGCCGGTGACCAGGGCCGGTGACCAGGGTCCGGACCACCCCGCGGCCGATTGGGGGCCGCAGGAGCGGCTCGGGTATGCTCCCGTGCTTGTGAGCCCGGCATCGCCGGTGGTCACGATCGGGCTGTGGCGCAGCTTGGTAGCGCGCCTCGTTCGGGACGAGGAGGCCGCAGGTTCAAATCCTGTCAGCCCGACCATCAGGGCCCGGATCCACCAGGATCCGGGCCCTTCGTGGTCCCGGGACCCGAGGGTGCCGGTGAGCACGGCGACGATCGGGGCGAGGAGTGCTGGCGCGCCCCGCGGACCCGCGGACGCGACCCGCCGCTGCGTGTCAGACTGGCCGCATGCCAGACGAGCAGCAGCGACCCGAGGCGCCGTCGCTGGAGGTGCCGTCCTTCGGGCTCAAGCGTCGCCGCAAGCGTGACGCCACCCCGCCGGAGGAGACCCCCGCCTCGCGTCCCGTCGACACCGGCCCCGCGGCGCCCGCGGACACCTCCGACGCCGGGAGCACCGCCCCGCTGCCCGTCGTCGAGACCCCGGAGCCGCCGCCCGTGGGCGGCACCGCCCCGACGGTCCCTGCCCCGCCGTCGGCCCCCGGGGCGGACGAGGCTCCCCGCGGCCGCCGCTTCGGCCGGGCTGGCAGGTCCGAGCGGTCCACGGGCGCCGCGGCGCCGAGCCGGGCGCCGGGCAGCGCGTCGTCCGCCGTCGCTCCTCCGGCTCCTGCCCCGGCTGCGGCTCCGACTCCCTCCGCGGCCGCCAGGCCGGCCGCCGCTCAGGCGGCGCCCTCGGCTCCCACCCCGGCCGCTGCTCCTGCGGGCGCGGTCGCGGTCGGCGTCGCCGACGAGCCCCGGCCCACGGCGCCCCGTCCGGGTCTGGGCACGGCCCTAGAGGCCGTGAGTGGGCCCGTGGCGGCCGCGGTCACCGGTCTGGTCGTCGGCATCGTCACCGTGGCCCTGACGACCCTGGCCCTGGCCGGCTGCGAGGCCGTGCGCGGCACCTCGACCTGCGGCCGACCCGGCTTCCTGGCGCTGCTGGCCATCATGGCGGCGATGGTGGTGCTGGGCACGGCCCTGCTGCGCCTCTTCCGCGTCGGCGACGCCGGGAGCACGAGCTTCCTGGCCATCGGCCTGCTCGGCGTGGTGAGCCTGCTCTTCCTCGTCGACAGCCTGCTGGAGTGGTGGATGGTGCTCGTCATCCCGCTGGTCACCGGCGTGACCTACCTGTTCTCCCACTGGGTCACCACGCTGATCGACCCCGACGACTGAGCTGGTCGCAGACGCCACGAGGGGCGGGAGCGGGCTGCGCTCAGAGGCCGGCGGCGACCAGCTCGGCGATCTGCACCGTGTTGAGCGCCGCGCCCTTGCGCAGGTTGTCGTTGCTGATGAAGAGGGCCAGGCCCCGGTCACCGTCCACGCCCGGGTCCCGCCGCAGCCGCCCGACGTACGACGGGTCGCGCCCAGCCGCCGCGAGCGGGTTCGGGACGTCGACCAGCTCGACGCCCGGGGCGTCGCGGAGCAGCTCGGCGGCACGGGCCGGCGTCATCGCCTCGGCGAACTCGGCGTTGATCGCCAGCGAGTGGCCGGTGAAGACCGGCACGCGCACGCAGATGCCCGAGACGCGCAGGTCGGGGATGCCGAGGATCTTGCGCGACTCGTGGCGCAGCTTCTGCTCCTCGTCGGTCTCGCCCAGGCCGTCGTCGACGATCGAGCCCGCCAGCGGGAGCACGTTGTAGGCGATGGTGCGGGCGTAGACCCGGGGGTCGGGGAAGGCGACGGCCGAGCCGTCGTAGGCCAGCTCGCGGCTCCCCTCCCCCGCCGCCGAGACCTGGCCCGCCAGCTCGTCGACGCCGGCGATGCCGGAGCCGGAGACGGCCTGGTAGGTCGAGGCGATCAGGCGCACGAGACCGGCCTCGTCGTGCAGCGGCTTGAGCACCGGCATCGCGGCCATGGTGGTGCAGTTGGGGTTGGCGATGATCCCGCGCCGCGCGGCGATGACCTCGCGGGCGGCCTCGGGGTTGACCTCCGAGACGACCAGCGGGATGGCGGGGTCCTTGCGGAAGGCGCTGGAGTTGTCGACCACGACCACGCCGGCGTCGACGAAGCGCGGCACGAGCGCCCGCGACGCGGTGGCGCCGGCGGAGAAGAGCGCGATGTCGAGACCCGTCGGGTCGGCGGTCTCGGAGTCCTCGACCACGACCTCGCGGCCCTCGAAGTCGAGCGTGCGGCCCGCGGAGCGCGCGGAGGCGAAGAAGCGGATCTCCTCGACCGGCACCTTGCGCTCGGCCAGGATCTGGCGCATCGCCACCCCGACCTGGCCGGTGGCGCCGACGACGCCGATGCGCAGCCCGCTCATCGACCCGTGCCGCCGTAGACGACGGCCTCGACCTCGGTGGCGTCGAGGTCGAAGGCGGTGTGGGTGGCCTGCACGGCGGTGTCGATCTGGCCCTCGTCGACGATCACCGAGATCCGGATCTCCGAGGTGGAGATCATGCCGATGTTGACCCCCGCCGAGGCCAGCGCGGAGAAGAATTTCGCGGTGATGCCCGGGTGGGAGCGCATGCCGGCGCCGATGAGGGAGACCTTGCCGATCTGGTCGTCGTAGAGCAGCTTGTCGTAGCCGACCTCGTCCTGGATCCGCGCGAGCGCGCCCATCGCGCTCTGGCCGTCCTCGCGGGGCAGCGTGAAGGAGATGTCGGTGAGGCCCGTCGCGGCGGCCGAGACGTTCTGCACGACCATGTCGATGTTGACCTCGCTGGAGGCCAGCGTCTCGAAGATGCGGGCGGCCTCGCCGACCTTGTCGGGCACGCCGACCACGGTGATCTTGGCCTCGGACCGGTCGTGGGCGACGCCCGCGATGATCGCCTGCTCCATGGGGTTCTCTCCTGAACGGTGGTCGGGAAGGATCCACGTGCCCTCGACGGTGTCGAACGAGGTGCGGACGTGGATCGGTACGTCGTAGCGGCGGGCGTACTCGACGCACCGCAGGTGGAGGATCTTGGCGCCGGAGGCCGCCATCTCGAGCATCTCCTCGGTGGAGACGCGGTCGAGCTTGCGCGCCGCCGGGACGATGCGCGGGTCGGCGGTGAAGACGCCGGCCACGTCGGTGTAGATCTCGCACACGTCGGCGCCGAGCGCCGCGGCCAGCGCCACCGCGGTGGTGTCGGAGGCGCCGCGACCCAGCGTGGTGACGTCCTTGGTGTCCTGCGAGACGCCCTGGAAGCCCGCGACGATGGCGATCGCGCCGTCGGCGATGGCCTGCTCGATGCGCCCGGGGCTGATGTCGATGATCTTGGCCTTGCCGTGCACCGAGTCGGTGATCACCCCGGCCTGGGAGCCCGTGAACGACTGCGCCTTGTGGCCCAGCTGCGCGATGGCCATCGCGACCAGCGCCATCGACATCCGCTCGCCCGCGGTGAGCAGCATGTCGAGCTCGCGCGGCGGCGGGAGCGGCGTCACCTGCTCGGCGAGGTCGCGCAGCTCGTCGGTGGTGTCGCCCATGGCCGAGACGACCACCACGACGTCGTGACCCTGCTTGCGGGTGTTGACGATCCGCTGGGCGACCCGCTTGATGCCGGTCGCGTCGGCGACCGACGACCCGCCGTACTTCTGGACGACAATGCCCACGATGAATGTCCCTCGAGGTCCCGGTGTTGCGTGAGACGCGGCCTGTGCAGCGCGTCCTGACCGGTGTCGGAGTCTATCGGGGCGTCGTGGCCCGCCCGCCCCGCATCTCATCGGCCAGCATCTCGTCGGCCGCGGCGACCTGGTCGGCGTCGAGGTCGAGGTCGACGTCGAGACGGTCGTGGGCGACCACCGAGAGCAGCGCGTTCAGCGCGGCACCGGCGAGGTTGCCCCACGAGGAGACGTAGGAGAACTGCCACCACCACAGCGCCTCCTCGACGTTGCCGGCGCGGTAGTGGCGCAGGCCGTTCTCGAGGTCGCTGGCGATGCTGGTGAGGTCGTCGGAGAGCTGGCCCTCGACGACCTCGGGCACGTAGGGGTCGAAGACGAAGGCGTAGGTGTCGAGGCCGCCCAGCAGCTCGGCCAGCCGCAGCCGCATCTCGTCGAGGTCGGCCTCGGGGCCCACGTCGGGCTGGTACTCCGCGATCGGGGTGAAGTCGCGCTGGGCGCCCAGGCGCGCGCCCGCGAGCAGCACCTGGCTGATCTCGAGCAGCAGCAGCGAGATGGTGCGGCCGGCGTCGGGCTCCTGGGAGACCGCGCGCAGCGCGAGCAGGAAGCTGGCCACCTGGTCGGCGATCTGCTGCGCGAACTCCTCGGTCTCGGCGTCGAGGGCCGGGCGCTCGGCGCCGGCGGCCAGGGGCGCGCCGGTCTCGCGCACCGCGGGACCCGTGGCCGGGTCCGAGGTCTGGGTCGGGGTCATTCTGCTGCTCGCCTCCCTGCGAAAGCACGTCCGAGGGTGACCTCGTCGGCGTACTCCAGGTCACCACCCACCGGCAGTCCACTCGCCAAACGCGTGACGCGCAACCCGATCGGGCGCAGCATCCGCGTGAGATAGGTCGCGGTGGCCTCGCCCTCGAGGTTGGGGTCGGTGGCCAGGATCGTCTCCGTGACCGTGCCGTCGGCCAGCCGCATCATCAGCTCGCGGATGCGCAGCTGGTCGGGCCCGATGCCGTCGATGGGGCTGATCGCCCCGCCCAGCACGTGGTAGCGCCCGCGGTACTCCCGGGTGCGCTCGATGGCCACGACGTCCTTGTACTCCTCGACCACGCACAGCACGGTCGGGTCGCGCCGGGGGTCGCGGCAGATGCGGCACTGCTCGTCCTCGGAGACGTTGAAGCAGATCGAGCAGAACTTCACCTTGGCCTTGACCTCGATCAGCACGTCGGCGAGGCGCCGGACGTCGACCGGGTCGGCCTGCAGGAGGTGGAAGGCGATGCGCTGGGCGCTCTTCGGACCGACCCCGGGCAGGCGCCCGAGCTCGTCGATGAGGTCCTGGACGACACCCTCGTACACCGCGCTCCCCTCCCCTGCTGCTCGGACCTAGAGGCCGAGCGAGCCGCCGGGCATGCCCGGGATCTCGCCGCCGCCGGCCAGGGGGCCCAGGGCCTCGCTGGCCATCGCGTCGGCCTGGGTCTTGGCGTCGCGGTAGGCCGCGACGACCAGGTCGCCGAGGTCGACGAGGCTCTCGGGGTCGCTCGCGTCGAAGCCTCCGGGGGCGATCCGGACGCCGACGAGCTCGCCGACACCGCTCACCGTGGCGGTCACGCCGCCAGCGGTGCCTTCGACCGTGGTCGAGGCCAGCCGCTCCTGCGCCTCCTGCAGCTGCTCCTGCATCTGCTGGGCCTGCTGGAGCAGGGCGTTCATGTCGAAGCCGCCACCGCCGCCGCCGAGCGCGTCGAAGGGGTTCTGCGTCATGGGGTCACCTCTGTGTCCGGTCGGGTGCGTGCGTGCGGGCCCAGCATGACGGGTCGCGCCAGGACGGCGGTCACTGGTGCCGGATCTCCTCGATCATCCGGGCACCCAGCTCGCGCTCCAGCAGCTCGGCGCCCCCCAGCTCGTGGCTGTCGGCGTCGAGGTCGTCGGGGTGGGCGTCGGCGTCGCGCTCGGCCAGGTCGTCGCTGCGCGGACGGTCCACACCGCCCGTGCGGGTCTGCTGGATGGCGCCGCGCGCCGCCGCGATCGAGTCGGGGCCGGCGGTGCGGACCTCCGGCACCACCGCCACCGTCGCCTCGGGGGCGACGCCCCGGGCCGGGGCGCCGTCGACCGCGCCGTGGTCGTCGGCCCGGGGCGTCCGCCCCTCGTCGTGGTGGTCGTCGGGCACACCCGGCGAGCCCTGCGCGCCCGGAGCGCCCGCGGCCTCGGAGCCCTGTCCCTCGGGTCCGGGCTCGTCGGCCCACGACGGCGGGCCCGCGGGCTCCTCGCGCGTCGGCGGCTCGGGGGGCTCGGAGCGCTGCGGCTCCGCCGGGCTCGCCGGCCGTGTCACCTGCGGCGTGCCCTCGGCCTGCGCGCCGGGGTCGACGATGGTCTCGATGCGCCAGTCGGAGCCCACGACGTCGATCGCGGCCTGGCGCACGATCTCGCCGCTGCCGCCGTTCTCGAACGACTCCCGGGCCCCGGAGTTGGAGAAGCCGAGGGTGAGGGTCTTGGCGTCGACGCCGACGACCTGGGCGTGCTGGGTGAGATGGATCCAGGTGACCCGCCGGCGCAGCTTCGTGGCCTCGACGATGTCCGGCCAGAGCCGGCGTACGTCGACGAGGCTCAGCCCGGCCGCCGGGCCCGCCGCAGCGGCGGGGGCGGGCTCCCGCGCCGGCGCGGGTGCCGGCGCGGGTGCCGGTGGGGTGGCCGGGGCCGGCGGAGCGGGCTGCGACGCCTCGACGGGCGGGGCGGGCGGTGCGGCCGCGGCCGGGGCCGGGGCGCCGGACGGGGGCTGCGACTCGGCGGGCGGCTCGGGCCGGTGCGGCGGCGCCGGCGCGCGCTCGCGCTCCGTGCCGGGGACGGCCGACTCCTCCACCGGGGGCACGACCACCTCGGAGCTGATGCGGGGCACGACGGCGTCGGGGGCGGCGACCGGCTCCGGCTCCAGCGGCGGCTCGACCCGGGAGGCCTCGCGGTGCGGGCGGTCCTGGACGGGCGCGCCCGCGCGCACCGGCGAGGCCGCTGCCGAGGGGGTGCCGCTGATGGCCACCCGGCGCTCGAGGCGGTCGAGGCGCGCCATGAGGCCCTCGGTGGAGTGGTCGGCCGCGGGCAGCAGCACCCGGGCGCAGATGAGCTCGAGCAGCAGCCGCGGCGCGGTGGCGCCGCGCATCTCGGTGAGTCCCGCGGCCACGAGGTCGGCGGCGCGGGTCAGCTCGGCGCTGCCGAACCGCGCGGCCTGCGCGACCAGTCGCTCGCCCTGGTCCTCGGAGACGTCGATGAGCCCGGTCGCCGGCGCGTCGGGCACCGCGGCCACGATGACGAGGTCACGCAGGCGGCGCAGCAGGTCCTCGGTGAAGCGGCGGGGGTCCTGGCCGGTCTCGACGACCTTGTCCACCACCCCGAAGACCGCGCTGCCGTCGGCCGCGGCGAAGGCGTCGACGACCTCGTCGAGCAGCGCGTCGGGGGTGTAGCCGAGCAGGGCGGTCGCCAGCTGGTGCGTGACGCCGGCGGGACCCGAGCCGCCCAGGAGCTGGTCGAGCACGGAGAGCGTGTCGCGGGCCGAGCCCGCACCCGCCCTGACCACCAGGGGCAGCGCCGCCGGCTCGATCGGCACGCCCTCCTGCTCGCACAGCTGGGAGAGGTAGGACGACAGCAGCCGCGGCGGGATCAGCCGGAAGGGGTAGTGGTGGGTGCGCGAGCGGATGGTCGGCAGCACCTTGTCGGGCTCGGTGGTCGCGAAGATGAAGCGCAGGTGGGGCGGGGGCTCCTCGACCAGCTTCAGCAGGGCGTTGAAGCCCTGCGTGGTGACCATGTGGGCCTCGTCGATGATGTAGACCTTGTAGCGGCTGCGCACGGGGGCGAAGAAGGCCTTCTCCCTTAGGTCGCGGGCGTCGTCGACGCCGCCGTGGGAGGCCGCGTCGATCTCGATCACGTCGATCGACCCCGGGCCGCCGCGGGCCAGGTCGCGGCAGCTGTCGCACTCCCCGCACGGGTCGGCGACGGGCGCCTGCTCGCAGTTGAGCGCCCGGGCCAGGATGCGCGCCGAGGTGGTCTTGCCGCAGCCGCGGGGCCCGGAGAACAGGTAGGCGTGGTTCACCCGGTTGTTGGCCAGCGCCGCGCGCAGCGGCTCGGTCACGTGGTCCTGGCCGATGACCTCGGCGAAGGACTCCGGCCGGTAGCGGCGGTAGAGGGCGAGCGGTGAGTCCACGCCCCGACCCTAGACGGCCGCTCCGACAACCACCACGGGCGGCGGCGCGACCGCGGGAGCGACCCGCGCGGACGCGGTGGGCGCCCTCCGCGTGCGGGCATGAAAAGGCCCCCCGCGCACCCGACAGAGCTCACTTACCCTTGCTGCCTTCCGGCCCTGGGGGAGTTCGGCGAGATGCCGCCACACGGGGGGTTGGCCACGAGTGTAGGTGAGGCCCGCAGCAGCGCCAACACGAGCCCGCGACCGGCCGGCCGTCCCGGCCCGGGGCCCGTCCGGAGCCGCTCGCGGGGGTGCGATTTCACCGCGAGGACCGCCACGGGTACGCTCCTGCGCGGAGGATTCGCCTAGTGGCCTATGGCGCTCGCTTGGAAAGCGGGTTGGGTTAACAGCCCTCAGGGGTTCGAATCCCCTATCCTCCGCCACTCGACGGCGCCGCACTCGTGCGGCGCCGTCGCTGTCTGTCGGCACCCGTCGCGCCCGCGCGGCCACCGCCTCCGGGGCCCGCTCAGCCCGCGCTCTCGCGGATGAGGTCGTCGACGTCGAGCCCGAAGGCCTCGGCGGTGTCGAGCAGCACCGTGGCCCAGTCGCGCAGCCGCTCGAGCGAGGCGCGGTCACGCACCTGTCCGATCTGCTCCTCGTTGTGGAAGGCGACCGTGTCACGCACCATCTCGGCCACCACCGCAGCGGCCGAGCGCGGGTGGCTGCCCGTGGCCTCGACGTGCCACTCGAAGTGGTCGCGGTAGGCCTGCCAGTCGAAGCCGTGCCGGCTCGCCGAGAGCCGCGCGGCGCGGCGGAAGTCGGCGTCGCTCATCGTCGCCACTGCCGGGTGCGTCACCAGCCGGGCGGCGTCCTCGGTGGCGGTGCGGTAATGCTCGTCGTCGGCCTCGAGCCGGCGCAGCGAGGCACGCAGCACCTCGAAGCGGCCCCGGTGGGCGCGCGCCGCGGCGTCCCAGACCTCGCGGGCCTGGGAGGCGAAGGGGGCGAACTCCTCGGCGATCGCCGTGCGCACCCCCGCCTCCTCGGCCAGCCGCGAGCGCACACCCGGCGGCAGCAGCTGCAGCTGCTCGTCGCTCAGCCGGCTGCCACCGGCCTGGCGCAGCGCGTCGGCGAGCGACGCGACGAGGCGGGTGCGGCCGCGGTCGTCGGTCACGGAGTAGATCGGCACGGGGGGTCCTTCGGCGGACGGGGCGGCGGTGTCGCCGGGGCGGGTCTGGTCGAGGCGAGGGGCAGGGAGAGGGGTCGGTGGTGCAGTTCTACGTCGGAGTCGGGCCCCAGCGGGGCCGGACGCGGTTTCTCGGACGATCCCGGACAGCGTCGGGTTCCGCCGCAGGGCCTCCGGCACGCCGGACCGCGCCCGGGACGGCGGGCCGGAGGACTCCCGTCGCCGCCGTATGCTTCGGCCTCGGGCGGGCCACGGGGAGCGCGCCCGCACGTCGTCAGGTCACTCGGGGGGCCATCGGTGGAGCAGGACACGGCCGGGGGGCCCAACGGGTCGGGCGACGCGTCGCGGTGGGACGGTCTGGCCCTGGAGCTCCAGGCCCTGCGCGCCCGGGTCGGCGACCCGTCGTACGCCGAGATCGCCCGCCGCGTCAGCGGCGCCCGCGAGGCGGCGGGCACCCCGGCGCACGCCGCACGGGTCGCCCGCACCACCGTCTACGACGCCTTCCGCACCGGTCGCACCCGGGTCAACCTCCCGCTCGTGCGCGAGATCGCCCACGCGCTCGGCGCCGAGGACGAGCGCGTCGACGCGTGGGTCGAGCAGTGCCGGCGGCCGCGTCCGACCGCCGCGGCCGAACCCCCAGCACCCCCAGCACCCCCGACGCTCCCCGCCGCCGACGGGGCGGACGCGGCAGACGGCGCGGAGGGCGGCGACGGCACGGCCCGCCCCGTCGACCCCCCGCCCGCGACGTCCGGACCCGACCCGTCGTCCGGGGCCGGCGCGGGGGTGCCACCGCGTGGTGCGCTGCTGCTCCTGGTCGCGTGCGTCGTCGTCAACCTGCTGGATCGCTCGCTGGTCGAGCTCCTGCAGCTGCCGGTGCACCTGGACATGGTCGGCACGGCGATCGCGGCCCTGGCGCTCGGGCCGTGGCGCGGCGCGGCGGTGGGCCTGGCCACCAACGTGCTGGGCGTGGCCGAGAGCGGCCCCGTGTCGGTGCCCTTCGCGCTGGTCAACGTGGCCGGTGCGCTGGTCTGGGGCTACGGCGCGCGGCGGTGGGGCCTGGGGCGCAGCCTGCCGCGGTTCCTGGGGCTCAACGTGCTCGTGGCCCTGGTCTGCTCGGCCGTGGCCGTGCCCATCCTCGTCTGGCGCTTCGACGGCGGCACCGGCAACGGCGGCGACATGGTCACCGACTCGGTGCTCGCCCTCGGGGTGCCCCCGCTCGCCGCGCTCGCGGTCGCCAACCTGCTGGTGTCGCTGGGCGACAAGATGATCAGCGGGTTCGTGGCGCTGGTGACGATCTCGGCGCTGCCCGCCGCCCTGCGCACGGCGGTGCCGGTGCTGCTGCCCGCGTCGCCCCCGACCACGCCACCGACGCCGGCAGACCCGGGCCCGCCCGGCGGGGGCCAGGAGCCCGACCGCACCCGACCCGGCGACACCTGACCCGGCCGACCGTCAGCGGCGGCGGGCCAGCACGGGTCGCAGCACCAGCGCGAGCAGGAGCGCCCCGCCACCGAGCAACCCCCACCACAGCGCCTCGTCGCGCGCCCCGGCCAGCGGGTCGCTCACCGGCGGCGGGGCCAGCGCGCTGGCGGTGTCACGGGCCACGGTGGTCTCCCCCGAGGTGCCCGAGCGCTGCGGCAGCAGCGGCCGGGTGACCGCCTCGGCGGCCTGCACCAGCCCGGCCCCCGTGAGCCGCGACGCCACGTCGGCGCGTCCCGCGGCGGTGCCGACCAGGCGGTCGACGAGCTGCTGCGGGGAGTCGTCGGGGAAGCGCGAGAGCAGCAGTGCCAGCACCCCCGCCACCTCCGCGGTCGCGATGGTGGTCGAGGGGCCCGGCGCGATGCAGGGGGCACCGTTGGCCGCCCACGACAGCGCGCCGACGCTGGGGGCGGCGACGTCGACGGCGGAGGAGCGCAGCGGGTCGGCGACGTCGGTGGCGGCGACGCCCACGACGTGCCCGGCGCCGGCCGGGCCCAGCACGTCGGCGGCGTCCTCGGTGGCCGACGGCCGCGCCAGCGGCACATCGGCGCTGTCGGGGCGCGCCTCGTCGACGACCGGGCGGTCGCCGACCCCGGCGACCACGATCGCCCCGGCGTCCCACAGCTCCTCGGCGGCAGCCTCGAGCGCGCGGCCCCGCGGCACCGCCACGGGCACCGCGACCACCACCGTCCGGTCGGCGGCGCGCACGAGCGGCAGCACCGAGCGCAGCCCGGCGGTCAGGGCCTCGGTCGTCGCCCCGACGCCCTCGGCGTCGGGGTCGATGTCGTCGAGCACCCGCACCGAGACCACCTGCGCCCCCGGGGCGATGCCGACCGGGGTCGGCCGCTCGGCGCCCTCCTCGGTGAACGACGCCCCGGCCACGATGCCGGCGAAGGTCGTGCCGCGGTGGTCGAGCGGGCGTCCACCGCCGGCCTGGCTCGGCAGCACGGCGCCGGCCGACACCGCGGGGACCCCGACGGCGCCCGAGTCCAGCACCACCACGGTGACCCCGGCCCCGGGCTCGACGCCCCGGGCTGCGAGCTCCTCCTGCGCCGCCGGCACGCCCATCGCCTCGAGGGGCAGGCTGTCGCCGGTCAGGGGCTCGCTGACCTCCGTGCCCTCCTCGAAGGCCTGGTCGCAGCCCTGCCCGAAGGGACTGGCAGCCCCGGCCGGCGTCGGCAGCAGCGGCGTGCCCAGCAGCGCGGTGACGGCGAGCCCGCCGACCACGACCCGCGAGCGGTGCCGCCGCTCGGACCTGCTCGCCGATCCGGCCCGGGCGGACCCCCGGGTCACGCGCACTCCGTGGCCTCCTCGACGCTCTGCGGCGGGCACAGGGCCAGCTCGGGCGAGAGGACGACGCCGGTGTCGAACACGTCGAGCCACGCGTCGGGCACGACCGGCAGGGTCATGTCGCCGTAGCCGAGGTAGGTCAGGGTGTCGGGACCCTCGAGGTTGAAGGCCGTGCCGGTGGAGTCGACGACGAAGGTGCTGGTGCCGGGCGCGCCCGACCAGTCGCCCACCACGAAGATGGCGCCCGCGCCGGGCTCGACCCTGACGTCGCGCTCGGCCCGCGGCAGGTCGGCCGCGCTGGCGTCCTCGCCCGGCTCGGCGTAGGCCTGGGCGCGGGGGGCGCCCTCGGGGTCGGTCTCCAGCAAGGCGCACTGGCCGCTGGGCACGGCCTGCTCCGGCGCCGCCGTGGGCCAGCGGGCACCGGCGTAGACGTCGCGGTTCTGGTCCACGTCGGGCGGAGCGATGTCGAGCGGCGTGCGGTCGGTGCCGCGCGCGGCGTTGGCGTAGACGGCGAGCGCGAAGGGGTCGAGCAGGCCGGGACCGTCGCTGGTGAGGACGTAGCCGCCACCGTCGTCGGTGGCGACGTAGTCGCCCGCCACGCCCTCGGCGCGGGAGAGCCCGGGCACCTCGCCGCCGACCTCGCCGACGTCGAAGGAGTCGAGGTCGAGAGGGGCGCCCTCGGGGAAGAGCTGCAGCCAGTCGCCGCTGACCGCGGTGGCCTGGGCCTGGGTGGAGAGCCCGAACTCGTTGAGGAAGAAGTCGCGGCCGTTGTCCATCGACAGCAGGTACCGGTAGGCCTGGGCCGGGGTGTCCACGGTGGCGGGGGCGGTGGCGACCACCCAGACCTCGCCCTCGCTCTTGACCACGAAGGCCTGGCCGTCGCCGATCGGGTTGGCGTCGGGTCGCGCGGAGACGTCGACCTGGAGCGCCTTGGCCGGGCCGGTGCAGGCCGTCCACCCGCTCTCGACCATCTCGTCGGAGCCCGGCAGCGTCTCGGGCCCCTGGAGGATGCCGATCTCCGGCCCGAGCGGCAGCGTGTCGATGGTGTCCTGGGCGATCGTGGTGGGCTCGTCGAGCTGCCCCTGCAGCGCCAGGCGCGCGGAGACCACGTTGTCGACCGGGCGCGCCTCGGGGTTGCCCTCGCCGTCGAGGAGCACGACGTAGGAGGCTCCCTCGTCCTCGGAGATGAGCAGCCCCGGCTCGTCCCAGCCCTCGGGGGTCCGGTCGGTGAAGATGCCCGTGATGGCGGCACCGGCCACCAGGAGCACGGCGAGCGCCGCCCCGCCGATGAGGGTGCGGCCCGGGCGCGCCGGCTCGACCTCACGGCCGCCGGGGGCGCCCGAGACGAAGGCGGTGACGAGCCGGCGCCGGCTGAAGGCGTGGGCCTCGACGAGGTCCTTCTTGGTCGCCACCGGGTCAGCCCGTGATCGAGGAGAACAGGCCGCTGGCCAGCACCAGCAGCGGGAGCATCGCCAGCAGCGCCACGGTCTCGACCACGTCGCCGAAACGGCCGCCGCGCACCGACGGGGTGCGGGGCAGGAGGGTCACCGCCAGCAGCACGGCGCCCGCGGCGGCCAGGACGACCGCGGTCGTGGGCCGCCACTCGGGCTGGAGGTACATCAGCGAGAGCGCGACCGCGCCGAGCCCCACGATGCCGCTGACCAGGCCGACCAGCACCTCGGAGCCGGTGCGGTACTGGCGGGTGCGGAGCATGACCACGAGGCAGGCCACCACGGCCAGCAGGGTGCCGGACAGGCCGAGCCCGACCGCGAGCGGCACGACCAGCACCAGCAGCAGGCCCACCGTGGCCGAGATGGCCACCAGGATCTCGTGGGCCACGCGGGCGTCGGCGCTCACGCGCACGGGGTCGATCTCGTCGGGGTCGGTCGTGATGTCGGCGACGGAGTAGATCTGCTCGACGGTCGTGCCGGTCAGCCCGAGGGCCAGCCACGGGAAGACGCTGCCGGCCAGCACGACGAAGGCCATCGCGGTGGTCAGCACCACCGCCGTGTCGAGGTCGGCGACCCGGATCAGCAGGCCGGTGGCCACGAAGACGGCCCCGACCACGACCGGCGGCAGCACCAGCGTGCGCCCCTCACCCAGCCCCACCAGCGCGACCAGCCCGGCCACGAGGGCCGCGCCACCGGCACTGACCACGGCCGAGGGACCGTCGTACGCCGACTCCGCGAGCACCAGCCCGGCCACGGCGGCGTAGAGGCAGCCCATCCACGCCACGGCCACGGCGGCCTCGGCCTCGCGCTGCGCGCGGGAGAGCACCACCGCGCCCGCCACCAGCACGGCGGCGACCACGGCGGCCGCGGTGCCGGCCAGCCGGGCGTCGCTCTGCACGAGCAGGGCCACGGCGCCGAGGGCCATCAGCAGCCCCGAGGCGCTCAGCGCCGTGCGGCGTCCCGAGGCGGGCGACCACGGCTTGAGGTCGCGCTCGACGACGTCGGTCATCGCCTCGACGACGTCGTCGTAGACCCGGGGCGCGGGGGCGTCGATGCCGGCGGTGACGGTGAGCAGGCCGCCGTCCTCGACGCCCTGCATCACCAGGCCCGAGTCGGGGGCCAGCTCGCGACCCTCGGCGGTCACGACGCGGTAGCCGCCGTAGACCGTGAGGGCGTCGAGCAGGCCGACGCTGCGGGCCAGCTCGGGCACGAGCTCGGCCACGGGCACCGAGCCGGGCAGGACCAGGTCGACCCGGCGGGTGCCGGAGGCGACGGTCACGCGCACCAGGCCGGTCGCGCTCACTGGCGCCTGGCTCATCGGCGTCTCCTTCTCCTCACCGGAGGTCCCTCCGGTGCTGTGCGCTGGGTCGATCGCCCACCGGTCTACCCCGTGGCGGTCCGCGGACTCCCCGGTCCAGACCGGCAGTGATGCTAGCGGTGCCGCGCGACGGGGACGGGCGGCACGACGAGGGGGCCGGCACCGGACGGTGCCGACCCCCTCGGGGTGGGTGCTGCGCTCAGCCGCCGAAGAGGCCGGCGCCGCGCTTGTCGGCCTCGCGGTACTCGGTGTTGGCGGTGGCGACGGCGTTGCTGGTGCGGGCGAGCAGGTCCTTCATCTCCAGGATGGCCTGGTCCCACTTGCGCTTGGCGTCGTCGTAGGCGAGGCGGGCGTTGCCGACCCAGGCGCCCTTGAGCTCGCTGAGCTCGTCCTCGAGCTGCTGCAGGCGGTTCTCGATGTTCTTCACACCGGTGGCGAGGTCCTGCGCACCGGTGTCGAGTCCGGCGTGGTTGACCTTGATTCCGTCGAGCGACATGGCTGTGTCTCCTTGCTGTGGTCTGTGGGGGTCAGACGCCGGGAGCGGCGTCGAGGCCGGCGCTGATGGACGCCATGGTCGAGGACTGCGACTCGTCGGTGGCGACGTTGTCCTTCTCCGTGGTCTGGAGGTTGGACTCGAAGACGTTGAGCGCGCTCAGGATCTTGTTCTGCTTGGCCTGCCACTCCTGCGAGAGCGTGTCGAAGGCGCGGAAGCCCTGGCCGCCCCACTGGGACTTGAGCTGCTCGACGTTGCCCATGAGGGTCTTGGAGATGTTGTCGAAGTCGCCCTTGGCCTCCGCAACCATGCCGGCTGCGCGGGAGAGGACCTTTTCGCCTTGGCCGTACTCGTTGGACATGCCAACTCCTTCTTTCGGGGGTGCGGCCGTCTCGCCGCGCGGGGGTGGGGGTGTCGCTGTGCTGTGGTCCGGGGCCCGGGACCGGAGCGACGCGGGACGAGCGCTGGGACGTCCTGCGCGGCGCCGGTGGCGGACACGCATCGGTCTACCCGGGGCCCCTGGGGCTAAACCTGGCCCGCCGCAGACCTGTGCAGGACCCCGGCGCCACCGGCGTGTCGGGCGCGGCTCGCCGTGGCGGCGCGGCCCTCGCGCCAGGCCCCCACGACGGGTCAGCCGGGCAGGTTGATGCTCTCCCAGAGCACGCGGAAGATCCCGACCGCGACCACGACGCTGGCCAGCGCCCCGGCCCCCACGAGACCCTCGGCCACCTCGGCCCGCCGCGACCACCAGGCCGAGCGCCACCCCCGACCCGTCGCGACGGCGACGAGCACGACGAGCGCGGCCAGCAGCACGGACCCGACCGCGAGCAGGGTGCCGGCGCCCTCGCGCAGCGCCCCGACGAGCGCGACGAGCAGCACGAGCCAGCACACGAGGCCCGCGCACCGCAGCAGGGCCCGCGCCGCGACGTGGCGGTAGCTGCGGGCCGCCAGCAGCAGGGCGGCGCCGCTGAGACCGACGAGCACGCGCGCACCCACCCGGTCGACCGGCAGGGTGGCCGAGGCCAGCAGCAGGGGGGCCGCGACCGCGACCAGCACCAGCACCGCGGCCGACCAGGCCGTCAGCGTGCGGGCGCCCTGCTCGGCCACGGTCTCGACCGCGGAGGGGCGTACGACGGTGCGGCCGCGCCGCCCGCGGGGACGCTCCCGCGCCGACCAGGCGCTCACGGCGAGGCGCTCCAGGTCGACGAGCAGCTGGTCGGGCACGTCCACGGCGTAGGCGGGGACGAAGCGGGGGGCCAGCACGGCCACGACGAGCAGCAGCGACCAGACCACCGGCGGCTCGAAGCCGACCAGCGCGCAGCCGGTGGGGAGCACGAAGACCAGGGAGCCTACGACGATCCAGACGCGCAGCCCCTCCTCCTGGCGCTGGTCGAGCGAGCGGCCCACCGCCGCGGTGAGGGCCGCGACGAGGGCGGCGAGGCCGATGACCGTGGGCAGCCGGGCCGGCTCGGGGTCCCACACGACCGCGAGCGCGGCGGCGCCGGCGAAGACCGGGGCGGCCAGGGCACGGTGGCCCGCGAGACGGCCGACGGGCATCACGCCGACCACGGCGGCGGCGACCAGCAGCCCCACCGTGAGGTCGCGGGTCGTGCCGTCGGCGCGGGTGGCGAGCAGCCCCGCCAGCACCGCGGTGGCCGCGGCGAGCGCCAGCCAGACCACCGCCAGGGCGCCGGGCGCGTCGGAGGGGCCGGTGGAGCCGCGCCGTGACCGGGAGGGCGAGGGGGCCGTGGTGGGGGCGGTGAGGGCGACGAGCACGTCGCCGGCCCGCACGCCCGACCCGGCGAGGGAGGCGCCGGGCTCGAGGGTGGCGCCGCGGTGGGTGCCCAGCGGCGGCACGTCGGCCAGACCGGCCTGGCTGGCGTACTCCCGGGCGACGTCGAGCACGGTGACCGCCGTGGGCACGACCAGGTCGAGGGACCCGCGGGGCCCGTGCACGGTCAGCGCGACGCTGTCACCGACGTTGCTGCTCGCTCCGGCCACGGCTGCTCCACGCGCCTGGCGCCCGGGCCCCCCGGCCGGCGCCGGACCAGGGGGCGTGCCCGGGCGGTTTGGCCCGGTCGCACGCAGGGTAGTCGGTCGGCGGTGCGGCGCCTATCATCGCTGGACCTCAGCCCGACCACCCCACCCGGTCGCGCGGCGCGACCCCGGTCGGAGCCCCGTCACCCGGCCAGACCGACCCCGAGGGGACCTCGTTGACCACGACGCTGCGCGGGCACCGGCTCGAGGAGCCGGAGATGCCCTCCGGTCAGATCGTCCTGCAGGCCCCGCCCGAGATCGAGGACAGCGAGGGCGCCGGCGGCGTCCTGATGAACGCGATCCCGATGCTCGGCAGCCTCGGCTCGATCGTGCTGGTGGCCAGCATGGGCGGGCAGACCGGCGGGCGCTCCTACATCGCGGCCGGCATGTTCCTCTTCGCCACCCTCGGCTTCATCGTCGTGCAGATCGACCGGCAGCGGAAGCAGCGCGCCCAGAGCGTGACGGGCTCGCGCACCGAGTACCTGCGCTACCTCGCCGGCGTGCGCAAGATCGCCCGCGACGCCGCCGACCAGCAGCGCCGCGCGCTGACCTGGCACCACCCCGAGCCCTCCTCGCTGCCCGCGATCGCCGAGGAGCGCTCACGGGTCT
The DNA here is from genome assembly GCF_023712465.1 of Nocardioides sp. P86. Classification (NCBI taxonomy): domain Bacteria; kingdom Bacillati; phylum Actinomycetota; class Actinomycetes; order Propionibacteriales; family Nocardioidaceae; genus Nocardioides; species Nocardioides sp. P86. The sequence continues at coordinate 605,307 of NZ_JAMAYE010000003.1, read as the reverse complement.
GGGAGCACGGCACCGCCGACCCCCAGTTCCTCCACGTCCGGTACGGCGTGTGCGCCCAGCCGCTCGGGCTCGAGCTGGTGCCGCCCGAGTCGGCGCCGATCGACCAGGTCGACCCGGCCGCCGCCTCGGCGCTGCACCGTCTGCTCGTCGTGCACCGGCTGCAGCCCGACCTCCCCGCGTCGGTCGACCTGCGCGCCTTCGACCGCCTCGAGCTGTGCGGGCCCGACGACCCCACCCGCGCGCTGGCCCGGGCGCTGATCTGCTCGGCCACGGCGTTCCAGTCGCCGGACCACCTCGTGGTGGCGGTCCTGGCCTCCGAGCGCACCCTGGCCCACTGGGACTGGGTCAAGTGGCTGCCCCACAGCCTGAGCCCGCGGGCCACCGACGCCGTCGGGCCGATGCGCATGGTCAGCACCTCCCTCGACGACCTCGCGGCCCTGCTGCCCGAGGACCTCTCCGACCGGCCCCGCTTCGGGGCCGACGAGCGACCGGCCACGCCCCACCTGCTGCTGGTGCTCGACGGCGCCACGCTGCCCCCGGGCAACCACGTCATCCCGCCCGACGGCCTGCACGGCGTGACGGTGCTCGACCTGCCCTCGCGGTGGGACGAGATGGACGACGCCAGCAGCCTGCGGCTGCTCTTCGGCGGCGAGGTCGGCGCCGACGGCCGCGTGCCGGTGGAGGCGCTGCGCCTGCGCGAGGAGCCCATCCGCGCGCGGGCCGACCAGTGCGACCTGGCCACCGCGGAGGCCTTCGCGCGGCGCCTGACCCCGCTGCACACGGTGGCCGCGACCGGCGGCGACGCCGCGCCCGCCGGCGGCGAGATCACCGGGCCGACCGACTTCATGGAGCTGCTCTCGCTCGGCGACGTGCACACCTTCGACCCCGCGGTGGCCTGGCGCGCCCGGCCCGCGCGCGACCGGCTGCGGGTGCCGATCGGCAACGGCGAGGGCGGCGGGCTGGTGCACCTCGACATCAAGGAGTCGGCGCAGCAGGGCATGGGACCCCACGGCCTGTGCATCGGGGCCACGGGATCGGGCAAGTCGGAGTTCCTCCGCACGCTGGTGCTCGGCCTCGTGATGACCCACTCCCCCGAGCAGCTCAACCTCGTGCTGGTCGACTTCAAGGGCGGTGCGACCTTCGCCGGCATGTCGGAGATGCCGCACGTCTCCGCGGTCATCACCAACCTCTCCGAGGAGCTCACCCTCGTCGACCGCATGCAGGACGCCCTGTCGGGGGAGATGGTGCGCCGCCAGGAGCTGCTGCGCGCCGCCGGCAACTACGCCTCGATCCGCGACTACGAGAAGGCCCGCGCCGCCGGCGAGGACCTCGAGCCGATGCCCTCGCTCTTCATCGTGGTCGACGAGTTCTCCGAGATGCTCTCGGCCAAGCCGGAGTTCATCGACCTCTTCGTGGCCATCGGCCGCCTCGGCCGCTCGCTGGGGCTGCACCTGCTGCTGGCCTCCCAGCGCCTGGAGGAGGGCCGGCTGCGCGGCCTGGAGTCGCACCTGTCCTACCGCGTGGGCCTGCGCACCTTCAGCGCCCAGGAGTCCCGTGCGGTGCTCGGCGTGCCCGACGCCTACGAGCTGCCGGCCGTGCCCGGCCTGGGCTACCTCAAGCCCGACCCGACCAGCATGGTGCGCTTCAAGGCCGCCTACGTCTCGGGCCCGCCGTCGGGTCGCACCCGGGTGATCCGCGACGAGGGCGGCCACGTGCAGGGGATCCTGCCCTTCACCGTCTCCGAGGTGCAGATGCTCGAGGTGCCGAGCGCGCCCGAGCCGGAGGAGGCACCGCGGCCCGCGGCCAAGCAGGAGGGCCAGCAGAAGTCCCTGCTCGACATCGCGGTCGACCGCATGGTCGGGCACGGCCCCGAGGCCCACCAGGTCTGGCTGCCGCCGCTCGACGTGCCCGACACCCTCGACCAGCTCTTCGGCGACCTGGAGGCCGATCCCGAGCTCGGCCTGGTCTCGCGCCGCTGGCGCGAGCTGCCCGGCCTCACGATCCCCCTCGGCACCGTCGACCGCCCGCGCGAGCAGCGCCGCGACACGCTCACCGTCAACCTCACCGGCGCCGCCGGCCACGTCGTGGTCGTCGGCGGGCCGCGCTCGGGCAAGAGCACGCTGCTGCGCAGCGTCGTGACCAGCATGGCGCTGACCACGACGCCCACCGAGTCGCAGTTCTTCGTGCTCGACTTCGGTGGCGGCACGTTCACCCCGCTGGCCCGCCTGCCCCACGTCTCGGGGGTCGCGACGCGCTCCGAGCCCGACGTGATCCGGCGCATCATCGCCGAGGTCGTCGGGATCGTGGACCGGCGCGAGGCCTACTTCCGCGCGCACGGCATCGACTCCATCGAGACCTACCGCAGCCGGCGCGCCCAGGGCCGCGCCGACGACGGCTACGGCGACGTGTTCCTCGTCGTCGACGGCTGGAGCACGCTGCGCGCCGACTTCGACGACATCGAGATCGAGCTCCAGCAGCTCGCCGGGCGCGGCCTGACCTTCGGTCTGCACATGCTGCTGGGCGCCGCGCGCTGGTCGGACATGCGCGCCGCGATGCGCGACGTGCTCGGCACGCGCCTGGAGCTCAAGCTGGGTGACCACATCGACTCCGAGATCGACCGCAAGGTGGCCGCCCTCGTGCCGGCCGGTCGGCCCGGCCGTGGCCTGGTCAGCAGCAAGCTGCACTTCCTCGGCGCGCTGCCCCGCATCGACGGCGACGCCTCCGCCGACAACCTCGGCGACGGGGTCGACGACCTCATCACCCGGGTGGCCGACGCCTGGACCGGCCCTGCCGGTCCCAAGCTGCGGCTGCTGCCGGAGCGGATCGACCTCGAGCAGGTGCGCCGCCTCGCCGGTCTCGCCGAGGTCGACCCCGCGGCCGAGAAGCCCGGCGGGCCGATCCTGCTCGGCATCAACGAGAAGGAGCTGGCCCCGGTGGGGCTCGACGTCGACGCCGAGCCGCACCTGCTGGTCTTCGGCGACGGCCAGTCGGGCAAGAGCGCCCTGCTGCGCACCTACGCCCAGGAGATCGTGCGCACCCGCACGCCCCGGCAGGCCCAGATCTTCCTCGTCGACTACCGCCGCTCGCTGCTCGGGGAGGTGCCCGAGGACTACCTGCTCAACTACATGACCTCGGCCACCCAGGCCACGCCGGTGCTCAAGGACCTCGCGACCTATCTCGAGAACCGCATCCCCGGGCCCGACGTCACCCCCGACCAGCTGCGCAACCGCAGCTGGTGGGCCGGCGCGGAGGTGTTCCTGCTCGTCGACGACTACGACCTGGTCGCCACCCAGCAGAGCTCCCCGCTCCAGGCGCTGCAGCCGATGCTCGCCCAGGCCCGCGACGTGGGTCTGCACGTCGTGGTGACCCGCCGCTCCGGTGGCGCCTCGCGCTCGCTCTACGAGCCGGTCATCCAGTCGCTGCGCGACCTGGCCATGCCGGGCATGCTGCTCTCGGGCAGCCCCGACGAGGGGCCGCTCATCCGCAACCTGCGGCCGCTGCCCGCCCCGGCCGGCCGGGCCCGCCTGGTCACCCGCGACCGCGGCGTCGAGGTCATCCAGAACGCCTGGAGCGAGCCCACCCTGTGAGGCCACTCGCCCGTCCCGCGCCCGTCGGCAGCACACGACGGCCGCGGGCGGGGCGGAACGGCGCGGTCGGCCGCGAGTCGTACGTCACGGCACGTGAGACCTGCTCGTAACCCGCGCTCAACAGTGCGGCCATCGACGCACCCCACGCTGGAGCCTCCGACCGGGACACGGGTCCCGGTCACGCCGACAGGCACCAGTCAGGGAGGCCGATGATGGAGAACCCCACCATGTCCGACCGGGACCTCGAGCGTGCGCGCCAGCAGCGCGACCTCAAGACCCGCCACTCGCAGGCCCTCGCCCGCCTCATGGGCGAGCGCGCCGACCTGCGGGGCGTCAACGCCCTCGCCGACCTGGTCGACGACTCGCTGCGCTGGTCGGCCTGACCCGTCCGGGGTGCGCCGGGGCCGCCTCGCCGCGGCCACGGCGCACGTCGGGCTGGTTATAGTCGCGGCGTGATCTTCAAGCGCGTGGGCGAGGGCCGTCCCTATCCCGCCCACGGCCTGTCCTCGCGCGGCTGGGCCGACGTGCCGCCGCGCCAGGTGCGCCTCGACCAGCTGGTGACCACCAAGGACACCCTCCAGCTGGCCGCGCTCCTCGACGAGGACTCCACCTTCTACGGCGACCTGTTCGCCCACGTGGTGGAGTGGCGCGGGGAGTACTACCTCGAGGACGGTCTGCACCGCGCGCTGCGCGCGGCGCTCCAGCAGCGCACCGTGCTGCACGCGCGCGTGCACGCCGTGGCCGGGACCGCGTCGTGAGCAGCGCCCAGGCCCGCTCGGCGATCACGTTGACCGTCCTCGCCGTCCTGCTCGTGGCCGGGGCAGCGTGGGGCCTCTCGGCCGTCACCGCCCCCTTCTCCGACTCCGACGAAGCCTCCTCGAGCGCCTGCGTCGAGACCGACGTGGCCCGCGGCTCGACACTGAGCAGCGCGCAGGTCCTCGTCAGCGTGCTCAACGCCGGCGACCGCTCGGGGCTCGCGGGGCGGACGCTGCAGGGACTGGTCGACGCCGGCTTCGCCCGGGGCAGCGGTCAGGACGCGCCGGGCGACGCCGACGTGGCCCGCGCCCAGATCTGGACCGACGACCCCACCAACCCCGCGGTGCGGCTGGTGCGGACCCACCTCGGCGCCGACACCGAGGTCGTGCGCCGCGACGCCCCGGTCGACGGGGTCGTCGTGGTCGTCGGCGACGACTTCGACGAGCTCCTGCCGGGCAAGCAGCAGGTCAAGGTCCGCGGCGACGCCACCGTCTGCGTGCCGCCCGACGCCTGACCGGCGGCTCAGCCCCGCGGCCCCTGCTCCGGGCTGCTCCACCGCGCCAGGCGGCCCGAGGCGCTGACCAGGCGCAGCCGCTCCTCGGTGAGCTCGCGCTGCTTGCGCGGGGTCACGACGAGCAGGTCGTCGCCGCGGCGCAGCACCGTGCGCGGGTCGGGCACGAGCGTGCGGCCGTCGCGGATGACCATCGACACCGACACCCCCACGGGCAGCCGCAGCTCGCCCACCTCCACGCCGTGCAGGCGCGAGACCGGGCTGATCGTGATCTGGAGCAGGTCGGCGGCCACCCGCTCGAGGGGCGCTGCCTCGAGCTCGAGGTCGCGCGGCTCGGAGCGGCGGGCGACCCGCAGCACGCGCGCCACCCAGGGCAGGGTCGGCCCGGTGAGGAGGGTGTAGAGCACCACCATCACGAACACGATGTCGAAGAGCCGCTCGGCCCCCTCGACCCCCTCCGACAGCGGGATGGTCATCAGCACGATCGGCACGGCACCGCGCAGTCCGGCCCAGGACAGGAAGGCCAGCTGCCGTGGCGGCATCGGCTGGGCCAGGGCGCTCACCGCCACCGACAGCGGTCGGGCCACGAAGGTCAGCAGCAACCCGGCCACCACCGCCAGACCGACGGTCGCGGCGTCGATGCGGCCCGGTGAGAGCAGCAGACCGAGCATGACGAAGAGCCCGATCTGGGCCAGCCAGGCGACGCCCTCGGCGAAGGACCGGGTGGCCGCGCGGTGGGGCAGCTCGGAGTTGCCGAGCACAAGCGCGGCGACGTAGACGGCCGCGAAGCCGCTGCCGTGCAGCGCCGTGGCGCCGCCGTAGGCCAGGAAGGTCAGGCAGAGCACGGCCAGGGGGTAGAGACCGGAGGAGGGCAGGGCGGCGCGCCGCATCGTCCAGGCACCGCCGAAGCCCGCGGCGAGCCCCAGGGCCACACCGACCGCGAGCTCGAAGACGATGATCGCGAGCACCACCAGCGGCGGGTGCTCGCCGACCGCCCCGGTGGAGATGAGGGTGACCAGCACGACCGTGGGGGCGTCGTTGAGGCCCGACTCGGCCTCCAGGGTGCCGGTGAGCCGGCGGGGCAACGGCACGACCCGCAGCACCGAGAACACCGCGGCGGCGTCGGTCGGCGAGCACACCGCGCCCAGCAGCACGGCCAGCTCCCACGGCAGGCCCAGCACGTAGTGCGCCCCGACGGCGACCACCGCGACCGAGACCGCGACGCCGACCGTGGCCAGCGACAGGCCCAGGCGCATCACCGGTCGCGCCTCGCGCCAGCTGGTGGTGAGCCCGCCCTCGGCCAGGATGACGGCCAGGGCCGCGAACCCGAGGGCGTGGGCCAGCTCGGCGTCCTCGAAGCCGATGCCGAGGCCGGCCTCGCCGAGCGCGACGCCCATCAGCAGGTAGAACATCAGGCTGGGCAGCCCGGCGCGCGAGGAGATCCGCACGGCCAGGATCGCCAGGAGCGTGACGGCCGAGCCGACCAGCACGAACTGGTCGAGCTGGTGGACGTCGAAGGTCATGTCACCTCTGCGCGTGGGGTGGCGGGCACGCAGTCTATCGGCGCGGGGGGCCGCCGCGGAGCGCCCCGACCGCTCCCGGACGCCCTCCGGGGTCCCCTCTAGGGTCGCAAGGGTGACCGACCGGATGCAGGTGGCCAGCCGCGCCGCCGTACCCCCCTTCCACGTGATGGACATGCTGGCCGCGGCGGCGGAGCGCCGGCGCACCCACGGCGACCTCGTCGACCTGCTCGCCGGCCAGCCCAGCACCGGCGCCCCCGGCCCGGTCGCCGCCGAGGCCGTGCGGCTGCTCGGGTCGGGCGACCCGCTGGGCTACACCCCGGCCACCGGGGTGCTGGAGCTGCGCGAGGCCATCGCGGGCCACCACCGCCGCACCCACGGCATCGACGTCGAGGCCGACGACGTCGTCGTCACCACCGGGAGCAGCGGCGGCTTCCTGCTCGCCTTCCTCGCCGCCTTCGAGCACGGCGACCGCGTGGCGATCGCGCGCCCGGGCTACCCCTGCTACCGCAACGTGCTCAGCGCGCTCGGCTGCGAGGTCGTCGAGGTGGCGACCGGGCCGGAGACCCGCTTCCAGCCCACGGTCGAGCAGCTCGACGCGCTGCACGCCGAGGTGGGGCTCGCGGGCCTGGTGGTGGCCAGCCCCGCCAATCCCACCGGCACCATGCTGCTGCCCGAGGAGCTCGCCGCCCTGGCCCGCTGGGCCGAGGAGCACGGGGTGCGCCTGATCTCCGACGAGATCTACCACGGCATCGAGTACGCCCCGCTCGAGCAGGGCCCGCAGGCCCGGCTGGCCCGCTCGGCGTGGGAGACCAGCCGCCAGGCCGTGGTCTTCTCCAGCTTCAGCAAGTACTTCTCGATGACCGGGTGGCGCATCGGCTGGATGCTCGTGCCGCGCGACCTGCGGCGCGCCGTCGACGTGCTCACCGGCAACTTCACGATCTGCCCGCCCGTGCTCGCCCAGCGTGCGTGCCTCGCGGCCTTCACCGAGGAGACCTACGCCGAGCTCGACGCCCACGTGGAGCGCTACGCCCACAACCGGCGGCTGCTGCTCGACGGGCTGCCGCGGCTGGGACTGAGCCGTCTCGCGCCGGCCGACGGGGCGTTCTACGTCTACGCCGACGTCTCCCACCTCACCGACGACTCCATGTCCTTCGCCCGCGACCTGCTCGCCCGCACCGGCGTCGGCGTGGCCCCGGGCGTCGACTTCGACGTGGTCGAGGGCCACCGCTCGGTGCGGCTGAGCTTCGCCGGACCCACCGCCGTGGTCGAGGAGGGCCTCGACCGGCTCTCCACAGCCCTGCGTCCGTGACGTTTCCGCGCCGTCGAGGTCGGGCACGGTCCTGCCACGGCACCCGGCCCACCGCCCACCCCCCCCTCGGAGGTCCACGATGTACGGCGACCCCTCGGCCCTCCTCGGTCTGGCCCGCCGCATGCGTGACGTGGCGGGCGACGTCCGCGCCGAGGCCGACCGGCTGGTGGGCCGGGCGGAGGCCACCACCTGGACCGGCGTCGCCGCCGACGCCGTGCGCCGGCGGGCCCGGGAGCGGGCGGGTGACCTGCGGCGCACGGCCGCCCTCCACGACGCCGCCGCCGAGGCCCTCGAGCGCCACGCCCGCGAGGTCGACCGGCTGCGCGAGCTCATCGCCGCGGCCGAGCGTCGCCTCGCCGGGCTCCTCGACGCGGTGCGCGAGCGCGCCGACGACTGGCTGGACCCGCTCGGCGGGCGGCTCGACGACTGGACCGGAGGACTGGCCGACCGGCTCGAGCGGATCACCCCGCCGCCCCCGGGCCACCGCGACTGGCTCGACCTGGAGCTGCCCGGCCTCGGGAGCGCGGCCTGATGACGACCCGGATCGACCTCGGCCGTCTCGACGGCGCCGGGGCCGAGCACGAGGCCGCACCCGGACCCGGAGCCGAGGCCGGGGCCGGGGCCGGCCGGGAGAGCGCGGATCCGCGCCGGGTGCGGGTCTCGCGGCGCGCGGCCGAGGCCCTGGGGCGCCGCCTGGAGTCGCCGATGCCGTGGCAGGTCGCCCGCCGCACCGGCCCCGACCGGACCCTCGACGGCTCGATGCGTCCGGCGCCCGTGCCGCCCCACGACCCCGACGACACGACCGACCCGTGGGAGGAGCTCGGCGGGCTCGGCCTGGTCGACGCCTCGGGCCGGCTCTTCCCGGAGCTGCCCGGCGCCCTCGACGTGCTGGCCCGCCCCGAGACCGCGGTCGACCTCGACCTCGTCGTGCGACGCCCGACGACGGGCGCCGCCCCGGTCGCCGCCCCGGGTGACGGCGCCGGGCCGGGCGGGTCGACCGACGTCCGGCTGCGCGCCTGGCACCGCCGGCGCGCGGGACGGGTCACCGCCGTCGCCACCGCGGGCGCGCAGGTGGAGATCGGCTGGTTCGACGACCGCTCGTGGGCCGCGGAGCTGGCCCGCGTCGCCGCGGTCACCAGCGCCCTGGCGCCCACCCCGCCGGCGCGCGACCTCACCCTGCCCCACGAGCTCATGCTCGGCGTGGGCGTGGCGCGCCGCACCGACGCACCCCGGCTCACCGAGGAGCTGCTGCGCCGTCACCTGCCGCACATGCGCGTGCCGGAGGGCGCCGACGCCCGCGAGCAGGTGCAGCTGCTGCACTCCGGCGTGGTCGGACGCCTGCGCGCCGTGGTCTCCGGCCAGGGCGACGACGGCCGGCGCAAGGTCGGCTGGGTGAGCTGGCTGCTCTTCAGCGACGGCTGGCGCACCCTGCGCCCCCACGTCGACTCGGGGGTGTCCCAGGTCGGGGTGCACCACGTCGAGCCCTCCGCCCTGGGCCGCGAGGTGGCCCGGCTCGTCGCCGGGGTCACGTCGTGAGCACCCCCGGCGACCCCGCCGGACCGGGCCGCGCCCTCCCGCCCCTGACGTCGCTCACCGGCGGCGCGACCGGCCTCGCGGCGAGCTGGCCGCAGCTGGTCGAGCTGGCCTCGGCGTACGACGCCTCCGGGGACCGGCTGCGCGACTGGGCGGGCGAGGGGTCGCGGGTGCTGCTCGACGCCGACCTGCTGGCCTCGGCGCCGCTGGCGCCGCGCACGTTCGCCGCGGCGGAGGCCGCCGTGGTGGCCGCCTGCGCCGGTCCGGAGGGGGCGCTGGCCGCCTCCGCGGCCTGGGAGACCGACGCCGTGCTGGTGCGGGTGACGCTGCACTGGCTGCGCGAGAGCGACGAGCTGGTGCGGGCGACCTTCGAGGCCGTGGACCTGCTCGCCGGTCGGGCCGTCGGTTTCACGCTGACCGCCTCGGCCCCGCTGTGGCTGCCCGGCGCCGTGGTCGTGGGCGGGGCGGCGGCCCTGCTCTGGCCGACGCTGCTCCGCCCGGCGCTGCCGCCGTCGGTGCGGCGCGACCTCGACCGGGGCCTGACGGGGGTCGGCCGGCTCACCGAGCAGTGGCTGCTCGAGCACCCCGGGCTGGTGCAGCACCTCGCCAACGGCGGCGGCGGACTGCTCGACGGTCTCTGGGACGGGCTCACGCCGGTGACACCGGGCGGCCCCTTCGGCCTGCCGTCGTCGACCCCCGACACCGAGTCGGCCGCGGGCCTGCTCGCCGGGCTCTACGACGACCGCACCGGTGTCGCGGTGCCGCGCGGCGACCTCGCGGTGGGCCTCGGCGCCGTCGCCCCGGCCACCCTCGCCGGGCTGCTGACCCACCTCCAGCAGGTCGCCGCGCTGTCGGGGCCCGACGGGCGCGGGGCGCCGGGGGCCGTGGAGGTGCAGACGCTCCGCGGGCCCGACGGCCAGGTGCGCCACGTCGTCTACCTGCCCGGCACCGACGACCTCGGCACGCTGCCGTGGACCCAGGACTCCGACGTGCGCGACATGGCGACCAACTACCTCCTGCTCGCCGGGGAGAGCAACGCCTACCAGGACGGTGTGGTCGCCGCGCTCGAGCAGGCCGGGGTGCAGCCCGACGAGCCGGTGCTGCTCGTGGGTCACTCCCAGGGCGGCATGACCGCCGCGGCGCTGCTCGCGCAGGGCAGCCCCTACGCCGTCACCCACGTCGTGACCGCGGGCTCCCCCACCGCCCACCTCGACGGCTTCCCGGCCGGCACCCACGTGGTGTCGCTGGAGAACCACGGTGACGTCGTGCCCCTGCTCGACGGCGAGGACAACCCCGACACCGCCGAACAGCTCACGGTCGGCTTCGACGCCGGCGGCGCTGGCGTGGTGGGCCACCACGGGCTTCCGGCCTACGTCGCGGGCGCCGCAGCGCTCGACGCCTCGACCCACCCCGGCGTCGTGGAGCAGGTCGAGAGCCTCACCGCCGCCGGCTTCCTCGACCCGGGCGGCCACTCCACCGCCTCCAGCCAGGTGCTCCAGGTGGTCGCCGAGCGCTGAGTCGCGGCCCCGCGCGACGGCGCGGGGCCGTGGTTTCGCGGCCCCGGGCCCGGGGAAAGCGAGCGCACGAGAGAGGGAGGCACGATGTACGGCGACACCGACGTCATGCGCAGGCGGGTGCTGCAGCTGCGCGAGCAGGGCGGCGACATCCGCGCCCTGGCCGACCGGCTGGTCGCCCGCACCGAGGCCGTCGGCTGGAGTGGACGGGCCGCCGAGGCGATGCGCGAGCGGGTCAGGGAGCGCGCCGGGCACCTGCGTGACGCCGCCGCCGACCACGACGCCGCCGCCGACTCCCTGGAGCGGCACGCCCAGGAGGTCGGCCTCCTGCAGGAGACCATCGGCGAGCGCGAGCGACGCGCGGCGACGCTGGTCGCCGACGCCCGCGCCCGCGTCGCCGCGGTGCAGGCCCACGCCGACGACGACGCCGCCCTCGGGGTGCGACGTCTCGCCGACCCGGCCGACGAGCAGGTCGCCGGTTTCGACGCGCCGCCCGCGGGGCACCGCGACTGGCTGACCGTCGAGCTCCCGGGCCTGTGACCCTCCCCCCACCCGGGCCCCCCGGGCCGCGTGAGCCCGTGACCCCGTCCGGCCCACCCCCCGACACCGTCTCGAGAGGACGCCGATGCCCACCATCGACCTGAGCAACCCGCCGCCCCCGGCGGCCAACCTGCTCGACGCGCTGCCGCGACGGGTGGCCCTCACCCTGGCCGAGCTGCACCTCGTGGCCGAGGCCGCCGGCGGCGCTCCGCTGCCGTTCGCCCCGACGCCCGCTCCCGCCGCGGGCCCGGGCGGGCTGGACGGTCGCCTCGGCTCGAGCCGCGGCACGACGGAGGACGCGGCGTACGCCTCGGCGCTGTCGTCCCTGCACGACCCCGAGGCCTCGTTGGGCCGTCGTGGCCTGCTGGCGGGCGGCGAGGTCGACTCCGGCCTTCTCGGAGCCGTCGGCCTGCTCGCCACGCCTGCCGTCGCCCTCGACGTCGACCTCGCGGTCGGCCCGCTGCGCTGCAAGGCCTGGCACCGCCAGGCCGGGGACGCCGTCGCCACCCTGGCGACGGCCGACGGCATCGTCTTCGAGCTGGCGTGGTTCCCGGTCTCCCAGTGGGCCATGGAGCTGGCCCGGGTGGCCGTGGTGCCGGAGGACCTCGCGCTGAGCACCTCGCAGGTGCCCGCGGTGCTCGACGCCCCCTTCGCGCTCGTCGACGCCGCGGGCGAGGCGGTGCGCTCGGGGCGCAGCGACCTGCTGCCGGTGCTGGTCGCGCAGCACACCGGCCGCACCCGCTCGATGAGCAGGACCGGCGCCGACGAGCGGTGGGCCGGTCGGCAGACGACGCTCGACGACGCCGCCACCGTCGGCGCGCTCGGCGCCTTGACCACCGAGGCACGGGGCCGCCTGCGGGCCTTGGTCGCCGACGTCTCCGGCGCGAGCACCAGCGTCGTCGGCGTCGTCTCCTGGGTGCTGCTCGCCGACGGCTGGCGCGCGCTGCGCCCGCGCCACGTCGACGACGAGCACCGGGTGGGCGTGCACCGCGTCGAGCCTCCCGACCTCGCCGCCGAGCTGGCGCCCGTGCTCGCCGAGGTCACCCGGTGACCGGGGACCTGCCCGACCAGGGCACACCCGCCAGCGGACCCGGCAGCGGACCCGGCGGCGATCTCCTCGGGGAGCTCCTCGGCCGGCGGCCCGACGGGGCCGCGGGAGACGCAGCGGCGGCGGCACCCGCCCCGCGCTCGGCGGTGGAGGACGCCGACCTCGCCGACAAGTACGACCAGATGATGCGGCTCGCCGACGAGTTCGACGCGGCCGGCCAGCACGTGCGCGAGCGGGCCCGCCTCGGCGTGGAGATCCTGCGCGACCCCGACGTCGCCGACTCCGCCGACCTCTCCCGGTCGACCTGGACGCGGGCCGAGGACGACATCCGCGCCGCCACCGCCGGCAAGCACGGCCTGCTGACCCGCTCCATCGAGCTCGACGCCGACGCGCTCGTGCTCAGGGCGACGGTGCTGACCTACCGGTGGATCGACGAGCTGCAGTCGGCGGCCTTCGAGACCCTCGGCTCCATCGCCGGTCGGGCCATCGGCTACCTCGCCCCCGGTGTGGCCCTGGGCGGCGCGATCGTGTCGGCCGGACTGATCGAGACCGACGCGCTCGACCGTGACGGCGTGGCGGCCTACCTCAACGAGCTGGCCGAGAACAACCCCGAGCTGATGGACCACGTGAGCAGCGGCGGCGGCGGCCTGCTCGACGGGCTGCAGATGCGCTCGATGCTCACGGTCGGCGTGCTCGCGGGCGACACGCAGCGGGTGGCGGCCGCCGGCGGTCTGCGCGCCGCCGGGGTCGCCGACTTCCCCACCGACCTCGGCTCCGCCCTGCGCGACGTCGCCGGCGGCCTGGTGCACGACGGGGCCCCTGTCGTGGAAGCGCCGGAGGCCGGCGGCGCGGGCGGGCCCGGCGTGCCGGGCGCGGACGACCCGGTGCAGCGCGCACCCCGCACCATCGAGGAGCTGCTGACCGCGCTGGCCGCGAGTCGGCGCAGCGTCACCGTGCAGCGGGTCGGCCCGCAGCGCTACATCGCCTACCTGCCCGGCCCCGAGGCCGGGGAGGGCCGGCTGCGGCTGGTCGGGGGCGACCACACCGCCTACGACGCCGAGGTCGTGGCCGCGGTGGAACGCGCCGTGGCCGGCGACGAGGGCGCGCGCGTGATGCTCGTCGGGTCGGCGCAGGGCGGGGTGACCGCCGCCGAGATCGCCGCCACCGTGGCCTCGCCCCACTTCGTGGTCGACCAGGTCGTGACCGCCGGCGCGCCGGGCGCGCAGGTGACGCGCGTGCCGGAGACCACGCGGGTGCTGTCGCTGGAGGACCGCTCCGACCCGGTCGCGCTGCTCGGGTCGCTGGTCAACGCCGGCCTGCCGCACCGCGTCACGGTGGTCTTCGAGGGGGCCTCGGCCCGCGCCGACGGCACCAGCGTCTACCTCGCCGGTGCCCGGGCCGCCGACAGCGCGACCCACCCCGAGCTGCGCGCGGAGATCCAGCGTCTCCAGGGGCTGGGCTACCTGGCCGGCTGACCCGGGCCGCCTCACAGCACCTGGTGGACGAACTCCCCGAGCTGGGTCAGGTTGCGGCACTCCACCATCGGCACGACCTCGCCGTAGCGCGACGCGGCGGAGTCGCCGGTGTCCCAGTGGCGCCGGTGCTCGGGGTTGAGCCACCAGGAGTGACGGATGCCGGCGGTCAGCTCGCGCAGCACGTCGAGGCGGAGGTCGGCGTAGTTGGAGCGGGCGTCGCCCAGCACCAGCAGCGACGAGCGCGGACCCAGCGCGTCGGGGTGCTCCTCGGCGAAGCGGGTGAGGGCACGGCCGTAGTTGGTGCGCCCGAAGCGGGCCGCGTGGGCCGCGCTGGCCGCCAGGTCGCCCATCACGTCGACGAGGTCGGCGCCGGGGCGGAAGTACGGCGTCACCTCGTGCACGTCGTCGACGAAGGTGAAGGCGCGCACGGCCTGGAACTGGTCGCGCAGCGCGAAGACCAGCAGCAGGGTGAACTGCGCGAAGTGGGCCACCGACCCGCTCACGTCGCACAGCACCACCAGCTCGGTGCGGTGGGGCCGGCGCGGCTTGTGGTGGGTGGTCAGGGGCACGCCACCGGTCGACATCGACGCCCTCACCGTGCGCCGGAAGTCCAGTGGGCCGCGACGTCGCGCGTGGTGCTCCTGGGTCAGCCGGCTGGCCAGGCGACGGGCGAGCGGGTGGATCTCGCGCCGCATCTCCTCCAGGTCGGCGCGACGCATGGAGAGGAAGTCGAGCCGGTCGATGGTGGGCCGCATCGCCACCGAGGCGACGTGGTCGGGCCCCTTCTCCTCACCGATGCGACGACGCGCGTCGGCCTCGACGGTGCGGGTGAAGGCGCCGAGGCGCTGGGCGGCGGCGCGGTCGGCCTCCTCGTCGCCGCGACCGCCCGCGACCAGCCCGGCCACGATCTTGTCGACCAGCTCACCGGGCGCCACGCGCTGCAGCGCGGTGTAGGCCGACCACGAGGACAGTCCCGGGCCGCGGCCCGGCATCGCTCCGAAGCGGCCGACCATCTCCGCGGCCATGCGCGCGAGGGCGTCGTCGTCGCCGGCCAGCAGGGCGTCGAACAGGCGCTCGCGGAAGTCGGTGAGCGCCGCGGCGTTGTCGCGCACGCCCTCCCCCGCGGCGTCGGGGCCGTCGGGGCCGTCGGGCCCGTCGGCGTCGCCGTCGGGCGAGGTCTCGGCGGTCGAGCCGCCGGGGGTGCCGTCGAGCCCGAGGCCGCCGTCGCCGACCAGGCGCGGGAAGTAGAGGTCGAAGAGGGCGTCGAAGGTGGGTCGCTGGGCGCGACGCTTGACCAGCGTCGCGGCGTACCCCTCACGGACGAGGGCGCGGTCGTCCCAGCTCAGCGCGGTGAGCGCCGCGATGGCGTCGAGGTCCTCGGCGAGCGAGACCGGGAGGCCGGCGGCGCGCAGCGCCTCGAGGAAGGCGATGTGCCGCTCGAGGAGGCCGCTCGTGCCGGCCGCGGTCATGCCCGCAGCCGCAGCTCGCGCACCGCGCGGTCGTGGTCGGAGGCGTGCTTGAGCACGACCCCGAGGGTGTCGGTGACGGCCTTGTCGTCGAGGTCGCGGATCTCGAGGGCGATGAGGGTGCGCGCCCAGTCGACCGACTCCGCGATCGACGGCGCCTTCTTCAGCTCCAGCTCGCGCATCCGGCCGACCATGGCCACCAGCTGCTCGGCGACGCGGTCGTCGAGCCCCGGCACCTGCGAGGAGACGATCTCGCGCTCCCGCTCCGCGTCGGGGTAGTCGAGGTGGAGGTAGAGGCAGCGGCGCTTGACCGCCTCGGAGAGCTCGCGGCTGGCGTTGGAGGTGAGCACGACGAAGGGCCGGCGCACCGCGGTCACCGTGCCGAGCTCGGGGATCGTGACCTGGAAGTCCGAGAGCACCTCGAGCAGCAGCCCCTCGACCTCCACGTCGGTCTTGTCGACCTCGTCGATGAGCAGCACCGTGGGCTCCTCGCGCCGGATGGCGGTGAGCAGCGGGCGGGTCAGCAGGAACTCGTCGGTGAAGATGTCGTCGTGGGTGGCGCTCCACTCCTGCGCACCCTCCTGGGCCCCCTGCGAGGCCTGGATGCGCAGCAGCTGCTTCTTGTAGTTCCACTCGTAGAGCGCGCGGGCCTCGTCGAGGCCCTCGTAGCACTGCAGCCGCACCAGCTCGGCGTCGCAGGCCCGCGCGACGGCCTTGGCCAGCTCGGTCTTGCCCACCCCCGCCGGGCCCTCGACGAGCAGCGGCTTCTCCAGCGCTCCTGCGAGGTAGGAGGTCGTCGCAGTGGGGGCGTCGGCGAGGTAGCCCGCCGCGGCGAGCCGCTCGACGGCCTGCGCCGGGGAGGAGAACCAGGAGGATGTCATGGCCCCATCCTGTCCCACCGGCGGTGCCGCCGGGGGCGGGACCGGTCTGGACCGGCCGGTGCCTCGCCGGTCGGGAGGGTCACCTCGGCGCGCACGGGTCGTTGAGGAGGGCACCACGAGCCCCAGCGGGGTCCGTGGGCGTGGTTCCGGGACCCGCAGCCCCCTCCCCCCGTCACCCACCTCCGCGGTCCCCGCCGCCGGTGGTCCTCCCCCCAGCAGGAGCCCGCCATGCACCCCTCCGCCGACGTCGCCCCGCCGTCGATCGCGCCGTCGGTCGCGCCGCGGACACCGCCGCCGCTGGTGGCCCGGCTGCTGGTCGGGGTCCGGCTCGCGGTGGTGGTGCTCCTGGCCGCGCTCGTGGTGGCGCTCGTGCTCGGCGCGCGTACGACGGAGCCGTCCGGGTCGGCCCCGGGGCTGAGCGCCGAGCCCGTCGCCGACGTGCCCGACCGGGTCGACGCGCTGATGGCCCGCCACCGCTGCTCCACCCAGGGTCTCGGGCCCGACGTCATCCCTGCGCAGGCGCTGCTGCGCGGGCGCGACGGGGTGGTCCGGGTGACCGGCTTCGACCGGGGCTGGGCCGCGTGGACGGGTGAGGCCCCCGGTGAGCTGGTCGCCGTGTGCCTCGGACCCGCTCCGCGCTGAGCCCAGCCCGCGCCGGGCCCCGCGGGGACCGCTCGTCGTGCCGGACCGGCCGCCCGGCGCAGGCCGTGGAGATCCGCGGCCGGGGCCGTCACCCGCGGACCCCAGGCTCGTTGGACCGTCATGCGACACCGTCCTCCCGCCGCCGCCGTCACCGCGGTGCGAGCCGTGAAGGCCACGGTCTTCACGCTGCTGATGATCCTGCTGGTCGGCCTGCCGCTCGGCAGCGGCCAGGGCGTCGGGTCGGCCGGCACCGGCGGCGACGGTCCGGGCGGGCCGCGCCAGGCCGCCGTCACCGTCCCCGGCCCCGGCGACTGACCCCGGGACCCGCCGCCAGGATCCGCTGCCAGGACGCCGGCCCGGACCCGCCGCCCCGGCGCACTGCCAGGACCCACCGTCGAGGGGTCAGAAGGCGCCGTGGCGCCCGGCGCCCGCCGCGAAGCGGGCGGCGCCCTCCAGCGCGCCCGCCGCGAGCGCGGAGCGGCCGTGGTCGAGCTCGACGGCCAGGGCCTCGGCCTCGGCCAGCCCGTCCTGCTCCAGCAGCGAGAGCCGGTCGTGGCGCAGGCACTCCTGGGGGAAGCCCGCGATCTCGCGGGCGAGGTCCTCGGCCGCGGCGCGCGCCCCGCCCGGGGCGACCAGGCGGTTGACCAGCCCGATGCGCTCGGCCTCGACGGCGCCCACCGGGCGGCCGGTGAGCACGAGGTCGAGGGCCCGGGAGGCGCCGATCAGACGGGGCAGCCGCACGGTGCCGCCGTCGATCAGCGGCACGCCCCAGCGCCGGCAGAAGACGCCGAGCAGGGCGTCCTCGGCAGCGACCCTCAGGTCGCACCACGCGGCCAGCTCGAGCCCGCCCGCGACGGCGTACCCCTCGATCGCGGCGACCACCGGCTTGCCCAGCCGCATCCGGGTGGGCCCCATCGGGGCGTCCTGGTCGACGTCGTCGACCCGGTTGCCGTGCTCGCCGCCGACCGCCTTGAGGTCGGCTCCGGCGCAGAACGTGCCTCCCTCGCCCCACAGCACCGCCACCGACTGGGTCTCGTCGGCGTCGAAGGCCCGGAAGGCCGCGGCCAGCGCGGCGGCCGTGGGACCGTCGACGGCGTTGCGGGCGTGCGGGCGGTGGAGCACCACGGTGGTGACCGGCCCCTCGGTCTCGACGCGTACGGCGGGAGCGCTCATGCCGGCAGCGTAGGACCCCCGCACCGCCCGCCCCCGCCACCGGACGTCATGCGCACCGTGGAGGCGCCTCCACCCCTCGTACGACGCCCGCGACGGACCGGCCCGCTCAGTCCTCGCCCACCGGGCCGGCGCCAGCGGCGTGGCGCCGGGCGAGGTCCTGGTAGTAGCGCGCGTTGGACTCGATCCACGGCTCGGAGCTGCTGCCGGCGACGGGCTTGACCGCGCGGGCGGGGACGCCGGTGGCGACGACGCCGCTCGCGATGACCGCGCCGGGGGTGACCACCGAGCCGGCGCCGACCAGGGTGCGGGCGCCGACGCGGGCGCCGTCGAGCAGGGTGCTGCCGTTGCCGATGAGCGCCTGCTCGCCCACGTCGGTGCAGTGGACCACGCAGGAGTGGCCGATCGAGGCGTTGGGGCCGACCGTGAGCGTCTCGCCGGGCGCGGCGTGGAGCACCGAGCCGTCCTGCACGTTGGTGCCCTCGCGCACGACGATCGTGCAGATGTCGGCGCGCAGGACCGCGCCGTACCAGATGCTCGCGCCGGCCTCCACGGTCACGTCGCCGATGAGGGTGGCGGTGGGGGCGACGAAGGCGTCGGGGTGCACGGTGGGGCGCTTGCCCTCGAACTCGTAGAGCGGCATGGAGCCATTCCACACTCTCCCGGGCCCGCCGCGCGCGGCGGGCGCGGCGGGCGACCCAGGGCTCAGCCGGCGAGCAGGTGCACGACCACGCCCGCGACCGCGCAGACCCCGAGGGTCCGCAGCACGGGCCAGCCCCGGCCGAGCACCAGCAGCAGCCCGAGGGCGGTGACCGCGAGGGCGGCGGGGTCGAGCGAGGCCGGCACGGGCAGCTCGAGGGCGAGCGGCCCGCGGTCCACGCGCACCGTGTCGGTGAAGAGGGTGTGCACCGCGAAGTAGACCGCCAGGCTCGCGATCACCCCGACCACCGCGGCGGTGATCCCGGTGAGGGCGGTGCGCAGGGCGCGGTTGCCGCGCAGCCGCTCGACGTACGGCGCGCCGAGCAGGATGAAGACGAAGCAGGGCACGAAGGTCACCCACGTGGTCAGCAGCGCCGCCAGCACCGCCGCGAGCCACGGGTCGAGCGCGCCGGGGTCGCGGTAGGCGCCGACGAACGCGACGAACTGCACCACCATCACCAGCGGCCCCGGCGTGGTCTCGGCCAGCGCCAGCCCGCGCACCATCTCGCCGGGGGCCAGCCAGCCGTAGACGTTGACCGCCTGCTGGGCCACGAAGGCCAGCACGGCGTAGGCCCCGCCGAAGGTGACGACGGCCGTGCCGCCGAAGAAGAGCCCCTGGTCGACGAAGACGCTGTCGCGTCCGGCCAGCGCCGCCGCCACGGCGACGGGGGCGGCCCACAGCAGCAGGCCCAGGCCGAGCACGCGCAGCGAGCGGGCGGTCGAGGGGCGCTCGGTGTGGAGCGCCTCGTCGCCGATCAGCGGGGCGGGGCCGTCGTCGGCGAGCGGCGGCGGGGCGGCGCCCAGCCCGGGCAGCCGGGTGCCGAGGGCCCAGCCGAGGACGCCGGCGGCGAGCACGACCACGGGGAAGGGCACCCCGAAGACGCTCAGCGCCACGAACGACGCCAGCGCCAGGCCCACCAGGGCCGGGTGGCGCAGCGCCTTGCGCGAGAGGCGGGTGACGGCCTGCACGACGATGGCGACCACCGCCCCGGCCAGGCCGAGGAAGAGGCCCTCGAGCAGGGTGGTCTCGCCGTAGCCGACGTAGAGCGCCGACAGGGCCAGCAGCGTGACCACGCCGGGGAGCACGAAGAGGATGCCGGCGACCAGGGCCCCACGCACGCCGTTGAGCAGCCAGCCGACGTAGGTGGCGAGCTGCTGGGCCTCGGGGCCGGGCAGCAGGGTGCAGTAGGACAGCGCGAAGAGGAACCGCTGCTGGCCGATCCAGCGGCGCTCCTCCACCAGCGTGCGCTGCATGACCGCGATCTGGCCGGCCGGCCCCCCGAAGGTCTGCAGCGAGATGAGGAACCACGCGCGCGTGGCCTCCCGCAGCGGCACCACGTCGGCGGAGCGTGCGTCGCGCTGGCTCATCGGCGTCCTCGGGGTCGGTGCGGGCGGGCGGGCGGTCGTACGGCCCGTGGAAGTCTAGTGATCGAGTGGGGTTTGCGGGGCGGGCGGGTGCTCCGACCACCACCCTGCCCGCCGCCGGCGTCGTGAGGGTCGTCGGGAGGGACCGGCGGCAGCCCACAACGAAACCGACGCGGGGCGCGTCGACAAGGGGACGGCCGACCGCCGGCCCGTCGCGCCACCCTCCCGCGAAGGACCCCCGATGACCACCCACCTCCACCCGACGCCTCGCACCCCCAACCCCGCACCTGTCCCGGCACGCGCTCCTGCCCGCGTCCGTGCGACCGTCCCTGCCCGGCGCGCGCCCGGCGTCGTGCGGGCCACCGGGCTCACGGCACTGGCAGCGGTGACGGCGGCGGTGCTGGCGGCGCTGGCGCCCGTCACGGCCACGGCGCTGCCCCCGGTCGGCGGCGGGGCGCCGACCTCCACGGTGTCGACGGCGACGGACCGCGCCGTGCCCACGACCGTGCTCGACCCCGGTCAGCTCGAGCGCGGAGCGGGCCCCCGGGTGCCCCGGGTGCTCGGCACCTCCATCGTCGACGGCTCCCTGGAGGTGCCGGTCGACGCCGACGAGATCGACCTGCTCGGCCCCGCCGGCGACGACTACGTCGTGGTGGCCTACGACGCCAGCGGCGGGGTGGTCGAGCGGGTCTCCCCCGACGGGTCCACCCGGGTGCTGCGCGAGAGCGGCATCGGCCTCTACGAGCTCTCGAGCGACGGCAGCCAGCTCTTCGACGTCGTCACCCGCGGGCGCGACCGCACCGTGGTGCGGGTGCTCGACACCACCACCGGCGAGGTCACCGCCCGCCGCGGCTTCCCCGGCTTCGTCGACGTGCTCGACGCCGGCGACGGCGTGGCCGTGCTCGGCGGCACGGCGCCGCGCCGCACCGTCTCCTGGGACACCGCCACCGACGAGACCACCCGGATCGTGAGCCGCCAGGGCTACCGCGCCGACCTGGCCGCCGACCGGCTCTCGACCTTCTCCGGCGACCCCTACGACGGCGGCTGCAGCCGGATCACCCCCCTCAGCGACCCGGCCCGCACCCTGTGGCGCTCCTGCGACGACATCGAGGTGGCCGCCTCCCCCGGCACCGGTCGGCTGCTGACCGTGCCGCTGCTGCTCGACGGGCCGCTGGGCCAGGTCGACGCGCGGCGTCCTGACGGCCGGCTGCTCGCGACCTACGGCACGCGGGGCACGCTCGGCCCCCTCGTGTGGGAGGACGACCGCACCGCGTTGATCACGGTCTACGGGGTCCGCAGGACGGCCGTGGTGCGGTGCACCGTCGCCGGCCCGGCCGAGGACCGCACCTGCGAGCGCGCGACACGGCTGATCCCGACCCCCGGGCTCTGACGCGACGCGGCGGAAAGCCGGCGCGGTCGGGTCAGGTCGGGCCCCCACGGGCCGATGGACCAGACCGTGACCGGCTCCCCCCGAGGCCCTCGCGCCCACCCCCCGACCCGCCCCGCGCCCCGCCGCGCGGCCCCCGCGGCCCCACGCCGTCCGAGCCGACGCGCACATCTCGCCGTGCTCCTCGGCGTGCTGAGCCTCCTGACGGGTGCCCTGAGCGCGGCCACCGGCACCGCGACGGCGTCGCTGCCTCCCGCGCCGTCCGCGCTGGCGGTGTCACCGACCAGCTACGTCGGTGGCCAGGCCGTCACCTGGACCGGCAGCCTCGGGGTCGCCGGTCCGCGGGCGCTGGTGCTGGAGCACCACATGGGTCGACCGGGCGATGCGTGGGTCACCGAGCCCGGCGTGGTCGGCACGAGCGCTCTCGACGGGAGCTTCTCCTTCGTGCACGAGGCGCCGAGCATGATGAACATCCACTACCGGGTCAGGGGCGGCTCCGCGGTCTCCGCCCCGCTGACGTTCCTCGCCAAGACCCAGGACCTCACCATCCGCGTCGCTGGCACACGCGCCGACGCGGCCAACCCGCCCGGCCGGGTCGAGGCCGGTCGCCCCTTCGCGATCGCCGTCGACACCACGCCCGACGAGCTGCGCGGGCCGACCTCCCGCGGCCTGCCGGTCTTCGAGGGCCGCACCCTCACCCTCCAGCGCCGCGTCGACGCGGACACCTGGGACACCCTGGCCACCACGACGGTGCCCGCCGACGGCGCCACGCGCTTCACCGACCTGGAGGCCGACGCCGGCGTCGTCGTCTACCGGGTCCGCGCCGAGGACCACCGCACCGGCGGCCACCGGATCGGCTGGACCCAGTCCTTCCCCCTCTACGTGCTCGTCGGCGAGCAGGCCCAGCATGCCTGGGACCGCGACCACCCGACGACGACCTCGCCCCGCCCGTCGTACGTCGGAGCCGCTGCGGCTGCGCCGACCAGGGCCGCCACCGCCGGCCGGGCCCTCCAGGCGGCGCCGGGGACGACGGCGGGCCAGCGCCTGCGGTGGTTCCCCGCGCTCTTCGACTTCGCCTGGGAGTTCGGCCAGTCGCTGACCAGCCTGCCGGCGCGCGGCACCCGCCTGGCCGGTGGGTGGGTCGACCACTCCGAGGGCGCGGGTCGGGTGAGCAAGGTCAACGGTGGCCTGGCCATCGACAGCAAGCGCCTCGCCACGGCCGGCCCGGGCGACTTCGGCACCACCCGCGCGACCCTGCGCGGCAACGCCATGACCTACGGCCGCTGGGAGGCGCGCATGCGCGTGCGCGATGCCGCCGAGCGCACCGGCCACCCCTACGACGTGCTCGCCGAGCTGGTGCCCGCCGCTGTGGGCGACCAGGACTGTGGCGCGGGCACGATCAGGCTGGCTCGGATCTCGCCCTTCTCCCGGGTCGTGCGCTTCGGCGCCCAGTCGGCGCAGCACCGCTGGTCGGGCCGGGTCACGGGCCCCGACACCCCGACGCGCTTCGCCTACGCCGTCGCGGTCGAGGTCGGCCGCGACCACGTCACCTGGTTCGTCAACGGTGTCCCGGTCGGCACGGTGACCGGTGAGGAGGTCGTGCCGGGCGTGCCGCTCACCCTGCGTCTCTCGCTGGTCGGCGACGGCACGCAGGAGATGGACCACACCGGGCTGATCTCCGACTGGCAGCGCGGCTTCCCCATCACCACCGGCGAGGAGACCCTCAGCCGCGACCGCCTGCCGCGCCGGGCCGTCGCCGCACGCTGCTGACGCCCTGCCCGGCGGGCCTGCCGCCCGCGACCAGCCGCAGACGCCGAAGGCCCCCGGCGAGCACAGCTCGACGGGGGCCTTCTCAGGGCGGTGGCGGTGGGATTTGAACCCACGGTGGGTTTGACCCCACACATCATTTCGAGTGATGCACCTTCGGCCGCTCGGACACGCCACCGCGGGAGAATGTACCGGAGGGGGTGGGTCAGGGCGAATCCGGCCAGGGGTGGTGGCAGGGGGCCTCGACGGGGGCCTCGACGGGGGCGCCGTGGGGCCCGCCGCGCAGTCGGTCGGACGGCTCCGTCGCGGGTCCGCGCGGCATGATCGGAGACATGACCCCGAGCAGCGAGACCGGCCCCCGCCACGACGCCAGCACTGGCCTCGGCCACGGGCCCGACCACGAGCCCGACGACCGCCACGACGTCGCGGTCGAGGACGGCGCCCTCGCCACCTTCCGGTACGGCGCCCCGGGCGCACCCCCCGCACGCACGGTGCTGGCCGTGCACGGCATCACGGCCAGTTCGCGGGCGTGGTCGGCGGTCGCGCGGTCGCTGCCCGACGACTGGGCCCTCGTGGCCGTCGACCTGCGCGGGCGGGGCGCCTCCCGCGACCTGCCCGGCCCGACCGGCCTCGACCGCCACGTCGCCGACCTCCGGGCCGTCGTACGGAGCCTGGACCCGGAGGGCTCGGGCGACCTGGTGCTGCTGGGCCACTCGATGGGCGCCTACGTCGGCCTGCTCCTGGCCGCCGACTCCCCCGACGCCTTCGCGCGCGTGGTGCTGGTCGACGGGGCCGTGCCGCTGCCCGTGCCGGCCGGCGCCGACCCCGACGCCGTGCTCGAGGCCACTCTCGGCCCCGCCCTGGCCCGGCTGAGCCAGACCTTCCCCGACGACGACGCCTACGTCGACGTCTTCCGCGCCCACCCCGCGCTGGCCCCGCACTGGAACGACGACGTCGAGACCTACGCCCGCTACGACGCGCTGACCACCGACGCCGGCGTGCGCTCGCGGGCGGTCGAGGACGCCGTGCGCGCCGACGGGCGCGACCTGCTGGTGCTGGGCGAGCGGCTCGACGCCGCCCTGCGCGGCCTGCGCACGCCGACGACGCTGCTCGTCGCGCCGCTGGGGATGTTCGGAGAGGCGCCCGGGCTGCTGCCGGCCGAGGCGGTCGCGGCCTACGACGCCGAGGTGCCGGCGCTGGGGGTCGAGACCCTCGCGGGGGCCAACCACTACACGATCCTCTTCGACCCGGCCGCCGCGCGGCGGGTGGCCGCCGCGGTCACGGGCTGACCCTGCCCGGGGCGGGGCTGGTCGGGGTCGGGCTGGTCGGGCTGACCCGGTCGGGCCGGTCGGGCCGGTCGGGCCGGTCGGGCCGGTCGGGTCGGGGTCGGGCTCGGGCGCGAGGCGCGGCGTTCCTCAGACGCCGCTCAGACGGACCGGCGAGACTGGTCGCCCGCCGTACCCCCGGAGCACCCCGGAGCCACCTGTGACCGACCTGACCCTCGCCCCGCGCGCCGACGCCCTCCTCGCCCGCATGGAGGCGTGGTCGGCGCGCAGCCTGGCCCGCTCGCTGGCCGTCAAGGCGGCGGTGACCGTCGCCGGGCCGCTCGTGGTGCTCACCGGGGTCGCGATGCTGGTGCTGCCCGGCCCCGGTCTCGTGGTCATCGCGCTGGGTCTGGCGCTGCTGGCGGTGGAGTACCCCTGGGCGCGCCACGCCCTCGCCCTGCTCGGTCGCGCCCTCGCGCGGGCCAAGCAGGCCACCCTGCCCACCGGCGCCTCGGGCCCCCGGCGGCTCCTCGGCGTCGCCGCCATCGCCGGCGTGCTCGTCGCCGGCTTCCTCGCCACCACCGCGGTCACCGCGCTGCTCGGGTCGCTGGCGCTGCTCTGAGGCGGGCGCGGGTTTCGCCGGTCGGCTGGCGAAACCCGCACTGGTCGGCCTACGCGTGGGCCGACAGGTGCGGGTGTGGGCCGACAGGTGTGGCGGGTGGTGCCGGTGGCGCGGGCCGCTCGGCGGCCGGCAGGGGGTTCAGTCGACGAGCAGGACGTGGAGGGTGCGGGGGCCGTGGACGCCTTCGACGCGGTCGAGCTCGATGTCGCTGGTGGCGCTGGGGCCGCTGATCCAGGTGAGGGGTCGGGTGGGGTCGAGGAGGTCGGTGGCGTCGGGGACGTCGGCGACGACCTGGTCGGTGCGCACGATGCAGAGGTGGAGGTCGGGCACGAGGGTGATCGCGCGGCGGCCTTGGTCGGGGGTGTGGTCGAGCACGATGGTGCCGGTCTCGGCGATGCCGACGCGGGCGGCGGTGACCACGGCCACGCAGGCGTCGAGCTCGGCGGCGCTGAGCACGCCGGCCTCCCCAGAGGTGTCCGAGGGGTCGTCGACCACGGCGCGCGGCACGGGTACGTCGAGCCCGGCGGGCACGACCACCCGGCCCTGGGCCGGCAGGGCGGCGGCGATGCGCTCCTCCAGCTCGGCGGCGGTGCAGCGCTCGACCACCGCGCGGTAGTCGGCGACGCGCTCGTCGAAGAGGTCCACCAGCGCGGCGTGGGCTCCCTCGTGGGCCGGGGTCGCGCGCGGTGCCACCACCGGTGAGGCGTCTGCGGCCTCGGGCACGACGTCGCCCAGCGCGGCGCGCACCCGGGCGAGGATCTCCTGGCGCGCCGAGGTGGGTGTCGAGGTCGGCTGCGGGGTCGGTGCGGTGGCGGGATCAGTCATCGGCCGGTCCTGTCTGCGTTGGGCCTGCCTGTGTCGCACCGGGCTGGTCCTGTCCGGGCGAGGGCTGTTCGGCGGGTCCTGTGGGGGTGCGTCCGCCGTTGGTGCGTTGCCACCAGGCGCGGAACGACTCGGGGGGTGGGGCGGGTAGGTCGCGGGCGCCGGTCCAGGCGGCGCCGGGCCCGGGGAGGCGGCCGGCGGTGGCACGGCCGCCGGGCAGCGAGGTGCGTGAGAGGCGGGCCAGGGCCTTGCCCGACAGGCCGGAGGCCTTCTCGACCAGGCCGAGGCGGCGGGCGTCGGTGAAGGCCCAGGCGGCGGCCTTCATGGCCACGGCCTCGGCCTTGGGCACCCGGTCGCCGCGGTGGCCGTCGACGACCTGGGAGCGCAGGTGGACCAGCACCTCGGGGATGTCGATGCGCACCGGGCAGACCTCGAAGCAGGCTCCGCACAGCGAGGAGGCGTAGGGCAGCGAGTCGGTCTGCGCGCCCGCGGCGCCGCCGGGGCCCTGGGGGCCGGTGCCCTTCATCAGCGGGTTGAGGATCGCCCCGATCGGGCCGGGGTAGACCGAGCCGTAGGAGTGACCCCCGGTGCGCTCGTAGACCGGGCAGACGTTGAGGCAGGCCGAGCAGCGGATGCAGCGCAGCGCCTGACGTCCGACCTCGTCGGCCAAGGCGTTGGTGCGCCCGTTGTCGAGCAGCACGACGTGGACCTCCTGGGGCCCGTCGCCAGGGGTGACGCCGCTCCAGGTGGAGGTGTAGGGGTTCATCCGCTCCCCGGTCGAGGAACGCGGCAGCAACCGCAACAGAGGGTCGAGCTCGGCCCACGTCGGCACGACCTTCTCGATGCCCACCACCGAGACCAGCACCTCGGGCAGGGTCAGACACATCCGCCCGTTGCCCTCGGACTCCACCACGACCAGGGTCCCGGTCTCGGCGACGGCGAAGTTCGCCCCCGAGACCCCGACCTTGGCCCGCAGGAACTTCTCACGCAGGTGCAGCCGCGCCGCACCGGCCAGCTCGGCCGGCACGTCGGTGAGGCCCTCGGGCGCGGGGCGGCCGGCCTCGCCCATGTGGTCGCGGAAGATCTCACGGACCTCGGCACGGTTGCGGTGGATCGCGGGCACCAGGATGTGGCTGGGCAGGTCGTCGCCCAGCTGCACGATCAGCTCGGCCAGGTCGGTCTCCCAGGCCGCGATCCCCTCCGCGGCCAGGGCGGTGTTGAGGTCGATCTCGGCGGTCGCCATCGACTTGACCTTCACGACCTCCTCGACCCCGTGGCTCCTCGCGACCTGCGCGACGATCGCGCAGGCCTCGGCGGCGTCGCGCGCCCAGTGCACCCTCGCACCGGCCGCGGTCAGGGACGCCTCGAGCTGCACCAGGTGGGTGTCGAGGGAGCGCAGGGCGCGCTCCTTGACCGCCGCACCGGCCAGGCGCAGCTCCTCCCAGTCCTCGACCTCGGCGACGACCTTGGCCCGCTTGGCGCGGATCGTGCCTGTGGCGTGGGCCAGGTTGTGGCGCAGCTGGGTGTCGCCGAGCGCCTCGCGCGCGGCACTCGGGAAGGGCGGCATGCCCACGAACGTGCGACTCATGCGACATCTCCACTCGGGGTCGGTGCCTGGACCGGGGTGGCCTCGGCAGGAGCGGCCAGCACGGCACCCTCCTCGGTGGAGGCCAGCACCTCGGCCAGGTGCATCACCCGCACCCCTGAGCGCTCCCGCGAGAGCAGGCCGCCGACGTGCATCAGGCACGAGTTGTCACCGGCCACCATCACCTCCGCGCCGGTCTCGCGCACGTGGCGGGCCTTGTCGGAGCCCATCGCCACCGAGGTGTCGGCGTTCTTGACCGCGAAGGTGCCCCCGAAGCCGCAGCACTCCTCCGCGCCCGGCAGGTCGACCAGGCGGATCCCGCGCACCGCCTCCAGCAGCCGGCGCGGGCGATCACCCACCCCCAGCATCCGCAGCGAGTGACACGTCGGGTGGTAGGTCACGCGGTGCGGGAAGTAGGCCCCCACGTCGGTCACCCCGAGCACGTCGACCAGGAACTCCGAGAGCTCGTAGACCTTCGGCGAGGTCGCCTCCACCGCCCGCTCCAACGACCGGTCACCGCTGCGCCGCGCCACGATCCCGTGCTGGTGACGCGCCGAGCCCGCGCACGAGCCCGACGGCGTCACGATCGCGTCGTAGCCCGCGAAGGCCTCCACGAACGTCCGCACCACCGGCACCGCCTCGTCCAGGTACCCGGTGTTGACCATCGGCTGCGCGCAGCACGTCTGCGCCGCCGGGAAGTCGACGTCGACCCCCAGGCGCCGCAGCAGCCGCACCACCGCCTGCCCCGTCTCGGGGAACATCGCGTCGTTGACGCAGGTCACCATCAGCGCGACGCGCACGGTGTCTCCTTCGGGTCGGTGCTGCGGGGGGCGAGGGGGCAGGCGCAGGGCCCGGCCTGCCACGACCGTACGACGTCCGGGGGACGACTGTGCCGGGCGTCACGTGTGTTGAAACGATTCATACCACATCGACACCCACAGGGGCAGTCCGAGGCCGGCGACCGGCCCGTGCAGGCCGGTCGCCGGTCGGCTCAGCCCAGCGGGGTGTCGACGTAGGGCACCAGGCGCACCGGGCCGACCAGGCCGTAGGCCTGGCGGGGCGCCACGGCGTAGACCTCGGGCGTCACGGTCCGCAGCCGGTTGATGAGCGTGGTGGCGACCTCCACCTCGATGGTGTTGACGCCCGAGGTGAGCAGGTGGCCGAGGTCGACGGTCGTGGCCAACGGGTCGGCGGGATCCAGCCGGGTGCCGTTGACCGTGACGCGGAAGGTGTCGTTGACCTCTCCCAGCTCGAGCCACGCGCCGTCGGCGCGACGCTTCCAGTCGCCTCCCAGGTCGACCTGCGTGCGGTAGCGGCCGATGCCGGAGGCGTCCTCCAGCCCCGGCAGGGCCGACCACGGCACCAAGGCGTCGAGCTGCACCCGCACGACGGGCTTGACCGTCTGAGTCGCGGCGGCCCCGGGGCGCCAGTCCTCGGCCTCCAGGACCCACGCCTCCAGGGCCAGCGGCTCGCGGACCCGGCCGACCGTGGTCGTCACGACCCCGCCGCCGGCCCGGACGGTCTCCACGTCGCCCGCGCTGGCGGCCCGCACCGTGAGGCGGTGACCGTCACTGAGCACCGCGGCCGCGCTCGTCGAGCGCACCGAGGGCGAGCGCCGCCCGCGCGCAGGCGGGACGAGGGCGATGATCGTCGACTGCCCCGGCAACAGGTCGACACCGACGCGCACCCGGTCGCCGTCACGCTCGTGCACGGCGACCGGGGTGGCCCGGCCCGACCACGCGTCGAGGCGCACCGGCACCGCGGACCGGTCCTTCGCGGTCAGCCACAGGTCCTGGGTGACCCGCACCAGACGACGGTTCTCGGCGTGCTTGGCGTTGGCGACGTAGTAGAGGTCCGTCAACCCGAGCCGCCGGCGCACGGTCATGACGGTCGAGGCCTCGTGCCGCACGTCGGGCTCCACGCCCAGGTCGGCGAGAGCGGTCGGGATCTCGGTGTCCACGAGCACCTGTCGCGTCGTCGACAGCACCGAGAGCTCACCCAGCAGACCACGCAGTTCCTCCGTCTCCCCCGGCTCGGCGCGTCCCACCGGCTCGGCCGTCGACCAGTCGCCGAGGAGCACGACCGGCAGCCCCTGGCGCGCCAGCGCGAGGACCTTGCTCGCCGTGGCCACTGCCATCGTCCGCTCCCCGCCGCGGAACTGGTCGGGCCCGATGACCATGGCCTTGTAGGAGGGCCCGCCCGGGCCCAGGCGCCCGCCGGAGACCTTCGCCCGGGGCAGGTCGAGCAGCGCGGGGGTCAGGAAGGAGTGGGTCCAGCCGGTGGGGATGCCGACGTTGGTCGCCCACGGTGCCCCGATGCCCGTCGAGGTCCACCCCTTCTGCCGCAGGAAGACCACGTCATAGACCGGGCGCCCAGTCTGCAGCACGAGCTGGGTGCGTGCCAGGTAGTCGGCGACGTCGCGGACGTGGCGCCACTGGGGGGTGCGCGGGCCCCAGGCCTCGCCGTAGCCCACGGCCCCGTCGTAGTACGGCGAGAACGCCGCGAAGCCCGGCCAGGTCACGCCCGGGGCGTCGGCGTAGGCGAAGCCGTGGAGGACGGCCATGTTGACCCCGCCGGCGTAGATGCTGTTGAGCGTCTGCAGCGCGCGGTCCCACGTGGTCTGGTAGGCCGCGCCGAAGTAGCAGGCCGCCTCGCACGAGAGCACCGTCGTGCCCCGCATGTCGCGCCCGCCGGCCATGACGCGGTAGTCGTCGAGGTTCTTGAAGCCGAGCGACTCGGTCTCGGGCACGTCGAGGAGGGAGGAGTGCTCGACGGTGTCGGTCTCGAGACCGTAGGGCTGCACCCGCAGGCCCATGCCCAGGCTGCGAGCGAAGGCCTGCACCGGCAGCAGGTGGTGGTCTCGGTAGAGGTCGGAGAGCACCTGGTTGAAGTCGTCGCGCACCCGCGTGGTCACCACGGGGTCGAAGGCGTAGAGGTACTTCTCGTGGGCCTCCACCACCACCGGGAGGTAGGGCAGCAGGTCGTAACCCGCGCGCTTCTGGAACTCCTCGAGCATGCGGGGGGTCCAGATCGTCGCGTCGGTCTCGATCTCGAGGGAGTCCTCGAAGAGGTAGCCGCCGGCAGCGCCGAGCAGGCGGCGCAGCTGCGGGTCGAGGATGCGGTCCTGCCACAGGTCGATCAGCGCGCCGGATCCGCGCGCGGAGAAGTGGTCGACGACGTAGGAGCGCGGCGAGGTGTGCGGGCCCGCCTCCGGCTCCTGCGCCGACCCTCGCCTCCAGTAGGACAGCACGACCCAGGGCCCGTCGTCGGGCGCCGTCCAGGCCAGCCGCCCGTCGGCCACCCGGTCGGTGAGGTCGACCCGCGAGGCGGGGTCGAGGGTCGTGACGGCCTTGACCGTGCCCAGGTCGCGGTAGGCCTGCACCGCCACCAGCTCGCTGCGCGTCGCCGCCTCGGCGGCCTCCACCACCGGCGGGGGCACCACCCCGTCGTACGCCGCCCCGGCCGCGACGACCGCCGCGCCGTGCGCGAGCTCCGCGCAGGCCGCCTCGTCGTCGGGAGTGATCGTGGACACCGCGGCCGGCCACGACGGGCCGACGGTCAGGTCGATGCGCACGCCGCGTCGTGCGCCCTGGCTCAGCGCCGCCTTGACCCCGGCGATCCAGGCCGGGGTGCCCCACCCCTGGCGCTCGAGGTCGAACTCGATGTCGCGGGCGCGCAGGCTGTGGGTGACGTCGGCGATCTCCAGCACGCCGAAGCCGGCGTCGGCGACCTGGTCGACCTCGCGGCGGACCTCGGCCGGGCTGACCGCCCCGTGGGGCCACCACCACCGGAAGCCGGCGGCGGTGGCGGTGGTGGGGCGGGCGAAGCGGCGGGCCAGGGCGCGGGGCAGCCCGTTGACGGCCGCGCCCGGCGAGCCCCCGGCAGGCGCCGCGACCGCGGCGGGTGCGCCCGCACCGGTCACGGCCAGAGAGAGGCCGGCGGAGGCGGCGGTGGCACCGAAGAGCGTGCGCCTCCGCAGACCTGACGTCGCCGGGACGGCGGGCCGGGTCGGGTGGGAGGGAGCTGATGAGGGGCGGGACGAGGGGTCGTGCGACATGGGGGGATCCTCCGAGTGAATCGATTCAAGACTCCCCGAACGTAACCGCGGTCACACCGGACCACCAGCAGGTGGCCGGTTGCGGCCACCGCTGGAGCGGAAGGGGACAGCGGTCGCAGCGCCCGAGAGCCACGTTCAGATCAGCTGCCGGCGCACTGCGGCGACGACCGCCTCGATCGTGGAGTCGACGCCGAGGTCGTCGGCGGCGGTGCGCAGCCGGCGACGCACCGTCCGCTCCGAGATCTCGAGCCGCCGCGCGACCGCGGTCACGGTGAGCCCCCGCGCCACGAGGGCGAGGACGGCGAGCTCGTCGGGGCCGGTGCCGGCCACCGGCTCAGCGGGCCGCGTCGAGGCGCGCCTCGGCGGCGTCCCAGTCGTGGCCCCCGCGGGGCTCGTGGCGGCGCAGCCCGTGGGTGGCGCGCACGAGCGCGCGCATCGCCGCCAGGTCGGGCAGGTCGGCGCCCAGGGTGCGGGCCTGCACCAGCACGTTGCCGAGGGCTGCCGCCTCGGCCGGCCCGGCGAGCACGGGCAGCCCGCAGGCGTCGGCGGTGAGCTGGCACAGCAGCGCGTTCTGCGACCCGCCGCCCACGACGTGCACGACCTCGAGGCGGCGCCCGGCCAGGTCGGCGGCGGTGCGCAGGTGGCGGCGGTAGGCCAGGGCGAGCGAGTCGAGCACGCAGCGCACGAGCGCCATCCGGTGCTCGGGCACCGGCTCCCCCGCCCGCGCGGCCAGCGCCACGACCCGGTCGGGCATCGGGTCGAGCGCGGTGCTCGGCGCGAGCAGGGCGGGGTCGTTGATGTCGACCACGGTGCGCAGCGCGGGGGCCTCCCCCGCCCCGGCCAGCAGGGTCGGCAGGTCGGTGCCGGCGAGGCCCTGCTCGGTCCAGGACCGCACGCACTCGGAGAGCACCCACAGGCCCATGACGTTCTTCAGGAACCGCACGGTGCCGTCGACGCCGCCCTCGTTGGTGAAGTCGGCGACCCGCGCCGCCTCGCTCAGCACGGGCTTCTCCAGCTCGAGCCCGACCAGCGACCAGGTGCCCGAGGAGATGTAGCCGAACTCCTCCTCGCCGGCCGGCACCCCGACCACCGCGGAGGCGGTGTCGTGGGAGCCGACGGCAATGACCGGCACGTCCTGGGCGAGGTCGAGCCCGGCGGCCACGTCGGGGCTGACCCAGCCGATGCGGTCGCCGGCGTCGCGCAGCGGCGGCAGGATCGCCCACGGCACGCCGACACGGCGCGCCAGGTCGGTGGACCACTCGCGGGCGCTCACGTCGTAGAGCTGGGTGGTGGAGGCGTTGGTGCGCTCGGCACCGACCTCCCCGGTGAGCCAGTAGGCCAGCAGGTCGGGCAGCAGCAGCAGGGTCTCGGCCGACTCCAGCGCTGCGGTGCCGCGGGCGGCGACGAGCTGGTAGATCGTGTTGAAGGGCAGCTGCTGGAGCCCGGTGACGGCGTAGAGCTCCTCGGCGGGCACGGTGCGCAGCACCTCGGCGGCCACGCCGTCGGTGCGGCGGTCGCGGTGGCTGTGCACGTTGCCCAGCAGCGCGCCGTCGCGGTCGAGCAGGCCGTAGTCGACGGCCCAGGAGTCGATCCCGATGCCGTGCAGCGGGCCCGAGCGGGCCACCGCGCGCAGCCCGGCGAGCACCTCGCGGTGGAGGCCCACGACGTCCCAGTACAGCGAGCCGCGCACGGGCACCGCGCCGTTGGCGAAGCGGTGCACCTCGGTCAGCGCGAGGTGGCCCGGCGCGACGGTGGCGGCCATGACCCGGCCGCTGGTGGCGCCGAGGTCGACGGCGGCGACCCGCAGCGGCGCGCCGGGGGCGGCCACCGGGGTCGCCGGGGTGCCCGGGCTCACCGCAGGAACGCCGCGGCCACGCCCGCGTCGACCGGCACGTGCAGGCCGGTCGTGTGGGTCATGTCGGGCCCGCAGAGCACGAAGACGGCGTTGGCGATGTTCTCCGGCAGCACCTCGCGCTTGAGGATCGTGCGCTGGGCGTAGAACTTGCCGAGGTCCTTCTCCTCCACGCCGTAGACCGCGGCGCGGTTGGCGCCCCAGCCGCTGGCGAAGATGCCCGAGCCTTGCACGACGCCGTCGGGGTTGACGCCGTTGACCTTGATGCCGTGGGCGCCGAGCTCGGCGGCCAGCAGCCGCACCTGGTGGGCCTGGTCGGCCTTGGTCGCGGAGTAGGCGATGTTGTTGGGGCCGGCGAAGACGGAGTTCTTGGAGGAGATGTAGACGATGTCGCCGCCCATCTCCTGCTCGACCATCACCTTGGCGGTCGCCTTCGAGACCAGGAAGGACCCCTTGGCCATCACGTTGTGCTGGAGGTCCCAGTCGGCGGCGGTGGTGTCCATGAGCGACTTCGACAGCGAGAGCCCGGCGTTGTTGACGACGAGGTCGACACCGCCGAAGGCGAGCACGGCAGCGTCGACCATGGCCTGCACGGCGTCCTCGTCGGAGACGTCGGCGGCCACACCGACGGCGACGTCGGAGCCGCCGATCTCGGCCGCGGCGGCCTGTGCCTTCTCCAGGCTCAGGTCGGCGATGACGACGCAGGCGCCCTCGGCGGCGAGCTTCTTCGCGGTGGCCTTGCCGATGCCGCCGGCGGCGCCGGTGACCAGGGCGACGCGGGTGGCCAGCGGCTTGGGCTTCGGCATCCGCTGGAGCTTGGCCTCCTCCAGCGCCCAGTACTCGATGCGGAACTTCTCCGCCTCGTCGATCGGGGCGTAGGTCGACAGGCCCTCGGCGCCGCGCATCACGTTGATGGCGTTGACGTAGAACTCCCCGGCCACGCGGGCGGTCTGCTTGTCCTTGCCGAAGCTGAACATGCCGACGCCGGGCACGAGCACGATGAGCGGGTCGGCGCCGCGGATGGCGGGCGACTCCGGGGTGGCGTGACGGTCGTAGTAGGCCTGGTAGTCCTCGCGGTAGGCCACCGCGAGCTCCTTGAGCCGCGCCACGCAGTCCTCGACGGGCGCGTCGGAGGGCAGGTCGAGCACGAGGGGCTTGACCTTGGTGCGCAGGAAGTGGTCGGGGCAGGAGGTGCCCAGCGCGCCGAGGCGGGGGTGCTCGGAGGAGGCGAGGAAGTCGAGGACCTCGCCGGTGTCGGTGAAGTGGCCCACCATGGGCCGGTCCTGCGAGGCGATCCCGCGGATGGTGGCGCCGAGGGCGGCGGCCTTGGCGCGGCGCTCGGCCTGTGGCAGCGGGGCGTAGCCGGCCAGCGGCGGGCCGAAGGGCTCGGGCCGGCTGTGCTCGGCGATGTAGGCCGCGGCCGTGTCGATGATCCACAGCGAGGCCCGCTCGGCCTCGTCGCTGGTCTCGCCCCACGCGGTGATGCCGTGGCCGCCGAGGATGCAGCCGACGGCCTGGGGGTTCTTCTCCTTGATCTCGGCGATGTCGAGGCCGAGCTGGAAGCCGGGGCGGCGCCACGGCACCCACACCACCTTGTCGCCGAAGATCGTCGAGGTGAGCTCCTGCCCGTCGGCGGCGGTTGCGACGGCGATGCCGGAGTCGGGGTGGAGGTGGTCGACGTGGGGGGCGTCGACGAGGCCGTGCATGGCGGTGTCGATCGACGGCGCGGCCCCGCCCTTGCCGTGCAGGCAGTAGTCGAAGGCCGCGACCATCTCGTCCTCGCGCTCGACGCCGGGGTAGACGTCGACCAGCGCGCGCATCCGGTCGAGGCGGAGCACGGCCAGGCCCTGCTCGGTGAGGGTGCCGAGGTCGCCGCCGGAGCCCTTGACCCAGACCAGCTCGACGGGCTGGCCGGTGACGGGGTCGGTCTCGGTGCCCTTGGCGGAGGTGTTGCCGCCGGCGTAGTTGGTGTTCTTGGGGTCGGAGCCCAGGCGGTTGGAGCGGGCGATCAGGTCGGCTGCCGCGGGGTGGGTCATGGTGGTGTGAGTCCTCGGTGGGTTCGACGTGGGGTTCGACGTGGGGTACGGCGGGAGGGCGGGTCGGGTGCGGGTCAGGTCCAGGACAGCTGGGCGCCGCCGACGCGGGCGGCCTCGATCTGCTGCTGGTGGCCGGAGGCGGCGTAGGCCTTCATCGGGTGCGCGGGCAGGCCGCGCTCCTCGCGCCAGGCGGCGAGGTCGGGGCGCACGTCGGTGCTGTAGGCGTCCATGAAGACCTCGTGGGCGCCGAGCACGTCGCCGGCCTCCTGGGCCGCGGCGAGCGCCGTACGGTCGACGAGCAGGGCGCGGGCTGTCATCTCCTGGACGTTGAGCACCGAGCGGATCTGGCCGGGGATCTTGTCCTCGACGTTGTGGCACTGGTCGAGCATGAAGGCGACGTCGCTGCGGCCGTCGGCGTTGGCCGGGCCGTAGCCGCCGCCGCGGATGACCTCGAAGAGGATCCGGAAGAGCTGGAAGGGGTCGGCCGAGCCGACGATGAGGTCGTCGTCGGCGTAGAAGCGGCTGTTGAAGTCGAAGGAGCCGAGCTTGCCCAGGCGCAGCAGCTGCATGACGATGAACTCGATGTTGGTGCCCGGCGCGTGGTGGCCGGTGTCGAGGCAGACCACGGCCCGCTCGCCCAGGGCGCTGACCTGGGCGTAGGAGGTGCCCCAGTCGGGCACGTCGGTGTGGTAGAACGCCGGCTCGAAGAACTTGTACTCCAGCACCAGCCGCTGCTCCTCGCCGATCCGGTCGTAGATCGCGGCGAGCGACTCCGCGAGGCGGTCCTGACGCCCGCGCAGGTCGGCCTGGCCGGGGTAGTTGCTGCCCTCGGCGAGCCAGATCTTGAGGTCGCGGGACCCGGTGGCGTGCATGACGTCGATGCACTCGAAGTGGTGGTCGATCGCCTTCTGGCGGACCTTGGCGTCGGTGTGGGTCAGGGCGCCGAACTTGTAGTCGTCGTCCTGGAAGGTGTTGGAGTTGATGGTCCCCAGGGCCACGCCCTGCTCCTCGGCGTGGGCGCGCAGCGCGGCCCAGTCGTCGGTGAGGTCCCACGGGATGTGCAGGGCCACCGAGGGCGCGAGCCCGGTGAAGCGGTGCACGGTCGCGGCGTCGGAGACCTTCTCCTGGATCGAGCGCGGGGTGCCCGGCGTGCCGAAGACCTTGAAGCGGGTGCCGGAGTTGCCGAAGGCCCAGGACGGGAGCTCGATGGCCTGGCCGTCGAGCTGGTGCGCGATGCCGGCGAAGCGCGGCGTGGTGTCGGTCATGGTTCAGCTGCCTTCGGGTGGGTGCGGCGTGGAGATCGGGGTGGAGATCGGGGTGGAGATCGGGCTGGGGCCGGGGGCCGGCGACCGGAGCTGGTCCTCGAGGTGGAAGACCTCCTCCAGGACGAGGAAGCCCTCGTCGGGGGCGAGACCCTCCAGGTCGACGAAGAGCTCGCCCATCTCGGCCTGCCAGCGGGCGTTGACCTCGGTGGCGGCCATGCCGGCCTGCGCGGCGGCGAGGTCGGGGGTCTCGAGGTAGCCGATCAGCAGTCCGTCCTCGCGCAGGAACAGCGAGTAGTTGTGCCAGCCGGTCTCGTGCAGCGCCCGGCACATCTCGGGCCACACCGCGGCGTGGCGGCGGCGGTACTCGTCGATGCGGTCGGGACGGACCTGGAGCTGGAAGCAGACGCGCTGCACGGGCCCTCCGAGTCGGGTGGTGGTCGGGTGACGGGTGGTGCCGGGGTCCGGCCGGCCCGGGTAGGTGGGCCGGCCGGACGGATCGGTCGTGTCGACCGGGGGCCGACTCAGAAGTCGAAGTCGTCGATGTTCGACTCGTCGAAGACGAAGGGCTCGCCGAGGAGCACGACGCCGTCGGCGCCGACGGTGTACTCCCCGAGGTCACCGGCCTCGAAGGTGTCGCCCTCCGCGCCGTCGATGTCGCCGTCGGCGAGGGCCTTGGCGGCGTAGGCGGCCAGGTAGCCCAGGTCCTCGGGGTTCCACAGCGCGAAGGCGGTGACGGTGCCGTCCTTGACGTACTCGCGCATCTGGTTCGGGGTGCCGAGACCGGTGACGGCGACCTCGCCCTTGTACTCCGAGGTGGAGATGTAGCGGGCGGCGGCCGCGATGCCGACGGTGGTCGGCGAGACGATGCCCTTGAGGTCGGGGTGCGACTGCAGGAGCGCGGCGGTCTTGTCGAAGGAGGTCTGGTCGTCGTCGTCGCCGTAGACGGTGTCGACGAGCTCGATGTCGGGGTGGTTCTCCTCGAGGTCGGCCTCCATGAGGTCGATCCACTCGTTCTGGTTCGTGGCGTTGGCGGCCGCGGAGAGGATGGCGATCTCGCCCTCGTCGCCGATCTGCTCGGCGATGAGGTCGACCTGGGCCTTGGCGATGCCCTCGGCGTCGGCCTGGCTGATGTAGAGGTCGCGGCACTCGGCGTCGGTGTCGGAGTCGAAGGTGACGATCTTGGTGCCGGCGCTGCTGGCCTCGTCGAGGGCGTCGCAGATGGCGGTCGGGTCGTTGGCCGAGATGACCAGCGCGTTGACGCCCTGCTGGGCGGCGGTGTTGATGAAGGGCACCTGCGCGTCGGGCGTGGCGGTGTCGGGGCCGACCTCCTCGAAGGTGCCGCCGAACTCGTCGACGGCCTTCTCGCCGCCGGCGTCGCTGGTGTCGAAGTAGGGGTTGCCCAGGTTCTTGGGCAGGAAGGTGACCGAGGTGGCGTCGCCGCCACCGCCGCCGGAGGACGAGGAGCTGTCGTCGCTGCCGCAAGCGGTCAGGCCCAGGCCGGCCACCAGCGCCATCGCGGCGATCGTGGTCGTGCGCCGAAGGTTGTGCGTCATCGTGCGTCCCTTTCGTGGGTGTTCTCGGGCAGTGACCGCTTGCCGGTAGCTGCCGACCGCCTGCGGAGCAGGCCGGTGTTCCTCCCTGAGGTCAGAGCCGAGACCCAGGAGAGAAGGCTGGAGGAGATGACCGAGAGCACCAGGAGCACTCCGATCACGATGTTGATCACGTTGACCGTGTAGCCCTCGAGGCGCATCGCGGAGTTGATGACGCCGATGAGGAGCACGCCGGCCAGCACGCCGTGCAGCGCGCCCTTGCCGCCGAAGATCGAGACGCCGCCGAGGAGCACGGCCGCGATGACCTGCAGCTCCATGCCGGTGGCGTTGTCGCCGCGGGCGCTGCCGTAGTAGAGGGTGAAGTAGATGCCGGCGAAGGCGGAGATGGCGCCGGCCAGCACGAAGGTGACGAACTTCGTGCGGGCCACGTCGACCCCGGTGAAGTGCGCCGCCTCGTCGTTGAGCCCGATCTCGAAGACGCCGCGTCCGAAGGGGGTGAAGTGCAGCACCAGCACGAAGAGCACGGCCAGCACGGCGATGGGCACGAGCACGAGCGGGTACGACGACCCCTCGCTGATGCGCTCGCGGGCCAGGTCGGTCCACTTCTCCGGGAAGTCGGTCTTCGCCTCGGTGCCGAGCAGGCCGACCGCGATGCCGCGGTAGAGCGCCAGCGTGCCGATGGTGACGGCCAGCGACGGTAGCCCGACGTAGGCGACGAGGAAGCCGTTGAAGGCGCCGCATACCACGCCGACCGCGATCGCGATCGCCCCGGCGACCGGGATGGAGAGCCCGGCGTCGACGTGCAGGATGCCGACGAGCACCGAGCTGAGCCCCACCACGCTGGCCACCGAGAGGTCGATCTCACCGGTGATGACCACCATCGTCATCGGCAGCGCGATGAGCAGGATCGGGGCGGTCTCGAGGAAGAGGTAGTACAGCGTCAGCGGGCCGTCGAAGAACTCGATGCTGCCGCGGGCGTAGAGGAAGACCGCGACGAGCAGGAAGATCACCGCGAACTCGCGGGTCAGCAGGGCGCGCATCCACAGCGGTCGGGAGTAGGCGCGGTAGGTGCGGGTCTCCCGCTCGCTCAGCGCCGGGCCGCCCGGGGTCGTCGTCGTGCTCATGCCGTCACCTGCGTCCGGTCGCTGGGGTCGTGGGGGCCGCGGCTCGATCCCGGGCCTGGTCCGGGGCCGCCCGGCGGCGCCTCGTCGCGCGCGGCGACCAGGCGCCGCTCCTGGCGCAGCAGGAGCACGCGGTCGAGCACGATCGCCAGCAGGATCAGGGCGCCTACCACGGCGCGCTGCCAGAAGTCGGAGATGCCGAGCACGGGCAGGGCGCGGTTGATGGTCACGAGCAGGAAGGCGCCGATGGCGGCGCCCCAGACCGTGCCGCTGCCGCCGAAGATGGCGACCCCGCCGATCACGGCCGCGCCGACCGCCTGGAGCTCGATGTCGCGCCCGGCCCCGGAGCTGATGGAGCCGTAGCGGGCGGCGTAGAAGACCCCGGCGAGGCCGGCGAGGGCGCCGCACAGCACGAACGCCGCCAGCACGCGCCGGTTGACCTTGAGGCCGTAGAGCGTCGCGGCGTCGGGGTCGGAGCCGATGGCGTAGAGCTCACGACCGCCGCGGGCGGTGTGGAGGTAGTAGCCCACCACGACCAGGGCGACCGCGGCGATGAGGATGAGCACGGGGATCGACAGCACCTGACGGGTGCCGAGGGCGAGGAAGCCCGAGGGGAGGTCGGAGGCGTTGATGCGGTCGCTGCCGGCCCAGGTCAGGAAGATGCCGCGGTAGATGTAGAGCGTGCCGAGCGTGATCACCAGGGCGGGCACCTTGCCGAAGGCGACCAGCACGCCGTTGACCAGGCCCAGGGCGGCCCCGAAGGCCAGCCCGATCACGAAGACCAGGACCACGGGGATGCCGGGGTAGGCGAGGAAGACCTTGCCCACGAGGTAGGCGGTGAGCCCCAGGGTCGAGCCGACCGAGAGGTCGACGTTGCGGGTGACGATGACCGCCGTCTGGCCGACGGCCAGGACGAGCAGGATCGAGGGCGTCAGCAGCAGGTCGCGCCAGCCCCCGCTGCTGAAGAGGAACGAGCTGCTCGACGCGGTGGTCAGCGCGACGAGCAGGAGCAGGACGGTCAGCACCGCCATCTCCCGCGAGCGCAGCAGGGTGCCGAGCAGGCGCCGGGCGGGCGGGACCGAGCTGGGCTCGACCAGGGTGGCGCTCACGCGGAGACCTCCTTGAGGTGGGTGTCGGGTCCGCTCGCGCCGGCGGCGTCGGGGTCGGTGGAGGCACCGCCGGCGAGGTGGCCCTCGCGGTGGGTGGCGGCGTGCATGACGGTCTCGGGCGTCGCGGCGTCACGGTCGAGGTCGGCGGTGAGCCGGCCCTCGCAGACGACGAGCACCCGGTCGGCCATGCCGAGCACTTCGGGCAGCTCGGAGGAGATCATGAGGATGGCCAGGCCCTGACCGGCCAGGTCGGAGAGCAGCCGGTGGACCTCGGCCTTGGTGCCGACGTCGATGCCGCGGGTGGGCTCGTCGATGATGAGGAGCGTGGGCTCGGTGGCCAGCCACTTGGCGATGACGACCTTCTGCTGGTTGCCCCCGCTCATGGTGGAGGCCTTCATGTCCAGCGCGCTGGTCTTCACCTCGAGGCGCCCGGCCCACGGGCCCGCCGCCCTGTTCTCGTCGCGGGCGGTGAGCAGACCGGCGTGGGACAGGCCGCGGCGGATGACGCCGGCGACGTTGCGCGCCACCGAGGCGTCGGTGACCAGGCCCTGCTTGCGGCGGTCCTCGGGGATGAAGGCCATGCCAGCGCGGATCGCCGCGCGGGGCTTGCGCGGCGGGACCGGCGCGCCGTGGAGGCTG
The DNA here is from genome assembly GCF_023712465.1 of Nocardioides sp. P86. Classification (NCBI taxonomy): domain Bacteria; kingdom Bacillati; phylum Actinomycetota; class Actinomycetes; order Propionibacteriales; family Nocardioidaceae; genus Nocardioides; species Nocardioides sp. P86. The sequence continues at coordinate 564,211 of NZ_JAMAYE010000003.1, read as the reverse complement.
ACGCTGCCGGCGGAGTAGGCGTCGACGCCGAAGACGGCGCGGGCGATCTCGCTGCGCCCGGCGCCCACCAGGCCCGCGAGCCCGACGATCTCGCCGGCGCGCACCTGGAAGGTGACGTCGTGGAAGACCCCGGGCGTCGTCAGCCCCTGCACGTCGAGCACCACGTCGCCGATCGGCGCGGGCGTCTTGGGGAAGAGGTCGGTGACCTCGCGGCCGACCATGAGGGCGACCACCTGGTCGACGGTGGTCTCGGCGATGGCGCGCGTGCCGACGTACTCGCCGTCGCGCATGACCGTGACGGTGTCGCAGAGGTCGAAGACCTCCTCGAAGCGGTGGGAGATGAAGACCAGGGCCCGGCCCTCGTCGCGCAGGCTGCGGGCCACCGCGAAGAGGCGGTCGACCTCGACGCCGCTGAGCGCGGCGGTCGGCTCGTCCATGATCAGCACGTGGGCGTCGAGCGAGATGGCCTTGGCGATCTCGATGATCTGCTGGTCGGCGATCGACAGCCCGCGGGCCAGGCGGCGCGGGTCGAGGCCGACGCCGAGGCGGGCGAAGATGGCCTCGGCCTCGGCGTGCATGCGCGCCCGGTCGATGCGGCGACCGCGGCCGAGGGGCTGGCGGCCCATGAAGATGTTCTCGGTGACCGAGAGGTCGGGGAAGAGCGTCGGCTCCTGGTAGATCACCGCGACGCCGGCCGACTTGGACTCGGCGGTGGAGCCGAAGTCGACGGCCTCGCCGCGCAGCTCGAAGACGCCCGAGTCGCGGCGGTGCACACCGGCGACGATCTTGACCAGCGTCGACTTGCCGGCGCCGTTCTCCCCCACGAGGGCGTGGATCGAGCCCGGGCTCACGGCCAGGCTCCCCGAGCGCAGCGCCGCCACGGCCCCGAAGGACTTGGCCACGTCGCGCAGCACCAGGGTGGCATCGGCGGGTGCCGCTGCGGCCATGGTTTCCTCACTTCCGTCGTCCGGACCATCTGTTTTGAAAGGTTTCAATCCGGTGTCCAGACCGTAGGTGACTGCTGTCACAGCCGTCAAGCGCTCTCCCGCAATTCCGGGGGGAAAAGTCCGGTCAGCGGACACGGGACACGGGATCGTCGGCGCACTAGGCTGCCCTAGATCGTTTCAAGCAGCGGGTCCAGACCACCCGCAGGAGCAGGCAGGGGTGGTGGTGTGAGCGACGCTGCGCGCAGCGCCTCGGTCAAGGACGTCGCCGCGGCGGCCGGGGTCTCCCTCGGCACGGTCAGCAACGTGCTCAACCGCCCCGACCGGGTCAGCCCCGCCACCCGCGCCCGCGTGCAGGACGCCATGCGCGAGCTCGGCTTCGTGCGCAACGAGTCGGCGCGCCAGCTGCGCGCCGGCACCAGCCGGACGCTGGCCTACGTCATGCTCGACGCCGGCAACCCCTTCTTCACCGACGTGGCCCAGGGCATCGAGATCGCCGCCGAGGACGTCGACCTCACCGTGGTGCTGTGCAACAGCGCCAACCGCGCCGACCGCGAGGCCGCCCACCTCACGCTGCTGGAGCAGCAGCGGGTGCAGGGCGTGCTGGTCACGCCCGTCGACCCCCACTCCGCCACGCTCGACGACCTCGTGCGCCGCGGGACCCCCGTGGTCATCGTCGACCGCACCCGCCCCGACGCCTCGCTGTGCTCGGTCTCCGTCGACGACGAGCTCGGCGGCCGCATCGCCGTCGAGCACCTGCTCGACCTCGGCCACGAGCGGATCGCCTTCATCGGCGGACCCGCCACCCTCGGCCAGGTGCGCGAGCGGCTCGCCGGCGCGCGGCGCGCCTGGGCCGAGGCCGGCCGCCCCGAGGACGACCTGCTCGTCGTCACCACCGCCGCCCTCGACGTGCGCGAGGGGCGCGAGGCCGGCCAGCGCCTCGCCGGGCTCCCGGCCCGCCGTCGCCCCACCGCCGCCTTCTGCGCCAACGACCTGCTCGCCCTCGGCCTGTTGCAGCAGGCCATCGGCTCGGGCACCCGGGTGCCCGAGCAGCTCGCGATCGTCGGCTACGACGACATCGAGTTCGCCGCCGCCGCCGCCGTGCCCCTCACCTCCGTGCGTCAGCCCCGCCAGGAGCTCGGTCGCACCGCCGCCGCCCTGGTCCTCGCAGAGGCCACCGACCAGGCCCACACCCACCGCCAGGTGCTCTTCACCCCCGAGCTGGTCGCCCGGGCGTCGACGACGGGGTAGGGGGTCGGGCCGTCTGCGGGTTTCACCGGCCGGCTGGCGAAACCCGCACCGGTCGGCCCGTGCGTGGGCCGACAGGTGCGGGGGTGGGCCGACCGGTGTGACGGGCGGGGCTGGCGGGACGGCGCCGAGTCCGGAGTCGGGCAGGACGCAGTGGTCGCCACCGGGAACGGCGTCGGGACGAGTACGCCGCGGCGCGGGTTTCACCGGCCGGCTGGCGAAACCCGCACTGGTCGGCCCGTGCGTGGGCCGACAGGTGCGGGGGTGGGCCGACCGGTGTGACGGGCGGGGCGGGAGGGACAGGCCGGAGGCGCGCGGGTGAGGCGCCGCGGTCGGGCGCGGGGGTCGGGCGCGGGAGCCGGGCCGGGGGGTCAGGGGCGGTGGGCGCGGAAGAAGTCCTCGAGCAGGGCGGCGGAGTCGGGGGCGAGCACGCCGGCGACGACCTCGGGGCGGTGGTTGAGCCGGCGGTCGCGCACGACGTCCCAGAGGCTGCCGACGGCGCCGGCCTTGTCGTCCCAGGCGCCGAGCACCACGCGGTCGACCCGGCTGAGCACGGCGGCGCCGGCGCACATCGTGCACGGCTCGAGGGTGACCACGAGGGTGCAGCCGTCGAGGCGCCACTCCCCGCGGGCGCGGGCGGCCTCGCGCAGCGCGACCACCTCGGCGTGGCCGGTCGGGTCGGCCTCGGCCTCGCGCACGTTGCGGCCCCGCCCCAGGACGGCGCCGTCACCGTCGACGACCACCGCCCCGATCGGCACGTCGCCGGTGCCCAGCGCGGCCCGGGCCTCGGACAGGGCCTCGCGCATGGCGGGCTCCCACGCGGTGCGGGCGGCCGGCGAGGAGGTCATGGCGGCATCATGCCGGGTCGTCCGACCGCGCGCGGCCGAGTGGGCGCGGGGCGGCGCGGGGCAGGCCGCGTGCCCGGTCGGCGCGGGCGGCGGCGGGCCGAGTGGGCGGCGGCGGGGCCGAGTGGGCGCGGGGCGGCGTACGCCGGGGTGGGTCAGACGTCGACCATGCCGACGACGTCGTCGAAGAGCTCGCCGAAGCCGAGGCGGCGGGCGACGTCGGAGAGGATCTCGTCGGGGTAGAGGTCGACGTCGTCGAGCAGCACCCCCAGGTCGAGCTCGTGCATGCCGAGGTCGGCGAGCAGGCCGAGGTCGCCGGCGGGCACCTGCTCGTCGTCGTCGCCGAGGTCGGGCAGGCCGAGGTGCTCCAGCGCGGAGTCGGCGAGGTCCCAGTCGTCGGCGGCGGTGACGTCGGAGAGCAGCAGGCGCACCGACGTGCCGGCGACCCGGAGCAGCAGGAACCAGTCCTCGTCGACGGCCACCATGCCGATCGCGCCGCCCTCGCCCGGCAGGCGGCGCAGCGCCTCGGCCAGGGTCTCGACGTCGTCGAGGTGGTGGTGGGTGATCTCCTGGACGCTCCAGCGGCCCTGCTCGCGGTAGGCCGCCACCGCGAAGTCGACCGCGTCGATCTGCTCGCTCACGGTGCTCTCCCGTCCGCTGCGTCCGTGGCCCCGGTCGGCGCCCGGGTGGTGCCCCAGGGATGACCGGGTGGTGACTGGCGTGGTGCGGGTCGCCGGAGGTGGCCCGACCCCAGCGTGACAGACCGGGGTGGCCGGGGCCACCCCTGCGCGACGGGCTTGACCGACGGCTGAGCCGGCGCCGTCGGCGTGCCCTAGGGTTTCGCGCATGCGCACCCACGTCGTGGACCACCCGCTCGTCACCCACAAGCTCACCACGCTGCGCGACGAGCGCACCGACTCCCCGACCTTCCGCGCCCTGGCCGACGAGCTGGTGACGCTGCTGGCCTACGAGGCCACCCGCGACGTGCGCGTCGCGACCGTCGAGATCCGCACGCCCGTCTCGGCTGCCACCGGGGTCCGCCTGGCCTCCCCCAAGCCGCTCGTGGTGCCGATCCTGCGCGCCGGTCTCGGCATGCTCGACGGCATGATGCGGCTGCTGCCGACGGCCGAGGTCGGCTTCCTGGGCATGGTGCGCAACGAGGAGACCCTCGAGGCCTCCACCTACGCCGAGCGCCTGCCCGAGGACCTCTCGGGGCGCCAGTGCTACGTGCTCGACCCGATGCTGGCCACCGGCGGCACGCTCGCCGCGGCCATCCGCTTCCTCACCGACCGCGGCGCCGACCACATCACCGCGATCTGCCTGCTGGCCGCCCCCGAGGGCTGCGCGCGCCTGGAGCAGGAGCTCGAGGACATCGGCGTGCCCGTCACGGTGGTCACCGCGGCGATGGACGAGCGCCTCGACGAGAACGGCTACATCGTGCCCGGGCTCGGCGACGCCGGCGACCGGCTGTACGGCGTGGCCCACTGACCCGGGCGCCCAGGACGGCGCACGGCTGACGGCGCCACCCGGCACCGCCCGTCAGCCGGCACCGCCCGCCACCAGTCACCACCGGGAGACGGCACGAGCCGCCACCCCGGAGGGCGACGGCTCGTGCGAGGTCCCGCGAGGCAGCGGGAGTGGATCCGGTCGTGCGGGTCAGGCGCCCTTGCCGACGACGGTGACGGGCACGTTGCCGCGGGTGGCCTTGGAGTAGGGGCACACCTGGTGGGCGGCCTCGACGAGCTCCTGGGCCTTGGCGTCGTCGACGCCGGGGATGGTCACCTCGATGTCGGCGGTGATGGCGTAGGAGTCGCCCTCGGGGCCGAAGCCGACGGCGATCTCGAGCTGCGAGCCCGAGGCGTCGACGCCGTGGGCCTTGGCGACCATGGTCAGCGCGCCCTGGAAGCAGGCGCCGTAGCCGACGGCGAAGAGCTGCTCGGGGTTGGTGCCGGTGCCGGGCCCACCGACCTCCTTGGGGGCGGTGAGGCTGAGGTCGAGGACGCCGTCCTCCGAGGTCGCGCGACCCTGGCGGCCGCCGGTGACGGAGGCGCGGGCGGTGTAGACGATCTTCTCCGGTGTGTTGGTCATGCCCGCTCCAACAGGTCGCGCCCGCGGTCTCTTCCCCGACCGCGCACCACGTCTCGCGATGTGGGAGTCGCTCAGAGCGCCTTGAGGGCCGCGAGCAGCCTGGTGAGGGAGTCCTTGGCGTCGCCGAAGAGCAGCGTGGTCGTAGGCTCGTGGAGCAGGTCGTTCTCGATGCCGGCGAAGCCGGGGCGCATCGAGCGCTTGAGGAAGACGACCTGGCGGGCCTGGTCGACATCGAGGATCGGCATGCCGTAGATCGGCGCCGACGGGGTGGTGCGGGCGGCGGGGTTGACCACGTCGTTGGCGCCGACGACGAGCACGACGTCGGTCTCGCGGAAGTCGGCGTTGATGTCGTCCATCTCGACCAGCTGCTCGTAGGGCACCTGGGCCTCGGCGAGCAGCACGTTCATGTGGCCCGGCATGCGCCCCGCGACGGGGTGGATGGCGTAGTCGACGCGGGTGCCGCGCGCGCCGAGCACGTCGACGAGCTCGCGCAGGGTGTGCTGGGCCTGGGCGACGGCGAGGCCGTAGCCGGGCACGACGATGACGCGCTCGGCGTAGGCCAGCAGGATCGCGACGTCGGCGGGCCCGGCGCTGCGCACGGGCCGGTCGGAGGCCTCGCCCGCGCCGAGGGTGGAGCCGCCGCGCAGGGCGCCGAAGAGCACGTGGGCGGTGGAGCGGCCCATCGCGCGGGCCATGAGCAGGGTGAGGAAGGTGCCGGAGGCCCCGACGAGGGTGCCGGCCACCAGCAGGGTGGTGTTGGCCAGCACGTAGCCGCCGGCGGCGACGCTCAGGCCGGTGAAGGCGTTGAGCAGCGAGATCACGATCGGTACGTCGGCCCCGCCGACCGGCAGCACCAGCAGCACGCCGAGCGCGAGCCCGAGCACGCCCAGGCCGATCCCGAGGCCGACCGAGGGGTCGCGCACGCACAGCACGGCGAGCACCACGGCGGCGATCAGCCCGACCGCGACGACCACCGGGAGGCCGGGGAAGAGCACGGGACGGGAGGTCATCAGCTCCTGGAGCTTGGCGAAGGTGACCACGGAGCCGGCCAGCGAGACCGAGCCGACCACGACGGTGAAGACGGTGGCGGCGACGTCGAACCACCCCGTCGACCCGGGGGCGGTGGACGCCAGGGCGGCCTGGTGGTCGAGCTCCAAGAGCGCCACGAGCGCGGCCGCGCCGCCGCCGACGCCGTTGAAGAGGGCCACCATCTGCGGCATCTGGGTCATCTGCACCCGCCGGGCCCCGACCACGCCCACCACGGAGCCGAGCGCGACCGCGGCCAGGATGAGCGGCACGTGGTCGAGGCCGCCGGGCACCCCGGAGTCGACGAAGGGCACCGCCACGGCCACCACGGCAGCCGCGGCGCCGACCAGGTTGCCGGCGCGCGCCGTACGCGGCCCCGAGAGGCCCTTGAGGGCGAGGATGAAGCCGACCGCGCAGAGCAGGTAGACCAGCTCGGCCGCGGTGCTCACGCCCGGCCCCCGCGCCGGGGGGCGTCCGGCGCCTGCGCCCCGGGACCGGGACGGCGGCGCACGAACATCTGCAGCATGCGGTCGGTGACCACGAAGCCGCCGACCATGTTGACGGTGGCGAGCACCACCGCGACCAGGCCCACGACGAGGCCGAGGGTGCTCTCGGAGGTGCCGGTGACGAGCACCGCGCCCAGCAGGATGACGCCGTGGATGGCGTTGGCGCCGGACATCAGCGGGGTGTGGAGGGTCGAGGAGACCTTGCCGACGACCTCGATGCCGACGAAGACGCTGAGCACGAAGACGGTCAGCCACACGATCGGGTCGTCGGTCACGGTGCTCCTCCGGAGGACGGGCCCTCGAGCAGGGCGCGGGTGGGACCGTGGCGCACCACGCCGTCGTGGGTGACGCAGGCCGCGTCGAGCACCTCGTCGGCGAGGTCGGGGGCGAGGGTCGCGGGCGCGTCGGCGGTGGCCGGGCGGGTCATCAGGGCCACCAGGTTGACGACGTTCTGGGCGTAGAGGCGCGAGGCCGGCTGGGGCATCTGGGCCGGCACGTTGCGCCCGCCCCAGACCTGGGCGGCGCCGACGCGCACCAGCTCGCCGGGCACCGAGCCCTCGACGTTGCCGCCGGAGTCGGCGGCGAGGTCGACGACCACGGAGCCGGGCGTCATGGCCTCGACCATCGTGCGGGTCACCAGCAGCGGGGCGGTGCGGCCGGGCACGGCGGCGGTCGTGATGAGCGCGTCGGCGGCGGCGACGTGGGGCGCCAGGAGCTCGCGCTGCAGCCGCGCCCGCTCCTCGTCCATCTCGCGTGCGTAGCCGCCGCTGCCCTCCAGCGGCGGGAGGTCGAGGTCGATGGCGCGGGCGCCCATCGAGGCGATCTCCTCCGCGGAGGAGGGACGCACGTCGTAGGCCCGCACGACCGCGCCGAGCCGCTTGGCGGTGGCGATGGCCTGCAGGCCGGCCACGCCCGCGCCGAGCACGACGACCTGGGCGGGCTCGACCGTGCCGGCGGCGGTCATGTTCAGCGGCAGGAAGCGCCGCAGCAGCCCGGCGGCGACGACGGCGCAGCGGTAGCCCGCGACCAGCGACTGCGAGCTCAGGGCGTCCATCGACTGGGCCCGTGAGATCCGCGGCACCAGCTCCATCGCGAAGCTGCTGATCCGCAGGTCGCGCAGGTCGGCGACCAGGTCGAGCTCCTGGGCCGCGGGCAGGAACGACACCGTGGTCGAGCCGCTGGCCAGGCGTCGCGCGGTGGCGCGCTCCAGCGGCTGCACCGAGACCACCACGTCGGCGTCCTCCACGGCGCGGTCCTCGACCGTGGCGCCGGCGGCCTCGTAGTCGGCGTCCTCGGCCAGCGCGCCCAGGCCCGCGCCCGGCTCGACCACCACGTCGTAGCCCAGCGCGGTGAGCGCGCCCACGAGCTCGGGCACCAGGGCGACCCGGGTCTCCCCGGGTCGGGTCTCGCGGGCCACGGCGATCCTCACCCGGGCAACGTAGCCCCGCCGGCACCCGCGGCGCGCCCCCCGCGCCGCACCGGCGGCGGGCGTGGTGGGGCCGGCCTCAGCCGCCCAGCGGCAGTGTCGCGAGCACCTCGTGGCGCGGTCGCCCGCGCGGGCCCTCCCCGAGGTGGGACGACAGCAGCGCGACCTCGTCGGCGGTCCACGCCGGGCCGGCGTAGGTGTCGAGCAGCCGGACCCAGTCGAGCACCCCGGCGGGAGCGCCGAGACGGCCCACGGTCAGGTGGGGTCGGAAGCGCTGGCCCTCGGGTGCGGCGCCGACGTGCGAGGCCGCGCCCCGCACCCCGGCGGCGAGCCGGTCGAGCTCGGCACGCGCGTCGTCGTCGAGGTCGAGGCCCGCCCACAGCACGCGCGCGGCCAGCGGGTCGGGGAAGGCGCCGCCGCCGGCGACCCGCGCCCGGAGCGGCGTACGGCGGGCCGCTGCGAGCGCCAGCGCCTCGACCAGGTCGTCGAGCACGCGCTCGGGCGCGGCCGGGCAGAAGCCGAGCGTGAGGTGCACCTGCTCGGCGGCGCTCCAGCGGAAGGGTGCCGCCGCGCGGCGCGGCTCGAGGAACGCGTCGAGGTGCTCGAGCGCCTCCGGTGGCGGCACGAGCGCGACGAAGAGCCGCAGCCGTGCGCCGCGGTCGCGCCCGCTCACGCGCGGTGCCCGGAGGTCGCCGTGGCCACGCCGAGGCCGACCATCATCACGCCGCCGCCGGCCCGCAGGCCCGCGAGCCGGCGGGGGGTGGCGCCCAGCCAGTCGCGCGCGCCCCCGGCGGCCAGCGCCCAGAGGCTGTCTCCGAGCAGGGCCGCCGCGGCGAAGACCAGGCCGAGCACGACCAGCTGCGCCGTCACCGACCCGGCGCCGTGGTCGACGAACTGGGGGAGCACCGCCACCAGGAAGACCACGGTCTTGGGGTTGGTGACACCGACCAGGAAGCCCTCGCGCACGATCCGGGCGCCGGCGCGGGGCGCGGACGCGGCCGCACCGGCGTCCGGGCCGGTCCCACCGTCGCGGCGGTGGCGCACGGCCTGCACCCCGAGGAGCACCAGGTAGGCGGCCCCGGCGAGCCTGAGCGCGCCGAGCAGCACCACCGACTCGGCCACCACCGCCCCCACGCCCAGGGCGACCGCCGCCACCAGCGGCACGAAGCCGAGCGCGTTGCCGAGCACGGTGAGCAGCCCGGCCCGCCGGCCCAGCGCCAGCGACCGACCCACCACGAAGAGCACGCTGGGCCCCGGCACGGCCACCAGGGCCAGCGAGGTCAGTGCGAAGGCGAGGAGCAGCGCGGGGGACGGCACGCGCCGATGCTAGGAGCCGGCCGCGCGCCGCGTCGACGCGTTTTCCCGGAGACCGCCGCGACGGCCGAGGCCCCGGACCGGCCGGGCCCGGGTGCTCGGTCAGCCGATGCGGGTGCCGAGCAGGGCGCCGACGAGGTAGGTGACGCCCATGGCGAAGAGGCCGCCGGCGACGTTGCGCACCAGGGCGCGCTGCGGGGGGCCGTCGGAGAGGCGGGCGCTGGTCCAGCCGGTGAGGGCCAGGGCGAGGGCGACCGAGACGACGGTGACCCAGATCCGCAGCGAGGCCGGCACGAGGGTGATGGTCAGCAGCGGGAGCAGCGCGCCGAGGGTGAAGGCGACCATCGAGGCGAAGGCCGCCGACCAGGGGCTGGTGAGGTCCTCGGGGTCGATGCCCAGCTCGGCCTCGGCGTGCGCGCCGAGGGCGTCGTGCTCGGTGAGCTGGCGCGCGACCTGGAGCGCGAGGTCCTGCGAGAGGCCCTTGTCGACGTAGAGCCCCGCCAGCTCGGCCAGCTCGTCCTCGGGGTCCTCGCGCAGCTCGCGCTCCTCCTTGGCCAGCAGCGCCTCCTCGGCGTCGCGCTGGGTGCTGACCGAGACGTACTCCCCCGCGCCCATGCTGAGCGCACCGGCGGTGAGGCCCGCGACGCCGGCCACGAGGATCGCGGTGCGGTCGGTGGTCGCGCCCGCCACGCCCATCACGATGCCGGCGGTCGACACGATGCCGTCGTTGGCCCCGAGCACGCCGGCGCGCAGCCAGTTGAGGCGGTTGTTGCGGCCCTCGACGTGCGGCTCGTCGGCGTGGGGGCCGGGCTGGGGCTCGCCGGGGAGCCCGTCGGCGCCGTGGTCCAGGTCGGTGGTCACGCGCCGATCATGACCCCGGCCGCCGCCCACGACAAGGAAGGCGAGGCTGGGCTGCCCGCCCCCCCCTCGACGGGCCGGCCGGAGCCGCACCGGGGCGCTCAGAGGCCGAGGTCGCGGCCGATGAGCTCCTTCATGATCTCGTTGGAGCCGGCCCAGATCTTCGAGACGCGGGCGTCCTTCCAGGCGCGGGCCACGCGGTACTCGTTCATGAAGCCGTAGCCGCCGTGCAGCTGCACGCAGTGGTCGAGCACGTCGTTCTGCACCTGCGAGGTCCACCACTTGGCCTTGGCGGCGTCGATGGGGGTCAGCTCGGCGCGGGTGTGGGCGAGCACGCACTCGTCGACGAAGGACTGGGTGACGTCGATCTGGGTCACCAGCTCGGCGAGCAGGAACTTGTTGTGCTGGAAGGAGCCGATGCCCTGGCCGAAGGCCTTGCGCTCCTGGGCGTAGACGATGGTCTCGGCGAGGATCTGCTTGGCGTGGGCCAGGTTGGAGACCGCGCAGTTGAGCCGCTCCTGCGGGAGGTTCTGCATCATGTGGATGAAGCCCTGGTCGAGCTCGCCCACGACGTCGTCGTCGGTGAGGCGCAGGTCCTCGAAGAACAGCTCGGCGGTGTCGGACTCGGGCTGGCCGACCTTGTCGAGCTTGCGCCCGCGCGAGAAGCCGGGCAGCGAGGTGGAGACGCCGAAGAGCGTGATGCCCTTGGCCTTCTTCTCCGGGGAGGTGCGGGCGGCCACGACGACGAGGTCGGCGGAGTAGCCGTTGGTGATGAAGGTCTTCGAGCCGTTGAGCACCCACTGGTCGCCGTCGCGCACCGCGGTGGTCTTGAGCGCGGCCAGGTCGGAGCCGCCGGAGGGCTCGGTCATGCCGATGGCGGTGAGCAGCTCGCCGCTGGCCACGCCCGGCAGCCAGCGCTGGCGCTGCTCCTCGGTGGTCAGCTCCACGAGGTAGGGCGCCACGATGTCGGAGTGGATGCCCACGCAGGAGGGCAGCGAGGCGTTGACCTTCGACAGCTCCTCGGTGAGCACCGCGTTGAAGCGGTAGTCGCCGGCGCCCATGCCGCCGTACTGCTCGGGCACCTCGAGGCCGAGCAGGCCCTGCTTGCCGGCCTCGAGCCAGAAGTCGCGGGGCAGGCCCTTGGCCTCCAGGTGCTCCTCGGCGTGCGGGGTGACGGAGCGGTCGACGAACTCCTTCACCGATGCCCGGAACGCCTCGTGGTCCTCGTCGTAGATCGCGCGCTTCATGGCGCCAGGCTACCGGTGGGTAACCGAGGGGTGAAGACACCCCGGGAGAGGGGTGGATCACGCCCTGCCCCCCTCAGGGGTGGGCCTGCTGCCGGCCCGTCATGCTTTGATCGATCCAAGGTTGGACCCCCACCCGCACCCTCGAGAACCAGCACGGAGTACCCATGGAGATCTGGCCCGGCCACGCCTACCCGCTCGGAGCGACCTACGACGGGAGCGGCACCAACTTCGCCCTCTTCAGCGAGGTCGCCGAGCGCGTGGAGCTGTGCCTCTTCGAGGGCAGCGGCGAGGACTTCACCGAGACCCGCCTGGAGCTGACCGAGGTCGACGCCCACGTCTGGCACTGCTACCTCCCGCAGGTGCAGCCCGGCCAGCGCTACGGCTACCGCGTGCACGGCCCCTGGGCGCCCGAGCAGGGCCTGCGCTGCAACCCCAACAAGCTGCTGCTCGACCCCTACGCCAAGGCGACCACCCACGAGATCGACTGGGACCCCAGCCTCTTCGCCTACGAGTTCGGCGACGAGGAGTCGCGCAACGACGACGACTCCGCCGCCCACATGATGCTCGGCGTCGTCATCAACCCCTTCTTCGACTGGGAGGGCGACCGCAAGCCGCACGTGCCCTACAACGAGACGGTCATCTACGAGGCCCACGTCAAGGGCCTCACCGAGCTGCACCCCGACGTGCCCGAGGCGCTGCGCGGCACCTACGCCGGCCTGGCCCACCCCTCGGTCACCAGCCACCTCAAGCGGCTCGGGGTGACCGCGATCGAGCTGATGCCGGTGCACCAGTTCATCCAGGACAACACGCTGCTCGAGAAGGGCCTGCGCAACTACTGGGGCTACAACACCCTCGCCTTCCTGGCCCCCCACGCCGACTACGCCGCCGCCGCGCGCGACGAGCACGGCCGCGGGATGCAGGTGCAGGAGTTCAAGGCCATGGTCAAGGCCATGCACGCCGAGGGCATCGAGGTCATCCTCGACGTCGTCTACAACCACACCGCCGAGGGCAACCACCTCGGCCCCACGCTGAGCTTCAAGGGCATCGACAACCAGGCCTACTACCGCCTGGTCGAGGACGACCAGCGCTACTACATGGACTACACAGGCACCGGCAACAGCCTCAACGTGCGCCACCCCCACTCGCTGCAGCTGATCATGGACTCGCTGCGCTACTGGGTCACCGAGATGCACGTCGACGGCTTCCGCTTCGACCTCGCCTCCACCCTGGCCCGCGAGTTCTACGAGGTCGACCGCCTCGCCACCTTCTTCGAGCTCGTGCAGCAGGACCCGGTGGTCAGCCAGGTCAAGCTCATCGCCGAGCCCTGGGACGTCGGCCCCGGCGGCTACCAGGTCGGCGGCTTCCCGCCCCAGTGGTCGGAGTGGAACGGCGCCTACCGCGACGTCGTGCGCGACTTCTGGCGCGGCGAGCCCTCCCTGGGCGACTTCGCCAGCCGCCTGGCCGGCTCCTCCGACCTCTACGAGCACTCGGGTCGCCGCCCCTTCGCCAGCATCAACTTCGTCACCGCCCACGACGGCTTCACGCTGCGCGACCTCGTCTCCTACAACGAGAAGCACAACGAGGCCAACGGCGAGGACAACAACGACGGCGAGAGCCACAACCGCTCGTGGAACCACGGCGTCGAGGGCCCCACCGACGACGAGGCCGTGCTCGAGCTGCGCGCCCGCACCCAGCGCAACTACCTCACCACCCTGCTGCTCTCCCAGGGCGTGCCGATGCTGCTGCACGGCGACGAGGCCGGCCGCACCCAGGACGGCAACAACAACACCTACGCCCAGGACTCCGAGATCGCCTGGATGCACTGGGACCGCCTCGACGAGCCGCTGGTGGAGTTCACCGCCTCCGTCGCGCGGCTGCGCGCCGAGCACCCGACCTTCCGCCGCAAGCGGTTCTTCACCGGCAACGAGGTGCGCTCCGACGACGGCGAGCGCCTCGACGACATCGTGTGGCTTCACACCGAGGGCCGCCCCATGGGCGACGGCGACTGGGAGGCCGGCGACGCCGAGGGCGGCTGCCGCGCGATCGGCATGTACCTCAACGGCCAGGGCATCGCGGGTCTCGACGCCCGCGGCCAGCGCATCGTCGACGACCACTTCCTGCTCTACTTCCACCCCTGCGCGGAGGACGTCGAGGTCACCCTGCCGCCCGGTGAGTACGCCGAGCGCTGGAGCGTGGTCATCGACACCGCGGGCAGCCACGAGCGCGGCCAGGCCCTCGACGCCGGCGCGGGCCTGCCGCTGACCGGGCGCAGCGTCGTGGTGCTCCAGCAGCACGCCGACGTCGAGCCCGAGCCCGACAGCTCCGTGGCCGCCTCGGTCAAGGCGCTGACCACCACCACCGAGCAGACCGCCGCCGGCGGTCCCGAGGACGTCTGATGGCCGGCACCTCCCCCGCGTCCGGGGCCGCCCCCGCCGGTGGCACCCGGCGACCGGTGTCGACGTACCGCCTGCAGATCACCGAGGACTTCGACCTGCACACCGCGGCGGGGCGGCTGGAGTACCTGCGCGACCTCGGCGTCGACTGGGTCTACCTCTCGCCGCTGCTGGCCGCCGAGCCCGGCAGCGACCACGGCTACGACGTGGTCGCCCACGACCGCGTCGACGAGTCCCGCGGCGGCGCCGAGGGCCTGGCCGCGCTGTCGGCCGAGGCCCGCCGGCTCGGGCTGGGCGTGCTCGTCGACATCGTGCCCAACCACGTCGGCGTGGCCACGCCCACCGACGAGCAGTGGTGGTGGGACGTGCTCAAGCTCGGCCGCGAGTCGGAGCACGCCACCGCCTTCGACGTCGACTGGGCCGCCGGCGACGGCCGCATCAGGATCCCGGTCGTCGGCGACGACGACCTGCCCGAGGGCGACGGCGGACCCATCGGCCACCTCGCCCTCTCCCCCGACCGCGGCGAGCTGCTCTACCACGACAACCACTACCCCGTGGCCCCCGGCACGGCCGGCCCCGGCACCGAGGGCGGCGACGACCCGCAGGCCGTCCACGCGCTGCAGCACTACGAGCTCGTCAGCTGGCACACCGCCGACGACGGGCTCAACTACCGCCGCTTCTTCGCCGTCAACACCCTCGCCGCGCTGCGCGTGGAGGACCCCGAGGTCTTCGCCGAGTCGCACCGCGAGATCCGCCGCTGGTTCACCGAGGGCCTCGTCGACGGCCTGCGCGTCGACCACCCCGACGGCCTGCGCGACCCCCAGCGCTACCTCGACGACCTGCGCGACCTCACCGGCGGCGCCTACGTGCTCGTCGAGAAGATACTCGAGCCCGGCGAGCGGCTCAGCGACTCCTGGGCCACCGACGGCACCACCGGCTACGACGCCCTGGGCCACCTCGACCGCGTGCTCACCGACCCCGCCGGCCAGGCGCCGCTCGACGCGCTCGAGACCCGCCTGCGCGGCCACGAGGTCGACTGGGCCGCGATGATCCACGACACCAAGCGCGAGGTCGCCGACGGCATCCTCGGCAGCGAGGTCCGCCGGATCACCCGCGAGGTCCGCCGGGTCACCACCGAGGCCCCCGAGGCCGCGGTCGTCGACGCCGTGGCCGAGCTGCTGGCCTGCTTCCCCGTCTACCGCTCCTACCTGCCCGACGGCGTCGAGCACCTCGACGAGGCCTTCGCGCTGGCCCGCGAGCACCGCCCCGACCTGGCCGGCACCCTCGACGTGCTGCGCCCCGTGCTCGGCGACATCTGGCACCCGCCGGCCCGCCGCTTCCAGCAGACCAGCGGCATGGTCATGGCCAAGGGCGTCGAGGACTGCGCCTTCTACCGCTGGTCGCGCCTGACCTCCCTCAACGAGGTCGGCGGCGACCCCAGCGTCTTCGCCCTGCCCGTCACCGCCTTCCACGAGGCGATGACCGAGCGGCAGCGGGAGTGGCCCCACGCCATGACCACGCTCTCGACCCACGACACCAAGCGCGGCGAGGACGTGCGCGCCCGCATCACCGTGCTCGCCGAGCGTCCCGAGGCCTGGGCCGCCGCGCTGGAGCGGCTGCTGGCCCTCGCGCCGCTCCCCGACCCCGGCTTCGGCTCACTGCTGTGGCAGGCCGTGCTGGGCGCCTGGCCGGCGAGCACCGACGGCTCTGGGGTCACCGGCGAGGTGCCCGCCGACCTGCGCGAGCGCCTCCACGGCTACGCGATGAAGGCGATGCGCGAGGCCGGCGACCGCACCACCTGGACCGAGCCCGACGAGGCCTACGAGGCGGCGGTCCACGCCGCCGTCGACGCCGCGATCGACTCCGCCGAGGTCCGTGCCGTGCTCGACGGCCTGCTCGCGCAGGTCACCGGGCCGGGCTGGAGCAACGCCCTGGCCGCCAAGCTGGTGGCGATCACGATGCCCGGCGTGCCCGACGTCTACCAGGGCTCCGAGCTGTGGGAGCAGTCGCTGGTCGACCCCGACAACCGGCGCCCCGTCGACTTCGACGACCGCGTCGCGCTGCTCGCCGAGGTCGCCGCCGACGGCGCCGGGGCTCCGCCGCTGACCGCCTCGGTCGACGACCACGGCGCGGCCAAGCTCCGCGTCACGGCCCGCGCCCTCGGCCTGCGCCGCGGGCGGCCCGAGCTCTTCTCGTCGTACGACGGGGTGGGCGCGAGCGGCCCCGCGGCCGACCACGTGCTCGCCTTCGACCGCGGCGGCGCGGTCACCGTGGCCACGCGGCTGCCCGCCGGGCTCGCCGGACGCGGCGGCTGGCAGGACACCCGGCTCGAGCTGCCGGTCGGCGCGTGGCACGACGTGGTCTCCGACCGCGTCGTGACCGCCGACGAGCAGGGGCTCGCGCTCGACGACGTGCTCGCGACCTACCCCGTCGCGCTGCTGGTGAGGAAGGACTGACATGACCGGGACCACCGGATCGACGACCGGCACGACCCGCGCACCCGTGCGCGGGCCCTTCGACGTCTGGGCGCCCGTGCCCGACCGGGTGCGGCTGCACGTCGCCGGCGCCGAGCCGGTGGCGATGACCCGCGGCGACGACGGCTGGTGGACCCCCGCCGGCGGGGTGCCCGGCGCCGACTCCGGCCCCGTCGACTACGGCTACCTGCTCGACGACGACGACACCCCGCGGCCCGACCCGCGCTCGCGGCGCCAGCCCGACGGCGTCCACGGCCTCTCGCGCAGCTTCGACCCCTCGGCGTACGCCTGGGGCGACGGCGCCTGGACCGGGCGCCAGCTCGCCGGCTCGGTCGTCTACGAGCTCCACGTCGGCACCTTCACCCCCGAGGGCACCCTCGACGCCGCACTGGGGCGCCTCGACCACCTGGTCGACCTCGGCGTCGACCTCGTCGAGGTGATGCCGGTCAACGCCTTCAACGGCACCCACAACTGGGGCTACGACGGCGTCGACTGGTACGCCGTGGACGAGTCCTACGGCGGGCCCGAGGCCTACCAGCGCTTCGTCGACGGCTGCCACGCCGCCGGGCTCGGCGTGGTGCAGGACGTCGTCTACAACCACCTCGGCCCCTCCGGCAACTATCTGCCGCTCTACGGCCCCTACCTCACCGAGGGCCGCAACACCTGGGGCGACCTGGTCAACCTCGACCAGGACGGCTCCGCGGAGGTGCGCCGCTACATCCTCGACAACGTCGCGATGTGGCTCGAGGACTACCACGTCGACGCGCTGCGCCTCGACGCCGTGCACGCGCTGCAGGACACCTCCACGGTGCACCTGCTGGAGGAGATGGGCCTCGAGGTCGCGGCACTGTCGGCGCACCTGCGCCGCCCCCTCACGCTGATCGCGGAGTCCGACCTCAACGACGCCCGCATGGTCACGCCCCGCGAGGGCGGCGGGCGCGGCCTCGACGCGCAGTGGAGCGACGACTTCCACCACGCCGTGCACGTCGCGCTCACCGGCGAGACCACCGGCTACTACGCCGACTTCGAGCCGCTCGAGGCGCTGGCCAAGGTGATGACCCGCGGCTTCTTCCACGACGGCACCTACAGCTCCTTCCGCGAGGCCGACCACGGCCGGCCCGTCGACACCGCGACCATGCCGACCTGGCGCCTGGTGGTCTGCAACCAGAACCACGACCAGATCGGCAACCGCGCCGTCGGCGACCGGCTCACCGAGCACCTCGACGAGGGCGGCCTCGGTCTGGCCGCGCTGCTCACGCTCACCGGCCCCTTCACCCCGATGCTGTTCCAGGGCGAGGAGTGGGCGGCCTCCACGCCGTTCCAGTTCTTCACCAGCCACCCCGAGCCCGAGCTGGGCAAGGCGACCGCCGAGGGGCGGATCGCGGAGTTCGCGAAGATGGGCTGGGACCCCGACGCCGTGCCCGACCCGCAGGACCCCGCGACCTTCGAGCGCTCGAAGCTGGACTGGTCGCAGGTCGAGGACCCCGCGGCCGGCGACGGCCTGCACGCCCGCGTGCTCGACCTCTACCGCCGCCTCGTCGCCCTGCGCCGGGCCCGCCCCGAGCTCACCGATCCCGCGTTCGGCGCCACCACCTGCGAGGTCGACGCGTCGGCCCGGCTGGTCACCCTGGGCCGCGGCGCGCTGCGCGTGGTCGCCAACCTCGGCGACCGGCCCGTCGTGGTCACCACCGGCCCGGGCGAGGTGCTCCTGGCCACCGCCGACGGGGTCGTCCTGGACGCCTCCGGCACGCTCACCCTGCCCGCCCACGCGGGCGCGGTGGTCGAGCCGGCCTGACGCGTCCGCGGCACGCCCCACCCGCTCGGCGGCGGGCAGGTAAGGCTAGCCTTACCCGGTGCCGACGACCTCCGCTCCCGCGCCGGCCACCGGCGGGGCGCTGCTGCGGCGGGCGCTGCGGCGCAACGCCCCACGGCTCGGCGGCGCGTCGGCGCTGATCGCGGTGTGGCAGGTGTGCGAGGCGATGGTGCCGGTGATGATCGGGGTGGTCGTCGACCGCGCGGTCGCCACCGGGTCGTGGTCGGCGCTGGCGCTGTGGGGCGGGGTGCTCTGCGCGCTCTTCGCGACCCTGGCCTTCAGCTACCGCGGCGGGGCGATCGTCGGCGAGGGCGCGCTGCAGCGCGAGGGGCACCGGCTGCGCACGGAGGTGTCGGGCCACCTGCTCGACCCTCGTGGCGCCCGCGCCGACCAGGTGCCCGGCGACCTGCTCGCGGTGGCCACCGGCGACGCCGACCAGGCTGCGGCGGTGCTGCGCCAGGCGTGGTTCGCGGTGGCGGCGGTGGCCGGCTTCGCGGTCACCGCGGTGGTGCTGGCCCGCATCGACCTGGTGCTGACGCTGGTGGTGCTGGTCGGCGTACCGGTCGCGCTGCTCGTCAACCACCTGCTGGCCGGCCCCCTCACCCGCCGCAGCGCGGTGCGCCAGGAGGCGCTCGGACGCGCCACCGGCATCGCCACCGACCTCGTCACCGGCCTGCGCCCGCTCAAGGGCATCGGCGCCGAGGACGTCGCGCTGGCGCGCTACCGCCGCGAGAGCCACCGCGCCGCCGAGGCCAGCGTCGCCGCCGCCCGCTGGGAGGGCCTGCTGTACGGCGCGACCCAGGGGCTCAGCGGCGTCGTGCTGGTGGTGGTCGCCCTGGTCGCGGGCTCGCGCGCCCTCGACGGGGCGCTGAGCATCGGGGAGCTCATCGCGGTCGTCGGCCTCGCGCAGTTCGTGGCCGAGCCGCTGCAGACCCTGGCCTACTTCGTGGCCCAGCTCGCCCAGTCGCGGGCCTCGGCCGACCGCCTCGTCACGGTGCTCGCCACGCCCCGGCTGCTGCTCGCGGGCGAGGCCGCGGCCACCGGCCCGGCCGACCTCGCCCTCCACGACGTCCACAGCGGCACGCTGCGGGGCGTGGACCTGCGCGCCGCCCCCGGCGAGCTGGTCGCCGTCGTGGCCGAGGACCCCGCCGACGCCGCCGCCCTGGTGCGGCTGCTGCGCGGTGAGCTGCGCCCCGACCTCGGCGAGGTGCGCCTCGGCGGCACACCGCTCACCGACCTGACCCTGGTCGAGACTCGCCGGCTGCTGCTGGTCGCCGACCACCAGGTCGACCTCTTCGAGGGCACCCTGCGCAGCAACGTCGATCCCGGCGGCCGCCTCGACGACGAGCGCCTCGCGGCCGTGCTCGTCGCCTCGGCGGCCGACGAGGTGGTCGCCCACTGCGCGGGCGGGCTGGAGGAGCCGGTCACGGTCGGCGGCACCACGCTCTCCGGCGGGCAGCGCCAGCGGGTCGGGCTGGCCCGCGCCCTCGCCGCGCCGGCCCCCGTGCTCGTGCTCCACGACCCCACCACCGCCGTCGACGCCGCCACCGAGCACCGCATCGCCGCCGCCCTCGTCGCGGAGCGCCACCCGGGCGACCAGGGGGCGGCGACCGCCACGAGCGCCGCCCCCACGACGCTGCTGCTCACGAGCAGCCCGGTGCTGCTGGCGCGCGCCCACCGCGTCGTGCACCTCGACGCGGGACGGGTGAGGGCCACCGGCACCCACGCGCAGCTGGTGCGCGACGACAGCGCCTACCGCGAGGCGGTGCTGCGATGACCACCCTGCTCCCCCGCTCCACCCCCCGCGAGGCCGCCCGGCTGACGCTGACCCTGCTGCGCCGCCGTCGCCTCGACGTCGCGCTCACCGCCGGGCTCTACGTGCTCGTCGGGCTGGCCGGTCTCGTCGCGCCCTGGCAGCTCGGCGCCGTCGTCGACACCGTCGCCGAGGGCGGCAGCCGCGACGACGTCGTGCGCTCGGCGCTGTGGATCCTCGGCGCCGGCGTCGTGGTCATGGTCGGCACCGCGCTCGCCACGGGCCGCCTGGCGCGGGCGGGTGAGCCGGCGCTGGCCGAGCTGCGCGAGCAGGCCCTCGACCGGGCGCTGCACCTCGACGGCGCCACCGTCGAGGAGGCCGGCAGCGGCGACCTGCTCAGCCGCGTCGGCGACGACGTGCGCCTCGTCGCGCAGTCGCTCACCGAGGTCGTGCCGCTGCTCGTGGGCTCGGCGCTCGCGATCGTGCTCACCGCCGGCGGGCTCTTCGCGCTCGACTGGCGGCTGGGGCTGGCCGGGCTGCTGACGGCCCCGGCGTACGTGCGGGCGCTGCGGTGGTACCTCCCCCGCTCCGCCCCCCTCTACCAGCGCGAGCGCGAGGCCAACGGCGTGCGCGCGCAGGCCTTCCTCACCGGCGTGCACGGCAGCCGCACCCTGCGCGCCCACGGGCTCTCCGCCGCCCACCAGGAGCAGGTCGACGCCGCCTCGTGGGCCTCGGCACGGATCTCCCTCGACGTGGTCGGCTTCTTCACCCGCTTCGGGCTGCGGCTCAACCGCGCCGAGCTGGTGGGCCTGCTGCTCGTGCTCGTCGCGGGCTTCCTGCTGGTGCGCGCCGGAGAGGCCAGCGTCGGCGAGGTCACGGCCGCGGGGCTGTACTTCCACCGGCTCTTCAACCCCATCGGCGCCGTGCTCTTCCTCTTCGACGCCGCCCAGTCGGCCGGCGCCTCGCTGACCCGCCTCGCCGGCCTCGCGCTGCTGCCCGCGCGCGTGCCGCCCCACGGCACCCGCGCCGGCACCGACACGACCCTGGAGGTCCGCGACCTCACCCACGAGTACGCCGAGGGCCGCCCGGCCGTCGACGGGGTGTCGCTGCGGGTGCCCGCCGGGCAGCGCGTGGCCGTCGTCGGGGCCAGCGGCGCGGGCAAGACCACCCTCGGCTCGGTGGTCGCCGGGCGCCTCGCCCCCACCCGCGGGGAGGTGCTGGTCGGCGGCCTGCCCGCCGACCGGGTCGTCGCGCCGGGTCGCGCGGGCCGACCGACCGTGGCGCTGGTGAGCCAGGAGGTGCACGTCTTCACCGGCAGCGTGCGCGACAACCTCACCCTGGCCCACCCCGGGGCCGAGGAGGCCGAGGTGGTCGACGCCCTCGACGCCGTCGGGGCGCTCGGCTGGGTGCGGGCGCTGCCCGAGGCCCTCGACACCGCGGTGGGCGCCGCGGCCCACCCGCTCACCCCGGCCCAGGCCCAGCAGCTCGCGCTGGCCCGCGTCGTGCTGGCCGACCCGCTGGTGGTCGTGCTCGACGAGGCCACCGCCGAGGCCGGCTCCGCCGGCGCCCGCGACCTCGAGGCCGCCGCCCTCGCCGTCACCCGCGGGCGCACCTCGCTGACCATCGCCCACCGGCTCACCCAGGCCGCCAGCGCCGACCGGGTGGTCGTGATGGCGGCCGGCCGCGTCGTCGAGGACGGCCCCCACGCCGACCTCGTCGCCGCCGGCGGCCCCTACGCCCGCCTCTGGGCGGCCTGGTCGGGCACCGAGCCCGCTCCGCCCGCGCAGCTGTGACGCCGGGTCGCTTCCTCTGCCGGCCCGTCGTGACGGGCGGCAGATGCGCTGACGGGGCGTGATCGCTGGGCGGCGCGGCGTGACCCGGTGGCGGCGCGCGGCGGGGTCAGTCGGCGGCGGGGCCGAGGAGGTCCTCGACCCAGGCGGGCACGAGGACGCCGGCGGGGCCGTGGCGGGCCTCGCGGAACCACGCGGTGCCCTCGCTGGGCTGCAGGTTGAGCTCGAGGGTGGGCACCCCGTGGCGGGCGGCCTGCTGCACGAAGCCGGCGGCGGGGTAGACCGCGCCGGAGGTGCCGATGGAGACGAAGAGGTCGGCGCGGCCGAGGGAGTCGAGGATGCGGTCCATCTCGTACGGGATCTCCCCGAACCACACCACGTCGGGCCGCAGCGCCGGGGCCCCGCAGCCGGGGCAGGCGGGGTCACCGCCCATCGGGCCGTCCCAGGGGTGACGGCCCTCGCAGGCCAGGCACCACGCCTTGAGCAGCTCGCCGTGCATGTGCAGCACCCGGGTGGAGCCCGCGCGCTCGTGCAGGTCGTCGATGTTCTGGGTCACCACGAGCAGGTCGTCGCCCAGCGCCTCCTCCAGCCGCGCGAGCGCGCGGTGGGCGGGGTTGGGCACGACGCCGGCGAGCGCGGCGCGACGCGCGTCGTAGAACTCGTGGACCAGCACCGGGTCGGCCACGAAGGCCTCCGGGGTGGCGACGTCCTCGACGCGGTGGCCCTCCCACAGCCCGTCGGCGTCGCGGAAGGTCGGCACCCCGCTCTCGGCGGAGATGCCCGCCCCGGTCAGCACGACGATCCTCACGGCCGCCACCCTAGGGGGTCCCCGCGCGCGGGTCGCCCCGCCGCGTCCGGAGAGCGACCGCGCGGACGGCCGCGCGGACGGCCGCGCGGACGGCCCCGGGTCGGCGGGCGGCCCCGAGGCGTACGGCGCTCAGCCCGCGTCGGCGATGTCGAAGGTGACCTGGAGGCCGTCGTTGCCCGTCGACGTCGCCTCCACGGCGCCCTCGCCGTCGGGCGAGGCGATCTCGCAGCGCGAGGTGTCGCCCGCGGTGGCCGAGAGGTCGTCGGAGCACTCGACGGAGTCCACGGTGATGCCCTGGCCCTCGACGTAGTCGGTCACGAAGTCGGCCAGCGCCGCGGCGGTGACGTAGAGGTCGATGGAGAAGTCGACGTCGTCCTCGTTGACGGTCTCCACGGTGGCGCGGATGTTGGTCTGCTGCGGGTCGCCCTCGGCGGTGGCGACGCACTCCTGCGAGGCGCCCTCCTCGGCGTCGAGGTCGCCCTCGCAGGTGACGTCGATGGTGTCGGCGTCGGCCCCGGTGATGAAGCCCGCGACCTGGGTCTCGAGCTCCTCCTGGGCGACCGTCGCCGTCTCGGTGCCGGCGCTGACCGAGCCGCTGCAGCCCGCTGCCAGCAGGGCGGCGGCCGCGGCGAGCGCGAGGCCCGCGCGACGGGCGGGCGACGACGTGGAGGGCTGACGGGTGGGACGCGGCACGGGACACCTCGGCGGTCGACCTGGCTGCCCGCGGTCGCGGGCCCGCGCCAGTATGGAGCCGTCCGCGCCCCCGCCGGGCCCGAACGCCCGCGCCCGGTCCACCCGGTCTAGCCGTCCCCCGCCCCGGCCCCCGGACGGGTGGCGCGCGTCCTACTGACCGTTGCGACCTCTACCTGACAGTCATGACGCCCTGCCAGTGGTCGCAACGATCAGTAGGACGCGACCGCGGCGCCGCTCAGTAGTACCAGGGGAAGGGCGACCAGTCGGGCTCGCGCTTCTCGAGGAACTGGTCGCGGCCCTCCTGGGCCTCGTCGGTCATGTAGGCCAGGCGGGTGGTCTCGCCGGCGAAGAGCTGCTGGCCGACGAGGCCGTCGTCGATGGCGTTGAAGGAGTACTTCAGCATCCGCTGGGCGGTGGGCGACTTGCCGTTGACCAGGCGGCCCCACTCCAGGGCGGTGGCCTCGAGCTCGGCGTGGGGCACGGCACGGTTGACGGTGCCCATGCGCACGCCGTCCTCGGCGGAGTACTCCTGGCCGAGGAAGAAGATCTCGCGGGCGACCTTCTGCCCGACCTGGCGGGCGAGGTAGGCCGAGCCGAAGCCGCCGTCGAAGGAGCCGACGTCGGCGTCGGTCTGCTTGAAGCGGGCCTGCTCGAGGCTGGCCAGGGTCAGGTCGCACACGACGTGGAGGCTGTGGCCGCCGCCGGCGGTCCAGCCCGGCACGACGCAGATGACGACCTTGGGCATGAAGCGGATCAGCCGCTGCACCTCGAGGATGTGCAGGCGCCCGAGGCGGGCCTTGTCGACGGTCTCGACGGTCTCGCCCTCGGCGTACTGGTAGCCCGCGCGGCCGCGGATGCGCTGGTCGCCGCCGGTGCAGAAGGCCCACTTGCCGTGCCGCTCGGCCGGCCCGTTGCCGGTGAGCAGGACGCAGCCGACGTCGCTGGTGGTGCGGGCGTGCTCGAGCACCCGCAGCAGCTCGTCGACGGTGTGGGGGCGGAAGGCGTTGAGCACGTCGGGGCGGTCGAAGGCCACCCGCACCGTGCCGTGCGCCCGCGCGCGGTGGTAGGTCAGGTCGGTCAGGTCCTCGAAGCCGGGCACGACGTCCCAGGCCTCGGCGTCGAAGATCTCCGACACCCCGTCGATGGCGCTCATGCGGGCAGGCTATCGCCGTGGGGCGCTGCGACCCGCCGGGGTCTGGAATACCGCCGCGCCGCGTGGTCTCCTGGCCCCATGGCACTGAGTGGAGAGTACGAGCCGAGCCCCGAGAAGTGGGTCCGCGAGCAGGTCGAGCGCTACGAGGCCACCGGCGGCGCCGAGGCCAACACGCTGCCCGACCGCCCCGACTGGCCGATCGTGGTGATCACCTCGCGGGGCGCGAAGTCCGGCAAGCTGCGCAAGAACCCCGTGATGCGCGTCGAGCACGACGGCGTCTACGCCGCGGTCGCCTCCAAGGGCGGCGCCCCTGAGCACCCGACGTGGTACCACAACTTCCTGGCCCACCCGGAGGTCGATCTCCAGGACGGCCCCGAGCCCCACACCTACCGGGCGCGCGTGGCCGAGGGCGAGGAGCGCGCCGTGTGGTGGGAGCGGGCGGTGGCGGTCTACTCGCCGTACGCCGAGTACCAGGAGAAGACCGACCGCGAGATCCCGGTCTTCCTGCTCGAGCGCACCGACTGAGACCCGGCCCGCTCGGGCCGGGTCAGGCCCACCAGGTCAGGGTCACCGGGTCAGGGTCACCGGGTCAGGGCCGGGCGATGGTCATGGCCAGGCCGGCCAGGTGGCCGATCCGGGCGACCTCGGAGTCGAGGAACTCCGGGCCGCCGCGGCGCCCGACGACGACGATCTCGTTGCCCGAGAGCCGGGCGCCGACGTGGATGGTCGTCTCCTCGCCCTCGACCTCGAGGCGCGCCGCGCGCTCGACCTCGACGAAGGGGAGCACGGCGGGGGCCGCCGCGGTGGCGTACGTGACGCCCTGCGAGCGGTGCACCCGCGCGGCCCAGTCGGAGCGGAAGACCACCGGCAGCAGGTCGACCAGCCGGTCGGGGGCCTCGCTCGGGTTGGTGGTGAGGTCCTCGACGGCCTCGAGGTCGAGGAAGAGGTTGCCGCCGGCGCCGTAGCGGCTGATCCACACCACCCGGACCCCGGCGAGCGCGTTGCAGGCCGAGACGATGGTGTCGGGCATCGCGGTGGGCGGCAGCTCGAGCAGCACGTCGTCGAGGGCCGTGCCGTCGTGGCGCTTCTCGACGATCTCGATCGCCTCGATGTCGCCCCCGGCCTCACCGATGGCGCCCGCGAGGCGTCCCAGCGATCCGGGGACGTCGGGCAGCTCGACACGCAGCAGGAAGGACACGCCGCGACCCTAGTGCGTCGGTGTTGCCGGCGGATTTCCCGCTGTCCGCACTGCGGGCCCCTCCGCAGCGGGGGTGCCGGCGCCGGCCAGCCGCTGGCGCAGGCCCGTGGCGCGCCGTGCGCGGCGCTCGACGGCGGCCCGCACGGCCGACTCCGTGCCGACCACGCGCACGCGCCGACGGGCCCGGGTGACCGCGGTGTAGAACAGCTCGCGGCTCAGCAGCGGGGAGTCCTCCGGCGGCAGCAGCACGGTCACCTCGTCGGCCTGGCTGCCCTGGCTCTTGTGGATCGTCATCGCGTGCATGGTGTCGACGTCACCCAGGCGCGAGGGGCTGAGCTCGAGGTGGTCGCCCACCCCGGCGACGACCGCGCGCAGGGCGGGCCCGCCCCGGCCGCGACGGTCGGCCCGACCCGCGGTCCGGGGCTGCGACGTGGGCCCGTCGGGGTCCTCGGGCCCGGCGACCACCACACCGGTGTCGCCGTTGAAGAGGTGCAGGCCGTAGTCGTTGGCGGTCACCAGCAGGGGGCGTCCGACGTACCACTCCTGGCCCCAGCCGGGGCCGACCGGCGTCTCGGTGGCCTCCGCGACCCAGCGCTCGACCTGACGGTTCCAGTGCTGGACGCCGTAGGGGCCCTGGCGGTGGGCGCAGAGGAGCCGGTGGCGCTCGAGCACGGCCAGCGCGGTCTCGACGTCGCCCGCCGCTGCGGCCTCGCGCAGGTCGAGGGCGTGGCGCAGCAGCACCTCACGCAGCAGGGCCGTCCCCGGCCCCGGCGCCTGGGCCGCCGCGGCTCCGGGGGGCGCACCGGCGGCGGTGGGCCCGGGGTCGATCCACTCGACCTCCTCGCCGCCCTCGGCGAGCAGCGCCAGGACGCGGTCGGCGTCGCCGACGCGCACGGCCTCGGCGAGGCGCCCGATGCCGGCGCCGAAGCGGTGGGAGGTGCGCAGCGCGACCACGGCGCCGGGGTCGCGCTCGGCGAGCCCGCCCACGAGGTCGGCGAGCACGGCCCCCGCCTCGACCGACGCCAGCTGGTCGGGGTCGCCCACCAGCACGAGCCGGGCCTCGGGCCGCACGGCCTCGACCAGGCGGGCCATGAGGGTCAGCGACACCATCGAGGTCTCGTCGACGACGATGACGTCGTGCGGCAGCCGGTTGCCGCGGTGGTGGCGGAAGCGCGTGCGCGAGCCCGGGCGCCAGCCCAGCAGGCGGTGCAGGGTCGAGGCGGTGAGCGCGAGCGGCGCGAGGCGCGCCCGGTCCTCCTCGTCGAGGGTGAGCGAGGCCTCGGCCACCGCCTGCTGGAGCCGGGCGGCGGCCTTGCCGGTGGGCGCGGTGAGCGCCACCCGCGGGAGGGAGCCGGTGGCCTCGGCCTGCTCGGCGAGCATGGCGAGCAGGCCCGCGACCGCGGTGGTCTTGCCGGTGCCGGGTCCGCCGGTGAGCACGGTGGTCCAGCGGCCGGCGGCGGTGCGCGCGGCGGCGCGCTGCTCGTCGAAGCCGTCGTGGGGGAAGACCCGCACCTCCGCGGCGCGCAGGGTGCGCTCGTCGACCGTCGGCGCCGCGCGCCCGGCGCGGGCCAGCAGGTCGTCGCGCACCTGCCCCTCCTCGCGCCAGTAGCGGTCGAGGTAGAGCAGGCTGCCCTCGACGCGCACCACCCCGGCGGCGGCCAGCGGCCCGGCCGCGACCCGCTGGGCCCACCCGGTCCCCTCGGGCCACGGCAGGTCGGCGACCTCCGGCGCGGCGGCGAGGTCGGCGGGGTCGAGCAGGTCGGCGAGGTCGACGCAGACCGATCCGTGGCGCACGGCGCGCACGGCCAGGGCCAGCGCGAGGCGCACCTCCTCGTCGGCCTCCCCGGCCAGTGCGCAGGCGCGCTCGGCGACGTGGACGTCGGCGGCGGTCAGCACCCCCGCGAGGTTGAAGTCGCGCAGCAGCCCCGTGGCGCCCCGCGCCAGGCGCGGGTCGTGGGGGTCCTCGACGTCGAAGAGCTCGATCACGGCGCACCCGCCAGCAGGTCGGAGGCGGCCACCACGAGGGAGGCGGGCGGTCGCCAGCTGAAGACGCCGGCGGGGTGGCCGTCGACGACGGGGGTCTCGGGTCCGCACATGCCGCGGACGTAGAGGTAGGCCACGCCGCCCAGGTGCACCGCCGGGTCGTAGTCGGGCACGCGCCAGCGCAGGAACCGGTGGGTGACCACGGTGTAGAGCAGCGCCTGGAGCGGGTAGTGCGAGTGCAGCATCGCCTCGCGCAGCCGGTCGGGGGCGTAGTCGGCCGCGGTGAGCGGGCGCCCGGGCTCGCCGAGCAGGTTGGTCTTGTAGTCGACCACGACGAAGCGCGTCGCCCCGTCGACCTCCGCGCGCAGCACCACGTCGATGGAGCCCGAGAGGTAGCCCCGCAGCACCTGCCCGCCCAGCAGCGGCTGCTCCAGCCGCGCGGCGTACGGCGCGAGCGCGTCGTCGTCCGGGAGGTGCTCGCGCAGCAGCCGCCCGAGGCCGCGCAGGTGCACCTCGGCGGGCCGCCCGCGCACGTCGCCCCCGTCGAGCGGAATCTCGAAGTCGAGCTCGCGCAGCCGGTCTCCCAGACCGATGTCGCCCAGGGTCAGCCCCGGGAGCAGCGGGCCGAGCGGCGTGCGGTGCAGCGGCACGAGGGCCTGGGCGAGGTCGTCGGCGGGCACGTCGACGGGCCACCAGCGCAGCTGCTCGACGGTGTGCCCGCGCAGCTCGGCCAGCAGGTCGGGCGCGTCGGGGTCGGCGTGCTCGAGCACCGCGTGGACCAGGCTGCCGAAGCCGGCTCCGGCGGGCAGGTCGGCCATCGGCGAGACCACGGCCGGCTCGGCGTCGGCGACCGGGGCGACCGGGTCGACCGGACCGGGGGCCTCGGCGGACGTCGCGGCGGCGGCGAGGGCGTCGCCGGCGAGCGTCGCCTCGTCCTGCAGACCGGGCTCCTCGGGCTCGCTGACCACGCCCGGCGTGGCCGGGCCGGCCGGGCCCGCCTGCTCCTCCTCGACCCGGATCAGGCCGGAGTAGGAGGTGCGGCGCCACTCGGCGTCGACGGCGCGACCGAAGCGCCTCAGGCTGAGCGGCGCGTCGTCGGGGGTGCGGGCCGTGACGGCGGCCTCGGCGACCACCGACTCCTCGCGGGTGGGTCCGCCGAGCTCCTCGAGCAGGCCGAGGACGCGGGTGACGTAGTCGTCGTCGCGCACGGGCTGCTGGTCGGGCACCACCGCCACCCCCGGCTGGCGGCCGAGCAGGAGACGGTGCAGGCCGCCGTCGGCGGTGTTCTTGGTCGGCGCCCACCAGGCCACCACCTGGCCCTGGGCGCGGGTGAGGGCGACGTAGAGGTCGCGCAGCTCCTCCCCGGCGTCCTCGCGCTGGTGGGCGGCGGCGCTCGCGGCCCAGTGCGGCCCGGAGCCGGTGACGTCGAGGGCGCGGTCGTGACCGGCGTGGAAGCGGGCGACCTCGACGGGGCGGACGAAGGTCTGGAAGAGGAAGGGGAGGTAGCACACGGGGTACTGCAGCCCCTTGCTGCCGTGGACCGTGACGACCTGTACCGCCGCGAGGTCGCTGTCGAGGCGGCGCGGGCGCTCGGTGCCGGCGGTGCGGCGCCGCTCGTCGCGGAACCACTGCAGCAGCGCGGTGAGCCCGAGCTGCTCGCGCACGACGACCTCGTGCATCACCTGGGCGAGGTGGCGCAGGTCGGTGAGCAGCCGCTCACCGTCGGCCCCGGCGAGCACGCGGGCGCTCAGGCCGCGCTCCTCGGCGGCCTCCACGAGGGCCGCCACCCCTCGGCCGCGCAGCAGCAGCGCCCACCCGCGCAGGGTGTCGGAGACGGCGTCGGTGAGGGAGTCGGCCCGGGAGTCGGCCCGGGGGTCGCCGTCGGCGTCGAGGTCGGCCACGTCGTGGCCGAGGAAGCAGGTGAGCGCGGCGGCCCGCACCCGGCCCGAGCGGTGCGGCTGCTCGAGGCCCTCCAGCAGCGCCAGCCAGTCGTCGGCGGCGGGCGTGGCGAAGACGTGGCCGCCACCGGCGACCACGGAGGCCACCCCGCGCTCGGCCAGCGCGCGCTGCACGAGCAGCCCGTGGTCGCGGGTGGCCACGAGCACGGCCACGTCGGCGGCGCGCAGGGGGCGGCCCTCCCAGGTGGCGTCGGAGGCCAGCAGCGCGGCGATGTCGCCCGCGCAGTCGCGGGCGACGTGCTCGCGGGCGTCGGCGGCACGGATGTCGCCGGAGCGCAGCAGCCGGAAGCCCGGCCGCAGCACCTGGCGCAGCCGGAAGGGCGAGGGGTGCGGCGCGCCGGCGAGGCGCGGCGGGGCGCCGTCGGCACCGTGGTGGGCCGCGACGTCGCGCACCACGATCTCGGGGTGGCCCAGCGCGGCGCCGCGCAGCACGGTCTGCAGCCGGCGCACGAGCCCGTCGTCGCTGCGCCAGTTGGTGGCGAGGGTCGCGCGGTGGGTGGCGGTGGAGGCGGCCGCGAGGTAGGCGACGACGTCGCCGCCCCGGAAGGCGTAGATGGCCTGCTTGGGGTCGCCGATGAGCACCATGGTGGCGGCGCCGGAGAAGGCACGGTCGAGCACCTGCCACTGCACGGGGTCGGTGTCCTGGAACTCGTCGACGAGCACGATCCGCCAGCGCGCCCGCATCCGCTCGCGCGCCGGGGCGTCGTCGGCCTCGAGGGCGCCGGCGAGCCGGCTGAGCAGGTCGTCGTAGCCGAGCACCCCCAGGCGGCGCTTGCGCCGGTCGACCTCGGCGCGCACGGCGGCGGCGAAGACGAGCCGGGCGCCGCCCGGCGTGCCCGGGTCGGGGGCGGGCTCGGAGCCCGGGCCGCCGTCGGGCACGAGCCGGGCCTGCGGGTCGCCGACCGCGGCCCGGGCCAGCTCGAGCGCGGTGGCCCGGTCGAAGGGCGGCGCGTCGGGGAGGTGGCCGAAGCGGGCGAGGTAGAGGTCGTCGACGACCTCCACCACGAGGTCGTCGAGCGACTCCACCAGCGTGGCGCCGGTGTCGGTGTCGCCGGCGACCCCCAGGGAGCGCAGCACGAGCTGGCAGAACTGGTGGGTGGTGGCGATGGTCGCGCCGTCGAAGCCGGCCAGGGCGTCGCGCAGCCGGTGGCGGCGCTCCGCGCGCTCCGCGTCGTCGACGGGCGCCGACGCCGTGCCGTGCACGAGCAGCGTGAGCAGGGCGTCGTCGGGGGCGACGTGCGCGGGGTCGCCGAGGGCGCGCTCGGCCGCCACCAGCTGCTCGCGCACCCGCTCGCGCAGCTCCTGGCTGGCGGCGCGACCGAAGGTGATGACCAGCATCTCGTCGAGCCGCGCCCGGCCCTCCGCGACGTAGCGGGTCACCAGCGCGCCCACGGTCCACGTCTTGCCGGTGCCGGCGCTGGCCTCGAGCAGGGTGGTGCCGGTCGGCAGCGGGCCGGTCACGTCGAAGGGGGCCATCGCGCCGCTCGTGCCCGCCCCGGGGTCGGCCCCGGGACCGACGCCGGCGTCGGCCCCGGCGCGGTCGGTCGCCGCGGCGCCGGCCTCGCCCGGGGTCACCACGCGCCCTGCTCGGAGTCGAGCAACGGGCTCCACAGGCGCAGGGCCAGTGCGCCGAAGCGGGTGGTCTCGCCGTCGTGCTCCTCGCCCTCGCGCGGGGCCTGGTCGAGACCCGGCACCGGAGCCCCCGGACCCCAGACCCGCACGTGGGCGGGGTCGGAGCACTCCCCGGGGAAGCGGTCGTCGTCCCAGTCCCACGACACCTTGTCGAGGGCCTGGTCCTGGGGGGCGCGGGTGCGGCGCTGGGTGGCGTAGCGGAAGGACGACTTCACCGGCAGCGGCAGCGGCTCGCGGCGCCCTTGGTCGAGCAGGGCGACGAGGTCGCGCAGGTGGGTGAGCGCGGTGTGGTCGACCGGGCCGAGCAGCGAGCGGCCGACCGCCTCGCGCGAGCGGCCGTTGGAGGGACGGCCCAGGGTGTGGGCGGTCCAGTTGCGGTCGGGGTCGCTGGCGCTGAGCGCGAGGAGCTGCACCCACGACTGGAGGCGGTGGGTGGCCCCCAGGCGGGAGTAGCTCACCGGCACCAGCCGGTCGCCGAAGACCTCCGCCACGGTGCCGCGCAGGCGGCGGCCGCGGCCGAGGTCGACGTCGACGTCGACGGCCCGGGCCTCGTGACCGCGGCGCTGGGCCAGGCCCTCCGCGGCCAGCGGGGCGGCGCGCTCGACGACCTGGCGCAGCAGCCGCCAGCCGAGCCGCCCGGGAGGAAGCACGCCGCGTCGCCACTCCCGCTCGGTGGCCCGCGCGGGATCGAGACCGGCCAGCAGGTCGCGCACGACCCGGTCGCCGACCCCCCACTGGGCCAGCTGGTCGATCTCGACCGGCAGCCCGTCGTCGACCGGCTCCTCGTCGAGGGGCAGCGCGACGTCGAGGCGCTGGCGCACGAAGTCGCGCACCGGGTGCTTGAGGAAGGTGGCCAGCTCCTCCAGCGACACGTCGTCGTCGGCGCCGCGCGGGGGCAGCACGCCGGGGACGAAGGGCACGGGCGCGCGGCGGGGGCCCGCCGCCGCGCGGGCGCCGGCGAGAGCCGCGGGGTCGAAGGTGAACCCGGCGTCGGGCACGAGAGCGCCGGGGGTGAGGTTGCGGGCGTCGAAGGGCTGCAGCGGGTGGCGCACCCGCACCACGTCGCTGACCCGGCGGGCCGGCGCCCCGGTGGTCGCAGGCACGCTGGCGGTGAGGTCGAGGGCGTCGAGCAGCTCGCCCAGGGGCACGGCGGGCGGGCGGGCCTGGCCGGAGTACTCGTCGGCGCCGGCGTAGGTGACGACCAGGGTCTCGGTGGCCGCGAGGACGGCGTCGAGCAGGAGCTGGCGGTCCTCGCTGCGGGCGTCGCGCTCCCCGGTGACCGGGTCGCGGGCGAGCACGTCGTCGCCGTCGACGGCCCCGGCGCGGGGGAAGACACCGTCGTCGAGCCCGAGCAGGCACACCACCCGGTGGGGCACCGAGCGCATCGGCACCATCGTGCAGACCGTGAGGGTGCCGGTGCGGAAGCTGGCCCGGGTGGGCCGCCCGGCGAGGCGGTCCTCCAGCAGCGCCCGCACGTCGGGCAGGCGCAGCTCGGTCGCGGCCAGGCCGGCGGCGTCCTCGCGCACCCGGGCCAGCTCGCGCAGAGCCTGCCCCGACTGCCACGCCTCGTCGCCCGCCACCGCGGTGAGGTCGCCCAGGCCGGAGGCGAGCACGTCGAGCCAGTGCTCGAGGGGGTGCACGCCGACGAGGTCGTCGGTCACCCGCTGCAGCCGCGCCACCAGCTCGGCCAGCCGCCCGGCCAGCTCGACCTGCCCGCTGCCGACGTCGTCGAGGGGCAGGGTGCGGTCGAGCCAGGCGCCGGCGTCCTCCGACATCGCGACCCCGGCGAGCAGCCGGTCGAGGCCGAAGCGCCACGTGCCGGAGACGTAGTCGGCGAGCCCGAACTCCTCGCGGTGCTCGGCGTCGAAGGCCCAGCGCACCCCCGACTCGCGCACCCACTCGGTGAGCTGCTGGAGGTCGTCGTCACTGAAGCCGAAGCGGCGGCGCACGGGCTCGCTGTGGGCGAGGTCGAGCACGTCGCCCGCGCCGGCCCGGCCGCCGGCGAGGTCGAGCAGACGAGTGGCCACGCCGAGCACGGGGTTGGTGCGGGCCAGGGAGCGGTCGGCGAGGCTGACCCGCAGCCGGTGGGCCGGGTGGCCGTCGGCCCCCACGACGTCGCCGAGCCCGAAGCCGGCACCGACCAGCGGCGCGAAGGACTCGATGTCGGGGCACATCACCAGCACGTCGCGCGACTCGAGGGTGGGGTCGTCGGCGAGCAGGCCGAGCAGCACCTCGCGCAGCACGTCGACCTGGCGGGCCTGCCCGTGGCAGGCGTGCACCTGCACGGAGCGGTCGCCCGGGGCGAGCACGCGCCCGCCCGTCGGGCCGACGGCGTTGGCGCGCAGGTCCTCCTGGAGCCACCCCAGCAGCGTCGGGCGCGACCCGGTCGGGAGCACGGGCGCGGAGGGCGCGGGTGGGGTGTCGGTGAGGTCGACCGTGGCGAGCACGCGCTGCAGCTCGCGGGTGTCGCGGCCCAGGGTGGAGAGCAGGGGGTGCTCGACGCGGCGGTGGGAGGTGTCGAGCGCGCGGGGCACCGGGCCGCCCGCGGTCTCCGCGGCCAGGGCGTCCCACAGCGCGGCCGAGGGGTGCGGCAGCCACAGGTGCACGTCGCGGTGCTCCCCCAGCGCCGCGAGCAGGTCGACCTCGGTGAGCGGGAGCCGGGTGTGGCCGAAGAGGGAGAGCCGCGGCGGCAGGTCGGAGGCCGCGGGGTCCTCGCGCAGCCTGGCCACGGTCTGGGCGTGGCGCTGCGGCGGCGGTGAGCCGACCCGGGCCACCAGCCGGCGCCACAGCTCCGGCTGCCAGGCCAGGTCGGGGGCCAGCGGGCGGCCCGCGCCGTCGGTGTCGCGCCCCGCCGACCAGTCGGCGACGAGGGTGGGGCGCTGCACGGCGTAGGACGACAGGAGGCGCGCCAGCCGCCGTGCGACCGCGAAGCGGCGCCCGCGCCGCAGGTCGCCCTCCTCCCCCGGCGGGTGGCCCTGGCCGGGGGCGGTGTGCCCCAGGTGCAGCGCGAGCGTGCGCGCCCACGGCTCGTCGAGCGAGGCGTCGAGGGTGGCCAGCAGCGACCAGACCAGGGTGTCGGGGGCCCAGGGGTCGTCGTCGCGGGTGCCGGTCACCTCGGCCACCAGCGAGGTCGGCGAGCGGAAGTCGACGCCCGCGCAGACCCCGTCGTCGCGGCCCGGGGCGCGACCCAGCCGGTGGGAGACCCGCTGGCTCAGCCAGCGCTCCACGCCGCGGGCCGGGACCACCACGACCTCGGTGGCGAAGGGGTCGGCGAGGGGGGTCGCGAGGAGCTCGGCGAGGCCGTCGGCCAGCACGTCGGCGCGGGGCGCACGGTGCAGGGTCAGGGCCATGCGGCGCACCCTAGCCGCCGGTGCCGACAGGCCGGGCGGACCGGTCGGCGGGCGCTCGACGCAGGCTCGGTGCGGGCCCGCGCGGTCCGGGGCCGGCTCAGCCGCTCGTGAGCGGTGACGCCTTGTCGGCCTCGTCGATGTCGCCCTCGAGGGCCTCGACGGCCTCGGGCTTGCCGTGGAAGCGGCGGTAGCTCCACACGATGAGGCCGAGGGCGATGAACATCGAGGCGACCTGGGTGATGCCGGTGGCCAGCCCGCCGGGCAGCCACCAGCTGTCGGCGAGGGTCCACCAGCTCGGCGGCGGCGGGTCGCTGATCCACAGCACGCCACAGGCGCCGACGACCAGGGCCACGAGGGTCGAGGCGACGATGCGGGGCCAGGTCTCCACGCTCTCCGCGGCGCCCTTGAGCGCGCGGTACTTCAGCGGCTCGAGGCGGCGCTCGGCCCACTCGTACTGCTGGGAGAGCACCGCGACCCCGGCGAACATCAGGATCAGCCCGGGGCCGGGCAGGACGAGGGCGGCGATGCCGACGACGAGGAGGGTCCAGCCCACGACCTCGAGCGTGACGCGCCTGGCGGCGCCCTTCACGGCCTGACTCCTGCACGATGCATGCCACGAGCATCCCAGAAGAGGCCAACTCCCGCGCCCCTCTCGCCGCACACCGTCACAGCGACCTCGCCGCGAGGGTGCGACGGCGGGGCCGACGCCCTCACCCGGCCGCCCCGCTCCGCCGGCCCGGCGACCGGTCCGGCGACCAGTCCGGCGACGCGTCCTGCGGCGCCCCCGACGCCCCCGCACCGGTCGCGTCGGGCGCCTCGGGCGCGCCGTGGAAGCGGCGGTGGGCCTGCACGGTGAGCCCCAGGGCCACGACGCCCGACACCAGCTGGCCGACGCCCGCCCAGGCGCCGCCCGGCAGCCAGGTCCACGCCGGCAGCACCCACCAGGCGGGCTGCGGCGGCGCCCAGAGCCACAGCAGCCCGCTGAGCCCGAGGGCGGTGGTGACCGCGACGGTCGTCAGGGTGCGCGGCCAGGTCGCCACCCCGCGGGCGGCCTCCCGCAGCGCGAGGCGCCGCCAGGGCTCGAGGCGCGCCGCGGCCCAGGGGTCGTGGCGGGCCAGGAGCGCCGCCCCCGCTCCGAGCAGCAGCAGCCCGGGACCGGGCAGCGGGAAGAGCACCACGCCGAGGGCGACCAGCAGCCAGCCCGCACCCGACACGAGGACGCGCCGCACGGGCGCGGGGGTGACGGGCATCCGGCCACGGTGGTCGACGTCGGTGAACGGCGCGGGAGCGGCAGACGGCGGGGTCGCGACGCGCCGAGGGATTTCCCCTATCGGAGCAATGCACTGCATAATGATTAGTAATTCACTACGCTTTACATCTCTCATCGACCACGTCGGGCCTGGGTGCGGGTCCGAACTCACCGATTGGCACACTCATGCGCAAGCTCCTGGTCCTCGGATTCGTGGGCCTCCTGGCCCAGCTCATCGACGGCTCGCTCGGGATGGCGTACGGCGTCACCTCCTCGACGCTCCTGCTCGCCGCGGGCGTCGCCCCGGCCGCCGCCTCCGCCGCCGTCCACTTCTCCGAGATCGGCACCTCGCTGGTCTCCGGCTTCTCCCACCACAAGCTCGGCAACGTCGACTGGCGCACGGTCTCGATCCTGGCCATCCCCGGCTTCGGCGGCGCCTTCGTCGGCGCGACCTTCCTGGCCAGCCTCGACGGCGACACGGCCAAGCCGTGGGTCGCCGGGATCCTGCTCGCCCTCGGCATCTACGTGATCTGGCGCTTCCTCGTGCTCGGCGGGCGCCGCCCCACCTTCAAGTCGCGCCCCTCGGCCAAGATGCTGGCCCCGATGGGCGTGGTCGGCGGCGCGCTCGACGCCATCGGCGGCGGCGGCTGGGGCCCGGTCGGCACCACCACGCTGCTCTCCTCGGGTCGCCTGGAGCCCCGCAAGGTCGTCGGCTCGATCGACACCTCCGAGTTCGTGGTCGCCGTCGGCGGCTCGCTCGGCTTCATCCTGGCCCTCGGCTCGCAGGGCATCATGTGGTCCTACGCCGCGGCGCTGCTGGTCGGCGGCGTCATCGCCGCCCCCATCGCCGCGTGGCTGGTCAAGAAGCTCGCCGCCCGCGTGCTCGGCGTCGCGGCCGGCGGCCTGATCGTGCTCACCAACTCCAAGACGATCGTGGAGTCCTTCGGCGCCTCCGGCACCACCGTGATCGCGGTCGCGGTGGTGGTGGGCGTGCTGTGGATCGCCGGCATCGTGTGGGCCGTGAAGCAGGAGCGCCTCTCGCGCGAGCTCGCCGCCATGACCGACGAGCAGAGCCTCACCCCCGCCTGATCCCCGCCTGACGGACGCGTCGACCCGCCCCTGCGAGGGGCCCGGCCGGCGCCCCACCAGCCCCTCGCCACGGCCCGGTCGCACCCGCGACCGGGCCGTGGTGCGTCACCGGAGCGAGCCGGGCCCGCGCGGTCCAGACCACCAGGTGTGATCTGCGCGACCTCGCCCGCGCCCTGTCACGCGGTCGTAACGTCCGACGGGTCGCCGGCCCCCCGAGCCGGACGGGAGAGGGAGAACCATGATCCGCAGCATCCTGCGCCTGGGCCTGGCCGCCTGCGCGAGCATCCTGCTCGCCGTCGGCCTGCTCAGCGCCGCCACCAGCACCGCGACGGCCGCCCCGGCCGCCGCTCCCGCCGGCCTGACCGCCGCGCGTGCCGCCGACTGCAGCACCCAGCAGGCCCAGGTCGACAAGGCCCGCGCCAAGCTGGCCGAGGCCCGGGCGAAGGACCGTCGCGCGGCCCGCGCCGTCGAGCGCGCCCAGCGCCGGGCCGACCGGGCCGACACCCGCGCCGAGAAGGCCCAGGCCCGCAAGCAGGTCAGGGCGGCCAAGGAGCGCAAGGCCACCACCACGAAGGGCAAGAAGGCCCAGCAGCAGCGTGTGGCCCAGGCCGAGCGGCGCCTCGCCGCCTGCGAGGCCGGCACCGAGCCGGAGCCCGCCAACGCCCTCCAGCCCGCCTGCGACGCCGGTCTGCCCCAGGAGATCTGCGACGCCTTCGGCACGCTCCCCACGCCCGGCGGCGCCGGTGGCGAGAGCCCCATCCAGGCGCTGTGCGACCTCGGCCTGCCCCAGCCCATCTGCGACGCCGCCACCAGCCTCCCGTCCGTGCCCAGCGCGCCGGGCGGCAGCGACAGCCCGATCCAGGCCCTCTGCGACGCCGGCCTGCCCCAGCAGATCTGCGACCTCGCCGCGGGAGACATCCCCACCCTGCCGAGCCTGCCCGGCATCCCGACCGACGGCACCGACGTGCCCGCGATCCCCGGCTTCCCGGCCTTTCCCGGACTGGAGGACCTCGACGCGCTGAGCAGCCTGCTGCTCCCCCTGCTGCCGGCCGACTTCCCGGGCCTGGAGGCCGTCTGCGACCTCCCGGTCGTCGGCGCCGCCCTGCAGCCGGTGTGCGACCTGCTGCCCTGATCCACCCCGCTCGACGCACGACGACGCCGCCACACCGCCACCGGGTGGCGGCGTCGTCGTACGCCGGGGTCTGAGCGACCCGCGCTGGTCCAGACCGGTGCGGCGACTCGCCCGAAAGCAAAGAAATACCGGCCTCCGGGCCGCTAGACCGTCTTCAGACACCACGGACATTCTCGGGACACCACGGGCCGGCACACGTCGGCGAGGAGGGAAACCCCATGATCCGCACCAGCACGAAGGCGGTGGTCACGGCGCTGCTCGGCATCGCCATGGTCGTCGGCTTCGCCACCGTCTCGACCGCCGGCTGGGCCGGGAGCCCAGGCCGCACCACCGCCGCCGCGGCGTCGTGCACGGCCGAGCAGCAGAACGTCGCGAGCGCGCAGGAGCGCCTCGCCCAGGCCAAGCGGGCGGTGGCCCAGGCCAGCAAGCGCGTCAAGGCGGCCCAGAAGAAGGTGCGTGGGGCCGAGACACGCAAGCAGCGCACCACCGCCAAGCGGCAGCTGGCCCAGGCCAAGCGCACCCGCAGCGCCGCGCTGGACACCAAGATGGACCGCGCAGCCGAGCTCTCGCGGCGCCAGCGCGAGCTCGAGGCCTGCCAGGCCTCGCCGACGGCGAGCCCGACCAGCAGCCCCACCTCCTCGACCAGCCCGACCTCCTCCACCAGCCCGACCTCCTCGACCAGCCCGTCGGGCAGCACCACGCCGACCGCGACCCCGACGCCGACCCCGACCAGCACCGGCCCCGTGCAGCCGGTCTGCGACGCCGGGATCCCGCAGGCCGTCTGCGACGCCCTGGCCACCCTGCCGCTGCCCGGCGGCACCGGGGGCCCGAGCCCGATCCAGGCCCTGTGCGACCTGGGCCTGCCGCAGGCCATCTGCGACGCCGCCAGCGCGCCGAACCTGCCCGACGGCTCCGCGGCCATCCAGCCGCTGTGCGACGCCGGCCTGCCCCAGGCCATCTGCGACCTCGCCGCCGGCGACGTGCCGAGCCTGCCGGGCCTGCCGGGCGTCCCCGGCGTCCCGGGCCTGCCGATCGATCCCTTCGGTGGCTTCGAGGGCCTGCCGAGCCTGCCCCCGGGCGGGCTGGGCGGCCTCGACTCCGCGTGCACGCTGCTGGAGACCGTGCCGATCCTGGGCGACGCCCTCCTCGGACCGGTCTGCGACCTGCTCCCGTGAGCGACCGACCGACCCGCACCACCAGCGCCTGACACCAACGAGCGCCGCCACCCCGACGGGGTGGCGGCGCTCGTGGCGTACCCGGCCCGGCGGGCCTCAGCTCAGGTGGTGCACCTCCTGCAGGGCGTAGACCGGGGTGTCGAGCCCCTCGTGGCGGGCCTTGAGCTGCAGGGCGAGGTAGAGCGAGTAGTGGCGCGACTGGTGCAGGTTGCCGCCGTGGAACCACAGCCCGGGCTGCTGGGTGGGCTTCCACATGTTGCGCTGCTCGCCCTCCCAGGGGCCGGGGTCCTTGGTGGTGTCGGAGCCCAGGCCCCACACCTTGCCGACCCGGTCGGCGACCTCCTGGCTGATGAGGTCGGCGGCCCAGCCGTTCATCGACCCGTAGCCCGTGGCGTAGACGACGAGGTCGGCGGGCAGCTCGGTGCCGTCCTCGAGCACCACGGAGTCCTCGGTGAGGTGGTCGACCTGGCCGTGGGCAAGCTTGACCTCACCGTCGGCGACCAGCTCGGCGGCGCCGACGTCGATGTAGTAGCCCGAGCCGCGGCGCAGGTACTTCATGAACAGCCCCGACCCGTCGTCGCCCCAGTCGTGACGGAAGCCCGCGCGCTCGAGGCGCTCGTAGAAGTCCTTGTCGTCCTCGGCCATCGCCTGGTAGGCGGGGATCTGGAACTCGTGCATGATCCGGTAGGGCAGCGAGGCGAAGATCAGGTCGGCCTTCTCGGTCGTCACCCCCGCCTCCAGGGCGCGCTCGGAGTAGAGGTCGCCCAGCCCGTGCTCCATCAGCGAGCCGCTCTTGACGATGTGGGTCGAGCTGCGCTGCACCATCGTCACGTCGGCGCCGTGCTCCCACAGGGCGCCGCAGATGTCGAAGGCGCTGTTGTTGCTGCCGACCACCACGACCTTCTTGCCGGCGTAGGCGTCGGGGCCGGGGTGGGCCGAGGAGTGGTGCTGGTCGCCGCGGAAGACGTCCTGGCCCGGGAAGGACGGCAGGTTGGGCTTGCCCGACATGCCGGTGGCGAGCACGAGCTGCTTCGGTCGCAGCGTCAGCGGCGTGCCCTCGCGCTCGATCTCGACGGTCCACTCCTGGGTCTCCTCCGACCAGCTGGCCGAGGTGGCCACGGTCGAGGACCAGTAGGGCACCTCCATGACCTTGGTGTAGGACTCCAGCCAGTCGGCGATCTTGTCCTTGGGCGCGAAGACCGGCCAGTTGTCGGGGAACTTGAGGTACGGCAGGTGGTCGTACCAGACCGGGTCGTGCAGGCAGAGCGACTTGTAGCGGCTGCGCCACTGGTCGCCGGGGCGGGGGTGCTTGTCGATGACCAGGCTCGGCACCCCGAGCTGGCGCAGCCGGGCGCCGAGCGCGATGCCGCCCTGCCCGCCGCCGACGACCAGCACCGCGGGCTGCTCGGTGGAGCCGAGGCTCTCGGCCTCCTGCTGGCGTCGCTCGGCCCAGGTGGTGCGGTCCTTGCGGGCGCCGTGCTCCGCCCCCGGCGGACGGCGCAGCCCGCGCGGCTCCTCGTGGCCCTTGAGCTCGTGCAGCGTGGTGAGCAGCGTCCAGGCGCGCCACTCCCCGTCCTCCTCGACCAGGCGCAGCAGGCCGCGCCCGCGGCCCACCGCGGTCTCGAACTCGATCCACGCCGTCACCACGCCGTCGGCGAGGTCGGCGGGCTCGGCGGTGGTGAAGCCGCTGGGGTCGGTGCGCTCGAGGTTGTGCTCGAGGAGGTCGGCGACCCCCGACCGGTCCTCGACGGTGACGAGGTTCCAGGTGAAGGAGACCAGGTCGCGCCAGAAGCTGGTGGTGGCGAAGCAGTCGGTGGCCGCACGCACGTCACGGGCGCGCAGGGCCGACTCGAAGCGCTCCAGCCACTGCGTGGCGATGCGCTGGCCCTCACCCCCGGCCGGCTCGGTCGAGGTGGGCGGCTCGATGGTCTGGGTCATGCTGCCTCCGGTGGTGCGCGGACGGATCGGGACCACGGGCCCGGACGTGTGACGCGAGGCCTGTGACCCACAGCACACCGCTTGCGACGGCGCAGCGGAAGGGTTGCAGCGCGTTGCACCTCCCCCGGCGGAGAGTGCGCGGCCCGGCGGGGAGGTCCACCGGCCCGTCCACAGGGGCCGCCCGGCCTGTGGCGCGCGTCACGCCCGCGACCTACGATCGCGGTGACGGGGCGGACCGGGTGGGAGGTGGAGCGTGGTGCACGCGCAGGCGTCGGGGGCCGACCTGGCCGAGCAGGCCCGCGCGCTGACCCGCATCCACGACGCCGTGCTGGGCGGGTCGCGCCCGCCGCAGCGACCCCGCGCCCTGGTGGCCCGCTCGTGGTCGCGGGTGATGCGCCTGGGGCTCGACCCCGACGGCGACAACGCCCGCGACCCGCTGCCGACGGCCGACCTGGAGCTGCGTCGACGTACGTCGCGCCTGACGCTGGTGGTCGACGAGGTCCGGCGGGTGCTCACCAGCGTCGCCGACGCCTCGCAGTTCCTCGTGGTCGTCTGCGACGCCGACGGGGTCATCCTGTGGCGCGAGGGCGCCGCCCGGGTGCAGCTGCACGCCGACGGTCTCGGCTTCTCCGAGGGCGCCACCTGGACCGAGGAGGTCGTCGGCACCAACGCGATCGGCACGGCGCTGGCCGAGGCCGCGCCGGTGCAGCTGTTCTCGGCCGAGCACTTCGAGCACAAGCAGCACGCGTGGTACTGCACGGCCTCGCCCGTGCACGACCCCCGCACCGGCGAGCTGCTCGGCGTCGTCGACGTGTCCGGGCCCGCGCTGACCCTCCACCCCGCGCTCGGCGCCCTGGTCGACAGCGCGGTGCGCCTGGCCGAGGCCGAGCTGTGGCGCCACCACCAGCAGGGGCTGGAGCACCTGCGCCGCGCCGTCGAGCCGGTGGTCGGCGGTCTCACCGGGCCGCTGCTGGTGGTCGACGACCACGGCTGGGTGGCCCACCACGCCGGCATCGCCGCCCGCGACCGGATCGAGGTGCCGGTGGCCCACCGCGCCCTGGCCGTGCCGGGCCTGGGCTCGTGCGTGCCCGAGCGGCTGGCCGGCGGCTGGCTCGTGCGACCGCGCGGCGGCACCGCCCCGGTGACGGCCCGGCTCGTCGACGACGCCGCCGGGCGGCCGGTGCTCGAGGTCGACGCCGGCAGCGGCGCCTGGCGCTCCCCGCTCACCCGGCGCCACGCCGAGATCCTGGTGCTGCTGGCCCGCCACCCCCACGGCCTCA
This sequence comes from Nocardioides sp. P86, assembly GCF_023712465.1. Taxonomy (NCBI): domain Bacteria; kingdom Bacillati; phylum Actinomycetota; class Actinomycetes; order Propionibacteriales; family Nocardioidaceae; genus Nocardioides; species Nocardioides sp. P86. The sequence goes on along the minus strand of NZ_JAMAYE010000003.1, from coordinate 521,848 downwards.
CCGCCGCCGCCCTGAGCACCGCGCTCTACGGCGACGCCGAGCACCTCGTCACCGTGCGCGCCGAGGTCTCCCGCCTGCGCCGCAGCGTCGGCGCCCTGGTCTCCACCCAGCCCTACCGGCTGGCCGACGACGTCGTCCTCCTCGTCGCTCCCCACGCCTGACGCCCCGGATCGTCCCGGCGGACGGGTCGTCCCGCCGCGTCGACGTCCCGCCGGTCGGGACGTCGACGCGGCGGCGCAGGGACCCGCAGCTCGGGGTCGGCGCCGCCGTCCCGCGCCGCAGACGCGGACGCCGGCCGGAGCGACTTGGGGCCGACGCCGCACCGACCTACCGTCAGCGTGACCGCTCGCACACCCACCCCCCTCGGAGGAACCCCGTGAAGCTCTCCACCCGCAACCAGCTGCCCGGCACCGTCGTCTCGGTCGTGACCGGCGAGGCCATGGCCGTCGTCAAGGTCAAGCTCGACGGCGGCGACCAGGTGATCACCTCCTCGATCACCAAGGACGCCGTGGCCGACCTCGGTCTCACCGAGGGCGCCACCGTCACCGTGCTCGTGAAGTCGACCGAGGTCGCGCTCGCCGTGGAGTGACCATGCGGGCCGGGTCGGTCGGAGCGGCGCCCTTGGCGGTGCCGCCCGGTCCGATCCGGCCGATCGCCCACGCGGCGGCGGCGGCGGGCCTACCCTGCGAGGAACCCCAGTCCACCGCCGCAGGCGTCCGACGTCGCGCGGCGACCCCCAGGAAGCCGCGCCATGACACCAGAGCCCGCACGGACCCCCCGCCCCACCTCGGACGCACCCGTCACCCCCGTCGCCCTGAGGCGCCGCACCGGTCGACCGGCGGCCGTCTCGGCGCTGCTCGGTGTCCTGCTCCTCAGCGGGGCGGTCGTCGGCGGTGTCAGCGCGATCGCGGTGGCCGACACCGGGTCGAGCCCGCGCGCCGCCGCGACCGCGACCAGCACGCCGACGTCGTCGAGCACGTGCCCCGAGGAGGCCGAGGCCGTCAACCGGGCCCAGACCGAGTACGACACCGCGCAGGCCCGCTACGAGCGCGCCCAGGAGCGCGTCGTGCGCGCGAAGGCCCGGCTGAAGGCGGCCGACACGGCCAAGGAGAAGAAGGCCGCGCGCGCCAACCTGGAGCAGGCGAGGAAGAACCGCGAGCAGTCGGAGGTGCAGGTCGGGCAGAAGGAGAAGGCCCTGGAGCAGCGGCAGAAGGAGCTGCGCCGCTGCGAGGAGCAGAACCCGCCCTCCCCCACCGCGTCGCCGACGACCTCGCCCACGGCCACCCCGACCGACGACCCCGGTCTCTGCCTGCCCGAGCTGGGCCTGCCGCTGCCCCCGATCTGCCTGCCGCTCTGACCCGGGCGCGATCCCGTCGCGACCCCCGCCGTCCGCCGGGCGCACCCGTACGACGCACGAGGCCCCGCCGACCACTGCGGTCGACGGGGCCTCGTGCTGTGCGGTGGGCCGGTCCGGGGCGCCTGACCGGCGCCGGCCTCAGCGGCGGCTGAGCGTGTCGGGGTCGTCGAGGTCGCCGGCGAACTCGTCGACCGGGCCGGTCGCGGCGGCGTCGGCCGGGGCGCTCTCCCCGGCGGCCTTCTCGGCCTTGGAGGAGGCGATGAGGCTCGTGACGGTGGTGAAGACCAGGATGCCGACGATGACGCCGAGCGAGGCCAGGGTCGGGATCTCGGGCACCGAGCTCCACTCCATGTGGGCCCAGTGCAGGACCAGCTTGACGCCGATGAAGCCCAGGATCGCGGCGAGGCCGTAGGACAGGTGCACGAGCTTGGCCAGGGCGCCCTCGAGCACGAAGTACAGCGCGCGCAGGCCGAGCAGGGCGAAGGCGTTGGTGGCGAAGACGAGGTAGGGGTCCCCGGTGATGCCGTAGACGGCCGGCACGGAGTCGATGGCGAAGACCACGTCGGTGGCGAAGACCGCAACGACGACCAGGGCGAAGGGGGTCAGGGCCCGCTTGCCGGCCTGCTTGACGGTGAGCTTCGGGCCGACGTACTCGTCGGTGACGGGCATCAGCCGCTTGGTGAGCTTGACGATCTTCATGTCGGCGACGTCGGTGGTGTGCTCGTTGCCCGACAGCGCGTCCTTGAGCAGCTTGGCGCCGGTGAGCAGCAGCACGAGACCGAAGACGAGGAAGACCCAGTCGAAGGCCGACAGCGCGGCGGCACCGAGGGCGATGAAGATGCCGCGCAGGACCAGCGCGCCCACGATGCCGTAGAGCAGCACGCGCTGCTGGAGCGCCTTGGGCACCGCGAAGGCGGCGAGCAGCAGCATGAAGACGAAGAGGTTGTCGACGCTCAGCGCCTTCTCCACGAGGTAGCCGGTGTAGTACTCCACACCGCGCTCGCTGCCGTGCTGCGACCAGACGTAGCCACCGAAGGCCAGCGGCAGCGCGACGTAGAAGATCGACCACAGGGTGGCCTCGCGCATCGTGACCTCGTGGGGCTTGCGCGTGGCGATGAAGTCGAGCACGAGCAGGCCGACGACGGCGGCGATGGTGACCGCCCAGAGCGTCGGGGTGCCGATCGTGTCGATGGCCAGCACCGAGGGTGCGGCGGGAAGGGTGATGGACACAGGTCTCCTCAAGCGTGATGGCTTGAGGTCTCCCCCGCCCGGATCGCTCCGGGCGTCCAACCGGGACGTCCGCGGGGACGTCGTACTGACCGGATGGGCCTTGGGTGGGGTACTCCCCTCGGGAGGAATGTTAGCCAGGCAGCGCGCGCCGCTCCAAACCGTGCACCACCAGGTCGGCCAGGCGGCGGTACGCCGAGGCGTCGTCGAGCCCCGTGGCCTCGCCGATCGCACCGGACTGGATCGCGGTCATCACCTGCGCAGTGGCGGCGCCGACGAAGGTGGCGTCGACCGGTCGCAGCGCCCCCGCGGCGACCCCGTCGGCGACGAGCTCCTGCACGCGGCGGGCGGCGTGGCGGGTGTTGTCGCGGTAGACCTCGCCGGCCGGCGCGTAGGCCTCGAGGTCGGCGTGGAAGCGCGCCGAGGCCGGCTCGAGCTCCTCGGCGACCGCGGCGAGGTAGACCGGGATCCGCTCCCCGGGGTCGGGCTCGGCGTCGACCCGGGTGGCGATGCGCTCGGCGGCGCGCTGGAAGTAGCGCCGCACGGCGGCCTGGATCAGCTGCTCCTTGCTGCTGGCCACGTCGTAGAGCGTGGAGCGCGAGCAGCGCAGCCGGGCGGCGAGGTCGCCGACGCCCAGGGCGAGGAAGCCCTCGGCGAGGTAGAGGTCGACCAGGCCGTCGAGCAGCTCGTCGCGGCGCACGCGGGCCCGGTCGGGCTGCACACGGGTCGGGGTCACCTGCCGAGGGTAGCGCCGGGAGGCGGCCGCTCCGGCTGGCGATCAGTACTCAGCGGCGTACTCTGGTACTCACCCGCGTCCTCGCCCGACGCAGCGGTCGTCCCACCGCCCGACCCCACCCCTGGAGGCCCCCATGCCCGCACGCCGCGTCCTCGCCACCGAGGAGTCCGTCGACCTGCTCCGCCTCGTGCGACAGATCGCCGCCGACGAGCTCGCCCCCCGCGCCGCGGAGGCCGAGGCCGACGAGGCCTTCCCCCGTGACGTCTTCCGGCTGCTCGGCCGCTCGGGGCTGCTGGGCCTGCCCTACCCCGAGGAGCAGGGCGGCGCCGGGCTGTCCTACGAGGTCTACCTGCAGGTGCTCGAGGAGATCGGCGCGGTCTGGTCGAGCGTCGGCGTGGGCGTCTCGGTGCACGCGCTGTCGTGCTTCGGCCTGGCGCAGTTCGGCACCGACGCCCAGCGCGAGCAGTGGCTGCCCGACATGCTCGGTGGCGACCTGCTCGGGGCCTACTGCCTCTCCGAGGCCCACGCCGGCTCCGACCCCGCCGCCATGCGCACGACCGCTCGGCGCGACGGCGACGAGTACGTCCTCGACGGGGCCAAGGCCTGGACCACCCACGGCGGGCAGGCCGACTTCTACAAGGTGATGGCCCGCACCAGCGACGAGGGCGCCCGCGGCATCTCCTGCTTCCTGGTGCCCGCCGACGCCGAGGGGCTCTCGGCCGACGCTCCCGAGCGGAAGATGGGCCTCACCGGCTCGGCCACCGCCACCATGCGCTTCGACGGCGTGCGCGTGCCCGTCGAGCGGCGCCTCGGCGACGAGGGCGCGGGCCTGCGCATCGCCCTCGCCGGCCTCGACTCCGGGCGCCTCGGCATCGCCGCCGTCGCCGTGGGCCTGGCCCAGGGGGCGCTCGACAAGGCCGTCGCCTACGCCCAGGAGCGCGAGACCTTCGGCAAGCGGATCATCGACCACCAGGGCCTGGCCTTCGTGCTCGCCGACATGGAGGCCGCGGTGCAGTCGGCGCGCGCCACCACCCTGCACGCGGCGCGGCTGCGCGACGCCGGCCTGTCCTTCGGCCGCGAGGCCTCGATCGCCAAGATGGTCGCCACCGACCAGGCCATGAAGGTCACCACCGACGCCGTCCAGGTGCTCGGCGGCTACGGCTACACCCGCGACTTCCCCGTCGAGCGCTACATGCGCGAGGCGAAGGTCATGCAGATCTTCGAGGGCACCAACCAGATCCAGCGCATGGTCATCGGCCGCTCGCTCGACAAGGATCCCGGCGGCGAGATCACCCTGGCCTGAGCGCGCCGGCCGGGTCCGCAGCGGTACGGCGGGCGGTGTGCAGCGGGCGGGGCGGTGGCCGCCCGCGCAATTGCGCCGTTCCAGCAACTGGCCGGCCCACCCGCCCGTCGCGGCCGCGCAAACCTCGACCCCGGTCGAGGACCACTCGCGCAATTGCGCCGTTCCAGCAACTGGCCGGCCCGCCCGTCCGCTCGAACCGCGCAAACTCCGACCCAGGCGGGCGGCCGACCCACCCACCCGTCGAGACCGCGCAAACCCCGACCCCCGGTCGATGACTGCCCGCGCAATTGCGCCGTTCCAGCAGCCCGCCGACGCACCCACCCGCTCGGACCACCCAGACCCCGGCCGGCGATCGGGGCCCGTCAGCGGCGCAGGGCGACGAACTGCTCCAGGGCGGTGGGGTCGTCGACGGACTTCGCGTTGGCGGCCTCCTCGGGAGGCAGCCCCGAGAGGATCCGCTTGACCGGCACCTCCATGCGCTTGCCGGTGAGGGTGTGGGGCAGCCGGTCGACCACCACCACGTCGTCGGGCACGTGGCGCGGGGAGAGGTCGGTGCGGATCGCGGCGCGCAGCCGGGCGACCACGTCGTCACCGACGACCGCCCCGGGCGCGGCGACCACGAAGAGCGGCATCCAGTAGCCGCCGCCGGGCTCCTCCAGGCCGATGACCAGGGAGTCGGCGACCTCGCCGAAGGCGTCGACGACCTCATAGATCTCCGCGGAGCCCATGCGCACGCCGTAGCGGTTCATGGTGGCGTCGGAGCGGCCGTGCACGACCAGGCTGCCGCGCTCGGTGACGGTCACGAAGTCGCCGTGGCGCCACACGCCGGGCCAGGTCGAGAAGTAGGCGTCGGCGTAGCGCGAGCCGTCGGGGTCGTCCCAGAAGAGGACCGGCATCGAGGGGATCGGCGCGGTGACCACCATCTCGCCGACGTCGCCCACGACGGGGCGGCCCTCGGTGTCCCAGGACTCCAGCGCCACGCCGAGCAGGGGGGCCTGGATCTCGCCGGGCACGGCCGGCAGCGTCGCCACGCCGCCGGCGAAGGCCGAGCAGACGTCGGTGCCGCCCGTGGCCGAGGCCAGCCACACCGCGGGCAGCCGCTCGTTGACCCAGGCGGCCGTCGACTCCGGCAGCGGCGACCCGGTCGAGCCCACGCCGACCAGCGACGCGAGGTCGAGACCGGCGAGGTCGAGGTCCTGCTTGTGGCTGCCGGCGAGGTAGGCCGCGCTCGTGCCGAGGTAGGTGAGCCGCTCGGCCTCGGCGAGGCGCCACGTCGCGTCGGGCGCGGGCCAGGTGGGGCTGCCGTCGTAGAGCACGATCGTGGCACCGAGCAGCAGCCCCGCGACCTGGGCGTTCCACATCATCCAGCTGGTGGTGGTGAACCAGTGGAAGCGGCTGCCGGGGCGCAGGTCGAGGTGGAGCGCGGCCCACTTGAGGTGCTCCAGCACGATGCCGCCGTGGCCGTGCACGATGCCCTTGGGACGCCCGGTCGTGCCGGAGGAGTAGAGCACCCACAGCGGGTGGTCGAAGGGCACCGGGACCGGCGCGGGCTCCACCGGCGTCGCCACCACCTCGTCGTACGACGCACCGCGCGCACCGCCCGCGGCCGGGTCGAGGTGGCCCACCAGCAGCCGGGCGCGCAGACTCGGCAGGGCGGCCGCGAGCTGGTCGGCCTCGGCGGTGCGGTCGTGGCGGCGCCCGCCGAAGTGGTAGCCGTCGGCGGTGACGAGCACGACCGGGTCGAGCTGGGCCAGGCGGTCGGCGGCACCGGCCGGGGAGTACTCCATCGAGCAGGCCGACCAGGTCGCGCCCAGGCTGGCGGTGGCCAGGAAGCAGACGACGGCGGCGGGGAGGTTGGGCAGGTAGCCCGCGACGCGGTCGCCGGGCCCGACGCCCTGCTCGCGCAGCCAGCCCGCGACGGCGCCGACCTGGCCGCGCAGGTCCTCCCAGGTGAGCTCGGCGCGGGTGCCGTCCTCGACGACGAGCACGACCGCGACGCCGTCGCCGCGGTGGCGCAGGACGACGTCGGCGTAGTTGAGGGTGCTGCCGGGGAACCACAGCGCGCCCGGCATCGCGCGCGAGCCGAGCACGGGCGCGCCCGGGGGCCGCTCGAGGGGCACGTCGAAGTAGTCGACCAGCGAGCCCCAGAACTCCTCGGGCCGCTCGACCGACCAGCGGTGCAGGTCGGCGTAGGGCTCGGTCTCCGCGCCCGCCGGCCGCAGCCCGCGGGCCACGAGCCAGGCCTGGTAGTCGCGCAGCACGCTGGCCTCGACCAGGTCGGCGGGGGGCGTCCAGGCGGGGTGGGGCTGCGTGGTCACGGGGTCCTCCCGAGGGGTCGGCGGCACGTGCCGACATCATGGACCCATGAGCCAGCCCCCTGTGACGCCGGGCACCTCCGGTGCCTCCGGCCCCGACGCCCCCGCCCCGGGCGAGCGCGGCGCCCCCGCGGTGACCCCGGCCGACGTCGACCGCGCGGCGGTGGGCCTGGCCTCGGTGGTCGACCCGACCCCGCTGCACCGCAGCGACCGGCTCTCGGCGCTCACCGGCCTCGACGTGTGGCTCAAGCGGGAGGACCTCCAGCCCGTGCGCTCCTACAAGCTGCGCGGCGCCTACACCCTCATCAGCCAGCTCGACGACGACGCCCGCGCCCGCGGCGTGACCTGCGCGAGCGCCGGCAACCACGCCCAGGGCGTGGCCTTCGCGTGCGCCCGCGCGGGCGTGCGCGCCCGGGTGCACCTGCCCCGCACCACGCCGCGGCAGAAGCGCGACCGGGTCGCCGCCCTGGGCGGCGACATGGTCGAGGTCGTCATCGGCGGCGACACCTACGACGACGCCGCGGCCACCAGCCGCCACTTCGCCGAGACCACCGGCGCCACCCCGGTGCCGGCCTTCGACGACCCCCGCACCATCGCCGGCCAGGGCACCGTGGCCACCGAGGTGCTCGCGCAGCTGGCCGCGGCGGGGCGCCCCGCCCCGGCGGCGGTGGTCGTCGCCGTCGGCGGGGGCGGGCTGGTCGCCGGGGTGCTCACCGTGCTCGCCGAGCGGGCCCCCGGCGTGCAGGTGGTCGGCGTCGAGCCGGCCGGTGCGGCCAGCATGGCTGCCGCCGTCGCCGCCGGCGAGCCCGTGGAGCTCGCCGACCTCGACGGCTTCGTCGACGGCGCCGCGGTGCGCCAGGTCGGGCGGCACACCTTCGACGTCGTGCACCGCCACGCCCCGCACCTGCTCGCCGTGCCCGAGGGGCTGGCCTGCGTCGAGATGCTCGACCTCTACCAGTCCGACGGGATCATCGCCGAGCCCGCCGGGGCGCTGGCCACCGCCGCGCTGCGCCTGGGCGCCGACCCGCTGCTGGCCGACCCCGTGCTGGCCGGCCTCGCCCCCGGCTCGACCGTGGTCGCCGTGGTCTCCGGCGGCAACAACGACGTCAGCCGCTACGCCGAGATCGTGGAGCGCGCCCTGGTGCACGAGGGGCTCAAGCACTACTTCCTCGTGGAGTTCCCCCAGGAGCCCGGCGCCCTGCGCCGCTTCCTCGACGAGGTGCTCGGCCCCGACGACGACATCACGCTCTTCGAGTACGTCAAGCGCAGCAACCGCGAGACCGGCCCCGCGCTCGTCGGCGTCGAACTCCAGGACGCCGCCGACCTGCCCGCCCTGCTCGCCCGCATGGACGCCTCGCCCCTGCGGGTCGAGGTCGTCGCCCCCGACAGCCCGCTGTTCCGCTTCGTGCAGTAGGCGGGCCCGGGCGCGGGTTTCGCCAGTCGGCTGGTGACACCCGCACCTGTCGGCCCACGCGTCGGCCGACAGGTGCGGGTCCGGGCCGACCGGTGGGGCGGATGGGGCGGGCGGGGCGACCGCGGGTACGGCGACAAGGTGCGCCGCCCGCCGCGGCCCGGGCGGTGGCGGCTGGCCGCGTGGGCGCGGGTTTCGCCAGCCGGCTGGTGAAACCCGCGCCGGTCGGCCCACGCGTCGGCCGACAGGTGCGGGTCCGGGCCGACCGGTGTGACGGGTGGGGCGGGCGGGGCGACGGCGGGTCGACTGCGGGTACGGCGGCCAACGTGCGCCGCCCGCCGCGGCCCGGGCGGTGGCGGCTTCCGCCCACCGGAAGCCGGCGACGGGAGCCGGGCCGAGGGCGCCGTACGGTCGCGGTGTGAACGCCGTCACCCCCGAGACCACCCGCGTCGGCATCGTCGGCGGCGGACCCGCCGGCCTGATGCTGTCGCACCTGCTGGCGCTGGCCGGCATCGACTCCGTCGTGGTGGAGGTGCGTGAGCGCGCGGTCATCGAGCGCACCCACCGCGCGGGCATCCTCGAGCGCGACAGCGTGCGGATGCTCGTCGACGCGGGGCTCGACCGGGTGCTGCGCGACGGCCACGAGCACCGGGGCATCGACCTGCGCTTCGGGGGCGCCAGCCACCGCGTCGACTTCGCCGACCTGGTCGGTGCCTCGACGTGGCTCTACCCCCAGACCGACGTCTTCCTCGACCTCGCCGACGCCCGCGAGCGCGACGGCGGCGACGTGTGCTGGGGCGTCACCGACGTGGAGGTCAGCGGCGTCACGCGCGACCCCGCCGACCGGCCGGTCGTCGCCTTCACCGACGCCGAGGGGCGGCGGCGCGAGGTGCGCTGCGAGGTGGTCGTGGGCAGCGATGGCTCGCGCGGCACCTGCCGCGACCTGGTGCCGGAGGCCTCGCGGCGACGCTCGTTCCGCGAGTACCCCTTCGCGTGGTTCGGCATCCTCGCGCAGGCGCCGCGCACCCTCGACGAGCTCGTCTACGCCCGTGGACCCGAGGGCTTCGTGCTGGTGAGCTCGCGCACCGACGAGGTGCAGCGGATGTACGTGCAGTGCGACCCCGCCGACCGCGTCGAGGACTGGTCCGACGACCGCATCTGGTCGACCCTGCAGGCGGGGGTCGCCGGCGACGACGGCCTCGCGCTGGCCGAGGGGCCCATCCTCGAGCGGACGGTGCTGCCCTTCCGCAGCTTCGTGCAGGAGCCGATGCGCTGGGGCGCCCTCGTGCTCGCCGGCGACGCCGCCCACACCGTGCCACCGACCGGGGCCAAGGGGCTCAACCTGGCACTGGCCGACGTCCGCGTGCTCGCCGAGGCCCTCGAGCGGACCCTCCTGGGCCACGACGCCGACGCCCTCGACGCCTACTCCGCCCGCGCCCTCGAGCGGGTCTGGCGCACCCAGCACTTCTCCTACTGGATGACCACCCTGCTGCACCGCCTGCCCGGCGCCAGCGCCTTCGACGAGCGCCGCCAGCTCGCCGAGCTCGAGACCCTCGCCTCCTCCCGCGCCGCCTCGACCCACCTCGCCGAGTGCTACACCGGCTGGCCGACGGGCTGACCCGCGACCGACCGGACGCCGACCGGACGCCGACCGGCGGTGACGCTCGGACTCAGTCGGGGGTCGAGGTGGCGTCGTGCCGGGTCTCCTCGGGGGCCTCGGTGCGCTCGTCGGAGTCGGCGAGGATCGCCGCGGCCTGCGCCTCGGGGTCGTCGCTGCCGGCCTCCTGCTCCTCGGGGAGCAGCTCGGCGCGGGTCTCGACCCGGTCGGGGTCGTGCCCGGCTCCGGGCGCGGTCGCGTCGTCGGGGCGGTCGGCCTGCTCGTCCTCGCCGTGGCTCATGCACCGAACCTAGCGCGGGCGCCCGGGTCGGGACGCGTGCTCACCGGGCGCGGCCGACGTACGACGGGGCGGGCCCGGGCTGTCGGCGGGGCCGGGCACGATGGGCGGCATGAGCGAGCCGATCGACGTCCCGAGCTCCGTGGTCCTGGTGGTGGGCAGCGAGCAGTTCACGCCCCCCACCACCTTCGAGGGGCTCTCGTGCGCGGCCTCCGACGATTGCGTCGCGGTGGTGGTGAGCAGCCCGCTGGTGGTCGACTTCGCCGGCGCCGCGCCGGGCGACGCCACGGTCGACCTCGGCACCTTCACCCTCGCCACCGAGGGGCAGCTCTCGGTGCGCGACGTCTACAACCGCGGCTTCGAGTCGGCCGGCGTCGAGCCCGGCGCGGTCAGGATCACCGTGTGGGGCGACCGCGCCGACGAGCCCGGGCGGATCGTGGTGCAGGTCCACCCCGACTGAGCGACCGACTGAGCGACCGGCCGAGCGACCGGCCGAGCGCCCCTAGGGCTCCTCCGGGCCCGCCCAGCGCACCGAGCACCACACGGCCTTGCCGACCGGGGTGATCCGGGTGCCCCAGTCGTCGGAGACGGCCTCGACGATGTTGAGCCCGCGACCGTGCTCGTCGGCGTCGTCGGGGCGCCGGCGCCGCGGGCGGAGCACGGTGTGGTCGGAGACCTCGAGCAGCAGCTCGTGCTCCGTGCGCTGCAGCCGCAGGTCGATGGGCGGTCGGGCGTGGACCAGCGCGTTGGTGACCAGCTCGCTGGTGGCCAGGACGAGGTCGTCGACCCGCTCGGCGGGCACACCCCACGCCCGCAGCCGCTCGGCGACGGCGTGACGGGCCTGGGCCGGGGCGACGTCGCGGTGGGCGAAGCGCTGCTGGAGCACGTCGACGTACGGCGAGCCGACGACCCGCGCCACCACGACCGCGATGTCGTCGTCGGCGGCGTCGCCGGCGAAGCGCGCGGCCAGGCCGTCGGCGAGCTCGGTCGGGCCGCCCGGGGCAGCCCCGGCCGGCGCCGACCCGGCCTGCGGTCCACCGGCGGCCACCCGCTCGACCACGTGCCCGACCACGTGCTCGGCGAGGTGGCCGATGGTCGCGTCGAGGTCGCCGTCGCGGCGCTCGACCAGGCCGTCGGTGTAGAGCACGAGGGTGCTGCCGGCGTGGGCCTGCTCGACGCGGGTCTCGGCGCCGAAGAAGCCGGCCCCGAGGGGCGGGCCGCTGGCCTCGAGCAGCAGCGACCTCCCGTCGGGGTGGGCCAGCACGACCGGGAGGTGCCCGGCGTTGGCCCACGAGAGGGTCTGGTCGGAGGCGTCGAAGACGGAGTAGACGCAGGTGACGATCTGCTCGCCGGCGAGGTCCTGCACGAGGCCGTCGAGCTGCTCGAGCACGTCGGCGGGGGCCAGGCCCATCCGGGCGAAGGCCCGCACCGCCGCGCGCAGCTGGCCCATGACCGCGGCCGCGCGCACCCCGCGGCCCATCACGTCGCCGACGACCAGGGCGGTGCGGCCGGCGCCGAGGTCGACGACGTCGTACCAGTCGCCGCCGACGTGGGTGCCCTCGGTGCCGGAGCGGTAGAAGGCGGCGAGGTCGAGGGCCTCGACGGCGAAGGTGTCGTCGGGCAGCAGGCTGCGCTGGAGCTCGTCGGCGATGAGGCGCTCGCGGGCGGCGGCCCGGGTCTCGGCCTCGGCGGCCACGAGGCGTCGCTGGGTGGCGCGCTGCTCGGTGATGTCCTGGAAGGAGCCCCGCAGCACGCGGGTGCCCTCGCCGGGCTCCTCGGCGCGTCCCCGCAGCAGGAAGAGCCGCTCGCCGCCGGAGGGGAGCACGATCCTGGTCTCGTACTCGATGAGGTGACCGGGCACGGCCCCGGCCAGCTCGGCGGTGACCCGCGCGAGGTCGTCGGGGTGCACCAGGGTGCCGATCACCGCGGCCGTGCCGAGCCGGTCAAAGTCCTCCTGGGTGTGCTCCATGAGCTCGAGGAAGGTGCGCGAGGCCATGATCGTGTCGCGCTCGAGGTCGATCTCCCAGCTGCCGATCCGCGCCAGGCCCTGTGCCTGGTCGAGCAGCTCCTCGCTGCGCAGCAGCGCGTCGCGCACCCGCTCGGCGCGGTCGAGCTCGAGGTTGACCCGCACCCGCGCGAGCAGCTCGCGCGCGGAGAAGGGCTTGACCAGGTAGTCGTCGGCACCGGCCTCGAGGCCCTCCAGCGTCGCCTCCTCGCCGCCGCGCGCCGAGAGCATCACCACCGGCACCGTGGCGAGCAGCGGCTCGGCCTGCATCGCGCGCAGCAGCCCGAAGCCGTCGAGGCGGGGCATCATCACGTCGGTCAGCACGAGGTCGGGCCGCTCGCGGGTCATCTGCTCGAGGGCGTCGACACCGTCGACGGCCACGCTCACGTCGTACGCCGCGCCGCGCAGCAGGTCGCCGACGTAGCCGCGCATGTCGGCGTTGTCGTCGACCACGAGCACCCGCGCGACGCCGTCCTGAGCCTCGACGCCGCCGGCCCCGGGGTCCCGGGCGTCCCGGGGGTCGGTGTCGGAGGGCGTTCCGTCGCCCTGACCCGGGACGGCCGCGGCCGGTTCGGCCAGCCACCGCATGGTCTCGGCGACCTTGCCGCGGGCCTGGGTGCCGGCCACGGCGTGGTCGCCACCGGAGGGCTCGTGGGCGACCTGGTCGAGCGGGAGGTGGCCCGAGCCCGTCGGCAGGGTGACGGTGAAGGTGGTGCCGACGCCGACCTCCGAGGCCACCGCCACGCTGCCGCCGTGGAGCGCGGCCAGCTCGGCGACGAGCGCGAGCCCGACCCCCGACCCCTCGTGGGAGCGCGAGCGCGCGCCGCGCACCCGGTGGAAGCGGTCGAAGAGCCGCTTGAGCTCCTGGGCGGCGATGCCCTCGCCGGTGTCGGCGACCCGCAGCTCGACCCGGCCGTCGGCCTCGACCAGGGTCACGGTCACCGCACCGTCGAAGGTGAACTTGACGGCGTTGCTGAGCAGGTTGAGCACGATCGTGGCCCAGTGCTCGCGGTCCACGTAGGTCGGCGACGACACCTCGCCGCTCACGCGCAGCGCGAGGCCCGCCCGGGCCGTGACGGACGCGAACATCCCCACCAGCTCGGTGGTCTCGCGCACCAGGTCGACGCGCTCGAAGCGTCCGGTGGTGTGCCCGGCCTCGAGCCGGGAGAAGTCGAGGAGGGTGTTGACCAGCTGCAGCATCCGCTGGCCGTTGCGGGCCACGACCTCGAGACGGTCGCGGTGCGGGGGCCCGAGCGGTGTCTCGGTGTCGGCCAGGGCGTCCTCGGCCGGGCCGAGCAGCAGGGTCAGCGGCGTGCGCAGCTCGTGGCTGACGTTGGTGAGGAAGTCGGTCTTGGCCTGGTCGAGGCGCGCGAGGCCCTCCGCGCGCTCCTTCTCGGCCTCGATCGTCCGTGCGTCGCTGATCGCGGAGGACAGGTGGGCGGCCACGAGCTCCACGAAGCCGGCGTAGCCCTCGTCGAGGGGGCGGTAGCGGTTGAGCCCGACGACCAGCAGGCCGTAGGGGTGGCCGCTCGCGCCCTGCGCGGTCACGGGCACCACCAGGGCGCGCAGCGGCGGCTCGGCCCAGGCGCCGGTGGGCAGGTCGGCCCAGGTGGGGTCGACCGCGGGGTCGAGGTCGACCACCGAGGTCTCCCCGCGCCAGGCCGCGGCGGCGGGCCAGGGGGAGGCGTCGTCGTCGACCAGCAGCGCCGGCGGCGCGGCGGCGTGGTCGGTGGAGATGCCGGCGGTGCCGGCGCGCACCGCGGTGCGGCCGTCGCCGTCGAAGAGGTAGACCGCCACGAAGGGCAGCGACGCGGCGCCCCTCTCGAGGTGGGCGCAGGCCTCGGCCACGGCGGCCGCCACGGTGCGGGCGGCGCCCGAGCGGACGCCCAGGTCGCGCAGGGTGGTCATCCGGCGCTCCGCGACCACCTGCTCGGTGACCTCGGCGACCACGCAGAGCATGCCGGCGATGACTCCGTCGTCGTCGGCCAGCGGGCTGTAGGAGAACGTGTGGTAGCTCTCCTCGACGTAGCCGCTGCGCTGCAGGAAGAGCTGGAGGGCCTCGTCCCAGGTGGCCTCGCCCTCGGTCATCACGTGGTCGATGCGTGACTCGATGTCGGCCCAGATCTCCGACCACACCTGCGCGGCGGGGCGACCCAGCGCCCAGGGGTACTTCTCCCCGAGGGTGTCGCGGCGGTAGGCGTCGTTGCAGAAGAAGGTGAGGTCGGCGCCCCAGGCCATCCACATCGAGAAGCGCGAGGTGAGCAGGATCCTCACCGCGTTGCGCAGGCTGAGCGGCCAGGCGTCGGGCTCTCCCACCGACGTGGTCGCCCAGTCGACGTCGAGCAGGTCGCGGCCGACCTGTCCCCCGGCAGCGAGCACGTCACGCATCGACCAGGCCGGCGGCAGGGCCGCCGCAGCCACTCGGGCGGGCGGCGTCGCCCCGGACCCCTCTGGGGTCACCCCCGCGGCTCCGGCTCCGCGACCCTCTCGGGCGCGACCGGCTCGCGTGCGTCCTCGCGGGCGGAGGCCAGGGCCTCCTCGAGGGTCGCGTGCACGGTGAAGACCCGGTCGAGCGCGGTCAGCCGCAGCACCCGCAGGATCGCGTCGTTGACCACGACGAGCACGAGCGTGCCCCGGAAGACCCGGGCCCGCTTCTGGGCGCTGACCAGCGCACCGAGGCCCGAGGAGTCCATGAAGGTGACGCCGCTGAGGTCGACCACGAGGCGCGGGCTGCCCTCGACGAGGAGGTCGGTGAGTCGGGTGCGCAGGGAGCCGACGGTGCGGACGTCGACCTCGCCGACCACGGCGAGCACGGTGGCCGGCGGGTGGCTGGACTCGCTGAGACCGAGGGTGCCGTCGACGGGCGTGGAGGCGGTCGCAGACGCGCGCTGGGGCACGTCCCCGGAGATGGGCATTGGCCGATGGTCCCAGACCGCGCCGCCGATCGGACCCCCTCCCGGCGAAGTCCACCCTTTCGGGTGCCCGACGCGAGGGCCCGGTCCGGGCCGGTCAGGCCCGGACCAGCGGTACGTCGAGCCGCGCGGCCAGCTCGTCGTACGTCGTGCCCCAGGTCTCGAGCACCTCGACCCCGCGCCCGTCGGGGCCGGTGCCGACGCGGAAGGTCGCGAGGTCGGTGTAGACCCGGTCGACGCAGCCGGCACCGGTGAGGGGGTAGGTGCAGGCCTCGACCAGCTTGGGCGAGCCGTCCTTCGCGAAGAGGCTCATCATCACCAGCACCTGCTTGGCGCCGATCGCGAGGTCCATGGCCCCGCCGACCGCGGGGATGGCGTCGGGCGCCCCGGTGTGCCAGTTGGCCAGGTCGCCGCCGGCGGCGACCTGGAAGGCGCCGAGGACGCACACGTCGAGGTGGCCGCCGCGCATCATGGCGAAGGAGTCGGCGTGGTGGAAGTAGGAGGCGCCGGGCAGCTCGGTGACGGGGACCTTGCCGGCGTTGGTGAGGTCGGGGTCGATCGGGTCGTGGGGTCCGCCGGTGGCGGCCGGGCCCATGTGGAGCATGCCGTTCTCGGTGTGGAGCACCACGCCGGAGCCCTCCGGCAGGTGGTCGGCGACCAGGGTGGGCTGGCCGATGCCGAGGTTGACGTAGGAGCCGGGCGGGATGTCGCGGGCCACGACGGCCGCCATCTCCGCCCTGCCCAGCGGGCCGCGGTCGGTGTGCTCGAGGGTCATGCCTGCTCCTGCTGCTGGAGGTCGCCGGCCGCGACGCCGGGGCCCGACCCGGGGGCGGCGACGACGCGGTCGACGTAGATGCCGGGGGTGACGACGTGCTCGGGGTCGAGCCCGCCGACGGGCACCACGCGGGAGACCTGGGCGATGGTGGTGCGGGCCGCGGTGGCCATGACCGGGCCGAAGTTGCGCGCGGTCTTGCGGTAGACCAGGTTGCCCATCGCGTCGGCCACGTGGGCGCCGATCAGCGCGTAGTCGCCCCTGATCGGGTGCTCGAGCACGTAGGTGCGGCCCTCGATCTCGCGGGTCTCCCTGCCCTCGGCCAGGGGCGTGCCGACGGCGGTGGGGCAGAAGAAGGCCCCGATGCCGGCGCCGGCGGCCCGCATCCGCTCGGCCAGGGTGCCCTGGGGCACGACCTCGAGCTCGATGCGCCCGGAGCGGTAGAGCCCGTCGAAGACCCACGAGTCGGACTGGCGGGGGAAGGAGCAGACCATCCTGCGCACCCGTCCGGCGGCCAGCAGCGCGGCCAGGCCGGTGTCGCCGTTGCCCGCGTTGTTGGACACCACGACCAGGTCGGAGGCGCCCTGCCGGATGAGGGCGTCGACGAGGTCGACGGGCATGCCGGCCATGCCGAAGCCGCCGATGAGCACCGTCGACCCGTCCTCGACCCCGGCGACGGCCTCGTCGTGGGTCTCGTGGAAGGTCGTCGCGCTCACGCCCGGCCCGTCCCGGCGTGCTCGTTCTCCAGCACCACGGCCAGGCCCTGCCCGACGCCGATGCAGATCGCCGCGACGCCCCAGCGCTCGCCGCTGGCGCGCAGGCGGTGCGCGAGCGTGCCGAGGATGCGCGCACCGCTGGCGCCGAGGGGATGGCCGATCGCGATCGCGCCGCCCCAGGCGTTGACCACCTCGGCGTCGCGCAGGCCGCGCGCGAGCCAGGCGTCGACGCAGGCGATCGACTGCACGGCGAAGGCCTCGTTGAGCTCCACGGCCCCGACGTCGGCCCAGGCGACGCCCGCGCGGTCGAGGGCCTTCTGCGCGGCCTCGACCGGGGCGTAGCCGAAGCGCTGCGGCTCGAGCGCGTGGACCCCGCGGCCCGCGACCCGCGCGAGGGGCTCGGCGCCGAACAGGTCGGCGGCCGACGCCGAGCCGAGCACGAGGGCCGAGGCGCCGTCGTTGAGCGGCGAGGCGTTGCCGGCGGTGATCGTGCCGCCCGCCTCGACGCTGCGGAAGGATGGCGTGAGGCCCGCCAGCGACTCCGCGGTCGAGCCCGGGCGGATGCCCTCGTCGCGGGCCAGGTCGACGCCGGGCACCGCCACGACGAGGTCGTCGTAGCGCCCCGCGGCCCACGCCTCGTCGGCCAGCACGTGCGAGCGGGCGGCCCAGGCGTCCTGACGGGCCCGGTCGATGCCGCGCTCCTCGGCGAGCATCTCGTTGCTCTCCCCGAGCGAGACGGTCCACTCGGCGGGCATCCGCTCGTTGACCAGGCGCCAGCCCAGGGTGGTCGAGACGGCGGTGACGTTGCCGGCGGGGAAGGCGCGCGAGGGCTTGGGCAGCACCCAGGGCGCCCGGGTCATCGACTCCACGCCGCCGACGACCACGACGTCGGCGTCGCCGGTCTCCACGGTGCGCGAGCCCTGCATCGCGGCGTCGAGGCTGGAGCCGCAGAGGCGGTTGACGGTGGTGGCCGGCACGGAGACGGGCAGGCCCGCGAGCAGGACGGCCATCCGCCCGACGTTGCGGTTGTCCTCACCGGCGCCGTTGGCGTTGCCCCACAGCACGTCGTCGATGTGCGCGGGGTCGAGGTCGGGCAGCCGGTCGAGCACGCCGCGCAGCGCGGTCGCGGCCAGGTCGTCGGGGCGCACCTGGGCCAGCGCGCCACCGAAGCGACCGAAGGGCGTGCGGGCCGCGGCGTAGAGGTGGGAGGTGGCGGCCCCGGAGGCCGGGGCGGGCGAGGACGGCATGGCGGGCTCCTGTTCCGAGCGCGACGTCCGACGTGTTCGCATGCCGAACATTCATTCGCTCTGCGAACAGACTACCCCTCCACGGCGTCCAGGCACGAGAGGATCCGGGTCATGACCGCGCCGAAGGCAGCGACCTCGTCCTCGCTCAGGGCGTCGAAGACGAGCGAGCGCACCGTGCGCACGTGGTCGGGGGCGGCGCGCTCGATGGCGGCGCGACCGGCCTCGGTGACCGCGATGAACGCGCCGCGCGCGTCGTCGACGCAGTCCTCGCGCTCGACCAGCCCGCGGCGCCCCATCCGGCCGACGTGGTGCGAGAGCCTGCTGCGCTCCCACTGCAGCGAGGTGGCCAGCGCCGAGACGCGCATGCGACCCTCGTCGCTCTCGGTCAGCCGCACCAGCACGTCGAAGTCGGGCAGGGAGAGGTCGCTGCTCCGCTGGAGGTCGCGGTGCAGCGCGGCGGGCAGGCGGCCCGACACCTGGATCCACTGGCGCCAGACCGCCTGCTCGCGGTCGTCGAGCCACGGAGCGTCGGCATCGGCGGCGTCGGCGGCATCAACGGCGGCGGCGTCGGCGCCGGCGGCAGAGGGGGTCATGGGGACACCCTACGGAATAGTTGACATATCACCTAGGTTCTCCTCTGGTAGTTGACGTATCATCTACCCATCGTCCCCGGAAGGACCCCCCATGAGCGACCGCAGCACCCCCCGCAGCAGCGCCGTCCGGCTCGACGCGGGCCTCGACGTCCGGCGCTCCTCCGACCGCTTCGCGAGCAGCTTCGGCTGGCTCGACTCCAAGCACTCGTTCTCCTTCGGCCACCACCACGACCCGGCCAACACCCACCACGGGCTGCTGCTGGTCAACAACGACGACGTGGTCGACGCGGGCACGGGCTTCGACACCCACCCGCACCGCGACATGGAGATCGTCACCTGGGTGATGCAGGGCTCGCTGGTGCACCAGGACTCGACCGGTCACTCTGGCATCATCTACCCCGGCCTGGCCCAGCGCATGAGCGCCGGGCGGGGCATCCTGCACTCGGAGAAGAACGACTCCTGGCGTCTCGAGGGGCAGGCCCACACCGACCCGGTGCACTTCGTGCAGATGTGGGTCGTGCCGGACGAGTCGGGCGTCGTGCCCGGCTACGAGCAGCTCGAGATCGACGCCGAGCTGATGAGCGGCAGCCTGGTGCCGGTCGCCTCCGGGATGAAGCAGCACGACGGCGCCTCGGCCATCCGCATCCGCAACCGCTACGCCGCCCTGCACGCCGCCCGGCTCCAGCCCGGCCAGAGCGTCGAGCTGCCCGACGCGCCCTTCCTGCACCTCTTCGTGCCGCGCGGCGAGGTGGTGCTCGAGGGCGCCGGCCCGCTCGCGACCGGCGACGCCGTGCGCTTCACCGCCACGGGCGGCCAGAAGGTGACCGCCACCGAGGCGGCCGAGATCCTGGTGTGGGAGATGCACGCCACGATCGCAGCCTGACCCCGTCCGGGCCGTTCCCGCCCTCCCCGCACCTCCCCCGCACCACCACCAGCACCGCACCGAGAGAAGGAGCCCCCCGTGAGCGAGCAGGACCGCGACCTCGTCGCCATCGAGGCCGAGCGCACCCGGATCCGCGACACCCACCTGCGTCCGGCCGCCGAGCGACCCGCCTCCACCGCACGGGGTCTGCACCACACGGCCCTGATCAGCAGCGACGTCGAGCGCACCGTCCGCTTCTACCAGGACGTCCTCGGCTTCCCGCTGACCGAGCTGATCGAGAACCGCGACTACGCCGGCTCCTCGCACTTCTTCTTCGACATCGGCAACTCCAACCTGCTGGCGTTCTTCGACTTCCCCGGTCTCGACGTCGGCCCCTACGCCGAGGTGCTCGGCGGCCTGCACCACCTGGCCATCTCGGTGGAGCCCGAGCGCTGGGAGGCGCTCCGGGCCCGGCTCACCGAGGCCGGCGTGGAGCACGAGGTCCACTCCGGGGTCTCGATCTACTTCCGCGACCCCGACGGCGCGCGCATCGAGCTCATCGCCGACCCGCTCGGCGAGATGTACGGCGAGCACGTCCTCTGACCCACCGGCGCCCGGCCGGCTACGAGCCCGCCTCAACGCCGCTGCGCAAGCGCCTCAGCCGGCCGCTCAGCCCGCCGTGAGGGCGAGGTCGGCCGCCGCGGCCGCGGCGGTCTCCCGCAGGGCCTCGAGGTGGGTCAGCGGGTCGGGGCCGGTGGCCGAGGTGGAGATGTTGAGGGCCGCCACCACAGCACCGTGCGCGTCGCGCAGCGGCACGGCGAGGGAGCGCAGGCCGAGCTCGAGCTCCTGGTCCACCAGCGCCCAGCCCTGCCGGCGGGCCTCCTCGACCCGGTCCCGCAGGACGCTCGCCTCGGTCACGGTGTGCGGCGTGAGCGGGGTGAGGGCCGCAGCGCCGAGGTGGGCCGCGACCGCCTCGTCGGGCAGGGCCGCCAGCAGCACCCGCCCCATCGACGTCGCGTGGGCCGGGAAGCGGGTGCCGACGGTGATCCCCACCGTCATCAGCCGCCGGGTCGCGACCCGCGCGACGTAGACGATCTCCGCGCCGTCGAGCACGGCCGCCGACGTCGACTCCCCCACCCGCGCCGAGAGCCGCTCGAGGTGCGGCTGGGCGACCTGGGGCAGCCCCATGCCCGACAGGTAGGCCGTGCCGAGACGCAGCACCTGCGGGGTGAGGGCGAAGCTGGTGCCGGTGAGGCGCACGTAGCCGAGCTCGACCAGGGTCAGCAGCAGCCGTCGCACGGTGGCCCGGCTCAGCCCGGTGCGGGCCGC
The DNA here is from genome assembly GCF_023712465.1 of Nocardioides sp. P86. Classification (NCBI taxonomy): domain Bacteria; kingdom Bacillati; phylum Actinomycetota; class Actinomycetes; order Propionibacteriales; family Nocardioidaceae; genus Nocardioides; species Nocardioides sp. P86. Next base: position 501,168 of record NZ_JAMAYE010000003.1, on the reverse strand, counting down.
CACCTGGCTGAGCGTCATCGAGCCGTGGTCGGCGTCGAAGGCCGTGATCACGTCCAGCCCCCGCGCCAGGGACTGCACGAAGTCCTCGCCCGGACCGCGCCGCCGACCCGCCGGCGCGGCGACAGCGGGGTCGGGGACGGGCTCGCTCATGGCGGCGAGCATAGGGCGGGACGGCAGCGTCGCGGACCGCACCGTACCCGGCCCGGGGCGACCTGCTCGCGTGCTAGGGGGAGGGGCACGGTCGTGCCCCTCCCCCCAGCACGCCGGCGCCTGCACTTCCCCGGCCCCGGAACGGGCCTCGCGAGGTCAGACTGCCCACCCCGCTCGTCGTACGCCGCTCGACGGGGCCCGCGCCCACCTGAGCCGGGCGCGCGGGCGGGGCCGGGCGCGCGCGGCCCGGTACCGTGGAGGCGTGCCGCGCCGCCTGCTCCGCCCCCTCGCCGCCCTCACCGCCGCCGCGGTCTGGACCCTCGCCGGCTGCTCGACCACCTACGTCGACTCCACCCCCGACGGCGCCGACGAGGACGCCCCGGTCGCGGCCGGCTGGACCCGCGTCGACCCGATCGCAGCCGAGCTGCCCACCGACCAGCCCCTCGGCGGCACCGACGCCACCAGCGCCGACCTCACCGAGCCCACCCTGGTCAACGTCTGGGCCAGCTGGTGCGAGCCCTGCCAGGCCGAGATGCCGCTGCTCGACGAGGTGTCGCGCTCCGGCGACCTCCAGGTGCTCGGCCTCTCCCGCGACGTCACCGCCGCCCAGGGCCAGACCATGATCGACGACCTCGACGTCACCTTCGACAGCTGGCTCGACGCCGACGCGGAGTTCGCCGTGGCCCTCGACGGCCGGATGCCGCTCAACAGCGTGCCCGCCTCCGCCATGGTGGTCGACGGCGAGGTCGTGGCCGTGCACCTCGGCGAGTTCCGCGACCGCGCCGAGGTGCTCGACGGCCTCGACTACGTGCCCGCGCGCTGATGCCGCGCCCCGCCCGTGCCGTCAGGACCGGCCGGCGGCCCCGGCCCGCCGCCCTCGCCGCGCTCGTCACGGTCGGCGCCGCGCTCCTGCTCGCCGGCTGCTCCACCACCTACGTCGACACCTCCCCCGACACCCGCCCCGCCGACCTCCCGCAGTCGGGCTGGATCGCCGTCGACCCGATCGCGGTGACGCTGCCGACCGAGGCGCCCCTGGGCGCGGCACCGGCGACGGCCCCCGACCTCGACGAGCCCACCCTGGTCAACGTCTGGGCCAGCAGCTGCGGCCCCTGCCGCGAGGAGATGCCGCTGCTCGACCGGGTCGACGCCGCCGGCGACCTGCAGGTCGTGGGGCTCTCGCGCGACGTCTCCGCCGACGACGGCGAGGACCTGATCGCCGACCTCGGTGTCGCCTTCGACAGCTGGCAGGACGCCGACCTGTCCTTCCTGCGCTCCCTCGACGGCCGGGCGTCGCTGGTCTGGCTGCCCGCCTCGGCGATGGTCGCGGACGGCGAGGTGGTGGCCGTCCACGTCGGGCCGTTCCACTCGCGCGCCGAGGTGCTCGAGGGACTCGACCACGTGCCCGGGCGCTGAGGCACTGAGACGCGACCATCCTGCGTGGAGCGCCGCTAGCCTGGCCGCCATGGCCACGCCCCGCACCCGCCCCCGAGCGGCGAGGACACGGACCTCGCCGGCCGTGCTCGCCCTGGCCGGAGTCGTGGCCGGAGCCACCCTCGCCAGCGTGGCCTGGATCGCCGCGCTGCTCGCCGCTGCCTACGGTCCGCTCGGCAGTGCGGGCATCCTGTCGGCCGTCGTGGGCCTCACCGTCGTCACCGGGCTGCTGCTGCGGCGTCACTCCCCGCGGCGGCGCCGACCGGCCGCGAGCCCGTCCTCGCCGGGCTGAGGCTCATCCAGGCGGCGCCGGACGTCGGGGCCGGGCAGGCCGCCTCGGACGGTCGGACCGCCTCGGTCGGGCGCGGGCGGTCGTGCGCGGGCGGGCGCGGGCGGGCGGCCGGCGCGGTGCGGCGTACGGGCCGGGTCAGCCCTGGCGGACCTCGCCGGTGAGCAGGAAGCCGATGTCGTCGGCGAACTGGCTGGGCGAGGTCTCGCGGCCCCAGATCGCCGGGGCCTCGCCGTCCTGGTCGACGGCGATGACGTAGGTGCCGTGGGCGTTAGGGTCGTAGCCGCCGCCGGGCAGGGCCTCGCCGTCGTCGACGTAGACGCCGACCGACTCCCCGAGCTGGTTGACGGCATCGAGGTCTCCGGTGAGGCCGGTGAAGGAGGGGTCGAAGTTGCCGAGGTAGTCGTCGATGACCGCCGGGGTGTCCTTCTTCGGGTCGGTGCTGACGAAGACCACGTCGACCTCGCTGCGCTGCTCCTCGTCGAGCTTGAGCAGCCCCGAGGCCAGGGAGTTGAGCACCTGCGGGCAGATGTCGGGGCAGGAGGTGTAGCCGAAGAAGAGCAGCGTCAGCGGCTTGTCGGCGTCGGTGGCCAGCGTGAACGGCTGACCGTCGGTCGTCTCGAGGGTGGTGTCGGCGACCTCGAAGGGCGGGTCGACCACGCGGCCGGTGAAGTCGACCTGCTGCTCCTGCGAGCAGCCCGAGGCGACCAGCGCGGTCACGGTGAGGGCGGCCAGCGCCCCCGCCGTACGCCGCCGTCGCGGGCTCGGACTGGTCGGTCGGGCGGATCGGATGCGCACGGGATCGATGGTACGAGGGCCTCCCGCAGGCCCCGCCGGGCCGGTGGCGGCCGGTCGCGACCGGTGTCGGCTGGGCCACAGCCGCCACGTCAGCCACACCTGTCGGCCCGGACCCGCACCTGTCGGCCCACGCACCGGCCGACAGGTGCGGGTTTCGCCAGCCGGCTGGTGAAACCCGCCAAGCCGCCGCTCAGGCCTCCCCGAGGTCGGCCAGCACCTGCTGGGCGACGCGGAAGGCGGCGTTGGCGTCGGGGACGCCGCAGTAGATGGCGGTCTGGAGCAGGACCTCGCGGATCTCCTCGACGGTGACGCCGTTGGTGCGGGCGGCGCGCACGTGCATCGCGAGCTCCTCGTGGTGGCCGCGGGCGACGAGGGCGGTGAGGGTGACCAGGGAGCGGCTGCGGCGGTCGAGGCCGGGGCGGTTCCAGACGCCGTCCCAGGCGTAGGCGGTGATGAAGTCCTGGAAGTCGCGGGTGAAGTCGGTCGTGGCGGCCCGGGCGCGGTCGACGTGGACGTCGCCGAGCACCTCGCGGCGGGTGACGAGGCCGGCGGCGACGCGCGGGTCGTCACCGTCGTACGCCGCGGGCGCCGCACCACCCGCGCCACCCACGCCACCACCCGCGCCGCCGACGGCTCCGGGGCCGGCGAGCGCCTCGTCGAGCGACCCGCCGAGCAGGTGCGCCCGCACCAGCCGGGCCACGACCTCGGGGGCCTCGGCGGGGGCGAGGTGGGCGACGTCGGGCATCTCGACGTAGGAGCCGCGGACGACGCCGTCGGCGATCGCACGCAGCGACTCCGGCGGGGTGGCGACGTCGTGGCTGCCGGCGACGGCGAGGACGGGGGCGGTGATCTCGCCGAGGCGGTCGCGCACGTCGAAGGCCGCCAGGGCGCCGCAGACGGCGACGTAGCCCTCGTCGCGAGCCGCCGAGAGCGCGTGCAGCAGTGCGGAGCCGGCCTCGGGCTCGCGATCGAGGAACCCGGGCCCGAACCACCGCTGCGCCGACCCGCTCACCAGCGCGGGCGTGCCCGAGTCGGTGACCGTGGCCATCCGCTCGGTCCAGGAGGCGGCGGTGCCGATGCGCGCGCCGGTGCACAGCAGCACGGCGGCGTCGACGCGGTCGGGGGCGTCGAGGAGCAGCTGGAGGCCGACGGCGCCGCCGACGGAGTCGCCGGCGTAGGCGAAGGACGAGCCGGGCGGGTCACCGCGCTGGGTCATCACCTCGTCGACCAGCACGAGCACGCCGGCGGCCAGCCCGGCCAGGTCGAAGGCACGCGCGGGCACGGCGGTGTTGTGGCCGTGGCCGGGCAGGTCCCAGGCCAGGACGTCGAAGACCTCGGTGAGGCCGGCGGCCGCGCAACGGGTCCACAGCGTGGCCGCCGAGGTCCCGAGCGAGGGTCCGAGCACGAGCAGGGGGAGGTCGGCGCGGTGGGCGGCCCCGCTGAGGCGCACCCCGGTGACCGCGGGCACGACCGGCGGGTCGCCGGGCGAGACGCCCGCCGCGGCCGGGGCAGGACGCGGGTCGGGAGTCGGGTCGGGGGTCGGGTCGGGGGGCGGGTCGGGGGTCACGGGGTCACCTCACGGGCTCGGTGGAGGACGGCGTCGACGAGGGCGTCGGTGGCGCCGAGGTAGGTCGGTCGGGGGTCGCGCCCGGTGAGGGCGGCCATGCTCCGCTGCTCCGCGCGTACGTCGGAGCCCGCGGCCCCCAGCGTGGCCGCCATCCGCGCGGGGTGCACCCGGAGGCCGGCGAGCAGGTCGGCGGTCTGGGAGGCGGCGGTGCAGGTGCGGCGCAGCAGGTCGCGCAGGGTGGCCCACTCGGCGTGCCAGGCGCCGTCGGAGCGCTGGTCGACCTGGTCGGCGGCGGCGAGGTGGAGGGTGGCCGCGAGCTGGGGGGTGGTGAGCGCGGCGCGCCGCACGAGCACGGCCAGCACGGGGTTGGCCTTGTGGGGCATGGTCGAGGACCCGCCCCCGGCGCCCTCGGAGAGCTCGGCGATCTCGGGGCGGGCCAGGGTGAGCACGTCGCGCGCGACGTGGCCCCAGGCGTCGGTGCAGCGCACGGCGGCGTCGCCGACGCGGGTCAGCGGGCTGCGCACGCCGTGCCACGGCACGGCCGGCGCGAGGCCGAGGGCCGCGGCGACCTCGGTGGTGAGCGCGAGGGGGTCGTGGCCGGGCGGGAGCAGCTCGCCGAGGGCGGCGAGGGTGCCGGCGGCGCCGCCGAGCTGCGCGGGCAGCGTCCGCCCGCCGAGGGCGGCGACCTCGTCGTGGGCGTCGAGCACGCCGCCGAGCCAGCCGGCGGCGACGAGGCCGAAGGTCGTGGGCACGGCGTGCTGGGTCAGCGTGCGGGCGGTCATCGCGGTGGTGCGGTGCTCCTCCACCAGCGCGACCAGGGTCGTGACCTGCGCGCCGAGGTGGGCGGCCACGTCGTCGAGGGCGGCGCGGGCCAGCAGCACCAGCGCGGTGTCGACGACGTCCTGGCTGGTCAGGCCGCGGTGCAGCCAGTGCGCGGCGTCGGTCTCGGCGCCGAGGCGGGAGCGCAGCAGCGCCAGCAGCGGGAGCACCGGGTTGCCGCCGGCCTCGGCCCGCTCGGCGAGGCCGGGGAGGTCGCCGGGGCCGACGAGGCCGCCGAGGTCGGCGCGGGCGCGCACCGGCGCCACGTCGGCGGCGACGAGCGCGGCGAGCCAGGCCTGCTCGACGTCGAGCATCGCGGCCAGGAAGGCCTCGTCGGAGAGGACGTCGCGGGCCCGGTGGTCGCCGGGCCAGAAGAGGTCGGCCACGGCGTCAGTGTGTCCCACCGACGCCGGGGGCCGCCCGCGCGGAGTGGTCGAGGAAGACGGTCTCGTGCTCGCCCTGCAGCCGCAGGTCGATCAACAGCCCGTCGCCGTCGTCGGTGCAGCGCAGGGTCGCGGCGCGCGGACCGAGCGCGAGCAGGAGGTCGTCGTCGGGCGCGTCGGGGAGGTAGGCGCGGGTCTGGAGCCGGTCGAGCAGGCCGCGGGCGAGCAGCGTCAGGGCGACGTACGGCGTGCCCGGGCGCAGCGTCACGAAGGACCAGCGCCCCTCGCCGTCGGTGGCGCAGCGGCCCCAGCCGGTGAAGGTGACGCCGTCGCGGCGCAGCGAGCCGGGCTGCTGCACGACCGTGCCGTCGGGGGCGGTCTGCCACAGCTCGACCAGCGCGTCGGGCACGGGCTCTCCGGCGCCGTCGAGCACGCGGCCGCGGAGCACCACCGAGCCGGGCGAGCCGGGCGGCACGAGCTCGCGGTCGCGGGGGAAGGGCAGGGCGTCGTGGAAGAAGGGCCCCACGGTCTGCCCGGGGGTGGGAGCGGGCGTGGGGGCGGGCGTGGGAGCGGGCGTGGGAGCGGCGGGGGTGCTCATCAGGCGTCTCCTGCTCGGTGCTCGGCGTGGTCGGGCTCGACGTCGTCCTCGCGCGGGGTGCGGTGGGAGCCGGTGAGCACGATGTCCCAGCGGTAGCCGGTGGCCCACTCGGGCTGGGTGAGGTCGTGGTCGTAGGTCGCGACGAGCCGGGCGCGGTCGGCGGGGTCGGTGACGGCCTGGTAGATCGGGTCGAGGGCGAAGAGCGGGTCGCCGGGGAAGTACATCTGCGTGACCAGGCGCTGGGTGAAGTCGGTGCCGAAGAGCGAGAAGTGGATGTGGGCGGGTCGCCAGGCGTTGCGGTGGTTGCGCCACGGGTAGGGCCCGGGCTTGATGGTGGTGAAGCGGTAGGTGCCCTCGGCGTCGGTGAGGCAGCGACCGACCCCGGTGAAGTGGGGGTCGAGGGGTGCGGGGTGCTGGTCGCGCTGGTGCGCGTAGCGCCCCCCGGCGTTGGCCTGCCAGACCTCGACGAGCTGGTGGCGCACGGGGCGACCCTCGCCGTCGACCACGCGGCCGGTGACGACCATCCGCTCGCCGATCGGCTCGCCGCGCCCGCCGACGGTGAGGTCGGCCTCGAGCGGGTCGACGTCGCGCCGCCCGAAGACCGGGGCCCACAGCTCGAGCCCCTCGGGGTCGACCGGGTGCAGCGCTTGGGTGGGGTGGCGCAGGGCGGAGGACCGGTAGGGCGGGTAGTCCAGGCGCGGCTGGCGCCCGGGGGTGCCGTCGAGCGCGGCGATCTCGGCGCTGACCTCGGCCTGGCTCCCGGGCTCGGGGACGGGCTCGGGGGCTGGCTCCGGGGTGATGGGTGTGCTCACCCCCGCACCGTAGGGCGACGCCGGTCACACCACTGCCGCCGCCTTTCCGCTGACCGGAAGCGGCCGGTGGTCGGCGCGATGTGAGCGCTGTCACGGTGAGGCCATGTCCTCCTCCCCCTCCCCCACCCCCGCGCGGCCCGGCACCGCCTCCGGGACCACCTCCCCCGGGGCCGCCGGCGCCCCCTCCGGCCCCGCCGGGTCGGCGAGCCCCGCCGCGTGGTGGCCGGTGGCCCTCTGCTGGGTCGCGGTCGCCTTCGACGGCTTCGACCTCGTGGTGCTCGGGGTCGTCATCCCGGTGCTGTCCGCGACCGGGGCCCTGGGGTTCACCGACGCCTCGCTCACCTGGGCCTCCACCCTCGGCCTGGTCGGGGTCGGCATCGGCGCGGTCGCGGTCGGCCCGCTCACCGACCGCTTCGGGCGCCGCCGCGCCCTCCTCACGAGCATCGCGGTCTTCTCCGTGCTCACGCTGGTGCTCCCGCTGGCCCGCACCGTCACCGAGTTCACCGTGCTGCGCTTCCTGGCCGGTCTGGGTCTCGGCGCCTGCCTGCCGACCGCCCTGGCCTTCATGTCCGAGCACGCGCGGCCCGGCCGCGGCGGCAGTGCCGTGACCCGCATGATGACCGGCTACCACGTCGGCGCCGTGCTCACCGCCCTGCTGGGGCTGTGGCTGGTCGACGCCTACGGCTGGGAGGCGATGTTCGTCGTCGGCGGCGTCGCCGGCCTGCTCACGCTCCCGGTCATGTGGGCCCGCCTGCCCGAGTCGGAGGCCTACCTCCGTGCCCGCGACGAGCGCGCGACCGCGGGACCCACCTCGAGCAGCACCACCGGCGCCACCACCCGCGGCACCGGCGACGCCGACCGCCACGGCTCCGTCACCCCCGGCGCGCCCGTGGCGCGCGCGGCGCGCACCTCCGACGTGGTGCGCGGGGTCTACCTGCGCATCAGCCTGGGGCTGTGGGTGGCCTCGTTCATGGGTCTGCTGCTGGTCTACGGGCTCAACACGTGGCTGCCCAAGATCATGGGCGAGGCCGGCTACTCCATCCAGGCCGGCACCGGTCTCATCCTGGTGCTCAACGTGGGCGCCGTGATCGGGCTGCTGGTCGCCGGGCAGATCGCCGACGCACGCGGCAACAAGCGCACCGTGCTGGTGTGGTTCGGGCTCGCGGCGGTCTTCCTCGCGCTGCTGAGCATCCGCATCGAGAGCTCGCTGCTGGTCTACGTCGGCGTGCTGCTGGCGGGCGTCTTCGTCTTCAGCGCCCAGGTGCTGGTCTACGCCTTCGTCGGCCACCTCTACCCGCCGCAGGTGCGCGGCACCGCCCTGGGCATGTCGGCCGGGGTCGGTCGCGTCGGCGCCATCGTCGGGCCCTCGCTCGGCGGCGCGCTGGTCACCGCCGGCGTGGCCTACCCGTGGGGCTTCTACGCCTTCGCCGTCGCGGCCGTGCTCGCCGTCGTCGCCCTGGCCACCGTGCCCGCCCACGTGCGGGCCTCGGCGACCGCGGCCTGAGGAGTGGCGCCGGCCGGGGTCCACCGACCGGCGCCCGGTGGCAGGATCGCGACCATGGCCGGCAACTCCTCCGCCCCCGGGGCCAGCGTGGCCAGCAAGGTGCTGGCGCTGCTGGAGGCCTTCGACGACGACCACCGTCGGCTCTCGCTGACCACGCTGGCGCAGCGCGCCGGCCTGCCCGTGCCCACGGCCCACCGCCTGGTGGCCGAGCTGGTCGGGTGGGGGGCACTGGCCCGCGTCGAGAGCGGGGAGTACGTCGTCGGCCGTCGCCTCTGGGACCTCGGCCTGCTCGCCCCGCACCAGGCCGGGCTGGTCGAGATCGCCTCGCCCTTCCTGCAGGACCTGCACGCCGCCACCCGCTCGACCCTGCACCTCGCGGTGCGCGACGGCCTGGAGGTGCTCTACCTCGACCGCCTGCGCGGACACGCCTCCGTGCCGGTGGTCAGCACCGTCGGGTCACGGCTGCCGCTGCACGCCACCGGGGTCGGCAAGGTGCTGCTGGCCCACGCGCCCGCCGACGTGCAGGCCCAGGCGCTCGCGCGGCTGACCCGGGTGACGCCCTACACCGTGGTCGCCCCCGGCACCCTGCGCCGCCAGCTCGACCGGGTCGTCGCCGAGGGCTACGCCACCACCTCGGAGGAGATGAGCCTCGGCGCGTGCTCGGTCGGCGTGCCCGTGCGCCGCGGGGACGAGGTCGTGGCCGCCGTCGGCATCGTCGTGCCGTCGCTGCGCCGCGACCGGGCCCGTCTCGTGGCCGCCCTCGAGGTCGCCGCCCGCGGCATCGGCCGGTCGCTGGGCTGAGCGCAGGCGGGTCGGCCGCCGGGACGTCACGCGCCCGTGGAGGCGCACCCACCGCTCGCATGACGTCCCGCCCCGCGGCGACCACAGGGGTGAGACCCGCCCGGGCGGCGTAACCATCACCGGTCGGTCCCGTTGAGTGAGCGTGGTCACGCGCGTGGCCGCACGCCTTGGGAGGGGTTTCTCGGACATGTCAGCACCCGCAGCACGTCGTACGCCCGGCCGGACCGGTCGCGCCCGCACCACCGCCCGCACCGCCACCCGGGTGGCCGCGACGACGGCCGCCGCGGCGGTCGCCACGCTGGCCGCCAGCCCGGCGATGGCGGCCGGACCGGTCGCCCAGGCCAGCGCGACGGCACTCGAGGTCACGGTGGCCAGCACCCCCACCGACTCGGGGTCCTACTCCGTGACCAACGACGGCCGCCGCGAGCGCGCCACCGGCACGAGCTCCCCGGCGATCACGGCCCTGGCCGGCCAGGACTTCGTGGGCGCCGGCACCCTCGCCCAGGACGCCACCACCCGCATCGTGGGCCGCGACGGCCGCTCGGCGGCCTGCGCCGGGCTCGCGGGCGACGGCGCCACGGTCGCCGCCGCCGGCGACAGCAGCTGCCTGACCCCGGGGCAGAACCTCACCCTCGACGCCGCGTCGCTCGACCTCACCGGCGTCCAGCTGGTGCAGTCGGACCTCCTGCAGGGCCTCGACCTGCAACTCCAGGACGCCCTCGCCCCCGTGCTCGACCAGGCCTTCCCCGCGCTGCAGGACGCCGTCGGTCAGGTGCTCGACGCCGCCGACCTCGGGGTCTTCCTCGACGCCGGCGCCGTCCAGAGCCGCTGCACCGCCGCGCCCGGCACCGCCGACGGCACCGCCGACCTCACCGACGTCAGCGCCTACGCCCGCGTGATGGGGCAGCGCGTCGACCTGGTCTCGCTGCCGGTCAGCCCCGCCCCCAACACCAAGGTCGTCACCGACCTCGGCGAGGTCGCGGCGCTGCTGGAGCAGGCGCTGCAGGAGCAGCTCACCACCGCCCTCGACGGCGCCCTCGGCCCGCTGGGCGACGCGATCGACCAGGCCGCGGTGGTCGACGAGGCGCTCGCGACCCTCGGCGAGCAGCTCGCGCCGCTGGAGGAGAACGTCCTCGACCTCACCCTCAACAAGCAGGTCCGCCCCAGTGACGGCGCCATCGAGGTCACCGCGCTCGACCTGGCCGTGCTCCCGGTGAGCAGCGACTTCGGCGTCGAGGTGCTCGGCGCCCAGGTCGGCCGCAGCACCTGCGGCCCCAACGGCCGCGTCGGTGCGCCGCCGCAGACCCCCGACCCGACCCCGACGCCCCAGCCCACCGACGTGCCCACCTCGGTGCCGGCCGGCGTGGCCGAGGCCGGCGCCACCGCCGGACCCGACGGGGGCCTGGGCGCCGGCGGCACCCTCGCCCTCGGCGGGCTGCTGGCCCTGGCCGGCGCCGCGGGCGTCGCGAGCTGGCGCCGCGCCACGAGGGCCTGAGCCGTGGGCACCGCTGACGGCGGAGCCGGGGCGGGCGTCACCGCCCGTCTCGGAGCCCTCACCACGGCCCTGCTCGTGCTGGGCGTCGGGCTCGTCCTCGGTGGGCTGGTGCTGCCCAGCGGCACCGACGACAGCGGCCCGTCGTACGCCGACCTGGGCCCGGCCGACCCCGTGCGGCTGCAGGTGCGCTCGCTGCGCATCGACGCCCCCGTCGTGCCCATCGCCGTCACCACCGACCGCGTGCTCGACCCGCCCACCGACGTGCTCGACGTCGGCTGGTGGGACGCCTCCGCCCAGCCGGGCGCCGAGAGCGGCCAGACCGTCATCGCGGGCCACACCGTCCACACCGGCGGCGGCTCGCTGGACCGCCTCGGCGACGTGCGGCGCGGCGCGGCGGTCGACGTGACCACCCCGCGGGGCCGGATGCGCTACGAGGTGACCCGCGTCGTGGTCTACGACAAGGACCAGCTCGCGGCCAACGCCCAGCAGGTCTTCGGCCAGGACCGCCGCGACGGCCGCCTGGTGCTCATCTCGTGCACCGACTGGGACGGCGCGGCCTACGAGAGCAACGTGGTCGTCTTCGGCCGCGCCCTCGGCGAGCCGGTCTGACCCGGCCCTCCGCACAGCCCGGCACCGACCGGGACCGGCCGCCGGCCCGGACCCTGGCCGGCCTCGCGGACGGTCACGTGCCGTCACTGGTCCGGTCACTGGCCCGGTCACTGGTCTGGTCCGAGGGGCACCCGGGGCCGCCCGGTGGGGTGTGAACAGTTGTCCACACGTTCCTCAACACCCTGTGGAGGTTTACAGTACCGGCATGAACGACGCGTCGAACCCCGGTCCCGAGACCCTCACGATCGGTGACCTGGCCTCGCGCACGGGCGTCGCCCCGGCGACGCTGCGCATGTGGGAGCAGCGCCACGGCTTCCCCAACCCGCAGCGCCGCGACAGCGGTCACCGGCGCTACTCCGCGGCCGACGTCGAGGTCGTGCTCGACGTGATCCGCCGCCGCCAGATGGGGGTGCGCCTCGACGTCGCCGTCGAGCAGGCGGTCTCCGCGGCCTGGTCCGACGCCGAGCCGACGACCCCGTCGGCCTACGCCGAGCTGCGCCGGCTCCACCCGCGGCTCAACAGCTACCGCCTGCGCAAGTCGACGCTGCTGGCGCTGTCGTGGGCCATCGAGGACGAGTTCTGCGCGCTCGCCGACCGGCCCTACCTCTTCGGCGCCTTCCAGCACGAGAAGTTCTACGCCCACTCCCAGCAGCGCTGGGAGGAGCTGGCGCGGGTGGCCCGCCAGACCTTCGTCTTCGCCGAGTTCACCAGCCCGCCCGTGACCCGCAGCTCCGACGGCGACACCACCACGCTGTCGGCCGGGCCCGCCTCGGCCGGCGCGCCCGAGGCGCGGCCCGGCGCCGGGGGGCGCCCGACGCGTCCCGCCCGACCGCAGCCGCCGCGTCGTACGCCGACGGCGGTGACCCTGCCCCACGACGCCCCCATGCGCCGCGAGTGGACCGTCGTCTGCGACGCCCCCGACCTCTCCGCCGCCCTCACCGCCTGGGAGCTGCCCGGCCAGGACGACACCCCCGACCGCGACCGGGTCTTCGAGTCGCTGTGGACCGTCGAGCCCGGGCCGGTGCGCGACGCGGCCCGGGTCTGCGCCCGCGTGGCCCAGGCCGCCGGCGTCGAGGAGGCCCGGCCCGTGCTCTACGAGCTGGCCAGCTCCCCCGACCCCGCGCTGGCCGACCTGGCCTCGGTGACGGCGATGTTCAACCGCGTCGTGTCCTACGTCGACCGCTACGCGGTCCGCTGACGTGACCCCTGCCGGCACCGCCGCCGAGGCGACCGGGGCGGGCGCGGCCGCGACCGAGACCGACGTCCTGGTCGTCGGCGCCGGCCTCGCGGGCCTGCGCTGCGCCCGCGTGCTCGCCGACGCCGGCCTCGACGTGCAGGTCTGGGAGGCCGGCGACGCCGTCGGCGGCCGGATCCGCACCGACGTCGTCGACGGCCACCGGTGCGACCGCGGCTTCCAGCTGCTCAACCCCGCCTACGCCGCCGTGCGCGCCTGGGTCGACGCCCCGGCGCTGGGCCTGCAGTCCTTCGGGGCCGGGGTCGTCGCCGGCACCGACGAGGGCCGGCTGCTGCTCGGCGACCCGCTGCGCGCCACCCGCACGCTGCCCTCCACGCTGCGCCACGTGGCTCCTCGCGCCCTCGACGTGCTGCCCCTGGCCCGCTGGGCCGCGCCGCTGCTGCGCCACCCCGCCGGGCGCCACCTGGCCCACCACCTCACCAGCGGCGGCGACACCGACCTGCGCACCGCCCTCGACCGGGCCGGCGTGCACGGTCTGCTGCGCCGGGTGCTCGACCGCTTCCTGTCCGGGGTGGTGCTCGACGACTCCGGCGCCACCTCCTCGGCCTTCGCGCTGCTGCTGCTGCGCTCCTTCCTCACCGGCGTGCCCGGCCTGCCCGCGCAGGGCATGCAGGCGCTGCCCGAGCAGCTCGCCGCACCGCTCGGCGCACGGGTGCGACTCGACCACCGCGTCGAGCGGGTCGGCCCCGCCGGGCCCCGCGGGGTGCTCGTCGAGGGGCCGGCCGGCTCCGTGCGGGCGCGCCGCGTCGTGGTGGCCACCGACGGCGTCGGCGCCGCCGGGCTCACCGCGCTGGAGCCGGTGCGCACCCGCGGCGTGGTGACCACGTGGTTCGCCACCGACGAGCCGGTCGGGCTGCGCAGCGCCACCGAGGCCCGCATGCTCCACGTCGACGCGCGCGAGGTGCCCGCCGGCCCGCTGGTCAACACCGCGGTGGTGTCCGCAGCGGCCCCGACGTACGCACCGGAGGGGAGCCACCTCGTGCAGGGCTCGGCCCTCCTGCGGCGCGGCACCGCGCCGGCCACCGACGGCGAGATCCGCCGCCACGCCGGGCTCCTGCTGGGGGTCGACACCTCCTCGTGGCGCGTGGTGGTGCGCCACGAGGTGGAGCACGCCCTGCCCGCCCAGCCCGCGCCGCTGGCCGCGCGCCGCCGCCAGGCCCTCGACTCCGGCGTCGTGGTCTGCGGCGACCACCGCGACACCGCCTCCATCCAGGGCGCCCTGGTCAGCGGCGACCGCGCCGCCCGCACCGTGCTCGCCGACCTGTGAGCGCCACCCCGTGAGCGGTCCGCTCGGCGACCCCGACGTGGTGCGGGCGGCGCTGGTCGCCGTCACGTGGCTCCACCTCGGCTTCCAGGCGGTCGTCAGCGCGCTGGTCTACCCCGTGCTGGTGGCCACCGGACGCGAGCAGCCCGAGCGCTGGCCCACCGCCCACACCCGGCACTCGCGCGTGATCGCCCCGCTCGTCGGGTTCGTCTACGGCGCCCTGCTGGTCGTCGGCGTCGTCGCCGCGCTCGTCGTGCCCGGCCCCGCCGAGCTGGTCGCCCTCGCCGCGGCCGGCGGCGCCGTCGCGGTCACCGCCACGCTGGCCGCCCCCACCCACGGCCGGCTCGGCCGGCCCGGGCCCACCGGCGCCGTCAGACCCGACCCGGCGCTGCTGCGCCTGCTGCTGCGCGCCGACCTCGCCCGCGCGGTGCTGGCCCTCGTGGCCGCCGTCGCCGCGGCCCTCGCCGTGCTCGTGGCCTGACGCCTCCCGCCACGGCCCCGCCCGTGCCCCGCTCGTGCCCCGCTCCGGGGCGTCAGGGCTCAGCCCTGCGGACCCATCCGGATGGCGAGCACGGTGGTGTCGTCGTCCTTGACGCCGGCGACGGCCTCGACGATCTCGTCGACCCACTCCTGCATCCGCTCGCCGGGTCCGACGCAGGCGGTGACGCGCAGCTGCTCGAGGGTCTCGGCGATGTCGAGGCCACGACGCTCGACCAGGCCGTCGGTGTACATGAGCACCGTGGCGCCGCCGGAGAGGTCGACCTCGTCGACGACCGCCTGCCCCACCCCGATGCCGAGCAGAGGGCGCTGCCGCAGCGACAGCTCGTGGGCCTCGCCGTCGACGCACAGCAGCGGCGGGAGGTGACCGGCCGAGGAGAGCTGGAGCACGCCGCTCGCGCGGTCGAGCACCCCGACGAGGGCGGTGGCGACCCGCTGGTCGAGGAGCCCGTCCATCAGCCGGTCGAGCCGGTCGAGACAGCCCGCGGGCGTGTCGCCGCCGAAGAGGTAGGCCCGCAGCGCGGTGCGCACCTGGGTCATCGCGGTCGCGGCCTGCACGCCGTGGCCGGCGACGTCGCCGACGACGAAGGCCACCCGGCCGTCGTCGAGCTCGAAGGCGTCCCACCAGTCGCCGCCGAGCTGGTAGGTCGAGGCCGGCAGGTAGCGCGCGGCGATCTCCACGCCGTCGAAGTCGGGGGCGACCTCGGCGACGACCGAGCGCTGCAGCGACTCCGCCATGGCGATCTGCTCGCGGGAGCGGGCGAGCAGCACCCCGGTGACGTGGGCGTTGAGGGCCTCGGCGGTGTCGACCTGCCAGGCCGTCCAGGGCTCGCTGCGTCCGCGCACGACCTGGCGCCACTTGTCGAAGGACTTGCGGGGGCTGAGGCGGACCTCGGGGCCCTCGGCGTCGTAGAGCAGCTTGTTGGTGGGGTCGCCGCCCCAGTCGACGACCTCCTCGAGCTCGGGCCGCAGCCACATCAGCCAGCTCGAGGGGTCGCTGCTGCCGATCACCATCGCGCCGGCGGCGACGTCGGAGACCTCCTCGAGGTCGGGGGCGAGCACGCCGAGGTGGTGGGTGTGCACGGCGCGGCCGTCGGGGCGGTGCAGCAGGGCGCCGATGCGCTGCAGGTGCCGCTCCTCGGGCACCCGGCCCAGCGTGGTGATCACGCCCTCCACCGACAGCGCGGCACCGCCGGCCCCGACCAGCCGCAGCAGCGCCGGGTCGGACATGAGCTGCACCAGCGGGTTGAGCTCGGAGGCGGTCAGGGCAGCGGTGAAGCGGTTGAGCTCGGTCTGGCTCCCGATGGCGGCCTCGCGCCCGTCGGCGCGCTCGCGGTCGTTGATCATCTGCGAGGCGAACTGCCCCAGGAACTCCACCGCGGCGCGCGCGTCGTGGCTGGGCCGGTGCGGCCCGGAGTAGTGGTGGCACGCCACCAGGCCCCACAGCTCGTCGTCGATGACCAGCGAGACCGACATCGAGGCGCCCACGCCCATGTTGGTGAGGTACTCGACGTGGATCGGCGAGACGCTGCGCAGCGTGGAGTGCGACAGGTCGAGCGGGGCTCCGGTGACCTCGTCGAGCACCGGGTCGAGCGGCACCGGGGTGTAGGAGACGTCGGCGATGAGCCGCGTCCAGTTCACGGTGTAGAGCCGCCGGGCCTGGGCCGGGATGTCGGTGGCGGGGTAGTGCAGGCCGAGGAAGGGGTTGAGGTCCTCGCGCCGGTCCTCGGCGATGACCTCGCCGTTCCAGTCCTGGTCGAAGCGGTAGACCATGACCCGGTCGAAGCCGCTCAGCCCGCGCACCTCGTGGGCCAGCCGGTCGGCCAGGTCCGCCACCGACGCGGCGCTGGCCAGGCGGGCCATCGCGCCGCGCGCCGACTGGTAGGACAGCGTGCCCGCGCCCGGGCCGCCGAGCTGCTCGAGCTCGACCACCACGCGCTCCCCGGAGCGGTGCACGGTGACGTCGACGTCGGCACCGGCCAGCGCGCCCCGCGCCCCTGTGGCCAGCGGCAGGTCCTCGGGCAGGCGCAGCACCATCGGCTCGCCCTTGGTGGGGCTCGCGGCCCGCGGCGCGATCGCCGCGGCCGCCGCCTCGCCGAGCAGCTCGGCCAGCGTGCGTCCGCGCGCGGCGCCCGAGGCCACCCCGAGCAGCTGCTCGCAGTTGGCGGAGACCACCACCGCGGTCAGGTCGTCCGGCTCCAGGGCCAGCAGCACGCCGTGGGGCTGGATCGCGCCGGGCACGTGGATCGGCTCCCGGTCGCACGTCGTGAGGTCGACACCGCCGTAGGCGGGGGTGTGCGACGGTCGGACGTCGGTCAACGCGGGGCTCCAGGCGACGAGGGGGCGAGGGGGGTCGGGCGGTCACTGCGGGTACGGCGGGCACGGCCCGGTCGCGCCGGGGGCCCGGCGCGTCGCGGCGTCCTGCTGGGGAGCCTAGGCGCTCCGCGCCGTTCGCGTGCCCGCCCCACCCCGACCTCGCCCGTCCGGGCGGGGCGCGACGCGCCTCCCGGGCTCAGGCCATCGCGCGCAGGGCGTCGACCAGCGGGGTCGTGGGGCGCCCGGCCAGGCGGGACAGGTCGCCGGGGGTCGCGGCGAGCGCGCCCTGCGCGATGGCGGCGTCGAGACCGGCGACGAAGCCTGCGGTGCCCTCGTCGAGCCCGGCGGAGCGCAGGGCGGCGACGTGGGTGTCGGTGTCGACGGCCCGCAGCGTGACCTCGCGACCGAGCACCTCGCCGAGCGCGGCCACCAGCTCCTCGGCGTCCCAGGCGTGGTCGCCGGAGAGCTCGTAGGCCGCACCCACGTGCTCGGCGCCGTCGCCGGCGGCCACGTCGGCGAGCACGCGCGCGGTGGCGGCGGCGTAGTCGTCGCGGGTCGCGCTGGCCACGCGCCCCTCACCGGTGCTGGTCAGGACGACGCCGGTGGCGCGGGCCTGCTCGAGCGTGGCGGCGTAGTTCTCGGTGTACCAGCCGTTGCGCAGCAGCGTCACCGGCAGCCCGCTGGCCCGCAGCAGCTCCTCGGTGGCCTCGTGCTCCGCGGCCAGCGACAGCGGGGTGGCGCCCGCGCCGAGGACGCTGGTGTAGGCGACGTGCGCGACGCCGGCGTGGACGGCCGCGTCGATCGCCGCGGCGTGCTGCGGCACGCGCCCGCCGGGCTCGCTGCCGGAGACGAGCAGGAACACGTCGCCGGCCGACAGGGCCGCCTCGAGGGTCGCGGGGTCGTCGTAGTCCATCCGTGCGGTGCGCACCCCGGTCGCCTCGCCCAGCGCCGCGAGCCGCTCCTTGTCGCGACCGCCGGCCACCACGTCGGCCGGGGCCACGCCCCGCGCCAGCAACTCCTCCACCACGCGCCGGCCCAGCTGCCCGGTCGCCCCGCTCACCACGATCGTCATCCCTGTCTCCTCCACACGTCGCTGCCGCGGCGGTCGCCGCGGCGGGCCGCGCCGTCGGCGGCCCCGCCCCTGCCAACCGCGCCCGGCCCGACACCCTTCCCGCGGTGGGGTACGCACTTCGACGTGGGGTACTCACCTCGGAGTAAGGTCGGTACGTGACCACCCTCCCCCGCACCCCCGCCGCCGTGGTGCCCGTGGACTCGCTGTGCCCCGCGACCCGCGCCGTCTTCGAGCACGTCACCAGCAAGTGGGGCGTGCTGGTGCTGGTCACCCTGGGCGAGGGCACGCTGCGCTGGAGCGCCCTCAAGCGCCGCATCGACGGGGTGAGCGAGAAGATGCTCATCCAGACCCTGCAGACCCTCGAGGCCGACGGCCTGGTGCGGCGCGAGGCCCTGCCGGTCGTGCCGCCGCACGTGGAGTACTCCCTCACCCCCGCCGGCCAGCAGGCGGTCGCGCTGATGACGCCGCTGCTCGGCTGGATCCGCGACCACGTGGCCCCGCTCGCCCCCTGACGACCGCGGTCGCCGCCGCGCGCCTGCGTCCTACTGACCGTTGCGACCACTGGCCGACTGTCGTGACGGTCAGGTAGTGGTCGCAACGGTCGGTAAGACGCGCGGGCCACCCGCCTGACCCCCGCGGGTGTGGTGCCCGGCGGGGGGTGCGAGGAGGGTGGGAGCCATGAGCCACACCTCGCGCGACCTCGCCGCCACCCCCGAGACGGTCTGGGAGGTCCTCAGCGACGGGTGGATGTACCCCCTCTTCGTGGTGGGCGCCTCCCGGATGCGCGAGGTCGACGACGACTGGCCCGAGGTCGGGGCGCGGCTGCACCACTCCGTCGGCGCCTGGCCGGCGCTGCTCGACGACAGCACCCAGGTCGTCGAGATGCACCCGCGCACCACCCTGACCCTGCTCGCCTACGGCCGGCCCTTCGGCCGCGCGCGGGTGACCTTCCGCCTCACGCCGTCGGGCGCCGGCACGTCGGTGGAGGTCGAGGAGCGGGTCGACCGCGGACCGGGCCGCCTCGTGCCGAGCCTCCTCCACGACCCGCCGATGACCTGGCGCAACACCGAGACCCTGCGCCGGCTGGCCTACGTGTGCGAGAACCGCCCGTGACGGGAGCGACGTACGACGCCCTCGTCATCGGCTCCGGCCCCAACGGGCTGGTCGCCGCCAACCTGCTCGCCGACGCCGGCTGGTCGGTGCTCGTGCTCGAGGCGCAGCCCGACGCCGGCGGCGCGGTGCGCAGCAGCCACGAGCTGGCCGACGGCTTCGTGCACGACACCTTCAGCGCCTTCTACCCCTTCGCGCGCGCCTCGCCGGTCATGCTCGGGCTCGACCTGGAGCGCCACGGCCTGACCTGGTCGCACCCGCCCGCGGTGCAGGGCCACCCCTTCCCCGACGGCTCGTGGGCGCTGCTGCACCGCGACCGCGGGATCACCGCCGACCTGGCCGAGCGCGCCCACCCCGGCGACGGCGAGGCCTGGCTGCGGCTGTGCGCCGACTGGGACGCCATCGGCCCCGCGCTCATCGACGCGCTGCTCACGCCGTTCCCGCCCGTGCGCGGGGGACTCGGGGTGCTCACCCGGCTGCGCCACGTCGGCGGCGTCGACTTCGTGCGCACCCTGCTGAGCCCCGCGCTGACCATGCTCGACGGACGCCTGGGCGGCGAGGCGCTGCGCACGCTGGTGGCCGGCAACGCCGGCCACGCCGACATCCCCCTCGACGCGGCCGGCTCGGGCATGCTCGGCCTGCTGCTGACGATGATGGGCCAGACCGTCGGCTTCCCCGCCCCGCAGGGCGGCGCCGGCGAGCTCAGCGCCGCGATGGTGCGCCGCCTGGAGTCGCTGGGCGGCGAGGTGCGCTGCGACGCCGAGGTCGTGGCCGTCGAGACCGACCGCGGCCGCGCGACCGGGGTGCGGCTGCGCTCGGGCGAGCGGTACGCCGCGCGCCGCGCCGTCGTCGCCGACGTGGGCGTCGAGGCGCTCTACCGCCACCTGCTCGACCCCTCCGACGTGCCCGCCCGGGTCGCCCGCGGGCTCGACCGCTTCGAGATGGACCCCGCCACGGTCAAGGTCGACTGGGCCCTCGACGGCCCCATCCCCTGGGCCAGCGCCCCCGAGCACGCCCCGGGCACGCTGCACCTGGCCGCGTCGCGCGCCGAGATGGCCGGGGCCACGGCGCAGGTCGCCTCCGGCTACGTGCCCGCCCACCCCTTCATGCTCGCCGGGCAGATGACCACCGCCGACCCCACCCGCTCCCCCGCCGGCACCGAGGCGGTGTGGGCCTACACCCACGTGCCGCAGCAGACCCGCGGCGACGCCGCGGACGGCGCGGCGAGCGGCCCGGGCAGCACCGGTGGCACGGTCGGCGGCGACTGGGGCCCCGACGACCGCGAGCGCTTCGCCGACCGCATGCAGGCGCGCTTCGAGGAGCTGGCCCCGGGCTTCGGGTCCCTCGTCAGGGCCCGTCGCGTGCTCGGCCCCCGCGAGCTGGAGCAGCGCAACGCCAACCTCGTCGGCGGCGCCGTCGGCGCGGGCACCTCCCAGCTGCACCAGATGCTGCTCTTCCGGCCCGTGCCCGGCCAGTGGGGCCGCGCCGAGACCGGCGTCGCCGGGCTCTACCTCGGCTCGGCCGCCGCCCACCCCGGCGGCGGTGTGCACGGCGCCCCCGGCAGCAACGCCGCCCGCGCCGCGCTGGCCCACGCCCGGGTCTCGGCGCTGACGGCGCTGCCGCGCTCGGTGGGCCGCTCGGTGCGGGGCACGCTCGGCCGCGGCACGGCCGGCGGGGGCGCGTCGTGACCGGCCCCGGCGCCGACCACGGGGTACGGCGGGCGGCGTTCGGGCCGCTCGTGCTGACCTTCGACGACCGGGTGCTCGAGCCGCGGGAGTGGACGCTGGCCCAGTCGCAGTGGGCCGCCGAGCTCCTCTCCGAGCGGGACGGCACCGCGGCCGGGGTCACCGGGTCCCCCGGGGCCGAGGGGGCCGTGCTCGAGCTGTGCGCGGGGGTCGGCCACATCGGCCTGGCCGCGGTGGCCGGGTCGCGGCGCGCGTTGGTGTGCGTCGACGCGAGTCCCGTGGCCTGCGCCTTCGCCCGCGACAACGTCGCCGCCAACGCCACCGCGGAGCGACCCGCCGAGCTCACCGAGGTCCGCGAGGGCGACCTGCGCGAGGCCGTGGCCGACCACGAGCGGTTCGCGCTGGTCATCGCCGACCCGCCCTACCTGCCCTCCGCCGACACCGGGCGCTTCCCCGCGGACCCGCTGCTGGCCATCGACGGCGGGGCCGACGGCCTCGACCTGGCCTGGACCTGCCTGGAGGTCGCCGAGCGCCACCTGCTGCCCGGCGGCTCGGTGCTGCTCCAGCTCGCCGACACCGCCCAGTGCGACGTCGTCGAGGCGGCCTGGGGCACCCGCCACGGCCTCGTGCCGGTCGACCGTCGCGTCGTCGGTCGTGGCGCCCTGCTGCGCCTCGACCGCGCCTGAGCCCGCCCCGCGCAGGCCGCGGTCGGGCTGCCGTCAGGGACGCAGCCTGGCGGGCAGCACCTTGTGCGTGCCGTCGCACCACGGCAGCGTGGCCGAGCGGCTGCAGCGGCAGATCGCGGAGACCGGACGGTGGGTGGTGTGCCGCACGCCCTGGTCGTCCTCCACCACGAGCCGCCCGCGCACGAGCATCGGGCCCCCGGGGCAGAGCACCACGTCGGGGCGTGAGACGTCGTCGACCACCGGGGCGGCCTCCGCTGCGCGCTCTCCCGCCCCCACCACGGGTACGCCGGCGCCGCTCCTGCCGACCCGCGGCGGGGCGGTGCGGGGGGTCGGGTCGCTCACGCCGCGCGGTCCCAGCGGGCGAGCAGGTCGGTGGCGGTGCGGGCCTCGAGGTCGAGGCAGATCGCGGCGCCGAGGAGCACGTCGCCGGCGAGGTGGGGCTCGCGCTCGACCAGGGCGCCGCAGATGGCGCGCACGGCGAGCTGCTCGTGCACGGCGTCGGCCTCGACGTGCTCGGTGTAGTACTCCACCATCTCGGGGGCGAAGCCGAGGCGCTGCAGGCCGCGGGCCATGCGTCGCGACGGCCCGGAGCTGCTGGCCTCGACGGCGGCGAGGTGGCCCAGGGCGGCGCCGCGCAGGCGGCGGTGCAGGCCGAGCATCGACAGCGCGGCGTTCTGCTCCAGCACCGCGGCGCTCGCCTCGTCGAGGGTGGCGCCGTAGTCGGCGCTCATGCCCGAGGCGGCCAGGCCGCGGGCGAAGAGGTGGTGGTGCAGGCGGGCGGGGTCGCCGCCGCCGTACTCGTCGAGCTGCACCTCCATGAGCGCGGCCTTGACCGTGGCCTCCAGGCGCGGCACGACCCAGGTCGTGGGGTCGGCCTCCTTGAGGTGGTAGACCGAGCGGTGGCGCAGCAGCTCCTCGACCTCGTCACGGGTCGCGGTGGTCTCGACGTGGCGGGCCAGCGAGGGTCCGTCGTCGGCCTCGACCATGGCGAAGAGCCGCTCGGCCAGGCCCTCGGCGGTGTGGTCCTCGGGTCGCGGCACCAGGTCGGCGTGGCGCTCGCGCAGCCGCGCCTCGAGGTCGGCCTCGAGCTCCCAGCGCAGCGCGTGCACCGCCGGGTGCCACTCGAGGGCGTCGTCGACGTCGTCGAAGCCGCGGTAGTGCAGCTCCTGGAGCGCCCACAGCGTGACCGCGGCGTCGTCGCGGGAGTCGGCGTCCCCGCCGCAGCCGAGACCCGCACTCGGGGTGTCCTCGAGGCCTCCGGTGAGCTGCGGGAAGACCCGCTCGCTCAGCGTTCCTCGGGCCTGGGGGATCAGCATCGGTGGTCCCTCCTGGTCGGCGGTGGTCACCCGGGCGGGCGGCCGCGCGGGGCGCTCCTCCGACGGTAGCCACGGCCACCGACGTCGCTCCCACCCCTGCGGGTGTGAGTCCTGGGTGATCGCCCGGCGGGCCCCCTACCGTCGCTGGGGAGGGCCTCGTCGGGGCCCCTCGGACCCGCCCGGGACCCGCGTCGAGCCGCTGCACCACGGCCCGCGCCGACCGGGCCCGCACGCAGGAGGAGCCATGGAGCTGTCGGGAGCACGCGCACTGGTCGTCGGGGCCTCGGGGGTGCTCGGCGCAGGCATCGCCCGCGCCCTCGTGGAGCGTGGCGCCACCGTGAGCGTCGCCGGTCGCGACGCCGGGCGGCTCGCGCCGGTGGCGCAGGACTGCGGCACCGAGCCGCTCGTGCTCGACCTGGTCGACACCGACGCCTGCCGCGAGGTCGTCGGGGCGGCGGCCGACGCCATGGGCGGCCTCGACCTGCTCGTCGTGGCCACCGGGGTCGCGGGCTTCGGTCCCGCGACCGAGGCCGACCCGGCGGTGGTCGAGGAGCTCTTCGCCGTCAACACCCTCGGTCCGATGGCGCTGGTGCGCGCGGCCGCCGGGCGCTTCGAGGACGGCGGCACGGTCGCGGTGCTCTCGGCGATCCTGGCCGAGCTGCCCACCAACCAGATGGCGGAGTACTCCGCCACCAAGGCGGCCCTCTCCACCTGGCTGACCGTGCTGCGCCGGGAGAACCGTCGCGCCTTCACCGTGCTCGACGTGCGCCCGCCCCACCTCGACACCGGGCTGGCCGAGCGCTCGCTGGCCGGCGAGCCGCCGAAGCTGCCCGCCCCGCTGCCCGGTCAGGTCGTGGTCGACACCGTGGTCGAGGCCCTCGCCTCCGGCGCCACCGAGGTCGTCTGGGACGCCGGCGCCAAGGAGCTCGTCGCCCGCTGAGGCCGCGGCGCGACCTCCCGGGGGCGCCGGGGCGGTCGGTCAGGCCTCCAGGGCGCGGGCCAACCGCTCGATGTCGGTGGGTCCCACGCGGCAGCAGCCGCCGACGAGCCGGGCCCCGGCGTCGACCCAGCCGGCCGCGGGCGCGACGTCCCAGTCGCGCTCGCCGCGCCAGGCCTTGGCCACCGCGTCCCAGGTCTCCCCGCGGTTGGGGTAGACCACGCCGGGCAGTCCGGTCACCTCGGCGGCCACCCGCACCGCCGCGGCCACCTCGCCCGGTGCGGAGCAGTTGAGCCCGGCGGCCACCACGCTGGTGCTGCCGGCCAGGACGGCGTACGCCTCCTCGAGCGGCTGGCCCGCGCGCGTGCGTCCCCCGGCGACGGAGTAGGACACCCACGCGGGCAGGCCCAGGTCGTCGAGGAGCGGCACCAGCACCTCGGCCTCGCGCACGTCGGGCAGCGTCTCCACCGCGAGCAGGTCGGGGCCGGCGGCGGCGAGCGCGTCGAGGCGCCGCGCGTGGAAGTCGCGCAGCGCGCTGGGGCTGAGCCCGTAGTCGCCGCGGTACTCCGACCCGTCGGCCAGCACCGCGCCGTAGGGGCCCACGGACGCCGCCACCAGCAGCCGGCCGCGCTCTGCCCCCCGGTGCCCCGGCCCGCCCGACCCCGCGCGCAGCTCCTGCGCCGCGTCGCGGGCCCGGCGGGCCACCTCGACGCTGCGCGCCAGCAGCGCCCGGGCCTCCTGGGGCGTGCCGCCCGCGGCCACGACGCCCTGCTCGCTGACCTGGTAGCTGGCCGTGGTGGCGACCTCGGCCCCGGCGGCGAAGTAGGCCGCGTGCACGGCCTCGACCTCCTCCGGCGACCCGCGCAGCACCGTCGCGGTCCACAGCTGCGACGACAGGTCGACGCCGCGGTCCTCGAGCGCGTTCGACAGCCCGCCGTCGAGCACGACGGCGCGGTCGGCGGACTGCGGGGGGAGGTCGTCGAGGCCGGCAGGACCGGCTGGGCTGGCAGGGCGGGCGGGACCGGCAGGGCTGGCGGGACCAGCGGGGCGGGGAGTCACGCGCCCATCGTCCCCCGCCGCGGGCGCGGCGCGGCGACGGGCGGTCCGCGGTGGGCGGTCCGCGGCGGACGGCGGCGCCGAGCGGGCTGGGCGCGCTGTGCTGGGATGGCCGCGTGACCTCCACTCCCCAGCCGCCCACCGGGCCGACCACCGGGCCCACCCCCACCGCCGACCTCGTCGACGAGCACGGTGAGGCGCTGCAGTCCTGCGACCTCCAGCTGCGCCAGTACGGCGCTCGCGCCCGCTTCGCCGGCACCGCCGTGACGCTGCGCTGCCACCAGGACAACGCCCTCGTGAAGGCCGCCCTCGCCGAGCCCGGCGCCGGCAAGGTGCTGGTCGTGGACGGGGGCGGGTCGCTGCACACCGCGCTGATGGGCGACCTGATCGCCGCCTCGGCCGTCGCCAACGGCTGGGAGGGCGTCGTGATCCACGGTGCCGTGCGCGACGTCGCCGCCCTGCGCGAGCTCGACCTCGGGGTCAAGGCCCTCGGCTCCAACCCGCGCAAGAGCGCCAAGGACGGTGCGGGCGAGCGCGACGTGGTGGTGGAGTTCGGCGGCGTGTCGTTCGCCCCCGGCGCCACCGTGGTCAGCGACGACGACGGGATCGTCGTCCTGCCCTGAGCCGGACGGGGCGCGAGGCCTCGTCCCGCGGGACGTCATGCGCTCGGTGGATGCGCATCCACCCTCCGCACGACGTCCGGTGCCACGCTCAGTCGTCGAGCTCCTCGCTCATGTCGAGCTCCCGCACGAACTGCATCGTCTCCCGGCGCTCGGCCGCCCGCGCCCGGGCGCGGGCGGCGTCAGCGCGCACCTGCTCCTCGCGGGCCTCGCGGGCGAGGCGCTCCTCCTCGGTCTCCTGCATCTCCCCACGGTGCCCGATCCGGGCTCCGTGCGGAAGCCTCCCGACCACGGGGCGGATCACGGAACGGATCACGGGGCGGGTCACAGGACGGGGTCCCGGGGCGGACGGCGGACCCAGCCGGCCGCCCGCCCCGTGCGGGGCGCTCAGCCGCGGGGCACGGCCACCCGGGTCACCCAGTACTCGGTGGTGGGGGTCGGCGGGGTGGAGAAGCGGGCGTTGGGCAGGTAGAGCCGGTCGCCGAGCCGCGCGATGGTGGTCGGCACGTCGAACTGCCCGGAGGTGAGGGTCCGCTGCAGCGTGCCGTTGCGCCCGCCGGCGGCGACGCGCAGCACGGCCACCTGGTTCAGCCGGTTCTGCACGACGTAGAGCCGGCGGCCCTCGAGCAGCATCCCGTCGCCGTTGGTGAGCTCGGCGCCGCCGAGGTTGACCTGCGTGGCGTCCCCGGTGGCGGGGTCGACGCGGAAGAGCCCGCCCGAGGCGGAGTTGACCACAAGCAGCGCCTTGCCGTCGGGGGTGGCGGTGATCCCGTTGGCGTTGAGGCCCTCGGCCTGCTCCCACTCGCCGCCGAGCGGCAGCCGCACGACCTCGTCGGCCTCGGGGAGGTCGCCGCCCTCGAGCGGCAGCCCGAAGAGCTGGGCGTTCTCGGAGTCGGTGAACCACGCCGTGTCGTCGGTGAGCACGACGTCGTTGATGAAGGCGGCGTCGGAGTCGGCGGGCACGTCGACGAGCTGGTAGCCGGCCAGCACCTCGCCGCTGCCGGCCTTGACCACGCGCGCGTCGCCGGCGGTGCCGCCGGAGACGAAGATCCGGTTCTGCTCGTCGACCTTGAGACCGACCGAGGGCGTGCCCGGACCCTGGCTGATGACGCGGCCGGTGCCGGTGCGCAGGTTGGCGCGGTAGAGGTCGCCGTCGAGACGGGAGCCGAAGTACGCCGCGAAGCCGCGGCCCACCGCGATGCCCTCGGGCTGGAAGCCGTCGGGCAGCGCCACGCGCTGCGGGAAGGGCCCGTCGCCGGGGGCCTGCGCGGCGCCGGCCGCGGTCGGGGCGACCAGGGCGGAGGCCGCGAGACCGGTCGCGGCGAGACCGGTGGCGGCCAGCGCGGCGGCGCGCCGCGCCAGCCCCCGGTGCGGGCGTCGACGGCCGGCGCGGCCGGTGCGGCCGGTGCGGGGGGACGAGCGGGGCGGGGAGAGCAGGGTCATCGGTGGCTCCGAGGGTGAGGGCGCCCGGCTGGACGCGGCTGGTCGGGACCTCCTCGACGCTAGCCACGCCCCTGCCCCCGGACCTCCCCCTTCGGGCCCGGCCCCACTCGGGTGAGCCCGGCGCGGCGGGGCGGTGGCACCGTGGCGCCATGCCCATCCAGACCAGCGCCTATGCCCACGTCCGCCTGACCGTCACCGACATCGAGCGGTCGCGGAAGTTCTACGACGACGTCTTCGGCCTCCCCGTCGCCTTCGAGCTCCCCCCGGACGCCGACGAGGAGACCCGGCAGCAGCTCTCGTTCCTCTTCGGCGGCGTCATCTACCAGCTCGGCGACAGCCTGCTGGGCCTGCGTCCGGTGGCCGACGACCACTTCGACGAGGACAAGACCGGCCTCGACCACGTCGCCTTCGCCGTCGCCGACCGGGCCGCGATCGATGCCGCCGCGGGCGTGCTCGACGACCTCGGCGTGGCCCACGAGGGCGTCAAGGACATCGGCGCCGGCTGGATCCTGGAGTTCCGCGACCCCGACAACATCGCCCTCGAGGTCTTCGCCCCCAAGGCCTGACCCGCCCCGCACCACGTCGAGGGCCCGGCCCTGCTCGCCGTACGGCGGGCGCGCCGGGCCCTCCGCACGCCCGGCGGGCCGCCTGCGGTCAGGTCGACGCGCCCGGACCGCCCGGACCGCCCAGACCGTCGGCCCGGTCGCCGATCCCGCGGCGCTCGGCCCAGACCGCGGCCGAGGTGCGGTCGGCGACGCCGATGCGGTGGAAGATCGAGGTGAGGTGCGACTTGACCGTGCCCTCGGAGATGCCGAGGCGTCGCGCCACCTGCTTGTTGGCCAGGCCGGCCCGCACGAGGGCCAGCACCTCGACCTCGCGCGGGCTCAGCCCGTGGCCCTCGGGCGTGGCCGGGCGCGCCGAGAGCAGGGTGCGCGCCGCGCGGGGGTGCAGCGGCGACTCCCCGCGGGCGACGGCCCGCACGCCCTCCACCACCTCCTCGGGCTCGGCGTCCTTGAGCAGGTAGCCGACCGCGCCGGCGTCGAGGGCGGCCAGGATGCGCTCCGAGTCGGAGTAGGACGTCAGCACCAGCACGTCGCAGCCGCCCGCCGCCACGATGGCCCGGGTGGCGGTGACGCCGTCGGTGCCGGGCATCTGCAGGTCCATCAGCACCACGTCGGGTCGGGTCCGGGCCACCACCTCGACCGCGGCGTCGCCGTCGCGGGCCGAGCCGACCACCTCGATGTCGTCCTCGCCGGCGAGGAACTGCTCGAGCGCACCGCGCAGCACCGCGTGGTCGTCGACGAGCACGAGCCGGATCGGGGTCGGGGTCGGGGTCGGGGTCGGGGTCATCGTCGTACCTCCAGTCGGACGGTGGTGCCGGCCCCGGGCGACGACTCCACCGTGAGTCGGCCACCGTGGTCCTCGGCGAGACTGCGCAGCCCGCGCAGCCCGTAGTGGCTGCCGGCCTGGGCGACGTCGGCGCGGAAGCCGGCGCCGTCGTCCACGACCTCGAGCACCGCGGTCGCATCGTCGCACCCGACCCTGACCCGCACGGTCGAGGCCCGGGCGTGGCGCAGCGCGTTGCGCACCGCCTCCTGGGCCACGCGCCACACCAGTCCGAGGGTGGCCTCGTCGACGTCGTCGAGGTCGCCGACCTCGACGTCAGCGGCGATCCCGGCCGCGGCGAGGGGCGCCACGAGGTCGGCCAGCGCCGACGGCAGGGTGGTCGCGGTGAGACCGGGCGGGTGGATCTCCACGAGCAGCGAGCGCAGGTCGCGCATGCTGCGCCGCAGGGCGGCCCCCGAGGCGAGCAGCTCGCGCCGCTGGGTGCCCTCGGAGCGCCGGGCCAGCGTCGAGAGGCCGAAGGCGGTGGCCGCGAGGTCCTGCACCACGCCGTCGTGCAGGTCGCGGGCGATGCGCCGCCGCTCGGCCTCCGAGGCCGCGGCGGCCCGGTCCATGAGCCGCTCGCGCTCCAGGCCGGCCACGCGGATCCTGCGGTTGAGCAGGTAGAGCAGCCCCGTGGCCACCGCGACGACGAGGGCGAGGGCGAGCAGGTTGATCCGCTGGAAGGGCGCCACGACCTCGTCGCTTCGCGTGGCGATGAGGTCGGAGGAGTAGTAGGTCTCGAAGAGCAGCGGCTCGCCCTCCGGGGAGTCCAGGCGGGTGTAGACCTCGATGAGACCGCGGTCGGGTGCCTCGAAGCGGTTCTCCGGCGCGCTGAGGTCGGAGACCTCGGCGTCGGTGCCCCCCTCGGCGAGGATGCGCTGCTCGTCCTCGCCGAGCTCGATGCGCATCCCGATGAGCCGGACGTCATCGGAGTAGAGCACCGTGCCGTCGGCCGACCACACCTTCACCCGGCGCACCCCGGCCCCGACGAGGCGGGCGAGCGCCGTGCGGTCGAAGCGGTCCACCGCGCCGGGCACCCCGTCGACGAGACCGCGCGGCACCGCGGGCCCGGCCACGGAGCGGGCCAGGAGCTCGGTGGTCGCGCGGGCGTCCTGCAGGGCCTCGGCCCGCGCGGCGCGGTCGCCGAGGTGCTGGCTGACCCCGACGATCACCGCGCACGCCAGCAGCCCGACCGCGAGGAACCACGCGATCGGGCTGCGTCCGGCCGCACGCCACCTGCGCCCGAGGGGGCGGGGCAGCGGCGCGCGACGGGTCTCGGGACGGCTCAGAGCGACACCTTGGCGACGCAGACCTCGCCGCTGGCGGCGTTGGTCGCACGGAAGGTGAAGGCGTCGGCGCCGGTGGCGTCCACCAGGCGGCGCTCGACGCTGAAGGACCCGCTCGGCGCCTTGGTGGTCGAGCTGCCGCGCGCGGCCACCGAGCCGTCGTGCCTGAGCACCCAGCCCCAGGTCTGACCGTTGACGTTGCTGTCGATCTCGGCCTCGACCTCGATCCGGCCGTCGTCGGGCTTGGCCTTGATCTTCCAGTCGGTGCTGCCGGTGCACGAGCCGCGGCGGATGACGTCGGCGTCGTTGGCGCTCGCCGAGGCGGTCACCACCAGCGGCGCGGCGAGGGTCAGCGGCACGGCCAGGGCGAGGAGGGCGCGGGCGGTGGTGCGGGTGGCGGTGCGGGGCGTGCGGGTCATGATGTCTCCTGGTGGGTGCGGTGGTCGGCCGGGCCGGTCGACCGGGCTGGTCCCGCCCAGCGTGCGACCGGCGGGGAGGCAGTCGCCATCCGCCAGTGGTCATACGACCACCGGCCGACCCGGGACGCGACGGGTCGGAGGTCCCGAGCCCGACCGGCCCCTCAGCGCGGGTCGGGCAGCTCGAACCACACGGTCGCCCCGCCGCCCGCGGTCTCCCGCAGCCCGATGCGCCCGCCGTGGGCCTCGATGATGGCACGGCAGGTGGCGAGCCCCAGCCCGGTGCCGGGCGCGAGCTCGGCGTGCTCGCCGACCCGCACGAAGGCCTCGAAGACGTGCTCGCGCTCGGTCTCCGGCACCCCGCGACCGTGGTCGGCCACCTCGACGAGCCACGACCGGTCGCGCCGCGACGCGGTCACCGACACCTCGCCGCCGCGCTCGGCGACGGCGAACTTGGCCGCGTTGGACAGCAGGTTCTGCAGCACGAGGCGCAGCAGCGGGCCGTCGGCGACGACGACCGGCAGCGCCCGCGCGGTCACGTCGACCCCGTCGAGGGCCGGGCCCAGGTCCTCGCGGGCGTCCTCGACGAGGGAGCCCAGGTCGACGGGGTGGGGCGAGGCGGGTGCGCCGGTGGCGTGCACGAAGAGGTTCTCCACCACACCGCGCATCCTGGTCGCACCACGCAGGGCGCGGGCCAGCACCGGCTCGAGGTCGGAGGGCTCCCAGCCCTGCGAGATCCCGACGCCGAGCAGCTCCAGCGACAGCGTCATCGTCGCCAGCGGAGCGCGCAGGTCGTGGCTGACCTGGCCCGCGAAGGCGCGCAGGCTCTCGTTGTCGGCGCGCAGCCCGGCGCGCACCGCCTCCAGCTCGCGCACCTCGCCGGTGAGCTCACGCACCCTCCGGTCGAGCTCCAGCACCCCGACGACGCGGTCGGCGAGCGCCTGCAGCAGGCTGCGCTGCTCGGCGCCGAGCACGTGGGGCCGGTCGTCGAAGACGCAGAGCGTGCCGATGGACACGTCGGCGTCGGTGCGCAGCTGGAAGGCGGCGTAGAAGCGGACGCGGCCCTCGCGCACGAAGGGGTTGTCGCTGAAGCGGGGGTCCTCACGGGCGTCGGCGACCACGACGGGTCGGGGCTCGTCGACGACGAGGCTGCACATCGAGTCGCGGCGGGGCAGGGCCACCATCTCGAAGCCCACCGTGGCCAGGGCGCGCTGCTCGTCACCGGCGAGGAGGTGGATCGCAGCCGTCGGCACACCCGCCGCGGCCGCGGCCACCGCCACCAGCGCCACCAGGTCGTCGGCGGCCGGGTGCTCGCCGCCCGGCAGCCCGAAGTCGCGCAGCGCCCTGAGGCGGGCGCGCTCGCGCGGATCGTCCAGGTCGTGTCCGCTGTGCGTCCCGGCTGCGCTCATGCCGCTCCCTCCCCCGAGACACGACGACCACCCGTGCATCGGGCGTGGGGGGCCGCCGCCCCGCCAGGCAACCAGGCGCGGGCCGGGCCGACCAGGGTCCAACGGATGATTGACGTGGTCCGATCGGACTGTCGCGAAACTGCTGACAGACCACCACCCGTTGGCTACAGTAGGTCTCGAAGGCGCCGGGGACCCGAGACCCCGGCGCCTTCTTCTATGCCCGCAGGACCTCCGTCCTCTCCCATCGCGAGCTCGTCACCACGGCCCGTCCCGGCGAGCGGCCCGGCTGCTCCGATCGCCCGGGAGCGGCCGTCTAGGCTCTGCGGCGGACCTGGGGAGGGACGTGGAGACCGACGAGCACGCGCCGACGACGCTGCCCGCCGGGGTGGTGCGCGAGGCGCACGGCCCCGAGCGGCTGGTGGTGGTCTGGGCGCGCACCGACCTCGGGGCGCTCCTCGCCACCCTCGAGCGCGCCGGCCACCTCCCGCTCCTCGTCGACCCTGCCGAGACCGAGGACCTCCTCGAGACCGCGGGGGCGCCCGCGCTGCTCCTCGTCGAGTCCGACCTGCTCGACGAGGCCACCGTGGCCGTGCTGGAGCGGGTACGCCGACGCTCGCGCCAGACCCGCGTCGCCGTCGTGGCCGACGCCGGGGCCGGCGCCCACGGTCTGCTCACCGCGCTGCGCCACGGCCTCTCCGACGTCGTCGCCCCCGACGACCCCGCCGCGCTCGAGCAGCTGCTGCCGGCCCGGTCCCACCACCGCGGCGAGCGCGTCCTGGCCATCGGCGCCCACCCCGACGACGTCGAGATCGGCTGCGGGGCCACCCTGCTGCGCCACGCCGCGCAGGGGCACCCGGTGTCGGTGCTCACCCTGAGCCGGGGCGCCGTGGGCGGTCCGCGCGAGGAGCGCCGGCGCGAGGCCGTGGCCGCCGCCACCGCGATGTCGGCCGAGCTGCTGATGGCCGACCTGCCCGACACCCGGCTGGAGGAGGCCCACGAGATGATCGGGCTGATCGAGGCCGTGATCGCCTCGGTCGCCCCCACGACGGTCTACGTCCACTCCGCGGCCGACAACCACCAGGACCACCGCGCCGTGCACGCCGCCGCCGTGATCGCCGCCCGTCGGGTGCCGCAGCTGTTCTGCTACCAGTCGCCGTCCTCGCGCAACGGCTTCGCGCCCACGCGCTTCGTGCCCGTCGAGGACACCATCGAGGCCAAGCTCGACCTGCTCGCGTGCTACCGCTCGCAGTCGGCGCGCGACTACCTCGAGCCCGACCTGGTGCTGGCGAGCGCCCGCTACTGGTCGCGCCAGGTCTCCCACACCCGCTACGCCGAGCCCTTCGAGGTGCTGCGCGCCAGCGAGGTCGTCGGCGGCTGACCCGCCGCCCGGCGCAGGGTGCTCAGCGGCGTCCGGTCGTCGCGCCGAGTGCCGGCACGAGCCGGAGCCCGGCGGCCCTGGTGGCCTCGCCGCGGGTGCGCGTCACAGGCGGCGCGGGCGGCGCGGCCGGCGGGGGCCAGAGCGGCTCCGACCCGAGCCGCAGCAGACGGCGTACGGCCGGCGACTCCGCGAGCACCCCGACGTCGGCGCCGTGGACCACCGCGGCGCGCAGCGCGCGGCGCAGCCAGTGCAGGCCCGCGGTGTCGACGAAGTCGACCTGCTCGAGGTCGACGAGCACCACCGTCGGGCGCGACCGGCGCAGCCGCTCCACCACCGCGCCGACCGCCGGCCCGGCCGACACGTCGAGGTCGCCCCTGACCACCAGCGCCATCGTCGGGCGTCCCTCGCGCCCCGTCGGACCGTCCACGAGCTCCATCGAGCACGTCGTCCTGCACACGTCACGACCCCCTCGTCGTCCGTTCCCCCGAGTCCGGACCCCCCGCCCGGCACCCGGAGCAACGACGCCGACCCGACAGGGTGAGGCCGCGGCCGCGAAACCCCCCGACCGGGCCATGGTCGGCGGCTCGGCATGGCCCGTGCGGGCCATGCCGAGCGACCGGTCGGTGGATGCCGCGCGCCCGTGCGACTCCGGGCCGCCGCGCGAGCGCCCACGCGGTCACCGCGCGGCCGACCCTGCGATTGACCGTGCGATTGACACGGTCGGGAGCGCCGAGCAGCATCGCCGCAGCGGGGACGACGAGGTCCCCCTCTCGGTGTGAGGTGGCTGGCTGTGGCGTACTACCGACGGGTCGGAGAGGTGCCGCGCCAGCGGCACACCCAGCTCCGCGACGAGCACGGCGCGCTGCGCTCCGAGGAGCTGATGGGCGAGGAGGGCTTCTCCTCCGACTCCTCGCTGCTCTACCACCGCGGCGTGCCGTCGGCGATCGTGGCCAGCGAGGTCTGGGACCTCCCCGACCAGGCCCTCACCCCGAACCACCCGCTGACGCCGCGCCACCTGCGCCTGCCCGACCTCGTGCCCGCCGACGTCACGGGCGTCGACGCGGTCACCGGGCGCCGGCTCGTGCTCGGCAACGCCGACGTCCACCTGTCCTACGTCGTCGCCGCGGCCGACTCCCCGCTCTACCGCAACGCGCTGGGCGACGAGTGCGTCTTCGTCGAGGCCGGCAGCGGGGTGGTCGAGACCGTCTTCGGCGTCGTGCCCTACCGCGCCGGCGACTTCGTCGTGGTGCCCCGGGCCACCACCCACCGCTGGCGCCCCGACGCGGCCTCCGGGCCGAGCCGGCTCTACGCGGTCGAGTCGGCCAGCCACGTCGCGCCGCCGAAGCGCTACCTCTCGCGCTACGGCCAGCTGCTCGAGCACGCCCCCTACTGCGAGCGCGACCTCCACGGCCCCACCGAGCCGCTGCTCGCCGGCGCCGGCGAGCCGGCGTCCGACGTCGAGGTGCTCGTCAGGCACCGCACCTCGGCCGGGATCGTCGGCACCCGGATGACCTACGCCACCCACCCCTTCGACGTCGTCGGCTGGGACGGCTGCCTCTATCCCTACACGTTCAACGTCGAGGACTACATGCCGATCACCGGCAAGGTCCACCAGCCCCCGCCGGTGCACCAGGTCTTCGAGGGCGCCGGCTTCGTGGTGTGCGCCTTCCTGCCCCGCAAGGTCGACTACCACCCGCTCGCCGTGCCCGTGCCCTACTACCACTCCAACGTCGACAGCGACGAGGTCATGTTCTACGTCGCCGGCGACTACGAGGCCCGCAAGGGCTCGGGGATCGGTGTCGGCTCGGTGACCCTCCACCCCGGTGGCCACGCCCACGGTCCCCAGCCCGCAGCCGTCGAGGCCTCCCTCGGCGCCGAGGCCTTCGACGAGACCGCGGTCATGGTCGACACCTTCCGGCCCCTCGAGCTCGGCGAGGCCGGGCGGGCCGTCGACGACGGCGCCTACGCCTGGAGCTGGGCCGGTCGCAGGCTGTGACCGTCCTCGACACCCCCACCCGCCCGACACCCGACCCGGGCCCGGCCGCGCGAGGCGGCTGCCGGGCGGCTCAGGTGCCGGGCAGCGGCGTGCCCATGTAGACGTCCCACCGCGCCCGCGCGGCCCGGGTCTCGGTGTCGAGGAGCAGGCGCTCCGCCGCCTGGGCGCACGAGCGGGCCAGCTGCTCGGCGTCGAGGCGGTCGAGGCATCCCGGACGCAGCCGCACGGCGTGGTGCTGCTGGCCCACCGAGGTCACCGTGACCTCGCCGTCGTCGGAGACGCCCTCGGCGGCCAGCTCCGCGAGCCGCTGGTCGTACTCCTTCTCCCGTCGCCCGATCCGCGGGCGCCGCGTGGGCACGCGGCCGGTGACGACCGCGCCGAGGCGGGCGTGCTCGGCGAGCGCGGCGGCGAAGGCCAGCCGCGCCAGTGAGGCCAGCTCGCGCTCGAGCACGGCGTGCGACACCTGCTCCAGGTGACCGGCGGCGAACCGCACGCTCACGTGCCGCTCCCCGCGCAGCTCCGCGTGCACCTTCTCGTTGGGCGTCGAGACCGTGACCACCGAGGACTCGACGGCGCTGTCGAGGCGCCCCGCCACCTCAGGCCCCTCCCGACCGGCCACCGAAGGACGGCGAGTCGGCCACGGTCGGACGGGGCAGGACGACGGGGGAGACCATGTTGTCCTCCCCCATGGCCGCGGAGAACTGCCCGGCGGTGTCGCTCAGCGCCGAGCGGACGTCACCCTCCTTGGCGGTGACGTGCTCGTTGAGCCGGGTCAGCAGGTCGCGCACCGAGGACACCACGCTCGCCGGACTGCCCCCGTCGATCCCGGGGTGGTCCTCGGCGTCCTCCGGCGCGAAGCTCCCGGCCAGGCCGATCCCGCCGGAGATGGCCGCGAACGTGTAGGCGGCCGCGAGGCTGCCACCCGCGGTGAACGGCACGGCGATGATGCCCGACACCGCGGCGAGCACCGACAGGGTCGCGGTGTACT
The DNA here is from genome assembly GCF_023712465.1 of Nocardioides sp. P86. Lineage (NCBI taxonomy): Bacteria > Bacillati > Actinomycetota > Actinomycetes > Propionibacteriales > Nocardioidaceae > Nocardioides > Nocardioides sp. P86. The sequence continues at coordinate 465,795 of NZ_JAMAYE010000003.1, read as the reverse complement.
CGGCAGCGCTCTTGTTGGCGATGTCCTCGAGCGTGCTGATCGCCGCGTCGGCGATCTCGTGGAGGCTGCGGTCGGCCTCCTCCCAGATCGCCTGCTCGGCGTAGAGGGCGTTGACCAGCACGTTGCCGCACAGCCACAGGTTGGACACGACGGGTCCGAAGAGGCCGGCGAAGCTGGCGAAGCTGGTGGCCGTGCCGCTGGTCCACCCGGACATGAACGCGCCGGTGGGCTCGATCTGGGTGATCGCGACGTTGGACCCGCCCCCGCCGAGCGAGGCGGCGGAGTCGTCGTCGACGTAGGCCTCGGCGGCGAGGTGCGGCAGGGCCCCGGCGAGGTTGGAGGCGAAGGAGGAGAGGTACGACGGGTCGGGCAGGTCCAGCCAGTCGTCGAAGACCTGGTCGACGTCGGCGAACTCCTCGCTGGCCTGGTCGTGGGCGAAGGCGTAGGCGATGCCGCCGCCGTCCGGGCCCGCGGCCTTCATGGCCAGCTCGGCGGTCTTCTCGATGGCGAGCTCCTTGATCCGCTCGGCCTTGGCGCGCAGGTCGGTCATCAGCCGCCGATCCCTTCCATCTCCGTGCGGGCGGTGTCCATGCGCTGGCGTGCGCCGTCGTCGGTCGCGAGGATGTCGTCGAGGAACGTCCGGATCGCGGCGGAGGTGTCGTCGATGTTGGTGCCGCCCTGGGTCAGGGCGCTGACCAGGAGGTCGGCCAGGGCGCTCCACTCCGCGGCCGGCCCGTCGGCCCCGATGCCGACCCCGCCCGAGCGGCGGAAGGAGACCTGGGAGAAGAGGGCGATGGTCCCGCGGGCCGAGGCCAGCTCCGCGGCCGCGTCGGGGAGCCTCTCCTTGGCGATGATGTCGAGCTCCAGGAGGTCGACGCCGTCGATGCCGAGCCGTGGGTCGGTCATGGTTCTCCTTCACGTGGGGGGTGGGGGCTGCGAGGGGTCAGGAGGGGTGGGGCGGGTCACCCGGGTGGGCGCAGGGTCGCGGGCAGCCGGAGCGCCGCGTCGAGCACGAGCTCACGCCGGGCGGGCACCGCCCCGGAGTCGGCCCGCAGGGCGTAGGTGCGGCGCAGGTCGAGGTCGAGCGGGGTGTCGGCCCCGAGGGAGAAGACCAGCCGGGAGGTGTAGGAGGCCCCGTCGCCGGTCTTGGTGACGTCGAGCTCGGTGACGGGGGGCGCGCCGCCGAGCGCGACCGACTGGTCGGCGCCGGTCACGGTGTAGGCGCCGCGGTCCGCCGTGGCGGGCGCAGTGGTGGCCACCCCGGTCACGGAGACGACCAGCGGCACCACCGCCCAGGTGTTCCCCTCCGCGGCCCAGCCGGCCCCGGGCACGTAGGGCACCGACACCATGCGCTCGGCACGGCAGGCGAGACCCTCGACCTCGACCCCGCGGGGGGCCGGGTCGACGTCGCACGTCACGGGGCCGCGCGGCTCGCGCTCGGCGACGTAGAGGGGATCGGCCGGGCCGGGCTCGCGCGCGCCGTCGACGAGCGCGACCCGCTGGTCGAGGCCGTCGTAGCCGACCACGACCGTGACGTCGTCCAGGTCGGGCGCGCCCTCCACGGCGACCAGGACGTCACCGCCCAGGCGCTCGTCGGACCCGTCGTCGGCGACCGCGCCGTCGGGGTCGCCCACCGTCCCGACGTCGTAGCGCTCGCCGGCCACCTCGACCGCGAGCTCCACCGGGCTGCCCGCCCCCGGCACGCGGGCCAGGTCGGCCACGTCGGAGCGCACGGCGGACCGGTCGAAGGCCACCTCCAGGGCCAGGAGGGAGGCTCCGTCGGCCGCCCGGTCGGAGCCCACCGCGCCGGCCGGGTCCGCGACACCGAGCCGCACCGCGCCGGTGGGCACGCGCACCGTGACCGAGGCGTCGTCGCCGTCCACGACCCCGGGGGCCGCGACCACGGTGCCGGCGGCGATCGTCTGCTCGTCCGGGGAGCAGCCCGCACCCGCGAGCGCGAGGCCGGCGGCCAGGGTCGCCGCGGCGGCGGCCCGGGCCGGGGAGGTGCCCCGGAGGGCCCTCGTCTCGCGCTGGTCGACCACGCAGGGGGTCTACCCCCTCGCGGCGGGCCGAAACGACCGCGACCCGCCTCGCGCGCTCACGCCCCGAAGAGCCGGGCGACCTCCTCGACGTGGGGTGCGGGGTCGAGGTCGTGCTCGGTCAGCCAGGCGTCGGAGTAGTAGGTGTCGGCGTAGCGGTGGCCGTCGTCGCAGAGCAGGGTGACGACGCTGCCGGTCTCGCCGGCGCGACGCATCCGGTCGACCAGCTGCAGGGCGCCCCACAGGTTGGTGCCGGTCGAGGGGCCGGGCCGGCGGGCGAGCAGCCGGTCGACGTGGCGCATCGTCGCCACCGAGGCCGCGTCGGGCACGGTGATCATGTGGTCGACCACCCCCGGCAGGAAGCTCGGCTCCACCCGCTGGCGCCCGATGCCCTCGATGCGGGAGCCGCGGTCGGTGGTGAGGCCGAGGTCGCCGCTGCTCCAGGCGGGGTGGAAGGCGGAGTGCTCGGGGTCGACGACGCACAGCCGGGTCGGCAGGCCCTGGTAGCGCACGTAGCGGCCGAAGGTCGAGGCCGTGCCGCCGGTGCCGGCGCCCACGACGATCCAGGTCGGCACGGGGTGGCGCTCCAGGCGCAGCTGGTCGAGCACCGACTCGGCGATGTTGTTGTTGCCGCGCCAGTCGGTGGCGCGCTCGGCGTAGGTGAACTGGTCCATGTAGTGCCCGCCGCACTCGCGGGCCAGCCGCTGGGAGACCTCGTAGACGCCGGCGGGGTCGTCGACGAGGTGGCAGCGCCCGCCGTAGCCCTCGATGAGGCTGATCTTCTCCACGCTCGTCGTGCGTGACATGACCGCCACGAAGGGCAGCCCGACGAGCTGGGCGAAGTAGGCCTCCGAGATCGCGGTGGAGCCCGAGGAGGCCTCGACCACGGTGGTGGTCGGGCCGATCCAGCCGTTGACCAGCGCGTGGAGGAAGAGGCTGCGGGCGAGGCGGTGCTTGAGGCTGCCCGTGGGGTGGGTCGACTCGTCCTTGAGGTAGACGTCGACGCCCCACTCCTCGGGCAGCGGCAGCCGCAGCAGGTGGGTGTCGGCCGACCGGTTGGCATCGGCGCGGATCGTCGCGACGGCCCGGTTGACCCACGCGCGCCGCTGCTCGTCGTGCACCCCGGCCTCCGGCCCCGCGGGGCCCTGACCCGCCGTCATCCGGCGCACACCCACAGCACCTCGTACGGCGCGAGCGCCAGGCCGTCGCCGTCGGCGCCCGGGTCGGCCCCCTCGCCCAGCGCCCGCCCGGTGATCCGGTCGACCGGCGGCCCGCCGACCAGTGAGGTCAGCCGGCCGCGGGAGACCCACTGCGGCTCGGGGGTGACGTTGGCCAGCATCACCATCGCACCGAGCGGGTGGACCCGCCGGGTGGCGAAGACGCCGGAGGCCGGCGGGTCGAGCACCTCGGTGGGCACGCCGGCGTGCAGGTGGGGCAGGTCGCGGCGCACGCCGACCAGGTGGCGCAGCCGCTCGCGCAGGCCGTGGGGGTCCTCGACCGGCCAGGGCATCACCGGACGGTGGACCCACCGGTTGTCGGCGGCGTGGGCGGGGTCGGCGTCCCAGTCGTGGTCGTTGAGCAGGCCCACCTCGTCGCCCATCCACAGCACGGGCAGGCCACCGAAGCCGAGCACGACCGCGTGGACCGCCAGGATCCGGTCGACGGCGTGGGGGTCACCGGCCTCCAGGCCGGCCAGGGAGGCCAGGGAGCCGGAGATGCGCTGGTCGCCGGTGCGCGGGTTGTCCTGGAAGACCAGGCCGCGCGCCCACGAGCCGGGGAAGTCGCCGGCGTGGAACTGCGAGAGGAAGCGGCGGTGCAGGTGTCCGTCGAGCCCGGCGGCGGCCGCGTCGGCGTCGTCGATGGCCCACCCGATGTCGTCGTGGCAGCGGGCGTAGGTCACCCAGGAGGTGGAGGCGGGCGTGGCGGGGAGCCGCTGGAGGGCGCGGGAGGCCAGCCCGGCGTCCTTGGTGGCCAGCATCGACCACACGTGCACCATGAGCGCGTTGTGGTAGGCCAGGTCGCTGACCTTGCCGTGGTGGCGGCCCTGGCCGAGGTAGGCCGGCAGGTCGTCGGGGCCGACGATGGCCTCGGCCTTGAACACCACCGCGGGGCAGGCGATGCGGCCCAGCACCCGCAGCGCCTGGGTGAGGGCGTGCACCTGCGGGAGGTTCTGGCAGGTGGTGCCGAGCTGCTTCCACAGGAAGGCGATGGCGTCGAGGCGGAAGACCTCCACGCCGTCGTTGGCCAGGGTCATGATGATGTCGGCGTACTCGCGCAGCACCGCGGGGTTGGACCAGTTGACGTCCCACTGGAAGGTGTTGAAGGTCGTCATCACCCAGCCGTCGAGGTCGGCGTCGAAGCTGAAGCTGCCGGGGGCGAAGTCGGGGAAGACCTCGGGCAGCGTCTGCTCGAAGGCGTCGGGCACGCTGCGGTCGGCGTGGACGTAGAAGTAGTCGCGGTAGGCCGGGTCGCCGGCCCGGGCCCGCTCGGCCCACTCGTGCTCGCGGGCGACGTGGTTGAGCACCAGGTCGAGGCACAGGCTGATCCCCGAGGCCCGCAGCCGGGCGGTGAGGGCGGCGAGGTCCCCGGTCGTGCCGAGGTCGGAGCGCACCCGGCGGTAGCTCTGCACGGCGTAGCCGCCGTCGCTGTCGCCGGGCCGCGGCTCGAGCAGCGGCATCAGGTGCAGGTAGGTCACGCCCAGGTCGCGCAGGTAGTCGATGCGCTCCGCGACGCCCGCGAGGTCACCGGCGAACCGGTCGGCGTAGGCGGCGTAGCCGAGCATCTCGGGGCGCTGGAACCAGTCGGGTGCCAGCGAGCGGCGCAGGTCGAGGTGGTGCAGCTCGTCGCTGCGCTCGGCGTAGCGCTGCGCGGCCAGGGCGACGAGGTCGTCGGCCAGGCCCTCGGGGTCGGGGTAGACCTCGGCGAGGGCCTCGACCAGGTCGGGACGCCACCGCTCGACCCGCGCGGCCAGCACCTCGGCGCGGAGGTCGATCGCTGCGGGGCCGGTCGCGCCGCGCGGGGCGCCCTCCTCGGTCGCCGGGCCGGCGTGACGACCGGCCGGCCGCGAGGGCTCCTGCCCGCCGCCGGACGCGTCGGGGACCCGACCGGAGCCGCCCACGCCGCCCGGCGCGGGCGCCGCTGCGGCCGGCGGCGCGGCGGGGGTCGGGGGACGGTGGCGACGGGGCAGCAGCGGCATGCGCCGCATTCTCCCCGCAGGCCTCCTGCGCCCGCGACCCCCGCCCGTGCGCCCCCGCCCGCGACCCCGCCGGGCTCGGGTCTCAGCCCTCGGGGTCGGCGTCGAGGCGGGCGAGCTCGTCGGCGGTGAGGTCGAGGTCGGCGGCCGCGGCGGAGTCGGTCACCGAGGAGGGACGCTTGGCCCCGGGGATCGGGATGACGACCGGCGACTGCGCGAGCTCCCACGCCAGCGCGACCTGCTGCGGGCTGACACCGCGCGCCTCGGCGACCTCGGCGAAGGCCGGGTGGTGGGCGGCCAGCTCCTTGGCGTCCCCCAGACCGCCCAGCGGGCTCCACGGCAGGAAGGCCAGGCCCAGCTCCTCGCAGACCTCGATCTCGGGGGCGCTGCTGCGGAACTTCGGGGAGAACTGGTTCTGCACGCTCACCAGCGCGCCGCCGAGCACGGAGTGGGCGAGACGGATCTGCTCGGGGTCGGCGTTGGAGAGCCCGAGCCGCTTCACCTTGCCGGAGTCGTGGATCTCCTTCAGCGTCGCCACGACCTCCTCGTAGGGCACGGCCGGGTCGGGACGGTGGTGCTGCCACAGGTCGAGCTGCTCGACGCCGAGCCGCTCCAGGCTCGCGTCGACGGCCTCGTGGAGGTGCTGGCGGGAGCTGTCGACGTCCCAGCCGCCCCCGTCGGTGCGCACGTGGCCGCCCTTGGTGGCCAGCAGCACCCGCTCGCGCAGCCCGAGCTCGTCGAGCAGGCCGATGGCCAGGCGCTCGTTGGCGCCCTGGGCGTCCTGGCCCAGCTCGTCGCCGGGGCCGTAGGCGTCGGCGGTGTCGAAGAGGGTCACCCCGGCGTCGACCGCCGCCTGCACGGTGTCGAGCAGCTGCTGGCGCGGCTGGGTGCCGGTCTGGTCGAAGGTCATCAGGCCCAGGCCGATCGCCCCCACCTGCACGCGTCCGACGGTGTCGTTGCCGATCTCTCGAGTCCTCATGGGTCCTGTCTACCGCCGCGCGCCGACACGCAGCACCGCCGGAGGGGTGAGCACGCCGTCGTCGCACGGCTCCCGATCCGCGGCGCGCCCGGCCTCCCGGGGGCCCTCGTAGGCTCGAGGCATGAGCACGACACGCGTCACGAGCACCTCCGCGCCCGCCCTGGGCCACGTCTTCGCCGACGCGCTGCCCGAGCTGGCCAGGCCCTGGCGGGCCGAGGAGGCGCCCGAGCCCCGGCTGCTGCACCTGGGCGAGGAGCTCGCGCGCGAGCTCGGCCTCGACCCGGAGTGGCTGCGCACGCCCGAGGGGGTCCGCTTCCTCGTCGGCGGTGAGGTGCCCGAGGGCGCCCACCCCGTCGCGCAGGCCTACGCCGGGCACCAGTTCGGAGGCTTCAACCCCGGCCTCGGCGACGGCCGGGCGCTGCTGCTCGGCGAGCTCACCGCCCCCGACGGCCGCCTGGTCGACCTCCACCTCAAGGGCTCCGGCCGCACGCCCTTCGCCCGTGGCGGCGACGGCCTGGCCGCGGTCGGCCCGATGCTGCGCGAGCTGGTGGTCAGCGAGGCCATGCACGCGCTCGGCGTGCCCACGACGCGCGCGCTGGCCGTCGTCGCCACGGGTCGCGGCGTACGCCGTGAGCTCGGGGTGCTGCCCGGCGCCGTCCTGGCCCGCACGGCGGCCAGCCACCTGCGCGTCGGCAGCGTGCAGCTCGCCCGGGCCCGCGACGACCGCGACCTGCTGGCGCGTCTGGCCGACCACGCGATCGCGCGGCACCACCCGGCGGCCGCCGACGCCGAGCACCCCCACCTCGCCCTCTTCCAGGCCGTCGTGGCCGCGCAGGCCGACCTGGTGGCGCGGTGGATGCTGCTCGGCTTCGTGCACGGCGTCATGAACACCGACAACATGACCCTCTCCGGCGAGAGCATCGACTACGGCCCCTGCGCCTTCATGGAGGCCGTCGACCCCGCCACCGTCTTCAGCTCCATCGACCACGCCGGCCGCTACGCCTACGCCCAGCAGCCGCCGATCGCGGAGTGGAACCTCGCCCGTCTCGCCGAGGCGATGCTGCCGCTGCTGCACGACGACCAGGAGCAGGCCGTGGCGCTGGCCGTCGAGGCGCTCGGGGGCTTCCGCCCGCGCTACGACGCCGCCTGGACCGAGGGGATGCGCGCCAAGCTCGGCCTGCCCGCGGGGCTGGCGCCCGACAGGGTGCTCGCGCTGGCCACCGACCTGCAGGCGCTCATGCAGGCCGGCCGGGTCGACCACACGTCCTTCCACCGGGCGCTGTCGGCGGCGGCGCGCGGCGACGCCGAGCCGGTGCGCGGGGTCGTGCTCGACCTGCCCGCGCTCGACGCGTGGCTCGAGCGGTGGCGCGCGCTGGGGCCCGACCCCGACGCGATGGACCGGGTCAACCCGCTCTACGTCCCGCGCAACCACCTGGTCGAGGAGGCCCTCGACGCCGCCACCGCGGGCGACCTCGCTCCGCTCGGGCGGCTGCTCGACGCGGTCCGGTCGCCCTACGTCGAGCGCCCCGGCCTCGAGGCCTTCGCGGCCCCCGCACCGCCCGACTTCGGCGCCTACACCACCTACTGCGGCACCTAGCCCGCACGGCGCTCGCCCTGCGGCCACCCTGCGCCCACGACACCGCCTGTGGAGTTCGCCCGCGCGGCGGCCCCCGGCCCCCTACGCTCGGCGGGTCGGGCACAGGGCCGGCGCGCGAGCTGAGGAGACGACACGGCGATGGGCTTCATGGACAAGGTGCGCGGGCAGTTCATCGACATCGTCGAGTTCCTCGACGACGGCCGCGACACCATCGTGTGGCGCTTCCCGCGCCAGGGCAACGAGATCAAGAACGGCGCGAAGCTCATGGTGCGCGAGGGCCAGGTGGCCGTCTTCGTCGACGAGGGCCAGATCGCCGACGTCTTCACCCCCGGCACCCACACCCTCGACACCCAGAACCTGCCGGTGCTCTCGACCCTCAAGGGCTGGAAGTACGGCTTCGAGTCCCCCTTCAAGGCCGAGGTCTACTTCGTCGGCACGCGGCTCTACACCGACCTCAAGTGGGGCACCCAGAATCCGGTGACCGTGCGCGACGCCGAGTTCGGGATGGTGCGGCTGCGGGCCTTCGGGGCCTACGCGCTCCAGGTCGTCGACCCCGCCGCGCTGCTGCGCCAGCTCGTCGGCACCGACCCCGACTTCCGCACCGACGAGGTCGCGGAGTTCCTCCGGCAGAACATCGTCAGCCAGGTCGGCACGGCCCTGGCCAACTCCCAGCTCCCGATGCTCGACCTCGCCGCCCAGCAGCAGACCATCGCCGCGACCCTCGCCGGGACGCTGACCACGAGCCTGGCCGACATGGGCGTGAGCATCCCGAAGTTCGTCATCGAGAACATCTCGCTGCCCCCGGAGGTCGAGGCCGCCCTCGACAAGCGCACGCAGATGGGGGTGCTGGGCAGCCTCGACCAGTACGCGAAGTTCCAGGCCGCCACCGCCATCGGCGACGCCGCCACCAACCCCGGCGGCGCGGGCGAGGGCCTCGGCATGGGCATGGGCATCGCCCTGGGCCAGCAGATCGCCCAGGCCCTGACCCCCCAGGCGACTCCCCAGACCGCTCCCCAGGCCGCTCCCCCGGGTCCGCCGCCCCTGCCCGGGGCGGCCCAGCCCTGGTTCCTGGCGGTGGGCGGCCAGCAGGTCGGACCGGTCCCCGCCGGCGAGCTGCCCGGCCGGGTCGCCTCGGGCGAGCTCACCGCAACCACCCTGGTCTGGCAGCAGGGCATGACCGCCTGGACCGCAGCGGCCGAGGTGCCGGCGCTGTCCGCGCTCCTCGCCGCCACGCCGCCGCCGCTGCCGCCCCAGGCCTGAGCCGAGGAGACCCGGTGTCCACCGACCCGACCCCCACCGGCCAGCAGCCCGCCGACCCGGCGGGTCCCCCTCCGCTGCCCGGCGGGCCCGCCGCGGGGCCACCGCCGCTGCCCGAGCCGCCCGCGACCTCGCCCTCCGGCGCGGTCGGCCCGGTCGGCCCGGTCGGCCCGGTCGACGCGAGCGACCCGGTGGCCCCGGGCGCGGCGACGCTCAGCGCCACCTGCGGCAGCTGCGGCGCGCAGGTCGCCTTCGCCCCCGGCACGACCTCCCTGCGCTGCGGCTCGTGCGGCGCGCAGACCGCCATCGCCGCGACCGGAGCCACGATCCGCGAGCACTCCTACGACGCGTGGCGCGCGCACAACGGCGACACGACGGTGGCCTCGATCGGGGCCTACGTGCTCCAGTGCGGCGGGTGCGGCGCTCGCACCGAGACCGTCGACCTGGCCGGGCGCTGCCAGTTCTGCAGCGGCGCCCTCGTGGTCGTCGAGCACCCCGAGGGTCTCGTGGCGCCCGAGGCGGTCATCCCGTTCCACGTCGACGAGTCGGGCGCCCAGCGGGCCTTCGGCGAGTGGGTCGGCTCGCGGCGCTTCGCCCCGGGGGCCCTGAAGGAGGTCGGCTCGACCCACGGCCTCCAGGGCACCTACGTGCCGCACTGGACCTTCGACGCCCAGACCGTCACCGACTACACCGGCCAGCGCGGCGAGCACTACTACGTCACCCGCACCCGCACGGTCTCCGACGGCAAGGGCGGCACGAGGACCGAGACCTACCAGGAGCGCCGGACGCGGTGGCACCCCGCGTCGGGTCGCGTCTCCCGCGGCTTCGACGACGTCCTGGTCGTCGCCAGCGAGCGGCTGGAGCCGGGGAAGCTGGCGAAGATGGGGCCCTGGACGCTGGCCGACGCGCGCCCCTTCCAGCAGGAGTACCTCACCGGCTACTCCGCCCTGCGCTACGACGTCGACCCGCAGGCGGGCGCCAAGGAGGCCCGCGGCCAGATGCGCGAGGTCATCGAGGACGACTGCCGCCGCGACATCGGCGGTGACGAGCAGCGCGTCAGCGACATGGACGTCACCTACGCCCAGGCGACCTTCAAGCTGCTGCTCATGCCGCTCTGGCTGGCCAGCTACCTCTACCGCGGCACGACCTACCAGGTGATGGTCAACGCCACCACCGGGGAGGTCGTAGGCGACCGGCCCTGGAGCGTGCCGAAGATCCTCGCCGCCGTGCTGGTGGCGCTGCTGCTCGTCGGCGCCGTCGTCGCCGCCCTCGTGCTCACCGGCGACAGCAGCACCGCCCCGACGCCCGCCCCCGGCACCCGACCCTGATCCGCGCCCCGGTCCGCGCCCCGGTCCGCGCCCCGATCCAGGCTCAACCGTTGATGCGCAGCGCCCGCATCCGCGCGTAGAGCGTGGTGCGGGAGAGCCCGAGCGCCTCGGCGGCGCGCACCTTGACCCCGCCGGCGTCGCGCAGCGCGGTGACGATGACGTCGCGCTCGGCCTGCTCCAGCGCGGTGAGGGCGCCGGCGGGAGGACCCGAGCGGTACTGCTCCGGCAGGTCGTCGACGGTCAGCCCGCCGGTGGAGCGGGCCTGCGCCAGGTGGACCACCACGGCCTTGAGCTCGCGCAGGTTGCCCGGCCAGGCCTGGGCGCACAGGGCCTCGACCACGCGTGGTGTCAGGTGCACGGGGCGCCCGCCCGCGACCTCGCGCAGCATGGAGGCCGCGAGCTCCGGCACGTCCTGACGGCGTGCCGCCAGCGGCACCAGCTCCTCGCGCCGGGTGGCCATGCCCGCGAGCGTGGCGGCCGCGCCCTGCAGCCCCGCGACGGGGCCCGAGGTCAGCACGAGGTCGGGTCGGGTGGGGGCGTCGACCCACCCGGTCACGACGTCGAGCAGGGCGTCGGGCAGCAGGTCGATGCCGTCGACGCAGACCGTGCCCGACCCCCGCCGCATGGCGGCCTCGAACTGTCGGGCCCACTCCTCGGCGCCCTCCAGCAGCGCGGTCGCGGGTCGCATCACCTGCACGGGGAGGTGGTCGGCGGCCAGCGCGCGGGCGCGGGTGGTGCGGCCGCTGCCCGAGACGCCCGCGACGAGCCGGGGCGGGCCGACCCGGTCGCGACGGGTGCGGCTGCGGGTGGTCACCGCCCGCGCCAGCGCACCGCTCACCTTGTCGACGCGCAGCAGCGCACCGCGGCGGGCTCCGCTCACGCGGGTGACCTCGACGCTCACCGGCTGGCCCGACTCCAGGGTCAGCTCGATGGCCTGCTGGTCGCGCTGCTGGGGCTCGTCGGCCAGCACCCGCAGGAGGGCGACGTCGGCGGGGCTGAGCAGGTCCTGGGCGGCGTGGTTGGAGAGCACGATGTCCTCGCCGACGGCCAGGATCGGACGACGCCGCAGACCCACCGCGCCCTGGAAGGCCGCCAGCAGGCTCTTCTCCGAGGCCCGGCTGCCGTCGAGGAGGCGCTGCTCGATCTCGTGCACGGCGCGCGAGACCAGCGGCGCCAGCAGCGGGCTGGCCTGCTCGCGCAGCGCGGTGAGGTCCAGCACGCCCTCGATCCGCTTGGTCAGGGGGTGACGGATCGGGTGGCCGTAGCAGCTGAAGGCCTGCAGGGCCTCCACGAAGTGCTCGCTGCCGTGCACGGCGACGCCGTGGCGGGCGACCATCGCGGTGCCGAGCGCGTTGGTGCCGATGCGCTCCTCGAGCAGGCTGGCCCCGACGCGCACGTCGAGGGAGTCGAAGGCCTCGCCGAGCCGCGGGTCGTCGCACCAGCGCCGGGCCACGCGGCAGTCGCGGTCGACGAGCACGGTGGAGTAGCGGCTGCCGCGCAGCCCCTCCTCGAGGTCCTCGAGCACCGGCACGGCGCCGCGCAGCAGCGTGCTGCCGACGTCGGCGACCGTCTCCACCCCCGCGTCGGCGTCGGTGTCCACGGGCGCCGCGGGGTCGAGACCGGTGAGGCGCACACGGCGCCAGGAGGAGGCGATCTCCTCGCGCACACCGGGCGCCCCGGTCGCGGGGGGCAGGCCGGGGCCGGCAGCCGCGCCGCTGGTGCGCCTCATCGGTCCTCCCGGGCCCGCCGACGGTCACGGGCGGTCGACGTGTGTCGCAGGTCACACCTTGCGCGGTCGAGGTTGGTCCGCGGTTGCCCGACCCCGCGGCGGCGTGGCGCCACCCCGATGCCGGACCCGGGGTGCGACGGAGTGTGCAGAGACTGAACAGTCGCCCCGCCTCCGGCTTGCCATGGTGTGGCTCCCGTCACGTCGCCCGACGACCCGCGCCCGGCCGCTGCGCCGCCGCGGACGCCCGGCGGACCGCCGTACACCCCAGAGGAGCCACCGATGAAGACCATCGCCGCCGTCGTCTACGAGCCCGGCAAGCCGATCGAGATCGAGGAGCTCGACCTCGACGGCCCCCAGGCCGGTGAGGTGCTGATCCGCTACACCCACGCCGGGCTGTGCCACTCCGACGTGCACATCGCCCACGGCGACCTCGAGGCGCGCCTGCCGATGGTGCTGGGCCACGAGGGCGCCGGGATCATCGAGGAGGTCGGGCCGGGCGTGACGCGCGTGCAGCCCGGCGACCACGTGGTCTGCTCCTTCATCCCCAACTGCGGGTCGTGCCGCTACTGCGCCAACGGCCAGCAGTCGATCTGCGACATGGGCGCCACCATCCTCGAGGGCTACCTGCCCGGGGAGCGCTTCCCGATCACCGGCCCGCGCGGGCAGTACGGCGCGATGTGCATGCTCGGCACCTTCAGCCAGTACGGCGTGATCCACCAGAACTCCTGCGTCAAGGTCGACGACGACCTGCCGCTGGAGAAGGCGGTGCTGGTGGGCTGCGGCGTGCCGACCGGCTGGGGCGCGGCGGTCAACACCGCGGGCGTGCGCGCCGGCGACACGGTCGCGATCTTCGGCATCGGCGGCATCGGCATCAACGCCGTGCAGGGCGCGCGCCTCAGCGGCGCGAAGAACATCGTGGTCGTCGACCCACTCGAGAACAAGCGCGAGAAGGCCATGGAGCTCGGCGCCACCCACGCCTTCGCCAGCGCCGAGGAGGCCCAGGACACCATCACCGACCTCACCCGCGGCCAGATGGCCGACTCCGCCATCCTCACCCCGGGCCTGATGACCTCCGAGATCGTGGCCAGCGGCTTCAACGCCGTCGGCAAGGGCGGCACGGTCGTGCTGACCGGGCTCAACAAGCTCGACGAGCAGAACATCGAGCTGCCGGGCTCGATCATGACCCTCTACCGCAAGACCCTCAAGGGCAGCCTCTTCGGCGACTGCAACCCCACGACCGACATCCCGAAGATCCTCGGGCTCTACCAGAGCGGCGACATCAAGCTCGACGAGATCATCACCCGCACCTACCGCCTCGACCAGGTCAACGAGGGCTACGACGACCTGCTGGCCGGCAAGAACGTGCGCGGCGTCGTCGTGCACGAGCACTGAGCGGCCCGTGCCCGACCACCCCACCCCGGTCACCGCGGGCGCGACGGCCGACGCCGTCGCGCCCGTGGCCGCGGTCGACCGCTCCGAGGAGGCCCAGGTGCTCCAGGCGGCGCTGCGCAGCGGCGCCCACGTGCTCCTCGAGGGACCGCCCGGCACCGGCAAGTCGACCCTGCTGCGCCAGGTCGCGCGCGAGCGCGACATCCCCTTCGTGCTCGTCGAGGGCAACGCCGAGCTGACCCCCGCGCGGCTGGTCGGCCACTTCGACCCCGCGCTGGTGCTGGCCCGCGGCTACAGCCCGGAGATCTTCGAGGACGGGCCGCTGCTGGCCGCGATGCGCTCGGGAGGCCTGCTCTACGTCGAGGAGCTCAACCGGATCCCGGAGGAGACCCTCAACGTCCTGCTGGCCGCGATGTCGGAGAAGGAGATCACCGTGCCCCGCCTGGGCTGCGTGGTCGCCGCGCCCGGCTTCGGCCTGGTCGCCGCCATGAACCCCTTCGACGCGATCGGCACCGCGCGGGTCTCCAGCGCCCTCTACGACCGCACCTGCCGGATCTCGATGGGCTACCAGCCCGCCGAGGCCGAGCGCGCCATCGTGGCGCTGCACACCGGCGCCCCCGGCAGCGCCGGCAGCACCGGCGGCGCCGCCGGTCCGGAGTGGGAGGCGAAGGTCGTCGAGCTGGTGCGCGCCACCCGCGAGCACCCCGACCTCGAGTGGGGCTCCTCGGTGCGCGGCGCGATCGACGTGGCCCGGATCACCGTCGAGCTGGCCGCCCTGCGCGGCGTGCCGGCCACCGAGTGGCACGTCGGCCTGGCCGCCGCGAAGGCCTCGCTCACGGGGCGGGTCAGGCTGCACGAGGGCTGCGGCCGCACCCCCGAGCAGGTCGTCACCGAGCTGTGGACCCGTGTCTTCGGGCCGCCCCCGGAGACCGACCCGCCCGACGGCGCGCCCGACAGCGGGGAGGCGGGGCCGGGGGAACCCTGAGCCCGCCCACCCCGGCGGGCTCGCCCCCCTCACCCTCGGCCCCCTCCAAGCCGCAGCCCCGCGAGCGACTGCGCAACGAGCGCACCACCGGGCGCTCGGAGCTGGCCCGCAACCCCCGCTTCGCCGAGCTCTCCCCCGAGACCGGCGTGCTCGACCAGGACGCCCTCGACGCCGCGCTGCGCGAGGACCCCGACCTCACCCTCACCCTGCTGGTCGACATGTCGCGGGCCACCGACGAGGCGCTGCGCGCCCAGGTACGCCGGCTGGCCCCCCGCCTCGTGCTCGACCAGACCCGTCGTGGTCTCCCCCGGTCGGCCGGGGTCGCCCGCCGGCGCACGCGCCCCGCCGTGGCGGGCGGCGACCTCGACCTCGACCGCTCGATGGAGGCCGTCGTCGGCGCCCGCGCCGAGGGCCGCATGCCGCGCCTCGACGAGCTGGTCTCCTCCGACTGGGCCCGCCCCGACCTCGCGCTGTGCCTCGTGGTCGACCGCTCGGGGTCCATGAACGGCGCCCGCCTGACCGCCGCCGCCGTCACGACCGCGGCGTGCGCCAGCATGGCTCCGCGCGAGCACGCCGTGCTGACCTTCGCCTCCGGCGTCGACGTCCTCGCCCCGCTCACCGCGCGCCGCCCGGCCACCGAGACCATCGCCACGGTGCTCGCGCTGCGCGGCCACGGCACCACCGCCCTGCCCGCCGCCCTCGACGCCGCGCGGCTCCAGCTCTCGCGCGCCACCGCCCGCCGCCGGGTCACCCTGCTGCTCTCCGACTGCCGCACCACCGACGACGACGCCGTGCCCGCGGCCAGCCGGCTCGACGAGCTGGTCGTCCTCGCCCCGGCCGACGACGACGAGGAGGCCCGCCGCCTGGCCCTGGGTGCCGGAGGGCGCTGCGCCAGCGTCGGCGGCGTGCTCGACGTGCCCCGCGCCCTCAACCGTCTCCTCGCCGACGACCGGCCCTAGACCGCGCCTCGCCCGGCAGCCCCGGCGACCGCAAGCCCTCGACGGGCACGGCCTGGCTGCTGCTCGTGCTGTTGACCCCGTGGCTGGGCCTCGAGGCGTGGTCGCTCAGATCCGCCCGGATGCGCTGCGTCGACAACGTCACGCGACTGACGGCAGCCCTCCGGTGAGCGCCACCGGGCCTCACGGAGCGGCAGCCACACGGGCGTCCCTCGGGGCCTCCCCCCTGACGAGCTTGCGACGGGCCTTCTCCTCGGCCGCTCGCTGGCGTCCGAGGGCGACGGCGACGGCGGCGACGAGCGCACCGCCGCTGAACATCGGGTCGAGCCACTGGGCGTTGGTGGCCAGCTGGAGACCCTTGACCCCGGTGGCCAGCACGAAGATGGCGAGCACCGTGCCCCAGACGTTGAAGCGGCCCGGGATGACCTGCGTGGACCCGAGGAAGACCGCCGCGAAGGCGGGCAGCAGGAGCGAGGCGCCGTAGGTCAGCGACGGCCCGGCGAGGGAGGCGTAGATCGCCCCGGTGAGACCCGCGATGGTGCCGGAGGCGATGAGGGCCAGCCACGTGTAGAGGTCCACTCGCGCGCCGGACAGGCGTGCCGCCTCCGGACTGCTGCCGATGGCGAAGAGGTAGCGGCCCACCGGGGTGTGCTGGAGCACCCACCACAGCAGGACGGCCAGGATCAGCATGTAGACCACGACCACCTGGAAGCCCAGGATGGTGGACTGGGTGAACGCGGCCCACGAGGCGTTGATCGGTGGGAGCGGCTGGGCGTTGTCGGTGATGATGATCTGGAAGGCCGCGATCATCGACGAGGTGCCGAGCGTGGTGATGAAGGAGCTCACCTTGAGCTTGACCACGATGAAGCCGTTGACGGCTCCGATGAGGGTGCCGAGCAGCGTGCACACCACGACCACGGTCGGCCACGCCCAGTCGTCGTTGACCAGCATGACCGCGGAGATGGTCGAGATGTTGGCCGTGGCGCCGACTGAGAGGTCGAAGGCACCGCACGCCAGCGGCACCAGGATCGCGAGGGCCAGCATCGCCGCGATCGACCGGTCGGCGGCGATCGAGTGCACCGTCGCCATGGTCGGGAAGTAGAGCGGCTGCCAGACCGAGAAGACCACGATGAGCACGGCCCACAGGTAGAGGCCGCTGAAGCGTTCGAGGCCGAGGCCGCGCGGGAGCCGGGTCATCGCAGATCTCCTTCGAGGCTGCCGACCGCCGCACGGTCGGAGCGGTGGTCGACAGGGTGGTCGGGCGGGTGTGTCGTGAGGTGGGGGTGGCGGAGGTCGGCCGGGTCGCCTTCGCTCTCCATCACCTCCATGAGGTCGGAGGCCTGGTCGGGCTCGATGCCGAGGCAGGCTCGGGTCAGGGCGTGGGCGCTGATCTCGTCGCCGACGAGCTCCTCGACCAGCTCCCCCACCCTGAGCACGAGGACCCGGTCGCAGAGAGCGATCAGCTCCTCGGTGTCGCTGGAGCTGACCAGCACGGCCGCGCCCCGCTCCGCGGCCTCGAAGAGCGCGCGGTGCAGCTCGGCCTTGGCGCCGACGTCGACACCCTGGGTGGGCTCGTCGAGCAGGAAGAGCGCCGGCCGACGCTCGAACCACTTGCCGTAGACGATCTTCTGCTGGTTGCCTCCGCTGAAGGTCGACATCGCCCGCTCGGTGCCGGACCGGGGCCGCACGTCGAGCCGCTCGAACCAGTCCGTGGCCAGGTCCCGCTCACGGCGTCGACTCAGACCGGCGCCGCGCCACAGGCTGCGCAGGCTGCCGAACCCGATGTTCTCGCGGGCGGGCAGGTCGACGAAGCAGCCCTCGAGCTTCCGCTCGGCCGGCACGTAGGCCACGCCGGCGGCCATCGCACGGTCGGGTCGGTCGGCCCCGACCCGTCGCCCCGCGACCCTCACCTCGCCGTGGTCGCGGTGCCGTGCCCCGAAGACCGTGCCCAGGAGCGAGTCGCGCCCCGAGCCGGTGATCCCGGCGATGCCGACCACCTCGCCGGGACGGACCTCCAGGTCGATCCCGTGCAGGCTCTCCGAGCCCAGGCCGGTCACGCTGAGGGTCGGCTCGGAGGCCGGGTCCGACCGCAGTGGCGGCCGCTCCTGGGCCTCGAGCGCAGCGCCCAGCAGGTGGTGCAGCAGGGAGTCGCGGGTCAGGCCGGCCACCGGCTGGGTCGTCATCCGCACCCCGTCGCGGAGCACGGTGGCCGCCGTGGCGACGGCGAAGACCTCGTCGAGGCGATGGGTGACGTAGAGGACGCCGATGCCGCGTGCCGAGACCCGGCCGACGATCCCGAGGAGGGCCTCGACCTCGTGCTCGGGCAGTCGTGCGGTGGGCTCGTCGAGCACCAGCAGGTGCACAGGGCTGGACTCGTCGTCGAGCAGGGCGCGGGCGACGGCGACGCCGGTCTTCTGGGCCGGGGAGAGCCGGCCGACGTGACGGTCGGGGTCGACCTCCACGCCCACCGACTCCAGCGCGCGGGCGGCCCGTGCCCGGGCCGCGCGGCCGCGGATCGTCCCGAAGCGCGTCGGGAAGCCAGGGCCGAAGGCGAGGTTGTCGCTGACCGAGCAGTCCTCGACCAGCCCGAGGTCCTGGTGCACGAAGCGCGCACCCAGGGCGTACGACGACGCCGCGCTGCCCGTCACCAGCTCCTCGCCGCCGATGCGGATGGAGGCCCCGGGATCGGGGCGGTGGAAGCCCGAGAGGGTCTTGATGAGCGTGGACTTGCCCGATCCGTTCTCGCCCAGCAGGGCGTGGACCTCCCCCGCGCCGATGCGCAGGTCGACGTCGCGCAGCGCGTGACCGCCGACGAAGGTCTTGGTGAGACCGACGATGTCGAGCGCCGGGGCGGAGTCCGTCCCGGCCGTCGCGGAGGAGGTCCCGGTGCTCACTTGCCCCACAGCGCCTTGTACTGCTCGCGGTAGTCCTCGGGGAACCCGAGCCCGGCGGGAGAGGGCGTGCCGACGTTGTCCTGCACGGCGATCATCTGCACGCGACCTCCGTCGGCCTCGGGCACGTCCATGCCGGTCATGGTGCGGGCGACGATGTCGACCGCGGTCCACCCGTACTGATCCTCGGCGGTGGCGCTCACCGCCGCGATGTCGCCGCTGACGACACCCTGCAGGCTGTTGATGTCGGGCGAGCCGCCCACCACCTTGACCCCGCTGATGCCGGCGGCCTCGAGGGCGCTGGGCAGGCCTGCGGCGAGGAAGGCGGTGTCGGTCGAGACGACGTAGTCGATGTCGGGCTTCTTCTGCAGCTCCGAGACCACCGACGGGACGATGCCGTTGGAGGCCAGCTGGGCAGGGGCGTTCTCCAGCTCGGTGATGGTGCAGCCCGAGCAGTACTCCGCGATGCCCTCGCGGAAGCCGTCGCCGTAGGCGGCGAGCACCGCGAAGGCCGGCACGTCCTGGAGCAGGATGGTGGCGTCGGCCGCGGAGTCGGCGGTGACCCAGGCGGCCATGGCCTTGCCGGAGGCCGCGTAGTCGAGCTGGCTGGCCGAGCCCTGCGTGACGGGGCCGCCCGGCTCGGTGTCGCCCACGGCGACCGGGGTGATGATCACGCCGGCGTCCTCGAAGTCCTGGACGAGGGGCTGCCACAACGTCTGGCTGAAGCCGATCGGGGCCACGGCGAAGGGGTCGTAGGTCAGCGCCTCCTTCATGGCCGAGGTCAGCGTGGCGCCGTCGGTGGTCTTGTAGGCCAGCAGCTCTGTCTCCCACCCCATGGCCTCGGCGGCCTCGAGGGTGCCGTCGGAGATCAGCTGGCACTGGGGCAGCTCACAGGTGATGACGACGAAGGGCTTGTCGCTGGAGGTGTCGCCGGTGATCGGCTCGGTCTGGTTGATGGTGCTGGGCGTCTCCAGGAGTGGGGTCACCACCTCCTGGGCGGCGCTCACCTCGGCCTCGGCGGCCGACCCGGCCTCGGCCGTCGCCGCGGCCTCCGGCGCTCCTGCGGAGTCCTCGGGAGCGGCGCAGGCGCCGAGGATCAGCATCCCGGCGGCGGCGATCCCCGCCATGCCGCGCAGTCGTGCGTGGTGGTTGGTCATCGGTGGGTCCCTTCGAAGGCCCGAGAAGCACGGCGACGAGCCTGGCGGCGCGTCATGTGTCGTGCATCACAACAGCCTGCGATCCGACTGTCAACTGCCGTGTTGACTAAATCTACGAACGTGTTGACCTGGGTCGACGTCGGTCCTACCGTCGACCCACGCCCGCCGGGCGACAAGGAGGAGCACCCGCATGAGCGTTCTCGACCGGTTCCGGCTCGACGGCCAGGTCGCCGTCGTCACGGGCGCCTCCTCAGGGCTGGGGGTCGCCTTCGCCGTGGCCCTCGCCCAGGCCGGCGCCGACGTCGTGCTCGCCGGTCGACGTGAGGAGCGGCTGCGCGAGACCGCCCTCCTCGTCGAGGCGGAGGGGCGCCGGGCGGTGCCGGTCGCGACCGACGTGACCGACCCGACGGCCTGCACGACACTCGCGCAGACCGCCATGGAGCACCTGGGCCGCATCGACGTCCTGGTCAACAACGCTGGCGTGGGCACGGCGCACCCCGCCACACGGGAGACACCGGAGCAGTTCCGCGAGGTGCTCGCGACCAACCTCGAAGGTGCCTACTGGATGGCCCAGGCCTGTGGCCGGGTGATGCGCCCCGGGAGCAGCATCGTCAACATCTCCAGCGTCATCGGACTCCGCCCCCAGCCCCTCCCCCAGGCCGCCTACGCCTCGAGCAAGGCCGCGCTCATCGGTCTCACCCGCGACCTGGCAAACCAGTGGACCCGCCGCAAGGGGATCCGTGTCAACGCCATCGCGCCCGGCTTCTTCGAGACCGAGATCAGCGACGGCTACGCACCGGGCTACGTCGACACCCAGCTGGAGCGGGTCGCGGTGGGTCGCCAGGGCGACCCCGAGGAGGTCGCCGCGACGCTGGTGTGGCTGGCCAGCAGCGCCGCCGGCTACGTCACGGGGCAGACCGTGGTGGTCGACGGTGGGTACGTGATCGGGTGAGCGCCACGGCGCGGCGCACTAGGGTGCCCGACGTGAGCGACGACCGCACCCCTCCCCTGTCCAGCGGCGCGGGCGACCCGCCTCCGGCCGACCCTCCCGCCGCCGACCCCGACGACAGCGGCATCGGCCGGCGCCGGGCCGCCGCGCGAGGACGCAAGAAGGGCGGCTACAGCCTCAGACGGACCGAGATCATCAACGCCGCCGCACAGGTCTTCAAGGTCCGCGGCTACCAGGGCACGTCGCTGGCCGACATCGCCGAGGCCGTCGGCACGGAGCGGGCCAGCCTGTACTACTACGTCAGCAGCAAGGAGGAGCTCCTCGACGAGGTCGTCACCGACGTCGTCAAGGCCAACCTCAAGGTCGCCGAGGGCATCCGCGACTCCGACCAGCCGGCGCCCGCGAAGCTGCGCGAGCTGATCACCTCGCTCATGGTCAGCTACGCCGAGAACTACCCGTTCCTCTACGTCTACCTCCAGGAGAACCTCGCCCACGTCGCCGAGGCGCGACGCGAGTGGGCCGAGGAGATGCGCAAGGTCAACCGTCGCTGGGAGGAGGCCGTCACCGCGATCGTCACCCAGGGCGTCGAGGAGGGCACCCTGCGTCCGGTCACCGACCCGCGGGTCATGGCCTACGGACTGATCGGGATGGTCAGCTGGACCAACCGCTGGTTCAACCCCGAGCGTTCCGCCGTCGACGCCGCCACCATCGGGGAGTCCTACGCCAGCATGCTCCTGGACGGCGTGGAGGTGAGGTGAGCGTGGCGGAGCCCACCGCCCACCCCGACGTGGCGCGCCTCGTGGCCCAGTTCGACGAGCTGGCCGTGCCGACCTACGACACCGTGAGCGTGCCGCACGCCCGCGCGCTGCTCGACGGAGTGCTGCGCCTGCAGCACCCGGCCACCCCGGTCGCCGGAGTGCGCGACGTGCTGCTGCCCGGAGACGCCGGCCTGCTGCCCGCCCGGGTCTACCACCCCTCGCCCGACGAGCAGCCCCCGCTGGTGCTCTACCTGCACGGTGGCGGGTTCGTGCTCGGCGGACTCAAGGCCGCCGACCGTCCGTGCCGGGCCCTGGCCGCCGCGAGCGGCTGCGTCGTGGTCTCCCTCGACTACCGCCGGGCACCGGAGACCCGCTTCCCCGGCCCGCTGCTCGACTGCGTCGCGGCCGCGCGCGCCCTCGCCGCCGACCCTGCCGCGGTCGGGGGCGACCCCGCACAGGCGCTGGTGCTGGTCGGCGACAGCGCGGGTGGCAACCTCGCCGCCGCGACGGCGCTCGAGCTGCGCGACAGCCCAGGGGCCGTGCGGGCGCAGGTGCTCGTCTACCCGTGCCTGCACCCCGCCCTCGACACGCCCTACGCCTCCTACCGCCGCCGCGCCGACGGACCGCTCATGACCGCGCGGGAGCTGGCGTGGTTCTGGGACCTCTACCTGCCCTCGCCCGCGGCCGGCCGGGACCCGCGCGCGGCGCCCGTGCTGGCCGAGGACCTCAGCGGCCTCCCGCCGACCACCATCGTGACCGCGGAGCTCGACCCGCTGCGCGACGAGGCGCTGCACTACGCCGCGCGTCTCGCCGAGGCCGGCGTCGCTGTCGAGGAGACGACGTACGCCGGGGCGGCGCACGGATTCTGGTGGATGGACGCGGCGCTCAGCCAGGCCGCCGAGCTGACGGAGCTCCTGGCCGCGACCTGCGCCGGCGGCGCTGGTCCGACCTGGTCGGCTCAGGCCTGAGCCGGCTCCCGCTCGCGGCTCGAGGAGAGCTCGAAGCCGGAGTAGCCCTCGTCGACCACCCGCTCCAGGATCCTGCGGTAGGCGCGCACGCCACCGGGGTAGGGCATGAAGACCCGAGGCTTCCCCTCGACCTCGTCACCGTTGTAGTAGCTCGTGGCGAGCGGGTAGAGCGTCTCCTGGGCCCGCTCGTTCACGTGGGCCACCCACGCCTGCTCGGCCGCCTCGGTCGCCTCGACGACGTCGGCGCCGACGGACTCCAGGTGGGCGAGGAGCGCGGCGATCCAGTCGACGTGCTGCTCGGTCGACAGCAGCACGTTGCTCAGCAGGGAGGGGCTGCCCGGACCTGCGACGATGAACAGGTTGGGGAAGTCGTGCACGCACAGCCCGAGCTGAGTGACCGGCCCGGCCGACCACTTCTCCTTCAACGTGAGCCCACCCCGACCGGTGATGGTCGGACGCAGCAGGGAGCCCGTGAGGGCGTCGAAGCCGGTGGCGAAGACGACGACGTCGAGGTCGTGCTCCGCACCGCTCGCCGTGCGGAGCCCGGTCGGGGTCATCGCCTGCAGCGGATCCTCCCGGATGTCGGCGAGCGTGACGTCGTCGCGGTTGAAGGTCTCGAAGTAGCCACTGTCGACCGAGGGGCGCTTGGCGGCGAAGGGGAAGTCGCGCGGCATCAGCTTCTCGCGCAGCACGGGGTCGTCGATCTTGGCGGCGATCTTCTCCCGGATGAAGTCGGCGGCGGTGTCGTTGGCGGCCCGGTCGCGCAGGATGTCGTAGTAGACGAGCGCGAACCCGAAGCCGGCGGTGGCCCAGTAGTCCTCGTAGCGCTCGCGACGCTCGGCGTCGCTCACCTCGAGCGCGGAGGTCCTGCTGATGGGGATGGTGCCGAGACCGCTCGGCGAGTTGCGCGAGGCCTCGCGGCGCTCGGCGTAGGACGCCTTGACCTCGGCGTCACGCTCGTCACTGATCGGCCCGTTGGTGGCCGGCACGCTGAAGTTGGGGGTGCGCTGGAAGACCGTGAGGTGGGCGGCCTCCTGGGCGACGACGGGGATCAGCTGCATGCCGGACGACCCGGTGCCGATCACCCCGACCCGCTTGCCGGACAGGTCGACGCCCTCGCGGGGCCACTGCGCGGTGAGCAGCACCTGGCCGCGGAAGTCGTCCTGGCCGGGCAGGCTCGGGGTCTTGGTGGTCGAGAGCTGCCCCGTGGCCATGACCAGGAAGCGGGACCTCCAGGCCCCGCCACTCTCGGTGCTCACCGACCAGCGGGCGCTCGCGTCGTCCCAGGTGGAGTCGACCATCCGCTGGCCGAGGCGGACGTCTCGACGCAGGTCGAAGCGCTCGGCCACGTGGTGGATGTAGCGCAGGATCTCGGGCTGGGTCGCGTAGCGCTCGCTCCAGCGCCACTCCTGCTCGAGCTCGGAGGAGAAACCGTAGGAGTAGTCGTAGCTCTCCACGTCGCAGCGCGCACCGGGGTAGCGGTTCCACTGCCAGACGCCGCCGATGTCGTCGCCCGCCTCGAGCACCACCACCGAGTGGCCCGCCCCGCGCAGCGTGTGCAGGGCACGCAGACCGGCGAAGCCGGCCCCCACCACCACGACGTCGACCTCGGTCACGTCCACCACAGGGTCCACCACAGCCGGTCTCCTCGCTCGTCGTGCTCCGGAACACCGACGGTAGCCATCGCGATCCGCTCGGTCAACACACTTGTTGACGGGACAGGGGGACTCCTTGCGACACCCTGCGTCAACGCTTATGTTGATCCGCAGTGACGTGCATCACCCAGCGCCGCGTCGGCCGAGCCGACGACGAGCAGACAGGAAGGCCACCCATGGAGCTCGAGACGCTCGTCTACGAGAAGTCCGACCGCATCGCGACGATGACCCTCAACCGCCCCGACCGTGGCAACGCCCTGTGCCGGCAGATGCGCGACGACATGGACCTCGTCATGGACGACCTCGACCGCGACGACGACACCCGCGTGCTCGTCGTGAAGAGCAATGGCAAGAACTTCTGCACCGGCTACGACCTCACCGAGTGGGGCTACCTGTGGGGCAGCGGGGAGCCTTCGCGTCCCGAGGACAGCCGCCCCCACCGGCGTGCGCCGATCTTCTCCAGGCGCGAGTTCCACGAGTCCCGCGAGAGGTGGATGCGCCTGTGGCGCATCCGCCAGGCCACTGTCGGGGTCGTGCGAGGGGCGTGTGTCGCCGGTGGGCTCGATCTCGCCGGCGTGCTCGACATCGTCTTCACCGCCGACGACGCGCAGTTCGGGCAGCCCGAGGCCCGCACCATGGGCGAGATCCACACGTTCGGTCTGTGGCCGGTCCACCTGGGCATGCGCAAGACCAAGGAGTGGTTGTTCACCGGCGACAGCATGACCGGCACCGAGGCCGCCGAGCTCGGGCTCGCCAACCGCGCCGTGCCCGCCGAGGAGGTGCTCGACGTGGCCATGGCCTACGCCGAGCGCATCGCGCACGTGCCGCTGGAGATGCTCTACTCCCACAAGGAGGCCACCAACCGGTGGTGGGACGCCATGGGCATCGCCTCGGCGATCGCGGCCGCCAACGACGCCGACGCCATGGCCATCGCCGGGCCTGCGATGGCGGACTTCAAGCGGTTCCAGGACGCCCACGGGGTGCGCGCCGCGGTCGAGGACCGCGATGAGCCCTTCTCCCACCACCGCACCTACTGGGACGCCTACCAGGCCTCGCGCGGTCGGCAGGGCGGCCGCGAGGACGAGCAGCACGACGACCACCTCCGCACCCGCGCCGACCAGGGCGCGGCCGCGCAGAACGGGAAGGGCTGAGCCGATGCTCCCCAGCGTGGCCGAGCGCCAGGAGGCGCTCGAGGGGCGGCACCCGGCCTGGGTCGCGCGACGCCTCGACGAGCAGCTCGACGCCGCTGTCGAGGAGTTCGGTGACCGCCCCTACGTCGTCACCGACCACCGCAGCTGGACCTACCGCGAGGTCGCGGACTGGTCACGTCGCCTGGCGCGTGGCCTGGTCGCCGCCGGGGTACGCCCCGGGGACCTCGTGGCCCTGGTCATGGCCAACCACCCGGAGTTCGTGGCGCTCAAGTACGCCATCGCGCGCGCCGGGGCCACCGCGGTGCCGGTGAACTTCCTCAACCGCCGCGACGAGCTGGGCTACGTGCTGCGCCAGTCGGGTGCCTCGGCGCTGGTCACGATGGACGCGTTCCGAGACCTCGACTACCTCGACATGCTCGACGACCTCGCCCCCGGCTGGGAGTCCGGTGGAGGAGGGGCCGACCTGCCCGACCTGCGGGCGGTCTTCGTCCTGACCGGGGAGGGACGCACGCCGCGCCCCGGAGCCCGCACCGTCGAGGAGCTCGGCGGCACGGACGAGGGCTGGGAGCCCGTGACCTCGACCGGTCCGGGCGCCCCCGCCGACGTGCTCTACACGTCCGGCACGACCGGCAGCCCGAAGGGCGTGCTGCTCACCCACGACATGCTGCTGCGCACGGCGTACGGCAGTGCCTTCGGCCGGGCCTTCCAGGATGGTCGCCGGGTGCTGTTCTCCCTGCCGATGTACCACGTCTACGGCTACGTCGAGGGCCTGCTCGCGACGCTCTTCGTCGGCGGCTCGATCGTGCCACAGCTGACGTTCACCCCTGCCGCGACGCTGGCGGCGATCGAGCGCCACCACGTCGACGACGTGCTGCTCATCCCGACGATGACCCAGGCCCTGCTCGACGAGGTCGAGACGGGTGGGCCGGTCCACGACCTGTCGTCGTTGAGCTCCATGATCTCCTCCGGCGGCGTCTCCCCCACCGGACTGTGGCACCGGATCGAGGCCGTCCTCGGCCCCCTCGAGCTCACCACGGGCTACGGGATGAGCGAGACCACCGCCTCGACCACCGTCACCCGGCCCGACGACCCCCGTGAGCGCCGCCTCAGCACCAACGGCAGGCTGCGCGACGTCGGCGTCGCCGGCGACCCCGCCCTGGGCGGCCGGCTCGCGGTCTACCGCGTCGTCGACCCCGCCACCGGCGCGGTGCTCGGGGTCGACCAGGTCGGCGAGCTCCAGGTGCGCGGGCCCGGGGTCACCCCCGGCTACCACCGCAAGCCCGAGGAGGACGCCGCCGCCTTCACCGCCGACGGCTGGCTCCGCACGGGCGACCTGGGCCGCCTCGACGCCGACGACTACCTCACGCTCGTAGGACGCAGCAAGGACTGCTACCGCTGCGGCGGAGAGCAGGTCGTGCCCAAGGAGATCGAGGACGTGCTGACCTCGCACGAGGCCGTCAACCAGGCCCACGTCGTGCCGCTCCCCGACCGGCGGATGGGCGAGGTCGGCGTCGCCTACGTCGTCCTGCGCCCCGGCCGCGCCGTCGACGTCGACGAGCTCCTCGCCCTGTGCACCGCCCGTCTGGCCCGCTTCAAGGTCCCCCGGCACGTGGTGGCCATCGGCGCCCACGAGGTGCCGGTCACCCCCAGCGGGCGGCCCCGCAAGTTCCTGCTCGCCGAGCGCGCCCGCGCCGAGCTCCAGCCGACCGGCGCCGCGTCGTGACCCGCGAGGCGGCCGGCAAGGAGCCCGCAGGGCCCCCGGTCGCGATCGTGACCGGGGCGGCCCGCGGCATCGGCGCCGAGATCGCCGTGCGTCTGGCCGACGACGGACACGACGTCGCTGTCGTCGACCTCGACGAGGCCGCGTGCGCGCAGACCGTGACTCGTGTGAGGGAACGGGGCCGGCGAGCGCTGGCCGTCGGGGCCGACGTGTCGCGGGAGGACACCGTCGTCACCGGCGTGGCCCGGGTGGCCGAGGAGCTCGGTCCCCCGCTGGTGCTGGTCAACAACGCGGGGGTCCTGCGCAACGGCCTCGCCTTCAAGATGAGCCTCGACGACTGGGACACCGTGGTCGACGTCAACCTGCGCTCCGCGTTCCTGATGAGCAGGGAGGCCCAGCGCCACATGACCACGTGCGGCTGGGGCCGCATCGTCAACCTGTCCTCGATCGCCGCCCTCGGCACCGTGGGCCAGGCCAACTACTCCGCGGCCAAGGCCGGGCTCCAGGGTCTCACCAAGACCCTCGCCCTCGAGCTGGGTCGCTACGGCGTGACCGTCAACGCCGTCGCGCCGGGCTTCACCGTCACCGAGATGACGCGGGCCCTGGCCGAGCGCGCCGGCGTGTCCTTCGACGACCTGGTCTCCGAGCAGGTGGCCGGGATCGCGGTGGGGAGGGCCGGCGCGCCCGACGACATCGCCCAGGCGGTGTCGTTCTTCGCCGACGTGCGATCCGGCTTCGTCACCGGCCAGGTCCTCTACGTCGCCGGCGGTCCCCACGGCTGAGGCCGGGGCGGGCCCGACGCACACGCACAGCGGCCCGGTCGTCCGAGGACGACCGGGCCGCTGCTTCCCCCGGGACCCGGGGCCGACTCACCAGTCGGCGGGGCCGTACTCGATGAGGCCGCGGATGTTGGTGCCGGCGTTCATGTCGGCGTAGCCCTGGTTGATGTCCTCCAGGCGGTAGCGGGTGGTGATCAGCTCGTCGAGCATGAGCTCGCCCTCCATGTAGAGGCGCAGCAGGTTGGGGATGT
This sequence comes from Nocardioides sp. P86, assembly GCF_023712465.1. Classification (NCBI taxonomy): domain Bacteria; kingdom Bacillati; phylum Actinomycetota; class Actinomycetes; order Propionibacteriales; family Nocardioidaceae; genus Nocardioides; species Nocardioides sp. P86. The sequence goes on along the minus strand of NZ_JAMAYE010000003.1, from coordinate 438,064 downwards.
CGAAGCGCGGGTTGCCCGAGCCGAAGATCGCGCCCTGCAGCCGCTTCTGGAGCAGGGTCAGCTCGAAGAGGCTGAGGCTGACGTCGGTGTCGAGCATGGAGCCCATGCCGGTGACGACCGCCGTGCCGCCCTTGCCGACCAGCGACAGGGTGCCGGCGATGTCCTCGCCGCGGATCCGGCCCACGCAGATGATCGCCTTCTGGGCCATCGCACCCCACGTCAGGTCGGTGACCGGCGCCGTCGCCTCCTCGATGCTGGCGTAGGCGTGGGTGGCGCCGAGCTTCATCGCCATCTCACGCTTGAACGGCACGGGGTCGATCGCGACGATGTGACGGGCGCCGGCAGCACGGGCGCCCTGCACGGCGTTGGCGCCGATGCCGCCGACGCCGACCACGACCACGGTCTCGCCGGCCCGCACGTCGGCGGCGTAGACCGAGGAGCCCCATCCGGTGGTGACACCGCAGCCCACGAGGGCGGCCTTGTCGAGCGGGATGTCGGGCAGGATCTTGATCGCCGAGGCCTCGTGCACGGTGACGTAGGGCGAGAAGGTGCCGAGCAGGCACATCGGCGAGGCGTTCTGCCCCTTCACCTGGATGCGGTTGGTGCTGTCGGCGATGGCCTGGCCGGTGAGCAGCGTCGCACCGAGGTCGCAGAGGTTCTGGTGACCGCGGGCGCAGGCTGCGCACTGCCCGCAGGAGGGGATGAAGCCGAGGACGACGTGGTCGCCCTCCTTGACGCTGGTGACCCCGGGGCCGACCTTGGTCACGACCCCCGCGCCCTCGTGCCCTCCGATGAAGGGGAACGCGCCGGGCTCCACCATCGGGATGTCGCCGACGCGCACGTGCTCGTCGGAGTGGCACAGGCCGGAGGCGGCGAGCTGCACCTGCACCTCGTTGGCGACCGGGTCGCCGAGCTCCACCTCCTCGACCTGCCAGTCCTGGTCGGCTCCCCACAACACTGCTGCTTTGGTCTTCACGCGCTTGTCCTTTGGTCGGTCCTGACGGTGCTGGGTGGTCCCGAGAGGGTCGTGCTGGCTGGTACGTCGTGCCGGTCGGCGCCGCGGTGCGGCCCCGCTCAGCGCTGGATGGCCTTGGTCTCGAGGAACTCCTCGATGCCCGCCGGGCCGGCCTCGCGGCCCAGGCCCGACTGCTTGTAGCCGCCGAACGGAGCCGCGGGGTTGAACGCTCCGCCGTTGACCTCGATCTGGCCGGCTCGCAGCCGCTTGGCCACGCGCAGCGCTCGCTCGTCGTCGCCGGACCACACCGCGCCGGCGAGGCCGTAGTCGGTGTCGTTGGCGATCGCGACGGCCTCCTCCTCGTCGGAGTAGGGGAGGATCGAGAGCACGGGGCCGAAGATCTCCTCCCGGGCGATGGTCATGTCGTTGGTGACGTCGCTGAAGATCGTCGGCGCCACGAAGTAACCGCTCTCGTGCTCGTTCTCCAGGCCCCCGACCACCAGGCGCGCGCCCTCGTCGATGCCGGTCTGGATGAAGCCCCGCACCTTCTCGTGCTGGGTGGCGTTGACCAGCGGGCCGAGCACGCTGGACTCCTGGTCCCACGGGCCCGTGGTGTAGGTCGCGGCGACACGGGTGGCGATCTCCTCGACCTCGGCGAGACGCGAGGCCGGCACGAGCATCCGGGTGAGCGCGGTGCAGGCCTGGCCGCAGTTGAGGTAGGCGTTGGCCAGTCCCCCGGTGACGGCCTGCTCGAGGTCGGCGTCGTCGAGGATGACGTTGGCCGACTTGCCGCCGAGCTCGAGCGCGACCCGCTTCACCGTGCCGGCGGCGACCTCGGCGATCCGCTTGCCGGCTCGCGTCGAGCCGGTGAAGGAGATCATGTCGACGTCGCGGTGCGCGACGAGAGCCTCGCCGACCCCGGGCCCGTTGCCGTGGACCATGTTGAAGACACCGGCCGGAAGGCCGATCTCGTCGAAGATCTCGGCCAGGGCCACCACCAGGAGCGGGGTGACCTCGGTGGGCTTCACCACCACGGTGCAGCCGGCGGCGAAGGCCGCGGCCACCTTGAGGGCCACCTGGTGCAGGGGGAAGTTCCACGGCGTGATGCAGCCGACCACGCCCACCGGCTCGCGCACGATGAGGGAGTTCCCGATCTCGGTGCCCTCGAAGTCGTAGGAGGTGGCCAAGTCCGCGTAGTAGCCGAAGTTGAAGATCGGCAGGCCCAGCTGCACGGCCTTGACCGCCTCGAGCGGGGCTCCGATGTCCCGCGACCCGAGCTCGGCGAGGGCCTCCATCCGCTCGACGAGCAGCTCGGAGGTCCGGGTGAGGTAGGCCGCCCGCTCGGAGGGGGCCAGGGCCGCCCAGGCGGGGAAGGCGGCCCGCGCGGCGGCGACGGCCTTGTCGACGTCGGCGACGGCGCCCTCGGCGACCTCGGCGATGACCTGCTCGGTGACCGGGCTGCGCACCTCGATGCGCCCGGGCGCGTCGGAAGCGACCCACCGCCCGTCGATGTAGAGGGCTGTGGCGTCGACGACCTCGTCGGCACGGAGGCCGGCGAGCATCGCCTCGAGGGTCGGGCTGGCGAGCGTGCTCTGCGACATGGAAAGCGTCCTTCGCGAAGGGCCTGGCGGGCCGGATGGCTGCGTGTCGCCAGGGGCACTCCGAGTCGTGCGCCGGGCTGTGGTGTCGATCACACCACCCTGAAGTGCGGGCGTCAACCCTGGTGTTGACAAAAGTCCGGGAAGGGCGGGCGGCCTCCCTTCCCAGCGCCCTCGGGGCGGCCGGAGGAGGGCAGGCGCGCAGCGCGCACCGCCGCCCGCAGCACCTCGGGGGCCGCCCACTAGGGCGTCCGGCCCCACACGGGTGGGCGCTTCTCGGCGAAGGCGCGTGCACCCTCGCGAGCGTCGTCGGAAGCGGCGAGCGCCTCGAGCAGCTCGTCCTGACGGGCCACGTCGTCGGCCGAGGGCGCGAGCCGCCGGTCGAGCAGCTCCTTGCTCGCCCGCAGCGAGCCCGGCGCGCTGGCCGCGACCTGGCGCGCGAGGACCAGGGCGCGGTCGAGCGCCTCCCCGGGCGCCGTCACCTCGTTGACCAGGCCCCATCGCTCCGCCTCCTGCGCCGAGAACGGCTCCCCCGTGAGAGCGCACCGCATCGCGACCGCCCGGGGCACGCGTGCGGAGAGCCGCAGGAGGCCACCCGCCCCCGCCACCAGACCCAGCCTGGCCTCGGGGAGGCCGAGACGCGCGTCCAGGGCGGCCACGACGAGGTCGCAGGCCAGCACGATCTCGAAGCCACCCGCGAGGGCCGTGCCCTCGACGGCGGCCACCAGCGGCTTGACCGGCGGCCGACGGGTGAAGCCGAGACCGCGGCCGGGCACCTCCGGACGCTGCCCGGTGGCGAGGAATGCCTTGAGGTCCATGCCGGCGCAGAAGTGGCCGCCGGCGCCGGTGAGCACCCCCACGGCCAGGCCCGGATCGCCGTCGAGGCCGTCGAGCGCCTCGGCCAGGGCGGTCGCGGTCGGGAGGTCGAGGGCGTTGCGCACCGCGGGGCGGTCGAGGGTGACCACGCGCACCGCCCCGACGTCCTCGACACCGACCGCGGCCCCCATCAGTCCGCCTGCCGCGACTTCTTGAGCGCCGAGCGGGCCGCCAACCGGTCGGAGACCACGACCCCGCTCGCCACCTTCCCGCCGACCACGGTGACGAAGCCGGCCACGTCCATCACGGCGCTGCCGCCCGAGCCGTCGGCCGCCGCGCCGGCGAGACGCCCGTGGAAGGCGACCCGCGAGCCCGCCGACACCACCACGTCGACCTCCCCGCCGTGCACCGTCAGCGCAGGGCCGGCGTCGTCGAGGTCCGCGTCGTCCCAGACCACGCCCTCGACCGCTGGCAGCCCTGCCTCCAGCCACGCCAGCACGACGGACTCGGCGGCCGGGTCGGCGGGCTCCGCGGGGGTGTCCCACGGCGCCACGGCCGGCGAGCCGACCGGGTCGGGCGTGCCCGAGGCGAGCTGTCGACGCCGCGCGGCGTAGTCCTCCTCGGCCCAGGCGCGGATCAGCCGGTCGCCGCCGGCGCCGTTGCCCCTGACCCCGGAGTCGGAGTCGGAGTCGGAGTCGAAGAGCACGACCCCTGTCCAGGCCGCGGCGTTGCCGTCGTGGCGCAGCGAGACGCCGTGCTCGGTGAAGTGCACCGCGGCCTGGCGGCCGTTGGTCAGCACGTCGTGCACGGTCAGCACGAGCCCGGGGAACTGCGCGAGCTGGCCGACCGTGGCCTCGACGTAGTCGTCACGGCGGTCGACCTCGAAGGTGCCGATACGCAGCCGGTAGTCCTCGGCGAGCAGGTCCTCGCACGCAGCGGGGTCGTGGCCGTTGAGCCAGCTCACCGTCCACCGCCTCACCAGCGGCAGGACCCGGTCGGGCACGGCCCCGACGGAGCCCTTCTCGACACCTGCCACCTCGGCGCTCACGAGACGGGACTTCCGTGGGACATGCGCAGCTCCTTCTTGAGGATCTTGCCCGAGGCGTTGCGGGGAAGGACCTCGATGGTCTCGACCGCGCGGGGGCACTTGTAGTGGGCGAGGCGGTCGCGGGCGAAGGCGATCAGGTCGGCGGCGTCGACCTCGACGCCGGGGCGGGGCACGACGAGCGCCTTGACGCTCTCGCCCCACCGCCGCGACGGCACGCCGATCACCGCGACCTCCAGCACCGCCGGGTGGTGGGCCAGGACGTTCTCGACCTCGGCGGGATAGACGTTCTCACCGCCGGTGATGACCATGTCCTTCATCCGGTCGTGGAGGAAGAGGAAGCCGTCGGCGTCCCGGTAGGCGGCGTCCCCGGTGCGCAGCCAGCCGTCGGCGGTCAGCGCCTGCGCGGTCGCCTCCGGCTGGCGCCAGTAGCCGGGCGTCACCTGGCCCGAGCGGACCCAGATCTCCCCCACGGCGCCCACCTCGGCCGCCTCGAGTGTCACCGGGTCACGCACCTCGACCTCGCAGGCCCACGGCAGGGCCTTGCCGATCGAGCGCAGCAGGTGGGCGCGCGGGCCGCCCGGGTCGTGGTCGGTGGCAGCCAGCGCGACCACGGTGCCCGAGGTCTCGGTCATCCCGTAGACACCGAGGAAGTCGCAGCGCAGTGCCGCGATCGCCGACTCCAGGAGCGCCTCGCTCATGGGTGCCCCGCCGTAGGCCACCAGCCGCAGGCTGGAGACGTCGGAGGTGCGCAGCGCCGGCGAGCCGACGATGCCCTGGATCACGGCAGGCACCATGAAGGCGTGGGTCACCCCGTGACGCTCGATCGCACCCAGCAGCGTGAGGGGGTCCGAGTCGGGCACCAGCACGGTCGTGCCGCCCTGGGTCAGGGCGGTCGAGCCGTAGCCCGCGCCGCCGATGTGGAAGAGCGGCGAGGGCACCAGGTTCACCGTGTCGGCGTCCATGCCGTAGAGCAGGCGTCCGCTGGTCCGGGTGAAGGCGAGGTTGTCGTTGGTGATGAGCGTGCCCTTGGGCAGGCCGGTCGTGCCGGAGCTGTAGAACTGCAGCAGCACGCTCTCCCCACGCGTGCGCGTCTCGACCGGGGTGTCGTCGGCCGCGGCGACGAGGGCGTCGAGCTCGGACCCCGTGGTCACGACGCGCACCCCGGCGTCGGCGTCGACCAGGTGCACGAGGTCGGGCGAGACCACCAGCAGCGACAGGTCGGCGTCGGCGGTGATCGAGACCAGCTCGGAGCGGGAGAGTCGCCAGTTGAGCCCGACGAGCACGGCGTCCTGGAGGCTGCAGGCCAGGGCCAGCTCGAAGAAGGCCGGGGAGTTCCTGCCCAGGAACCCGACGCGCCGCTGGTCGGCGACGCCGAGACCGTCGAGCACGTGGGCCAGCCGGGTGCCCCGGCCGTGGAGGTCGGCGAAGCTGAGGCGCTGCTCCTCGAAGAGGATGGCCGTGGCGTCGGGGGTGCGGGACGCCAGGTCGCCCAGCGCCTCCGCGAAGGTGAAGGTCACGCCGCTCTCCTCAGTAGCTCTTGGGCAGCCCGAGGCTGTGCTGCGCGACGTAGTTGAGGACCATCTCGCGGCTCACGGGAGCCGTCTTGAGCATGCGTGCGGTGAACCACAGGTCGGAGAGCCCGTACTCGTTGGACAGGCCGTTGCCACCGTGGGTCTGCATCGCCTGGTCGAGTGAGAGCAGGCAGGCGTCGGCGGCGGCGAGCTTGGCGATGTTGGCCGCCTCGGCGCAGGCGGCGTCCTGACCGGTGTCGTAGAGCTCCGCGGCGCGGAAGTTCATCAGCCGGGCCTGCTGCACGTCGATGTAGGCCTTGGCGAGGGGGTGCGACAGGCCCTGGTGGGCGCCGATGGGCTGGCTCCACACCGTGCGCTGGTTGGCGTAGAGCGCTCCGCGCTGCAGGGCGTACAGCGCGATGCCGGAGGCGATCGCCGCAGCAGCGACCCGCTCGGGGTTGAGCCCGGCGAAGACCTGCTGGAGACCGCGGCCCTGGTCACCGACGATCGAGTCGGCGGCGACGGGCACGTCGTCGTAGAAGGTGACGAACTGTCGCTCCGGCGCCCGCAGGGCCGAGTCGATCACGGTGTAGCTGAATCCGGGCGCGTCCGTCGGGATCAGGAAGAGCGACAGCGTGCGCTTGCCGTCGGGGCCCGGCTCGGCATCGCGGGCCACCACCATGACGGCGTCGGCCTCGTCGACCCCGGAGGTCCAGTACTTCTGTCCCGTGAGGGTCCACCCGCCGCCGGGCGACGGCGTCGCGGTGGTGGAGATGTTGTGGGTGTTGGTGCCGGCGTCGGGCTCCGTGATCGCGAAGACCACCTTCTTCTCCCCGCTGCAGATCCCCTCCAGCCACCTCTCCTTGAGCACCTCGGATCCGTGGCGGGCGATGATCGATGCGGTGATCGAGCTGATGACGATCATCTGCATCGGGCAGCCCTGGGCGGCGCACTCCTCGATCACGACGGCCAGGTCGGCCAGGCCCCCGCCCCCGCCGCCCCACTCCTCGGGCATGTTCACGCCCAGGAAGCCGGCGTGCCCGAGGTCGCGGTAGAGCTCGTCGGGGAAGCCGCCCCGGGCTGCCGCCTCCTGGAAGTAGGCACGACCGTACTTGCCGGCCAGGGCCGCCACCGACTCCCGCAACGCCCGACGTTCCTCGGTCTCCGGGATGAGCGGAGAGTGGCTCAGCTTCAGGTCGGGCATCGGGACTCCTCGTGGTGGCGGGTGGTGGACGGCGCGGGGCAGGTCGACCGGGTCAGAGCAGCTCGAGGATCGTGGCGTTGGAGAGCCCGCCGCCCTCGCACATCGTCTGGAGGCCGTAGCGCACGCCGGCCTCGCGCATGTGGTGGACCATCGTGGTCATCAGCCGAGCCCCACTGGCGCCGAGCGGGTGGCCGATGGAGATCGCACCACCGTGGGGGTTCATCAGGGCCGGGTCGGCTCCGATCTCCTTCTGCCAGGCGAGCGGCACCGAGGCGAAGGCCTCGCTGACCTCGAAGACGCCGATGTCGGAGAGCGAGAGGCCCGAGCGGTCCATGGCCTTGCGGGTGGCGGGGATCAGGGCGGTGAGACTGATGATGGGGTCGTCGCCCGCGACGACGGCGGTGTGCACCCGCGCGATCGGCGTCATGCCGAGCTCTCGCGCCTTGTCGCCGGTCATGACCAGCAGCGCCGCCGCGCCGTCGTTGATCGAGGAGCTGTTGCCGGCGGTGAGCAGGCCGTCCTCGGCGAAGACCGACCGCAGGCCGGCGAGCTTCTCCAGCGAGCCGCCCGGCCGGATGCCCTCGTCGTGCTCGACGGTCACTCCGTCGGCAGTGGTCACCGAGACGATCTGGCTCTCGAAGAGGCCGTTCTTCTGGGCGTGGGCCGCCTTCTCGTGCGACGACAGCGCGAACTCGTCGAGCTGGGTGCGGGTGAGCGACCAGCGACGGTTGATCTCCTCGGCGCCGAGGCCCATGTGGGGTCGACGCCCGTCGTAGCGGGCGGCGAAGCGCTCCCCGAACGGGTCCTTGTCGAGCACCGAGGCCCCCATCGGCACGCGGCTCATCACCTCGACGCCGCCGGCGACGACGATGTCGGCCTGCCCCGAGACGACCATGGCGGCGGCGGAGTGCACGGCCTGCTGGGAGGAGCCGCACTGCCGGTCGAGGGTCGTGCCGGGCACCGACTCGGGCCACCCGGCAGCGATCACCGCGTTGCGCGCCACGTTGTAGGTCTGCTCGGCGACCTGGTGCACACAGCCCCAGTGGACGTCGTCGACCAGGGCGGGGTCGAGTCCGGTCCGGGCGGCGAGGGCGACGAGCAGGTCGGCCGAGAGGTCGACCGGGTGCTCGGCGGACAGGCCGCCGCCCCGCTTCCCGACGGGGGTACGGATGGCTTCCACGATCACGGCGTCGCGCACGGTCACTCCTCAGGTGGTGTCGGTCACACCAGTATCAACACATGCGTTGACGCTCCACAAGGCCTACGAGCGCTCTCCTTCGGACCAGTCGAAGAACCCGCGCCCCGACTTCCGGCCCAGCCGACCCTCGGCGACCATCTCCTCGAGCAGGCGCGGGGGCGCGAACCGCGGGCCGAGGGACACCTCGAGCTGACGGCTGATGTCGAGGCGCACGTCGAGACCGACGATGTCGCTGAGCGTGAGCGGCCCGACCGGGTGGCGGTAGGCCAGCCGCACGGCCCGGTCGATGTCCTCGGCCGCGGCGACACCCTCCTCGAGCATCCGGATGGACTCCAACGCCAGCGTCAGGTCGAGCCGGCTGGTGGCGAAGCCCGGCGAGTCGTTGACGACGGCGCTCTCCTTGCCCATCGCCCCGACGAGGTCGAGGGCGAGGGCGAGGGACTCCGCGCCGGTGCGAGCCCCCCGGACCACCTCGACGAGCCCGATCGACCAGACCGGGTTGAAGAAGTGCAGGCCGCAGAAACGCTCAGGATGCGCCAGGGGAGCAGCCAGGGCGTCCACCGACATCGAGCTCGTGTTGGTCGCGAGCAGTCGTGGAGCGAGCGCCTCGGCCGCGGCGAGCACTGCCGCCTTGAGGTCCGCCCGCTCGGGCACGCTCTCCACGATCACGTCCAGACCCACGGGGAGGTCCTCGACCGACCCGACGACCACGAGGCCCTCGCGGACGGCGTCGGCCCGCGCCTCGTCGAGGCGTCCGCGGGCGACGCCGCCGGCCAGCGCGGCGTCCACCTCGTCGCGCAGGGCCCTCACGCGCTCGGCACTGGGCTCGACCACCGTGGTGCGCAGGCCGTGGGTGGCCATCACGTAGGCGATGCCCACCCCCATGGTGCCGCCGCCGACGACCGCGCCCCGGAGCGCCGCCCGCACCGGAGTGCTCACCACCCGGCTCCCCTCACACGGTCGCAGCACGGACGGGAAGGTCGGGTCATCGTGGTCCTCGGCTTCACTCGGTCGTCCCGACGGTCGGGGACCGCCCCGACCGTACGGCGCCCCGCGCTCGACCGTCAACGTTCTTGTTGACGGACTGCGGTCCGGTCGCAAGGGCGGCTCAGCGACGCGAGCGCGGCGAGCGCGGCAGCAGGCAGCGCGGCGAGCGGGCGCGCAGAGCGCCCAGCCACAGGCCGGTGCCGTAGGCGAGGTCGTCGAGGCGGCGGCCGAGCAGCAGCAGGCGCGGGTCGGCGCGGGGGTGCTCGCGCACGCCGACCGCCAGGTCGACCACGAGGGCCGAGACGACGGCGCGGCGCACGTCGCGGCTCAGCGCGGCGCCGACCACGGTGAGCGGCCACCAGTGCCGCAGCAGCAGGCCGGTCTCCTGGCGCACGGCCCAGCCCAGGCCGCGGGCGGTGAGGCCGGCGGCCAGGCGCGGGCGCTCCGGCGCCTCGGGCAGCGTGGTGGCCAGGGCGTGCGCGCCGCGGGCCACGGCCAGGGCCGCCACCGGGGCCGACCAGCGGCGGCGCAGCAGCAGCGCCGCCGCGGCGAGCGCCAGCTCCGGTGAGAGCACCGCGGGCGCGCCGCGGTCGCCGTGGCGCTGGGCCAGCAGCGCCCCACCGGTGCCGTAGAGCACCTTGCGGCCCAGCCAGCCGCGCACGGTGGCCCGGGCGTCGTGGTCGACCCGCTCGCCCGCGTCGTAGCGCACGGTGCGACCGGCGACGTCGAGGCGCCAGACGAGGTCGACGTCCTCGGCCACCCGCAGCCCGGGCTCGAAGCCCTCGCCGAGGTCGGCGACCCGCCCGACCAGGCAGGCGGCGGGCAGCCAGCCGACCGCGGCACCCGGGCGCACGACCCCGCCGCGGGCCCCGAGGCCGAGCGAGGAGGCGACCTCGTCGTAGCTCTCCCACCACCGCACCCGCGTGCTGCGCGCCCGGCCGACCACCCGCGGGCCGACCAGCGCGACCGTCGGGTCGAGGAGGTGCCGGGCCAGGCGCAGGAGCAGGTCGGTGCCGACGGTGACGTCGCAGTCGACGAAGGCGACGTAGGGCGTGCGCACGTGGGCCAGACCGGCGTTGCGGGCGCCGCCGGGTCCGACGTTGACGGCGAGCGCGAGCACCTCGACGCCGTGGCGGCGGGCGACCGCGGCGACGGCGGCGGGGTCGTGGGAGGCGTCGTCGACGACGAGCACGCGGCAGGCCCGACCCAGGGCGCCCAGCGCGCGGTCGAGCTGGTCGCAGCGGTCACGCACGGGCAGCACCACGGTGAGCAGGTCGGCCGCGACCGGTGCGGGGTCGAGCACCGGCTCCGCGACGTCGGCGCGCAGCAGGCTCGCGGCCAGCGCGGCCGAGCGGTCGTCGGTCACCACGAAGCCGCCGTCGCCCAGCACGGCGAGCGCCGCGGGCGAGAGCCGCATCGCGCGCATCGGCGAGCCCCCGACGAGCAGCCGTCCGCCGTCGAGGCGGCGTACGTCGGGGCGCAGGGCCACCCGGAAGCCGTCGGGCAGCCGGTCGGGGGTGCGGGCGGCGCGGGGAGCCGCGGCGTCGGCGCGGGTCGGCGCGTCGGGACTCATCGGCGCGGGACCCTCATCCGGGGAAGCCGCCGTCGGCGTGGACGACGCCGCCGTGGAGCACGGCGCCGGCCGGCGAGCAGCAGAAGGCGATGGTCGCGGCGAGCTCCTCGGGCTCCAGCGGTCGGCGCAGCAGCTGGTGGGCGGCGAGGGCGGCGACGTCGGTGTCGTAGAGCGCGGCGGTCTGCTCGAGCATGGGGGTGCGGGTGGAGCCCGGCGAGACGGCCACGGCGGTGACGCCGGTGCCGACGAGGTCGGCGGCCAGGCCCTTCACGAGGCCGACCACGGCGTGCTTGACCGCGTTGTAGCCCGCCATCCGGAAGAGGCCGTGGGTGCCGGCCGCCGACGCGACCGCCACGAACCGGCAGCCCGACGGGTCGGGCCCGGCCAGCATCGCGGGCACGCTCACGGCGGCGGTGAGCCACACGCCGCGGGCGTCGACGTCCCAGAGCAGGTCGAGCTCCTCGTCGGGGGTCTCCCACAGCGCTCGTCCCCCCGCGACCACGGCCGCCGCCGCGACCACGGCGTCGAGGCGGCCCCAGCGCTCCAGCACCCGGGCGACGGCGGCGGCGAGGGCGGCGCGGTCGCGCACGTCGGCGACGCACGCCTCGGCCTCGGGCCAGGGCGCCACCACGGCGTCGAGGTCGGCCCGCGTCGGCAGGGCGTACGGCGACGCCTCGGGGCCGGCGCACGCGTCGAGCGCGAGCACCGCCCAGCCGTCCTCGGCCAGGCGCGCGACGGTCGCGGCGCCGATGCCGCGGGCCGCGCCGGTGACCAGGGCGACCCTCACGCGGGGGCCCCGGCGGGCTGCGCCGCGGCGGTGCCCTCGCGGGCGAGTCGCTGCACCACGTCGCGCGCCATCGCCTCGAGCACCCGCTCGCCCTCCGCGGCGCTCGCGCCCGCGGGGTCGCCGAGCACGCCGTTGGCCGAGACCGCGCCGACGCCCCCGCTCCGCAGGGCGGGCAGCAGCTCGTGCACCGGCGTCGTGTTGCCGGCCACCGCGCGGTCGAGGCGCACCGCCGCGGGGCGCAGGTGGAGCATCAGCGAGGTCTCGATGAAGCCGGCGTGGGCGTCGACCTCCTCGGTCGCGCAGGGCGCCCAGGTGACGTCGTGGCCCTCCGCGCGCAGCTGGCGCAGCGCCGCCCCGAGGGCCTGGAGGTTGCCGCCGTGGGCGTTGACGAAGACCACCCGGCCGGCCCACGTGCGCAGCGAGCGGGTGAGCTCGACCAGCAGGGCGTGGAGCGCGTCGGTGCCGATCGAGGCGGTGCCGGCGAACATCTGGTGCTCCCCGCTCGCGGCGTAGACCACCGGCGGCGCGACCCACAGGTCGCCCGACCCGTCGGGGTCGAGCAGCTCGGCCACCCGGCGGGCGACGGCGTCGGCGATCGCAGCGTCGGTGTCGAGCGGGAGGTGCGGGCCGTGCTGCTCCAGCGACCCCAGCGGCACGAGCACCGTCGGGGTCGCCGGGAGGTCGGGCCAGGTGGCGTCGGCCAGGTCACGGCGGTCGACCGGCGTCGCGACGCCGGCCGGCGCGGGGTGCGGGTCCACCGGGGCCCTCAGTGGTGGACCGGGTCCGGGGCCGCGTCGGGGGCCACGCCGGGGGCCGGGGCGTCGGCGGGCACGCCGAGGGCGCGGACGAAGCCGTCGGGCACGACCAGCAGGTCGGGGGTGAGCTGGTCGATCGACGACAGACCCATGCCGAGCAGAGCGGAGTCGATGCCCGAGCGCAGCACGTCGAGCACGTTGCCGACGCCCTGCTCGCCGTTGGCGGCCAGGCCCCACAGGTAGGCGCGCCCGATCATGACCGCGCGGGCGCCCAGGGCCAGGGCCTTGACCACGTCGGAGCCGCGCCGGACGCCGCCGTCCATGAGCACCTCGACGTCGTGGCCGACGGCGTCGGCGATCGGCCCGATCACGCGGATGGTGGCCGGGGTGCCGTCGAGGTTGTTGCCGCCGTGGTTGGAGACCGAGATCGCCGTGACGCCGCAGTCGCGGGCCCGCAGGGCGTCGTCGACGCGGCAGACGCCCTTGAGCATGAACGGCATGCCGCTGAGCTGGGTCCACTGCTCGCGCATCCAGGCGACGTCCTCCCAGGTGGGCGGGGTGGTGGTCATCCACTCGTAGTAGGCGCCGAAGAACGTCGGCCCCTTCGCCTGACCGGGAGGGGCGAGGTTGGGGGCGGTGAGGTCGGGGATCGTGCCCGTGCGGCCGAACTGGTAGAGCCAGCGCGCCTTGGTCGCCACCTGGGGCGCCATCCGCACCATCGTCCTCAGGTCGACCTTCTCGGGGATCTCGGGGCTGCCCCAGTCGCGGCCCATCGAGAACGACCAGTCGAGGGTGGCGATGAGGCCCTTGGCGCCGGCCTTCTTGGCCCGCTGCATGCGCTGGAGCATCACGTCGCGGTCGCCCGTCCAGTACATCTGGAAGAAGGTCTGGTCGTTGACCGCGCAGACCTCCTCCACCGACTTCGAGGCGAAGTTCGACAGCCCCATGACCGTGCCGCGCGACGCCGCCGCCCGGGCCACGGCGACCTCGCCGTCGGGGTGGACGGCCTGCACCCCGGTGGGGCTGATCACCACCGGCAGGGAGATCTGCTGCCCCATGACGGTGGTGGCCATCGAGCGCTCGGGCTGGTGGCCCGCGACGTGCGGGGCGAAGCCGATCTCGGCGAAGGCGGCCTGGTTGTCGGCGATGGTCTGGCCACGCTCGGAGCCGGCCACGAGAGCGCCGTAGACCGGCGCGGGCAGGCGCTTGCGGGCCCGCTCCTGGGCCACCGCCACCGACTCGAACCACGGGTTCTGCTTCCAGGGGTTCTCCACCTTGGAGAGCCACTCGGGCTTGGTCATGGCGCTACCTCACTGCTCGGTGTGCGGGATCGACTGCGGGTCGGGCTGCTGGACCGACTGCTGGACCGGCTGCTGGACCGGCTGCTGGACCGACTGCTGGAGCGGCGGGGGCACGAAGCCCGCGAGCGGGCTCTCCGCGCAGGCCGAGACCGGCGGGGCCGACGGCAGGGTCAGGGTGTCGGGGCGCCGGCCGAGGGTGAGCATCACCGGCTGGTTGCGCGTCGGCGCGGTCTTGGAGTGGTCCTGGCTCGACGCCGGCACCTGGCGCCCGCCGGCGGCGTCGAGGGCGACCAGCGCCTGCTCACCGTAGCCCTGCACGCACTCGGGGTCGGGGCCGTCCATGGGCAGGCCGGTGAAGAACTTCGCGGCCATGCAGCCGCCGCGGCAGGTGTCGTAGAACTGGCAGCTCGCGCAGGCCCCGCCGGTCTGCGGCGCGCGCAGCCCGAGGAAGAGCTCGGAGGTCTGCCAGACCTTCTGGAAGCCGCCGTCGGCGAGCAGGTTGCCCGCGAGGAACTCGTCGTGGATGGCGAAGGGGCAGGCGTAGACGTCGCCGACGGGGTCGATGAGGCACACCACGCGCCCGGCACCGCACAGGTTGAGCCCGGGCAGCGACTCGCCGTAGGCGGCGAGGTGGAAGAAGGAGTCGCCGGTGAGGACGTCCTCGCCGTGGGCGACCAGCCAGTCGTAGAGCTCGCGCTGCTGGTGGGGCAGCGGGTGCAGCTCGTCCCACACGTCGGCGCCGCGGCCGCTGGGGCGCAGCCGGGTGAGGCGCAGCGTCGCGCCGAAGCGGTCGGCGAGGGCCTTGAACTCGTCGAGCTGGCCGATGTTCTCCCGCGTGCAGACCACCGAGATCTTGGCGTCGGTGAAGCCGGCGTCCTGGAGGTTGGCCAGCGCGGTCAGCGCGGTGTCGTAGGAGCCCGGGCCGCGCACGTGGTCGTTGACCTCCGCGGTCGCGCCGTCGAGGGAGATCTGCACGTCGACGTAGCCGCCGAAGGCGGGCGAGGCCAGCAGCCGTGCGTTCTCCGGGGTCAGGCGCACGCCGTTGGTGGAGAACTTCACGCCGACCTGGTGGTCCACGGCGTACTGCAGCAGGTGCCAGAAGTCGGGGCGGATCGTGGGCTCGCCGCCGCCGACGTTGACGTAGAAGACCTGCATGCGCTGCAGCTCGTCGATGACCGCCTCGGCCTGCTCGGTGGTGAGCTCGCGGGGGTCTCGCCGGCCGCTGCTCGAGAGGCAGTGGGCGCACTCGAGGTTGCAGGCGTAGGTGAGCTCCCAGGTCAGGCAGATGGGGGCGTCGAGGCCGAGCTCGAACTGCTCGACCAGCGTGCCGCCGAGGGGGCGCTCCCGAGTGCTCGGGGCGGCGCTCGGGGCGGCGGTCGGGGCGGCGGTCGGGGCGGCGGTCGGGGCGGCGGGTCGGACGGGGGCGAGGGTCATGCGACGGCCTCCTGGGCGCGCGGGCGGATCATGTCGGAGTCGGCCAGGCCGCGCAGGGCCCCGGCGTACGCCGCGTGCTGCGGCTCGGGCACGCCGACGGCCTCGAGGGTCGTGCGGACGTCGGGGTGGTCGGCGAGGGCCCGGACCACTGCCACCAGCTCCGGGCGCTTGAGGAAGGTGAGCTTCCGGTTGCCGAAGTGGTAGGCCAGCGCACCGAAGGGCTCGGGTCGCAGGGCCACCGAGGGCGACAGGGTCCAGGCCTCGTCGAGCATCAGTACACGCCGCACATGCCGTCGATCGAGACCTCCTCGATGAGGCTCTCCGCGGTCAGGCCGGCCTCCGGGCCGGCGGCCTCGGGCGTGGTGTCCGGCGTGGTGTCCTCGGGGTTCATGGGTGCTCCTCTCGTGCTGCTGCGGATCGTGGTGCAGGTCACACCGGACGCTAATGGCACCCGTGGCCAAAACGCCAGGGGTCGGGGGCCCCGAATCCGGCACGGCCCCAGAACCCTCCGAACGGGCAGGTGCCGCCGCCGCCCGGCCGCGCAGGGCCGCCGCTCGTCCGCGGGTGTACCTTGCGGCCGTGGTCGACGACAGCGCGCGCCGTCAGGGGCGACCGGTCGTCACCACCCACGCGGCCATCGAGCAGGCCGCCTTCCGACTCTTCGCCGAGCGCGGCTTCGAGGGCACCACGCTCGACGCGATCGCCGACGAGGTCGGCGTCGGGAGGCGGACCCTGTTCCGCTACTACCGCTCCAAGAACGACATCCCGTGGGGCCGCTTCGACCTCACCCTCGCGCGCTTCCGACACCTGCTGGCCGACGCCCCGGCCGACGAGCCGCTGTGGCGTGGCGTGCACCGTGCCGTGCGCGCCTTCAACGAGTTCCCGCCCGCCGCCGACCCCACCCACGTCGACCGGATGCGGCTGATCCTGCGGACCCCGGCGCTCCAGGCGCACTCCGTGCTCCGCTACGCCGAGTGGCGCCAGGTCATCGCCGAGCACGTCGCCGCGCGCACCGGCGCCCGCCCCGGCGACCTGCTCCCGCAGACCGTGGGCCAGGTCAGCCTGGCCCTCGCGCTCGCGGCGTACGACGTGTGGCTCGACGACCCCGCCCGCTCGCTGCCCGACCTGGTCGACGCCGCGATGCTCACCCTGCGCGACCACCTCGACCCCACCACCTGACCGCACCGCCCGACCCCGGCGCCCGACCCCGGCACCGGGCAGGCGCCGGGCAGGCGTGACGTGCGGATCGCACGCAGCCGGTGCGTGCGATCCGCGTGTCAGGCCCTGCCGGGCCGCGTCAGTCGCGCGGCTGGGCCTGCTTCCACTCGCGGAAGCCCTCCTCGGTGCGGCCCCGGCGCCAGTAGCCGGAGATCGACAGGTCGGCGCGGTCGACGCCGCGCTCGCCGAGCAGGTGGGGGCGCAGGCGGCGCATCACCTCGCCCGCCTCGCCGTGCACGAAGGCGCTGACCCGCCCGGGCGGCCAGTCGAGGGAGCGCACCGCGGCCTCGAGGGTGCCGCCGTCGCTGCGGTGCGCCACGACCAGCTCGCCGCGCTCGCCGGGATCCAACCGGGGAAGGTGCGCGGGCGACTCCACGAGCACCACGACCCGCACGACCGCGTCGGGCGGCAGCACCGCCAGTGAGGCGGTCACCGCCGGCAGCGCCGACTCGTCGCCGACGAGCAGGTGCCAGTCGGCGGTGGGGTCGGGCGACCAGGCACCGCCCGGGCCGTTGACCACCAGCGTGTCGCCCGGCGCCGCCGAGGCGGCCCACGGCCCCGCGACGCCCTCGTCGCCGTGCACCACGAAGTCGATGGCCAGCGTGCCGGCGACGACGTCGGGGAAGAGCGCGGTGTAGGTGCGCACGACCGGCAGGTCCTCGGGGGCCATCGTGGTGCGCAGGGTCCGCAGGTCGAGCTCCTCCAGCGGCGCGGGGTAGGCGACGCCCGGGCGGGGCAGGACGAGCTTGACGTAGCGGTCGGTGTGGTGGCTGTCGGCGAAGGCCGAGAGGTCGTCGCTGCGGAACCACACACGGCGCAGGCCGCTGGGGGTGGTCTCGGCGCTGGTCACGGTGAGGCGGGTCGCCATGGCGCTCCTGGGTCGGTGGTCGTGGGCTGCCCCTCCTGCCTACCCCACCTGCCCAGCAGTGGTCCTCGGACCGGCTGTGGGCAGGCTGGGGATCCGGAGGGGTCTGCGGGTTTCACCGGCCGGCTGGCGAAACCCGCACCTGTCGGCCCACGCGTCGGCCGACAGGTGCGGGTCCGGGCCGACCGGTGGGACGCAGGAGGCTGGTGGGACCAGCCGGTGCGCCGAGGGCGTGCACCGACGGGAGTCAGGCCGCGAGCGGGCGAGATCGGGACCGGCGTGGTCGCGAGCGGACCGGCGGAGCGGACCGAGCCCCCCGCTCCGGCAGGGCCGGGGCGGGGGGCTCGACGGGTGCCGCGGGTCGGCCGCGGGTCGGCGGCAGGTCAGCGGCGGCGGCCGGTGAGCTTGCCGAGGACGCTGCGCACGCCGCGGCCGATGGCCTCGTCCTGCGAGCGGCTGCCGCCCGTGGCGGTGCCCCCGACGGGACGACCGGCGGTGGCGCCGGTCGAGCGGCCGCGTCCGAGGACGCGCGAGACGATGCTGGTGATCATGGTGCTCCCTCCCGGGCCGGCGACGGTGCCGTCCCGGAGCCCAGGATGGCGTGGCGGGACCTGCGACCGGACCACCCCCGGGGAGGACCCGGACGGCCACCGCCGGCGGACCCGATCGGACCACGCCCGCCGGGCGGCGGCGCTGATAGCGTCGAGCCATGGACTCGGGGGGGCCGGCGCTCGGGCGCACGCACTTCGACACCGCGCGTGTCGTCGTCGCGGGCCTGCTGGTGCTGACCACCCTCCTGCTGCTGCCGTGGCTGCCGATGGGCGTGCGCGGCTCGGTCACGACCGTCGCGCTCCTCGCCGCAGGCGTGCTCGGCTCGGCCAGCGCGGCGCTGCGCGCCCGGCGTACGACGCCCCGTGACCGACGACCGTGGCTGCTGCTGGCGATCGCCGGCGTCACGGCCATCAGCGGCAACGCGTGGTCGGCGGCCATGGGGTCGGACCCCGTCTCCTCCCCCAGCGTCGTGGGCGACGGCCTCTTCGCGGTGGCGCTGCTCATCGCCACCGCCGGACTGCTGTCCTTCCCCACCGCACGACGCCGCGGTGCCGAGCTGGTCGTGATGTTCCTCGACGGACTGGTCGCGGGCGGCGCGATGCTGCTCATCGTCTCCGTCCTCGTCTACCCCCGGCTGCTCGACTCCTCCGCGCGCGACGGGTCGGCCGCGCAGGCGCTCGCCCTGCTGCTGCCCCTGCTCGACGTCGTGCTGGCCACGGTCGCGGTGCTGCTGCTCCTGCGGGTCTCGCGCTCGCAGCGCCTCGGGCTCGGCCTGGTGGCCGCCGGCTTCCTGCTCTACGCCGTGGGCGACCTGACCTTCGCCGTGCGCGCGGCCGAGGGCAGCTTCGTCTTCGGCACGGTGCTCGACCTCGGCTGGATCGCGGGCTACGCCTTCTTCGGGCTGGCCGCCTGGGCCCCCCTGCCCAGCGAGGACGAGGACACCGGTCGGGGCCTGCCGGAGTCGATCGGCACGATGGTGGTCTTCGCGGTGCTGCTCGTCGCCGCCGTGGTGCAGGTGACCCTCGGGGAGTCGCGCAACCCCAACGGCGCGCAGGCAGTGGCGTGGCTCGTGCTGATCGTCGCCGCCGGGGTGCGGCAGGTCCTGCTCACCGCCGACAACGCCGCCCTGCGGCGCGGGCTCGAGCGGCGGGTGGCCGAGCAGACCGAGCACCTGCGCCAGCTGGCCCGGCAGAACGAGCTGCTCCTCGACTCCGTCGGCGACGGCATCTACGGCGTCGACCGCGACGGACGCATCACCTTCCTCAACCCCTCGGCCGGCGAGGCCCTCGGCTACACCCTGGCCGAGCTGGAGGGACGACCGGCCCACCCGGTGCTGCACGCCACCACCGTCGAGGGACGCCTCGTGCCGTGGGAGGAGTGCCCGGTCTTCGCGGCGATGAGCACCGGACAGGTGCAGGTGGCCGACGAAGAGCTGCTGCGCCGCGCCGACGGCTCGACCTTCCCCGCCGACATGACCGCGGCGCCGCTCATCGACGACGACGAGGTGCTGGGCGGGGTCATCGTCTTCCGCGACGTCACCCAGCGCCGTGAGGTCGACCGGATCAAGGACGAGTTCCTCTCCGTCGTCAGCCACGAGCTGCGCACCCCGCTGACCTCCATCCGGGCCTCCCTGGAGATGGTCGCCGACGGCCACCTCGGTCCGCTGTCGGCCGGCGCGACCCGCATGGTCACCGTCGCGCTGGAGAGCAGCGAGCGCCTCTCCCGGCTGATCAACGACCTGCTCGACCTCGAGCGGCTCGAGACCGGCGAGGCCACCCGCTCCCACACCGCCCAACCCGCCCGCGACCTGCTCGAGGCCGCCGCCCGCCAGATCGAGGGCATGGCCGGGTCGCTCGGCGTCGGCATCGAGGTCGGTCGCGCCGACGGCGTCGTGCACGCCGACGCCGACCAGGTGATGCAGACCCTCACCAACCTCATCGGCAACGCCTGCAAGTTCTCCGAGCCCGGCTCCGTGGTCACCCTCGAGTCCGGTCCCGCCACCACCGCCACCGGCACCACCCCCACCGCCACGGACACCGCCGCCGCGAGCAGGGCGGCCGAGACCGGCGCGGTGGCCGCGGGGCCGCAGGTGCTGTTCGAGGTGCGCGACCACGGTCGCGGCATCCCCGCCGACATGCTGAGCAGCGTCTTCGAGCGCTTCGAGCAGGTCGACTCCTCCGACACCCGTGAGAAGGGCGGCACCGGTCTCGGCCTGACCATCAGCCGCCAGATCGTCACCCGCCACGGCGGGCGGATCTGGATCGAGAGCGAGGTCGGCGTCGGCACGTCGGTGTTCTTCACCCTGCCCGCCGGCTGACCCTCCCCGCACCCCGGTCCGCCGCTCCCCCGGTCCGCCGACGGACCGCCGCCGCGCGCGGGGTGGCACGGAGTCGGACGGGCACGGTCGCGGCGGCCGACCCGCGCCGACCCGCCGGCCCCCGCCGCGGCAGGCTGCCCGGCCCGCTCGCCCGACGTCGCGCGCCCCTGTGCCCGTCCGACCCCGTCACGTCGCGGCCGCCGGGCACCCGGGGGCCGATCGGGCAACGGGGCATGGCCCGTCCGGGGGGTGCCGGCGCGCCGATCGACGGGGGCCGGTCGGTGCGCAGCAGAGCGCGGCGTACATAATTCCGATGACGGCACGACGTCGCCCCGGGCCGGGACGGTGGCGCACGCGGGTCGTCGACGCGTGCGGCGGGGGCCCGCGGCGGTGGACGGGAGACGCATGGGCCACGACACGACACTGCGCGCAGGACGCTCCGGCGAGGCGGCGCAGACCCTCGACATCACGGTGCGCACGGGCTCGGGGTCGGGCCGCACCCCGCTGTCGGCCTTCGACGCCGCGCTCCAGGGCGCCGGCGTCGCCGACTTCAACCTGGTCACCCTCTCCTCGGTGATCCCGCCCGGCTCCCGCGTGCGCCAGGTCGGCGCCGACCTGCCGGGGGGCCACGGCGACGTGCTGTTCTGCGTGCGCGCCGAGGCCTACGCCGAGCGGCCCGGCGAGACCGGCTGGGCCGGGCTGGGGTGGTGCGTCGACGCCGAGGGAGCCGGGCTGTTCGTGGAGCACCACGGACCTACCGAGGAGTCGGTGCTGGAGCAGATCGAGCTCAGCCTGGCCGACATGAAGGCGACCCGCCGCGGCCACTACGGCGCGGTGCAGACGGCCGTCGCGTCGGTGACCTGCGTCGACCTGCCTGCGTGCGCGGTCGTCCTCGCGGCCTACCGCGTCTCGTCGTGGTTCGACCCCGCCGCCGTCACCGGTCCCCTCGCTCCCGCGGCCTCCTCGGCCCCCGCGGGCCGCCCGTCCGGCGTCGCCCCGACCGTCCCGACCGCTCCGACCGCTCCGACTGACGACGGCGGTGGGAGCGGCAGCACCCCGGGCACCGGCGCGCCTGGGGTCGACCCGGGCGCGGCTGCACCGGCGGGCCGGCACGACGGCGTGGTCGCGACGGCGCTCGCCGCCCGACCCGAGCCGACCGAGGGCCGGGCGCGGGCCGCGGCCTTCGCGGCGGCGCCGACGACGCGGCCGGTCGGGCGCGTGCGCCCGGGGCTGACGATCACGGTCGAGAAGGAGGTCGACGAGGCGACCTCCCAGCGCTACTACCAGCTCTACCGCGACACCTTCAGCGAGCTCGAGACCCTCGCCGCGGCGCGCCAGCTGCTGCACGAGGAGGAATTCCACGCCGAGATGGTCGACCCGCGCGTGCAGAAGTGGGTGGCCTGGGACGAGGCCGGCGAGGCGGTGGGCATGGCCACCCTGACCGACGACCTCGACACCGTCCCGTGGATCAGCCCGGGCTTCCTGGCCGAGCGCTTCCCCGACCACGCCGCCCGCGGCGCGGTCTACTACCTCGGCTTCACCCTGGTCGCGCCGACCCACCGCAGTGCGCGGGTCTTCCACGCCATCATCGAGGAGATGGCGGCGCTGATGGTGGCCGAGCGGGCCGTGGCCGCCTGGGACATCTGCGCGTTCAACGACGACCGCCGGCTCAGCGGCAACGCGGGCCGGCTCCTCTCCCGGCTGGCCGAGGTCAGCATCGAGCCGGTGGACCTGCAGACCTACTACGCCGGCACCTTCCACGGCCCCAAGCAAAGAAGTGGCGGAAGGCCCGCGCTGGCGGCCGTGCGGGACTAGCCTGGCTCCTCCTGCTCTCGGAGGTACCCGCGTGTCCGCCCCCACGATCCTGGTCACCGACGACGACGAGGCGATCCGCGAGGTCGTCCAGATGACCCTGGAGATCATCGCCGGCTGGAGCGTGCTCACCGCCGCCAGCGGTGCCGAGGCCGTCGAGGTCGCCCGCGCCCACCAGCCCGACGCCGTCCTGATGGACATGATGATGCCGGGCATGAACGGCCTCGAGGCGACGGCCGCCCTCGCCGCCGACGAGTCCACCCGCCACATCCCGGTCGTGCTGCTGACGGCCAAGGCCCAGGTCGACGACGCCCCCGGCGTGCGGGGCGTCATCGCCAAGCCCTTCGCCGCCCGCGAGCTGCCCGCCCAGGTGGCCGAGCTGCTGGGCTGGCCCGCGCCCTAGTCCGCCCCAGCGCCGCCTCGGCCGCGCGGCTGCGGCCCCGGCTGGGGTCACCGCTAGCGCAATTGCGCGATCCACGCGCGCTAACCGCGCAATCGCGCGATCCGTGCACCCCGGCCGCGCAATCGCGCGATCCGTGCCCGACCCGGCCCGAGGTGCTGCGCGCTACGGACGCCCCTGGAGGTTTGCGCTCCTTCGACCGCCCGTCACCCCGCAAAGCTGCACCAGCCGCGCAAACCCACCCGACCGGCCAACGACGACCCGCGCAATTGCGCGATCCACGCACACCGACCGCGCAATTGCGCGGTCCACGCACACCGACCGCACAATTGCGCGATCCACGCGCAGCCACATCGGCGGGACCGGAGGTGGTGCGCGGACGGGGACGCTAGGGCTGCACGAGGATCCGCACGGGGCTGCCCTCGCGGTCCTTGAGCAGCCGGATGCCCTCGGCGACGTCCTCCAGCGGCACGATCCCGCTGATGGAGCGGCTCAGGTCGAGCCGTCCGGTGGAGACGAGCCGGGCGAGGACCCCGATGTCGGTGACGTCGTAGCCGAGGTGGCCGCGCACCTGCTTGCGGCTGAGGTTGAAGAGCATGCTCGGGCCCAGCGACCACTCCTCGCCGCTCATGCCCACGCCGACCAGGCGCCCGCGCGAGCCGAGGCTGGCCAGGGCCTGGTCGAAGGTGACCTTCAGGCCGACCGCGTCGAAGGCGACGTCGAGCATCTGCCCGCCGGTGACCTCGGCGATCTTCGCGGCCAGGTCGGGGTCGCGGGAGTCCAGGGCGAGGTCGGCGCCGAGGTCGAGGGCGCGCTGGCGCACGGTCTCGTCGAGGTCGACGGCCACGATGGGGGTGGCCCCGACGAGGCGGGCCAGCTGCACGACGTGGGTGCCGACGCCGCCGGCGCCCCACACCCCGACCGACTCCCCGACGCGCACGTCGCCGGTGTGGACGACGGCGCCGTACGGCGTGGAGACGGCGTCGGCGAGGATCGCGGCCTGCTCCATCGAGACGTTGTCGGGGATTCGGGTCAGCCCGCCGGCCTGGGCGAGGGTGTACTCCGCCCAGGCGCCGTCGTAGGCGAAGGCCATGAGGGCGAGCTGGGTGCAGTTGCTGAAGTCGGAGCGCCGGCAGAAGGCGCAGCGACCGCACGGGCGGCCCGCGGCGGGCACGACCCGGTCGCCGACGGCCCAGCCCTCGACACCGGCGCCGAGCTCGGCGATGGTGCCCGAGGCCTCGTGGCCCTGGGTGATCACCGGCGGCCCCATGGCGGGGAAGGTGCCGTCGAGCAGGCTGAGGTCGGAGTGGCAGATGCCGCAGAACGCGACCTTCACCAGCACCTCGCCCGGGCCGGGGGTCGGTACGGGCACGTCGGTGACCTCGAAGGTCAGGGTGCGGGTGTCGAGGCGCTGGGCGCGCATCGTGCGGGCGCTCACCGGCCGGCTCCGACCGGCTGCGCGTCGCGGCGTACGGCGGAGCGCGGGGTGGTCCGCAGGGTCCGGCGCAGGTCGGCCCGCAGGGTGGTGAGCGAGTCGAGCACGTAGTTCTGCCGCACCCGCCACGGGCCGCTGTCGCCCTGGCGCGGGAAGGCGCCGATGGAGCGCTGGACGTAGCCGGAGGCGAGGTCGAGCAGCGGGCGCTCGGTGAGCTCGCGGTCGGGGTGGGGCTCGACGGCGGCGAGGTCGCGGTCGTCCATCCAGCGCAGCACCTTGCCTACCAGCCGGTGCGACAGGTCGGCGCGCAGGGTCCAGGAGGCGTTGGTGTAGCCGATGCAGACGGCGAAGTTCGGCACGCCGGTCATCATGGCGCCCTGCCAGACGAACTGCTCCGAGAGCGGCACGGTCTCGCCGTCGACCTTCGGGCTGATCCCGCCGAAGGCCAGCAGCTGCAGGCCGGTGGCGGTGACGACCACGTCGGCCTCGAGCACGCGGCCCGAGCTGAGCCGCACGCCCTCGGGCACGAAGCGGTCGATGGTGTCGGTGACGACCTCGGCGTCACCGCCCTTGATCGCCTTGAAGAGGTCGGCGCTCGGGATGGCGCACAGCCGCTGGTCCCACGGGTCGTAGGAGGGCGTGAAGTGGTCGGCGACCAGCTGCTCGTCGCCGAGGACCTTGGTGGCCAGGCCGGTCAGGAGCTTGCGGGCGCGGTCGGGGTAGCGCCGGCAGAACTGGTAGAAGGCCGTGCCGAAGGCGATGTTCTTGCTGCGGATCAGGGTGTGGGCCAGGTCGGCGGGCA
This sequence comes from Nocardioides sp. P86, assembly GCF_023712465.1. Lineage (NCBI taxonomy): Bacteria > Bacillati > Actinomycetota > Actinomycetes > Propionibacteriales > Nocardioidaceae > Nocardioides > Nocardioides sp. P86. Next base: position 413,496 of record NZ_JAMAYE010000003.1, on the reverse strand, counting down.
GGTGCTCGCGCAGCCAGTCGGCCTTGGTGTCGCGGCTGGGCACGGCGGAGATCCAGGTGGGGCTGCGCTGCAGCATGGTCACGTGGGCCGCGGCGCCGGAGCCGTCGACGCCCTCGTCGCCGGTGGAGTCGCGCAGCATCGAGGGCACCAGCGTCACCGCGGTGGCCCCGGAGCCGATGACGACCACGCGCTGCCCGGAGTAGTCGAGGTCCTCGGGCCAGAACTGCGGGTGCACCACGGTGCCGCCGAAGTCCGACAGGCCCGGCAGGTCGGGGGTGTAGGTCTCGTCGTAGTCGTAGTAGCCCGCGCAGGAGTAGAGGAAGTCGCAGGTCATCGTGGTCTCGACGCCCTCGCGCAGCAGGGTCAGCGTCCAGCGGGCCTCGGCGGTGGAGAAGTCGGCGCCGAGCACCTTGGTGCCGTAGCGGATGTGCTCGTCGATCCCGAACTCCTCCGCGGTCTCGCGGATGTAGCGCAGGATCGTGGGGCCGTCGGCGATCGACTTCGGCTCGCGCCAGGGCTTGAACTGGTAGCCCAGGGTGAACATGTCGGAGTCGGAGCGGATGCCGGGGTAGCGGAAGAGGTCCCACGTGCCGCCCATCGCCTCGCGCGACTCGAGCACGAGGTAGCTGCGGTCGGGCACCTCGGTCTGCAGGCGGTAGCCCGCGCCGATGCCGGAGAGGCCGGCGCCGACCACCACGACGTCGACGTGCGCGGGCAGCGGCTCGCGCGCGCCGGCGGTGCCGGTGTCGGAGTCAGTGCCCGCGGCGGTGCTGGGACGGGTGTCGGTGTCGCTCATGCCTCCATGGTGCGCCGCCCGGCGCGCGCGTTCTTGATCTGACGCGACAGTTCCTTGATCCTGGACGACATGTCCGTGATCCGCTCCGCCGGCCTGCGCGGCTTCCGCGCGGTGGTCGAGGAGCTGGGCGGCGACGCGGACGACCTGGCCCGCCGGGCCCGCCTCGACCCCGCCGCCCTCGACGCCGACGACCTGCTGGTGCCCGACCTGGCCATGGCCGGGGTGCTCGAGCTGGCCGCCCACGAGCTCGACCGGCCCGACCTCGGGCTGCGGGTGGCGGCCCGCCAGGACCTCTCGCTGCTCGGCCCGCTGGCCCTGGCCATCGAGAACTCCCCCACCGTGGCCGAGGCCATGGAGTGCACCTCGCGCTACCTCTTCGTCCACGCCCCCGCCATGCGGATCAGCCTCGAGCCCGATCCCGACGGCGTGCGCGGCGTCGAGGCGCTGCGCTACGACGTCACCCCGCCGGGGGTCGACCCGCCCCGCCAGGGCACCGACCTCAGCCTGGGCTCCCTGCACCGCAGCATCCGCTCGCTCGCCGGGGGCGGCTACGGGCTGCGCACCGTCGACCTGCCGGGGCGACCGGTCGCGCCCCGGGCGGCGTACGAGGACTTCTTCGGGGCGCGCGTGCGCTTCGGCCGCCCCGCCGCGCTGCTGCGGCTGCCCAGCAGCCTGGGCGCCCTGCCGCTCGCCGGCCGCGACGAGTCCGTGCGCCGGATGGCCCTCGACTTCCTCGACCGCCAGGCCCCCGTGGACGGCGACCGCGTGGCCCCGCGCGTGCGCGGCGCGGTCGACCAGCTGCTCGGCACGGCCAGCCCGGAGGTCGGCGCGGTGGCCCGCCTGCTCGACCTGCACCCCCGCACCCTGCAGCGGCGCCTGGCCGCCGAGGGCACGACCTTCGCGGCGATCCTCGACGACGCCCGCCGGGCCGCGGCACGGCGCTACCTGCTCACCACCGACCTCCCGCTCGCCCAGGTCGCCGGCCTCCTCGGGCTCTCCGAGCAGGCCGTGCTCACGCGCGCCTGCCGCCGCTGGTGGGGCCGCACCCCCCGCGACGTGCGCCGCCACGGGCTCGACCCCGCGTCGTAGCCACCGCCCGTGCCCGCCCGTGCCGCCCGTGCTCGCCCCGGCTCTCGCCGGTCGACCGGGCACGAGCCATCAGCGATGCTGATACCCACCCCTCCCCCAGCGTCCTTCCGGCGGCGGCGGACGCCGTGGTTGCCTCGACCCGCGTGACCGTCACCACACGGCGGGCACCGGACCGAAGGAGCGCGACCGTGACCATCCTCCACGCCTGCATCGCCATCGGGGCCGTGCTCGCCCTCATCATCTGGCTCAAGGTCGAGCCGGTGATCGCCCTCGTCGTCGGCTCGCTCTACCTCGGCCTGGCCGCCGGCGTCGGCCTGACCGGCACCGTGGAGGCCATCGCGGTCGGCTTCGGCGACATCATGGCAGAGGTCGGTCTGCTCATCGGGTTCGGTGTGCTCGTGGGGGCGCTGCTGTTCGCGCTCGGCGCGCTGCAGGGGCTCGTGGCCCTGCTGCTCCGCCTGCTCGGCGCGCGCCGCCTGCCCTACGCCATCAGCGCCGCGCTCACCACGCTCTTCCCCTCGATCTACGTCGACGTGCAGCTCGTGCTGGCCTCGCCGCTGGCGCGCTCCGCCGCACCGCAGGTCGGACGCAACGGCCTGCCGCTGCTGGCGGCCTCGCTGACGGCCGGCATCCTCGTCGGCTACGTCTTCGTCATCCCCGGCCTCGGCACGCTCTCGATCGCCGGGCTGCTCGACATCCCGCTCGGCACGATGCTGCTCTTCGGCCTGCTCGTCGGACCGGTCACCGCCGTGCTGACCACGCTGGTCTTCAAGCTGCTGCTCGACCGTGGCCTCTGGCGTCCGGAGACCGACGAGGACCCCTCCGAGGCGCTGCTCGAGGCCGAGCGGCAGGCCGCCGTCGAGCAGGACGCCACCGCCGCCGACGCCCGCGCCACCACCCCGCCGCTGGGGGTCTCGCTGCTGCCGATCCTCGTGCCGCTGCTGATGATCGCCTTCGGCGCCGTCGCCGACGCCGCCGGCTTCGCCACCCCCCTCACCTCCTTCGTCGGCAACGCCGTCTTCGCCCTCTTCGTGGGGCTGGTGATGGCCTACGCCCTCGCGCGCCGCAGCCTGGGCCGCGAGCGCACCGAGGAGGCCGTCGAGCGCGGCCTCAGCACCACCGGACAGATCCTGCTCATCACCGGCGTGGGCGGGTCGCTGGGCGCGGTGATCGGCGAGACCGACCTCGCCGACGTGCTGGGCGGCCTGTTCTCGGCCGAGGCCGGGGCCCCGGTGGTCCTCACCGTGCTGCTGGCGTGGTTCGTGGCGGCGCTGCTGCACTTCGCGATCGGCTCGATCTCGGTGGCCGCGATCGCCGCGGCCGGCATCATCGAGCCGATCCTGGGCAGCCTCGACGTGGCCCCGGTGGTGGTCGGGCTCTCCATCGGCGCCGGCGCGCTCTTCGCGCTGCAGGTCAACAGCAACTTCTTCTGGATGTTCCAGAGCCTGCTCGGCGTCTCCACCCAGGGCGCCCTCAAGGCGCTCACCCTCGTCACCGGCATCGCCTCGGTGATCGCGCTGCCGCTCATCATCGTGCTCGGCTTCCTGGTGCCGGCCTGACGTGGACGCCCCCGACCCCCGCCGGCCCGGGCGCACCCCCGGCCTCGACGTGGCCGCCCTGCGCGACCTCATCCTGGTCGTCGACACCGGCAGCATCACCCGCGCCGCCGCGGCCGCCGGCGTCTCGCAGCCGGCGATGAGCGCCCGGATGACCCAGCTCGAGGCCGAGGTCGGCCGCCGGCTGCTCGAGCGGGGCCCCCGCGGGGTGGAGGCGACCGCCGTCGGGCTCGAGCTCTACCGCGGCGCCCAGCAGGTCGTGCGCCAGGTCGACCGGCTCGCCGAGCAGCTCGGCGCGGGGAGCCGCGAGATCCACGGGTCGGTGTCGGTGGGGCTCCCCGCCACCGTCGCCGGCACGCTCGTGCCCGCGCTGCTGCCCCTGGTCGCCGAGCGCCACCCCGGCGTCCGCCTGGAGCTGTTCGAGTCGATGAGCGGCTACATCCAGGAGCTGCTGGGGCGCGGCCGTCTCGACCTCGCCGTGCTCTTCCGCGACGACCCCTCCCCGCGCCCCGGGGAGCTGGCCGTCTACGACGAGCCGCTGCTGCTGGCCACCGCCGCGTCGGTCGACGCCTCCACCGAGCCGGTGCGGGTGCGCGACCTGCGCGAGCGGGCGCTGGTCGCCCCCGGGGAGCGCAGCAACCTGCGTGCCCTGGTCGACCGGGCGTTCGCCGAGCACGGCCTCGCGCCCCGCGTGGTCGCCGACGTGGAGTCGCTCACCGCCATGGTCCGCCTCGTGCAGGGCGGTGCGGTCAGCGCCGTGCTGACCCGCTCCGCCGCCGCGCACTACGCCGGGCCCGAGCTCGCGCTGCGCCCCGTCGTCGAGCCGCTGCTGCGCCGCACCGTCTCGGTCTGCGTGGCCGCGGAGTTCTACGAGCCGCGCCTGGCCGTGCTGGCCGTGCGCGACGCGGTCGTCGACGCCGTGCACGCCCTCGCCGACCGCGACGCCTGGCCCGGCATCACCCTGCTCGACAGCCGCCCACCCGACTGACCGACCCGACCCGACCCGCCGACCCGACCCGGGCCGACCGCCCGCACCACGTCCGCACCACCACCGCCCGACCGCCGGGCCGGAAGGAGCACCCGCCCATGACCAGCCCGACCGCCGGGTCCGCACCCGACCCCACCCCCGCCGCCGGCGTGCCGGCCTCGCCGCAGGCGGGGCCGAGCCTGCTCGAGGGGCTGCGGGTGCTCGACCTCTCCACCATGATCGCCGCGCCGCTGGCCGCGACCCTGCTCGCCGACTACGGCGCCGACGTCGTCAAGGTCGAGATGCCCGGCCCCGGCGACCACGTGCGGCGCTTCGGGGCGCAGAAGGACGGCCAGGGTCTCTACTGGAAGGCACTGAGCCGCGGCAAGCGCAGCGTCTCCCTCGACCTGCGGCGCCCGGAGGGCCGGGACCTGCTGCTGCAGTGGGTGGAGCAGTTCGACGTGCTGGTCGAGAACTTCCGCCCCGGCACCCTCGAGCGCTGGGGCCTGGGCCCCGACGTCCTGCGCACCGCCAACCCCCGGCTGGTGGTGCTCCGGGTGACGGCCTACGGCCAGGACGGGCCCTACGCCGAGCAGCCCGGCTTCGGCACGCTCGCCGAGGCCCTGGCCGGACTGGCCTCGGTGTCGGGCTTCCCCGACCGCCCGCCGCTGCTGCCCGCCTACCCGCTCGCCGACATCATGGCCGGCAACCTCGGGGCGACCGCCGTGCTCGCCGCCCTCCAGCGCCGCCACCTCACCGGCGCCGGCGACGTCGTCGACCTGGCGATCTACGAGGCGGCGCTGAAGCTGGTGGAGATCAACGTCGTGGAGTACCAGCAGCTCGGCACCGAGCACGGCCGCACCGGCAACCGCTACGGACCGGCCGCCCCGCGCGGCAGCTACCAGTGCCGCGACGGGCTGTGGATCGCCCTGTCGGGCAGCACCCAGGCGATGGCCGTGCACGTGCTGCGCACCATCGGCGGCGAGGAGCTCGTGGCCGACCCGCGCTTCACCACCAACGCCGAGCGACGCACCCACGTGGAGGAGCTCGACGCGCTCATCTCCGCCTGGTGCGGCGCCCGCGACCGCGCCGAGGCCCTGGCCGGGCTCACCGCCGGCGGCTGCGCCGTCGGGCCTCTGGAGTCGGTGGCCACGATGATGGACAACCCGCAGGTCGCCCACCGCGGCTCGATCGCCACCGTCGAGGACCCCGACCTCGGGCCGGTGGCGATGACCGGGGTCTTCCCCCGCTTCCAGGAGGCCCCCACGGGCGTCGGACGCCCGGGTCCCACCGACGTCGGCGCCGACACCGACGCGGTGCTGGCCCACGACCTCGGGCTCGACGCCGCCACGCTCGCCGCCCTGCGCGCCGACGGCGTCACCGACGGCCCCGACCGCGGCCACGAGTCGATCCCGGGGGCGGTGTGAGCGCCGAGGCCGCGCTGCGGCGGCGCACCCAGCTCTTCCTGCCGGCCAACCGCGCCGAGCGCGCGACCAGGGCCGCGACGTCGGGCGCCGACGCCGTCGTCCTCGACCTGGAGGACAGCGTGCCCCCCGGCGAGCGCCCGGCCGCGCGCGCCGGCCTGGGCGCCGCGGTCGCGGCCCTGCGCGAGGCCCGGCCCGGCCTGCACGTCGTGGTGCGGGTCAACGCCGGCGCGGACCTCGGCACCGACCTGGCGGCCGCCGTCGGGGCCGAGGCCGACGCCGTCCTCGTGCCCAAGGTGGAGGCGGCCTCCGACGTCGAGGAGGTCGACCGGCTGCTCGACCGGGCCGAGGCCGCGCGCGGCACCACCGGTCGACGCACCGAGGTGCAGCTGCTCGTCGAGAGCCCCCGCGGGCTGCTGTCGGTGGCGCAGGTCGCCGCGGCGGGCGCGCGCACGGTGGCGCTGGCCCTCGGCACCGAGGACCTCTCCGCCGAGCTCGAGGTCGACCCCACCGACCCCGACTTCGACCTGCGCTGGGCCCACGGTCTGCTGCTGTGCGCGGCCCGCGCCCACGGGCTGGCGGCCTACGGCCTGCTGGGCAGCCTGGCCGTCGTGCACGACCTCACGGCGCTGGCCCGCGACGCGCGTCGCTCACGGGCCTTCGGGTACCTCGGGGCGCTGTGCATCCACCCCGCGCAGGTCCCGGTGCTCCACGAGGCCTTCTCCCCGACCGCGCAAGAGGTCGACCACGCCCGGCGCGTCGTGGCCGCCCTGGCCGAGGGCGAGCGGGCCGGCACCACCGCGGTGCAGCTCGACGGGCGCATGGTCGACACCCCCGTCGCGCTCCGCGCCCGGCGCCTGTTGGCCCGCGCCGGGGAGGACGCCTAGCCCGGACGTCCCGGACGTCCCGGACCGCCGGACCGCCGACGGCGGCCCCGGGTGGGCTCGGCCCGACCGGTCGGCCGGGCCACCGGTCGACCGGGTCGGCCCCACCGGGCGGCAGGGGCGAGGGGTGGCCACGCCGGAGCGGCGCTCAGGCGGCGCGCGCCTCCCGGGCGCGGGCCAGCAGCGGCGCGCCACCCGGCACGCGGGAGAGCACGGCCACGGCGAGGGCGTCACGCAGGCCTGGCGGACGGTCGAGCGCGGCGCCGGCCTGCTGGAGGCTGCGCAGACCGAAGCCCGACCACACCAGGGCGACGGCGGCGTCGGCGAGGCCGGCGCGGGCGCACCGCGGCTCCGCCCCGACCAACCCCAGCGAGGTCGCGGCGTGCACCCCGTCGACCCACGCACCGAGGGCGAGCACCTCCGGCGAGGGGCTGCTGCCCGACAGGGCGGCCTGGGCCAGCTGCCGGGCGCCGAGCACCCGCACCACGCCCACCGCGAGCGGGGCGGGACCGCCGGGCACCATCGGGCGCAGCACCGTGCGCGGCGCACCCAGCAGCAGCAGGCCCCACGCGCCGCGGGCCAGCTCCACGGGCCGGGCCGGGCGCGCACGGCGCCGCGGGCCGGTGGACGGGAGCGCCGCACCGGGCGGCACGACGCTCACCGGCGCGCGGCCCGCAGCGCACCACCGGTCAGCCCGGCGAGCACGCCGGCTCCGACGACGCCGGTGAGGGCGCGTCGGTGGCGGCCGATCGCCGAGACCGGGTCGCGCTGGCCCGACTGGTCGGAGAAGGGACCCCGGGCGCCCTGGTCGCGCTCGGCGTCGCGGGGCTCGAAGACGTTGGAGCCCAGCCGCGGGGTCTCCTGCTCGGTCTGCTGGGAGTCCACGCCGGTGCGGGCGAGGTAGCGGTCCATGAACGCCGGGGCGAGGCGGTTGCCCAGCACGGTGTAGACCGCGGCGATGCCGACCCAGGCGTTGCGGCGAGGGTGCTCGGCGACGTGCCGGATGGCCCGGGCGGCCACCTCGGGCTCGAGGATCGGCGGCACCGGCATCGGACGGCCGGCCATGCGGTTGAGGTTCCAGGTGAACTGCGGGGTGTTGAGGCCGGGCAGGGTCACCAGCGAGACGCGCACGGCGCTGCCCGTGGCGAGCAGCTCGGTGTGCACCGACTCCGTCAGGCCCTTCACCGCGTGCTTGGCGCCGCAGTAGGCGGCCTGGAGCGGGATCGAGCGGTAGGCCATCGCCGAGGAGACGTTGACCACCGACCCGCGGTCGCGGGGCCGCATCACGCGCAGCGCGGCCCGCAGCCCGTGCACCTGGCCGTGGTAGGTGACGTCGGTGAGCCGTCGGTGCTCCTCGGGCGTGGTGTCCCAGAAGTACGACAGGGCGCCGACGAAGGCGTTGTTGACCCACACGTCGATCTCGCCGAGCTCGGCCTCCACCCGGTCGGTGGCGGCCTCGACGGCCTCGCCGTCGGCCACGTCGACCTGCAGCGGCAGGCAGCGGCGCCCGAGGCCCTCGACGTCGCGGGCGGTCGCGGCCAGCCCGGCCTCGCCGCGGGCGAGGACGGCGACGTCGTAGCCGGCCCCGGCGAGCTCGCGGACCACCGCGCGTCCGACGCCGGCGGTGCCTCCGGTGACCACGGCCACGCGAGGGGTGGTGGGTGCTGTGGATCTGCTCATGCTCGACCTCCTGGTCGCTCTGCGCGCCCGCCGCGACCGCGCCCGACGGGCGCCGGCGGCGGGGCCGCCCTGCCACCATGACGGCCGGCGACGGGGCCCGACAGGGGCTCGCGCGAGACCTGGTCCAAGGGGTGAGGCGGCCTCACCCCACCGGCTCCCCCCGCAGGGATGGAGCGCCCCGGAGGCGGGGGGCCGTAGAACGGAGGTCCGACAACCGAAGGACTCCGCCGTGCCCAGCGTCGAGCGCACCGTCACCACCCACACCCCCCTCCCGCGGGTCTGGGACTACCTCTCCGACTTCACCTCCACCGAGGAGTGGGACCCGCCCACGCAGCGCACCACCCGCACCTCCGGCGACGGCGGGGTCGGCACGACCTACCACAACGTCTCGTCCTTCCTCGGCTCCGAGCAGGAGGTGGAGTACACCGTCGTGGAGCGCGTCGAGCAGGAGCGCCTGGTGCTCACCGGCGACGCCGGGTCGGTGCAGCTGCGCGACACCCTGACCTTCGCCACGACCGCCCTCGAGGACGGCACGACCGGCACCGCGGTGACCTACCACGCGGAGTTCGAGCCGCAGGGCGCCGCCAAGCTGGCCACCCCGGTGCTCCCGGCCGCCCTGAAGGTCCTGGCCGACAAGGTCGCCTCCAGCCTCGAGGAGCGCCTGGAGCGCCTGTCGTGACCCTCGACGTGGCCCCCCGCCCCTCCGCCGGCGCCCCGGCGCCGGGCGCAGCGGGCACGCCGGACCGGGCGGGCGCGCGCACCCTGCGCGTCGCCTCGGTGCCGTCGGGCCACGTCTACGTGCGCCACCTCGACCGCGAGGACGGCCTCGACGCCGTCGAGCGGCTCCCCGACCCGCACCCCGACGACCCCTCGCGGGTCGCGGAGGAGCGGTGGTGGCCCCCGGTCATGCTCGACCCGGAGTGGGTCGAGCGGGCCGCGCCCGACGCCTTCGACGTCTACCACCTGCAGTTCGGCTTCGACGCGCGCGAGCCCGCCGAGCTGGAGCGCCTGGTCGCGGCCCTGCGGAGACGACGTACGCCGCTCGTCTACACCGCCCACGACCTGCGCAACCCCCACCACCTCGACCGCGCGGCCCACGACGCCCAGCTCGACGTGCTCGTGCCAGCCGCCGACGCGGTCGTCACCCTCACCCCTGGCGCCGCCGCGGAGATCCGCGCGCGCTGGGGCGTGGAGGCCGTGGTGGTGCCGCACCCCCACGTCGTCGACACCGACACCATGGGCGTGGCCCAGGACTGCCGCGCGCGCCGGCGCACCGGCGCCTTCCGGATCGGGCTGCACCTCAAGAGCCTGCGCGCGAGCATGGACCCGATGGCGGTGCTGCCGACCCTGGTCGAGACCGTGGCCGCGCTGCCCGACGCCGTGCTCCAGGTCAACGCCCACCACGACGTCATGGATCCCGGCTTCGTGCGCCACGACGCGGCGCTCGCGGCCTACGTGCAGGACGCCGCCCGCGCCGGGCTGGTCGACCTCGAGGTCCACGACTACCTCCCCGACGACGCATTGTGGCGCCACCTGGGCTCCCTCGACGCCTCCGTCCTGCCCTACCGCTTCGGCACCCACTCGGGCTGGCTGGAGGCCTGCCGCGACCTCGGCACGACCGTGCTCGCCCCGACCTGCGGCTACTTCGCCGAGCAGGGCCCGGTGCTGTCCTACGCCGCCGACGAGCACGGCGTCGACGCCGACTCGCTGGCCGCCGCGGTGCGCCGCGCCCACGACGAGCGCCCGCGCTTCGGGGCCACCATCGAGGAGCGCCGTCGTCAGCGCGACGCCGGCGCCGCCACCCACCTGGAGCTCTACCGCTCGCTGGTCGCCGCCGCACGAGGGGTCTCGTGAGGGACCGGCTCCGCATCTGCCTGGTCGCCTCGAGCCTGTACCCGATCGGCGAGCCCTTCGCGGGCGGGTTGGAGGCGATGACCCACCAGCTGGCCCGCGAGCTGCTGCGCCGCGGCCACGAGGTGTCGCTCTTCGCGGCCCCCGGCAGCGACCCCGCGCTCGACGTCACCGAGCTCGACGTGCCCCGCTTCGTGCCGTCGCCGGCGGCCGAGGCCGACGTCAACGCCCCGCCGCGGCGGTGGATGGCCGAGCACCACGCCTACCTCGGGCTGATGCTCGACCTCGCCCGCGACGCCTCGACCCGCTTCGACGTCGTGCACAACAACAGCCTCCACCACCTGCCCGTGGCGATGGCCCACACCGTCGACGTGCCCCTGGTGACCACCCTGCACACCCCGCCCGTGCCGTGGCTGGAGTCGGCCGTGGCGCTGTCGCCGGCCAGCAGCTCCTTCGCCGCGGTCTCCGAGCACACCTCGCGCGCCTGGGCCCACCTGGCCCCGGCGGTGCCGATCCTCAACGGCGTCGACGTCGACCGCTGGACCCCCGGCCCCGGCGGCGGGCCGGCGGTGTGGTCGGGCCGGCTGGTCGCCGAGAAGGCGCCCCACGAGGCCATCGACGCCTGCCGGCTGGCCGGCATCCCGCTGGTGCTCGCCGGACCCGTGCCCGACGAGGCCTACTTCGAGCGCGAGATCGCCCCGCGCCTGGGTCGCCAGGCGGTGCACGTGGGCCACCTCGACCACAAGGCGCTCACCCGCCTGCTCGGCCGGGCCTCGGTCGCGCTGGTCACCCCCGCCTGGGACGAGCCCTACGGCCTGGTCGCCGCCGAGGCGATGGCCTGCGGCACCCCCGTGGCGGCCTACGACCGCGGCGCGCTGCGCGAGGTCGTCGCCGACGAGGCCGGCGCCCTCGCCCCCGGGGGCGACGTCGAGGCGCTCGCCGTCGCGGTGACCGCCGCGCTCGGGCGCGACCGGGGCGCGGTGCGGCGCCACGCCGTGCAGCACTGCTCGCTGCGGCGCATGGTCGACGAGTACGAGCGGCTCTACCGCTCGCTCGGCCGGCTCCGGGACGCCGCGTGATCGGCTACTACGTCCACCACCACGGCAAGGGCCACCTCCACCGCGCCACCGGCCTCGCCCGGGTGCTGCACGACCGCGGCGTCGAGGTCACCGGCCTGTCGTCGCTGCCGGCGCCCGAGGCGTGGCCCGGGCCGTGGGTGCGCCTCGACCGCGACGACGAGGGCTCCCAGGCCCTCGACGTGAGCGCCGGCGGCCGCCTGCACTGGGTGCCGCGCCACGACGGCGGCCTGCGCCGCCGCTCGGCCCAGGTCTCGCGGTGGATCGAAGAGGCCGTGCCCGACCGCGTGGTCGTCGACGTCTCCGTCGAGGTCGCGCTGCTGGCCCGGCTGCACGGCGTGCCCGTCACCGGCGTCGTCCTGCCCGGGCGCCGCGGCGACGCCGCCCACCTGCTCGGCCTCGACGTGTGCGACCAGCTGGTCGGCTTCTGGCCCGCCGTCGCCACCGGGGCGCCGGGCGGACCCGGCATGCTCCGCGACGGGCCCGACACCGTGCTCGAGCGGCTCCACGCCGTCGGCGGGCTCTCCCGCCTCACGGCCCCGCCGGCCGCCGAGGCACCCGAGCGTCGTACGCCGGGGCGCGAGCGCTCCGTCGTGGTGCTGCTGGGCGCCGGCGGTGACACCGTCGGCGCCGACGTGCTCGACCTCGCCCGTGCCCAGACGCCCGGCTGGCGCTGGACCGTGCTCGGCGGGGCCCACGGCGCCTGGGTGCCCGACCCGACCGCGCTGCTGGCGGAGGCCGACGTGGTGGTCACCCACGCCGGGCAGAACGCGGTGGCGGAGGTGGCCACGCTGCGCCGCCCGGCCGTGGTCGTGCCCCAGGACCGCCCCCACGACGAGCAGCGCTGCACCGGCGAGGCCCTCGCCGCCGGACCCTGGCCGGTCGTCGTCGAGCCCCACCTGCCCGCCGACGGCTGGGCCGCGCGCCTGGAGGCCGTGGCCGCCCTCGACGGCGAGGCGTGGGCCGGCTGGTGCCCGCCCGACACCGCCGAGCGCTTCGCCGACCTCGTGACGGGGGCTCCCGCGTGACCCGGGTCGCCGTCACGACCATCGCCCACGGCCGGGGCGACCACCTCGCCGCCCAGCACCGCTCGCTGGCGGCGGGCGGCCGGGTGCCCGACGACTACCTCGTCGTCGCCATGGACGACCCGTCGCTCGAGCCCGCCACGGTCGACGGCCTGCGCCGCCGCGTGGAGCGCGTCGGTCGCGACGCGGTCGGTCTGCCGCTCGCCCGGGCCCGCAACCGCGGCATCGAGGACGCCTTCCGCTCCGGCGCCGACGTCGTGGTCGCGCTCGACGTCGACTGCCTGGCCGGCCACGACCTCGTCGCGTCCTACGCCGACGTCGCGCTGCGCCGCCCCGACGCGATCTGGTCGGGCCCGGTCACCTACCTCCCGCCCTCCCCCGGCGGCTACGACCTCTCCCGGCTGCCCGCGCTCGACGACCCCCACCCCGCACGCCCCGACCCCGCGCCCGGCGAGGAGCACGTGGGCGGGCGGCCCGACCTCTTCTGGTCGCTGTCGTTCGCGCTCTCGCGCGAGGCGTGGAGCCGCGCCGGCGCGTTCTGCGAGGAGTACGTCGGCTACGGCGGCGAGGACACCGACTTCGGTCACCAGGTCGCCGCCGCAGGCGTCGGGCTCGGCTGGGTCGGCGGCGCCCGCGCCTACCACCAGCACCACCCCACCACCGACCCCCCGGTGCAGCACGTCGACGACATCCTGCGCAACGGCGCGCTCTTCGCCCGCCGCTGGGGTCGCTGGCCCATGGAGGGCTGGCTCGAGGCCTTCGAGGCCCGCGGCCTGGTCCGCCGGGTCGACGGCGGCTGGGCCCGCGCCTGACCCGCACCGCCCGGTGGTCGAGGCGGGGGCGCCGGCGACCGTCAGGAAACCACCCAGCCACGGTGGTTGCAGAGAGAGCGCCAGCGACCGTCTCGAAACCACCTGGCCACGGTGGTTGAGGAGGGAGCGCCAGCGACCGTCTCGAAACCACCTGGCCACGACGGTTGAGGAGAGACCGCGCCGGCGACCGTCCCAGCACCACCGACGCGTGCCGGCCGGCGGTGACCGGCCGCTCGGTCAGCCCCAGCCGCCGAGGTAGGACTCGAACGAGGCGTCGGGCGCGACCGGCCGCAGGTCGAGGCCGGTCAGGGTGGTCTCGCCGAAGAGCGCGTCGACGCCCTCGGCGCCGGCGCGGGCCCAGCGCCGCCGGCGACGCACCGTGCGCAGGTCGGTGAGCCGCAGCCACTCCGCGGCACCGTCGCCGGTGCCCCCGCCCGACCCGACCTCCCCGCCCACCCGGACCACCCCGGGGGCGTCGACGCCGCCGACGGCGTCGAGCACCGCGCGCCAGCCCGCGGCGGGGCCGCGCACGGGTCGGCGTACCTCGAGCAGGCGGGAGGCGGTGCGCAGGTCGGGGCGGCCCAGCCGCAGCCGGTCGTCGGCGCCGCCCAGCCGGGCGTGGTCGGCGCGGGAGAGGTGCACCCGGGCCCGCGGGAGCGCGGCGAGCAGGCTGTCGACGCAGACGGCGACGCCGGTGGGGTCGAGGCCCTCGGCCACGACGACCACCGGGTCAGGCGGGCCGAGGCGCAGGCCGGTGGTCGTGGCGCCGGGGCCGTCGAGGCGGCGCGCCACGGCGAGGGTCTCGTCGAGCTTGCGCGCGCGTCGCTCGACCTCGTCGCGACCGGCCCAGTCGGGTCCGTCGTGCCAGGCCACCGCGTCGGGGGCGTGGGCGAGCAGCCCGCCGTGGCGCCACACGCGGGCCGCGAGCTCCCAGTCCTCGCCGCCGTAGGCGCGGAAGGTCTCGTCGAAGCCGCCGAGACCCTCGAAGAGCCAGCGACTGCACGCCAGCACCGCCGCGATGACGAAGCGGTAGGAGCGCTCGTCGGCGTCGAGCAGGTCGCGGCTGGCGGTGTAGGCGTCGTCGAGCCACGCGGGGGCGGGCAGCTCGCGCTGCGGACCGACCTGCTCCACCGGCGCCGCGGGGTCGGTGGCGGCGAGGTCGGCGTGGCGGCGGCGGCCCACGACCAGCGCCTCGGGGCAGCAGGCGGGCAGCCTCACCATCGCGGTGAGGAAGCCCGGCTCGGGGGTGGTGTCGGCGTCGAGGAAGACCAGCACCTCGCCGCGGCCGGCCGCGGCGCCGAGGTTGCGCGCGGCGCCGGCACGGAAGCCGCGGTCGGCCTGGCGCACGAGCCGTACGCCGTCGGGCACCGCCGGCGGCTCGCGCGAGCCGTCGTCGGCGACCACCACCTCGACGTCGCGCCAGGTCGTGCCCGCGCCGGTCTGGCGGGTGAGCGCGTGCAGGGTGCGGGCCAGCTCGCGGGGCTGCTCGAAGTGGGTGACGACCACCGTCACCGACGGCGGGCCGCCGCGGGCGGGGGCGTCGGTGCGAGCGTCGGCGTGGGTGCCGGAGTGGGTGCCGGACCGGGCGGGGGCGGAGTCGTAGGCGTCGGCGGGGTCGCGGGCGTCGGCGGGGTTGCGGGCCTCGGCGGGGTCGGGGTCGCGGACGGGGGCGTGGTCGCGGTCGCGGGCGGGGGCGCGGTCGCGGTCGCAGACGGGGGCGGGGTCGAGGACGGGGGCGGGGTCGAGGACGGGGTCGCGGTCGCGGCCGGGGTCGCGGGCGTCGCCGGGAGCGGCCGCGAGGGCGAGGTCCCACCGGTTGCCCGGCACGGGCAGGACGCCGGGCGGCGCGACCTCGAGGCCCGGGAGGTCGACGGGGCCGGCCAGCGGGCCGGTGCGCTGGGCCGCACGACGGCCTCCCGTCACCACGGCTCGAGCACCGGCTGCGGCGGGTGGGGCAGGGCGCGGTGCACGCCGGCCCACCAGGCGGCGTAGGCCCGCGCGGTGTCGCTCAGCAGGGGGCGCAGGTCGTCGGCGGCGGCGTGGGTGCGGGAGGGGTCGGCCAGGGCGGCGCGCAGCTCGTCGACCAGTGAGTCGTCGTCGTAGAGCCGGAAGCCGCCGGGGCGCAGGGCGTCGACCTCGCGCACGTAGGGCCCGTCGAGCGCGAGCGGGCGGCGGCCGGCGGCGAGCCAGGAGTTCATCGACCCCGACGCCGAGACGTGACGGTGGCCGGTGACCGGCACGTCGACGGCACGCATCCAGGCCGCGAGGTCGGCGTCGCCGAGGTAGCCGGTGACCCGCCAGCCCACCCCGCCGGTGCGGGCACGCGCGGCGAGCTCGTCGAGCAGGTCGTCGTGGCCGGCCACCGGCGCCCCGAGGGCGACGACCTCGACGTCGTGCCCCTCCTCGGCCAGCGCCGAGGCCGCGCGCACGAGCTCGCGGTGGCCCTTGTCGGGGTAGACGAAGCCCAGCAGCGCGAGGCGCACGCGCCCCGCCGGGGCCTGCGGCACGACGCCGTCGCCGGGCTCCGTCGCGTCCGCGGCATCCGCGGCCTCCGCGGCATCCGCGGGATCGACCGGGTCGAGCGGCACGACGGGCAGGTGCACCACGGTCGAGCGCAGCGCCCCGGGAGCGGGCGGCCCGGGCACCCGGTCGAGCACGCCTGCGAGCAGGTCGGCCTCGTGGTGGCTGTTGACCGCCCAGGTGCGCACGCCGCGCACGACCTCGGCGTACGCCGCGGCGCGGTCCTCGCCCGCCCACGGCTGGGGCACGTCGTGCAACGTCAGTGTCGTCGGCACCTGCGCGGCCAGCGCCACCACGGCCGCCGCCGACTTCGCGGACGAGTCGCCGAAGAGCCGGTCGGTCCAGTGCACGTGCACCGAACCCGCGCCGGTGCGACGCGCCTCGGCGACCGCGTCGGCCGGGGTGCCGACGAGCACCGGGGCGCCCAGCGCCTCGGCGACCTGACGGGCGTAGAGCGCCACCCCGTGGCGCGCGTCGTCGTGCACCAGGTGCAGCGGGAGCGCCGCCCGGCGACGGGTCTCGGCCGGGTGGGTGCGATCGGCACCGGAGCGGTCGGCCCGGGGACGACCGGCGCCGGAGTGATCCGCACCGGAGTGATCAGCACCGGTGCCGACGGTCGACGGACCGACGGCCCGGGCGTCGCCGGAGGTGGGTCCGGGGGGCGCGTCACCGGTCCCGGCGTCGCGGGTCAGGTCGCGGGGCAGGTCGCGGGTCACGGGGCGAGCCCGAGGTGGTCGAGGGTGCGGCCGTGGCGGGCGAGGGCCTCGCGGACCATGGCCGGGTGGTCGGCGTACCAGGCCAGCTGCGCCGCCAGCACGTCCCGCTCGGCGACCGACCGGCCCCCGACCCGCCAGCGGTCGGGCGAGGGGGCGGGGCCGTCGGCCGGACGGCGTACGGCGGCCACCACCGGGTGCACCGGCGCGTGCACGTCGTCGAGCAACGGGCGGCCCGGGTCGACCTCCAGCGGAGCCAGACCCAGCGAGGCGCGCACCCGCCGGGCGACCCCGGTCAGGACCCGCGGACCGGGGTGGTTGACCGTGCGCATGTCGTCGACCGCCGGGTCGTCGAGCAGGTCGGCCACCGCGACCCCGCCGTGTTGCTGCTGGCGGCGGCGCAGCTCGGCGCTCGAGTCGTCGCCGACCGCCCGCACGGCGTCGGCGGTGAGCGGGGGGAGGTCGTCGAGCAGGTCGTCGAGGCGGCTGCCGTCGGCGCCGGGGTCGGTGTGGCCGCGCGCGGCTAGCACGACGGCGCGCAGGTCGTGGTAGGCCACGACCGGGGGCACCACCCCGTCGAGCTCGGGCGGGTGGACGACGACGTGGAAGGGGTGCAGCCCGGCGTACCGCACGCTCGACACCAGGGCCGTGCGCAGGTCGGCGCGGGCGCGGGCGAGCACCTGCTCGGTGCCGAGCGGCAGGTCGCGGTAGTCGGCGCGGGTCGGCTGGGCCACGAGGAGGTCGGCGCGCTCGAGCAGCGCGTCGAGGTAGGGCAGGTCGTCGGCGGTGAGCTCGTGGATCGGCGGCACCCGCACACTCACGACGTCGCTCGTGGGCCGTGTCGGGTGGGTGCCGCGCAGGACGGCGGAGGGGGCGCCGCCTGGGTCGGTGGAGTGGGCGCCTCGCGTGTCGGCGGGCGGGTCGGTCGGCGGGTCGGTGGCCGTAGGGCCGGCCGGCTGGTCGAGGGGCTCGGCGGCGGCGGGGTCGAGGAGCAGCCGCAGCGACTCGGCCTGGCAGTTGCCGAGCAGGAGCAGCAGCGGGCGGCCGGTGGGGACCGGGTCGAGGCCGTAGAACGCGCCGTAGTGGCGGCGACGGCCGAGGTCGACGATGGTCGCGGGCACCGGGCGGCTCCTGGGGATCTCTGACGGGCGGGGGTGGTGCGGGGGCGGCCCACGGATGCAGCGGCTCGAGCCGGTGACGCAAACCGGTGACGCGGGCGGGTGACGCGGACCAGCGGTCCGGTCGACCCGGCGACCGGACAGCGTGGCTGGCGCACCGGCCGGACCGCCTCGTGGCCGACCACCCACTCCACCACTCCCCCCGCCCCGTGGGGCTCACCCGCAGGGCGGAGGGCCGGCGCGGCGGGCCGCACCCGGGGCAGGGCGTCGTAGCCGAACGGGCACACCACCGCCGCCGCGCCCCGTCGTCCCGGGCGCGGCCCGGGGCAGGGCGGGTCCGCACGGGAGCACGTGCCGCCGGCGAGCACTGTGCCCGTTCGGCTACGCCGCCCACCCGCCCCCGGACGTCATGCGTCCCGTGGATGCGCATCCACCCTTCGCATGACGTCCCACCCAGGCCCCGCGCGCCCGCCCCGGGACGTCATACGACCCGTGGATGCGCATCCACCCTTCGCATGACGTCCACCCCGGGCCCCGGCCCCAACCCGACCCGGCGCGCCCGCCGTACGCCGCGATCCGCCGGCTCGAGGACCGCCCTCGGCCGAGCCTGTCGGCCCAGACCCGCACCTGTCGGCCCGTGCGCCGGCCGACAGGTGCGGGTTTCACCAGCCGGCCGGTGAAACCCGCGCAGCCCGACCCCCGGTCAGTCGGCGGCCAGCTCGGGGGCGAGCGAGGAGTCCTTGAGGCACACGCCGGAGGCGCCGAGCTCGCGGGCGCCGCGCACGAGACCGGCCACGACGGCGGCGGCCCGCTCGTAGGAGAGTCCGTCGGGCGGGTGCACGTTGGAGACGCAGTTGCGCTCGGCGTCGCTGCGGCCGGGGCGGGGGTGGTGGGTGAGGTAGATCCCGAGGCTGTCGGCCACCGAGAGGCCCGGACGCTCGCCGATCACCACGAGGAGGGTCTCGACACCGAAGGCCTCGCCGACGTGGTCGGCCAGGGCGACGCGGGCCTGCGTGGCGATCACCGGCGGCGCGATCGTGCAGTCTTCGCCGAGGGTGGCGCGCAGGGCGGCCACGATCGCGGCGAGCAGGCCGGGTCCGTGGTCGAGCAGGGCGCGCGGGGAGAGCCCGTCGGCCAGCACGATGCCGACCTGGGCCCCACCCCCGGCACCGACGCCGGCCCCACCCCCGGCCAGCCCCGCGAGGTCGGCGGGCTGCCGGCCGAGGTCGGGCCGTCGCAGGTACTCCGCGCGCGAGGTCGCCCTGCTGGTGACCCGCAGCGGCTCGCCGAGCCCGACCGCGGCCACCGCGGGCGCCAGCGCGTCGACGTCGAGCGGCTCGTGCACGGCGTCGCGCGCCGCGGCGTGGGCGGCCTGGAACTCCAGCACCCGCCGGGTGGGCAGCGCGTCGCCGGCGCGGCCGAGACCGATGCGGGCCTGGGTCGTCGTACGCAGCGACGACCACAGGTCACCCACCACCGCCGGGTCGACCCCACCCTCCGGCGCACCGGCACCCTCCGCGGCGGATGCCGTACGCCCGCTCCCCCCGCCCACTCCAGCGGCCCCGGTCGTCCCGGCCGTCCCGCTCACCCCGGTCACCGTGCGGTCAGCTCGCGCAGCGGCGAGGCGTCGAGGTCGGTGGGCAGGATCCGGCCGGCGTCGCCGAGCATGCCGAGCCCGTCGAGCCACGCCTCGAACTCCGGCGCGGGCCGCAGCCCCTGCACCTGGCGCAGGTAGAGCACGTCGTGGAAGGACAAGCTCTGGTAGCCCAGCATCACGTCGTCGGCGCCGGGCACGGCGATCACGAACGACGCCCCCGCGGTGCCCAGCAGGGTCAGCAGGGTGTCCATGTCGTCCTGGTCGGCCTCGGCGTGGTTGGTGTAGCAGACGTCGACGCCCATCGGCAGGCCGAGCAGCTTGCCGCAGAAGTGGTCCTCGAGCCCGGCGCGCACGATCTGCTTGCCGTCGTAGAGGTACTCCGGGCCGATGAAGCCGACCACGGTGTTGACCAGCAGCGGGTCGAGCATCCGGCACACGGCGTAGGCCCGGGCCTCGAGCGTCTGCTGGTCGACCGGGCGCCCGCCGACGCCGAGGTGGGCGCCGGCGCTGAGCGCGGAGCCCTGCCCGGTCTCGAGGTACATCACGTTGTCGCCGACCGTGCCGCGGCGCAGCGAGCGCCCGGCCTCGTTGCCCTCGCGCAGCAGGTCGAGGGTGACCCCGAAGCCGGCGTTGGCCCCCTCGGTGCCGGCCACGGACTGGAAGACCAGGTCGACCGGCGCGCCGCGCTCGACCAGCTCGATGGTCGTCGTGACGTGCGAGAGCACGCACGACTGGGTCGGGATCTCGTAGCGCTGGCGGATGTCGTCGAGCAGGTGCAGCAGGGTCGCGGTGGCCTCGGGCGAGTCGGTCGCGGGGTTGATCCCGATCACCGCGTCGCCGCAGCCCAGCAGCAGCCCGTCGAGGGTGGCGGCGGCGATGCCGCGCGGGTCGTCGGTGGGGTGGTTGGGCTGCAGGCGGGTGGCCAGGCGTCCCGGCAGCCCGATCGTGGTGCGGAAGGCCGAGGTCACCCGCGCCGCGCGACCCACCGCGATGAGGTCCTGGTTGCGCATGATCTTGCTGACCGCGGCCACCATCTCCGGGGTCAGCCCCGGCGCGAGCGCGGCGAGCACCGCGGCGGCGTCGGGGCGGGTGCAGGTCTGCAGCAGCCAGTCGCGCAGCCCCCCGACGGTCAGGTGCGAGACCGGGGCGTAGGCGGCGCGGTCGTGCCCGTCGAGGATCAGCCGGGTGACCTCGTCGGAGTCGTAGGGCACCAGCTCCTCGGTGAGGAAGGTGTCGAGCGCGACGTCGGCCAGCGCCCACGCGGCCGCCGCGCGCTGCTCGTCGGACTCCGCCGCGCAGCCGGCCAGCTGGTCGCCCGAGCGCACCGGGGTCGCCCGGGCCATCAGGTCGACCAGCCCGTCGAAGGCGTACGTCGTGCCGCCGAGGTGCTGGCTGTAGCGGGGGCCGGTCACCGCACCGACGCCTCCGCCTCGGCGAGCGCCGCGAACTCCTCGTCGGGCGAGCCGGCCACCAGGTGGTGGCGGCTGTAGAGACCGAAGTAGGCCATGAACGCCACGAAGACGCCCAGGCACGACAGCGCGGCGACCGTGTCGACGAGGAAGGTGGCGACCACGGCGAGGGCGGCCACGACCAGGGCGAAGCCGGTGGTCACCGCACCGCCGGGGGTGCGGTAGGGCCGCGGCATGTCGGGCTCGCGACGGCGCAGCACGACGTGGCTGGTCATCATCAGCACGTAGGACAGCGCGGCCCCGAAGACGGCCATGTTGAGCAGCACGGCGCCCTGCCCGGTGAAGGTCAGCGCGAAGCCGATGACACCGGGCACGACGAGCGCGAGCAACGGCGCCTTGCGCCGGGTCGTGATCGACAGCACCCGCGGCAGGTAGCCGGCGCGCGAGAGCGCGAAGAGCTGGCGGGAGTAGGCGTAGATGATGGAGAAGAAGCTCGCGACCAGACCGGCCAGGCCGATGTAGTTGACCGTCGTCGCGGCGGCCCCAGAGCCGAGCGCCTCCACCAGCGGGTTGCCCGAGCCCTTCATCGCGTCGGCGCCCCCGGCGCCGGTGACCAGCAGCAGCATCGCGGCCGCGCTGACCAGCAGCAGCGCCATCGCGGCGATGATCCCGCGGGGCACGTTGCGCTCGGGCTCGGCCGCCTCCTCCGCGGCCAGCGGCACCCCCTCGATGGCGAGGAAGAACCAGATCGCGTAGGGCACCGCCGCCCACACCCCGAGCACCCCGAAGGGCAGGAAGGCCGAGGAGCCGGCTGCGTCGGTGGGGGCGATGTCGGTGAGGTTGTCGAGGTCGAAGAGCGGCACCGCCGCCACCGCGAAGACCACCAGCCCGAGCACGGCCACCGCGGTGATCACGAACATCACCTTGAGCGCCTCGCCCACCCCGGCCAGGTGCACCCCGATGAAGAGCGCGTACGCCGCGAGGTAGACCCACCAGCCGTCGGTGATGCCGAACAGGCCGAGCGACTCGACGTAGGCCCCGATGAAGGTGGCGATGGCCGCGGGCGCGATGGCGTACTCGATGAGGATCGCGGTGCCCGTCGCGAAGCCGCCCCAGGGTCCGAGCGCGCGGCGGGCGAAGGTGTAGCCGCCGCCGGCGGCCGGCAGCGCCGAGGACAGCTCGGCCATGCCGAGCACGAGGGCGAGGTACATGGCCGCGATCAGCACCGTGGCGATGAGCAGGCCGCCGAAGCCGCCCTGCTCGAGGCCGAAGTTCCACCCCGAGTAGTCACCGGAGATGACGTAGCTGACGCCGAGGCCCGCCAGCAGCACCCACCCCGCCGAGCCCGAGCGCAGGCTCCGCTTGGCGAGGTACTCCGCGTCGGCGCCTCCCGGGTCACCGGGCGGCGCAGCCGTGGACGTCGCGGCGGCAGGGGTGGTGAGACGTTCCGACATGGCGGACCAACCTTCGACGGGGTGCTGCTCGGTCTAGTGGGTCCGGCGACGCTAGGTCAAGGGTGTGACGGCCCTGCTCCGCCCGCGTTGCGGCCACGTGACGCGCGCGTCGGGCTCGCGTGCGACCCCCGCGACGGAGCCGGGTGGCCCGTCCGGCACCGCCGCCCCGGCCCGACCGTGCGCAGCGCATGGCCCGACCATGCGCCGCGCATGGCCCGTCCGGGTGGTCCTGGCCCGATCGCGCACGACGTCGGCCGCATCTCTTTACCTTCGGGGCATGACCTTCGCCCCCCGCATCGCTGCCGCCGCCCTCGCCCTCGGCGTCGCCGCCTCCCCCGCCCTCACCTCGGTGAGCGCCGACGCGCACACCACCGGCATCCACGACAACTGCACGAACCTGCAGAAGCAGTGGAAGCACGGGGTGGGTCGCAGCAACGCCGTGGACAAGACCTCGGGCAAGAAGGTCACGAACTTCTACCGCAACACCAAGGCCTACAACACCGCGGTCGCGCACAACGGCACCCTCGACGCCGACAAGGACGGCATCGCCTGCGAGAAGGCGTGAGCACGCCCGGGCCGGGGTGGCACCAGGACCCGGGTCGCCCGGCCGGGCACCTGAGGTACTGGGACGGCCGACGCTGGACCGAGGCGGTCGCCACCCCGCCGTCCGCGGCCGCCGGGCGCCCCGCGCCGTACGCCGCACCGCAGCCGCGACCCGCCCCAACCGGCGCGCCGCGCGGTCCGGTGCGCTGGGCCGCGCAGCACCGGCGGCTCACCGCGGCAGCGGCCGTGGTCGCCCTCGTGGCCCTCGCCGGAGCGGTCGGCGCCGAGGAGGACCGCCCGGTCGAGACCACGTCGGCCGACCCGGTCGCCACCGCCCCCGGGCCGACCGACCCGGCCACGGCGCCCCCGCCGACGCCGTCCGACGCCGTCGAGCCCGCCGCCGACGCGAGCACCGACCCCGCCACGACCGGCGCCGGGTCGGGCAGGGCCACACCGGCGCAGCGTCCGCCGCGCACCTACCTCGTCACCCGGATCATCGACGGCGACACCCTCGAGCTGGGCAACGACACCACGGTGCGCCTGGTGGGTGTCGACACCCCCGAGGTCGGCGAGTGCGGCTCGGAGAGGGCCACCGCGCTGCTCGACCGGCTGGTGCTGGGCGAGCGGGTGGTCCTGCGCCGCAGCGACGAGGACCGGGACCGCTACGGGCGTCTGCTGCGCTACGTCGACCTCACCTCGGGCCCGCGCCCCGACGCCGGGATGCGCCTGATCGACGCGGGTCTCGCCGTCGCGCGCTACGACTCGCGCGACGGTTACGGCGCGCACCCCCGCGAACGGTCCTACGTCGCCGCCGACCGCGCCGCCCGCGATCTCACCTGCCGTACGCCGGCGCCGGTGCGCGCCCCGGCTGCGGCCCCGGCGTCGTGCGCCGCGGGCTACTCGCCGTGCCTCCCGCTCTTCCCGCCCGACGTCGACTGCGCCGACGTCGACGGGCCGGTGCGGGTGACCGGACCCGACCCGCACGGCCTGGACGCCGACGGCGACGGCACCGCCTGCGAGTAGGGCAGGCGGGACCGCCACGGAGCCGGACGGGCACACCGCCCCGACCCGCGCCGGGCCTGGCCGGGTCGCCGCGTCCCTGCGGGCGGCGCACGGCCGGCGCGCGCCCACCCGCGGGACAGTGCCCGTCCGGCTCCGCGGGCCCCGCGCTCGAGCCGGGCCGTGCCGGCCGAGCCGGGCCCGGTCAGAGCCCCCGGCGGGTCGAGCGGATGCTGTCGCGGCCGTTGCGGGCGAGGTACTGCGCCACGTTGAGGGCAGGGTGGCGGTCGGGCGCGGGGTCGCGGCCGTCGGCCATGCGCCACATCTGCACGGAGTAGTGGACCAGCTCGGTGAGGTTGTCGAGGGTCCTGATGCCACTGCGGCGCGGGCGCACCTGGCTGCTGGTGACGCTGCCGTCGAGCAGGCCGGCGGGGGCGTGGGGCTCGACCGTGAGCGGGCGCCCCAGCCCGACGACGTCGACCGCGCCGCTGGCGACGGCCTCGCTCATCGCGCCCAGGGTGCGGAAGCCGCCGGTGAGCATGAGCGGCAGGTCGGGCACCTCGCGGCGCACGCGCTCGGCGAAGTCGACGAAGTAGGCCTCCCGGCGCCGCGTGCTCTCCTTCAGGCTCGGGTCGACACCGAGCATGGCCGCGCTGGAGTAGGTGCCACCGGAGACCTCCAGCAGGTCGACGCCCTCGTCGGCGAGCACGCGCGCGACCTCCAGGGAGTCGTCCTCGCCGAAGCCGCCGCGCTGGAAGTCGGCGGAGTTCAGCTTCACCGACAGCGACCGGTGCTCCCCGATCTCGGCGCGCACCGCGCGCACCACCTCGACCAGGAACCGGCGACGACCCGCGGCGTCGCCGCCCCAGCGGTCCTCGCGGCGGTTGGTCACCGGGGAGAGGAACTGGCTGATGAGGTAGCCGTGGGCGGCGTGCACCTGCACCCCGTCGAAGCCGGCGCGGCACACGATGCCGGCGGTGCGCGCGAAGCGGGCCACCAGGTCGACCACCTCGTCGTCGGTGAGCGCGCGCGGGGTGGCGAAGAGGCCACCGGTGCCGGGCACGGCGATCGCCGAGGGGGCGACGGGCCGCGGGGTCAGGGTGCGCGGCGCCTGGCGCCCGGGGTGGTTGAGCTGCACCCACACCTGCGCACCGCCGGCCTTGGCCGCGCTCGCCCAGGCGCGCAGGTCCGCGAGGTCGCGCTCGTCCTCGACCGCGACGTTGCCGGCCTCGCCGAGGGCGGTGCGGTCGACCATGACGTTGCCGGTGACGATGAGCCCGGTGCCGTTGTCGGCCCAGCGCTCGTAGAGCCGTCGGATCCGGCTGCCGGGCGAGAGGTCGCGGCGACCGAGGCCCTCGCTCAGGGCGGCCTTGGCCAGCCGGTTGGGCAGCGGGTCGCCGTGGGCCAGCGCGAAGGGCCGGGCGAGCAGGGCGCGCTGCTCCTCCGGGGACGGGCCGGCGTCGGGCGTCGGCGGGGTCGGCGAGGCGGCGGTCACCGCAGCATCCTCGCCCGACCCGCGGCCCGCGCGCAGCCGACGTGACGCGCGACACGTCCGCCCGTCGGCGCCGGATGATCGTGCCGATTCCGTCGTACGGCGGGGCCCTCGGCTACGATTACCGCAGCCCGCACCCCGATCGGACACCCCGATCCGCAGCTTCACCTCACGTGGGCGACCTCGCACCGACCACCTCGCACCAGCCTCCTGGAGAGACCGCATGACGACCACGCCCGACCCGCAGTCCGCGACGAGCGCGCCCGACCGCGACGTGGTGGTCGTCGGCGCCGGCCCGGCCGGGCTGATGACCGCCCGCACGCTGCAGGCGGCCGGGCTGAGCGTCGCCGTGCTCGAGGCCCGCGACCGGGTCGGCGGGCGCACGTGGAGCGACGTCGTCGACGGCGCCTTCCTCGAGCTGGGCGGGCAGTGGGTCTCCCCCGACCAGACCGCGCTGCTGGGGCTGCTCGACGAGCTCGGCCTGTCGACCTTCCCGCGCTACCGCGAAGGCCGCTCGCTCTACCGCACCGCCGAGGGGGAGACCGTGGCATACGAGGGCGACACCATGCCGGTCGGCGACGCGACCGCGGCGGAGATGGAGCGGCTCACCGCGCTGCTCGACGACCTGGCCGCCGAGATCGGCTGCCGCGAGCCGTGGGCCTCCCCGCGCGCCCGCGAGCTCGACCGGATCTCCTTCCACCACTGGCTGCGCCAGCAGTCCGGCGACGAGGTGGCCTGCGACAACATCGGGCTCTTCATCGCCGGCGGCATGCTCACCAAGCCCGCGCACGCCTTCTCCGCGCTCCAGGCCGTGCTGATGGCGGCCTCGGCAGGGTCGTTCTCCCACCTGCTCGACGACGGCTTCATCCTCGACCGGCGCGTGGTGGGCGGCATGCAGTCGGTGAGCGAGGCCATGGCCGCCGACCTCGAGGTGCACCTCGAGACCCCCGTGCGCACCATCCGCACCCACGCGGCCGGCGTGACCGTCGAGTCCGACCGGACCACCCTCACCGCCCGTCGCGTCGTCGTCGCGGTGCCGCCGAACCTCTACACCCGCATCAGCTTCGACCCGCCCCTCCCGCGTCGCCAGCACCAGATGCACCAGCACCTCTCGCTGGGCCTCGTCATCAAGGCGCACGCCGTCTACGACCGCCCGTTCTGGCGCGAGCAGGGCCTGTCGGGCACCTGCTTCGGCCCGAGCTCGCTGGTGCAGGAGGTCTACGACAACACCAACCACGACGACCCCCGCGGCACGCTGGTCGGCTTCGTCTCCGACGAGAAGGCCGACGCCCTGCTCGAGCTCGACGACGACGCGCGGCGGGCGGCCGTGCTCGGGTCGATCGCGGAGTACCTCGGGCCCGACGCCCTGGCCCCCGAGGTCTACGCCGAGTCCGACTGGGCCAGCGAGGAGTGGACCAGGGGCGCGTACGCCGCGTCCTTCGACCTCGGTGGGCTCTCGCGCTGGGGCCGCCACCAGACCGCGCCCGTGGGGCGTATCCACTGGGCCTGCTCCGACACCGCCGCCGAGGGCTACCAGCACGTCGACGGGGCGCTGCGCCGCGGGGCGGCCGCCGCCCAGGAGGTCCTCGACGCCGGCTGACCGCCCGACCGGCGGCCAGCCGTCGACCGCCCAGCGGCCGCGGGCGGCGGGGCGCGGCGCGCCGTACGGCTCGCGCTCGGCGCCGTACGGCGGGTCAGCACCCGGCTGGCCCGGCCGATCGGGTCTCCGAGCCGAGGGTCCCCCCGCCCTCCCGCCCGACCCTGCGTCGCGGCGCCCCCTTCCCCTCTCGGAGACCGTCATGACCCTCGACACCCTCGCGAGCACGCCCACGAGCCCCTCGTGCGTCGCCGGCGCGCCGACCAGCCCGGGTCGCGGGCACGCGTCCCGGCCGACGCCGCACGGTCGGCGCCGCCCCGAGGGCCCCGGCGCGGCCGGCGCGGGCTGGCTCCTCGCCGCGGCCGGCACGTCGTCGGCGGTGGTCACCCTGCTGACCACCGCGGCCGCGCAGCCGGCGCTCGCGGGCACTGCCACCCCGGCCACCGCCGCCGCCACGACCGGCGCCGTCGCCCTGCTGGCGGGTGGCGCGGGCGCCCACCTCGCCCGCGAGCACGCGCGGGCGGCGTCGGCCCACCGCCTGCTGCGTCGCTCCGGGCGCAGCGCGGCCGCCGCCGCGGTGACCGCCGCGGTCGCGCTCTGCCTCGGACCTACGGCCCCGGTGCCCCACGTCGTGGCGGGCGCCGTGGTCTGGGCCCTGCTCGGCTGGACCGCGTCGTGCCTCCTCGCGGCCCACCGCGCCCAGGGGCCCTCGCGCCGGAGGCGGCGTCTCGTGGCCGCCGGCCTGCTGGCCGGTGTCTCCGGCCCGCTCGCGGGCGGGGTCCTCGCCGCCCACCTCACCGCCGCGGCCGCCGGGCCCGGCGCCGCCGCCCACGGGGCGCAGGTGGCGACGCTCCTCGTCGTGCCGCTGTCGCTCTGCCTCGCCGCGCTCGGCGCCTCCGGCGAGGCCGCTCGCCGCGGCCGCAGGACCGGCTCGGCCCGGCGCTGAGGCCCGGCGGCCCACCCTCGGCCACCACCCCCCGCGCCACCCTCGGCCCCGCCCCACCCCGGTCACCAGCGGACGGTCGGAGGGCAGGCGCTCAGTAGAGGCCGGGGCGCCCGTAGTTGCGCTCGAGGCGCCGCAGCGCGAAGGCCAGGTCGAGCCGGAGCCGGCCGGCCGGCTCGGTCACCGACCAGCCGAGCTCGCGCTCCAGGCCCTTGACCTGGCGCTGGAGCGTCGAGTGGTGCACGGGGATCCGCTCGGCGGCCGAGCGGATCGTCGTGGTCTCGGAGATCGCGGTCAGGGCCCGGCCGGCGGGGCTGTCGGGGGCGCCGACGGCGTCGAGGGCGACGACGTCGCGGCTGCGCATGGCCCCGGCCACGAAACCGGCGGCCAGGGCGAGCAGCCCGCTGCCGACCTCCTCGGCGCGGACCCAGCGCTCGCCCGGGTCGTCGGCCTCGCCGGTCGCGGTGAGCCGCAGGGCCATCCGTGCCTCGTTCCACGCGATCGGCAGCTCGGAGGCCGGCCGCACGCGCGACACCCCGCCCTGCGACCACGCCGGCGGCTCGACGAGGGAGGGCCGCGGTCCCGGCACGGCGTAGAGCACGACCGGCGTCTCGGGGCGCAGGCGCAGGCGCAGCAGGGCGTCGCGCCGGTCCTCGGGCCCGGCGTCGGCGTCGACCGCCACGGCCAGCGCGGCGTGGACGGTGTCGGCCGGGGCGACCTCACTGCGCCGCTGCTCGAGCAGCGGACCGAGGATGCGGGCGGCCCGCGCCATCACGACGGAGGCGAGCAGGTCGTCGTGCTCGCCACGGCGCAGCAGGAAGCCCGCACCACGGGCCAGCGGGGCCAGCGGGTGCTCGGGGCCGGGGGTGTGTCGCCCGGCGCCCACCGGGATCACGTCGACCCGGCGCGCGCTCGCCCGCAGCCACAGGCCGCGGGCCGGCGCGTGCAGCTCGACGTCGGAGCCGACGAGCGCGGCGACGGTGCGCAGGCACTCGTCGACGCCGCTGACCCCGCTCCAGGCGCTGTCGAGGTCCTCCAGCGCGCGCAGCGCCTCGGCGGCCTCCTGGTCGACGTCGGCGATGCGCTCCACGAGTCGCGTCAGCGCGTCCATGCACCACCTCCGTGATCGCCCGAGAAGTCCACGTCGATGGCGCGACGCGTCGGTGACGCTACACAGCGCTGTTTGACGTATCACCTAGCGCCGGACGTCACGCCGGTAAAGTTGCGGTCGATGAGTCCCGCGGTCGCTCCCCCGTCGTTCCCCGAGTCCCTGTCGGCCGCCATCGCCGCCCGGGGCGTCACCCTGCGTGAGCTCGTCGACTCCCTCGGGGCGCGCGGGCACTCCGTCAGCCTCTCGACCCTGTCGTCGTGGCGCAGTGGGCGGCGCCGGCCCGACGGCGCGGCCTCGCGGGAGGTCGTCGAGGCCCTCGAGGACGTGCTCGACCTGGCCGGGACGACGCTCTCGAGCCTGCTGGGGCCCAGTCGCCGCCCGGGCCCGCGCGACACCACGCCCTACAGCGTGGGCGGGGCTGAGGCCACCGCGGAGGCCCTGCGCGCCCTGGGCATGAGCGACCCGCACGCCCTGGTGGAGAGCAGCTCGCACGTCGTGCTCGACGTCGACCTCACCGGCCGCGTGACCCGCCTGACGGTCCGGGCGGCGTGGCTGGCGCGCACGCCGGGTGCCCACCACGCGCCGTACTTCGTCGCCGTCGACACCCCCGCCGCCTCCTCCTCGTCGACCGCGGAGGCCGCCGTCGCGACCCCCCACACCGTCGACGCCACCGACGGCGTGGCCCCGGCCCTGGAGCCCCCGACGATCCGCGCGGTCGCCGGCTGCACCATCGGGGCCACCCACCACCGCCCCGACACCGGCCTCTTCGCCGCGGAGCTGCGCCTGCACCGGCCGCTGGAGACCAACGAGACCGTGATCACCGAGATCGAGCTCGGCGGCATGCTCGGCGGTCCCGACGAGCCCGGGTGGGACCTCATGGTCACCCGTCGCCAGCGGGTGCTGGCGCTCTGGGTCCGCTTCGACCCCCGGCGGGTGCCGCGCACCATCCACGCGATCACCCACGACGCGCGCAGCAGCGTGCGACGCCGCGTGGCCGCGATCGGGCCCGAGGCCCACCTGCTCCAGCCCGGCTTCGGCCCCGGCACCGCCGGGCTGCGCTGGGAGTGGTGAGCACGCCGTACGGCGGGTGACTCCCGCCACCCGGCGGCTCGGACCGGGCCCCCCGGGTGCCGACCGGTCTGGTGACCGGCTGCACCAGCGGGTCTTCCCCCACCCGCCCGGAGGCCCCCCGCATGAGTCAGCTCGCTCCCGACCGCCCGCACTCACCCGAGGACGACGAGCCCACCCCCGTGCCGCGGGTCCAGGCGCCGCTCCCCGCGCCCCTCGCCGACCTGCCGGCCGGCGCCACCGCCCCGACCCGCGACGAGCCGACGGGCGACCAGCTGCTCGCCGCCCTGCCCATGCCGGCCGTCGTGGTCGACGCCGCCGGCACGGTGCGCCACGCCAACGACCTGGCCGACCTGGCCTGGCGGATGACCGCCAGCCCCGGCAGCGAGGACTCCGTCGTCGACCTGCCGCTGGCGCGGCTGCTGCCCCTGGAGCCCGGCACCCTCACGCCCGGGCCCGCCGACCGCGGCCCGCGCCGGCTCCGGGTCTCCCACGTGGGTCGCGACCTCGACGTGGTCGTCACCCTGGTCCGCGAGGGCGCCCACCCCCTGCAGTTGGTCACCCTCACCGACGTCACCGACGCCGTCGCCACCGAGCGGGTCCGCGAGGCCGACACCCGCGACCGCGCCGCGGTCCACCGCGTGGAGGCCGGGGTCGCCGCCGCCACGACCGAGCTGGAGGCCGCCCGCACCGCGATCGAGCGGGTGCGCGAGGAGTTCGGGTGGGCCTACGGGTCCTACTGGCGCATCGACGAGGCCGACCGCACGCTGAAGTTCACCCTCGAGTCGGGCGACGCCGGACCGGAGTTCCGCGAGGTCACCAGGCGCTCCTCCTTCGCCGAGGGCGTGGGGCTCTCGGGGCGGGCCTGGCGCAGCCGCGACCTGTTCTTCACCCCCGACCTGGGCGAGATGACCGACTGCGTGCGCGCCCCCGTCGCCCAGCGGGTCGGGGTGAAGTCGGGGGTCTGCTTCCCGATCGTGGTCGACGGCGACGTCGTCGGCACCATGGACTTCTTCGCCACCGAGACCCTCGCGCCCTCGCCCCAGCGCCTCGAGGCGCTGCGCAACGTCGGGCGTCTCGTCTCCGCCGCGCTGGAGCGGATCGCTCGCGACGACGCCGAGAAGGCCGCCGCGGCCGACCTCGCCGAGAAGGTCGAGCAAGTGCTCGAGGTCGTGCGCGCCGCCTCCGCCGGCGACCTGACCCGCGAGGTCACCCTCACCGGCACCGACGCCATCGGCCAGCTCGCCGCCGGACTCTCCACCCTGCTCACCGCCCAACGCGACTCCATGATCGCCATCGGCCGCACCGCCGACTCCCTCGCCATCGCCGCCGAACAGCTCACCATCCTCTCCCAAGGCATGGGCGACGGCGCCACCCTCACCTCCGACCGCGCCGCCTCGGCCACCGGCTCCGCCGGCGAGGTCTCCGCCTCCATCCAGACCGTCGCCTCGGCCGCCGAGGAGATGACCGCCTCCATCCGCGAGATCGCCCAGAACGCCACCGAAGCCGCCACCGTCGCCACCGGCGCCGTCACCGTCGCCTCCTCCGCCCAAGGCACCGTGGCCTCCCTCGGCGAGTCCTCCGCCGAGATCGGCCAAGTCATCAAGGTCATCACCTCCATCGCCCAACAGACCAACCTCCTCGCCCTCAACGCCACCATCGAAGCCGCCCGCGCCGGCGACGCCGGCAAGGGCTTCGCCGTCGTGGCCAACGAGGTCAAGGAACTCGCCAAGGAGACCGCCCGCGCCACCGAGGACATCGGCCGCAAGATCGAGGCCATCCAAGGCGACACCACCGGCGCCGTCACCGCCATCGCCGAGATCTCCGAAGTCATCGGCCGCATCAACGACATCCAGACCACCATCGCCTCCGCCGTGGAGGAACAGACCGCCACCACCAACGAGATCGCCCGCTCCGTCACCGAAGCCGCCGGCGGCGCCAACGGCATCGCCGACGACATCGCCCAAGTCGCCTCCGCCGCCGACGACACCCGCCACGGCGCCCACAACACCCTCGAGTCCGCCACCGCCCTGGCCACCATGGCCACCGAGCTCAAGGCCCTCGTGGCCCGCTTCCAGGTCTGAGGGGGCTGACATGGAGGCGTCCACCCAGCAGTCCCAGACCGTCACCGTCGACGTCTGGTCGAGCCCGCAGGCCCTCGAGCGCGCCGTGCCGGAGGCCTTCCGGCTCTGGGCGTCCTGGTACGGCGAGCCGCACCCTGAGCGGTCGGTCCACCTGCTCGCCTGCCCCTCGGGGGCCTACGCGCCCTCCAAGACCGGCGTCGCCGCGGCGCTCGACGAGCCCCGACCGCCCGGCACGCCCGGGCGGGTCTCGGTCGTGCTCACCGACGACCCCACCGCCGGCGAGTCGCTCTGGCTGCTGCGCACCGTCACCCGCCTGGCCGAGCCGCAGCTGCCCTGAGTCCCCGGCTGCGCCCGCCTGAGCCCCGAGGACCGGGCCCCGGGGCTCAGGCGGGGGCGTCCACGCCCAGCGGCGGCGGCGCGTGCCGCTCGAGTCGGCGTACGTCGCGCGAGAGCAGGGCCAGCAGCGACGAGGCGGCCATGACGCCCGCGACCACGAGCAGCCACCGGTCGTAGCCGACCGCCTCGGCCACCGGCCCGGTCAGGGCCAGGCCCACCGGGCGGAAGACGAAGGAGCCGACCTGGTCGAAGGAGTAGACCCGGGCCAGCCGGTCCTCGGGCACGTTCTGCTGGATCGAGAGGTCCCAGGCCACCGAGAAGACCTCGAGGCCGAGGCCGTGCACGAAGGCGCCCAGGAGCACCAGGACGAGCTGGTCGGAGACGGCCATCGCCAGCGGGAACGCCGCGGTGAGCGAGAGCATCGCGACCCCCACCCGCAGCCCGTGGCGCGGTCGCCAGCGCAGGGTGAGCAGGCCGCCGACCACGAAGCCGGCCATCAGGCTCGCCAGCGCCCAGCCCCACGCCGCGCGGCCGAACCCGTCGCCGACCACGATCGGCCCGAGCACGCCCTGGGCGCCGCCGTAGACGAGGTGGTAGAGCAGGGCCTGGCCGATGAGCAGCCACAGCCAGGTGCGGCTGAGCACCTCCCGCAGCCCGACCCCGAGGTCGCCCAGGACCGACGCGCCGGCCGAGACGCCCCGCACGTGCGGCACCCGGAGCGCGGCGTAGCACCCCGCGGCCACGGCGTACGTCGCCGCGTCGACCGCGATCGCCCACCCCGGCCCGGCGGCCGCGACGAGCACCCCGCCGACCGAGAAGCCGACGATCTGCGAGCCGGTCTGCCCGATCCGCCGCACCGACACCGCCGAGGCCAGCTCAGCCGCGAGCACGGTCAGCCGGGTCATCGCCTGCGACGAGGGGCCGCTCAGCGCGGCCAGGCAGCCGGTGACCACCCCCATCGCCGTCAGCAGCGCGATGCTGGCCGCGCCGGTGAGCAGCACCGCCGCGAGCACCGCCTGCACCAGCGCGCACGCGCCCGCCGAGCCCTCCATCAGCACCTTGCGCGAGACCCGGTCGCCGAGCACCCCGCCGAAGAGCACCGTGACCACCTCGGCCAGCGCGAAGGCCGCCACCACCAGGCCCAGCTCCTGCGCCGAGCCGCCGAGGTCGATCACCGCGAAGGCCAGCGCCACCGGCGCCATCGCGTTGCCCAGCGAGCTGGTCGCCGTGCCGGCCACGAGCAGCCGGAAGTCGCGGTGGCGCAGCGGCCCGAGCCGGTCGGTCACGCCGACCACCCAAGCCTGCGCGGGCCCGCGGGGTCAACCGGATTGCCGGCGCCTCCGAGCGGGCACAGGCCAGACCCCGTCAGCACTCGGACCGCGGAGCGAACGCACCCGTCGCCGCTCGCGCGACGAGCGCGTCGATGCGGGCGGCGAGCCCATCCTCGCCAGGTGCACCGGGGAAATCCTCCCGGTGCACCACGACGGGGGCGACGTCGCGCCACGTCCGTGCCGCTCCCAACCGCACGACCCCCACGACCCAGTCGCGGCGCCGACGCCTCACACGAGCCGTAGCCCACTGGATGCCGCGCCCCACGAGCACCGGCAGGTCGACGAGGAGCTCGCTCGTCACCCCGGTCCGAGGCAACAGCTCGCCGTCGTGGCGCACGCCGCGGACGTAGTAGACCCAGCCGTCGCGCTCCAAGCGTTGGTCGTGAGCTCGCAGCCGCACGTCGTAGAGGTCGTCCCTCCGTCGTTCGTCGTCGATCGTCACGCGGCCATGGTTCCTTCTCCGACCTGAAACCGCCTGCGCGGCGTCCGAGGTCGTGTCGCACGGGGGTTTAGCCGAGCGACGTCGGCTCGTCACCCTCCTCGTACACGGCGAATCCTCCAGGAGCCAGATCCAACAGCTGCTTGAAGGCGTCCCTGGTCTGGGTTCCCCAGTTGCTGTGGACCACCCAGGTCTTGTCGCCCTCGACGATGGGATGGGCGAGGTGCCAGCGGCGGGGGTCCGGCTTGCCGAGCTGTGTCTGGATGGCAGCCCACAACGCCTCCGAATCGGGATACGTCCCGGTGACGTGCAGGATCTTGCTGTCGGGCAGGGCTCGGCTGACGTGCTCCATCGCCACCCCCGCCTCGGCAAGACCCTTAACCAGTTCAAGCACTGCCCACCGCTTCGGCAACGGTTTGGTGGTGCTCGTCGGAGACTGGACGACGAACTTGGTCCAATCAGCGCCGGATTCCTTGGCCTGCTTGACGGCGATCTCCTTCTCGCGCACCCGCACGGTGTACTCCGAGGCCTCTGGCAGCGGGATGACGTGCTGCACGTCCAACAGAAGACGGTCCTCCAGTCGGTAGGGGCTGAGCCGCACGCAACGGATGTCGAAGCCGTAGAACTCGTTCAGCCACAGGACGGTCGTCGTGATCTCCTGGCTGAAGTCCTCGGAGGCGAGCACGACACCCACCTCTCTCGGGATGACCAGCTCCTCGTCGTCGAGCGCCAGCCAGGCCAGGAGGCGGTCACGTGCGTCCTCCTCGGAGTGGTCGGCGTCGCCGCGACCCTTGCGGTACTTGGCGAACGCCCTCACCACCTGAGCGAACGTCATGGTCGAGACCATCGCCGCGTAACGGAGGGCTTGGAGCTCCATGTGCCCCCCGTCGACCGTGCGCTTGAGCTCGACCACGACGAGCTTGCAGTTCTTGTCGATGCACAGCAGGTCGATGCGCCGGTTGGCGCCCTCGAAGTCCCCGAACTCCTCGGCGATCACGTGGAGGTCGTGGTCGATGAGGTCGATGTGATCTCTCAGCGCGGCTTGCAGGTGCGAGCGCTCCTGGATCCCCTCCTCGGCGAAGCTGGTCCGCGTCACCTCGACCAGAGCAGCGGACGTCGAGGGGAGACCGCTCTTGATAGCGGTCATGTCGTACAGGGTCACGGGCACTCCTTGGTTGAAGAATCGGGGGCCGAGCGCGGCGGGGTGCGGCACGACCCAGCCGAAGGTAAAGCCTAGAAGCCGAAGAGCTTGCCCAGGCCGGAGAAGAGCGCGTTGAACGTCCGGGTGACCGGGTTGGCCGCCTCGCCGGTGTCGGACTGCTGCCCGAAGAGCGGGTGGTGGCCGGTGAACTCGTCGTCGACGAGGGGCGCGCGGCCGCGCAGGTAGGGCCAGAAGACCTCGGTGCGGTTGACGCCCAGGCTCAGGCGGGAGTCGAAGCCCATGACCAGGTTCTGGTTGACCCTGGTCGCCCTGCCCGCGGGGTTGGTCGCCACCACGTCGCCGCAGCCCTCGACGATGAGGCCGCCGGTGCCGGCGAAGAGGATGTAGCGCACCTGCCAGGTCGCGAAGGCGTGCACGCCCCACCGCCAGCGCGTCTCCAGCGTGGGCGTCCCGACGACGCCGACCACGTGCTTGGGGTGCATCACGAGGCCGGGGTGGTCGCGGAGATCGATGCGCATCAGGTAGGCGTTGGGGTCGTCGGGGTTGGCCAGGGTCACCGAGCCGCCCGCCTCGTCCCCGACCAGGCGGCTCATCTCGTGCAGCCCGGCGGCGTAGCTGATGAAAGGCGAGGACCAGTCGTAGAGGAGTCGGCTGCGGGTCCTGCCCTGCACCGAGCGCACGTGCGCCGACCGCGTCGACAGCACCTCTCCGGCGCCGACGTGGACGGTCATCGTGCGCTGCGCGTCGCTGGTGCGGATCTCGGCGTCCGCGGCCTCCGCCTCGTCGGCCAGCCGCACCGGCGTGTGGAGTCGGCGCACCACCGGCATCAGCACGAAGTAGCTGACGACGCGCAGCACGATCGGGGCGAGCAGGACGGTGAGCGCGATGACGGCCAGCCACTTCCATGACCGGGCCCACTGGTCCACGACCCAGCCCGTGCCGGAGCCCTGCGCCTCCTCCAGGGTGTCCTCCTCGCTCCGCGTCTCCGCGAGCGCCGACTCCTGCGCGTCGATCTCGTCCTGGCGGAACGCCGGGTCGTCGCCCCGACCCAGCCGGTCCAGCTTCTCCTGGTCGCTGAGGTCGGGGTCGCGGAGCACGGCCACGCCCTCCTCGGCCCGGGCGAGGCCGCCCTCCAGGGAGTCGAGCGCCTCGTCGGCCTCCCGCACCGCGGCCTCGGCCGCGTCGCACGCGTCGCCCGGCGTCACCAGGTCGATGAGGTCCCGCACCAGCCCGCAGACGTCCTGCTGGCCGTCGCGCAGCCGCTCGACCTCCGCTCTCTTGTCGCTGACGGCCCCCTGCAGCGTGCCGACCTCGTCGCCGAGCTCGGCCTCCAGCGAGGCCGTCGCCTCGCTCCGGGCCGCGGCGGCGGCCGCCTGCAGCCGGCCCAGGTCCTCCTGCAGCGCGGCTCGCTCCTCGACGACCCGCTCCAGCCGGTCCCGGTCGGCCGCGGCCTCGCGCAGGGCCGGCACCAGGGACTGCATGACCAGGTAGCCGAGGAACAGCGAGAGCACCAGCGCCGCCAACAGGCCGAGCTTCCGCAGGAAGAAGCCGACGACCGTCGACACGAGACGCATGGGCTCGATCCTAGTGTCGGGCGTCTTTACCGTGGCGCGCTCCCACGGGCGGTACGTGGCCGGGGGTGCGGCCGAGCACCGTGGCGGCCTATTCGCGACTCCCCCGCCGACGAGCCCTCAGGTGGCGAGCCGGTCGACGAGCGCCACCGACGCCGCCACCAGGTCGTCGGTCCTGGTCTCGACCACGTCGCGCCGCAGCTCGAGCATCAGGGCCGTGACGCTGTGGTCGCTGCCGTAGCGGTCGAGGGGACGTAGCAGCCGGCGAACGGGGAGTCGAGGCCGATGTCCACCCCGGGCAGGTATCCGGCGAAGGCCGAGGTGGCCGCCTCCACGAGGTCGGGCGGGGTGTGGAAGGCGTCGGTGCCCAGGCAGACCTCCGGTCGGGGACCGTCGCCGTGCAGCTCGTAGGGCAGCGCGACCTGGGGGTAGGAGTGCAGGTCCAGGATCGTCACGCGTCCGACCGCGGCCAGCCGCTCACCCACCAGCTCCGCCAGCGCGGCGGCGTAGGGCGTGAAGTAGGCGACGAGCAGGGCGCTCCGCTCGGCGTCGGTCGGGCGGCGGAGGACCTCGCGCTGCGTGGTGCGCTCGTAGACCGCGCCCATCCCGACCGCGTTCATCTCCTCCTTGTCGTCGGGGAACCGCTCGGGGTCCACCACCAGCCGCGAGCACCTGTTGACGAAGACCCAGGGCCGCAGCCCTGCCTCCTCGGCGACGTGCAGCGCGATCTCGTCGGTGCGTGCGTCGGTGATCGCGTCCAGCTCGACCTCCAAGGCGTCGTCATCGAGCAGGATCCCGCCTCGTACGTCGTCGGGGATCGCACGGGACGCATGCGGCACGTGCAGCAGCACCGATGACGCCCGGTCGCCGGGGACGACCTCGAAGGACCCGCTCACACTTCACCGGCCCGCCGGACCAGGGCGTCGTCACGCCGTACCGTGCAGCCGGCTCGCTCGAGTGCCTGCCAGAGCGCTTCCTCCTCGTCGGGGTGGATCACCAGGACGGGACCGTTCAGGACGGTGTCGTGCACCTCCCCCACGTCCAGCGACTGACCGTCAGGCCATTGGTCGCGGACGAGCTCGAGGCTCAGAGTTTGTGCCGCCGGCGGCCAGTCACCGTCGCTGACCATCCCCAGGTCGTCCACGGCGAACACCGCATCACCGTTCTCGTCGTCGCCGAGGTCCTCGACCGCGAACGGGGGCGCCACGAACGTGGCCTGCCCGGCGAGGTCCCGCGCCTTCCCCCACGTGGAGACCTCCCGCCAGTCGTCGAGCTCCGCCGCGGCCCCGATGGCGTAGGCCTCCGGGAGGAACGTCAGACCACCGGTGCTGAGCACGCCGATCACGGTGGGTGCGGGCCAGCGCTGGTCGCCAGGGAATGTCATGCTCGCGAGGGTGCCACCCGGCTCCGACAATGGCCGTAGTGGATACACGGGCTCGCCCGTGATCGATGAACTCTCCCGGCCCGGGACGACGAGGAAGCCGAGGACCCCGACACTTCGACGATGGCCACCAATCGGTGGAAGTTTCGACTTGCCCTCGTGATGTCCGAAGAGAGCTTTACAGTACGCCTCCGGGGAGAAAGCTCCCCCAAACTTCGAGACACGGAGGAACCATGCCAGCGCCAGAGGCCACTGCCTGCGCGGAGCGGCTCTTCGCGTTGGCCGAGCACGGCCGGTCCTCCGATCGATCCGACGACTTGAGCTCACTGGCGTGGTCGCAGAGGGTCTGCGGTGGCTGAGCGCCTCCTGCAGCTACGGCCACGGTCACGCCCGGGGGCGGCCACCGGGGACCCCCACTCCACACCCCACCCAACTCCGCCCCTCGACCTACGGTGACGCACTGATGGCCATGACCCCGAGCAAGCTACCGGCCCTCCCCCTCCCGGTGACCGACCTCGTCAAGGCAGGTGCCGGCGCGCCGCAACTGCTGGTCACAAAAGCGGTCCGGTCCCAGGCAGGGGTGATCGCGGGTCAGGCGGCCAGGGCGCGGGCTCAGGCAAACTTCGACGTCGAGGCCTATGTGGACAAGCTGGTCTCCTCGCAGCTGAGGCTCGTCCGAGCGGAGGGCGCCGGCGCCGGACTGGCGATCACGTTGGCGGAGATGTCGTCGACGGTCACCGGGCCCGGGGCCGTGATCGCCACCGGCACGACGCTCCTCGCGGACGTCAGCGCGCTGGCCTACCTCCAGATCCAGCTGACTATGCGCATCGCCGCGGCCTACGGGCACGATCTCTCTGACATCGACACTCGGATGCGCGAGATCCTGTCACTTCACTCCCTCGAGATGACCGTCAGCAAGGGTGGGGGCGGCAAGGCCGCTGCCAAGGGGAGCCAGCGCGTTGCCCAGCGGCTGCTCGAGCGATACCTCCGCGGCCCCGCCCTGGCGAGCCTCACGTCGATGTTCCGGTTCGTCGGGATCAAGTTCTCCCGGGCGGCGCTGGTTCGGGGGTTGCCCATCATCAATGTGCCTGCCAACGCCGCCGTCGCGGACGTCACCACTCGACGCACCGCGAAGAAGGCACGCGACTACTACCGCGACCTTCCGTCGTACTAGCGACTCTCTGCTCCGTCATGACAGAGGGTTTCGCCGGGAAGGGGTGGGCACTGGCCCCACAAGGGTCCTCCCTCACGCTCACCACCGACGCCGGGGTGGAGCGGCTTCCCGACGTGGTGCTCGACAAGTTTGT
The DNA here is from genome assembly GCF_023712465.1 of Nocardioides sp. P86. Classification (NCBI taxonomy): domain Bacteria; kingdom Bacillati; phylum Actinomycetota; class Actinomycetes; order Propionibacteriales; family Nocardioidaceae; genus Nocardioides; species Nocardioides sp. P86. Next base: position 374,161 of record NZ_JAMAYE010000003.1, on the reverse strand, counting down.
GGTCTGTCGCCGCCGATGGCGTTGGCACCTCTTGGACGGCCAGAGCGGCGAGAGTCTTCTCCACCTCCGCGGTCTGAACCGCCGTCGGGCCAATGCGCTCACGGACCGGCTCGAGACGTGGGGTTCTGAGCGCGACGAGCACCGCATCAACCTGGCCTTGCTGGCCCGCGTTGACCCTGAGGTCGACGCGGTGCACGCCTGGCTGGCTCGGCTCACTCGGGCCTCCCGCGATGGTGAGGGGCACCGCAGGTGGATCACGCACGACGAGGTCGAGGAACTGGTCCGCCTGCGACCAACGGCTCCGACATTGCGTGAGCTGGCCAGCCGCGCCAGCGGCTTGCTGACGCCGACCCAAAGCACAGCCGTCCGCGCGCTCGACGCCGACCTTCAGGACGAGCGGCGACGAGCCAACGAGCTGGCCGAGGAGGAGCTCCTCGATCGACACCGCACCTTCTTCGATGCCATCGAGTCCTCACCTCTGACCCGGGAGCAGGCCCGAGCGGTCATTTGTTGCGACAACCGCGTGCAGGTGATCGCCGCTGCGGGTTCCGGCAAGACCTCGGTGATGGTGGCGCGAGCGGCCTACGCCATCGCTACCGGTCTGACGACCGCGGATCGTATCCTGCTGCTTGCCTTCAATAAGGACGCCGCGGCCGAGCTGCAGCAGCGGGTCGAGACCCGTCTGCGCACCCAGGAGATTCCCTCCGGCGCTCTGAGAGCAGCGACCTTCCACTCCTTCGGCTTGTCCCTGATCGGGCACGCCACCGGCGCCAAGCCCCGACTGGCCCCTTGGCTGGATGACCGGGACGGCGCTCCGATGGTGGGGCACATCGTCGATGAGCTCCGCGACAAGTCGCCGGCATTCCGTTACCAGTGGGATCTGTACCGCCTGGTCTTCGCCCGGACCGCCGACTCCCCTGAGGGGGCACCTGCGGAGTGGTGGGACCGTCAGACCGATGTGGCGGGCCACCGCACCCTCCGCGGTGACACCGTGCGTAGCCAGGGCGAGAAGATGATCGCAGACTGGCTCTATCTCAATGGGGTGGCCTACGACTACGAGCGCGCCTACACGCACCCGGTGGCCGACTCTGAGCACGCTCAGTACCGACCGGACTTCTACTACCCCGACATCGACGTCTGGCACGAGCACTGGGCGCTCGGGCGCGACGGTCGACCGCCCCGCGACTTCGTGGGGTACGCCGAAGGGATGGAGTGGAAGAGAGGCGTGCACGCCAGCTACGCCACCACCCTCATCGAAACCTCGTGGGCCGACATCATCGATGGCTTCGGTTTCGGGCCGTTGGAGGACGATCTTCGCGCGTTCGGCGTCGAGCTGGACTGGGACCCTGACCGACCCACTCCCGGAACGCGACCGGTCGAGCACGAGGAGCTGGCCCGGCTCGTGCGTTCCTTCATGGGACACGTGAAGTCCAACAGGTTCACTCGGGCCGACCTGGAACGCCGGCTCATCGGTCAGGACACCGGCTTCAGCAGATACCGTTCGCGGCTGTTCCTCGATCTGTACTGGCAGATCCACGCCGAGTGGGAGCGTCGACTCGCGGACGAGAACCTCGTCGACTACGAGGACATGCTCGTCAGGGCGGCTGAGCTGCTGGAGCGGGGACTAGCGAGTTCGGCCTACGACATGGTCTTGGTCGATGAGTTCCAGGACTCGAGCTCGGCTCGCGCCCGACTCGTGAAGGCCCTGGTGCACGGCCGGCCGGCCTATCTGATGGCGGTCGGGGACGACTGGCAGTCGATCTACCGCTTCGCTGGCTCCGACGTCTCCGTCATGACCGAGTTCGAACGAATCTTCGGACCGAGTGAGCAGCGCCGGCTGCAGACCACGTTTCGCTCGACCCAGATCATCACCGACGTCGCGAGTGCCTTCGTCAGCAAGAACCCGCGACAGATCCGCAAGACCGTCCGATCGGTCCACGGAGCGGGCGGCGCACCCATCCGCCTCGCCAGCGTGACGGCAACAGACCCGAGGCGTGTCGACGGTGAGCTCGCCTGGGCTGTCGAGAAGTACTTGAACCATCTGGACGCACGTATCGAGCGCGGTGACATCGTCGCCGGCCCAGGCAGTCGAATCAGCGTCGACGTTCTCGGGCGTTACAACTCCGAGCGGGGTCTGCTCCCCCGCTCCTGGTCGCCTCGGCTGGACGTCACCTTCCGCACGATCCATCGCGCCAAAGGACTCGAAGCCGACTACGTGCTCATCCCGAAAGCGGTCGACGGAACCTACGGCTTCCCCAGTCGCATCCAGAACGACCCCGTGCTCGACCTGGTCATGGCCGGGCTCGACCCATACCCGTTCAGCGAGGAGCGTCGCCTCCTGTACGTCGCTCTCACGCGTGCGCGTCAAGAAGTCGCCATCCTTACCGTGGCGGGCAAGGAGTCGCCATTCGTGGTCGAGCTGTTGAAGGAGGGGCTGATCGAACCCATCGCGCCCGACGGGCAAGTGCGAACCGTGTGCCCCTCCTGCGGTCAAGGTCTGCTCACCACAAAGGAGGGCAAGTACGGCACGTTCCTCGCGTGCGGACGCTTTCCCGCGTGCCGGCACAGGTCACGCACCGAAGCGTGATCGGGGCGCCCAGCCGTGCGGCTCAGTCTGCGCGCACCCGCTCACCGCAGTTGTGCCCGCCTGCCCACGCACTGTTGGGTGCCCGCAGGCAACCGGCTCATCCGACATCGTCGAGTCGGAACAGCTCGCAGTGTTGGGTGGTGTCGGCACGGGATCCGGGCCGCAAGATCGCCGCTGATGTAGAGCCGGGATGTCCTGCGCGGGTCATCGGGGCTCCTGGCAGAGCCGACGCAGGGAGTCCAGCAGCCAGCTCTGCGGGCGGGCACCGGGCAGGACACGCACGACGTCACGTACCGCGTCTCCCAGCGGCGTGCCGTCGAGCACGGCGACGCGGGCGGCGACCGTGGGGGTGCGGCTCCGGCCCGCGACGCAGTGCAGGAAGACCCGGTGACCGGCCTCGCGCAGCCCCAGGACCGTGCGGGCTGCGTCATCGATGACGAAGTCGACGTTCGGGTTGTCGTCGGGGGTGGAGTCGACGAGCCGCACCTGATGGGTGACCACGCCGATCGGGGCCTGCTCGGGGCCGACACGGCACAGGCTGACCACTGCGTCGACCTCGTGAGGCAGGTGCCGCAGTCCGCGGGCGTCGCCGATCCACACATTGCGCACCAGCGGGTGCGGGACGCAGGTGCCGGCGGCCTCGTCACGTCTGTACGGCACCCTCGCGACCCTCGGCCACCCGCGGCGGTCGGGCCGGCCGCCGCGGACGGTGAGGCTGGCCAACGCGACGAGCCCGGGCGCGCCGCCGATCCCGCCGGTCACGGCGTCGGGGAGCCCCCACCCGTGCAACGGGGCCTGCCACCGCTGCGGGACGGCACTGGCGCCCCAGCGCGCTCCGAGCAGTGCGCCAGCGACCGCGGCAACCGTGTCGGTGTCGTGACCGATGCCGATCGCGGTCGCCAGCGCGTGCTGGAGGTGGCGGCACGGCATCCCGTCCGGGACGGGCGTGTGGGTGATCGCCGACCACGCGGCCTGCACGGCACCGACGACCCAGCCGTTCGTGGTGAAGGTGGAGGGTGGCAGGGCCTCGGCCTCCGAGAGCGCTGCCGCCCAGTCGTGGGTCGTGGTCGGCATCGAAGCCAGCACCTGGTGGGCGGCAGGGAGCTCTCCGTACAGGACCGCGTGGCGGATCATCAGGCACCACAGCGCCGCGCCCTCCCCCGCCACAGGGTCGTGGTGGGTCAGGGCGCTGACCCGCATCGCGGCCTCGACCAGGTCGACCGGGTCGTCCAGGTAGGCCAGCGCCACTGGCCCCGTCCGCATCAGCGACCCGTTGCCGGCGCTGCGACCGGTGCGTCGGTGGACCTCCGCTGCGGCGTCCGCCATCGTCGCGGCGTCCGCCTCGTGACCGGCCAGACGCAGCACCTGCGCGGTCTGGACGCCGACGTCGGCCGGGTCGCCGGCGTACCACTCGGCGAAGCCGGCGGCGACCGCGTCGAGCGCCTTGCCCCTACGCAGGTCCGCCCCGGTCGCCGCGACCCGGGCGATCGCGACCGCCTGGGCGGTGTCGTCGGTCCACTCGCCGGGCGCGAACCCGCCCAGTCCACCGCCGATCATCGCGGGGGTGCCGGCGTAGCGAGCGGCGCCGAACTCGAAACCCGCCCCCAGGGCGTCCCCGACTCCCGAGGCCATGAGCACTCCACACGCCCGGTCGTGCTGTGCGCTCGTGAGCCTCATCGTCCCGCTCCCGCGAGCAAGGGGTGCCGCACGTGGGTGATCCGGGTGTGCACGTCGTGACCGTCCCACCGCAGCGCGACCACGTCGAGATGATCGGTGGCCGCCCGGCGCCGTTCGGCGACGCCGGCCTGCTCGCCAGCGGCGAGGCGGACGCGTGCAGCACGGTCGACGAACCGGCGGGCCCGGCGCCCGGGGGTAGGCACAGCGCGGGCCAGCTGCGCGTCGAGAGCGGCCGCCTCCAGCAGCGCGGGCAGCTGGTCGCGCAGAGCCGTCGGGGAGTCGAACACCTCCGCGACGTAGGGCTGCCCACCGATCCCGACCAGCACCCCGACCTGACCGATCAGCGGCCGCACCCGCGACCAGTCGGTCGCCTCGTGGCGGAACGTGTCGAGACGCTCGACCAGCGAGCCGGTCGCGGTGGCGTGCACCCCACGGGTGTGGGCGGCGACCCGGCTCCACACCTCGCCCTGGACGTCGTCACCCTCGGTGTCTGCGCCGTGTCGTACGGCGTCGGCGACGTACGGCGTCGCCCGGCGGCCCCGTGTGCGCTGCTCGGCAGCGCCGCCCCAGCGGCCCTCCTCGACGCAGGCGACCTCGACGGCCATCCGTTCGCCGGCGCCGACCATCAGCGAGTGGCGCGACATCCGGTGCTGCCAGCCGCCCTCGAAGAGCTGACCCTCGAGCACCAGCGCCGGCACAACGGCTCGGTTGCCGACCAGCAGGGACCCGACGTACGGGCCCTCGGGCATCTCCGCGACCTCGAGGTCTCGGCCGCCCATCGTGTACCGGCGACGGCCGCCGGTGGCGCCCCACAAGGGGAACACCGTCATCGCTCCGCGGGTGGTGCCGCGGCCCACGTGCAGCTCGTCCATCGCTGCCTCCTCTCCGGCCCGGGGTGGGCCGATGTGAGAAGAGTGCGCGCGACCTCCCACGACGGGGCCTTACCCGGGTAAGCGGCTCACCGCAGGTGCGGCGGGAGATCGTCCCTCGTGATGGTGCGGGTCAATCGGACGAGGTAGTGACCGAGCTGGTCGTTCTTCTCCAGGTTCATCCACCGCTCGTCGTTGACCTTCTTGCGCACCGCGCCCAAGGTGACCTTCACGTTGGCCTCGCTCGTCCCCAGCCGCGTCGCGGCCGCCGCCGCCAGGTTGGGCGGGTTCGGCTCCTCGCTCATCAAGTGCAGGAACGTCACCGCCAGGACCTGCCGCTGCTTGGGGGTCAGAGCCGCGTTCGCGCCGTGGTACGAGGTCGACGACCCCCGCTCTTCCGCTTGCTCCGCCGCCTCCCCGGCGTCCTGGGCCACGGGCAGACCAGCTGACTGGTCGGGGCCGATCACGACGGCGATACGGAGGTAGTCGTCGAGCTCGGGGAACGACAGCAGCGACCGACCCGGCTGGAGCGCCACGACCGTGCGACCGCGGAAGGTGACGTCGTCGAGGTACTTGCTGTGCACCATCGCCCGGGCCCGCCCGAGCTGCACCAGCCAGCCCTGCTCGTAGGGCAGGAACCGGCACAAACGACTCGGAACCCACAGGTCGGGGACGTGGATGCCCGCCCGCTGCATGCGTCCCACCGAGACGCGTTCGCCCGTCGGCAGCGCCCACTTCCCGCGCACCGTGTCGGCGACCTTGAGGCCGACGCGGCCCTCGTAGAGCGACTCCGTCATGGACACCGATGCTAGGGGCCGACTCTGCAGTCAGCCCCTGCGACGGCCGGTCGCACCTCAGTCGCACCCGCAGGCGCCGGACACCGACGGCACCTGGAAGCAGTCGAGGCAGGGCGCTGCCAGCTCCTCGAGGGAGGGCCCCGACCGCTCGTGCTGCCGGAAGGTCGAGAGGGGGGACCACAGCGCTCGTCCGTCGTCCGCGTCGAGGAGGCCCCCTGCGTACAGCGACGTGTCCAGCACGTCGGTCCAGCCAGGGCGGGTCCAGTAGAGGTAACCGGGCGCGATGTAGAGCGCCACGCGGCCCCCCACGCGGGCGCCGACGTACTGCTTGCTGCCCGGCTCGTAGTAGTCGGTCTCCGCCAGGTGGTCGAGCGCATGCTCGAGGGCACGCCGATCGGCGTGGCTCCACGCGGAGCGCCACTCCATCACCTGGCGGCGGGTCAGGTCACGGCTCATTGCTGTCTCCTCGTCCTCGTTGCGGTCAGTGTGCTGCACGCAGGGCCGCTGAGGCCGCGTCCCACACGCGGTCATCCGTGCACGCGAACGACCTGGTCGTCCAGGCACGCTCGTGGGTGCACCAGACGGAGAGGAAGGCCGTCGAGTCGAGTGGGCTCCAGCTGACGACGACGTCACGTGGCCGGGGCTCGCCCCGGCCGGTGGGCCTCGGGGCTGCTTCGCGCACGAGGCGCTCCACCCGGTGGAGCATCGTGGTGGCGTCGCCAGTCATGCGGGCGTGGTCGGCCCCCTGGTCCACCCTGAGGAACGTCTGACACACGAACGCAAGTCGACCCGCCGCGCCTCGCACGGTGAGCGACCGATCACACGTGAGGGTCAGGTGGTCGGGGACCGGTCCGCGCAGGAACTCCCCGGAGCGCATGGCGTGGTCGTCGTCGGGGCTCGGCTGGTGGGCTGCGGCCAGGTCGCTCCAGCGGTACGGCGTGTCCTCGGCCGCGCGACGTCCGCGGACGAGCCCCTCGGGCACCCCCGCTCCGAAGGCGCGCAACCGGTCCAGGCAGGAGTCCGTCGCATCGAGCGTCGATGCGCCCAGGGCTTCCTCGTAGCGACGCGCCAGCCGGTCGACGAGTCCAGCGGTCCGGTCGAGGTCGCCTCCTCGGACGGGGTAGCCGACGACGAGGCGGATCTCGGATCCGTCCCCGGTGACCCGGCGGATGTGTTCCTCGCTGGACATGCGTCCCAGCGCGACCCAGCGTCGCTGCTCGTCGGGGAGGACGATCTCGGTGGTCAGCGACCTGTCCCGAAGGCTGAGGTCTCGGCCTCCGGCCCGGAGGCGGGCCTGGACTCGCCCGGTCCGGGATGCTCCCCGTCGAGGCGACACCCGCCAGCCCGCGCCGACCAGGTCGGCCAGCATGCGCAGGTCCTCGGTTCGCAGGGCTACGGTCGACGTTCCTGACGTCGCCTCCGCGTGGGCCCACTTCGCCCAGCTGAGGTCGTGGCGGATCAGGGCGCACAGGTCGCCCCAACCCTGCTCACCGAGACGTGCGACACCTCGCTCGGCCCACATCGCCAGATCCTCGGCGATTCCCTGATCACCTTCGCGACTGTCGTCGTTCATGCTCACCGTCCGTTCCCCCGGCCGCCTCGTACGGCGGGTCTACTGATGAGGACGACCGCCAGCGAGGAAAGTGGACACGTGCTTTCAACGGACCCCGCGGCCCACGGCGGGACGGACCCCGAGGACTACGAACACCTCGCTTTGGTGCTGCGCACGACGGAGCGGCTCGCCGGCGCCCGGATGCGCAGCCTGTCGGCACACGCCCGCGAGGATCTCGCGGCGACCGTGGTGCAGAAGTACTTCGTGACGTTCGGCCGTCGCGGTCGACCGCACAACCTGCACGCCTGGCTCGCGACGGCGCTCCGGACGACGGCGATCGACTTGCACCGTGCCGGCGAGCGCAACCCTGAGGTGCCGATCGACCCGCTGCCGCGGCCCTCCGCCGACGAGGCCGTCACCGGTCCCGAGCTCGCCCTCCTCCTCGGGGAGATCCCCTTGGAGCGGAAGCCGGCCTACAAGGTCGTGGCGGCGGACCTGAGGGCTGAGGTCCTGGGGCTCATCAGCCCGCAGGAAGCCGACCTCGTGCGCTGGAAGTACCTCGAGCGCATGACGGCCGAGGAGATCGCCGGACGCACCGGCAAGACCGTGGCGGCGACGACCAAGGCGGTGAACCGGGCGACACAGTCGCTGCGCACGGCCCTCGACGCTCATCCCGAGCTGACGAACGACCTGCGCGAGGCCTACCCCCGTCTGGTCTGAGGATCAGAGGAACCGTGGCGCTTGAAGCCTCCGCGTGGTGTAGAGGTAGAGGCCCGGGACGAGGTCACCGCCGATGGCCACTCGGTTGACGTTTCCGTGGCGGTTCGCCACCACCGACCAGTCGTCCAGACCGTGCTGTCTGACGTGGTCGACGAGGGTCTGCGCCGCCACCCGGGTCGTGTCGGCGTTGAGCGCCAGAACAACGTCTCCGGCACGACAGCGCGCCCAGGCGCGACCACCGAACGTGTCGACGTCTCCGACGGTGGGTGCAGGAGTCCCTGCCACCCACGAGCCCAATGCGTCGATGAGCTCCTGGCGGTCGCTGAGCGTGCCCCTGACCTGCAGGAAAGTGGTCCTGGTTGCCGGCGACGCATGCTGCGACCTCCAAGACGACGTCAGCTCGCCCACCCGCTCCGCGATCGCCACTCTCAGCGCGGTGCTGAGACCACGGGAGGACTGGAGGTTCTGCGACCAGGCGATGAAGGTCGTGCCGTCGTGATCGGTCGCGAGCACCTCACTGCGCCTGCCGCCTGCCTCCACGCGGCCGACGCCCTCGAGCGCCACGCCCATCCGGCGCACCTCGTCGATCACCGAGCGCCCGTTCAGGAAGACGAGCGAGAGGCCGGGCGTCGCGAGCTGCGCGCGGAGGAACTCACGGTCCTCTGCGATGAGAGCGGCCTTCCGACCGCGGTGCTCCGGCGGGAAGGCGCCCCACACCGGGTCGGTCGCCCACTGGACCAGGTCGAGGTGACAGACCCCGGGATCGTCGTCGAGGTACGAGCCGACTCCGGCCGTGCGCAGCAGCGTCTCCAGGTGGCCGAACCACCGCCAGTAGGGGTTGCGCCGGAAGTAGGTGTTGCAGTCGTTCACCACGCGTGCGACGACCGCGTCCGAGGCGTCCTCGAGCGAGGTCACCCCCAGCGAGTCGTGGGTGGCGAGCCTCCGCTCAGCGCCGGTCAGCCAGCCGCCCTCGTCGAACTCGCGACGGCTGGGGTTGATGCCCACGGTGGCGACCACGGCCCGCTGGAAGTCACCGAACGAGACGACCGGCGTGCTGCCCGGGACGACGAAGGAGTTCTCCGGCACAGGTCGCCTGACCCGCTCCGCGACGACCTGGGGGACGTGGGCGCTCGGTGGGGTGTGGCTCATGCCGGAAGCCTGGAGTCGCTGTCGACGTCGGTCCCGCGGGCGGCTCCGCCGCGCGGGCCGTAGCGCTGGACGTAGTCGTCGCCGGTGAGGGCGGCATCGAGGAACGACTCGGAGTCGAGCTCGACGAAGGTGTCCGAGTCCCGGAGCAGCGTCCGCCACACCTCGCTGACCGTCGATCCGCGCTGGCGCAGCGACGGGTGGATGAACGAGCGTTGGTAGGCCAGGTTCTCACGGGGCGACACATGCACGACCCGGACGACGTCCGCGTCGATCGTCGGGTCCTGGCGGAGCCGGTGGGCGAGCAGCTGCTGACGCACCAACTGGTAGATGGGCTCGTGGAAGAGCACGGCGAGCGCCGGGACGTCGTCGAGTCGCACCGGGCCGTCGGGTGCGCGCAGGTCGGCCTCGTAGCGGCGCGTGCGCTCCACCAGCCTCCGGTCGGCAGTGGCATCCGGACCGCGGTAGCGCTCGGTGAACTTCCACTCGACCAGGGCGAGCGCCGGTCGGCCGCCGGCCGTGACGTAGGCGAAGGCCGCGTCGAGGCTGGTGCTGTGACTGCCGCGAGGCGGCGTGCCTGCGCCCTTCGCCTCGCCGAAGTAGTTGTGGGGGCCGGTGAACTCGAAGGTGAGGGACCGCCCCTCCTCGCGGCGGTCCACGGTTCCGAGGTCTCGCACCCGACCGATGTCGAGCACCGGACCGAAGGCCCGGGCGATGCGGTCGGGATCGTGGACCATCGCTCCCAGGGCGTTGAGACACTGGACCTGCGAGGAGCGCAGGTGCGGTGTGGGTCCGGCTGGGGTGCCTTGGTGCCAGGCGATGTCGTCCGCGCGGAAGAGGTCGAGAACGGTGTCGCGGACGTCGGGCAGGAGGTTGTGCTCGGCGTGCTGGGCAGGCAGCGCGTAGTCGACGGCCACCTCGGCTCCACTCCTGCTGCGGACGAGTCCCTGAGCGCGGGCCTCAGGCGGCAGCGGAGAGGCAGGGTCCTGCTTCCAGGCGATCATGCGTCGATTCATGGACGCGGCGAAGTCCCGTGTGCGGGGCCGCCCGTCAGGCAGCCGCGACTCGTCGAGGGGGACGAGGTCGCCGAGGAGGGTGACCTCGTATATCTCGATCGGCTCCACGGCAGGATCGATGCCGGCGAGGACGTCGCGCACGGCCAGCATCCGCCGGACCATCTCCGGGCTGGAGCCTCGTTGCAGCGCCACCACCGGGACCACGCGGACGGGGGCGCTCAACCGGAGGGACGACGCCGTGAGCCCCACCCGAGCCCGCTGCGCGACCATGGCGTCGACGACCGCGACCGCCTCGTCGTCACCCACGTCCCGCACCCAGGCCTGGGTGATCCGGGCGTACATCAGCGCCTGCGCGGCCACGAAGGCGACCGAGCCGACGCCCTGCGGCTTGACCTCGACGGCCAACAGCCGACCGTCGGCGTCGACACCCAGCGCATCGCACTCGTTTCCCAGATTCTTCGGCACCCCGCCGAAGTCGAGGGTGGCGGAGTGCAGCGCCTCGAGGACCGGGCGGGCGCACTCGATCAGGGTGGCCTGGCGTTCTGGTGTGCTGGAGAAGGACGGGGTGGTCTCGCGATCGAAGACGACCCGCTCGGTGGACGCGTAGGACGACAGCGCCGCTTGGACGGCTCCCTCCTTGCGCCCGTGGCTGAGCGTGGCGTGCGGGATGACACGGTCGAGGTAGTGCTCGACCTCGGGCCACCGCTCGTAGAGCACCTGGGGTTCCACGGACGTGCGCCACTCGTCGTTGAAGCCACCGTTGGACGCGTGGGTCTCATGGACGGTCAGGCGCAGCAAGCCCTTCTTCGAGGCGCGGACGTCGAGCACGCTGGTGAGCCCCACGTAGAGGGTCGCCCAGTCGACACCACCGCCATGGCGGAACTGGAGGTCGACGGGATGACGGGCCGACCGGGCGTAGGCCACGAGCGACGCGAGCCCGCCACCGCTGTCGTCCTGCTCGTCGAAGTGCCTTAGGAACGTCGCGCTCACCCGGCGGTCGTACACAGCTGACATGGAGCCAAGGTAAAGACCGTCGCCGACAACCGCAGCAGAACCGACGACCCGAGCGGACACGTCAGCCGATCCCCAGCCGCCGCGACACCTCGTCGCCACCGATCCGGCGCACCACGTCGGGGTCTCCGACGACGACCAGCACGTCGGTGGCGCGGGACATGCCGACGTACAGACGCTCGCGTGCCCGGTCCCGCTCGCCCGCCTCGTTGACGCACAGGACGACGCAGGCCCGCTCGAGGCCCTTCGACCCGAGGACGTGACCGTAGAAGACGTCCTCGCCCTCCCAGAACGAGCGCCAGTAGGCCGTCTTCCCGTGACGCTCGACCTGGGCGGTCTGCTCGGGGTGGCGGTGGCCGGTGGTGAGCAACGCGATCCGCGCGGGGTCCCAGCCCTCGTCCACCAAGGCCTCCACCTGGGAGTCCGCGACCTCGATCGCATCGGAGGTGGGGGCCGCGACGAAGCGCACCTCGGCGCCGGAGCCGCCGCGCGCCTGCATCCGCGACGGTGCGAGCGGACCGAACGCGTCGTAGATCTGACGCGTGTTGCGCAGGTTGTGGTCGAGCACCAGGGGCACCAGCTGCACCGGCGGGCGGCCGAACCGCGCGAACAGCCGCTGGTTCTCGTCGCTGAAGACGAACACCCCGCCGGCCTCCTCGTCGCGCAGCGCGCCCAGCACCGAGGCCCACCACGAGTCGGCGAAGTCTTGGGCCTCGTCGACCACCACGGAGTCGAATCGGTGCCCCTCGACCAGGCCGGCCGCCCGCTCGGCCATCAGCCGCGGCAGCTCCTCCTCCCAGAAGGACGGGTCGTCCTCGGAGCCCATCTCGACACCCCACAGCCGCCCGAGCTCCTCGTAGGTGCCCACGAAGGCCGGCCGGTGGCGACGGTCCCACCCCGCGACGACCCGCTTGAGGTACTCCGCCAGCCCGATGGAATAGCACAGCAGCGCCACCCGCTCGCGGCGCGCCCCGTCCCCCACCCCCCGCGTCAGGTCCTTGGCCTTCTGCAGCGCCAGCACGGTCTTCCCGGAGCCGGCTCCCCCGCGGACCTCGACGCGACGCAGCAGCCGCGTCACCTGCAGGATCACCATCTGCTCCTGCGTCAGGCGGTCGGCGGCCGCTGCGCGCTCCTCGGCGTCGGCGTTGACGTCGTACGTCGGCAGCGACCGCCCCGCCAGGATCTCCGCCACCAGCTCGACGTCGTCGTGGTTGGGCGTCCAGCGCCCGTGGGCCAGGCCCCACCCGTTGGTACGGACCCGCTCCGGCAGGTCCGCCATGTCGCCGCGGTCGTGGAACCCCCACCGCGGCAGCTCGGGCACCGAGAAGCCCTCGGGGAGGTCGGTGTGCGCCAGCACCACTCCGTGGGAGAAGGCGACCTGATCGCGGCTGCCCCAGCGCGGGTCGGCCTCGACGTAGCGGCGGACCGCATGCTTGCCGTCCCGCGCCTGGGCCACCGGGTCGCAGCGCTCGACGGCGCCGCCGCGGTTGATCCGCCAGCCGTCCTCGTCGAGCCACACCGACCCGCCCTTGACCTCCAGGCACACGAACCCCGCCTCGGGGATGAGCACCAGCAGGTCGATCTCGTGGTCCTTGAGCTCGTCGGTGAGCCGGACGTTCGCGAGGAGGACGCAGTCGTGCGGCAACCCGTCACGCAACCGCTCCCAGACCTGCCGCTCCGAGTCGGTGACGAACGTCGGCTCCTCCGGGATGCAGCGCGCCATGACCTCAACCTAGGCCCGGTGTCGGCGCCGTGCAGGAGGATCTGCGCATGCGACGCGAACGATGGGTGTGCGACTACTGCGGCACTCGCGGAAGGACCCGACCCGAGGAGCCCAGCGAGACCGTGCTCTGCCCGACCTGCGGTGAGCCCGTGACCCGGGAGGACCGTCGAGGGTGACCGGTGTGGACGGCAGCGCCGAGGTCATCGCTGTGCGCGGTGACATCATCACGCAGCGCGTCGACGCAGTCGTCAACGCCGCCAACCGTCGGATGCGCGGCGGAGGCGGCGTCGACGGCGCCATCCACCGTGCCGGTGGCCCGGAGGTGCTAGCCGACTGCGTGAGGCGCTTCCCCCATGGTCTCGCGACGGGTGACGCCGGGTGGACCACCGCGGGTCTCATGCCGGCGCGCTGGGTGATCCACACCGTCGGGCCCAACCACCGCCGCGGGGAGACCGACCGCGACCTGCTGCTCTCCTGCTACCGCCGCTGCCTCGAGGTCGCCGACGAGCTCGGGGCGCGGACCGTTGCCTTCCCCCTCGTCAGTGCCGGCGTCTACGGCTGGCCACTCGACGACGCCGTCGACGCGGCGGTCACGACCCTGCGAGGCACAGGGACCAGGGTGAGGGAGGCCCGCATCGTCGCCTTCGGCGACTCGACCCACCGCGCCGTCACCACCCGACTCGGGCAGGTCTGACGCATTCCAGACCCATGCGCGCGTACCTGGGCGCACGCCGACCGCGGTCAAGCGGAAAGACGAGCACCACCCGTGCCAGGCGCCCGCGACGCCAACGACGTCGCAAGAAAGAGTAGGCCTGTGACCAGCGCAGCCGATGTCCTCCGTCAGGTCGTGCGCGCCCTCGACGCCGACGGTTTCGGCGCCGACGCCGTCCACGTGCTCCTCGCCGACGACAGCGCGGCTCACCACTGGTCCCCCGACGTACGCCGTGACGTGCACTCCGCGGCCAAGGCGGTCTGCACCCTCGCCGTCGGGCTGGCCTGCGACGCCGGCCTCTACGACGTCGACGCGCCGGTCACCCGCTACCTGCGCCCCCCGGTGATCGGCCAGGGCGTCGACGCGGTCACGACGCGGCACCTGCTCTCGATGACCAGCGGCATCGACCTGGCGTGGAGCGAGACGATGCTGACCGACTGGCCCGACCTCGCCCACGAGTTCCTGTCGCGACCGTCCGCGGGGCGTGTCTTCCAGTACTCCAACGCCAGCACCTACACCGCGATGCGCGCGCTCAGCAGCGTCGTCGGCGACGTCGCCGACTGGTTGCAGCCGGCCCTCTTCACCCCGCTCGGCATCGACGGACCGCCCTGGGACCGGTGCCCGCACGGGTACGTCACCGCCGGTGGAGGGCTGCACCTGCGGGTCGAGGAGCTCGCGCGTCTGGGCCGGCTGATCCGCGATGAGGGCGTCTGGGAAGGACGGCGACTGGTCTCCTCGCGCTGGACCACCGGCCTGCGCTCGGACTGGACCGAGCGGGACGCGGCCTCCCTCGCCTACGCGCGCTACTCCCTGGGCGCGTGGGGCGGACCGGGCGACGCCTGGCGTCTGCACGGCGCCCACGGTCAGCTCGTGCTGTTCCTCGGCGACGCGGTCGTGACCATCCAGGCCCACGACCACGCCGGCGCCGATCACGCAGCCGAGCGCGTCGTGGCGATCCTCGGCTGCTGAGGTTCGGAGAATGCGCGAAGCCGCAGACCAGCGACGGTTTGCGGCGGCGGTGCGAGACCTTGACCCCAGAACTCAGGGTGAGCGGCAAGCATCCCGAACTGAGCGATGGATGAGGGCGGCATCCCCCGCGACCTGAGCCCGCACGATGAACGACCCCGCAGGACGAGCCCGAGGTCCCCGGCCGCCCCTCACTAGTGAATCGGTTCCGGCTACCGGCCCGGAGGGTGATGGCATCGCCCGGTCAGTCCTCAACCACCCTGCCCGGACCGGGTCGGTCGACGGACTCGTGTCTTTTCCTTCACGGGAAAGCAGAGCGGTGCAGCGCACGGCGACGAGATCGAGTGGACCGTCAGCTACAGGTTTCGGTGCGTCGCCGGACTCGGAGGTTCGCGCCGCGGTGCTTGGCGTCCGCGTTTGCAGACAAAGGTCGTGCGACCCTCGCTCGACAAGGGCGATTTCGGTCATCGCCGCGGAGCCGGGACTGACGGCCGATGAGCGCCTCAGTTCCGGTTGAGCCCGAACTCGCGGGACAGAAGGGCTCGCTTGAAGTGCGCCTCCGCAGCATCCACTTCGGCCGTTGGCGTCGAGGGCCCGAACACTCGCAGGAGCGACCACTGAAAGTGGCGCGAATGTTCTGCGTCAGCATTCTTGAGGTCCCGCAATGCAACATTGCCTCCGTGCCCGTCACGTCCGTACGTGCTCCAGCGGCCCAAGATGCGCTCGCCGCCGTCTGCCTTGCCGACGTACTGCTTTCCCGTGCTGGTGTCAGTGATCAAGTAGATGCCTTGGACAGACCCGAGCGCAGTGCGCCATGCGGCGTAACGAGGGTCCTCAACCATGGCTCTCAAGCCGGGCAGATCGAGCAGAACGTTGTCATAGCCGGGGAAGGCCACAGCTTCGGGGTCGGCGATCTCGACTATCGGGAACGCTGACGCCACGGTCCCCTTCTTCGCCCAGTTGATCGCGTCCTTGGACCATTCGATCGTGAGCCGGTTCGCGAGGAGCGACATGAAGTCGGACGGACGGAGATCGAAGAAGCGCAGTACGTCTGTCCGCTCCGACTCGATCTCACCGTGGTTCTCGAATGCACCCCAAAACCGACTGCGCCGACCTGGCTCAGCGAGGAAGTTCAACCAGACAGGCGGCTGGCTGGCGTTGAACCGCAGCAACTGCCCCCGCGCGTAGGCGTGCATCTTCTCCGACGTCGTCTCTCCACGACGGAGCCCGTCCTCTTGGTACGTGTGGCGCAACACGAGGACATCCGCTGGATCGAGGCCGCACGCCGCAAGGATGTGGCCGAGAACAAGGTCGCCGGAAGAACTACTCGTCACCGTTGCAGCGTAAGGATGGAAGGCCAGCAGTCGCAGCGCCGCGCACGCGGTTTGCGTATAAGCACCGCGGATGAAGAGGGGGTCTAGGGCTCCTCAGCCTTGTTGGAGTGGCCGGACAGACGTTCCTTGGCCAAGACGAGCAAGCGCGGACACGAAAGAGCATTGCCCAACTCCTCCCGATGGCGGCGACAACCGACGAGTCGCCAAGGGCCCATACGCAACACCGTCGTCCCCAGACAAGCGTCGCCGATCGCTAGCGTCAGCGGGCCCATCGACCCTCGGATCAGGCTGCGCGTGAGGGCAACACCAACAGGCTCCCGTCGGCACGCTTCTCAATCTCGATGACGACGTCGGCGGCCTGAGACTCAGTGGTGTACACCGAGCCCAATCCGCGAAGCCGATAGGAGGCGTCGAGAAGAGTCTCCACCTGCCTTCGTGTCATCACCTTGTCGATGAGGCGCTTCGGCGAGCGCAGCTCGAGTGACGAGAGACGGAGGAGGACGGAGCGGACCCGCTCTTCCAACTCATCGATCTTCCTCTGATCCTCACTGAGGCTCTGGACGAAGTTGCCGAACGGATTTGTCTCGTCCCCTTGACCGGCCTCCACAGCTTGCAGCACCACCACGCGTCTCTTCAGGGCCATGGACAGCGCGGCCAACTCGAGGTGCGCACGAAACTCGCCGCCGTCCTCGGTGATCCCGGGGAAGGTCATCTCCAATTCGGACGCTTCTACACGGTTTTCGGCGAAGCCATCCAGAGCGGCTTCCCACTTTCGCACACGGCGCTCGGCGTTGCTGGTAGCCGTGCTGATCGCGTGCACAGCAGAATCCAGCCCGAGTGAGGCGCCGACCCGGCCCCGGTCGAGCAGCAGGCCTGTCGCCTTTTCGATCGCGTCACGGCATCCGTCGAGCTCACTGCGCTCCGCGTTCAAGGTCTCATCGTGCAGCTTTTCGAGAAGTTCGGTGATGTTCTCAATCGCCCTCTGACGCCCCTGATCGGCGTAGGCGCTCGCACCCACGGCGACCGCCATCAGCACGAGCGGGGCAGCCACCGTTATCGCGGTGGCCGACGCGGCCGTACCGGCCACTGCGCCAACGGCTGTGCCCGTAGCGCCAGCGGACGCGGCCTGCACAGGGACGAAGGTGGCCTTCGCGACGACACTCTTGGCGGTGCCTCCGGCGAGGTCACCGACGAGGTCGCCGTAGACGCCCCTGTTGGCCACTTTCGAGACCATCGGCTGAACCATCCCCTTGCCGAACTCCGCCGCCACCTTCGCGGGGACGACCATGCGATACAGCACCTCGCTCGACCCGGCTACCTGGGAGACAGCGGGCACCTTGGGCGCGTCAGCGGCTACGAGTCGCGAAAGCTCTCTGGCGAGCGGGCTGGTCGCGTGCAACATGAGCCCAGTTGAGCGTTCACGACGTGCGGGGAGGGGGTGTGCCTCCAGCGTCACCAGTGGTGCCGACGCGAACGCGGCGAGGGCCGTGCGGAGCTCGGCAAGCCGCTCGGGGGTCATGCCCTCGCCTGCGGCGAAGGCAGGCGCAGAGGCACCCTCTGTCGTAGACAAGGTCCAGATGGGAACCATCGTGGCGTCGGCGTCGGTCATGGGTCTCCCTTGGTCAGGACTCACACGCTATCCGCCCGGGCAGACAGAGCTGCCGCACGGCGCTCCGCTGGAGCCCCCGCTACCTGAGAGGCGTTGCGGAACGCTGTCTCTCCGCGGTGGCCCCATGGTCACGGCGACCTCGCGACGGGAGGGTTCTTGTGCGATAGGACGATGGCTTACGTCCGGAGCTGCACGCGTTCAGATTGAGAACGGTCAAGGCACACCTAATTCGCAGGAGCCCGTCAACCGAGAATGACGAAGCCGCAGACCGGTAATGGTCAGCGGCTTCGTGTGCGGTGCGCCTGTAGGGATTCGAACCCCAAACCTTCTGATCCGTAGTCAGATGCTCTATCCGTTGAGCTACAGGCGCATGTCGGGCGATCCGGCCGGGGCCGGTGCGACGACTGGTCGAGGATAGCCGACCGGGCACCGTGGGTCGAAATCGGCCCGTGCCCGGTCGGCTACACGCTCAGGAGTCGGCGTCGGCGAGCGCCTGGGCGACCCGGCGGTGGGCCTCCCAGATCTCCTCGGGCAGGCCGTCGAACTGCTGGAGGTGCTCCTCGCGGAAGCCCATCTCCTGGCGCCAGCGCTCGACGTCGATGTCGAGGATGCGGGCCAGCTCGTCGGCGGGCAGGTCGAGGCCGGTGAGGTCGAGCTCCTCCTCGGTGGGCAGGACGCCGACCGGGGTCTGGCGGCCCGAGACCTCGCCGGCGGCGTACTTGACCAGCCACAGCAGCGGGCGCAGGTTCTCCCGGTAGCCGGGCCACAGGAAGTGGCCGTCCTCGGCGTCGCGCTGGAACCAGTTGACGTGGGCGAAGATCGGCTGCTGCGTGGCGGCGCCGATGATCTTCAGCCAGTGCGCGGCGTAGTCGGCCTCGGCGTAGGCCATGAAGGGCCGCATCGACATCGGGTCGTAGCGCAGCTGGCCGTCGAGGCCGTCGGCGGCGAAGGTCGCCTCGGCGCCGAGCGTGAGGCCGTCGTAGACGCCCTCGGCGAGGTCGGTGATCGCGCGCACCAGCGGCTCGCGGTCGCGGGTGCGGCCGCCGAAGATGATCGCGTCGACGGGCACGCCGGCGGGGTCCTCGAAGTCGCCCGCGACGTTGGGCACGTTGGCCAGCGTCGTGGTGAAGCGGCTGTTGGGGTGGGCCCACGGGGAGTCGTCGCCGGCCTCGCGGTCGGAGATCTTCTCGCCCTTCCAGTCCTCCCACCCGGTGACGTCGGCGGGGTAGTCGGGCGTCTTGCCCTCCCACCACACCTCCTGGGTGTCGGGGTTGTAGGCGACGTTGGTGAAGATCGCGCCGCTGCCGGGCTTGATGGAGTCCAGCGCGGTGGGGTTGGTGAGCTCGTTGGTGTCCTTGGCGACGCCGAAGACCCCGTTCTCGGGGTTCATCGCGTAGACCTTGCCGTCCTCACCGACCCAGAGCCAGGCGATGTCGTCGCCGTAGAACTCCACGTGGTAGCGGCTGCCCATGGCGTCGGGCGCCAGCGTCATGGCGAGGTTGGTCTTGCCCGAGGCCGACGGGAAGCCGCCGCACACGTGGTACTTCTTGCCGGTCTCGTGGTCGGTGATCCCCAGCAGCATGAACTGCTCGGCGAGGAACTTGCCCGACGCGCGTCCGTCGTAGCAGGCCTGGCGCAGGCCGTGGGCGATCTTGCCCAGCAGCGCGTTGCCGCCGTACGACGAGCCGAAGTGCAGGATCGTGCGCTGGTCAGCGACCGTGACGAAGTAGCGCTGGTCGTCGGGGGTGCCCTGGCCGAGGTTCTCCAGGTCGCCGGTGACGTGCACGGCGCGCACGAACGAGGTGGGGTCCTCGAGGTTGTCGACGTGGGCGGTGCCGACGCGGGCCATCCGGATCATGTGGAGCACGACCGGGCGGTTGTCGGTGAGCTCGACGCCCGCGGCGTAGGCCTCGAGCGGGGAGCCGGGAGGCGCCATCAGGTAGGGGATGACGTACATCGTCTTGCCACGCGACTGACCGCGCATGCGCTCCAGCTGGCTGGAGGTCATCTCCTCGGCGTCGCGCCAGTTGTTATAGACGCCCTTGTCCTCGGGCTTGCTCGTGGCCACGATCGTGCGCTCCTCGGAGCGCGCGGTGTCCTTGAAGTAGGAGCGCGAGTAGTACAGCCCCTCGCCGGCGGGCAGGAGCTCGCCGGCCTCGAGGGCCTCGGCCACCAGGCGGGCGTCGTCGGAGGCGTTGACCACCTCGATCCGCTCGGGCTCGGTCACCCCCGCCCAGTACGCGACGTACTCACGCACGTGCGGGTTCTTGAGACCCGCCTCGTCGAGGACCTTCTCCACATCGACCATGTCCAGATTCGCCTTTCCCGGGGCTGCTTGACAGGCACGCTAGCCGCTCTTTACCCCCCCTCCGCACGCCAGGGTCGTTGGATCGATCCAGACTGGACAGGCGATTTTCGGACCTTCCACGGGGCCCTCCGAGGCCTGTGACCTGGGCCACGAATCGTGGATCGATCCAAGTCAGGACGCCGTGCGGCCGGGTCACGGGGCGCTCGCCGGCCGGTCGCCGGGGTCTCGCCCGCGGAGGGTCTGCGCGGGGTGTGTCATCATCCGCAGCAGACTCGGGGAGCGCGGCACACCAGGTGCTCGCGCACGACGACGAGCCAGGTCAGGGGCCAGGTCAGGGGGACGCGTGGCGGTGTTCGGGCCCGAGGACAGGGCGGCCTTCGAGGAGCACTGCGTCGCCCTCTACGAGGACATGGTCGCGGCCGGTGGTATCGCCGCCGACGACCCGCGGGTGGCCGAGGGCGCCGACGACCGGCCGGCCTTCGACCTGCTGGTGCAGCTCGGTCTGGTCAGCCTCGACGCCGACAGCGCGACCTGGCTCCCCGAGGACCCCGCCGCCGTCCAGTCGCGGGTGGTCACCCCGCTGAGCGCGGAGGCCGGGCGCCTGCTGGAGGAGTCCTCGCAGTGGGCGCGCGCCTTCGGCCCGCTGCGCCAGGCGTGGCGTCGCGCCCCGGAGACCGGCGGCCGCGGGCCCTTCACCTACCTGCGCGGCGCCGCGATCGGCCCCTACATCGGCGGGCTCACCGCCGAGACCGAGAGCGAGCTGCTCACCGCGCAGCCGCAGACCGGCCGCGACCCGCAGACCCTCGCCGAGGCCGCGCTGCGCGACACCGCCGCGCTCGCCCGCGGGGTCAGGATGCGCACGCTCTACCAGCACAGCGCCCGGCGCAGCGCGGTCACGCACAAGTACGTCGCGGCCGTCACCGGCCTCGGCGCGGAGGTGCGCACGCTCGACGAGTTCTTCAACCGCATGATCGTCGTCGACCGCCGCGTCGTGGTCATCCCCGCCACCGACGACAACACCCTGGCCATCGCCGTGCGCGAGCCCTCGGTGGTGGCCTACCTCGTCGACGTCTTCGAGCGCGCCTGGGAGCGCGCGCGCCCCTTCGGCAACCGCGAGTCCACGACGATGAAGGACATCGCCGAGGAGCAGCGGGCGATGACGATCCGGATGCTCATCGAGGGCCACGCCGACCCGGTCAGCGCCAAGCGCCTCGGGGTCAGCCCCCGCACCTACGCCGGCTACGTCGCCGACCTCAAGGCCGAGCACGACGCCGACACCCGCTTCCAGCTCGGCTACCTGATGGGCCGGCGCGGAGTGCAGGGCGACCGGGCCCTCGACGGCGAGACGGGCGCGCCCGACCAGGAGTGACGCTCCGCCGCACGGCCCGGCGCGCGCGGTGCCGGGCGTGACCGGGCCGGGCGTGACCGGGCCGGCGGTGGCGGGGCCGGACGTGGACCGGACCCGCACGCCAGCGGCGTACGGGTCCGGAACCAGCGAGGACAGCGACCGGAGTCGCTGTCCTCGGGGGGAGACGGGCCGTGGACCGGCACTGGGACCGAACAAGTCGGGGGGGACGTTCGCTCCCCGTCTCACAAGGGAGAGGCGCGGGGCGGGCCCGCGCTCAGGTCACTTCTTGCTGACGCAGCCGCCGCAGCCCCAGCTGGTGTCGGCCTGGGCGGGGGCGGAGGTGAGACCGACGAGGCCGACGCTCAGGACGGTGGCGGCGACGGTGACGGCGAGCTTGCGGGCGACGTTCATGGCGGAGTCCTTGTCCTCGGGGGCCCACGGAATGGCCCGTGACTCCATCCTGCGTCGTCGGCGGCGCGATCGGGCGCGGCGGGTTGGCTCAGAAACCTGCATTGCAGAAGATTGCAGCCGCCGTCGCGGAATAGCGGTCCGCCCCCGAGGCCGGCCCGTGCACTGCCACGAGGGTCGCGCGGGGCGCGGGTCCTTGGCAAGCACCTCGCCCGTCGCCGCCGGTGTCGCCCGGGTCACGCCGTCACCCCGGCGGGCGCGTGCGGTGCAGTCGGCGGGGACAGGACGACCCCCGGCGGAGGAGTCCGACGGGGGTCGTGGCTGGCGGAGGCGGCGGGATTTGAACCCGCGAGAGGGTTCAACCCTCAACCCGCTTAGCAGGCGGGCGCACTAGGCCACTATGCGACGCCTCCGAGAACAGCGAGCACAGGCTACAAGGCGGCCCTCCCGGCGCACCAATCAGGCGCGCGGACCGGACGCGTCACGCTGGGGGCGTGCCCCCTCGGGGCACCGGTCGAGCAGGGGTCAGGAGTCGCCGAGGCGGCGCAGGCCGCGACCGGCGTCAAGGCGGCGCTGCACCTCGCGCACCAGCTGCTCGCGGTCGATCGCGACGGCCTGCACCGGGATCGTCGTCGTGCCGCCACCGCGCAGGTGCAGCACGAGGCACGGGATGCCGCGCGGGGAGGAGGTGGCGGCCGACTCGACGTCGCGCCAGGCGGCGTCGCGCACGCCGGCGCCCCGCACCAGCCGCACGTGGTAGCCCTCGGCGTCGGCGCGCAGCACGTAGGCCCGCGAGCGCAGCCACCAGCCGAGGGTGATGACGCCGACGACGCCGAGCACCAGCGGCACGAGCAGCAGGTCGCCGGACCACCCCGCCACCGCCACCAGCGCGGTGCCGCCGAACATCACCAGCGCCAGCGCCACCAGGCCGGCGCCCACGAAGCGGGCGGCCAGGGCGGGGTGCATGCGGTAGTCGTGCGGGGTCGGCAGCGGCTCGGGCATGCCTCGATTGTCCACCCGCCCGCTCCTCGTAGACTGCGCGGGTCGCACCACCCGCGCTGCGGGCGGGCGCGGCGAGGAGGGGTGCCGGAGCGGCCGATCGGAACCGCCTTGAAAGCGGTCGTAGGGAGACCTACCGCGGGTTCGAATCCCGCCCCCTCTGCCACGTGCCGTGCCCGGTCGCCTGGGTGCCCCGCGGGTACGGCGCCGACAGGTCGGGCCCGGTCGACGGGGCCGGTCGGCGAGGGCCGTCGGTGGGGCCGGTCAGGCGCGGGTGAGGGCCACGAGCAGGTCGCCCTCCTGGACGACGTCGCCGGGGCTGACGCGCACCTCGGTCACGACGCCGGGGACCTCGGCGATGACCGGGATCTCCATCTTCATCGACTCCAGCAGCACCACGGTGTCACCGGTCTCGACGCGCTCGCCGGGCGCGACCGCGATGGTGAGCACGTTGGCCACCATCTCCGCGAGGATCTCCGTCACCTGTTCACGAGCCACGCCTCGAACCTAGCCGTTACCGGCGCGTACTACTGCAGCGCCGAGGCCCGAGGTGGCTCCGGGCGCACCGCGGCCTCGGCCTCGGCGCGGCGGGCCCGCGAGCCGCGCGGGCCGGTGAGGGCGAGGTCGACGCGGATGACGACGAAGCCGATCACCAGGCCCACCACGAGGCCGTAGCCCACCGAGAGGCCCGCCTCGAGCAGCGAGGTGGCGGGGTTCATCAGCGCGGTGGTCACCGGGGCCGTGGCCGCCACGCCGAAGGCGCAGATCCACCAGCCCTGACGGCGCCGGGCGCGCATGTGGCAGCCCCACGCGAGAGCGGGCACGCCCAGGACGGTCTCGATCGGGCGGGGGAACGCACCGAGGGTCTCCCGGGTCCACCGGACGCCGTCGAGCACGCTGTCCACGGCGTCGCCGGGACCGTAGCGGCGCAGCAGCTCGGCGTAGGCCAGGGTCAGCGCGAGGAGGATCCCGCCACCGAGCACGCCGACCAGACCGCGGCGGCCCAGGCCGTGGAGCCCGGCGCCGAGGCGGTGGACGAGCGCGAAGGCGGCGAGCAGGGAGAGCCCGAAGACGGTGTACTCGAAGCGCACCTGCGCGATGACCGGCTCGAAGCCGAGCATGGCCAGCGCCCCGCCCGCGGCCACCAGCACCGCCAGGGCGCACTCGCGGGCGGCCTGCACGAAGCGCTGCGCCGGCACCGTGACCATCACGCCGAGCACGGAGGCGACCGCGCACGTCATCACCGCCGCGCCCGTGCGCAGCCAGTCCTCGTCGAGCACCAGGACGCCCACGCCGAGCAGCAGGGCGAGCGCGCCGAAGAGCAGCGGCCGTCCGCCGGCGCGGGCCACCAGCGCCCAGGTGTAGGCGCTGGTGACGGCCACCGACCCGATGCCCGAGAGCAGCCGCTCGTCGGCGGGCACGACGTCGAGCAGCGCCACCACGAGGGCCGCCACCCCGCCGAGCACCACGACCCACCAGGCGGCCAGCGGGGCCACGCGGCGCCATCCGGCGCGGGGCGGCGTACCCGGGGAGGTGTCGGGCCGTGCGTCGGCGGGGGCGTCGGAGGGGGTGTCGGAGGACGCGGTGCTCGAGGGCGCGGGGGTCGCGGGGTCGGGGGCGGGCACGAGCGGAGAGGCTACAGACGCCGGTTGGCCAGGGAGGGGTTGGTACGACGCGCCTGCGCCAGCACCGCGGCGCTGATCTCGGCGCCGACGACCTCGGAGCCGTCGCCGGCCTCGGCGAGCACGTCGCCGAGCGGGTCGACGAGCATCGAGTGGCCGGAGTAGCGCGGGGCCGGCTGGGCGGCGGCCGCGACGTAGACGGTGTTCTCGATCGCGCGGGCCCGCACGAGAGTGCGCCAGTGGTCGACCTTGCGCTCCCCCGCGACCCAGGCCGCGGGCACCACGAGCAGCTCGGCGCCGGCGTCGACCAGCGCGCGGGCGTGCTCGGGGAAGCGCAGGTCGTAGCAGGTCATCAGGCCGACCCGCAGGCCGGCGAGGTCGACCACCCGGGGGGTCGTGGGGCCGGCCGTCAGCACGTCGGACTCGCGGTAGCCGAAGGAGTCGTAGAGGTGGATCTTGCGGTACTCCGCGCTCACCGCCCCGCGCACCACCAGCGTGTTCCACGGGCGCTCGGGGTCGGGGCCGATCTCGAACATCCCGGCGACCACGGTGGTGCCGGCGGCGGCCGCGACGCGGGCCACCTCGGTGGCGAAAGGCCCGTCGACCGGCTCGGCGTGCTCCCCCAGCGGCGAGCCGGCGGTGCCGAAGTCGCGGGCGAAGGCCTCCGGCAGCACGACCAGGTCGTGGCCGGTCGGCACCAGCGCGGCCAGGCGCTCGCGGTTGCCCGCGGGCTCGAGACCCGAGGCCTCCTGCACGAGGGCGACCCGTGCCGTGGTCCACGTCGTGTCGGCGGTCATGGCTCCAGCCTGCCAGCCGGCCGCGACCGGTGCGAGACTCCAGGCATGCCCGGCTCCTCCCCCACCGGTCCCCTGCTCGACCCCGACACCGGCGGCTTCTGCGCCGTCGTGCTCGCCGGCGGCACCGCGGTGCGCCTCGACGGCGTCGACAAGGCCGGCGTCGAGCTGCACGGCCGCTCACTGCTCACCCACGCCCTCGACGCGCTCGTCGACGCCGCCGAGGTCGTGGTGGTCGGCGACCCGGTGCCGACCGAGCGGCCGGTCACCTTCTGCCGCGAGTCGCCGCGCCACGGCGGCCCGGTCGCGGCGCTGCTCACCGGGCGCGACGCCCTGGTGCGGGCGCCCCGCACGCTCGGCGTACTGGCCGTCGACATGCCCCGCGTCACCGCCCACACCTTCCGCCGCCTCCACGACGCGCTCCTCGGGGAGGACGGTCTCGCCGAGGACGTCGACGGGGCGCGCCTGGTCGCCCCCGACGGGCGCCACCAGCTCGCCCTCGTGCTCCGCACCGACCGGCTCGACGCCGTGCGCCCGGACCACGAGGGGCAGCACGGCATGGCCATGAGGCACCTGCTGCGCGATCTGCGGCTCGCCGAGGTCGCCGCCCTGGGCGAGGAGCACCGGGACGTCGACACCTGGGCCGACCTGCGCGACCTCGCCGAGCCGCCGGGCTGAGGCGGCTGACCCCAGGGGGCGGTGCGAGTCGGACGTCAGGTGGGCGGCGGCCGTCGGCGGCCGTCGGGGGCCGCCGGCGGGGGCCGTGGTCGGGGCTGCGCAAGCGGCGCAATTGCGCGGGACCGGCGGGACCGCCAGGCCCGGTTTGCGTGGCTGGAGCACGGCCGCCGACGCCTGGACTGCGGAAACGGCGCAATTGCACTGGACCCGGCGCGCCGCTGGGCCAGGTTTGCGCGGCTGGTGCAGCGGTGCGGACGGCTCCGCTGCGGACCGGGCGCAATCGCGCTGGGGGACCGCGACGCCGGCGGGGCTTCGCAAGCGGCGCAATTGCGCGAGAAGGACCGAGCCGCCGAGCCAGGTTTGCGTGGCTGGTGCACCGATCCGGGCGTCTCGGCTGCGCGAGCGGCGCAATTGCGCGGACAAGACCGGGCAACTGAGCCAGTTTTGCACCGTTGGCGCACCGGTGCGAACGTCTCAGCTGCGCAAGCAGCGCGATGGCGCGGCAAGGACAGCGCCGCGGGTGGGGTTCAGCGGGGGGACCGGGGCCGGCACCCTAGCGGCCGGCACCTGAGAGGCTGGGGCCATGACCTCCCCCGCGGACGACCAGACCCCCGCCCCCGCCGAGCCGACGCTGGCCGACTGGATCGACGAGGCCACGGCGGCGCTCGGGCTCGAGGGTCACGAGGTCGACGATGCACTCGTGCTCGACCTGGCCCGCGTGGCTGCGCACGGGGTGCTGCGGCCGGCCGCGCCGGTGACGACCTACCTCGTCGGACTCGCCGCCGGGCTCCGCGGCGGCGACCCCGCGGTCGTCGAGGAGCTGTCGGCCCGCGCCGAGCGGCTGGCCGAGGAGTGGGCCGCCCGCCACAGCGCAGGCTGAGGGCTGCGGCCGCCTGGCTGACGGCTGTGGTCGCAGGCCTCCGGGCTCCGAGCTGCGGGCTGCGGGCTCCGCGCTCCGGACTCCGGGCTGCGCGCTCCGGGCTGCGCGCTCCGGGCTCCGGGGTACGGCGGCGGCGCGCCGGTCGGCACCGGGCCTGGACCTAGGGGTGGTCCGGGCGTCGTCGCGGCGGCCTAGGGTCGCAGTCATGCGTGCTGTCGTCGCCCAGGGGACCGGTGGTCCCGAGGTCCTGTCCGTCACCGAGCTGCCCGACCCCGAGCCGGGGCCGGGCGAGGTCGTGCTCGACGTCGCGGCCGCGGGGCTCAACCGCGCCGACCTGCTGCAGCGCCAGGGCCACTACCCGCCCCCGCCCGGCGCCTCCGACGTGATCGGCATGGAGTGCTCCGGCACCGTCTCCGCCGTCGGCGAGGGGGTGACGCGCTGGGCCGTGGGCGACGAGGTCTGCGCGCTGCTCGCCGGCGGCGGCTACGCGACGAAGGTCGCCGTGCCCGAGGGCCAGGTCATGCCCGTGCCGGCCGGGCTCGACCTGGTCACGGCCGCGGCCGTGCCCGAGGTGGCGGCCACGGTGTGGTCCAACGTCTTCATGATCGCCGGTCTCGAGGCCGGGCAGACCTTCCTGGTGCACGGCGGCGCCGGCGGCATCGGCACCTTCGCGATCCAGCTGGCCCACGCCCGCGGCGCCCGCGTCATGACCACCGGAGGCACCGCCGAGAAGCTGGCCTTCTGCCGCGACCTCGGCGCCGACGTGACCATCGACTACCACGACCAGGACTTCGTCGAGGTCATCACGGAGGCCACCGACGGCGCCGGGGTCGACGTCATCCTCGACAACATGGGCGCCAAGTACCTCATGCGCAACGTCGACGCGCTCGCCCTCGAGGGCGTGCTCGTGGTCATCGGCATGCAGGGCGGTGCCAAGGCCGAGCTCGACCTCGGCACGCTGCTGCGCAAGCGCGGCAGCGTGGTCGCCACCTCCCTGCGGGCGCGCTCGGTGGAGAACAAGTCGGCCATCTGCCAGTCCCTAGTCGAGCACGTGTGGCCGCTGTTGGCCGACGGGTCGGTCACACCGGTCGTGCACGGCACCATGCCGCTCGACGAGGTCGTCGCCGCCCACGAGCTGATGACCTCGGGATCCCACACCGGGAAGATCCTGCTCACGACGTGACCGGCCCCGCCCGCGACGGCCGCGACCCCACGGTCACCGCCGCCGCTGCCGTGCGCCCCCGACCGACCCCCCGACCGACCTCTCGACGTACCTAAGGTGGAACCCATGACCGAGCAGCAGGGCGAGAGCCCCGAGCAGGAGCAGCAGATCGTCATCGTCGGCCCCGACGGCCAGCCGATGGGCAGCGTGCCCGCCTCGGCCTTGGCCGTGGCCGCGCAGGCCGCGAGCGGCGACGAGGACGGCGACGGCGAGCGCGCCGTGACCGACCTGGTCGAGCAGCCGGCGAAGGTGATGCGGATCGGCAGCATGATCCGTCAGCTGCTGGAGGAGGTGAAGGCCGCGCCGCTCGACGAGGCCAGCCGCAACCGGCTCAAGGACATCCACCAGGCCTCCATCGCCGAGCTCGAGCAGGGCCTGGCCCCCGAGCTGGTCGAGGAGCTGCAGCGCCTCAGCCTGCCCTTCACCGAGGACTCCACCCCGTCGGAGGGCGAGCTGCGCATCGCCCAGGCCCAGCTGGTCGGCTGGCTCGAGGGTCTCTTCCACGGGATCCAGACCGCGATCTACGCCCAGCAGATGCAGGCGCGGGCGCAGTTCGAGCAGATGCGGCGAGGCCTGCCCGCGGGGCAGGGCCACCCGGGCGCCGGCCAGCCGGGGCAGCCCGGCCAGCCGGGCCAGCCCGGTCCGGGGCAGCCGGGCGCCGAGTCGCCGGGTGGCTCGGGGGGCATGTACCTCTGAGCGCCTGACCCGCGCTCGGCGCGGTGCGGAGGGCGCGGGTCCGTCCGCGGCCGCGGCGGCCGCGAGGGTCGCGAAACCGGTGAGCGCCACGGGGAGGCGCACGGCGCGACGGGCGTTCGCCCGCCCACTGGCGACGTGAGCGCGGACGGGCGCGAGGTGGTGCGAGGGCACGGCGGCTCCTCGGGTCGTCGCAGAGCGGGACCCGGTGACGGTGCGACCGCAGCCCCCCGAGATGGGCCGGGGTCGGCCTGCGCCCGGCGCTGGGGGCGGTCTGAGGAGGGCCGCGGTCGGAGGGTCCCTCCGGTGCCGGGCGGTGCGGGGTGGTCGGACGGCCGTCCGACGCTGGGACCTCCGGGCAGACCGTGCGGGTTGATCGAACGTTCGTTCAACCCAGGAGACGTCGTCGCCGGCGTCGTGGAGCTCCGCGCAGCCGCTGCCACCCCCAGGGGGTGCCGGTCTAGCGGCGCCTCACGGGGAGCCAGGCGGAGTGCGGGCCGCGGCCCCGGGCCCAGAGGCGGAGGCGGAGCCGGAGCCGGGCCTGGAGCCCGAGCCGGTGTCGGTGTCAGAGCCGGGGCCACGGTCGGTGTCAGAGCCGGGGCCGGGGCCGCGGTCGGTGTCAGAGCCGGGGCCGGGGCCGCGGTCGGTGTCAGAGCCGGGGCCGGGGCCGCGGCCGGTGTCAGAGCCGGGGCCGGGGCCGCGGCCGGGGCCGGAGCCGGGGTCGGGGCCGGAGCCGGGGCCGGAGCCGGGCCCAGAACCGGAGCCGGGGCCGGGGCCGTGGTCGGGGTCAGAGCCGGAGCCGGGCCGGCGTCCGGTCGCGGGAGGCGTCGGCAGGCCGGCCAGGCGGCGTACGACGGCGAGCCCGTCGGGAGTGCCGGGCCAGTGGCGGTCGAGGGCGTCGGGCCCGGCACGACGCATCACGGAGCGCAGCGCGAGGGCGACGACCACGACGTCGTCGGCCCAGCCGACGACGGGGATGACGTCGGGCACCAGGTCGAGCGGCATGAGCAGGTAGCCCAGCAGCAGCACGAGCCGCAGCCGCACGCCGCGGGGGAGGTCGGGGTCGGCGGCCAGCGCGCGCAGCAGCCGCACGACGTCGGGCAGCAGCCGCAGCGCCTCGCGCAGGCTGCCCGTGCGCTGGTCTCGGCGGGCCAGCAGCCACAGCGCCAGGACCAGCCCGGCCCACAGCAGCAGGAGACCACCGCCGACGGCGACCAGGGTCGACCAGGGCTGGCTCACCGCGCGGCCTCGCGGTCGCACCCGGGCGCGGGTCCGACGGCGGTGATGAGCCCGGCCGCGGGTGCGAGCACGAGTCCAGCGGCCCGGCAGCGCAGCACCGACGGTGGACGGGACACCGCGGGTGGACGGGTCAGCGAGGGTGGGCGGCGCACCGAGGGTGGGCGGGTGAGCGCCGGTGGTCGGGTCAGCGCCGGTTGAGGCGGCGGACGACGACGAGGCCGAGCAGCCCGACGATGACCAGGGCCGCGCCGGGGGCGGCGGCGCGGGTGAGCGTGGTCGGCTCGGCCGGGTCGAGAGCCTCGAAGGAGGCCTGCTCGGGCTCCGGCGAGACCGGCGGGCGGGGCTCGGCGATGACGATGGCGTCGACCTGCTCGACGTAGGAGGCCGTGGCCGGGGCGGTGCCGCTGTCGCCCGCGGCGAACCAGGAGTCGCCGTCGGCGGCGACGACGAAGACGTACTCCTCGCCGTCGACCAGCTCGCCGAGGTCGCAGCCCTGCTCGGTGCCGCGCAGGCTGCGCACCTGCACCTCGGGGGTGGTGACGCTGCTGCGGCCCTTGTAGACCAGGTCGACCTGCACCTCGTGCAGGATCTCCGCGCCGTCGCCGCCCTCGGCCTGCGAGCTCGTCGAGGAGGTCACGACGCCGGTGAAGACGGCGTCGGCGGTGCGGATCTGCTCGGCGAGGTCGGCGTCGGCGCAGGTGTTGGGCGTGCGGGAGGGCGACGGCGAGGCCGACGCGGAGCCGGCGCCGCCGGAGGCTCCCTGACCCACCAGCACCGCGAGGACGACCAGCGCCACCACGAGCAGACCCGTGGCCCACCGCAGCAGGGGCGTGGCGGCCGGGGCCGGCGGCGTCGCCGACGCGGCGGGTGTCTGTCCGAGGGCGGGCACGCGCCCATGAGACCAGATCACAGCCCGAACACACCAGCCAGCACGGTGGCCACGCCGTCCTCGTCGTGACCCGGCGCGACGTGGTCGGCGGCGGCGGTGACGGTGGGGTGCGCGTCGGCCATGGCGTAGGCCGTGCCCGCCCAGCCGAGCATCGGCAGGTCGTTGGGCATGTCGCCGAAGGCCACGACGTCGGCGGCGTCGACGCCCAGGTCGGCGCAGAGCATCGCCAGGGTCGAGGCCTTGGTCACCTCGGCCGCGCTCACCTCGAGCAGGGCGCTCGACGACGACCAGGTGATGGTGAGCCGGCCGCCGGTGGCGGCCTCGGCGCGGTCCCAGAAGTCCTGGGCGTCGAGCTCCTCGTGGCGCGCCAGCAGCTTGAGCGCCGGGCGGTCCATGAGCTCCTCGAGAGGGGCGCGCCGGCTGGCGTCGGGGATCGGGTGGCGCTCCATGAACGCCGGCTCGAGGGCGATGCCGTCGAGGTCCTCCACCGCGAACGCCGTGCCCGGCACGGCCGCGCGCAGGTCGCGGCAGAAGGCCAGGGCGTCCTCGGCGGAGATGGCGCGCTCGAGGCGGGCCCGGTCGGCGGCGACGTCCCACAGCAGG
Source organism: Nocardioides sp. P86 (assembly GCF_023712465.1). Lineage (NCBI taxonomy): Bacteria > Bacillati > Actinomycetota > Actinomycetes > Propionibacteriales > Nocardioidaceae > Nocardioides > Nocardioides sp. P86. Next base: position 342,759 of record NZ_JAMAYE010000003.1, on the reverse strand, counting down.
GCGCCGTTGGAGACCACGGCCAGACCGTGGTCGCCGACGTGGTCGAAGACGTCGCGCGCCCACCGCAGCGGGCGGCCGGTCACGAAGACCACGGGCACGCCGAGGCGCTCGACGCCCACCAGCACCTCGCGGGTGTAGTCGGACACGCTGCCGTCGGAGCGGACCAGGGTGCCGTCGAGGTCGGTGGCGACCAGACGGGGCAGGCTCACGGTGTCTCCTCCGCCGGCGTCGGGCCGGGCGTCGGGCCGGTCGCGGGGTCGGCCGCCGGCTGCTCGTGCTCCAGACGCTCCTGCTCGAGCCGCTCCTGCCGCTCCTGCTCGCGCTCCGCGGCGCGCCGCGCGCCGGTGCCCGCGAGCGGCGAGGCGGTGCCCGGCAGGGGCCGCGCCATCATCAGCCGGCCCTCCTCGTCGGAGCCCCGCAGCTCGGTGAAGCCGCACTTCGCGAGCACGCGCACGCTCGCCCGGTTGTCGGGGCGTACGCCGGCCCGCACCCGCACCCCCACGTGGTCGGTGTGGGCGAGCAGCCCCTGCAGCGCCTCGGTGGCGAAGCCCCACCCCCACGCCTCCTGCACCAGGCCGTAGCCGACCTCGGTCTCGGGGGTCGCGTCGGCCGCGGGCTCGGGGGGACCGAAGAAGCCGATCGAGCCGAGCACGGTGCGACCGCGCACGATGCTGCGCGGCCCCCAGGCGTCGCCGTCGACCCACAGGGTCGCGGCGTCGGCGTCGTCGGGGCGCGGGAAGTCGGGGTGGAACTCGGGGCGTCGGCGGCGCCCCCGCACGTCGGCGGCGACCTCGGGGGACCACAGCACGAGCGCCAGCCGCTCGGTGGAGACCACGCGCGGCGGCCCGGCCACGAGGGCCGCCTGCTCGCTCACGCGGGGAACCAGCGGCGGATCTCGACGGCGGCGCCGTCGTCGTCGACGCTGGCGGTGGTGGCGTCGGCGACCGCGTGCACCTCCGGCACGGCCTGGCCCATGGCCACCCCGCGCCGGGCCCAGGCGAGCATCTCGAGGTCGTTGCGCCCGTCGCCGATGGCCAGCGCGTCGTCGGCGGTGACGCCGAGCTCGGCGGCCACGTGGTCGAGGCCGGAGGCCTTGGAGACCCCGGCGGCGGCGAGGTCGAGCCACGCCGTCCACCCCACGACGTAGTCGGTGCCCTGGAGGCCCAGACGGGCAGCGAGGGCCACGAAGTCGTCGGCGGTGGCGGCGGGGTCGCGGATGATGACGCGGCTGACGGGCTCGGCCACGATGTCCTCGACGTCGGCCAGGATCATCTCCCCGGTGAGCTCGCCCTCGGGGAAGGGCTTGTTGAGCCGGTAGCCCACGCCGCGCTCCTCGACCGCCACGATGGCGTCGGGGTGCTCGGCGAGCACTGCGGCGACCGCGGCGCGGGCGTCGAAGGTCTCCTCCAGCACGACGTCGAGCGGCGGGTAGCGGAAGACGACCGCGCCGTTGGAGGCCACGACCCAGACCGGCTCGTCCTGGCTGCCCAGGCCCAGCTGGTCGGCCACGTCGGTCATGCTGTGGGGGCTGCGCCCGCTGGAGAGCACGATGTGGGCGCCCCCGTCACGGGCGGCCTGCACTGCCTCGCGCACCGCCTCCGACATCTCCTCGTGGGCCGCCCCACCGCCGTCGACCCAGCGCAGCAGCGTGCCGTCGATGTCGAGGGCCACCAGCCGCGGGCGCCAGCCCGGGCCGGGGGCGGGGCGCTCGTCGGCGCCGTCGGAGCCGCCGGGCTCGGTGACCAGCTCAGCCACGCGCGGGCTCCAGCGGCTCGAGGACCTCGCGGCCCATCCACTTCTGCAGCGCCTTCGGCACCCGCACCGACCCGTCGGCCTGCTGGTGGGTCTCGAGGATGGCCACGATGGTGCGCGTCATGGCGCACAGCGTGCCGTTGAGGGTCGCGACCGGGCCGACCTCGGTGCCGCTGCCGCCGCCGCTGCCGCCCGACCCGTCGCCGGCCGCAGCGCCGGCGGCGTACCGGGCGCGCGTGTCGAGGCGGCGGGTCTGGAACTCGGTGCAGTTGGAGGTCGAGGTGAGCTCGCGGTACTTGCCCTGGGTGGGGATCCAGGCCTCGCAGTCGAACTTGCGGATCGCCGAGAGGCCGAGGTCGCCGGCCGCGACGTCGATGACCTGGTAGGCCAGCTCGAGCTTGTCGAGGAACATCTTCTCCCACTCCAGCAGCCGCTGGTGCTCGGCGACGGCCTCCTCGGGCGTGGTGTAGACGAACATCTCGACCTTGTCGAACCAGTGCACCCGGATGATGCCCTTGGTGTCCTTGCCGTGCGAGCCGGCCTCCTTGCGGAAGCAGGGGCTGAAGGCGGCGTAGCGCAGCGGCAGCGAGGCGCCGTCGAGGATCTCGTCGGAGTGGTAGGCCGCCATGGGCACCTCCGAGGTGCCCACGAGGTACATGTCCTGGCCCTCGATGCGGTAGACGTCGTCGGCGGCCTGGCCGAGGAAGCCGGTGCCGTCCATGGCGCGGGGCTTGACCATCGAGGGCGCGATGACCTGGGTGAAGCCGACCTCGCGGGCCTGCTCCATGGCCAGGTTGACCAGGGCCAGCTCGAGCTCGGCGCCGACGCCGGTGAGGAAGTAGAACCGCGAGCCCGACACCTTGGCGCCGCGGTCGAGGTCGATCGCACCGAGGAGGCGGCCCAGCTCGACGTGGTCGCGCGGCTCGAAGCCCTCGGCGGCGAAGTCGCGAGGGGTGCCGACGGTCTCGAGCACGACGAAGTCGTCCTCGCCCCCGGCCGGGGTCTGCTCGTCGGCGAGATTGGGGATGCTGAGCAGCGCGGCGCGCCACGCCTCCTCGGCCTCGCCCTGCGCGGCCTCGGCCGCCTTGACCTCGGCGGCGAGGGTCTTGGTCTGCGCCAGCAGCGCCTGCTTCTCCTCGCCCTGGGCCTGCGGGATCTGCTTGCCCAGCTGCTTCTGCTGGGCCCGCTTGGCCTCGAACTCCCCGATCGCGGCCCGGCGCGCGGCGTCGGCGGCCAGGGCGGTGTCGACCACCGCGTCGGACAGGCCGCGCTTGGCCTGGGCGGCGCGCACGCGGTCGGGGTCGTCTCGCAGGATCCGGGGGTCGATCATGGTGAGAGGCTATCGGGGCGGCCGGCGCCGTCTCACGCGAGTTCCACAGGCCCCCCGGGGCGTCGGCATACTGTCCGGGTGCTCGACCGCCCCCGCCTCGTCCTCCTGAGCTGGGCCGGCGCGTGCTTCGTGGCCTTCGCCCTGCTCACGCTCGCCGTCACCCAGGCCTGGGGCCCGCTCAGCGGCCTCGACGAGCGCGGCGACCCGATCGAGGCCTGGGCCGTCGACCTCGGCTGGCTGCGCACGCCGCTGCACCTGGTGGAGGCGGCCTTCGGCACGGTCGGCATGACCGTGCTCACGGCGGTCGTGGCGGTGCTGATGTTCACCCGCGGGCACCGCCGCGCCGCGCTCTACGCCGTGCTGGTCATGGCCATCACCTCCGCGGCCACCACCGGGCTGAAGCTCACCGTGGGCCGGGAGCGCCCGCCGTGGCAGAACCCCGACGCCGTGCTCTCCTCCAACGCCTTCCCGTCGGGCCACGCCTCCTCCATCGCCGCCTGGGGCGCGGTGGTCGTCGTGCTCGTCGTCATGCTCGTACGCCGCGCCGGGGTGCGGCGGCTGGCCTTCGGCGCCGTCGCCGTCCTCGTGGTCGTCGTCTGCGCCGACCGGGTCCTGCTGGGGCGCCACTACACCACCGACGTCACCGCGGGCGTGCTCCTCGGCGTCGGCGTCGCGCTGCTCGTGCTGGCCCTCTACTCCCCGCTGCCGCGCAGCCACGCGGTCAAGTCCGACCCGCTGCCCGACCCCTACCCCTCGGCGCGGCGGCTGCACGTCGTGCTGAACCCCATCAAGGTGGAGAGCGTCGAGGCCTTCCAGGCCACCGTCTCCGCGATGGCCGCCGAGGCCGGCTGGTCGGAGCCGCGCTGGCACCTCACCACCGTCGAGGACCCCGGCACCGGCATGGCCGAGGCCGCCGCGGTCGCCGGCGCCGACCTGGTCATCGTGTGCGGCGGCGACGGCACCGTGCGCGAGGTCTGCGCCGAGCTGGCCGGCACCGGCATCCCGATCGGGATCATCCCGGCCGGCACCGGCAACCTGCTGGCCCGCAACCTGGCCGTGCCGCTCTACATCCGCGCCGCCATCGACGTCGCCCTCACCGGCCAGGACCGCGCGATCGACATGGTCGCCGTCAGCGGCGACGGCATCGAGGACAGCCACTTCATGGTCATGGCCGGCATGGGCTTCGACGCCGCGATCATGGAGGGGGTCAACGAGGACATCAAGAAGCGCGTGGGCTGGCTGGCCTACGTGCTCTCGGGGCTGAAGTCGATCATGTTCCCCGCGGTGAAGGTGGAGATCTCCGTCGACGGCGGTGAGCCCACCACCCACCGCGCCCGCACTGTGGTCGTCGGCAACGTCGGCTTCCTCCAGGCCGGCATGCCGCTGCTGCCCGACGCCGCCATCGACGACGGCACCCTCGACGTCGTCATCCTCCACCCGCGCAACTTCCTCTCCTGGATCCCGCTGGCCTGGCGGGTGCTGCTCAAGCGCAAGCACACCGACGAGCTGGTCAACCGGATGACCGGTCACTCCGTCGTGGTCCGCGCCGCCACCGAGACCCCCCGCCAGCTCGACGGCGACTCAATCGGCCCCGGCTGCGAGCTGCGCATGGAGTGCGTGCACGGCCGCGTGCTCGTGCGCGTGCCGCGCTGAGCCGTCGTACGTCGCGGTCGTGCGGCTGCGGCGCAGACCCGGGCCGTGGCTGCGGTCCGGTGCGGGCGGACGGGTCTTGACGCATCCTTGACGCCGCGGCGCTGGGGTCGCGGCCGGGCCGGTGGGAGGATCGGGGCATGGAGGGTGCGCGCCGGGGCCGGCTGACGGTCTACCTCGGCGCGGCGCCCGGGGTGGGCAAGACCTACGCGATGCTCGACGAGGCCCGGCGGCGCGCGGAGCGGGGCACCGACGTGGTCGTGGGCTACGTCGAGACCCACGGCCGGCGCCACACCGAGGCCGCGGTGGCCGGGCTCGAGGTGCTGCCGCGCCGCGTGGTCGAGCACCGCGGCGCCCGCCTGACCGAGATGGACGTCGACGCCGTGCTGGCCCGGCGGCCCGCGGTGGTGCTGGTCGACGAGCTGGCCCACACCAACGCCCCGGGCTCGCGCCACGACAAGCGCGCCGGCGACGTCGAGGAGCTGCGCGCGGCCGGCATCGACGTCGTCACCACCGTCAACATCCAGCACCTGGAGTCGCTCAACGACGAGGTCGAGCGGATCACCGGGGTGCGCCAGCGCGAGACCGTGCCCGACGAGGTCGTGCGCACCGCCGACCAGATCCAGCTGGTCGACATGAGCCCCGACGCACTGCGCCGGCGCCTGGCCCACGGCAACGTCTACCGCCCCGAGAACGTCGACGCCTCGCTCGCCTCCTACTTCCGCGTCGGCAACCTCACCGCGCTGCGCGAGCTGGCGCTGCTGTGGCTGGCCGACCGCGTCGACGACGCGCTCGGCGACTACCGCCGCGCCCACCGCATCGCGCACACCTGGCCGACCAAGGAGCGGATCGTCGTGGCCGTGACCGGCGGCCCCGAGAGCGAGACCCTGCTGCGCCGCGGGGCCCGGCTGGCCCAGCGGGCGGCCGGCTCGGAGCTGATGGCCGTGCACGTGCTGGCCACCGACGGGCTGCGCCCGCAGGGCGGCGAGCCGATCGCGCGGGTCCAGCAGCTGGTCGCCGACCTCGGCGGCAGCTTCCACCCTGTGGTCGGCGAGGACGTGCCGGCGGCGGTGGTCGACTTCGCCTCGGGCGCCAACGCCACCATGGTCGTGGTCGGCGTCAGCCGCCACGGCCGGCTGCGGCGGCTGCTCGTGGGCTCCAGCGGCGACCGGATCGCCTCGCTGGCCGGCTCCATCGACGTGCACCTGGTCACCCACGACCAGGTCGGCCGGCGGCTGCAGGGCCGCCCGCTGCTCTCCCCGCTCTCGCGCTCGCGCCAGGTCGCCGGCTGGCTCAGCGCCCTGCTGCTCCCCGCGCTGCTCACCGCCGTGCTGACCCGCGTCGAGGGCCCGGGGCAGCTGCCGCTCGCCGAGATGCTGCTGCTCGCGGTGGCGGTGCTGGTCGCCCTCGTCGGCGGGCTGCTGCCGGCGCTGCTGGCGGCGCTGCTCGGCTTCGTGCTGCTCAACTGGTACTTCACCGAGCCCGTCGGCCGGCTCACCATCGCCCAGCCCACCGACGTCGTGGCCCTGCTGGTCTACGTCGCCGTCGCCGCCGGGGTCGCCTCGGTCGTCGACCGGGCCTCGCGCCGCGCCGCCGACGCCCTGCGCGCCCGCACCGAGGCGGCCACGCTGGCCTCGCTGTCGCGCTCGGTGCTCACCGGCCAGGACACCGCCGAAGCCGTCACCGAGCGGGTGCGCGAGGTCTTCGGGCAGACCTCGGTGGCCCTCCTGGCCCGCGGTGCCGCCGCCTCCATCGACGCCGGCGGGGCCGACGGGCGGGCCGGCGCCTCCTCGGGCCGTACGCCGGGCACCGCGGGGCCGACCGGCGGCGCGCCCGCACCGACCGGGTGGCGGGTCGTGGCCGCCTCCGGCGAGGGCCCGGCCGCGACGCCGGAGGCCGCCGACACCCGCGTGCGCGTCGACGACGTGCACGAGCTGTGCCTGCGCGGCGAGACGCTGCGCGCCAGCGACCAGCGGGTGCTGGAGGCCTTCGCGGTGCAGGCCTCCCTCGTGCTGGAGCACCGCCGGCTGCGGGCGCGCGAGGAGCGCGCGGTCGCCCTCGAGGGCGCCGAGGCCACCTCGACCGCCCTGCTGCAGGCGGTCTCCCACGACCTGCGCACTCCGCTGGCCACGATGCGCGCGTCGGTCGACGGGCTGATCGGCAGCGGACCGGGCGGCGCCGACCTCGACCCGGCCGACCGGGCCGCTCTGGTGAGCAGCGTGGGCGCCTCGACCGAGCAGCTGGAGGGCCTCATCGACAACCTGCTCGACCTCTCGCGGCTGCGCACCGGGCTGGTGCACCCGGTGCTCGCCGACCGGAGCCTGGAGGAGGTGCTGCCCCTGGCGGTGTCGGGCCACGCCCCGGGGGCGGTGAGCCTCGAGGTCGCCGAGGACACCCCGCTGGTCCGCACCGACGCGGGCCTGCTCGAGCGGGTGGTGGCCAACCTGGTCGCCAACGCCGTGCGGGTCTCCGACGGCGTGGCCGTGCGCGTGCTCGCCCACGTGCAGCCCACGAGCGTCGAGGTGCTGGTGGTCGACCGCGGCCCCGGGGTGCCGCCGGCGGAGCGGGCGCGGATGTTCGAGCCCTTCCAGCGTCTCGGCGACCGCTCCCCCGGCGGGCTCGGGCTCGGCCTGGCCGTCGCCCGCGGGCTGGCCGAGGCCGTCGGGGCGAGCCTCGAGGCCGACGACACCCCCGGCGGCGGGCTGACCATGGTGCTGTCGGTGCCGCGGGCGGGCGCCGGTCAGGACCCCCTGGGCGACGCACCGGCCGACGCACCGGCCGACGCACCCGCGACCCGGACCGCGGCCGCGGCCGGGCCCGCGACCCGGCCCACGACCCGGCCCACCACCGACGCGGCCGACCGGCCCCGGCCGGCGGCCGGCGGGGACCGGTCGCAGGGGGTGGCCCGGTGAGCGGGCAGGAGCGCACCGACCGGTCGCCCGCGCACGGGTCGGGCGACGCCGCCGCCCGGCCGCGCCCGCGGGTGCTGGTGGTCGAGGACGAGGCGCCGCTGGCCCACGCCCTCGCGGTCAACCTGCGCGCCGCCGGCTGGGACGTCACCACCGCCCCCGACGGCCGCACGGCGCTCGAGGCCGCCGCCGGGGGGCGCCCCGACGTGGTGCTGCTCGACCTCGGCCTGCCCGACCTCGACGGCACCGAGGTGATCACCGGCCTGCGCGGCTGGACCAGCGTGCCGATCGTGGTGCTCTCCGCGCGCCAGCACGGCGAGGACAAGGTCGAGGCGCTCGACCTCGGCGCCGACGACTACGTCACCAAGCCCTTCGCGATGAACGAGCTCATGGCCCGGCTGCGGGCCGCCGTGCGCCGCGCCGCCGAGACCGCCGCCCCCGCCGAGCCCGTGGTGGTCGTGGGCGAGCTGCGCATCGACCTGGCCCGCAAGCGCGTCGCGAGGCGCGGGCACGACGTACGGCTCACGCCCACGGAGTGGGCCTTCCTCGAGCTGCTCACGCGCCACCTGGGGCGGCTGGTGACCCGCGAGCAGGTGCTGCGGGAGGTGTGGGGGCCGGCCTACCACTCCGAGACCCACTACCTGCGGGTCTACGCCGCGCAGCTGCGGCGCAAGCTCGAGGACGACCCCGCCCACCCGCGGCACCTCATCACCTCCGCGGGGCTGGGCTACACGCTGGAGCCCTGAGCCGGCTGCTGCGCCGACGCCCCGGCGGGCGGGGCGCCGTGGACCACGAAGTCCTTCTGACGGATCAGCAGCAGGCACAGCACCCCGGAGACGAAGGCGATGCCGGCGCCGATGGCGGTGATGTGGTTGAGGGCGTCGACGACCGCGGAGGTGCCGACGCCGTTGACGAGGTCGTAGGCCTGCTGGCCGGCCGAGGCGCCCCCGGCCCCGGAGGCCGCGGCGGCCTGGGCACCCTCCGCCGCGGCCTGGACCTGACCGCCGGAGAGCGCGGCGACCAGACCGGGCAGGGCCTGGTCGGGCACCTGGCCGGTGAGGTCGGAGGTGACGGCGTCGGCGACCTGGTTGCCGAAGATCGAGCCGAGCGCGGCGATGCCGGTGGCGATGCCGACCTGGCGGAAGGTCGAGTTGACCCCCGAGGCCATGCCCGAGCGCTCCGGGGTGACCACGCCGACCGCGGTCGAGGCCAGCGGCGGGTTGATCAGCCCGATGCCGAGACCGGAGACGAGCAGGCCCGGGATGAGGTGGGTCCACGACGAGTCGTCCTCGATGCCGAGCACCAGCAGCAGCCCCACGCCCAGCACGAGGAAGCCGGGGCCGATGAGCCACTTGGTCGGCACCTTCTCGGTCAGCCGGCCCGCCACCGCGGCGGCCACGAAGGAGGCGCCGGAGAGGAAGAGGAAGCGCACGCCGGTGCCGACGGCGGAGTAGTCGAGGACGTTCTGGACGTAGATGACCAGGTAGGTCAGCAGCGAGAAGATCGAGGCGGAGACGCCGAAGGCCGCCACGAGGCCGCCGACGAAGGTCGGCTTGCGCAGCAGGCCCAGGTCGAGCATCGGGGCGCGCTGGCGCACCTGGCTGACCAGGAAGACCGCCATCAGCACCGCCGCGGCCACCAGGAAGCCGACCACCCGCTGGTCGCCCCAGCCGTCCTGGCCGGCCTCGATGAGGCCGTAGACCAGCGAGCCCAGCGCGAGGCTGAAGGTCACGAAGCCGAACCAGTCCGGCCGGCCCGCGTGGGGGTTGCGCGACTCCTTGACCCGCAGCAGCGTGATCGCGATCGCGACCACGCAGATCGGGATGTTGACGAAGAAGATCCAGCGCCACGACAGCCCGCTGGTGAGCACGCCGCCCAGCACCGGGCCGATCGCGACGGCGACGCCGGTGGTGGCCCCGAACGCGCCGAAGGCCACGCCGCGGTCGCGCCCGACGTACGCCGTGGCCAGCAGCGCGAGCGCGGTCGCGAACATCGCCGCGCCGCCGATGCCCTGGAAGGCGCGGGCCAGCGTGAGCAGGAAGATGTCCTGGGCGGCGCCGCACGCCACCGAGCCGATGGTGAACAGGACCAGGCCGATGGTGAAGACCAGGCGGCGCCCGAAGAGGTCGGCCAGCGAGCCCGCGGTCAGCAGCAGCGCGGCGAGGCTCAGGGCGTAGGCGTCGATGACCCACTGCAGGTCGGAGAGCGAGGCGTCGAGCTCGCGCTGGATGTCGGGCAGCGCGACGTTCACGATCGTGATGTCGAGCAGCAGCATGAACACCCCGGTGCAGACCGCGGCGAGGGTCCACCACTTCGAGCGGGTCGCGGCGCTGTGGTCGGTGGCCACGGCTTGGTGGGACATGGGGTGCTCCTGCGGCTGGGGTGCTCACGTGGCTGACGATGACCCGGTGAACGGTACGCCGACGGTTGCGGCGGTCAACCGATCGTGGCCGGAGGGGTGAGCGGGCCGGCCAGGGGGACGACGCGACCCCCGACTCCTGGGCCCTCACCCGCGGCCCGGCCGGCGACGAGCCAGGTCGGCGCGGTGCTCGCCCGCCGGCCGAGCGGCCACCTGTCGGCCCGGACCCGCACTGGTCGGCCCGTGCGTGGGCCGACAGGTGCGGGTTTCGCCAGCCGGCTGGTGAAACCCGCCGAGCCCGAAACCCGCCGAGCCGCTCAGCCCTTGCCCGGGCGAGCCGCGGTGACGGCCTCCTGCTCCTCGGGGGAGAGCTGCTGCTCGCAGCGCCAGGCGACGATCGTCTTGGCGTAGGTGCGGGCCTCGGAGCGGCCGTGGATGGAGGTCAGCACGACGCCGTGGCCGGAGTCGTCGAGCAGGGCCAGCGACCAGGAGAGGTGCCCGCCCATGTCGCCGAAGGCGTCGTAGCGCACGACCGAGAGGTGGCGCAGGGCGTCGCGGGCCTCGGCGCGCAGGGCCGCGACCTCGCGGCGCAGGCCCTCCACGTCGGCGGGCAGCGCCTCGGCGTCGCCGGCCGCGGGCACCGCCGTACGACGCAGCGCCACGACGGCGAGGGCGACGGCGGCGAGGGCGACCACCAGGGAGAGCACGACGACAGCGATCACGCCGCTCAACCTAAACTGCCCGCGTGCCGAACCAGCGACGCATCGCCTACCAGGGCGAGCCGGGAGCCAACTCCCACATCGTGTGCCAGGAGCACTACCCCACCTGGGAGGCGCTGGCGTGCGCGTCGTTCGAGGACGTCTTCGCCGCCGTGGAGTCCGGGGAGGCCGACCTGGCCATGATCCCGATCGACAACTCCCTGGCCGGGCGTGTCGCCGACATCCACCACTTCCTGCCCGACTCGGGGCTGCACATCATCGGCGAGCACTTCCTGCGCATCCGCTTCCACCTGATGGGCGTGCCGGGCGCGACCCTGGAGTCGATCGACACCGTGCACAGCCACGTGCACGCGCTGGGCCAGTGCCGCAAGGTGATCCGGGCCCACGGCCTCACGCCGGTCATCTCCGGCGACACCGCGGGCGCGGCGCGCGAGGTCGCGGAGGCCGGCGACCCGACCCAGGCCTCGATCTCCCCGCCGCTGGCCGCGCGGATCTACGGCCTGCAGGTGCTGGCCGAGGACGTCGAGGACGAGGACCACAACACCACCCGCTTCGTCGTGCTCTCCCGCGACCTCGTCGAGGCCGCGCCCGGCTCGGGCCCGGTGGTGACCAGCTTCATCTTCAACGTGCGCAACCTGCCCTCCGCGCTCTACAAGGCGCTCGGCGGCTTCGCCACCAACGGCGTCAACATGACCAAGCTGGAGAGCTACATGGTCGGCGGGCAGTTCACCGCCACCCAGTTCCTCGCCGAGGTCGACGGCCACCCCGACGACCCCGGCCTGAAGCGGGCCCTGGAGGAGCTGGCCTTCTTCACCACCGACGTCAAGATCCTCGGCGTCTACCCCGCCGACCCCTTCCGCGCATGACCTCGCCCTCGCAGCAGCACCCGGACGGCGTGGACGGGGCCGACGCCACCGACGCTCCCGACGGGCGTACGGCGGACCTCGGCTTCGCCCGTCTCGACCTCGACCGGGCCGCGCGCACCGGCGACCCGGAGGTCGTCTTCGGGCAGGGCAAGACCCCCGCGCAGGTCGTCGCCATCCTGCGCCGCCTGCACGCCCAGCACCCCGACCGCGCGGTGCTCGCCACGCGACTGGCCCCCGAGGCGCTCGCCGCGCTCGCCGAGGAGCTGCCGCAGGCGGCGCTGCACCCGGTGGCCCGCGCGGCCACCCTCGGTCCGCTGCCCACGCCCGCCGGGCGGGTGCTGGTGGTGGCCGCCGGTACCTCCGACGCCCCCGTCGCAGCCGAGGCCGAGCTCACCGTGCGGGTGCACGGCGCCGGGGTCGAGCGCATCGACGACGTCGGCGTCGCGGGCCTGCACCGCCTGCTCGCGGTGCGCGAGCGGCTCGAGGCGGCCGACTGCCTGGTCGTGGTGGCCGGCATGGAGGGCGCCCTGCCCTCGGTGGTCGGCGGGCTGGTCGGGGTGCCGCTGGTGGCCTGCCCCACCTCCGTCGGCTACGGCGCCTCGCTCGGCGGGGTCACCGCCCTGCTGGCCATGCTCAGCTCCTGCGCGCCCGGCGTGAGCGTCGTCAACGTCGACAACGGCTACGGCGCCGGCGTCTTCGCCGCCCGCGTGGCCCGACGGGCAGCGCCGCGCCCGTGAGCGACCCCGACGCCTCGAGCAGCGACCACCACGGGCGACCCGCCGGCCGCCCGAGCGGCGCGGGCGAGGCGGGCGGCGCGGGCCAGGACGGCGCCGCGGGCGCCGCCGGCGCCGCGGGCGCGTCGGCCTGGGTCGACGCCTCCTCCGGCGCGAGCGGCGACATGCTCCTCGGCGCCCTGCTGGGCGCGGGGGTGCCGCTGGCGGTCCTGCAGGCGGCCGTCGACGCGGTCTCCCCCGAGCCGGTGCGCCTCGAGGTGGAGCGGGTGCGGCGCGGCGGGTTCGCGGCCGTGCGCTGCCACGTCGTCGTCGCCGACTCCACCACCCACCGCACGTGGCGCGACGTGCGCGCCCTCCTCGGCGCCGCCGACCTCGCGCCGGCCGTCCGCGACCTCGCGCTGGCGGTCTTCGCCCGCCTCGCGGCGGCCGAGGGCGCCGTGCACGGCCACCCCGCCGACGAGGTGCACTTCCACGAGGTCGGCGCCCTCGATGCCATCGCCGACGTGGTGGGCGTCTGCGCCGGCGTGGTCCACCTCGGCCTCCACCCCGGAGCGCGTCCCGGTGGGCTCAACGTCAGCCCGGTCGCGGTGGGGTCGGGCACGGTGCGCAGCGCCCACGGCGTGCTGCCGGTGCCGCCGCCCGCGGTCGTGGAGCTGCTGCGCGGCGCCCCGTCGTACGCCGGACCGGCCGGCGCCCCCGCCCAGGAGCTGTGCACCCCCACCGGGGCGGCCCTACTCTCCACGCTGGCCGCCGGCTGGGGACCCCAGCCGCCGCTGCGCGTCTCCGCGGTCGGCGTCGGCGCCGGCGGGCGCGACCCGGCCGGCCACGCCAACGTGCTCCGCCTGCTCCTCGGCGACCCCGTCGACGTCGACCCCCGAGCGGACGGCCCGGGGGGCGCGCCCGGCGCGGGCGACACCACCACCGAGGTCGTGCTGGAGACCAACGTCGACGACCTCGACCCCCGCGTGTGGCCGGGCGTGCTCGACGCTCTGCTCGCGGCCGGGGCGGCCGACGCGTGGCTGACCCCGGTGCTGATGAAGAAGGGCCGCCCCGCCCACACCCTGTCGGTGCTGGTCGTGCCGGCCCGCGTCGCCGCCGTGCGCGACGTGGTGCTGCGCGAGACCTCCGCCATCGGGCTGCGCGAGCACCCCGTCACCAAGCACGCGCTCCCCCGCACCCTCGCCGGCGTCGACCTCGACGGCCACCGCGTCGCGGTCAAGCTCTCCACCGTCGACGGCCGCGTCGTCACCGCCCAGCCCGAGTGGGACGACGTCGCCCGCGCCGCCGCCGCCCTCGGCCTGCCCGCCCGCACCGTGCTCGCCCGCGCCGCCGCCCTGGCCCTCGACCTGCTCGACTGAGCCCCGCCCGATACGCGCCCGCGCCCGCGCCCGCGTCTTACTGACCGTTGCGACCACTACCCGACAGTCACCACGCCCGGCCAGTGGTCGCAACGGTCAGTAGGACGTGAACGCGTGCGAGGTCGCCGGCGACCCCCTCCGCGCACCACGCGGCGGGCCAGCGGCGCGCGACCGGCGTACCTCTCTAGGCTGGGCCCATGACCTCGACGCACGAGAACCCGACGCACTACGCCGACAGCGAGGTCGGGCGGCTGCGCACGGTGATGCTGCACCGCCCCGGCGACGAGCTGAAGCGCCTCACGCCGCGCAACAACGACCGCCTCCTCTTCGACGGCCTGCCCTGGGTGGCGCGCGCGCAGGAGGAGCACGACGCCTTCGCGGAGGCGCTGCGGGCGCGCGACGTGGAGGTGCTCTACCTCACCGAGCTGCTCGCCGAGACCCTCGAGAGCGAGTCGGCGCGCAACCACGCCATCACCACCGGCCTGTCGGGTCTGCACCTGGGCGACACCCTGCGCACCTACCTCTCCCGCGCGCTGCGCGACGCGACGCCGAGCGAGCTGGCCGGCCACCTCACCGCCGGCATCCGCAACGACGAGGTGCGCGGCGGCCACGGCCTGGTGACCTCGCTGCTGGCCAGCGACGACTTCCTGGTCGACCCGCTGCCCAACCTGCTCTTCACACGCGACTCCAGCGTGTGGGTGCGCAACCGGGTCGCGATCACCTCGCTGGCCATGCCCGCGCGGCGCCGCGAGACGCAGCTGACCGAGCTGATCTACACCGAGCACCCGCGCTTCGCCGGCTCGCTGCGCATCCACGGCTGGCACGCCGAGCACGTCGAGGGCGGCGACGTGCTGCTGCTGGCCCCCGGCGTCATCGCCATCGGCGTCGGGGAGCGCACCACCCCCGCCGGCGTGGAGTCGCTGGCGCGCCAGGTCTTCCACGCCGACCTGGCCCACACCGTGCTGGCGGTGCCGATCGCGCAGGAGCGCGCGACGATGCACCTCGACACGATCTGCACGCTGGTCGACGTCGACAAGATCGTGATGTACCCCAACGTCGCGCACACCCTGCAGGCCTACACCGTCACCGCCGCCGACCCCGCCGCCGGCGAGGACGAGCTGGTGCTGCGGGTCGGCGAGCCGCGGCCCTTCCTGGAGGCCGCCGCCGACGCCATGGGCATCGACCAGCTGCACCAGATCGACACCGGCCTCGACCCGGTCACCGCCGAGCGCGAGCAGTGGGACGACGGCAACAACACCCTCGCCCTCGCCCCCCGGGTCGCCGTCGCCTACGAGCGCAACGACGAGACCAACGCCCGCCTCGAGGACGCCGGGATCGAGGTCGTCCGCATCGCCGGCTCCGAGCTCGGCTCCGGGCGCGGCGGCCCGCGCTGCATGAGCTGCCCCGTCACCCGCGACCCGCTGCCGACCGCCTGACCCGCACCGCGCCGGCCCGCCAGCCGGCCGGCCGGTCGGCCAGTCGCGCCACCCGACCAGACCACCCGGGCGGCGCGGCCGCATCGGCGTACGCCTGCTGTAACGCGCAGTTACACTTCCTCCCGACCCGTCGTGACGGGGCGGCAGTCGCGCGCACCGGGCGTCACCACGGGGCGCTGCGGCGGCGGCGGCCACGGCGGCCGACCCGCTCGCCGTCGGGCCCCCCGGACCGCTTGCCACGCGGCAGCGACTCCGGGAGGATCCCGCGCGGGGAGCACCACGCGACACGCACGCACCAGGAAGAGGCACCAGCCATGGCCGACTCGTTCTTCAGCGCCTTCAGCCCGGCGGAGATCGCCAAGATCAGCTCCGCCGGCACCCGGGTGACCCTGCCCGAGGGCTGGTCTCCGATCTGGGAGCGCACCCCCGCTGACAAGGCCTACGTCATCCTCTCCGGCACCGTCTCGGTGCGCCACAAGGGCACCGAGATCGCCCAGCTCGGCGAGGGCGACATCATGGGCGAGGCCGCCCTGATGAACCACTCGCTGCGCACCGCCAGCGTCGTCGCCCTCACCCCCCTGGAGCTCATCCACTTCACCGACGACGCGATCGCGCGGCTGCGTGTGGAGATGCCGAAGTTCTCCGACGCGCTCGAGTCCGTGGCGCGCGAGCGCTTCGGCGACAAGTCCTGACCCCGCGTACGCCGTGAGCCGCCGCGACGCCGACCGCCCCGGTGACCGGCGCCGGTCGGGCGAGCGCGCGGCGGTCGACGGCGCGACCGACGCGGCAGGCCCCGTGGGCGAGGCAGCCGCGGTCGCCTCGGCGGCTCCGGCCGACGGGACCGCCCCGGGCGGCGCCGGCGCGGCCGACGGCCCGGCCGACGGCCCGACTGACGGCGCGGCGGGTGAAGGGTCGGGAGAGGACCGCGACGTCGACCCGGCGGTGCTGGCCGCGGCCCTGGCCCCCCTGGAGACCTACCTGCTCGGCGAGCCACCGAGCCTGACCCGGCGCCAGGTCGCGGAGCGGGCCGGTGTGCCCTCGGAGCTGGCCGAGGAGCTGTGGCGGCTGCTGGGCTTCCCGACCGCCGGTGACGACGACGTCGCCTTCACCGCCGCCGACGTGCAGGCGCTGCGGTGGAGCAGCGACCTGGTGCGCCTGGGGGTGCTGAGCCCCGAGCGCCAGTCGGCGCTGGTGCGCACCTGGGGCCGCAGCTACGCCCGCCTCGCGGAGTGGCAGGCCGCACTGCTGGCCGACGTGACCCTGGAGTCGGCGCGGGCGGTCGGCGGCGAAGGCGGGCCCGGCGGGCGCGACCCCGCCGAGACCCTCGCCGTGCTCGCCACCGAGGCGCTCGAGCGCGTCGAGCACCTGCAGTCCTACATGTGGCGCCGCCACCTGGCCACGGCCACCAGCCGCCTGCTCGCCGTCGACACCACCGGCGCCCCCGGCACCCAGACCTCCGCGATGGCGGTCTGCTTCGTCGACATCGTCGGTTACACCTCGCGCTCCAAGTCCCTCGGCGACGCCGAGCTGGTCGCGTGGCTGGAGGGCTTCGAGGCCGCCGTCTCCGACCTCGTCGTGCAGGCGGGCGGCCGGGTGATCAAGAACATCGGCGACGAGGTGCTCTTCGTCGCCGACGACGTCGCCGCCACCGTCGACGTCGCCCTGGCCATGGCCGCACGCGGCGAAGACGAGCACGACGACTTCCCCGCCGTGCGGGCCGGTGTCGCCCACGGCGACGTGGTCAGCCGGCTCGGCGACGTCTTCGGGCCCACCGTCAACGTCGCCTCCCGGCTGACCTCCGTCGCCCGACCCGGCGCCGTGCTCGTCGACCGCGGCGCCCACGACGTGCTCACCGGCGCCGACCGGGGTGAGTCCGACGGCCGGGACGGCGACAGCGACGACGGCGGCGACGGCACCGGGCCCGGGCCTGACGAGCGACCAGACGCCGACGGCGACGCCGACAACGACGCGGGCACCAGGCCCGCCGGCACCGGACCGCCGGGCGACGGGGCGGCGGCGTACCGCTTCAAGCGGCTGCGGCGGGTCTCGGTGAAGGGCTACTCCCGCCTGCCCGCCTACGTCGTGCGTCCCCGCTGACCGCGGGCTCCCGCGGGGGATCGACGCCGCGCCGCGGCGGGCCGTGGCGCTCACGGCGTACCTCGGGCCGACGCCGGGCGGGCGGCTGCTGCGCCGAGGACGACGCCGACGTCCAGCCCAGCCCGGTCACACCGGCTCCACCGGTCACACCGGTCGGCCCGTACCCGCACCTGTCGGCCGACGCGTGGGCCGACAGGTGCGGGTTTCACCAGCCGGCTGGTGAAACCCGCCGAGCCGGCCCAGCCCTCAGCGGATGGTCAGCTGCCGGTTGGCCAGGCCGTTGCGGGCCGAGCGCTCCTCGGGGGTGAGGGGCGCGTCGTCGGCGAGGGCGGCGGCGAGGTCGGCGGCGTACTGCGCGGCCGGCTCCTCGAGCGCCTCGGGGCCGGTGCCGACGGGGAGGTCCCAGACGGGGGCGAGCAGGCCGTGGGCGCGGAACATGCCGACCAGGCGCGAGCCGGGGGCGATGTCGTCCTTGCCGGCGGCGTGCAGGCGGGCGAGGGCGTCGAGCAGCCGGTCCTCGGGCTCGGGCATGACCCAGCGCAGGTGCTCCTTGGTGCCGACGTTGGTCCAGTACGCCGACTCCACCGAGGTCAGCTTGGCCGTCGGGGCGGCGGCTTCGTTGGCCTGCTCCAGCGCGGCGGCCATGCCGTCGCGGTCGTCGACGTCGGCGATCCAGTAGTCGAAGCCCTCGTGCACGGTGACGTCGAGCGTGCCGCCCTCGACGAGGTCCTGCAGGCGGGGGCCCTCGCCGGGGTCGCCGGTGAGCCCGACGATGCCGGCCTCGCCGCGCTCGGCCTGCTCGAGGGCCTTGGTGAGCACGGCGCCGAGGTCGCGGGCGGGGTCGCCGAAGTTGTGCTGCACCTGCAGGCCCAGCCACACCTCGCCGGAGTCGCGCACCATGGCGGGCGCGGCCATCGGCAGCAGCGAGCAGAGCGTGACGGCGCGCCCGGAGCCCGTGACGCCGTCCTTGAGGGTCAGCGGGGCGGTGCCGGCGGGCACGAGCTCGCGCAGCGCGATGACGTCGCACTCCGAGGGCAGGCCCTCGAAGGGGCGGTTGACGAAGGTCGCCGCGGGGCCGCCGGGGGCGCCGTGGCAGGCCTTGTAGCGCTTGCCGGAGCCGCAGGGGCAGGGCTGGCGCGGGCCGACCTCGCCGGGGGTGGTGGTCTCACGGGCCTTGGTGCGGGACTTCTTCGCCATGGGCGTGAACCTATACGCCGCCCCCCGACCCGTCGGCGCCGGTGCGACCCCGCGCCTCGAGCAGGTCGAGCAGGTAGGCCGGCCGGTCGGTGATGACCGCCTCCACCCCGAGCCGCACGCACAGGTCGAGCTGGTCGCGGGTGTTGACCGTCCACACGTGCATCCGCCGCCCCGAGGCCGTGATCCGCGGGCCGAGCCGCGGGTGCCCGGCGAGCACCTCGACGCCGGGCCCGACCCGCCAGTCGGGGCCGATCACGCGGCGCACCATCGGCAGAGCGCGGCCTTGTCGAGCAGCATCACCAGCGGCACGGCGGGCGCGAGCCGCTCCACGCGCTGCAGGGCGGTGTGGGAGAAGCTCATCACCCGCGCCGGGGTGCCCGGGCGGTCCCACCCGAAGTCGCGCAGCACGTCGACGAGCCGGCGCTCCACCAGCCCGCCGTACCTCGTGGGGTGCTTGGTCTCGATCGCCAGCTCCACCCGCCGGTCGTAGTCGGCGGCCACCTCGCACAGCCGGCGCAGGGTCAGCACGGTGTCGTGGGCGGGGTCGCGCTCGGGCGCCTCGTCGTCGAGGTCGGCCCAGGGGTGCTTCCAGGAGGCGAAGTCGAGCTGGGAGAGCTGGGCCAGCTCCATGGTCGAGACCGCCCCCTCGGCGCTCGCGGTGCGTCGCAGCGTGCGGTCGTGCACGCAGACGAGGTGCCCGTCGGCGGTCAGGCGTACGTCGCACTCCAGCGCGGCGGCCCCGTCGTCGAGCGCCGCGACATAGGCCCCCAGCGTGTGCTCGGCGTTGTCGTGGCTGGCCCCGCGGTGCGCCACGACCTGCGGGAGCGCGCCGGCCGCAGCCGCTGCCGGCCCGGCGCGGGGGCCGTGCGGAGCGTCGGAGCGTCGTGCGCCGGACCTCATCGACCCAGTGTGCTCCCGCCCGCGCCCGCGCGGGTGACGATCGCGTGTCGGGCCGGTCTCGCCCCGTCCGACCGGACGGTCCGCGGGCCCGTCGGGCCGCGCAGACTGGCGCCATGACCGCACTCCCGACCGGGCCCTCGCCCCAGCCCTCGACCGGGCCCTCCGACCTGCGCGCGCAGGTGCGCGCGGCCCAGGCGCCGCTCAAGCAGCGCTACCGCGACGACCCCGCCAGCGCCCGCACCCCGCTGCGGGCCCGCGCCGGCTTCGCCGACCCCGGGGTCACCGCGACCGTCGACACCTGGGCCGGCCCCGCGCGGGCCGGGCTGCACGAGGCCACCGGCGGCGACGGCAGCGACGCCTGCTCCGGCGACATGCTGCTCGAGGCGCTGCTCGCCTGCGCCGGGGTGACCCTGCGCAGCGTCGCGCTGGCCAGCGGGGTCGACGTGCTCGCGGCCACCGGCACCGCGGAGGCCGTCTTCGACGCCCGCGGCACCCTCGGCGTCGACCGCGAGGCCCCGGTCGGGGTCACCGACGTCGTCGTGACCTTCGACCTCACCCTGCCCGAGGACTCCACCGTCGACGAGGAGCAGCTGGCGCGCCTGGCCGCGACCACCGAGCGCTACTGCGTCGTGGGGCAGTCGCTGCGCGAGCCGCCGCGGGTCGTCGTACGCCGCGCCTGACCCCGCACCCGACCCTGCGCCGACCCACGCGTCGCCGCTACGCCACCCGGCGGCGCGGGTCAGGCCTGCTCGCGCAGGTAGCGCCCGAAGTGGGGCACGGTGAAGGCGATCCGGCCCCGCTCGCCGGAGTAGACCAGGCCCTTCTTCATCAGCGCGTCGCGCGCCGGGGAGAGCGACTGCGGCTTCTTGCCCAGGGTGGTGGCGACGTCGGCGGTGGCCACCGAGCCGACCGCGTCGACGTCGGTGCCGCCGGCGGCCAGGGCGACGGCGGCGTCGGCCATGCCGCGCAGGTACTCCCGCTCGGCCGGGGTCGCGCGCTCGTAGCGGCTGCCGAAGAAGCCGACGGCCAGCTCGCGCTCGGCCTCGGGGGCGGCCACGGCCACGTCGTCCTCGGTGATCGGCGAGCGGGGCGCGACGTCCCAGACGGTCTTGCCGTAGGCCTGGATGAAGTAGGGGTAGCCGCCGGTCGCGTCGTACATCGCCGCCAGCCCCGCCTCGGTGAACGCCGCGTCCTCGTCGGTGGCCGGGGCGCTCAGCGCGCGGTCGGCGGCCTCCCGGGTCAGCCGGTCGATGCGGGCGTAGCGGAAGAGCCGCTCGGAGTAGGACTTGCTGGCCGAGAGCACGGCGGGCAGGTGCGGCAGCCCCGCGCCGACCACGATCAGCGGCAGGCCCGACTGGCTGATCTCGTGGCACGCCGCGCACAGCGCGGAGACGTCGTCGGGGCCGAGGTCCTGCATCTCGTCGATGAAGACCGCGACCCCCTTGCCCGCGTCGGCGGCCAGCCCGCCGACGTCGGTGAGCAGCTCGACCAGGTCGATCTCGATGTCGCCGGAGTCGGCCCGCCCGCGCACGGCCGGGGCGTCGATGCCCGGGCTCCACCGGTCCTTGAGGCGCGCGTCGGCGCCGGCGTCGCGCTGGGCGAAGGAGCGCAGCACGCCCAGCACGTGGTCGACCTGCTCCTCCCCCGACCCCGGCCCACCACCCGGCCCACCACCAGGCCCGGGTACGCCGAGCTCGCGCACCGCCTGGTGCAGCGCCGACGACAGCGGCCGGCGCAGCCGCTGGTCGGGGCGGGCCTCGAGCTTGCCGGTGCCCCAGCCGCGGCGCACCGCCGCGGAGCGCAGCGCGTTGAGCAGCACCGTCTTGCCCACCCCGCGCAGCCCGGTGAGCACCAGCGAGCGCTCGGGCCGACCGCGCGCGACGCGCTCGAGCACCACCTCGAAGGTCGCCAGCTCCTCGTCGCGACCGGCCAGCTCCGGCGGGCGCTGTCCGGCGCCGGGCGCGTAGGGGTTGCGGATCGGGTCCATGACCGGACCGTATCCGCCTGTCTAGCGTCAGTCGTAGACGACGCGCGGGACCTAGCCACGCGGTCCGCGGCCTCCGCCCTCCTCCGCCTCCCTCCGCCTCCGTCCGCCTCCGTCTGCCTCCGTCTGCCTCCGTCTGCCGTCGGCTGCTCGTGCGCCGCCTGCCCCCCGCCCTACCCGACTATCGCGCTGTCTCGGGCCAGTCCTAGACGCCTCGAGAGAGCGCGAGTGAGCCCCAGCGGCCACACCCGCCTCACGAGCCCCGTCTGAGACGGGGATGAGAATCCTCTTACGACCACCGGGATCCAGGTCACACGCCCGGGTGTCGCGCCCAGGCGTCTGCCTACTCTCGCCGTTCCCCCACAGACCGCACACTCCGTCGATCCCAGGGAATTCTCGGTGACCCACACGCACGCACCCCCCGCTGCCCACTCCGCCTCCTCCTCCGGCTCCCCCGGCTCCCCCGCCGGGTCCGGACCGCCCGGAGGCCTCCCCTCCCCCCGCGACCTGGGCCGCTCGCTGACCGGCTGGGCCCGGCGCGACGCCCGCTTCGACGTGCCGGCCTCGCTGGTGGTCTTCCTCGTCGCCGTACCGCTCTCGCTCGGCATCGCCGTGGCCTCCGGCGCCCCCGTCGCCGCCGGCCTCATCGCCGCCGCCGTCGGCGGGATCCTCGCCGGCATCGTCGGCGGCGCCCCGCTCCAGGTGAGCGGTCCGGCCGCGGGGCTGACCGTCGTCGTGGCCGAGGTCGTCGCCGAGTTCGGCTGGGAGGCCACCTGCGCGATCACCGCCATGGCCGGCCTGCTCCAGCTCGTGCTCGGCGCCACCCGCCTGGGCCGCTACGCCCTGGCCATCTCGCCCACCGTGGTCGCCGCCATGCTGGCCGGCATCGGCATCTCGATCGTGCTGGGCCAGCTCAACGTGGCCCTCGGCTCGACCTCGCAGCCCTCGGCCTGGGCCAACCTGCAGTCCATCGGCTCCTCGCTGCTCTCCCCCGACTCCCACGCCCTGCTCGCGGCCACCGGCGTCGTGGTGATCCTGCTGCTCTGGCCGCGGATGCCCGCCAGGGTCAAGGCGGTGCCCGGCCCGCTCGTGGCCGTCACCCTGCTGACCCTGATGGCCGCCGCCTGGCTGCCCGACGCCGAGCGCGTCGACCTCGGCGGGGCGCTGCTCGACCAGATCGGCACCGTCGCCATGCCCGAGGGCACGCCCCTGGCCGTGGCCGGCGCCGTGCTCACCGTCGCCCTCATCGCCTCGGTCGAGAGCCTGCTCTCGGCCGTGGCCATCGACAAGCTCCACGACGGGCCCCGCGCCCGCCTCGACCGCGAGCTGGTCGGCCAGGGGGTCGCCAACACCGCCTCCGGCGCGCTGGGCGGCCTGCCCGTCACCGGCGTCATCGTGCGCAGCGCCACCAACGTCGCCGCCGGCGCCCGCACCCGCGCCTCCGCGATCCTGCACGGCGTGTGGGTGCTCGTCTTCGCCCTGCTGCTGGTCGGCCTGGTCGAGCAGATCCCGCTGGCCGCGCTCGCCGGCCTGCTGCTGGTCATGGGCACCGGGCTGGTCAAGCCGGCCGACGTACGCCGCTCCCGCGCACGCGGCGAGCTGTGGATCTACGTCGCCACCGTGGTCGGCGTCCTCGCGCTCAACCTGGTCGAGGGCGTGCTCATCGGCCTGGTCGGCGCCCTGCTGCTCACCTTGTGGCGCACCGCCCAGGTCAAGGTCGACGTGCGCGAGGCCGGCCCCGCCCCCGACGGGCGGGCCCTGTGGGTCGTCGAGGTGCACGGCAGCGTGTCGTTCCTCGCCCTGCCCGTGCTGGCCCGGCGGCTCGCCACCGTGCCCGAGGGCCAGGTGGTCGAGGTCGACCTGCTCGTCGACTACCTCGACCCCGCGGCCCGCGACCAGATCGACGACTGGCGCAGCCGCTACGAGGCCCAGGGCGGCCAGGTCGTCGTCGAGCACTCCGGCCCGGCCGGCGAGGAGGCCGCTGCCGAGCGGGCCGCCAAGTCGCGGCCCGTCTCGCCCCGTGCCTGGCTGCCGTGGGGCGCCTGGCAGAACGGGGACGCCGACCTCGGCACCACCGCCCCGGCCCACCCGCTGGCGGTCGGGGTGCGGGAGTACCACCGCCGCACCTCGGCCTCGCTGCAGCCGGTCTACGACGAGCTCCGCGACGGCCAGGCCCCCCGCGCCGCCTTCCTGGGCTGCGTCGACTCGCGGCTGGTGCCCAACCAGCTCACCAGCAGCGGGCCGGGCGATCTCTTCACCATCCGCACCATGGGCAACCTCGCCCCCGCCGACGGCGACGACGACGGCGCGGTCTCCGCGCCGGTGCTCTACGCCGTCGACCAGCTCGGCGTCGAGGTCGTCGTCGTCTGCGGCCACTCCGGCTGCGGCGCGATGACCGCCGCGGTCGCCTCCGACGAGGCGGCCGGCCCGGCCACAGGGGCCGCGGGGGCTGCGGGGGCTGCGGGCGCTGCGGGCGCCGACGCCAGCGACCCGGTCGACCGCTGGCTGCGCCACGCCGCACCCTCGGTGTCGGCCTGGCGGGCCCAGCACCCGGTGGGCGCGTCGGCCGCGGCCGCCGGCGACGGCGAGGTCGACCAGCTCGCCCAGGTCAACGTCGCGGTCACCCTCGACCGGCTGCGCGAGGTGCTCGGCGCCGAGCGGCTCGAGCGGGTGCGGCTCGTCGGGCTGTTCTTCCGCATCGACGACGGCTCGCTCTCGGTGCTGCGCGACGACGCCTTCGTCGACCTCACCGACGCCGAGCTCGACCGGCTGGCCCACCTGGCCGGCTGAGCGCACCCCGCGACCGCCCGCGGTCGCGGACGACCCGCACCCGCGCGGCCCGGACTCCCGGACCGGCCAGCACCCTCAGGCCGGCTCGGCCCGGGCCGCGCGGCGGCGGGCGCGCGCTGCGTCGTAGGCCTGGTCGAGGCCGCGGCGCAGCACCTCGATCATCTCGGGCACCTCGTCGACGCTGAGCCGGAAGGACCCGGCGCAGACGTTGTCGCGCCACAGCGACAGCACGACGACCTCGGCCTCGGGGTGCCAGGAGACCCGCAGCGCGCGGTCGTCACCGCGGGCGTCGAGGTGGATCGACCCCGTCTCGGGCAGCGTGCGCACGCGTGACATCTGCCCATGATGCTCCGCCCGCGCCCGTCTGTCACCGGGTCGGTCCGCAGGCCTGCGACCCCGGGATCGCGGCGTACCCGATCCTGTCGGCCCGGACCCGCACCTGTCGGCCCGTGCGACGGCCGACAGGTGCGGGTTTCGCCAGCCGGCCGGTGAAACCCGCCGGTCGGCCGACCCCACCCCCCTAGACTCGGCGACGTGCCCGAGCTACCCGAGGTGGAGGCGCTGGCCCTGGACCTCAAGGGCCGGCTCGACGGACGTGCGATCGTCAAGGTCCACGTGGCGGCGTTCAGCGCCCTGAAGACCTTCGACCCGCCGCTGTCGGCGCTGGAGGGCACGCTGGTCGACGACGTGACCCGCCACGGCAAGTTCCTCGACATCGACGCCTCGGGGGTCCACCTCGTGCTCCACCTCGCCCGGGCGGGCTGGGTGCGCTGGCGCGAGGAGCTGCCGATGGTGCCGCCGAAGCCGAGCAGCAAGTCGACGCTGGCGGTGCGCATCGAGCTCGACGACGGCACCGGTCTCGACGTCACCGAGGCCGGCACCCGCAAGAGCCTGGCGATGTACGTCGTGCGCGACCCCCACGACGTGCCCGGCATCGCGAGCCTGGGCCCCGACCCCCTCGAGGACGGCTTCACCGTCGACGTGCTCGGCTCGATCCTGCAGCGCGAGGGCCGCAAGCAGGTCAAGGGGGTGCTGCGCCACCAGGGCACCATCGCCGGCATCGGCAACGCCTACTCCGACGAGATCCTCCACGCCGCGCGGATGTCGCCCTACAAGCCGGCCAACAGCCTCACCGACGACGAGCTCGCCACCCTGTACGCCGCCCTGCGCCGCACCGTCGGCGACGCCGTCGAGCGCTCCCGCGGCCTGGCCGCCAGCGAGCTGAAGGGCGAGAAGAAGTCGAACCTCGCCGTCCACGGCCGCGCCGGCGAGGCCTGCCCGGTCTGCGGCGACACCGTGCGCGAGGTCTCCTTCGCCGACTCCAGCCTGCAGTACTGCCCCACCTGCCAGACCGGTGGCAAGCCGCTGGCCGACCGCCGGATGAGCCGGCTGCTCAAGTAGCGTCGGACCCGGCACCCCGGCTAGACCCGGCACGACCGGCGAGCCCCTGCACGGACCCGACGCACCCCCGCACCAGGATCGAGGCCCCCATGACCGGCATCCCCACCGTCTCCGTCGACGGCGTCCCGCAGCCCCTACCCGAGGGGCTGGCGGTGCTCGACGTGCGCGAGCCCGTCGAGTGGGAGCACGGCCACATCGAGGGCGCGGTCCACATCCCGCTCATGGACCTGCCCCAGCGCCTCGCCGACGTGCCCGAGGGCCAGGTGCTCGTGGTGTGCAAGGTCGGCGGCCGCTCGGCCCAGGCCACCGGCTACCTCGCCCAGCAGGGTCACGACGTCGTCAACCTCGACGGCGGCATGCTCGACTGGGAGGCCGCCGGCCGGCCCATGGTCAGCGAGACCGGCCAGCCGCCCCAGGTCGTCTGAGCACGGTCGAGGCCGGTCGCCCGAGGCCGCCCGGCCTCACTCGGCGGGCGACTCCGACGGCGACTCCGACGGCGACTCCGACGGCGACTCCGACGCCGCGGCACCGGCGCAGACCTGGCTGACGTAGCCCACGAAGGCCGCCACCTGGGTCTTCTCCTGCTTGCTCAGCTGGAAGTCGCCCTCGGCGGCCAGCTCCTCGGCGGTGAGGTCGGGGTCGACCTCCTGGAGCTTCTCGAGGTAGACGTCGTAGCCGGTGGCGGCGTCGGCCGGGGCGTCGGAGGGCACCTCGGCGGAGCCCAGCGCCTCGGCGAAGGTGGCGACGTCGGATCCGGTGTCGAGCCCGTCGACGCTGGTCAGCGCGTCGCAGAGGCCTTGGGCCTCGCCGAGGTCGGGCGCGGCGGCGCTGCCCGACGCCGCCGGGCTGGCCGCGTCGGAGGCCGACTCGGAGTCGTCGGACCCGCAGCCCACGAGCACGAGGGCCGAGACCGCGAGGCCCGCCACGAGCAGCGGCGTACGCCGGGGCCGGCGCGAGGACCGCGGGGTCGTGGGGCGGGCGGGTCGGTCGGCGAGGGTGGAGAACAGCATGGGTGCGAGCGTGGCACGCGCACCTGAGAGCAGCCTGGGCGGGTGCGGAGCGCACCCCGGCGGGCGGCGACCCCGTGTCGGGTCACCGCCCGCCGGTGCGCAGCGGTGCGGGACGGGCCCGCGGTGGGTCGGGGCGCAGCGGCCCGACCCGCGGGAGTCACTCGGTGGACTCGCTGGAGGAGTCGTCGGGCAGCTCGGCGCTGGGCAGGTCGGAGGGGATGCCGAGCGCCTCGGCGCACTCGGTGGCGGTGTACTCGAAGAACGCGTCGACCTTGGCGTCGTCCTCGTCGGAGATGTCGGGGTCGAAGTCCTCGATCTCGGCGGCGGAGGCGTCGTCGGGCAGGTCGTTGATGGTGTCGATGAAGATCTCGAAGCCCTCGCGGGCCTCCTCGGAGATGTTCTCCGGGGTGCCGACCTCGGCCAGCTGGTCGGCGAAGTCCTTGATGGCGCCGGCGTCGGGCTCCTCCTGGTCGCCGATGCCCGAGAGGATGTCGGAGTAGGTCGAGCAGAAGTCGTCCGACGAGGCGTCGTCGGGGGTCGAGGCCCCGTCGTCGCCGCCACCGCAGGCGGTGGCCATCGAGGCGAGGAGGACGAGGGAGCCGGCAGCGGCTCCGCGGCGCAGACGGGTCAGGGACATGCGATCTCCAGACGTGGGGGTCGGTAGGGGGTCGTCGGGGACCACGTGGTCCTCGCCCGTGAGGGCCCGAGCACGCTGACCCTGCCCCAGCGCGCGCGGTTCATGCCTCCTCCCACCCCGAGGATTTCCCGACCGCGCCGGCACGACCGGCGTCACGACGGACCCGGGGCGTCCGGGCCGCCGAAGGCCGCCGGCAGCGGGCACTCCAGGGCGCGGGCGAGGCGGGCGAGGTAGTCGGCACGGCTGAGGGTGACGACGCCGAGGCTGGCCAGGTGCTCGGTGCTCCACTGCACGTCGAGGAGCCGGTCGGGGTGGACGTCGAGGTCGGCGGCGAGCAGGTCGACGAGCCCGACCAGGGCGACCTTGGAGGCGTCGCGCACGCGGTGGAACATCGACTCCCCCGCGAAGAGCCCGCCGCTGGCCACGCCGTACAGGCCTCCGACGAGGCGCCCGTCCTGCCACGCCTCCACCGAGTGGGCCCAGCCCAGGTCGTGCAGGCGCACGTAGGCGGCGCGGATCTCGCCGTCGATCCAGCCCGCCGGGCGCCGGGGGTCGGCGCAGGCGTCGAGCACCTCGGCGAAGGCGGTGTCGACCCGGATCTCGAAGTCGCGCGTCGCGCGGCGCAGCGAGCGCGAGACACGCAGCCCGTCGAGCGGCAGCACACCCCGCTCGAGCGGGCAGAACCAGTACATCGGGTCGCCGCGGTGGCCCGAGGGCATCGGGAAGAGACCCTGGCGGTAGGCCGCGAGCAGCGTGCCGGGCTCGAGGTCGGCGCCGATGCCGACCAGGTCGTCGTCGTCGGGGAAGCGGCTCGGGTCGCCGAAGGACCACGGGCTGGGCGGGGGCTCGACGGGCACCCGCCGACCGTAGCCCCCGTACGCTGTAAGTCATGAGCGCCCGACGCACCCTGACCGGCACCGTGACCCGCAAGATCGCCCCGAAGGTGACCGGCATGGCCCCCGGGCTGACCACCTCCTTCGTGCGCGAGGCGCTGGCGCGCGCCATCGCCGGCGCCGGCCCGCTGCCTCCCGCCGCCGCGGCCGCCGACAAGCAGCTGGAGGAGCAGGGGGGCGACGTCGACAAGGCGATCCACGAGGTCATCGAGAACCACGTGCGCTACGCCGGCGCCCAGGGCTTCCTCACCAACATCGGCGGCGTCGTCACCGCGGCGGTCACGATCCCCACCAACATCACCGGGCTGGCGCTCGTGCAGTGCCGCATGATCGCCGGCATCGCCCACCTCCGGGGCTACGACCTCGACGACGCCCGCGTGCGCAACGCGATCCTGGCCTGCCTCATGGGCGAGGACACCGTCAACTCCCTGGTCAAGGCCAAGAAGCTGCCCGCCCCGCCGATGGCGCTGGCCACGGCCCCGTCGGGCTCGCCCGACACCGACCGCGCGGTCTCCACCGAGGTCGCCTCCGACCTGGTCACCCGGGTCATGGGCAAGCGCCTGGCCGTCACCGTGGGCCGCCGCGTGCCCGTGGTGGGCGGCGTCGTCGGCATGGGCGCCGACGGCTACTCCACCTGGAAGATCGGGCGCTACGCCGAGCGCGAGCTCCTGCCCCGCACCGCGCGGTAGGCCCCCAGCGCCGCGCGCCCGACCCGCCCGCCCTGGAGCCGGCCCACGACCCGCTCGCGCAGCCGGTACGACGGGCGCAGGTAGGACCGCTGCAGGGCCTCGCGGGTCTCGGCCAGCTCGGCGTGCAGGCGCTGCTCCTCGTGGCTGAGCCGCGCGTTGTCGAGCAGCAGCGCCGCGATCGCGTCGACCGCGGCGCCGGCGACCTGGGTCTCCGACGGCGAGTCGGGGTCGGCCCAGGCGGTGCTGGCCGACGGTCCGCGCAGGTCCTCGAGGTCACCGACGACGTCGTAGCCGCGCGCGCGGACCTCCTCGACCCACCGCGCGCACAGGTCGGCGGCCCACGGGTGCACGTCGGGCGGCAGCGCCAGGCGGGGCGAGCGCGAGCGCTGCGACAGGGTGCGGTGGGCCAGCAGCTCGCGCACCAGCGGCCGGTAGTCGGCCGGCTCGAGGCGCTGGTTGACGGCCTGGTTGATGCGCCGCACCAGCGCGGTCTCCGGCGCACCGAGGGAGGGGTTGGCGCGCTCGACGGTGAGGTCGAGCTCGAGGCCGTCCAGGCCGAAGGCGCGGGTGAAGCGCTGCCACAGCAGGTCGGGCGGGCCGCCGGGCGCCGGCACCGTGACCACGTGGATCCGCTCGGGCGGCAGGGCGTGGCCCCAGCGGTCGAGGATGTCGGGGATCTCCTGCACGCCCCAGAACCACGTGGCGATCCGGCTCTCGCGGGCCGGGTCGCGCAGCTGCTCGAGGAAGCGCTCGAAGGTGATGGTGCTGCGGTGCTTGACGTTCTCCTGCCACTCCGCGGGCACCTGGCGCACCAGGTCGCGCACCGAGAGCACGACGTGCACCTCGGCGCCGGTGCCGTCGGCGCGGTGGCCCAGCGACTCCAGGGCACGACCGACCTGCGAGCGCGAGGCGGTCGCGAGGATCTCGTGGCTGATGATCGCCGTGCCCTCGTGGGCGCGCACCTGCGCGGCGAGGTCGTCCCAGGCCCCGAAGGCCTCCGTCTCCAGACCGCCCCACGGCAGCCGCATCAGGTCGAGGGCGGCGAGGAAGTGGGCGTCGAAGCGCTCCGCGGGATAGAGGATGCCGTGCTCCAGCAGCCGCTCGCGGTTGCGGAAGAGCACGTCCTGCAGCCCCGACGTGCCGGTCTTGGGGGTGCCCACGTGGAGCAGGACGCGCTGGCTCATCGCTCGTCCTCTCGGGTCGTGGGGATCGTCGGGGTCGCAGGGCTGGCGGCGCCGCGGTCGTCGTGACGCCGCAGCAGGGCCACGGCGAGGTCGAGCACGGCGGCGTCCGACGGCGGGGCGCCCTCGGCCTCGGCGAGCGCGTCGGGGGCGTCGACGAGCGCGTCGGGGTCGCCGAGCACAGGGTAGCCAGCGCGCAGGACCGCGGCGCGCACCTGCACGGAGCGTCGCGCCACCCACCGGTGGTGCTCCGGCGGCACCACGAGGCGGGGCCCGGCGGTGGCGGCCGGGAGGTCGTGGAGCATCGGCACGAGCACCCCGCGCAGCAGCTCCTGGCGCGCCCGCGGCAGCACGAGCAGCCCGAGCCCCACGCCGACCCGGCGTACGAGCTCGACGGCGTCGCCGGAGAGCCGGGGCGCCTGGGGCCGCACCGGGGCGTCGACCACGGCGGGCAGGCGGTCGGGGTCGACCACGACGCGCACGCGCTCGCGGCCCACCCGCGCGGCCCACCGGTCGGCGACGGCGGCGACGTCGAGGGGTCGCGGCACGTGGCGGCGCTCGGTGGTCGCGGCGAGCCACTGCGGCCACGGCGGTGCGCCGTCGACCCCGGCGCTGCGGGCGCTCCAGGTGTGGGCCAGGCCCACCGAGAGCGGGCCGGCGAGCACGAGCACCTCGGGCGCGCGCCCGCCCGGGGGCCGGCCCGCGGCGGCGAGCTCGCGGCGCCACAGCGAGCCCAGCCACGGGTCGCCGGCCAGGCGGTACGCCGGGGCGCGCCGGGCCCACGGCCACGCCGTGCGCACCCGCTGCAGGACCGGGCGCGCGGTGCGGGGGGCCGCCGCGGCCGGGTCGGACGCGCGTGCGGCCGCCTCCCGGACGTCCTCGGCGACCAGGCCGGTGGCGACGCGCACGAGCTCGTCGTCGGGCAGGTCGGCGGGGTCGACGGGGGCCCAGCCGAAGCCGCGCGCCTCGGTGGCGCCGACGAGCTCGAGGTCGGGTCGCCCGCGGCCCGGCGCGCTCGCGCCCAGCACCCGCTGCGCGAGCCGCGGGGAGACCCCGCCGGCGAGGTTGAGGCGGCGCAGGAGCTCGAGCTGCTGGGCGCCGGGCAGGACCCGGCCGCGCGTCGGCACCTCGGCCGACCACCGGGCCCACGGGGTGGTGCCGCCGGCCTGCAGGTGGTCGAGCCACGCCCAGGCGCGTCCCTCCCCGGGCGTGCCGCTCACGAGTCGAGCAGGCGGCGGGCCTGGTCGCGCACGCGGCTGCCGATCTGACGGTCGGGGTCCTCGCGGCGCGCGGCCTCGCGGGTCATGGCGGCGAGGGCGTCGACGGCGGCGGCGAGCTGGCGGCGCGGGGGCACCCGGTCGGGGTCGTTCCACGACTCGTCGGGGCCCGGACGCACGGGGCGCAGGTCGGCGACGTCGCCGACGACGTGCACGCCGCTGGCCTCGACCCACTCGATCCAGCGCTCCGACTGCTCCTCGGCCCAGTCGTGGAAGCGCGGCGGCAGGCCGACGCGACCCGACTCGCGACCCACCAGCTCCTGCTCGGCCAGCAGGCCGCGCACGAGGGCGTCGAAGTCGGGGCCACCGCGGGTGCGTCGCCCGAGGCTGGTGTTGAGCCGGCGCAGCAGCGCGCTCTCCGCGGCACCCAGCGAGGGGTTGGTGCGCTCGCTCTCGGCGGGGGCCCAGGCGGGGTCGATGGAGAAGGCGCGGCAGAAGCGCAGCCACAGCTCGTCGCCGCCGGGCGCGCCGGGGCCGGCCACCGAGACCCCCGAGCCCCGCTGGGGCACGGTGACGACGTGGACCTGCTCGGGCGGGAGACCGGCCGACCACGTGCCGAGCACGGCGGGCAGGTCGAAGGACCGGGCGAACCACGTGCGGCCGCGACGCGCGCGCTTGAGGAAGCGGCGGTAGCTCCACGTGCGGCCCTGCTTGATGCTCTCCTGCCACGCGGCGGGCAGCTGCCGACCGAGGTCGCGGGCGCTGTAGACGACGTGGATCTCGGTGTCGCCGCCGGGCCCGGCGAGGTCGCGCTTGGCCTTGGCCACGTGCTCGGCGCTGGCGGGGGCGAGGATCTCGTGGCTGACCACGACGGTGCCGGTGCGGCGGCGGACCCGGCGTACGAGCGCGTCCCAGCTGCCCTCGGCGTGGCCCGGCTCGCCGCCCCAGTCCTGGCCCTGGAGGTCGAGGGCGGCGCGGAAGTGGAAGAGCGCGGGGCTGACCAGCGCCGAGCGGGTCGGGAAGTGCACGTCGTGGGCGGCCAGCGCCTTGGCGTTGAGGCTCAGCCGGTCCTGGA
Organism: Nocardioides sp. P86; assembly: GCF_023712465.1. Lineage (NCBI taxonomy): Bacteria > Bacillati > Actinomycetota > Actinomycetes > Propionibacteriales > Nocardioidaceae > Nocardioides > Nocardioides sp. P86. The sequence goes on along the minus strand of NZ_JAMAYE010000003.1, from coordinate 310,575 downwards.
GGTAGGTCGTGCCGGTCTTCGGCGCACCGATGTGCAGGTAGACCCGGCGGCGGGCGGCGGCACTCACGGTGCTGATTGTGCCAGCGCCCTCACGACCGCCGACGGGCTGGGCCGCCCGAGCCGCTCGGCCATCCAGGTGCTGGTGCCCACGAGGGCGTCGAGGTCGACCCCGTGCTCCACCCCCAGCCCGGTGAGCAGCCACACGAGGTCCTCGGTGGCGAGGTTGCCGGTGGCGCTGGCGGCGTAGGGGCAGCCGCCGAGACCGCCGGCCGAGGCGTCGAACGTCGTCACCCCGGCGCGCAGGCCCGCGGCGGCGTTGGCGAGGGCCTGGCCGTAGGTGTCGTGGAAGTGCAGGGCCAGCCGGTCGGGGCCGATGCCGGCGTCGCCGAACGCCTCGACCAGCGCGGTGACGTGGGCGGCGGTGCCGACGCCGATGGTGTCGCCGAGGCTGAGCTGCCCGGCGCCCAGGTCGAGCAGGCGGCGCCCGGTGGCCACGACCTGCGCGACCGGCACCGGACCCTCCCAGGGGTCGCCGAAGCACATGCTGACGTAGGCCCGCACGTCGAGGCCGGCCGCGCGGGCGCGGGCGACGGTGGGGGCGAACATCTCCAGCTGGCTCTCCAGCCCGCGGTTGAGGTTGCGCCGGGCGAAGGTCTCGGTGGCCGAGCCGAAGATGGCGACGTGGCGCAGGCCCAGCTCGAGGGCGCGGTCGAGGCCGCGCTCGTTGGGCACCAGCACGGGCAGGTCGCGCGAGGCCTCGCCGAGGTCGTCGGCCAGGCGGCCCATGAGCTCGGCGGCGTCGGCCAGCTGCGGCACCCACCGCGGGTGCACGAAGCTGGTCGCCTCGACCGTGGTGAGCCCCGCGTCGAGCAGGCGGCGCACGAACTCCGCCTTCACCTCGACCGGCACCAGCGACGCCTCGTTCTGCAGGCCGTCGCGCGGCCCGACCTCGTAGATCGTCACCCGCTGCGGCAGGGCGGGGTCGCGCACCACCATCGGCAGGGCACCCACCGCAGGCTCGCCCGCCGGGGTCGCCGCCGTCGGGCCCGCGCCGGGCCTGTCGCCGGCACCGGCCGGGGCCGCGGCCGCGGCGTCACCGGCGGCGGGAGCGCCGGGGCCGCCCGTGCGGGGCTGCTCGCCGCCGGTCACCGGGCGCCTCCGTCGCGACGTGCTCCGCTGCTGGGTGCTCCGCTGCTGGGTGCTCCCGTGCCGGCGCTGTCCGCCCCGGTGCCGGCGGAGCCGGGCGCGTCGGGCGCGGCCTCGACGACGAAGAGCGTCGCTCCCAGCGCGACCTGGCGTCCGGCGACGGCGTCGACCTCGGTGACGGTGCCGGCGAAGGGCGCCCGCAGGGCCAGCTCCATCTTCATCGCCTCCACGACGCCGAGCACGTCTCCCTCCGCGACCTCCTGGCCCACCACCACGCGCACGTCGAGCACGGTGCCCGGCATCGGGGAGACCAGCGTGCCGTCACCCGCGGCGGGCCCGCGGTCGGCGGCCGGGTCGGGTCGTCGGAAGACGTGGCGCTGACCGCGCAGGACGACCTCGACCTCGTGGGCCCGGGCGTCGACGACGGCCTCGAGGCGCTCGCCGTCGACGTCGAGCAGCACCGTGTGGTGCTCGGCGCGCAGCTGCACGACCCGCACCCCGTCGACGGCACCGCCGAGACCGTCGGCGGCCCGCTCGACCACCACCGGTCGGTCGAGGCCCACCCGCTGCGGGGCGGGCGGCCCGCCGAGGCGGAACCCGTCGGAGTGGAAGGGGCCGGCGCCGGGGCGGGCCCGGCCGGTCTCGCCGACCTCGCCGGTGCCGCCGGTCGCGGTGAGCATCGCCTGGGTCCACGCGGCGACGACCCGGGCCTGCGACTCCTCGGGCCGGGGCAGCTCGTGGCGGTCGAGCCAGGCGGTGTCGATCGTGGCGTCGCGGAACTCCTCGGAGGCGACGAGCGCGCGCAGGAAGCCGGCGTTGGTGGTGAGACCGAGGATGGCGGTGCGGTCGAGGGCCGCCACGAGGGCGCGGCGGGCGCTCTCGCGGTCGGGCCCGTGCACGACGACCTTGCCGAGCATCGGGTCGAAGGCGGTCGAGACGACCTGGCCGTCGGCGAGGGCGTGGTCGACGCGGACCACCGTGGCGCCCCGGGGGTCCGCGGCCGGGCCAGCGGCAGGGCCAGCGGAAGGTCCAGCGGCTGCGGCGGCGGGGGCGGCCGAGGTCGCCGCGGGCCAGCGCACCAGGCTGGCCCGACCGGCCTGCGGGAGGAAGCCGGCGTAGGCGTCCTCGGCGTAGACCCGCGCCTCGATGGCGTGACCCACCAGGGTCAGGTCGTCCTGGGCCAGGCCGACCGGCTCGCCGGCCGCCACGCGCAGCTGCAGCTCGACCAGGTCGACCGGAGCGCCGTCGACGCGGGCGACCAGCTCGGAGACCGGGTGCTCGACCTGGAGGCGGGTGTTCATCTCCAGGAAGTAGAACTCCCCGGTGTCGGCGTCGAGCAGGAACTCCACCGTGCCGGCGCCGGTGTAGCCGACGTGGGCGGCCAGGTCGACGCCGGCCTGGCGCACCCGGGCGCGCGTGGCCTCGTCGAGGGTCGGCGCGGGCGCCTCCTCGAGCACCTTCTGGTGCCGGCGCTGGGTGGAGCAGTCGCGCTCGAAGAGGTGCAGCACGGTGCCGTGGGCGTCGCCGAGCACCTGGACCTCGACGTGGCGACCGCGCTCGACGTACTTCTCCACCAGCATGGTGTCGTCGCCGAAGGCCGCCAGCGCCTCGCGGCGCGCGGCGGCCGTGGCCTCCTCGAGCTCCGCGGCCGAGCGCACCACGCGCATGCCCTTGCCGCCGCCGCCCGCGGCGGCCTTGACCAGCACGGGGTAGGCGGCGTCCTCGCCGGTCGGCACCACCGGCACCCCGGCGGCCACCGCGATCTCGCGCGCGGCGTCCTTGCGGCCCATGCGGTCCATGACCTCGGCCGACGGGCCGACCAGGACGACACCGGCGGCCTCCAGCGCCCGCGCGAACGCCGCCCGCTCGGAGAGGAAGCCGTAGCCGGGGTGCACCGCGTCGGCGCCCACGGCCACCGCGGCGGCGACCACCGCGTCGACGTCGAGGTAGCTCTCCACGCGCACCGCGGCGTCGGCGGCGCGCACGTGGGGCGCCGTGGCGTCGAGGTCGGTGTGGATCGCGACCGTGCGCAGGCCCAGGCGGGCGGCGGTGCGGAAGACCCGCAGCGCGATCTCGCCGCGGTTGGCGACGAGCAGGGTGTGGATCGTCATCTCGCTCACATCCGGAAGACGCCGTAGGAGGGGCTGGGCACCGGCGCGTGCGCGGCGGCCGCCAGGCCCATGCCGAGCACCCGGCGGGTGCCGACGGGGTCGATGACGCCGTCGTCCCACAGCCGGGCCGTGGAGTAGTACGGCGAGCCCTGCGCGTCGTACTGCTCGCGGATCGGGGCGCGGAAGTCCTCCTCCGCCTCGGCCGACCAGTCCTCGCCGCGGGCCTCGAGCCCGTCGCGGCGCACCGTGGCCAGCACCGAGGCGGCCTGCTCGCCGCCCATCACCGAGATCCGCGCGTTGGGCCACATCCACAGGAAGCGCGGGTCGTAGGCCCGCCCGCACATGCCGTAGTTGCCCGCGCCGAAGGAGCCGCCGATGACGACGGTGAACTTCGGGACGACGCTGCACGCGACCGCGGTGACCAGCTTGGCGCCGTCGCGCGCGATGCCGTTGTTCTCGTACTCGCGCCCGACCATGAAGCCCGAGATGTTCTGCAGGAAGACCAGCGGGATGCCGCGCTGGTTGCACAGCTCGATGAAGTGCGCGCCCTTGAGCGCCGACTCGCTGAAGAGGATGCCGTTGTTGGCCACGATGCCGACCGGGTGGCCCCACACGTGGGCGAAGCCGCACACGAGGGTCTCGCCGTAGAGCTGCTTGAACTCCTGGAAGCGGCTGCCGTCGACGACGCGGCGGATCACCTCGCGCACGTCGTAGGGCGTGCGGACCTCCGCGGGCACGACGTCGAGCAGGCCGGCGGGGTCCTCCAGCGGCTCCTCCACCGGGCGCACCTCCCACGGCGGCGGCGGGGTCGGTCGCAGCGTGTCGACGATGCCGCGCACCACCGCGAGGGCGTGGTCGTCGTCGTCGGCGAGGTGGTCGACGACCCCGGACGTGCGGGCGTGGACGTCGCCGCCGCCGAGCTCCTCGGCCGTGACGACCTCGCCGGTCGCGGCCTTCACCAGCGGCGGGCCGCCGAGGAAGATCGTGCCCTGCTCGCGCACGATGACGCTCTCGTCGGCCATCGCCGGCACGTAGGCGCCGCCGGCGGTGCAGGAGCCCATGACGCTGGCGATCTGCGGGATGCCCCGCGCCGACATCGTGGCCTGGTTGAAGAAGATCCGCCCGAAGTGCTCGCGGTCGGGGAAGACGTCGTCCTGCATCGGCAGGAAGGCCCCGCCGGAGTCGACGAGGTAGACGCAGGGCAGGTGGTTCTCCGCCGCGACCTGCTGGGCGCGCAGGTGCTTCTTGACCGTGAGCGGGTAGTAGGTGCCGCCCTTGACCGTGGCGTCGTTGGCCACCACCACGCACAGCCGGCCGCTGACCTGGCCGACCCCGGTGACGATGCCGGCGCTGGGCACGGCGTCGACCCCGGCGTCCGCCCCGGGTCCGGCCTGGCCCGGGGTGCCGTACATGCCCGTGGCGGCGAGGGGGCTCAGCTCGAGGAAGGGGCTGCCGGGGTCGAGCAGCCGGTCGACCCGGTCGCGCACCAGCAGCTTGCCGCGGTCGGTGTGCTTGGCCCGCGCGGCCTCGGTGCCGCCGCGCCGCGCCGCGGCCAGCCGCTCGTGCAGGTCGGCGGTGAGCTCCCTGAGGTCTGTCACGCGCCCAGGTTAGCGATCGTTAACCGCAGCGTCCACGGGGTGCCCCCGGCGACCCGTCCGGGGCGGCCGGGGTCTGGAACGTCACCCGGGGCGCCGGTGAACGAGCGCTAACCTGTGCCGGTGACGACCGAGCAGGACGCCCCGCCCAGCCGGCGGCAGCAGATCCTCGACACGGCGGCCGAGCTCTTCGCCCAGCGCGGCTTCCACGGTGTCTCGGTCGCCGACCTCGGCGCGGCGTGCGGCATCTCGGGCCCGGCGCTCTACAAGCACTTCGCCAGCAAGGACGCCGTGCTGGCCGAGATGCTGGTCTCGATCAGCGAGCAGCTGCTGGCCGTCGGGCGCGAGCGGGCCGCGGCGACCGACTCGCCGGCGGCCGCGCTCGAGGCCCTCGTCGGCTGGCACGTCGACTTCGCACTGCGCCACCGGGCGCTCATCGTGGTGCAGGACCGCGACTGGGAGTCCTTGCCCCCCGCCGCGCGCGAGCAGGTGAGGCTGCTGCAGCGGCAGTACGTCGAGGTCTGGGCCGAGCAGCTGCGGTTGCTGCACCCCGACCTCGGGCTCGGCGCCGCCCGTGCCACCGCCCACGCGGCCTTCGGGCTGATCAACTCCACGCCCCACAGCGGCCTGCTCGACGACGCGGCCATGCGCGACCTGCTGCGCGCCATGGCCGTCCGCGCCCTGCGCGCCGACGCCTGACCCGGGCCGGGCGACCGCGCGCGGGGCCGCGGGGTCAGGCGACGGGGCTGACCGCGGGCTCGGGCGTGGCGACGGGGTCGGCGACCCGCTCGATGCGGCGCAGCGCCGGCTGGGCGACGAGGGCGAGCACGACCGCCAGGCCGGCCCCGGTCACCGAGACCGCGAAGGCCGCGGTGTGGCCCGAGGCGTCGGCCAGGCGCCCGGCGGTGCTGGAGCCCAGGGCGTAGCCGATGCCGGTGGCGCCGGCCATCAGCGTCATCGCGGCGCCGACGCGGGCGCGAGGGGCGACCCGCTCGGCGAGGGTGAAGGTGGTGATCATGTAGGGCGCGATCACCGTGCCGAGCACCATGACGACGGCGACCAGCGGACCGAGGCCGTCGACCAGCAGCAGCGGCGCGGACAGCACGAGCATGCCGACGGCGAAGGCCAGCAGCCGGCGGGCGGGGTGGAAGGAGTCGGGCAGCAGCACCATCGCGAGGCCGGCCAGCACCGAGCCGATGCCCAGCGTCGCGTGCACCAGGCCGGCCAGGCCGAGCTGGCCCTGGGCCTCGGCGAGCACCGACGTGCCGGTCTGCACCGACCCGAAGAGCACGCCCACCAGCAGCTGGGCTCCGAAGAGCGCCGCGAAGGTGCCGGTCACCAGGCGGCCGCGCGCGGCGCCGGCGTGGTCGGGGTCGACCAGACGGGCCGTCGGGTGCAGGCCGAACCACGTGCCGAAGGCCAGCAGCAGCGCGGCGGCCACCACGACCGCGGTGCCGGGGCTGGCGATCGCGACGACGACGCCGAGCAGCGCCGGGCCCAGCACGTACGACGCCTCGTCGGCCGCGCCCTCGTAGGAGAACGCGGCGTCGACCAGCCGCGAGCGGGCCGCGCCGGTGCCGCGGGTGATCGGGCGCCAGCGCACGCGGGCCAGCGGGCCCACCTGCGGGATGAGCAGGCCGGCCGCGCCGGCCGCGGCGACGAGCACGCCGGTGGCGGCGCCCCGGTGGGCCAGTGCGACGAGCACGAGCAGGCCCGCCCCGCCGAGGAGCGACTGCACGACCACGACGGGGCGCTGGCCCAGGCGGTCGGCGAGCGCGCCGGCGACCGGCGAGCCGACCGCGTTGGCCACGGCGAGGCTGCCGGCGGCCAGGCCGCCCGCGGCGTAGGAGCCGGTGACGGAGGAGACGAGGAGCAGGGCGCCCATCTGGCTCATCGCGGCGGGCAGGCGGCCGACGAAGGCGACGACGACGTAGAGCGGGCCGGTGAGGCCGAGGAGACGGCGGTAGCTGACGAGGGGTGACACGGATCGATCTCGAATCTCGCTGGTGTCGGGGCGCGACACGTCCGGCGCGCGTCGAACCCACCTCCGAGACGCGCAGGAACCCTCTGCTCCGACCATCGTAGCGAGTGCTACGTCGCGCCGGGAAGTCCTCGTGCGCGCCGCGGCGCCGGGCCGGGTCGCTCAGAACAGACGGTCGAGCGCGGCCCCGGGGGCACCGTCGGCGCCCGGGTCGCCGGCGCCGCGCTCGAGCAGGTCGAGCAGCCGCGCGGCGCGCACGCTCGCGTCGAGCGCCAGGGTCAGGTCGTCGAGGTCCTCCCCCGCGCCGGCGGCGTCTCCCTGGCCGGGGTGGTCACCGCGACCGGCCGGGCCGGGGTCCGCGCCGTGATCCCCGTGGTCGGCGTGCAGCCGCGCCAGCAGCTCCTCGCGGCCCAGTCCGCGCAGGTGCAGCAGCACGAGGGGGTCGGCCTCCAGCAGCCAGGTCAGCTGGTAGAGCACCGCGAGGGCGTGCGCGCAGGGGTCGGTCCAGGCGGGGCAGGTGCAGGTGGTGGCGAGCTCGCCGCCGTAGGGCAGCAGCTCGACGCCGGCCTCCTCGGCGTGCTCGACCAGGTCGTGGGGCAGGTCGCCGGCCAGCAGCGCGGCCACACGGCCCGAGGCGGCCGCCACCGCCTCCACCAGGGCCTCGGCGCCGGGCCGGTCGAGCACGGGGACCTCCCCGGAGACCGTCCACAGGCCGTGGGCGTCCTCGACGGAGGCGAGGAAGGACCCGTCGTCGACGCTCACCTGCCCCACCCGGCCGCCCCGGGCCAGGCTGCGGCCGGCGGCCAGGTCGGCCTCGGCGTAGGCCGACTCCTCGACCGCGCGCACCCACGCCTTGCCCCACCACGTGCTCGCCCGGGTGCGCGAGCGGCGCGGGGCGAGCCGGGGGTGGAGCAGGGCGCTCACGGGAGGTCCGGCCCGCCGGACGCGGCGCCCCCGGCGGGGTCGCGGCGCAGCGTCACGAGGTCGCGCAGCTCCTCGTTGCTCAGCTGCGTGAGCGCGGCCTCCCCGCCGCCGAGCACGGCATCGGCCAGCGCCCGCTTGCGCGCCAGCAGCTCGGCCACCTTCTCCTCGATCGTGCCGCGGGTGGTCATGCGGTGCACCTGCACCGGGCGGGTCTGACCGATGCGGTAGGCGCGGTCGGTGGCCTGCTCCTCGACCGCGGGGTTCCACCAGCGGTCGAGGTGGACGACGTGGTCGGCACGGGTGAGGTTGAGCCCCGTTCCCCCGGCCTTGAGCGAGAGCAGGAAGACCGGCGCGGGCTCGTCGGGCGCAGCGTCCTGGAAGCGCCGCACCATCGCCTCGCGCTCGCGCACGGGGGTGCCGCCGTGGAGGAACTGGTGGGCGATCCCCTGGGCCGAGAGGTGCGACTCGACCAGCCGCGCCATCGCGACGTACTGCGTGAAGACCAGGGCGGCGCCGCCCTCGGCGAGCACCGTGGAGAGCAGCTCGTCGAGCAGGTCGATCTTCTCCGAGCGTCCCGCGACGCGGCCGCCCGACTGCTTGAGGAAGTGCGCGGGGTGGTTGCAGATCTGCTTGAGCCCGGTGAGCAGGGCCAGCACCAGGCCGCGCCGGGTCTCCTCGTCGGCCCGCTCGATGCGCTCCATCGTGTCGCGCACGAAGGCCTCGTAGAGCACGGTCTGCTCGCGGGTCAGCGAGAGCGGGTGGTCGGTCTCGGTCTTGGCCGGCAGCTCCGGGGCGATGCCGGGGTCGGACTTGCGCCGGCGCAGCAGGAAGGGCTCGACGAGGTCGGCGAACTGCCGGGCCTTGGTCGGCTCGAGGCCCGACTCGATGGGCGCGGCCCACACCTTGCGGAAGGCGTTGCGGCTGCCGAGCAGCCCCGGGGTGGCCCAGTCGAGGATCGCCCACAGCTCGGTGAGGTCGTTCTCGACCGGGGTGCCGGTGAGCGCGACCCGGGCGCGGCTCGGGATGCGGCGCAGGTGGCGGGCCGTGGCCGAGCGGGGGTTCTTGACGTGCTGGGCCTCGTCGGCGACCACGAGGTCCCAGGCCACACCGGCCAGCTGCTCGTGGGAGACCCGCATCGTGCCGTAGGTCGTCAGCACGAAGCCGGGGTCGCCGGTCAGGCCCGCCTCGAGGTCGTCGAGGGAGCGCTGGCCGCCGTGGAAGCGGCGCACCGGCACGCCGGGGGCGAAGCGCGCGATCTCCGCCTCCCAGTTGCCGAGCAGCGAGGTCGGGCAGACCACCAGGGTCGGGCCGGTGGCGCCCTCGTCGTGACGGTGCAGGTGCAGCGCGATGAGGGTGACGGTCTTGCCCAGGCCCATGTCGTCGGCCAGGCACGCCCCCAGCCCCAGCGACGTCATCTCCGCCAGCCAGGTCAGGCCGTGGCGCTGGTAGTCGCGCAGGGTCGCGCGCAGGCCGGGGGGAGTCTCGACGGGCGCCCTGACCGCGGCCTGCGTGATCCGGTCGCGCATCTTCAGCAGGCTCGCCCCGACCACCACCTGCTCCAGGGCGGCGGGCTCGGCGTCGGCACGCCGGCGCTCGACCACCCCGACGCCGGTCAGCGCCGTCGCGAGCGCCTCGACCGCCGAGAGCGAGCGCACCATCCGCTTGCGGGCCTTGCGGGCGACCGCGGGGTCGACGACGGTCCAGCCGCCCCGCAGCCGGAGCACCGGGGCCGCGGCGCCGGCCAGCTGCTCCATCTCCTCCTCGGTGAGCGGGTCGCCGTGCAGCGCGACCTGCCAGCGGAAGGCGAAGAGCTGGTCGGGGGCCAGGATGCTGTCCTGGAGGGCCTCCTCCCGCGGGCCGGGCGCGGCCCGGCCGGGTGGGGCGGGCCGCGCGTCGAGCACCGCCGTGGCGGTGAGGTCGCGGCCCAGCGAGCGCGGCCACAGCACGTCGACGCCGCGCTGCCCGAGCGCGCCCACGCCGACCTCGAGCAGGCTGACCAGCTCCTCGGCGTCGAGGGTGATCTCGTCGGGCACGCGCAGCTCGAGCAGCCGCTCGAGCACCGGCCAGGTGTCGGCGGCGGCGCGCAGCGCGACGAGGGCGTGCGTGCGGGCCCGGTCGCCGAACCCGTGGCCGCCGGGCTCGCCCGGGTCCTGCGTCCACAGCAGCGCCGCGTCGCAGACGTGGAGCGGGTTGCGCTCGTCGTGCACCTGGGGCACCAGCCGCACCGCACCGGCGACCAGCTCCTCCTCGTCGGCCTCCACCCGCAGCGACACCGTCACCAGCTGGGGGCGGTCGTCGGCCGGCTCCTCGCGGTGGGCCTCGATGCGCCGGCGCAGCCGGTCGGCGAAGGTCTCCCCCGACCCCGACCCCGACCCCGACCCCGCGCCCGTACGCCGCGCAGCGCTCGCCGCCCGCCGCGCGCCCGGCGCGTCCGCGCCGCCGGGCCGGGCCGCGTCGCGCCCGCCGGTGGGGGCGCCGCGGGGCATGGCGTCGCACACGGCGTCGAGCACCTGCCGCACGACGGCCTCCGCCTCCTGCTCGCTCAGGTCGTCGTGGTGGCGGGCCCGCGCCAGCATCGCCACCCGGTCGGTGTCGGCGTCGTCGAGCGGCGCGGCGCGCCACGAGGCCGGGCCGGTCCTGCCGTCGGAGTCACCGGCCCCGACCGCGGGCTCGAACCGGCCCGCGGCCACCAGCCGCAGCCCCAGCAGGGCCGCCCCGGAGAGCAGGGCCACGCTCGGGTGGAGGTCGTCGCGCGTGTGGGCCCGGGTGAGCACCGGCAGCGCCGCCCGCATCGGCAGCGCGACCGTGCGTCGCTCGTCGACGAACTCCACCACGCTCTCGCGGGGCGGGTCGGCGGGCCGGAAGGAGGCCGTGCCGGTGACGGGGACGAAGCTCAACGCAGCACCTTCGCAGCCGGGTGGGGGAGGGGACACCGACCGTAGCCGCCCCCGCCGACCACACCCGCCGACCACTCCCGCCGACCAGCCCCGCCGGCCGGCCTCCCCCGGCACCGGTGGCCGCGCGCCGCCGCCCGCACCCCGGGCCGGGCCCGCCCGCCGCAGGGGCACCTGGGCGCGCCGTAGGGTCGGGCCATGAGCATCCTCGACGCCCCGATCGCCCGCCTCGACGGCACGCCGAGCACCCTGCGCGAGATCACCGGCGGCCGCCCGGCGCTGCTGGTCAACGTGGCCAGCCGCTGCGGCCTGACCCCGCAGTACGCCGGCCTCGAGCGGCTCCACGAGGAGGTCGCCCCCCAGGGCTTCACCGTGGTCGGCCTGCCGTGCAACCAGTTCGCCGGCCAGGAGCCCGGCTCGGCCGAGGAGATCGAGGAGTTCTGCTCCGCGACCTACGGCGTGACCTTCCCGATGACCGAGAAGGTCGAGGTCAACGGGGAGGGCCGCCACCCGGTCTACGCCGAGCTGGTCCGCACCCCCGACGAGCAGGGCGAGGCCGGCGACGTGTCGTGGAACTTCGAGAAGTTCCTCCTCGCCGCCGACGGCACCGTCGTCGCGCGCTTCGGACCCCGGGTGGAGCCCCACGACCCCCGCCTCGTCGACGCCGTGGCCGCCCTCGTCGGCTGACCCGCCGGCGGCACCCGCCGGCACCCGCCGCCACCCGCCGCCACCGGCCGGCACCGACCCCTCCCCGACCCGACCCCCGACCCGACTCCCGGACCCGTCCCCCGCCCTCCGGCGGGAGGCGGGTCCGCTGTCGTTCGCCGGTCCCCGGCCACGGATCGACCTCACCCCCACGGGTGGGCCCCGGGTAAAACCCGTGTGACGGGGCCGACGTAACGCCGGGGCGTTCCAGCGTGCCTGCGCCGACAAGACCCCTCTCAGTGACGGCGCGCACGATCCGCCGACTTGAACGATCCAGACCCGTCTCGCCATGGTGGTCGTTGCCTCGCGGCTCAAGCAGCCGCACCGGTCGACGGGCCTCACGCAGCGCCCACCGGCAGTCAGGACCCACGACCCCGTCGTGCGCCGTCCGACCCATCTCACCAGTTCTGCGCATCAGCGCGTCCACCGAGAGGCTTCTCCATGTCCTTGCTCGAACGACACTTCAACGACCCCCACACCGACCACACCGGCGCGCCCGCCGGCCAGACCGGCCGCGTCGTCTCCGCCGACGAGGTCCTCGACCTCACCGTGCGCAGCCGGGTCTCGCTGCCCGGTCCGCGCCCGCGCGAGATCGTCGCGGTGCTCGACCCCGTGCGCGCCGACCCCGAGGACGCGACCTCCTCGGTGCGCACCGAGGAGGAGGTGCTGGCGGCCGCCGCCGAGCGGCTGACCCGGCACCTCCAGCCCGGCGAGCTCGTCGCGCCCACCGACGACGGCCAGCTGCGCCTGCGGCTGCGCCACGAGGACAAGGCCGCGCGCCCCGAGCGCCTGCAGGCCATGGCCTATCACGCCGTCGAGGCGCTGGAGTCGGTCGACCACCGCGAGGGCGACCGGCCCGCGGTGCTCGACCTCGGCGTCGGCTGGGCCCCCGTGAGCCGCAAGCAGGACGCCCACCAGGCCGAGGAGTACGCCGCCTCCGCCGCGGCCGAGTCGGTCCTGCAGCGCGACCTGCAGCCGCGTCAGCTGGGTCGTCACCTGCGCGTGCGCCGGCCCCACATCGACTGGTGGTCGGCCGGCAACCAGGTCGCCATGGCCACCGTCGGCGCGGTCTTCCTGCCCTTCCTCGCGCTGGTCGGCCTCTACTCCTTCGGCCTCGACGTCTCCAGCGCCCTCTACTGGGTCCTCGTCGGGTCGCTGGGCGTGACCGCCCTGACGCTGTGGGCCGAGAGCTCCTACGCCCTCGACCCGCCGCGACTGCCGGCCCGCCCGAGCGCCCCGGCGCCGCGGGCGAGCGCCGTCATCGCGGCGTACCTGCCCAACGAGGCCGACACCATCGTCGAGACCCTCGAGACCTTCCTGGCCCAGGAGTACTCCGGCGGCCTGCAGGTCGTGCTGGCCTACAACACCCCCTTCGCCCTGCCAGTCGAGGACGACCTGCGCGCGATGGCCGAGGCCCACCCCGACCTGACCCTGCTCAAGGTCGAGGACTCGACCTCCAAGGCGCAGAACGTCAACGCCGCGCTGCGGGTGGCCGAGGGCGAGCTGATCGGCATCTTCGACGCCGACCACCACCCCATGCCCGGTGCCTTCGAGCGCGCGTGGCACTGGATCGGCGCCGACGAGGACCCCGCCGACGTCGTGCAGGGCCACTGCGTCATCCGCAACGGCTCGGAGTCGGCCCTGGCCAAGCTGGTCGCGGTGGAGTTCGAGCAGATCTACGCCGTCTCCCACCCCGGCCGCGCCCGCCTCCACGGCTTCGGCATCTTCGGTGGCTCCAACGGCTACTGGCGCGCCTCGGCGCTCGAGCGGATCCGCCTGCGCGGCTCCTTCCTCACCGAGGACATCGAAGCCTCGATGCGGGTGCTCGAGGCCGGCGGTCGCATCGTCAACGACCCGGGCCTGATCTCGCGCGAGCTGGCCCCCGAGACCCCCCGCGCGCTGTGGAAGCAGCGGATGCGCTGGGCCCAGGGCTGGTTCCAGGTCTCGCTGCGCCACCTCGGCCCGATCCTGCGCTCGCGCAGCCTCAGCCTGCGCCAGAAGATCGGCGCGTCCTACCTGCTGGCCTGGCGCGAGCTCTACCCGTGGATCTCCATCACCGCCTGGCCGCTCTTCGGCTTCCTGGCCTGGCGCGACGGCGGGCTCGACATGACCTCGCCGCTCTTCCTGCTCATCACCCTCTTCGTGAGCGTCTCGGGCCCGCTGCAGACGCTGGCGGCCTACCGCCTCGCCGCTCCGGAGATCCGGGCCCACAAGGCGTGGTTCTGGGGCGCGATGGTGGCCAACCTGCTGCTCTACACCGAGGCCAAGAACCTCGTGAACCGCGTGGCCCAGCTCAAGCAGCTGCGCGGGGAGCACCAGTGGGTCGTCACCCCGCGGCGCTCGCGCGGCGACGAGGCCGCCGCCGCCGAGCACCCCCCGTCCGACCGCACGACCGACCGCACGTCCGCCGAGACCGAGGAGGTGGCCGCATGAGCTCGACCCTGACCTCACGTCCCACCGCACACCCCGACACCACGCAGGACACCAGCCAGGACGCCGGCCTCGCCACCGGCCCGACCGGCCGCACGCCGTCGCAGGACCCGGTCGCGGCCACCGCGTCGCCGTCCTCGCCGGTCTACCCGCTCGGCTGGCTGCGCGCCCTCGCGGCGCTGTCGGTCGTGACCTTCCACGCCTACCAGAACAACCGCTCGGGGCCCGACTCCGCCTGGCCCTTCAGCGGGATCGGGCACCAGCTCATGGGCGGCACCGACCTCTTCGTCGACATGTTCTTCGTGCTCTCGGGGCTGGTGCTGTGGCTGCCGATCGCCCGCGCCGCCGAGCGCGGCGTGGCCAGCCGGTCGGGGCGCACCCTGCTCTACCGGCGCATGGCGCGGCTGCTGCCGCTCTACGTCGTGCTCGTGCTGCTGGTGTGGTCGCTGACCAACCCGACCTTCCCCGGTCACTGGGTCGACCTGGTGACCCACCTGACCTTCACCCACATCTACAGCGACCAGTACATCTTCTGGACCAACGGCCCGGCCTGGTCGCTCGCGGTGGAGTTCCACTTCTACGTGCTCGTCGCGCTGAGCGTGCCGCTGGTCAACGCCGGTGTCCGCCGTGCCACCACCCGCCGCGGCCGGCTGGCCGTCGCCTCGGCGCTGCCCGCCGCCCTGGTGGTCGTGAGCCCGGTCTACCTGGCCTGGGCGATGCTCGCGGGCGTCCCCCACACCGACTGGTCGACGTGGTTCTCCCCGCTCTCGCGGGCCACCGACTTCGGCCTCGGCATGGGCCTGGCCCTGCTCGCGGTCGCCGGCGTCCGCCTCGGCGGCGCCGCCCGCGGAGCGCTGCTCGCCCTCGGGCTGGGTGCGCTGCTCGCCCTGGTGATCACCCGCCCGCTCTCGGTGGCCGGCGAGTGGTGGCACCCGCTCTACGCCCTCGCCATCTGCGTGGCGCTGTCGTCGATCGTGCTGCACGACGGGCCCTACCCGTCCTGGCTGTCGTGGCGCCCGCTCGCCTGGCTCGGCGGCCTGGGCTACGGCATCTACCTCATCCACGAGCCGGTCATGCGCTTCCTGGGATCCCTCGGCCTCTTCCCCGACCCCGCTCCCGGCTGGCGCTTCCTGATCACCGCGGTGCTGGTGGCCGTGCCCTCGGTGGCGCTGGCCTGGGTCAGCTCGCGCACCGTGGAGGCCGCGGGTCAGCGGATGCTCGGCCTCATGGAGCGCGACGGCTCGCCGCGCGACTTCTACGCCCACCTCGAGGAGCCGGCGAGCGCCGGGTCCCGGCGCGCCTGACGAGATCGACCCCGGCCACCCGGCCCCGGCCCGACGGCCGGGGCCGGGTGGCTTCTGCGCGGGCGGCTACTGGGCGGGCGGCGCGGGCGGCGCAGGCGGCGGGGTCGTGGGCCGGATGCGCGTGCCGTCGGGCTCGGGACCGGTGCCGGGCGGACCCCAGCCGCCGCTGGGAGGCTCGCCGGGGGCCGGGCCCCAGGCGGGGCGGGCCTGGTCGGCGTACGCCGGGGGCAGCGGGGGCAGCGGCTGGCTCGCGGGCCCACCACCGCGGCCGCCGGCGCGGGCCAGGCCGCCCGGTCCGCCGAGCGCGCGCAGCACGACCAGCACCAGCAGCGCCCCGCCGAGCGCGCCCAGGACGACGCCCCACCAGGTGGGGTGCTCGACGGCCAGCACGATCGTCGCCAGCGGGGTGACGGTCACGGCCATGGCCACCACCAGCACGCGGAAGCCCACGTGGCGGGTGAGCGCGGCGCAGGCCGACCAGCCGAGCATGAGCAGCAGGGCCAGCACGAGGACCACCCAGGCGTCGTCGTCGAAGCGGTCGACCCGCGGCACGGGGCGCCCCTGGTCGTCCAGGCTGAAGCCGGCCATCGCCCGCGCGAAGAGGCCGGTGACGGCCAGCACCCCGGTGAGCGTGGCGTAGCCGGCCACCGTGAGCGCCCCGACCACCACGCCGCTGAGCGCACGGGTCGGCAGCAGCCAGCCACCGGCGGTGACCAGCACGGCGAAGAGCAGCAGCGCGACGGCGGGGCCGACCGCGCCGAGATCGTCGCCGCTGTCGGAGGTGCCGAGCACGTCGTCGACGAGCTGGCCGTAGACGACGAAGAGCCCCAGCACGGCCACGACCACGAAGGGCGCCCGGCGGGTCAGTACGTAGCCGCCGGCGGCGACGAGCACCGCGGCGAGACCCGCGAGGTAGAGGGTCGCGTCGCTGTCGTCGAAGGCCACTCCCACCATGAGGGCCACCGCGAGGGCGCCGAAGGCGCCCGGCCAGGAGACGAGGTCGTGGCGGTCGCGCCGGTCGTCGGCGCCGCCGGCGGTCCCGCCGCTGGCCGAGCCGCTCGCCGGGACGGCCACCGGGCCGGACACCGGGCCGGTCGGGCTCGCGCCGACCGGGCGGCCGTGAGCGGACCCCGGGGCCGTGGGTGCACCGGTCGCCACGGGGAGGCCCGCGCCCGGGCCGGTGGTGGCGGCGCCTGCGCGGCTGGTCACCACGCCGAGGGCGGCGACGCCCAGCAGACCGAGCGTCGCGAGCAGGCCGACGACGTAGTTGGACCAGTCGAGCTCCCCGTCGAAGCGGGAGTAGAGCGTCGACAGCACCACCGCGGTCGACAGCAACGCCACCCCGAGCCCGACCGCAGCGCGCTCCGGGTCCAGCGGCCCGTCGACGTGCAGCCGGGCGAGCAGCGACGGGCCGGGCGGCTGCCCGGGTCCGCCCGGGTGTCCGCCACCCGCGCCAGGACCGGGGTACGCCGCCGACGCCGGGGCGCTCGGCGGGGTGCTCGGCGGGGCGCTCGGCGGGGCGCTCGGCGGCGGGGCGCTCGGCCGGGGCCCGGTCGGCCCCGGGGCGGCGGATCCCGCCGGCGGGGGCACGGACGGAGGCGGGTCCGCCGGGACCGGCACGGGGGCAGGCGGCACGGGGGCAGGCGGCACGGGGGCAGTCGGACCTGAGTCAGGCGGCACGGGGGCGGGCGGACCGGACGAGCGCGGACTGGCGGGAAGGGGGCCGGTGGGGGGCCCGGCGTCGGGGGGCTGCGTCATCCCGGCAGCCTAGGGGCCGACTCTTTACCTCCGCAGCGTTCTTCGCGGCCCTGCCCCCGCCGTCCCGCTCGCGGCGCCGCCTCGCAGGGTTCCCGCGCGGCGTCGCGGACCGCAGGTGTCCCGGGCAGCGCCGTCGCCCGAGTCCTCGGCCTGCCCGCCGCCCCCCGGGCCACGACACGTCCTGAGGTTGAACGAACGTTCGATCAACCCGCCGCACTCCTCCAGCGTCAGCCACACCGCAGTGCGGACGACCCGGGGCACGCACGTCCCGGGGTCGGACGCGAACGCTCGACCAACCCGCGGCACTCCTCCAGCGTCGGCCACACCGTGGCGCCGACGACCCCGGGCCCGCACGTCCCGGGTTGAACGAACGTTCGACCAACCCGCGGCACTCTTCCAGCGGCGGCCACACCGCGGTGCGGACGACCCGGGGTCCGCGGCTGCGCCGCACCGCCAGGCACGGCCGGTCAGGACGGGGCGTGGGCCGGGGCCCGGGCCACGAGCGCGACGACCGCAGCGACCGCACCGCCCATGCCAACTGTCAGCCGCGCAGGGCCGGCAGCACGTCGGCGGCCACCTGCTCGAGGACCGCCTCGTCGCCGGCGTAGGGGCCGTCGGGGCGGGGCCAGTGCGTGATGACGTCGGTGAAGCCGAGCTCCGCGGCCCGCCCCGTCATGTCGGTGAAGACGCCGGCGCTCTCCAGCGAGAACTGCGGTGCCGAGTCGAGGTTGAGGTAGCGCGGCACCTCGGCGGGGTCGCGACCGTGCTCGACCAGCGCCTCCTCGAGGGTCCGCCGTGCCTGGTCGAGGCCGTCGAACCATGCGTCGAGGGTGTCCACGCGCGGACCCGTGGTGACCCACGCGTCGCCGGTGCGGGCGGCGAAGCGCAGCGAGCGCGGGCCGTTGGCGGCCACCACGAGGGGCACGTCGCGCAGCGGTGGCAGCGTGCGGGCGTCGCGCGCGGAGAACCACCGGCCGTCGGCGTCGACGTGGTCCTCGGTGCGCAGCCGCACCAGCAGCTCGACGAACTCCTGGAACCGGTCGACCCGCTCCCGGGTGCTGAGCTCCTCGCCGCCGAGGATGCGCGAGTCGAGGTCGCCCCCGGTGCCGACGCCGAGCAGGAAGCGGCCGCCCGACACGTCGTCGAGCGACTGCACGTCGCGGTGCAGGGCCACCGGGTGCCGGAAGTTGGGCGAGGAGACGAAGGTGCCCAGACCGATCCGCGCGGTGACCAGGGCGGCCGCGGTGAGGGTCGGCGTCGTGCCGTACCACGGCGACTCCGGCAGACCGCCCCACACGAGGTGGTCGTAGGTCCAGGCGTGGTCGAAGCCCATGGCCTCGGCGGCCTCCCACCGCGGGCGCAGCTGGGCCCAGGGCAGCTCGGGCAGGATCGTCAGTCCGAAGCGCATGCCCGCGACTCTAGGGGCTGGAGCCCCCGCCCGGTCGGGGCGGCGGCCCGTGTCAGCCGCGCGGGATCCAGACCGAGCTCCCGATCTCGCCCTGCGCGGTCTGCGGCGCCTCGTCGGAGTCGCCGCCGCCCGCGCGCTCGGTGAGCACGGAGAACCGGACGGCGCCGTAGTCGCCGTCGTGCAGGCACGTCGAGGGCATCGACAGCCGCGCGACGTCGTCGGCCCAGCGCAGCCGCAGCCCGTCGCACTCCAGCGGCGCCTCGGTGGGCTCGCGGTCGGTGAAGGCGCCCTCCACGACCTCGGCGCTCACGTCACCGCTGCCGTTCTTGCGGGCGACCAGCCTCAGCCCGGTGTCGCCGCGGGGGTCCAGGCTCACGACCAGCACCCCGGACCGGTCGGCGGCGAAGGTCGTGCGCACGACGACGCGGCGGTCGTCGTTGGCGACCTTGACCCGGGTCACGTCGAGCCGCTTGACGCCGCCTGCGTCACCGGTCGGGTCGGTGACGACCACCGTGACGGCCGACGCCGGGGCGGTGAGGGCGAGCGGGGCGGCGACCCCGAGGACGAGGGCGGCGGCCGCAGCCGCGGGGAGGAGGCGCATGGTCCTTGCTCCCACACCGACGGCCCGGCGTCACGCGACACGCCGTACGGCGGCCCCGCGGCCACCCGCTGCCGGGCGGGCCGCAAGCCGGTCGCCGCGGTGTCGGCCGGTCCCCGCAGCCGGTCAGCCGGTGGCGCCGGGGTCCTTGAGCTCAGGCGGCGGCGGGTAGCCGTTGCCCTGCCCGTAGTAGTCGAGCCACACGTCGTCGCCGATCGCCGCGCCGGCCTCGACGTAGGACGCGCTGGTGCGGAAGCCGACGGCGGGATCGGCCGCGAGGTCGACCAACCGGTCGGCCAGGGCCCGCTCGTCACCGAGCTCCTCCTCGAAGAACGGTCCGTGGCTGCTGATCGTGACGGTCCAGCCGTCGTGGAGGCCGGCCACGCTGAGGGAGCCGGGATCCTCCTCGGGGTAGCCCGCCTCCCAGCTGAGCGCGGTGCGCACGCCTCCGGGACTCGACTCCTCACAGCCGGTGGCGAACCGCGTGGCCCGGCTGTTGCACGTGAAACGCTCGAAGGCCTCGGTGCGCCGGCTGACCACGACCCTGACGTGGGTGCTGATCCCGCGGTCGTCGGGGAAGGCCACCTCCACCCCGAGGGCACCGCTCGGTACGCCGTCGCGGCGGAAGAGCGGCGCCGCGGCCGACGCCGGACGCCCGACGTGGTCGATCACCGCTGCCGCGAGGGCGCGGGGGGTCGTCGCCTCGGCGGTGGGGCGCTCGTCGTCGGACCGGTCGGCCGGGCCGGCGCCGCCGCCGCAGGCCGTCAGCGCCACGGTCAGGGTCAGGGTCGCGATCGCGGCGGACCAGCCTCTCCGCGAGGCGCCGTCGGGCCCGGTGCGGACGGGGCCCGACCCCCTCACCGCGGCGACCGGCCCCGGTCCACGGCCCGCCGATCCCTCGCCCCGGCGCCGGGCGCGGCTCGTCCTGCGGGGGCCGGCGGGTCGCGGGGTCATGCCCGGTGACGGTAGTGCCCCGGCGTCACGGGCGGGTCACGACCACGCGGGCTCGCCGCCCCGGGCAACGGCCCGGGCGGGATCTGGGGCTGGGGCCCGGGGCGGGCCTAGGCCTGCGCGGCCAGCGTGAGCGGGTGGACGGCGGCGGCGCCGGCGCCGCGGATCGCCCGGGCGGCGAGGGTGAGGCTCCAGCCGGTGGCGACGAGGTCGTCGACGAGCAGCACGGAGCGGCCCTCGAGCGCGCCGGGCTCGGCCTCCAGGGCACTGCGGCGACCGACGGCGGCGACGCGCTGGGCGGAGTTCATGGAGCCCTTGCCGGGCGCGACGTCGGGGTCGACGACGGCCCAGCGCCCGAGCACCGGCACCTGGAGGTAGCGCGAGAGGCCGTCGGCGAGGTCGGCGGTCAGGGTCGGTCGGGTGGCCGACTCGACCACGACGATGCCGTCCACCGGGGGACGCCAGTCACCCAGCACCTCCACCACGGCGCGCACCAGGGGCACCGGCACCGGCCCGTCGGGGCTCTCGGGGCGGAACAGCTCGCGCAGGGCCTGGCCGTAGCCGAGGTCGGTGAGCCGCGCGACCGCGCGGCCCTCCTCGGCCGCCGCGGCGATCTTGCCCTTGAGCTCGACGCCGAGGCGGTCCATGCCCACCGGCCACATCTTGCGCGGCGCGATCGGCACACCGGGCCGGGCCAGGCGCTGCTGGGCCTCCTCCACCGCGGCCTGCGACACCGCGCTCGACAGGGTCAGCCCGCCGCAGTTGTCGCAGCGCCCGCACGGCTCGGCGGCCGGGTCGTCGAGCTGGTCGCGCAGGAACCACATGCGGCAGCGGTCGGTGTCGAGGTAGTCCAGCATCGCCCGCTGCTCGCGCTCGCGGGCCTCGCGCACGCGGGCGTAGCGCTCCTCGTCGTAGCTCCACTCCTGCCCCGTCGACTCCCAGCCCCCGCGCACCCGGCGCACGGCGCCGTCGACGTCGAGGACCTTGAGCATCGTCTCCAGGCGGGTGCGGTTGAGCTCGACGCGCGGCTCGAGCGCAGCGGTGCTGATCGGCCGGCCCTCCTGCGCCAGCACCTCCAGGGTCTGACGCACCAGCTCCTCGCGGGGGAAGGCGAGGGAGGCGAAGTAGGCCCAGATGTCGCGGTCCTCGGTGGCGGGCAGGAGCACCACGGTGGCCTCGCTCGTGCCGCGCCCGGCGCGGCCGACCTGCTGGTAGTACGACACCGGCGAGGACGGCGCGCCCATGTTGACCACGAAGCCGAGCGTGGCGTCGAAGCCCATGCCGAGCGCGCTGGTGGCCACGAGCGCCTTGACCTTGCCGGCGATCAGGTCGCTCTCGAGGGCCTGGCGCTCGGTGGGCTCGGTCTGCCCGGAGTACGCCGCGACCTCGTGGCCGCGCGAGCGCAGGTAGTCGGCGATCTCCTGGGTCGCCGCCACGGTGAGGCAGTAGACGATGCCCGACCCGGGCTGCTCGGCGAGGTGGTCGGCCAGCCAGGCCAGCCGCTGGTCGGCGGTCGGCAGCCGCACGACGCCCAGGCGCAGCGACTCGCGGTCGAGCGAGCCGCGCAGCACGAGCACGTCGCGGCCCAGCTGCTGCTGGACGTCCTCGGTCACGCGCTCGTTGGCCGTCGCCGTGGTGGCGAGCACCGGGATGCCCTCGGGCAGGTCGTCGAGCATCGTGCGGATGCGGCGGTAGTCGGGGCGGAAGTCGTGGCCCCAGTCGGAGATGCAGTGGGCCTCGTCGACCACCAGCAGGCCGGCGGTGGCGGCCAGCCGGGGCAGCACCTCGTCGCGGAAGCCGGGGTTGTTGAGCCGCTCGGGGCTGACGAGCAGGACGTCGACCTCGCCGGCGTTGATCGCGTCGTGGATCGGCTCCCAGTCGCCGATGTTGGTGGAGTTGATGGTCACCGCGCGGATGCCGGCGCGCTCGGCGGCGGCGATCTGGTTGCGCATGAGGGCCAGCAGCGGGCTGACGATCACCGTGGGCCCGGCGCCGCGCGAGCGCAGCAGCAGGGTGGACACGAAGTAGACCGCCGACTTGCCCCAGCCGGTGCGCTGCACCACCAGCGCGCGCCGGCGGTGGACCGCGAGCGCCTCGATGGCCGACCACTGGTCCTCGCGCAGCACGGCGTCGTCGCGGCCGACCAGGGCGCGCAGGTGGGCCTCGGCCTCGTGACGGACCTCGGCGGGGGTGGCCTCGGTGGCTGCTGCGCTCATGCGGCCTGTCTACCAGCGTCCGCCGACGGCCCGGGGGCCGCCGTCCACAGGACCGCCCGCCCGGCGCACCCCCGGGCCCGCACGCCGCTGCGCGCCGGCTCAGCCGCCCAGCGCGGCCCGGGCGGCCTCGTGCAGCGCGACGACCTCGCGTCGCAGCTGCGCCCGCTCGGTGACCGGACCGCCGGGCCAGGCCACCCGCAGCGAGGCCTCCCCCGTGGCGTCGACGACGTGCCACGTGCCGCCGTGGGCGTCGACCGAGGTCATCTCCGCCGACGTCGCCGCGGGGTAGCCGTGGGCGCGCACGATCCGCAGCGAGTCCTCGGCGTGGTCGTCGTTCATGTGTGCGAGCACGGCGTCGACGACGTCCTCGCCGAGGCCGCCGCCCGAGGCCCCGGGCCCGGCGGTCACGGCCGGCTCACCAGATCCTGACCCGGTCGGCGGGGTCGAGCCACAGCCCGTCGCCCTCGCGGGTGCCGAAGACCTCGTGGAACTCGTCGAGGTTGCGCACGATGTTGGCGCGGAACTCCGGCGGGGAGTGCGGGTCGATGGTGAGGTACTGCCGCTCCTGCTCCACGCGGCGCTTGGTGCGCCACACGAAGGCCCAGTTGAGGAAGAGCCGCTCGCGGTCCTCGACGCTGGCCGCGCCGCCGGTGGAGATGACGTAGGCCTTGTGGCCGATGGTCAGGCCGCCCAGGTCGCCGATGTTCTCGCCGACGGTGAGCGAGCCGTTGACCTTCTCACCCGGCAGGGCGCGCGGCTCGAAGGCGGCGTACTGCTCGACCAGCGCCTGCGACTTGACCTCGAAGGCGGCCTTGTCGTCGGCGGTCCACCAGTCGTTGAGGTTGCCGGCGCCGTCGTACTGCGCGCCCTGGTCGTCGAAGCCGTGGCCGATCTCGTGGCCGATGACCGCGCCGATGCCGCCGTAGTTCTCCGCCGGGTGGGCGTCGGGGCTGAAGAACGGCTTCTGCAGGATGCCCGCGGGGAAGCAGATCTCGTTGGTGCCGGGGTTGTAGTAGGCGTTGACGGTCTGCGGCAGCATGAACCACTCGTCGCGGTCGACCGGCCCGCCGAGCTTGCCCAGCTCGCGGTCGGTCTGGAAGGCCGACGTGGCGGCGACGTTGCCCATGAGGTCGTCGGGGGTGACCTGGAGACGGGAGTAGTCGCGGAAGCGGTCGGGGTAGCCGATCTTGGGCCGGAAGGTCGCGAGCTTCTCGTAGGCCCGCTCCTTGGTCTCCTCGGTCATCCAGTCCAGCGCCGCGATCGACTCGCGGTAGGCCGCGAGCAGGTTGGCGACCAGGTCGTCCATCATCGCCTTGGAGGCCGGCGGGAAGTGGCGTGCGACGTACTCCTTGCCCACCGCCTCGCCGATCGCGCCCTCGACCAGCGCGATGCCGCGCTTCCAGCGCGCCCGCAGCTCGGGCGTGCCGTTGAGGGTGCGGCCGTAGAAGTCGAAGTTGGCCTCCACGAAGTCGTCGGTGAGGTACGGCGCGGCCGAGCGCAGCACGTGCGTGAGCAGCCACGGGCGCCAGTCGTCGAGGTCAACCTCGGTCAGCACCGAGGAGAGGTGCTCGAAGAACGAGGGCTGGCGCACGCAGACCTCGGCCAGCACGAGGGCCTGGTCGATGCCGGGGCCGGCGAGGTTGGTGACGTAGGCGTCCCAGTCGAAGGCCGGGCACAGCGCCAGGAGGTCGTCGTGGGTGAGCAGGTTGTACGTCTTCTGCACGTCGCGGGTCTCGGCGCGCTCCCAGTGGCCGGCGGCGATGCGGGTGTCGACCGCCAGCACGGTCGCCGCGGCGCCGGCGGGGTCGGCGTGACCGACCAGGCCGAGCAGGCGGGTGAGGTAGGCGACGTACTTCTCGCGGGTCTCGGCGAACTTCTCGTCGCGGTAGTAGGACTCGTCGGGCAGGCCGAGACCGCCCTGGCCCAGGTGGAAGAGGTAGCGGTCGGAGTCGCGGCTGTCGGTGTCGACGTAGGACCCGAAGAGGCCGTGGCCGCCGATCCGCTCGAACTCGCCCAGGAAGGCGGCCAGGTCACGCACGTCGCGCAGGCCGGCGACCGCGTCGACCAGCGGCTGGATCGGGCGGGTGCCGCGGGCGGCGATGGTCTCGGTGTCCATGAAGGAGGCGTAGAGGGCGCCGATCTTGCGGGCGTCGTCGTCGCGGGGCTCGCCCGCGGCGAGCTCCTCCACGATCGTGCGCACGTGCTGCTCGGCCGCGTCGGCCAGCTGCACGAACGGCCCCCAGCTGGAGCGGTCGGAGGGGATCTCGGTCTCCTCCAGCCACCGGCCGTTGACGTGGCCGAAGAGGTCGTCCTGGGGGCGGGTGGCAGGGTCCATGCCCGCGCGGGCGTCGTCGAGGATGCTCACGCAGCGACCCTAGCCGGGCGCCCCGACCGCGGGCACGCGACCGGTGCGGGTCGCGCCCGCCGGGGGCGCGCCGGGCGGTCGCCGGGCGGTGGCCGCGAGCGTTCGGCCGGGTCAGACCGCGTCGTCGATCGCGGCGCGCACGGCCATCACGACGCTCTCCTGGCTCACGCCCTCGCGCACGGCGAGCTCGGCGACGAGACGGCGCACGACGAGCATCACCCCGCCCATCAGCGGCGAGATGTCGAGCTCGACCTCCTCGGCCGCCTCGTCGAAGGCCAGCGCGATCGCCTCGATCTCCAGCAGGTGGGAGAAGGCCAGCTCCATCGGGTCGACGTCGGGGTCGACGCCCTGCGCGTCGGCGGCGGTGACGCCGTCGAGGATGATGTGGCCCGCCCGGCGGATCCGCTCCTCGTCGCCCAGGTCGGCGAAGGGACCGGGCTGGTCGTGGTCGTGGGGCCGGTCGTGGTGCTGGTGGTCCGCGGCGTGGTCGTGGCCGTCGTCGTGGGTCATGGCGCCATCATCTCGCGGGCCGGCCCGGTGCCGGCGGGTGGCGCGCGCCGGTGGAGCACACCGACCACGCAATTGCGCTCCCCGGCACCAGCACCGCAGCGGTCTGCACGATCCACGCGACCCGCCACCCCCGAGGACTGCCCCAACGACGCAATTGCGCTCCCCCGGCACCCCCATCGCAGCGGTCTGCGCGATCCACGCCACCCGCCACCCCCAAGGACTGCCCCAACCACGCAATCGCGCCACCCCCACATCCGCACGGCCGCGGATCGTCACGATCCACACGACGCGGGGCGCCCACGCGACCCACCGTGCCCGGCGAGGGCGGCAACCACGCAATTGCGCTCCCCCGGCACCCCCACCGCAGGGGTCTGCGCGATCCACGCGACCCCGCCCCCCCGAGGACTGCCCCAACCACGCAATTGCGCCACCCCGTCACCCGCACGGCCGCAGCGGGCGGAGGAAGGGCCGACGACACCGCAGCGGGACCGCGGGCCGCGTCCGCGGGCGCCCCGACGGCACGCGCGGTCGCGACGCGCCGGGAGCGGTGCCGCGCGGGAGTACGGTCCGGGCATGAGCTCCGAGCTGCAGGTCGTCGCCACCATCCCCACCGACCCCGCCCACCGGGAGGCGGTGCAGGCCGGGCTGGCCGAGCTGGTCACCGCCACGCGCGCCGAGGACGGCTGCCTGGCCTACACCGCCTACGAGTCGGCCACCGCCCCCGGTGTCTTCGTCACCGTCGAGACCTGGCGCAGCCAGGCCGACCTCGACGCCCACATGCAGACCGCCCACATCGCCCGCGCGTTCGAGGTGCTCGGCGCGGCGCTCGTCGGCGAGGTGGCCATCCACCCGCTGACCCCGTTGGCCTGACCCGCGGCCGACGGCCGGTCACCGGCCGCCGACAGGCGGGCCTCAGCGCATCCGCACGACCGACTTGCCGAGGGTGCGCCGCTCGTCCATGTCGACGAGCGCCCGGCCGAAGTCCTCGAGGGCGTAGGTCGCGCCCACGGGAGGCTTCACCACGCCCGAGGCCATCATCGGGGCGAGCTTCTCCCACTGCTGGTGCATGTAACCGGGTCGGCTCATCGCGTAGGCGCCCCAGCCGACGCCGCGGACGTCGGTGTTGTTGAGCAGCAGCCGGTTGACCTTGACCTGGGGGATGCCCTGGCCGGCGGCGAAGCCGACCACGAGCAGGCGGCCCTGGGCGCCGAGCAGGCGCAGGGAGTCGGTGAAGACGTCGCCGCCGACGACGTCCACCACCACGTCGACCCCGGCGCCGCCGGTGAGCTCCTGCACGGCGTCCTTGAACCCGTCGAGCAGCACGACCTCGTCGGCGCCGGCGGTGCGGGCGACGGCGGCCTTCTCCTCGGTCGAGACCACCGCGATGGTGCGGGCGCCCATGCCCTTGGCCACCTGGATCGTCGCGGTGCCGACCCCGCCGGCGGCGCCGTGGACCAGCACGGTCTCCCCGGCCTGGAGGCCGCCGCGCTCGTCGAGGGCGAACTGCGCGGTGAGGTAGTTCATCGGCAGCGCCGCGGCCTCGTCGAAGGAGACCTCGTCGGGCACGGGGAAGGTGAAGATCGCGGGGCTGGCGACCAGCTCGGCGGCGCCGCCGTAAGGTCCGACGCCGGCCACCCGGGTGCCGGGCTCGTAGCCCTCGGGCCCGGAGACGACGACGCCGGCGAAGTCGACGCCGAGGGTGAAGGGCGGCTCGGGCTTGAGCTGGTACTCCCCGCGGCTCAGCAGCAGGTCGGGGAAGGAGATGCCGACCGTGTGCACCTCCACCAGCACGTCGTCGGGCCCGGGCGTCGGCTCGGCGACGTCGCGGATCTCGAGGTGGGTGGGACCGGTGGTGTCGACGACCTGGACTGCGCGCATGGGGGCACCGTAGCCACCCGCGCCGACCCCGGCGCCCCTCGCCGCGCCCATCGCCGTGCCATCCGTCACGCCCGCGGCGTCGAAGCACCCCCATGAGGCTCGCCGACCGCGTCCAGGCCACGCTCATGCACGCGACGGCCCGCTGGACGGTGCGCTACGGCGAGGACCTGCGCTTCGCCGGCTCCGACCTGCCCGCCCCGACCCGCCTGCGCGTGCCGACGCGTCACGGCGACGTCCGCGTCATGGAGTACGTCGCGCCCGCGGCCACGCACGGCTCGGGCCCCGCGCACGTGCACCTCCACGGTGGGGCGTGGCTGATGCGCCACGCCGCGATGGACGACTGGTGGTGCCGCTACCTCGCCGCCACCGCCGGCGTGCGCGTGCTCAACGTCGACTTCCGCACCGGCCCCTACGTCACCTACCCCGTGGCCCAGGAGGAGAGCCACGACGTGGCCGCGTGGGTCGCCGACGGCGGCGACCCCGTGTCGGTCGGGGGCTTCTCCTCCGGCGGCGGCATGGCCGCGGCGGTGTGCCTGATGGCCCGCGACACCGGCTCCTTCACCCCGCGCCTGCAGCTGCTCGGCGTGCCGGCCCTCGACCTGGCCAGCGACCTGCCCACCGGCGCGGGCATGATCTCGCCCTCGCTGCGCGCGCTGGTGCGGCGCGTCTACTTCCCCGACCCGGCCACGCGCTCGGCGGCGTACGCCTCGCCCCTGCTGGCCCCCGACCTGGCCGGGCTGCCCCCGGCGGTGGTGATGACCGCCGAGCGCGACACGCTGCGCCGCGACGGCGACCGCTTCGCCCAGCGGCTGCGCGAGGCCGGGGTGCCGGTCGTGCACGACGTGACCCCCGGGGTCGACCACTACTTCCTCACCGAGGACCCCGCCCGTGCCCGCACCACCATGGCGATGGCCGCCACCGCCGTGCGCGAGGCGCTGCTCGGCCACTGAACGGACTGAGCAGGCCGAGCGGGCTGCGCGGCGCGACCGCCCGGTCGGGGCTCAGCGCGGGTCGACGATCCGGTTGGCCTCGAAGTGCATGGGGTCGGTGTAGCTCCAGTCGCCGCCCCAGGTGAAGCCCCACTTCTTGAAGATGTCGACGACCCCGCGGTCGATCTCGCCGACGGTGCCGCGCAGGTTGCCCGGCACGTTGAAGTCGAGGGCCAGGCCGAAGGAGTGGTTGGACAGCGCGGTCGACCCGGCGATGAAGCGGGGGTAGTAGCAGCCGCCGTACTGCCCCGGGATGATCTTGTCGCCCAGGCCGCGCTCGACGACCTCGCGCAGGGCCGCGGTGAGCTGCGGGATGATCGCCTTGTTGCAGGTCACCGAGCCGAGGATCGGCACGTCGGCGGTGACGATGTGGGTGGAGACCCACGACGGCTCGGGGGCGATGCGACCGCCGCCGATGACGGTGTAGTTGAAGGTGCCGACCGCGTCGGCGACGGCGCCGACGACGAAGGCGGTCTGGGCGGCGTCGATGTCGAGGCCCAGGGTGGCCACGACGTCGAGACGCTGGATCGACGTCTGCCCCGGGAGCATCCGCTGCAGCGGCCCCACCACCCGGTCGGGGGCGGTGGTGCCGGTCGAGACGAGCAGGGCGTTGGCCGGCTTGGCGCCGATCGCCGCCCCCCACTTCTCGTTGACGACCGCGTCGACGGCGTTGGGGATCTGGGGCGCGAAGGCCCCGACGTGGACCTCCTCGGAGTCCTCCGCGCTGCCCAGCCGCAGGAAGCCGTCGTCGTCGGTGGGCAGCTTCTTCTCCAGGTCGGAGGCCACGGCCACCTCGCCGGCGGCGACGCGGTCCCAGACCTCCTGGGCCTCCGGGCTGGGCTGGGTGGTCCAGGCGCGGTAGCTCGCGGGGTCGACGACCGCGACGTTGAGCACCTTGCCCTCGATGCTGGCCTGGGCCAGGGACATCGACTCCACCGAGACGTCGTCGAGGTCGTCGATCGCGGCCACGGTCTCGGGGTCGATGGTGTCCTGGGCGACGACGAGGATGTCGGCGTACTGCGGCGGGCCCTCCAGGGGGCCCGGCGCCTCCACCGCGAAGGCCGGGTCGAGCGCGGGCGCCGCGCCGGAGCCCTCGCCCGCACCGTCATCCGCACCGTCGTCGGTGTCGTCGCCGGGCGCGTCGCTGCCCGGCCCGCCGGGCTCGGCGGTCGTCGAGGCGCCGGCCGGCGTCGGGTCGGCGGCAGGGTCGCCACCGGTGTCCTGGCCGCAGGCCGCGAGCAGCAGCCCGAGGGCCACGAGCGCGGCCGCGGCAGCCCGACGGCGCGCGGGCCCGGCCGCCGTGCGCCGGTGGCGCAGCGGTGCTCCCAGGTGCAGCGTCCTCACGTCGATCCCTCCCCTGCCCCAGCGTAGGCGGCGTGCTGTGACGGCGGGCACGATCCCCGCACGTCGTGCGCCTCGACGGGTGTTCGTCGCCGCGGGCCGACCGGACGGGGCCGCCCGCCGCTCTTACTGACCGTTGCGCCCTCTGGGCGGGCGTCCTGACGGTCAGGTAGTGGTCGCAACGGTCAGTAAGACGCAGCGGCGCCACGTCCAGTGCCGCCAGCGCACCGGGTCAGCCCACCGGGTCAGCGCACCGGGGCGCGGAGCACGTCGGCGCGCACGGTGAGCCACGACAGCACGCCGCCGGCGACGAGCAGCCCGGCGCAGGCCAGCATGGCCCGGCCGAAGGCGGGGTCGAGGAGGGCGGGGTCGGCGTACTCCTCCCCGCCGAGGCCCACCGCCATCGGCAGCGCGGCCACGGCGAGCAGCGTGCCGGCGCGGGCCACGGCATTGGAGACGCCGCTGGCGACGCCCGCGTGCTCGTCGGGGGCGGCCGCCAGCACGGTGGCGGTGAGCGGCGCGACGAGCAGCGCCAGGCCGAGGCCGAACACGGTGATGCCGGGCAGCACGCCGACGACGTAGGGCCGCTCCCCCGCGCCGAGCAGCAGCAGCACGCCCGCGGCCATCACGAGCGGACCGAGGCTGAGCGGCAGCCGGGGCCCGGTGCGGGCGCCGAGGGCCCCGCCGCGGGAGGCCAGCAGCAGCATGCACACGGTGAGCGGCAGGCTCGCGAGACCGGCCTGCAGCGCGGTGTAGCCGCCCACGACCTGCAGCTGCAGGGTGAGGAAGAAGGTCATGGCGCCCAGCGCGCCGTAGACGAGCAGCGTCATCGCGTTGGCGGCGGCGAAGGTGCGGTCGGCGAAGAGCCCGGGCTCGAGCATCGGCCAGCGCTCGCGCCGCTCGACCACGACGAAGGCGACCAGCCCCGCCACCCCGACCGCAGCCGCCGCGGGCGCCAGCGGCCGGCCCCACTCGATCAGCGCGTACGTCGCGCCCGCCAGCCCCAGCGTGGCCAGGGCCGCCCCGGCCCAGTCGAGCCGCGGGGCGGCGTGGGGGTCGCGGGTCTCGGGCACGCCGCGGGCCAGCCACATGGTGGCCGCGGCGAGCGGGAGGTTGACCAGGAACACCCACCGCCACGAGGCGTGGTCGACCAGCAGACCGCCGACGAAGGGCCCGGCCGCGGCGGCGATCGCGCCGAGACCGGTCCAGGTGCCGATGGCGGCCGCGCGGTCGGCGGGGCGCACCGCGCCCTGGATCATGGCCAGGCTGCCGGGGGCGAGCGCGGCCGCGGCGACCCCCTGGGCGACGCGGGCTGCGACCAGCACCTCGGGGGTCGGCGCCAGGCCGCACAGCAGGCTGGCCAGCGCGAAGCCGATCGTGCCGGCCACGAAGACGCGGCGCCGCCCCAGCCGGTCACCGAGCGAGCCGCCGAGCAGGATCAGGCTGGCCAGGGCGAGGAGGTAGCCGTTGGTGACCCACTGCAGCTGGGCCAGGCTGGCGTCGAGGTCCTCCCCGATCGAGCGCAGCGCCACGTTGACCACGGTGCCGTCGAGCATGGTCAGACCCGAGCCGAGCACCGCCGCCGCGACCACGCGGCGACCGGCGGGGCTGGTGCGCGCGACGCCTCCCGCGGCGGGCTCGACGGTCATGGGCCCACCGTAGGGGCTGCGCCCCCGGGGCACCCCCGCGGGCGTCCCGCCGGCGCCACCCCCGCCCCGGCGCCGCGGACGTCCTACGGACCGTGCCTGCGCCTCCACCCTGCGCATGACGTCCTACCCGCCACGCCGGGCGGGCTCGCCCGCCCGGATCGACCCGGGCGGGGGGCGCCCGTCCTAGGGTGTGGTGCGTGCGCACGACCTCGACCCCGCGACGGCTGGCCGAGCACGTCGCCCGTCTCGGTGAGGAGCACCCGCCGATCGACCCGGCCACCGTCGACTTCACGGTGCGCCATCCCGCGGAGCTCGAGCGGCGCTTCGGCCACGTGCTCGACTACATGGCGCGCGTCGAGCTCGAGGTCGACCGCAACGTCCTCGAGATCACCACGATGCTGCCCGACCCGCCCGAGATCGACGTCGTGTTCTACCGCGACGTCTGGCACCCGCAGGAGACCCGCCACGGAGCGGTCCTCGACGAGCTGCAGGTCAGGCTCGGCCGGGCACCGGCGACGCCCGACCTCGACTCGGTCGGCGCCAAGCTCCGCGTGCTGGGCGCGCTGGCCCACCTGCCGGCCTTCCAGGACGTCTGCCGGATGCTCTACTACCTCACCGGCATGGCCACCGAGCGCTCCGCCGTGCTGGCCTACAACCTGCTCCACGACGGGGTCGCCGAGATGGGCGAGCACGCGATCAGCGAGACCCTGATCGCCCCGATCCGGCGACAGGAGCCTGGCCACTACGCCTTCTACCAGCTCTCCGCACGCGACCTGTGGTCGGCGCTGGCGCCGTGGCAGCGCTGGCTGGTGCGCCGCCTGCGCACGCTCTCCTTCGCCCCGGTCGGCGCCAACGACGCGGCCCAGCGCGGCGACTTCGGCGCCGTCATGGGCTCCCTCGGCGTAGCCGACGCGCCCGACGACTTCGCCACCCGGGTGGCCCGCGTCGAGACCGAGCTGCTGTGGGCCCACCGCGACGGCCTGGCCGTGCCGGGCTACGTCGCCCGGGCCTTCCGCGACGCCGTCGAGCTCGCCCGCGACCGCGCCGCCTGACCCCACCCGTCCACGACCCGCCTCGTGCGGACGTCATGCGGACCGAGGAGGCGCATCCACCCTTCGCACGACATCCCACCCGGCCCGTCGCACCCGCGAAGGGCCGGCGCGCCCGCCCGGTGCGGCTAGGGCCGCAGCACCCGGGCGGAGACCCAGGCGATGGCGTCGGCGGAGGCCTCGGGGGTCGCGGTGGGCTGCATGACGTGGCTCAGCACCAGCCGCACGACCATGTCGATCGCGGCGTCGAGGCGCTCACCGGGCAGGTCGAGACCGTAGGGCGGCAGCCGCTCGCCGACCACGGTCTTGGCCACGGCGAGCAGCGACTCGGCGTGGGTGGTGAGCAGCGGCAGCAGCTCGGTGTCGGCGCCGTGGGTGGCCGAGACGACCGCGTGCAGCAGGGGGTTGCCGTGGGCGTTGCGCAGCACCAGCAGCGCCGAGTCGTGGATCGCGGCCACCAGGTCCTCGGGGTGGTCGTCGAAGGCGGAGGACACCAGCGCCAGGAAGTGCTCGAGCTCGCGCAGGATCATCGCCTCGGCCAGGCC
Source organism: Nocardioides sp. P86 (assembly GCF_023712465.1). Taxonomy (NCBI): domain Bacteria; kingdom Bacillati; phylum Actinomycetota; class Actinomycetes; order Propionibacteriales; family Nocardioidaceae; genus Nocardioides; species Nocardioides sp. P86. Next base: position 278,228 of record NZ_JAMAYE010000003.1, on the reverse strand, counting down.
CGGCTTGGTGCCGACCTCGTTGTAGACCGTCTGCCGGCTCACACCCACCCGGTCGGCCAGCCGGGCCATGGTGACCCGCGACCAGCCCACCTCCGCAGTGAGCTCGACCGCGGCCTCGACCACGCGGTCGCGCGTGCTGCCCGCCGTACGCCGCACCGGGCCCGCGTCGCCCGCCGACCCCACCCGCGCGCCCGAGGACTCCATGCCGGTCAGTCTAGGAAGGCCCACCAGCGGCTCCCGGACCGACCCGACCAGCCCGACCGACCCGACCAGCCCGACCGGATCGACCCGACCGGGGGGACCGGGTCGGCGGAGGCGGGCGCGCCGGCGGGGAGGCTCAGGCCGCCTCGGCGGTGGACAGCGGCACGAAGTCGACCTTCTCGCGCACGCCGCAGTCGGGGCAGCACCAGTCGTCGGGGATGTCGGCCCAGGCCGTGCCGGCGGCGAAGCCCTCCAGCTCGTTGCCCTTCTCGACCTCGTAGGTGTGGCCGCAGCCGGGGCAGCGGGCGGCGAGCACCTCCTCGGCGACCGCGCCGGGCATCGCGTCGACCGCCCCGCCGGTGAGCGCCGCCGCGGTGGCCGCCTGCTCGGCGCGGGCGGCGGCGGAGGGGTAGCGGGCCAGGTAGTGCTCGCGCTTCGAGGGGTGCACGTTGGCGCGGGTGACGTCGCCGTCGAAGTGGGCCAGGACGCGGGGGTCCATGACCCGGCGGAAGAGCGGCGGCACGAGGGCGAGGACGATCATCCCGGCGTAGCCCGTCGGCAGCACCGGGCTCTCCTCGAAGTCGCGCAGGGTCTGGTAGCGCCGCGTCGGGTTGGCGTGGTGGTCGCTGTGGCGCTGCAGGTGGTAGAGCAGCACGTTGGTGGCGATGTTGTTGGAGTTCCACGAGTGCGAGGGGTCGACGCGCTCGTAGCGCTGCCGGGCGCCGACCTTCTGGCGCAGCATGCCGTAGTGCTCCATGTAGTTGACGACCTCGAGCAGCGAGAAGCCGACGACGGCCTGGAGCACGAGCAGGGGCAGGATCGACCACCCGAGCCACGCGACGAGGGCGCCCCACAGCGCCAGCGACATCACCCAGGCGTTGAGCACGTCGTTGCCGGGCCGGAAGGGGTGCTGCTGCTTGCGGGCGTAGCGCTTCCGCTCCAGGCTCCAGGCGCTGCGCACGCCGCCGGAGACGGTGCGCGGCCAGAAGGCGTAGAAGGTCTCCCCGAGCCGCGAGGAGGCGGGGTCCTCCGGGGTCGCGACGCGCACGTGGTGGCCGCGGTTGTGCTCGATGTAGAAGTGGCCGTAGAAGCTCTGGGCCAGCGCGACCTTGGAGAGCCAGCGCTCGTTCTCCTCGCGCTTGTGGCCGAGCTCGTGGGCGGTGTTGATGCCGATGCCGCCGATCGTGCCGATGGTGATCGCCAGCCCGACCGCGCCGACGGTGCCGAGCTCGCCGAGGCCGAAGGGGGCGCCGCGGGCGATGACGTAGAAGGCCGCCACGAACCCGAGGTACTGGATGGGCAGGAAGAGGTAGGTGATCCAGCGGTAGTAGCGGTCCTTCTCCAGCGCCTCGATCGCGTCGTCGGGCGGGTTGGTGCGGTCGAGCCCGGCGACGAGGTCGATCGCCGGCACGAGTCCGAGCACGATGATCGGGCCGATCCACAGCCACACGCCCCACCCGGTCGCCGCCCATCCTCCGAGCGCGACGAAGGCCAGCGACGGCACGACGAGGCCGATGAGCCACAGGTAGCGCTTGCCGTCCTTCCACTGCTCGGTCGACGCGGCCGGCACCGTGCTGTGCGGGATCGACTCGGGGGTGCCGGGTGCGGGCGGGCTCGTGCGGGGGTTCGTGGGCATCGCGTCCTCCAGGGGGTGACCCCGATCACGACATCGGGTTGACAGAACCCTAGGGACTGTCAAGCCGCTTGACAAGAGGCTCTGCGATGTAAAGCGAACGGGGTCCGTCGGCGCCCGGGACGCCGCGCCCGGCACAATGAGCCCGGTGAGCCACGACCAGCACCCCTTCGGCATCGATTTCGGCGGCACGGGCATCAAGGGCGCCCCCGTCGACACCGCGCGCGGGGAGTTCGCCGCCGAGCGCGTGCGGATCAAGACCCCCCGGCCCGCCACCCCCGAGGCCGTCGCCGCCGTCTTCGTCGACCTGCTCGCGCAGTTCGAGCCCTCCGACGCACCCATCGGGGTCACCGTGCCCGGGGTCGTGCGGCGCGGCGTGGTCGGCTCCGCCGCCAACATCCACGACTCCTGGATCGGCACCGACGCCGACGCCCTCTTCACCGCGGCCACCGGTCGCGAGGTGCACGTGGTCAACGACGCCGACGCCGCCGGCCTGGCCGAGGTGAGGTACGGCGCCGCCCGCGACCGCAGCGGCCTGGTCATCGTGACCACCCTCGGCACCGGCATCGGCTCCGCGCTCGTCCACGACGGCGTGCTCGTGCCGAACGCCGAGCTCGGCCACCTCGAGGTCGACGGCCACGACGCCGAGTCGCGCGCGGCCAACAGCGTGCGCGAGGCCGAGGACCTCAGCATGGAGCAGTGGGCGAAGCGCCTGACCCGCTACTACCGCACGCTGGAGCGGCTCTTCTCCCCCGAGCTCATCGTCGTCGGCGGCGGCATCAGCAAGCGCTCGGAGGAGTTCCTGCCGCTGCTCGACCTCGACACCGAGATCGTCCCGGCCCGGCTGCGCAACCGCGCCGGCGTCGTCGGCGCGGCCTGGTGGGCCTCCCTCCCCCGCTGAGCGACCCGCGCGTGCGGTGCGGGGTCACTCCCAGTCGAGGTCCTGCTCGGCGTCGAGGAGGCTGCCGGCCAGCGCCGGCAGACCCAGCAGGTCGAGGGCGACGTTGGCCAGGTCGCCGTTGCGCACCGGCTGCGCCCCGTCGTACGACGGACGGCTGCGGCCGGGGTCGCGGTAGTCGGGGTTGAGCGCGTAGAGGTCGCCCGCGGCGACGCCGGGGCCCCACACCAGGAACGGCACCCGGTAGTCGACGAACCTCGTGGGGTCGGAGTGCCCCGGGCCGCGACCGCCGTGGTCGGCGGTGAGCACGACCCTCACCTCGGCGGCGTCCTCGGGATCGGCGGCCAGCGCGGCGAGGAGCCGCCCGACGAGACGGTCGGTGCGCGCCACCGCGTCGAGGTAGGCCGGACCCATGAAGCCCTCCGCGTGGCCCACCAGGTCGGGCAGGGCGACGTGGACGAAGGTCAGGTCGCGGTCGGTCTCGGCGAGGTCGGCCGCCGCCCGCGCCACGAGCGAGCGCGGCCGCTCGTCGAGCACGAAGGTGTCGACCGCGCCGGGCCAGGAGTCGTCGAAAAGGCGGAACTTCGCCTTGCCCGCGAAGAGCGCCGTGGTGAGGCCCGCGTCGTGGGCGGCGCTGAGGACCGAGCCGACCGGGCGCCCCGCCGCCTCCTGCACGGTCGTGCCGGGGCGCTCGACGTTCCACGTCACGCCGTGGCCGCCGCGGTCGGCGTCGACCCGCAGCCCAGTGAGCATGCCGGTGTGGTTGGGCAGGGTGTCGGTCAGCTCCCGCTCGGTGCGGGCGTGGGTGGTGGCCGCGCCCTCGCGCAGCAGCCGGTGCAGCACCGGCGTCCGGTCGCGACCGAGCCGGTCGAGGGCGGCGACGTTGAAGCCGTCGAGGGAGACCGCGAGCACCCGGGCGGTGCCGTCACCCGCCACCGGGGCCGTGCTGGCGGAGGTCGGGGCCGTGCCGGCCGCGACGACACGGGCCGTGGCGCGCTCGCGGTCGGGCGCGCCGCCGGTGGCGCAGGACGCGAGGGTCCCGACCGCGAGAGCCGCCGCGAGCGCCGCGGCCGTGCTGCGACGCCGACCCGAGGGGGGTGCGGCGGAGGGGGACGGCGCGGTGGGCCGGGGCGTCATGCCGGCGACCCTACGCCCGCTCGGGCGCCCGGGTCCCCGGGACGGAGCAGACGCCGCGAGCACCGGGCCCCGGTCGACCTGCACCTTCTCCGGACGTGCGCCAGGGTCGTCGGTCACAATGGCGCGCAGACGACAGGAGGCCCGATGCCGGAGACCCAGGCGCAGCCGGGCGCCGAGTGCGCCACCTGCGGCGAGGAGCTCGGCGCCTCGCGGTACTGCCTCAACTGCGGCACGCCCCGCCCCGGCGCTGTCCGCCCGCTCGCCGGCACCGCAAGCACCGCGAGCACCGCCGGCGGGTCGGAGGCCGACGGGCACGACGTGACGGGCGACGGGTCCGCCCCCGACGTCGAGGACCCGCTCGTCGGCGAGCCGCCCCCGCTGGCGGCCTCCCCCACGGGCGCTTGGGGCGTGGTCTCGGTGGTGGTGCCGCTCGTCGTGCTGCTGGTCGCCGCCGGACTGGTCGTGCAGCGGGCGGTCTCCGGCGAGCGCGGCGAGGCCCTCGCCGCCGCCACCGAGACCTGCTGGGACGGCCGGGTCACCGACGCCGGGTGCGAGCTGCCCACCGGCGTCGAGGGCCTGGAGTGGGTGTTCCCGTCGTTCCGCCCCGACGAGCAGACCTGCCGCGACTTCCTGCTCCGCAACCCGCAGTTCAACCGCCCCACCATGTGGCAGTGCGACGTGGTCGTCGACGACCTCCCGGTCGTGGTCACCTACAACGAGCTGACCGGCCAGCGCGCCGCCCTGCGCTTCTTCGACCAGCGCCACGGCCGGGAGAACCGCACCGAGGTGCCGGGCTACGACGGCCAGGACGCCGCCTGGGTCTGGCTCGACGAGGCCGGCGACCGGCGCAGCTCACGCACGCTCATGCTGCAGGGCTACCCCTACGCCGTCACCGTGGAGAGCGGCTCGACCACCGCGGTGGAGGCCGCCTTCGAGGAGGTCGTCGAGATCCGCCCCGTCGACGAGCTGGCCGTGCGCCCCGACTGAGGCGCCCGGCCGCGGGGCAGCCGCGGGGTCAGCCGCGGATCGCGTCGGCGACGGCCTTGGGCACGTCGGGGTGGAAGACGGTGGGGATGATGAAGTTGGGGTTGAGCTCCTCGTCCTTGACCACGAGCGCGATCGCCTCGGCGGCGCGCAGCAGCATGTCGAGGGTGACGTCGGAGGCGCGCGCGTCGAGCAGGCCGCGGAAGACGCCGGGAAAGGCCAGCACGTTGTTGATCTGGTTGGGGTAGTCGGAGCGGCCCGAGGCGACGACCGCGGCGTACTTCTCCGCCTCGGCGGGGTCGACCTCGGGGTCGGGGTTGGCCAGGGCGAAGACGACGGCGTCGTCGGCCATGTCCTTGATCCACAGCGGGTCGAGCAGGTTGGGACCGCTGACGCCGATGAACACGTCGGCGCCGGTGAGCCCGTCGTGCAGGTCGCCGCGCACCAGGCGCGGGTTGGTGACCTGGGCCAGCTCGTGCTTGGCCGGCGGCAGCGACTCGTCGTCGCGCGACAGGCAGCCCTCGCGGTCCCACACGACCACGTCGACGGCGCCCGCGGCGAGCAGCAGCGTGACGATCGCCGTGCCGGCGGCGCCGGCGCCCGAGACGACGACGCGCACGTCGGCGAGCTGCTTCTTCACCACGCGCAGCGCGTTGGTGAGGGCGGCGAGCACGACGATGGCGGTGCCGTGCTGGTCGTCGTGGAAGACGGGGATGTCGAGGCTGGCGCGCAGGCGGCGCTCGATCTCGAAGCAGCGGGGGGCGGCGATGTCCTCGAGGTTGATGCCACCGAAGCCGGGGGCGATCATCTCGACCGCGCGCACGATCTCGTCGGTGTCCTGGGTGTCGAGGCAGATGGGCCAGGCGTCGATGTCGGCGAAGCGCTTGAAGAGCGCCGCCTTGCCCTCCATCACCGGCATGGCGGCGCCGGGGCCGATGTTGCCGAGCCCCAGCACGGCCGAGCCGTCGGTGACCACGGCGACGGTGTTGCCCTTGGTGGTCAGGCGCCAGACGTCCTCGGGGTGCTCGGCGATGGCCATGCTGACCCGGCCCACCCCAGGGGTGTAGGCCATGGAGAGGTCGTCGCGGTTGCGCATCGGGACCTTCGAGCGGACCTCGATCTTGCCGCCGATGTGCAGCAGGAAGGTGCGGTCGCTGGTCTTGTGCACCGTGACGCCGTCGACGGCGTCGACGGCCTGCTCGAGCAGCTTGGCGTGGTCGGCGTCGCCCGCGGAGCAGGTCACGTCGACGACCAGGCGCTCGTGGCTCGACTCGGCGACGTCGACGGCCATGACGATGCCGCCGGCCTGGGCGATCGCGGTGGCGACCGCTCCGACCACCCCGTGGTCGGGCGCCGTGTGCAGGCGCATGGTGATCGAGTACGACGACGTGGTGGCGGCACGGGAGGTCACGGGGTCACTGTCGACCCGGCACGGGGTTACCAGCAAGTCACCTGCGGCCGCAACGACCAGAAGTGACCGTCGTCACCTTTCTGCACTTCTTGGACGATAGTGCAAGAATGCACTCCATGTTCGAGAGTGCAACGCTGCGGGCGTCGAAGCGTCGACGCACCGAGCACCACATCAACCACTGCGCCCAGCAGCTGACCGAGGCGCACGGGCTCGACGGCTTCACCATGGACGACCTCGCCGAGGCCGCCGAGGTCTCGCGCCGCACCCTCTTCAACTACTTCCCGAGCAAGCTCGACGCCGTGCTCGGCAACATGCCGGTGCTCTCCGCCTCGGCGCTGGCCACCTTCGAGGCCGGCGGGCCCCACGGCGACCTGGTCGACGACCTCGGCGAGCTGGCCCGCGTGATCTTCACCGACGAGGGCCTCAGCCGCGAGCAGCTCGAGCTGAGCCAGCGGGTCTTCTTCGCCAACCCGCGGCTGATCGTCACCGCCCACGAGCGCTTCGAGGCCTTCTCCGAGGCCCTCGTCGAGCACATCCTGGCCCGCGAGGGCGCCGACTTCGGCCGGGCGCGGGCCCGGCTGCTGATGCGACTGCTGGTCGCGGTCTTCGACTCCTCCCTCGTGCTCGACCCCTCCGCCGAGGGCCGTGGCGCCGGCGGGACCGACGGGTCCGACGGGGACGGCGCGCCCGACGTGCCCGACCGGCCCCTGGCCGACGTCTTCAGCGACCACCTCGCGACCGCGCGCGCGCTCCTCGCCTGACCACGGCGCCGGCCCGCCGGCGTCCCCGCCCCTGCGGCGTACCCCTGACCCGCTCGTCCCTTCCCCACCCCGACCAGGAGACCTCGATGGCCACCCTGCTCCACCGCCTCGGCACGACGGCCTTCCGCCGCTGGCCGCTCTTCATCGCCGGCTGGGTCGCCGTGCTGCTCGCCATCGGCGCGCTAGCGGCCGGCTTCGCCAAGCCCACCTCCGACTCCTTCTCGATCCCCGGGATCCCCTCGGAGCAGGCCGCCGACCTGCAGGCCGAGCTCTTCCCCGGCGCCACCGACGCCTTCGACCAGGCCAACGTGACCGTGGTCGTCGCCGCACCCGAGGGCGAGAGCCTCAGCGACCCGCAGTGGTCGGGCGCCGTGGACGACCTCGTCGCCGCGCTGTCGGGGCTGCCGCAGCTGCCCGAGGACCCGCAGGCCACCAACCCCGGCCTCGGCAACCCGGTGCAGGTGGCCGCCGGCCAGGAGCAGCAGCTGGTGCAGCAGGCGCGCCAGTCCGGGGGCGACGTCGACGCCGCGCGCGCCGACGCCGCCGCCGTCTCGCCGCTGTCCTCCGACGGCCGCGTCGGACTCATCACCTTCGCCTGGGACGTCGACACCGTCGCCGACGTCGAGCCCACCACCATCGACGACCTCACGTCGGTCATGGACGACGCCCGTGACGGCGGCCTGGTGGTCGAGGCCAACGGCGCCGGCTCGCAGACCCAGACCGCTCCGGGCGGCACCGCCGAGCTGATCGGCGTCGGCATCGCCCTGGTCGTGCTGCTGCTGACCTTCGGCTCGCTCGTGGCCGCGGGCCTGCCCATCCTCATCGCCCTCGTGGGCGTGGCCATCGGCAGCCTCGGCATCACCGCCGCCACCGCCCTGGTCGACGTCAGCTCCTTCACCCCCGTGCTCGCGGTGATGATCGGCCTGGCCGTCGGCATCGACTACACGCTCTTCATCCTCGCCCGCTACCGCACCGAGCTCGAGCACACCGACGACCGGCAGGAGGCCGCCGGCCGCGCCGTCGGCACCGCGGGCTCCGCGGTGGTCTTCGCCGGCCTGACCGTGCTCATCGCGCTCTCGGCGCTCTCGGTCGTGCGGATCCCGTTCCTCACCGCCATGGGCGTCGCCGCCGCCGCCACGGTCTTCATCGCCGTGCTCATCGCGCTGACCCTGCTCCCCGCCGTGCTCGGCATGCTGAAGTCGAAGTCCTTCGGCGGCCGCGTGCGCCGCTACGCCCCGAAGCGCGAGGCCGACGGGCGCCTGCTCAACAACGGCGTGCGCTGGGCGCGCGTGCTCGGCAAGCGACCCGTCGCCTTCGTGCTGCTCGTCGTGGTCGCCCTGGGCGCCCTGGCGATCCCGCTCAAGGACCTGCGCCTGGCCTTCCCCACCGACTCCACGGCCTCCACCGACACCACCCAGCGCCAGGCCTCCGACCTGATGGCCGAGGCCTTCGGCGCCGGCCGCGAGGGACCGCTGCTCGTCGTGGTCGACGCCCGCGACGTGGCCGCCGCCGACCGCAACGCCGCCTTCGGCGAGGTCGCGGCCTGGGCCGCGGGCCAGGACGACGTGGTCAACGCCCAGATCGTCGCCACCAACGCCGACCCGACGGCCGACCCCGCCGACCCGGCGTCGGCGCCCACCGGCGCGCTCGTGCAGATCACCCCGGCCTCCGGCCCCGACGACCCCGACACCCAGGACCTGCTCACCGCCCTGCGCGACGGGCAGTCCGACATCGAGGCCTCCACCGGCACCACCACCGGCGTCACCGGCCTGACCGCCATCACCACCGACGTCTCCGACCGACTGGCCGACGCCCTGCCGATCTACCTGGTCATCGTGATCGGGCTGGCCTTCATCCTGCTGATGATCGTCTTCCGCTCGATCCTCGTGCCGCTCACCGCCACGCTGGGCTTCCTGCTCTCGGTGCTGGCCACCCTGGGCGCCACCGTCGCGATCTTCCAGGAGGGCGCCTTCGGCATCTTCGAGGGCCAGCCGATCGTCAGCTTCATCCCGATCTTCCTCATCGGGGTGGTCTTCGGCCTGGCGATGGACTACCAGGTCTTCCTGGTGACCCGGATGCGCGAGGCCCACGTGCACGGCATGACGACCCGCGAGGCCGTGGTCGACGGCTTCCGCAACAGCGCCCGCGTCGTCACCGCGGCTGCCACGATCATGACCGCCGTCTTCGCCGGCTTCATGCTCGAGGACGACCCGATCATCAAGTCCATGGGCTTCGCGCTGGCCATCGCCATCGTCTTCGACGCCTTCGTCGTGCGCATGGTGCTCGTGCCCGCGCTGCTCTACCTGCTCGGCGAGAAGGCCTGGTGGCTGCCGCGCTGGCTCGACCGCATCCTGCCCGACGTCGACGTCGAGGGCGAGAAGCTCGGCCGCCCGGCCGGCGTCGCGGCCGGCGGGGCCCACGCGGGCGCCGTCGCCGACACCGAGGACGCCGCCCACCACGGTGGCGCCCACGCGGCCCGCGGCCACCTCGCCGCGGACCGCTCCGAGGAGGAGCGCACCCGCTCCTGACCGCAGCGCCCCGGCGTACGACGGGCCCCGGTGACCTGCTGGTCACCGGGGCCCGTGTGCGTGTCAGGTCCGCGCCGGGGTCAGGCCTTCGGGTCGATCCCGAGGTGGTCGAGCAGGTTGCGGGAGAAGCGGTCGCCCATCTGGTCGATGACGCCGCGCATCGCGGTGGTGACGACCTTCGAGGAGAGCTTGGGCAGCGGCAGGTCGAGGGCGATCTCGAGGCTGGTGGCCAGGTGGGTGCCCCCCTCGACCTCCTTCAGGACGTACCACCCCGTCACCGCGGTGCGCTCGGTGCGACCGGCCGGCGGGTCGTGGTGGAAGTCGATGCGCTCGAGCTCGACGAACTCCATCTTCTCGGTGAAGACCGGCGCGACCTCGATCGGCAGCACGTCGAGGCCGGTCATCTCCCAGCGCCAGTGCGAGTCGCCCTCGGGCGTGATCCGCTTGAGGAAGGGCGTGAGCGAGGCCAGGGTGTCGGGGTCGGTCAGCGCGTCCCAGATCGCCTGGCGCGGCGCCGCCACGACGGCCTCGGCGGAGGTCCTCGCGGTGAAGACAGTCACCGGGCGAGGGCCTTCTCGATGTCCTTGGAGATCTTCTCCGGCTTGGTGGTCGGGGAGTAGCGACCGAGCACCTGGCCGTCCTTGCCGATGAGGAACTTGGTGAAGTTCCACTTGATCTTGCCGCCCAGCAGGCCCGACTTCTCGTCCTTGAGCCACTGGAAGAGCGGGTGGGCGCCGTCGCCGTTGACCTCGATCTTGGAGAAGAGCGGGAAGCTGACGCCGAAGTTGCGCTCGCAGAAGCCGGCGATCTCCGCGTCGTCGCCGGGCTCCTGGTTGCCGAACTGGTCGCAGGGGAAGCCGAGCACCGCGAAGCCCTGGCCGGCGTAGCTGTCCTGGAGCTGCTGCAGGCCCTGGTACTGCGGGGTGAAGCCGCACTGCGAGGCCGTGTTGACCACCAGCACCACCTGGCCCTGGTACGTCGAGAGGTCGACGTCGTGGCCGTCGATGCTGCGCGCGGAGAAGTCCTGGAGGGTCGTCATACCGACAGTCTGCCAGCGCGGACCAGCCGCCGTGGCGGCCCGGCGGGAGCCGCGCAGCGGTCCGGACCCCTCAGTCGAGCACCGGGGTCCCGGTCGCCGAGGCGACGTAGGCCAGCAGCCGCGCCACCAGCGCGGGGTCGTCGGAGCGCTGCCAGCCGTAGGTCGTGGGGCGCTGGGCGCGGTCGTGCCAGAAGTGGCCCGGGCGCGACTCCGGCCGGGTCGCGACCAGCCAGACCGCGGTGTCGGCGCCGTCCTCGGCGTCGCGCAGCAGCGGACCGGTGAGCCGGTTGAAGCCCGGCAGGCTCTCGGCGAAGCCGGCCGTCTCCACCCAGCCGGGGTGCATGCTCTCCACCCGCACGTCGTCGGCGCTGAGCCGGCGCGCCCAGGCGTCGGCCAGCACGACCTGCATCCGCTTGGTGCGGGCGTAGGCCTGGACGCCGCTGAAGCGGCCGGTGCGGTACTCGATGGCGTCGTCGTCCTCGGCGCGCAGGCGTGCGCCGTACATGCCGCCCGAGCTCATCCACACCACCGACGAGCCGTCGGCGGCCGCGAGGAGCGGGGCGAGCAGGTCGGTGGCGAGGTGCGGGCCGAGCACGTGCGCGGCCAGCGACATCTCGTGGCCCTGCGCGCTCTCCTCCCGGTCGGTCGTCATGACGCCGGCGTTGTGCACCAGCCCGTCGAGGGAGGGCACGCGGGAGGTGAGGTCGGCGGCCCAGGCACGCACCGCCTCGAGGTCGCTGAGGTCGCACAGCTCCTCGACGACCTCGGCCGTCGGGTGGGCCAGGCGCAGGCGCCGCGCGGAGTCGGCGGTCTTCGCGGGGTTGCGGCCGAGCACGTGGACCGTGGCGCCGAGCGCGGCGAAGGAGCCCGCCATCGCCTCGCCGATGCCCGAGGTGGCCCCGGTGACCAGCACGCGGCGCCCCGCCATGGAGCCCGGCTCGGGGTCGGCGGGCCACCAGCGGCGGCGCAGCGAGGAGCCCACCTTGGTGTAGCCCAGCACCACCGAGCGGTCGAGCGCGGCGTCGAGGACCCGGGTCAGACTCATGGCCCCAACCTAGCCAGACCGCCCCCACTGCCCGACGTCGGACGTCATGCGTCGCGAGGATGCGCATCCACCGTCCGCATGACGTCCGCACCCGGCGCCGCGCCACCCCACCACGCCGCCCCACCCCACCACGCCCCGTCGCCGACCCCGGCTCCGACGCGGGCCCGTGGGACGATCGCGCCCATGAACCGGGTCCGCTCCGCCCTCGCCCACCTGATCGCCGTCGTGGCCGTGCTCCTCATGCCGCTGGCGCTGACCTCGGCGTGGTCCTCCGCGGTCGTCAACGACGAGGACCGCTGGGTCGAGACGGTCGGGCCGCTGGCCACCGACCCCGACGTGGTCAACGCGGTGGCGGTGCGCCTGGAGGACCTCGCGGTCGCCACGGTCGACGTCGGCGGGGCCGAGCGCGCCCTGGAGGACATCCTCGGAGCCGACCTGGGCGGCGCGGGCGCGCGCACCGAGCAGGCGCTGCGCGAGGCGGTGCGCCAGGTGGTGGTGCGGGTGGTCTCCAGCGACGTCTTCCCCCCGGCGTGGGAGGAGGCGATGCGGGCCACGCACACCCAGCTGCTGCGCGCGCTGCGCTCCGACAGCGGCGCCGAGGTGAGCGTCGACCTGGGCCCGCTGCTGCAGGCGGTGCTCGACTCGCTGAGCGAGCAGGGCCTGCCGGTGACCGTCGACGCCTCCGGGCTCGACGCGGCCTTCTCGGTGGCCTCGAGCGGCGAGCTCGACCAGGCCCGCGCGGGCTACCAGGTCGTCGACGCCGCGGGCCTCGGTCTGCCGGTGGCGGTGGCGCTGCTCGCCGCCGTGGCCCTGCTGGTCAGTGCCCGGCGCATGGTCACCGCCGGCATCCTGCTCGTCGGCGCGGCCCTCGCGGCGGTCGTGGTGTGGCTCGGCCTGGGCGCGGCGCGCACGCTGCTGCTCGACCGGGCCCCGACGGCCGACCGCAACCTGCTCGCCGCGATGTACGACGTGCTCGTGGCCGACCTCGAGCGGCTCGCGCTGCTGGTCGTCGTGGCCGGACCGGCGGTGCTGGTCGTGCTGCTGCTGCTCAGGCGCCTCGGAGGTCGGCGGCGGCGCGAGCCAGCTGCGTGACCCGGGCCCAGTCGCCGGCCCGCACGGCGTCGGCCGGGGTGAGCCAGGAGCCGCCGACGCAGCCGACGTTGGGCAGGGCGAGGTAGGACGCCGCGCTCGCCGCGGTGATGCCGCCCGTGGGGCAGAAGCGCGCCGCGGGCACGGGCGAGGAGATCGCCTTCAGGAACGGCGCTCCCCCGGAGGCCTCGGCGGGGAAGAACTTCATCTCGCTCAGCCCCGCCTCGAGCACGGCCAGCACCTCCGAGACCGTGGCCGTGCCGGGCAGGAAGGGCAGCCCGGTGGCGAGCATCGCCTCGAGCAGCGCCGGCGTCGCACCGGGCGAGACGAGGAACTGCGCGCCGGCGTCCTGCGCCTCACGGGCCTGGGCCGGGGTCACCACGGTGCCGGCGCCGAGCACGATCTCGGGCACCTCGGCGGCGATGGCGCGGATGGCGTCGAGCGCCACCGGGGTGCGCAGGGTGAGCTCGATGACGGGCAGGCCGCCCTCGACCAGCGCCCGGGCGATCGGCACGGCGGTGTCGAGCTCGTCGACGACCACGACCGGCACGACCGGCACGAGGTCGAGCAGCGAGGCCAGCGGCGCCGGGGCGGCGAGCGGCGAGCCGGTCGAGGAGCGGGTGTCAGACGTGCTGGGCAAGGGGGACCTCCTGCTGAGGGGCGTCGTACGCCGGGAACACCGAGGCGCCCGCGTCGGCGGGGCCGACCGTGGCGCGGAAGGCGGAGAAGAGCTCGCGGCCGGTGCCGGCCCAGTCCTCGCCCTGGGGCGCGGAGCCGGTGGCGGGGCGGGCCAGGACCGTCTCGGCGTCGGCGAGGCCGAGCAGGCCCCGCTCGGCGTCGACGGTGACGACGTCGCCGTCGCGCACCCGCGCGAGCGCACCGCCGAGGGCGGCCTCGGGGGTGACGTGGATCGCGGCGGGCACCTTGCCCGAGGCGCCCGACATGCGGCCGTCGGTGACGATGGCGACCGCGTGGCCGCGGTCCTGGAGCACCCCGAGGGCCGGGGTGAGCTTGTGCAGCTCGGGCATGCCGTTGGCGGCGGGGCCCTGGTAGCGGATGACGGCCACGAAGTCGCGGTCGTCGAGCTCGTGGGCGGCGAAGGCGGTCAGGAAGTCGGCCTGGTCGTCGAAGACGACGGCGGGCGCGGTGACCACGCGGTGCTCGGGCTTGACCGCGGAGGTCTTGATGACCGCGGAGCCCAGGGGCCCGCCGAGCACCCGCAGCCCGCCGTCGGGGGCGAAGGGATCGCTGGCGGGGCGCAGCACGTCGGTGTCGAGGCTGGCGGGCGTGCCCTCCACCCACTCCAGGCTGCTGCGGCCCCCGGGGCCCTCGGGGCCCTCGACCAGGCGCGGCTCGCGGGTGTAGCGCGACAGGCCGGGCCCCGCGACGGTCTGCACGTCGTCGTGGACCAGGCCGGCCTCGAGCAGCGTGCGCACGAGGAAGCCGATGCCGCCGGCGGCGTGGAAGTGGTTCACGTCGGCGGAGCCGTTGGGGTAGATGCGGCACAGCGACGGCACGACCGCGGAGAGGTCCGAGAGGTCGGCCCAGGTGAGCACGATCCCGGCGGCGCGGGCCATGGCCACGAGGTGCATGGTGTGGTTGGTCGACCCGCCGCTGGCCAGCAGGGCCACGCAGGCGTTGACGATCGCCTTCTCGTCCACGACCTCGCCGACCGGCGCGCGGTCGGGCTGGGCGGCGCGCTGCGACCACTCGCCCAGCGGCAGGCCGGCCAGCCCGGCGCTGCCGCGGGCCAGGGCCACCGAGCGGGCGGCCGCGGCGTCGGTGAGCGCCTCGCGCAGCTCGGTGCCCGGGTTGACGAAGGACGACCCGGGCAGGTGCAGCCCGAGCACCTCCATGAGCAGCTGGTTGGAGTTGGCGGTGCCGTAGAAGGTGCACGTGCCGCGGGAGTGGTAGGAGGCCGACTCGGCCTCGAGGAGCTCCTCGCGGGTGGCCAGCCCCTCGGCGTAGCGCTGCCGCACCGCGGCCTTCTCCTTGTTGGGCAGCCCCGAGGTCATCGGCCCGGCGGGCACGAAGACCGTGGGCAGGTGGCCGAAGGACAGCGCGCCGATGAGCAGGCCGGGCACGATCTTGTCGCAGACGCCGAGCATGAGGGCGCCGTCGAACATGTCGTGGGAGAGCGCGATCGCCGCCGACATCGCGATGACGTCGCGGCTGTAGAGGGAGAGCTGCATGCCGGCGCGGCCCTGGGTCACGCCGTCGCACATCGCGGGCACGCCGCCGGCGACCTGGGCCAGCCCGCCCGCGCCGATGACGGCCTTCTTCAGCTGCCGCGGGTAGGTCTCGAAGGGCTGGTGGGCCGAGAGCATGTCGTTGTAGCTGGTGACGACGGCCAGGTTGGGCTTGACCCCCGAGCGCAGCTCGGCCTTCTCCGCCGGATCCGAGGCGGCGAAGCCGTGGGCGAGGTTGGCGCAGGCCAGCCGGCCCCGCGCGGGGCCGGTCTCGGCGGCGCGGGCGATCCGGGCGAGGTAGGCCGCGCGGGGGCCGGCGCTGCGCGCGACGATCCGCGCGGTGACCTCCTCGAGCACGGGGTGCAGCCGCTCGGGCAGCACGGGCGCCCCGGAGGGGGCGGGGGTCTCGGGGGTGCTCACTGGTCGGTCTCCTGCCAGGCTCGGCCGTCGCGCTCGAGGAGCATCGCGGCGGCGGTGGGGCCGGTCGTGCCGGCGGGGTAGCGCAGGGGCCGCTCGCCGAGCTCGTCCCAGCGCTCGAGGATCGGCTCCACCCACGACCAGGCCGCCTCGACCTCGTCGCGGCGCATGAAGTGGGTGGGGTTGCCGCGCACGACGTCCATGAGCAGCCGCTCGTAGGCGTCGGGCGAGCGCTGCGTGAAGGTCGTGGCGTACGACAGGTCCAGCGACACCGGCCGCAGCCGGATCCCGCCGGGGCCCGGCTCCTTCGCGGTGAGGTGCAGGCGCATGCCCTCGTCGGGCTGCACGAGGATGTGGAGCCGGTTGGCGGTGGTGGCGCCCTCGCTGCCGGGGAACATCGCGTGCGGCGGCTCCTTGAAGACCACGACGATCTCCGAGACGCGGCGGTCCATCCGCTTGCCGGTGCGCAGGTAGAACGGCACGCCGGCCCAGCGCCAGTTCTGTACCTCGGCCTTGAGCGCCACGAAGGTCTCGGTCGAGGAGCCGGCGCGCCCCAGGTCGTCGGAGTACGCCGCGACCGCCTGGCCGTCGACGAGCCCCTGGCGGTACTGCCCGCGCACGGTGTCGCGGTCGACGTCCTGGGGGCCCATCGGCTTGAGCGCCTGGAGCACCTTGAGCTTCTCGTCGCGCACGGTCTCGCGCCCGACGTAGGTCGGCGGCTCCATCGCGGTGAGGCAGAGCAGCTGGAGCAGGTGGTTCTGCACCATGTCGCGCAGCGCGCCCGAGCCGTCGTAGTAGCCCCCGCGCTCGCCGACGCCGAGCGACTCGGCCACGGTGATCTGCACGTGGTCGACCCACCGGGAGTTCCACAGCGGCTCGAGGAAGGTGTTGGCGAAGCGCGTGACCAGGAGGTTCTGCACGCTCTCCTTGCCCAGGTAGTGGTCGATGCGGAAGATCTGCGACTCCTCGAAGACCGCACCGACGGCGTCGTTGACCGCGCGTGCCGAGGCCAGGTCGCGCCCGATCGGCTTCTCCATCACCACGCGCGCGGTCGGGTCGACCACGCCGATCTCGTCGAGGCGCGCGCAGATCGGACCGAAGAGGGCCGGTGCCACCGCGAGGTAGAAGACGCGCACGGCCTCGTCGGGGCCGCCGACGGCCTCGGTGCGGCCGCGGTCCTTGAGCAGGCCGTGCAGCTGGTGCCAGTCGTCGGGCTCCTCGGCGTCGAGCACGAGGTGGTGCAGGCGCCCGACCAGGCGCTGGAGGGCGGCGTCGTAGGTGGCCGGGTCGTGGCCGGCGGGGTCGACGTGGCCGGGCAGGGCCTCGCGCACGAGCTGCTGGTAGCCCTCGGTGTCGAGGTCGCTGCGCGAGACGCCGATGATGCGGAAGTCGTCGGGCAGCTGGCCCTCGAGGTCGCGGTGGAAGAGCGCGGGCAGCAGCTTGCGGAAGGCGAGGTCGCCCGTGCCGCCGAAGACGGTGAAGTCGCAGTGCTCGGGCAGCGCGGCCGCCGCCCCGGCGGGGGTGCCGGGCTGGCTGCTGGGCTGGCCGCCGAGCGGGGGGTGCTTCTGGTCCATGCCTCTACGGTCGCAGGACTTTTGGATCGATACAAGCGCTCTTACGCTTTTTTGTGAACAAAGTCTGTGCTTGACTCCTCGTCGTGACCGACAGCACCGCCTCGCGCCCGGGCTCCCGGCCCGCCCCGCCCGACGGCGCGCGCGGCCCGGTCCCGGCCACAGTCCTGGCTCCGACGACCCCCGCGACCTCGGCCCTGCCCGGCTCGGCGGCCCTCCCCGACACGGGACCCGGCGGCACCAGCGGCACCGGCACGTCGGCGGGCGCGCTCCTCCACCTCGTGCGCACCGGTCGCGCCGCCACCCGCTCCGACCTCGCCCGCGTCACCGGGCTCTCGCGCAGCGCGGTCACCTCCCGCGTGCACGCCCTGCTCGACGCCGGGCTGCTCGTCGAGGGCGGCGGGTCGACCTCCACCGGCGGCCGCCCGCCCGGCACGCTCGGCCTCGACGTCGACGCCGCGGTGGTCGTCGGCATCGCCGTGGGCCGCTCGCGCAGCCAGCTCGGGCTCTTCGACCTCGCCGGGCGCGAGATCGTCGGCGACACCCGCGACCACGTCGTCGGCACCGCTCCCGGCGTGCTCATGCCCGACGTCGCCGCCCGCCTCGCCGCGCTGCTCGCCGGCACCACCGTGCCGGTCGCCGGCATCGGGATGAGCCTGCCCGGCACGGTCGACCCCGAGACCCGGATGAGCCTCGACGCCCCGGTCATGGGCGGCTGGGACGGCGTCGCGCTGGGCCCCTACCTGGCCGAGGTCTGCCCCGCGCCGCTCCACCTGGCCAACGACACCGCCGCCCTGGCCCACTCCGAGCTCTTCGGCGTCGTGCCGCCCGCCGACGTGCTGGTCGTCAAGGCCTCCACCGGCCTCGGGCTCGGCGTCATCGCCGACGGCCGCCTGCTCGGCGCCCACCGCGGCATCACCGGCGAGCTGGGCCACACCCGCATCGACGCCGCCGACGGGCTGCTGTGCCGCTGCGGTGCCACCGGCTGCCTGGAGTCGCTGGCCGGCGGCTGGGCCCTGGTCAACACCATGGTCGACGAGGGCCACGACGTGCGCCACGTGCGCGACCTCGTGCAGCTCGCCCTCGACGGCGACACCCTCGCCCGGCAGCTGCTGCGCCAGAGCGGGCGCCACCTCGGCGAGGTGCTCGCCACCGCGGTCAACCTCCTGCACCCCGGCCTGGTCGTCGTGGGCGGCGACATGGGCGCGGCCTTCGACCTCTACACCGCGGGCATCCGCGAGACGGTCTACGCCCGCGCCGCCGCGTCGGTCGTGCGCGACCTCCGCTTCGCCCCGGCCACCCACGGCGAGTCGGCCGGGCTGGTCGGCTGCGCCGCCCTCGCCATCGACGCCGCGCTCACCCCCGCCGCCGTCGACGCGCACCTGCGCGCCTGACCCGACGGGGGCCGACGGCGGGGGGCCGACGGAGGCCGGCCGGGCCGTCGCTCAGCCGGCGCTCACGCCCCCCAGCCGCAGCCAGGTGTCGACGACGGTGTCGGGGTTGAGCGACATCGACTCGATGCCCTGCTCCACCAGCCAGTCGGCGAGGTCAGGGTGGTCGGAGGGGCCCTGGCCGCAGATGCCGACGTACTTGCCCTGGCGCTTGCAGGCCTCGATGGCCGACGAGAGCATGTGCAGCACCGCCGGGTCGCGCTCGTCGAAGCCGTCGGCGACCAGCGCGGAGTCGCGGTCCAGGCCCAGGGTCAGCTGGGTCATGTCGTTGGAGCCGATCGAGAAGCCGTCGAAGTGCTCGAGGAAGGCCTCCGGGATCACGGCGTTGGACGGCACCTCGCACATCATGACGACCTTCAGGTCGTTCTCGCCGCGGCGCAGGCCGTGCTCGCCCAGCAGCGCGATCACGCCCTCGGCCTCCTTGACGGTGCGCACGAAGGGGATCATCACCCTGACGTTGGTCAGCCCCATCTCGTCGCGCACGTGGCGCAGCGCCTCGCACTCCATCGCGAAGCACTCCGCGAAGTCGGCCGAGAGGTACCGCGACGCGCCGCGGTAGCCGATCATCGGGTTCTCCTCCTCCGGCTCGTAGCGCGTGCCGCCGACGAGGTTGGCGTACTCGTTGGACTTGAAGTCGCTCATGCGCACGATGACCGGCTCGGGCGCGAAGGCCGCCGCGATCATGGCGATGCCCTCGGCGACGCGCTGGACGAAGAACTCGCGCGGCCCGGCGTAGGCCGCGATGGTCTCCTCGATGTCGGCGCGCAGGTCGCCCGGCAGCGAGTCGGGGTCGGCGGCGAGGTCGAGCAGCGCCTTGGGGTGGATGCCGATCTGGCGGTTGATCACGAACTCCAGGCGGGCCAGTCCCACGCCCTTGTGCGGCAGCCGGGAGAAGGCGAAGGCCTGCTCGGGGGTGCCGACGTTCATCATGATCTTCACCGGCACGTCGGGCATCGAGTCGAGCTCGGTGCGCTCGACGCTGAAGTCGAGCACGCCGTCGTAGACCAGGCCGGTGTCGCCCTCGGCGCACGACACGGTGACCTCGCGGCCGTCGGAGAGGTCACGGGTGCCGCTGCCGGTGCCGACGACCGCGGGGATGCCGAGCTCCCGGGCGATGATCGCGGCGTGGCAGGTGCGCCCGCCGCGGTCGGTGACGATGGCCGAGGCGCGCTTCATGATCGGCTCCCAGTCGGGGTCGGTCATGTCGGCGACGAGCACCTCGCCCTCGTGGAACTCGTGCATGTCGTCGATGGAGCGCATCACGCGCACCGCGCCGGCGCCGATCTTCTGCCCGATGGCGCGGCCCTCGACGACGACGTCGGCGCCCGCGGTGGCCCCGGCGTCGATCCTGAAGCGCTCGAGCGTGCCGCCGCGGCGCGACTGCACGGTCTCGGGGCGGGCCTGGAGCACGTAGAGCCGCCCGTCGAGTCCGTCCTTGCCCCACTCGATGTCCATCGGGCGCCCGTAGTGCTCCTCGATGGTCAGCGCGTGACGGGCCAGCTCCTCGACCTCGTCGTCGGTGAGGCTGAAGAGCCGGCTCTCGGCCGGGTCGACCTCGACGAACTCCGTGGTGCGGCCGACGGTCTGGTCGTCGGTGTAGACCATCTTGGTGGCCTTGCCGCCGATGCCGCGCTTGAGCAGCGCGGGCCGGCCCGCGCGCAGGGCGGGCTTGTAGACGTAGAACTCGTCGGGGTTGACCGCGCCCTGCACGACGCCCTCGCCCAGCCCGTAGGCCGAGGTCACGAACACGGCGTCGTCGAAGCCCGACTCGGTGTCCATGGTGAACATGACGCCCGAGGAGCCGATGTCGGAGCGCACCATGCGCTGCACGCCGGCCGAGAGGGCCACGGCGTCGTGCTCGAAGCCGTGGTGCACGCGGTAGGCGATGGCGCGGTCGTTGTAGAGCGAGGCGTAGACCTCGCGGATCGACAGCAGCACCGCGTCGATGCCGCGCACGTTGAGGAAGGTCTCCTGCTGACCGGCGAAGGAGGCGTCGGGCAGGTCCTCCGCGGTCGCCGAGGACCGTACGGCGAACGACGGCTGCTCCCCCGACCCGTCGCCCGCGTCGGAGCCGCCGGCGCCGGCGACGAGCTGGTCGTAGGCGGCGCGCACGTCGGCCTCGAGGTCGGCCGGGAAGGGCTGAGCCACGACCTCCTCGCGGATGGTGCGGCCGACCTCGGCCAGGCGCCGCACGTCGTCGGTGTCGAGGTCGCGCAGCAGCCCGCTGATGCGCTCCTTCAGGCCGGTGTCGCCGATGAAGTGGTGGAAGGCCTCGGAGGTGGTGGCGAAGCCGTCGGGCACGCGCACGCCGAGGTCGGTGAGGTGGGAGACCATCTCGCCGAGGGAGGCGTTCTTGCCGCCGACCTGCTCGATGTCGCCCATGCCGAGGTCGGAGAACCACCGCACGTTGACGGTGGACCCGGGCTGCCCGCCGGCGGGGCTCGGGGTGGAGGTCTCGGTCATGGGGTGGTGCCTCTCTCTCGACGGGTCTGCTCGCCTCGCCGGGACTGCTCGCGGCGCAGGGACTGGATGATGAGGGCCGAGATCTCCTCGACCGACTTCGCGGAGGAGTCGATCGTCGGGACCCGGTGGGCGTTGAAGAGGTCGGTGGCGCGGCGCAGCTCCCAGCGGCACTGCTCGGCCGAGGAGTAGCGCGACCCCGGCCGGCGCTCGTTGCGCACCCGGCTGAGCCGGTCGACGGTGGTGGTGAGCCCGAAGCACCGCTCCTGGTACTGCTGCACCGGCTCGGGCAGGTGGCTGCGCTCGAGGTCCTCGTCGACCAGCGGGTAGTTGGCCACGAAGAGCCCGTGCTGGAGCGCGAGGTACATGCTCGTGGGGGTCTTGCCGCACCGCGAGGGCGCCAGCAGGATCACGTCGGCCTTGTCCAGCGCGCGCAGGCTCTGCCCGTCGTCGTGCTCGATGGTGAACTCCACCGCGGCCATCCGCTCGTTGTAGCGGTGCACGTCGCCCACGCCGTGCAGGCGCAGCGGCTGGCGCACGCCGCGCTGGCCCAGCAGCCCCTCGACCTGCTCGATGTGGACGCCGAAGAAGTCGATCACCGGGGCGCGGGTGCGCAGCAGCTCGGCGCGCACCTCGTCGTTGGCCGCGGTGACGAAGGCCAGCGGGGCCTGGCCGTGGTCGAGCAGCGTGTCGAGGGCGGCCACGACCTCCTGCGCGTCGGCGACGGTGGAGATGAAGGGGATGACCGTGCGGTCGAAGGTGCGGTCGGGGAACTGCAGCAGCAGCGCGTTGCCCATCGTCTCCGCGCTGATCCCGGTGGAGTCGGAGAGGAAGAAGACCGGCACCACGTCGTCGGCCCCGGGACGCGCCTCCTCAGGGATCGGGTCGGTCTGCGACATGTGGGCCCTCCAGCGGCTCCCGCCCCGGGCGGCGCGGTGCTCGGGAGGCTACCGCGCACCGCGCCCGGACGCAGGTGACGTCCGCCACCACGGACGGTGCCGGCGCGGGCACCACCCGGCCTCGCGGGCCGCGGGCTCGACGTACCTGCTAGACCTTGGCCATGACCATGACCACCGCCCTGGGCGGCACCCCCTGCACGACCGTCGGCGACCTGCCCGCCGTCGGCGCCACCGCGCCCGAGGTCCGCCTCGTCGGCTCCGACATGTCGGAGGTGACCCGCACCCCGGGCCGCCGCACGGTGCTCAACATCTTCCCCAGCGTCGACACCAGCGTGTGCGCGGCCAGCGTCCGCGAGTTCAACGCCCGGGCCGCCGGGCTGGCCGACACCGAGGTCGTGTGCGTGTCGCAGGACCTCCCCTTCGCGCTCCGGCGCTTCTGCGGCGCCGAGGGCATCGAGGCCGTCACCGTGGCCTCGGGCTTCCGCTCCACCTTCGGCGACGACTACGGCGTGCGCCTGGCCGACGGCGGCTTCGCCGGCCTGCTGGCGCGCTCGGTGGTCGTGCTCGACGCCGACGGCACGGTGCTGCACTCCCAGCTGGTGCCCGAGATCGGCCAGGAGCCCGACTACGACGCCGCGGTCGCCGCGCTGGGCTGAGCGCTCCCGCGGCCACGCTCGGCCGCGACCATGGCCGCCGCCCCGACCGCGGGTCCCAGCGCCAGCACCACGAGCGCCAGGCGCCACGACACCGCGTCGACCAGCGCCGGCACCAGCCACAGGGTGAGCGTGGTGGTGGCGTAGCCCAGCGCGAGCTGCACCGAGAGCGCGCCGCCCACGCTGCCGGGCGGGGCGCTCTCGGTGACCATGGCGGAGAACTGCGCGGAGTCGGCGATCACCCAGAAGCCCCAGAAGGCGCACAGCCCCACGACCACCCCCAGCGGCGCGACCGGGTAGCTCGCGGCCAGCACCAGCGCGGCGCCGCCGGAGCAGACCAGGCTCAGCAGCGCCGCGCGCGGGCGGCCCCACCGGTCGCCGAGCACGCCGCCGAGCAGGCAGCCCAGCGCGCCGACCCCGATGCAGGCGGAGGCCAGCACCCCGGCGTACGCCGCCGCGTCGGGGCGGGCGGCGACCTGCGGCAGCGCCAGCAGGAAGGCGCCGACGCCGGCCCACATGGCGTAGAGCTCCCACATGTGCCCGACGTAGCCGAGGTCGGCCAGCAGCACGTCGCGGCGCGCCAGCGCCCGGAAGCCTGCGCCGAGACTGACCGGGCCGCGGGCCACCGCGTGCGGTCCCTCCCCCCGCACCACGGCGAGCAGCAGGCCGCCCGCCACCGCCAGCGCGCTGGTGACGGCCACGACGACCTGCCAGTCCGGGCCCGCGGCCCCGGTGCCGCCACCGGCGAGGCCGCCCACCAGGTGGGGCAGCGCCGAGCCGAGGGTGAGCGCGCCGATCATCAGCCCCAGCGCCACACCCCGCCCGCGCAGGAACCACGCCGAGACCTCCTTGAGCGCCACGGGGTAGAAGAGCGCCAGGCAGACCCCGGTGAGCAGCCGCAGCGGCACGGCGAGCGCGAGGCCGTCGGCGAGCAGCAGCCCTGCGGTGCAGGCGGCCGCGCCGAGCGCCCCGGCGGCCATGAGGGCCCGGCCCGGCAGCGCGTCGGCCAGCCCCAGCACGGCCGAGCCGACCGCGCCGAGCACGAAGCCGACCTGCACCGCGATGGTCAGCGCCGCGGCGCCCCCGCTGCCCAGGCCCCAGGCGACCTCGAGGCGCGGCACGACGGCGGTGGCGGAGAACCACACGCCCATCGTCAGCAGCGTGCTCGCCGCCACCACCGTCAGCGCCCACGCCGGCGAGCTGCGCGGCCCGGCGTCCGTGGTCGTGGCGGGGGGCACGCGGGTCAGTGGCCGCGCAGCGGCCGGGTGTCGTCGCCGGTGTCGTCGCTCGTGTCGTCGCCGGTGTTGTCGGCGGGGCCCTGGCCGGGGCCGCGCTCGTGGGCGCGGGCGCGCAGCTCGTCGGGGTCGACGTCGCCGCGGCGCAGCGCGTCGTCGTGGCGGTCCATCTCGGCCCGCTCGGCGTCGCCCTGCTCGGCCAGCTCGGTGTCGGAGCCGCGGTGGGGCGCGGGGCCCTGGCCGGTGCGGGCCAGCAGCAGCTCGTCGAGGTAGCGCAGCACGACGGCCACCACCGCCACGACCGGCACGGAGAGGAAGGCGCCGGCGACGCCGAAGAGGGTCGAGCCGAGCACGATGGAGAGCAGCACGACGCCGGCGTGCAGGCGCAGGCTCTTGCCCTGCAGCCACGGCAGCAGCACGTTGCCCTCGAGCTGCTGCACGGCGAGCACGATGAGCAGCACGATCACGGCGGCGACCCAGCCGTTGGCCACCAGCGCGACCAGCACCGCGACGGCGCCGATGGTGATGGCGCCGACGATGGGGGCGAAGGCGGCCACGAAGGTGAGCACGGCCAGCGGCCCGGCCAGCGGCACGCCCACGATCACCAGGCCGAGGCCGATGAGCACGGCGTCGATGAGGCCGACCAGCGCCTGGGTGCGGATGAAGCTGCCCAGGGTCGACCAGGCGCGGCGCAGCACCTCGGAGAGGTGGGAGCCGACGCCGCCGCCGGAGACGTGGGTCAGCCACGGCAGGAAGCGGTGGCCGTCCTTGATGAAGAAGAAGGTGAGCACGAGGGTCAGCACGAGATTGACCAGCGCGTTGGTGACCGCGCTGACCCCGACCAGCAGGCCCGAGGCGATCGAGCTGGCGCTCGACTGCAGCTGCGACTGGGCGGCGGCCACGGCGTCGTCGAGCTGGCCCTCGGTCACCGGCAGGCTGCTGCTCAGCAGCTGGTCGCGCAGCTTGAGCAGGCCCTTCGAGGCGCTGTCGGCGATGTCGGCGACCTGCGAGCCCACCGAGGGGGCGATGAAGGTGACCACGCCGGCCACCACCGCGAGGGCCCCGATGATGACGAGGCCCGCGGCCAGGCCCCCCGGCACCGGGGTGCGGCGCTGCAGCCAGTGCGCCGCCGGGGCGAGCACGGTGGTGACGATCAGCGCGAGGACGATCGGCAGCAGGATGCTCCACAGGTACTGCACGGCCTCGCCCAGCACGTAGGCGCCGACCACGATCACCAGCCAGCGCAGCGTCCAGCGCGAGAGCCAGTGGACGCCGCGCCCGATCTCCTGCTCGCGGGTGGCCGCGCCCGGGTGGCGCGCGGCGGGGGTCTGCTCGGAGGAGGTCACGATCGGCCATCCTGTCAGCGCGCGGGCCCCCGGGCCTACACCGCGTGGGGGGAGCGCCTAGACCGTGCGGGCGGGGCGTGCCGCGTGCTGCGGCCCCGCGCCGGCGCCCACCCGGCGAGGCCACCAGAAGCGGTCTCCCAGCAGCACGGCCAGCGCCGGCACGAGCACGGTGCGCACCACGAGGGTGTCGAGCAGCACGCCGACGCAGATGATGGTGCCGAGCTGCGCGAGCACCACCAGCGGCAGCACGCCGAGCACGGCGAAGACCGCGGCGAGCAGGATGCCCGCGCTGGTGATCACCCCGCCGGTGGCGGTCAGCGCCCGCAGCATGCCCTCGCGCGAGCCGTGGGTCGCGGCCTCCTCGCGGGCGCGGGTGACGAGGAAGATGTTGTAGTCCACGCCCAGCGCCACGAGGAAGAGGAAGGCCAGCAGCGGCACCCCGCTGTCGAGGGCGCTGAAGCCCAGCACCTGGGTGAAGAGCCACCACGAGGCGCCGAGGCTGGCGGCGTAGGTCGCGACCACGGTCGCCACCAGCAGCAGCGGCGCGACCACCGAGCGCAGCAGGAGCAGCAGCGCGCCCAGCACGAGCAGCAGGATGATCGGCAGGATCAGCAGCCGGTCGCGGGCGGCGCCCTCCCCGGCGTCGAGGGCCTGGGCCTCGCTGCCGGTCACGTGGGTGTCGTCGAAGCCCTCGAGGTCCTCGCGCAGGGTCTCGATCGCGTCGGCGGCCTGCGTGCTGCCGGGGGCGGCGTCGAGCACGGCGTCGACCTGGGTGATGCCGGCGCCGCTGGCACCGATGCTGGCGCTGGCCACGCCCGCGCTGCCCTCGACGGCGGCCAGCACCTCCTCGCCGTCGGCGCGGGTCAGCACCTGGGTGGGGTCGGAGACCCCCGCGGGGAAGGACTCCCCGAGCCGGGTCGAGGCCGCGATGGCCTCGGGCTCCTCCAGGAACTGCTCGGCCTGGTCGAGGCCGGTGTCGATGCGGAAGAGCCCGACGGCGAGCACCCCGAGGAGCACGAGGGTCCCGGCCACGAAGGCGGCGGGGCGGCGGGCCACCTGCACCCCGACCTTGTGCCACAGCGAGTCGCTCTCGGCCAGCGGGGCCTCGCCGACGCGCGGCACGCGCGGCCAGAAGACCCAGCGCCCGAAGCACACCAGCGCGGCCGGCAGCACCACGAGCGCGAAGGTCGCGGCGATCACCACGCCGATGGCGCAGGCCAGCCCGAGGCCCCGGGTGGTCGGCACGAGGGAGAGCAGCAGGGTCAGCAGGCCGAGCACCACCGTCACCGAGCTCGACAGCACCGCCTCCGCCGTACGCCGCAGCGCCGTGGCCATCGCCCGGTGCCGCGACTCCTCGTGGCGCAGCTCGTCGCGGTAGCGCGAGATCAGCAGCAGTGCGTAGTCGGTGCCGGCGCCGAAGACCAGCACCGAGAGGATGCCGACGGTCGACTCGTCCCAGGCCACGCCCAGCCCGGCCATCGCCTGCGTCGAGGCCACCGCGGCCAGGCGGTCGGCGACGCCGACGACGGTCAGCGGCACCAGCCACAGCACGGGGCTGCGGTAGGTGAGGATCAGCAGGATCGCCACGACCGCGGCGGTGGCGCCGAGCAGGCGGAAGTCGGCGCCGTCGAAGACCGCGGCCAGGTCGGCCTGGATCGCGGCGGGCCCGGTGACCTGGGCCGTCACCCCGGCGGGCACGCCCTCGTCGAGCCGCTCGCGCAGCTCGGTCACCGCGTCGGCGGTGTCGGTGGCCGAGCCCGCCGCCACCGGCACCACCACGATCGCCGCGGTGCCGTCCTCGGCCACGGTGACCGGGCCGTCGGGGCCGGTGGCCACGCCGCCGACCTCCTCGCCCAGCCGGCCGAGCTCGCGCACGGTCGCGTCGTCGAAGGTGCCCTCGTCGGCGGTCAGCACGACCACGGCCGCGCTGGAGTCGTCCTCGGGCAGGGCGTCGCGCAGCTCGGTGCCCTGGGTGCTGTCGAGACCGGCCGGCACGCTGTCGGTGCTGCGGGCCTCGCGCTCCCCCTCGCCCACGAAGAGGATCGCGAGCACGGCGAGCAGGAGGGGCACGAGGGCGACCAGGGCGGCGGTGCGGCGGCCCGTGACCACCCCGGTCACGCGGTCGCTCAGCGAGGACGACATGGCAGGCTCCTGGGGCTCGACGTAGGCTTGCGGGCGTTGGTTCGGAACCTTAGTCACTAAGTTGGTGAAACAAAATCTCCGAGGCCCCCACCCCGCCCGAGGGTCCCCTCTCGGCCCAGCTGCTGCGCGACGTCGTCGACCGCGCCGTGCGGGTGCGCCACGAGCTGGCCCGCCGCTCGCGGGTCAGCGACTCCGAGCTGTCGGCCCTCGAGCACCTCGTGCGCGAGCCGATGGGACCGGCCGAGCTGGCCCGGCTCCTCGAGGTCAGCACCGCGGCGTCCACCGGCGTCGTCGACCGGCTCCAGACCAAGGGACACGTGCAGCGCGAGCCCCACGCCGAGGACCGCCGGCGCACGGTCGTCACCCTCACCGACTCCGGGCGCGCCGAGATCCTGGGCCACCTGATGCCGATGTTCGAGGCGCTGCGGGCCCTCGACGCCGACCTCGACGACACCGAGCGCGCCGTCGTCGCCCGCTACCTGCGCGGCGCCGCCGCGGCCTTCGAGACCGTCACGGGCCCTCCTCCCGCGCCGCGATCCACCACCTGACCGCCACCTGACCACCGCCTGACCCGCGGCCGGGCGTCCCCCGGCCCCACCCGCGACCCGGGCGGCTGTTGCCAGGCCGGTCGCCGGGCAGCAGGATGGCGGAGGTGCGCAGGACAAGACACCTCTCAGGCCCCCGACCCCTCCCCGCGGTGCTCGCCGCCGGCCTCGCCGCCGTGCTGGCCCTCGGTCTCGCCTCGGCCCCCGGCGGCGCAGCCGCCGCCCCGAGCGCGGACCCCGCGACCACGACCCCGGCCGCGACCGTGCGCGTCGCCGACACCCCCGCCACCGACCGCGCCGTGCCGCGCGTGCGCTTCCGCGACTGCGGCCGCTTCCGCTGCGCCCGCGTGCCCGCCCCGCTCGACTACGACGCCCCCGACGGCGCCACGGTCAGCCTCGCCGTGCTCAAGGTGCCGGCCCGCAAGCCCTCGCGCCGCCTCGGCACCCTCTTCGTCAACCCCGGCGGCCCCGGCGGCTCGGCCACCGAGTTCGCCACCTACGCCGGGCAGTTCCTCGGCTCGACGGTCCGCAACCGCTTCGACATCGTCGGCATCGACCCGCGCGGCGTGGGCGGCACGGCCGACCTGCTCTGCGAGGGACGGGGCCAGGTCGGGTACCCCCGCCAGGCCTACCCCCGCACCTCGACGCAGATCGACCGCTGGCTGGCCTTCGACGCCCAGGAGCGGCGGCTGTGCGAGGGCCGCCGGATCCTCGACCACATGAGCACCGCCGACGTCGCCCGCGACATGGACCACGTGCGCCGGGCCCTGCGCGAGGACACCGTCAGCTACTTCGGCGCCTCCTACGGCAGCATGCTCGG
Source organism: Nocardioides sp. P86 (assembly GCF_023712465.1). NCBI lineage: Bacteria > Bacillati > Actinomycetota > Actinomycetes > Propionibacteriales > Nocardioidaceae > Nocardioides > Nocardioides sp. P86. The sequence continues at coordinate 249,774 of NZ_JAMAYE010000003.1, read as the reverse complement.
CTCCACCTACGCCGCACTCTTCCCCTCCTCGGTGCGCGCGCTCGTCGTCGACGGCGTGCTCGACCCCGTGGAGTGGACCAGCGGGCGCGACGGCACCGGCACCACGGTGCCCGTCACCACCCGCCTCGGCAGCGGCGAGGGCTCCCGCGAGGCCCTCGTCGCGGGCCTCGCCGCGTGCGACGCGGCCGGGCGCCCCGCCTGCCCCGTGGCCGGCGACGCCCTCGGCGCCTGGGACACCGTGGCCGACCGGCTCCAGGACGACCGCGCCCTCGGCCGCGCAATCCGGCTGAGCTACGACGACTTCGTCGGCACCACCCTCGGCCTGCTCTACGCCGGCGACCTGTCCACCGTCGCGCAGATGACCGCCCAGGCCCGCCGCGCGATCCGCGCCCAGGACGCCCGCGGTCGCGGCGCCGGGACCGGCGCGGCCGTGGCCGACCTCGCCGCCGTACGCCGCGCCGCCGCGCGCACCGTCGACGCCCTGCCCTTCCCCGGCCCCGACGAGACCGTGCTGGCCCGCACCGGCTCGACGCCCTCCGCCCCCGGCACCTCGGCGCGGGCGCGGATCGCGATCAGCGGCGCCTTCCACGGCGTGCTCTGCTCCGACAGCGTCAACCCGTCCTCCACCGACGTCTGGCCCACCGCCGCCGACACCGCCGACACCGCCGCGCCCGACTTCGGCCCGCTGTGGACCTGGTCCTCCTCGGCGTGCGTGGGCTGGCCCGGCTCGGGCGACGACGCCTACCGCGGCCCCTTCGCCACCGACGCCGCCGACCGGATGCTCATCGTCAACAACCGCTACGACCCCGCCACCCCGCTCACCGGCGCCCTGGCGCTGCAGGGCGAGACCGGCGCCCGCCTGGTCACCGCCCAGGCCTACGGCCACGTCGCCACGGGCACCAACCGCTGCGCCACCCGCGCGGTGTCGGACTTCCTGGTCTCCGGCGTCGCCCCCGCGGCCGACCGGACCTGCTCGGGGGTCGGTCCCTTCGGGTGAGCCTCCCGGCGAGGGGCACCCCCGGACGGCTGCACATCCCCGCGTGAGAGGTCGCGGACGGGACCTCAACAGAACCTCGAAAAAAATCTGCATCTTTTGAGTTTCAACGAGTGCGGGCCCGGGCATGAAGGTGTCAGGCACCCAGAACAAGCGCTCCCCGCCCCCGACCCGGTCACGCACCGGCCCTCGGGGGCGGGTCGCATTTACCGGCGACTGCACGCCGCGCCGCCCGCTGCCCCCCGCGTCGGCGAGGGGCCGGGAACAGCAGAAGGCCGGACCACCCTGGGGTGGTCCGGCCTTTCGTCGTCGTGCTGTCCCGAGGAGCTGTCCTCGGGTCCACGTGCGCGAGGGGGGAGTTGAACCCCCACGTCCTTTCGGACACACGGACCTGAACCGTGCGCGTCTGCCTATTCCGCCACTCGCGCGTGAAGCGACTGCACGGTATCCCAGACGCGAGGCCATCCCCAAACCCGGGCCGACCCCCCGCTCGGGGTGACCAGCCGCACGGCCCCGTCCCGTTACGATCGTCGGCAACCCGGGCACACACCGGGTCGCTAGGCCTGCCGTGCGCGGGCCGCGCACCGACCAGTGCCGACACGATGGCCAGCACCAGGGCCGACACCAGGGAAGGAGGCGACACGGTGGGTGGGATCCAGAAGTTCGAGCAGCGGCTCGAGAGCATGATCTCCGGCGCGTTCGCCCGCGCCTTCCGCTCCGCGGTGCAGCCGGTGGAGATCGCGGCCGCCCTGCAGCGCGAGTGCGACAACAACGCGCAGATCCTCTCCCGCGAGCGCCGCCTCGTGCCCAACGCCTTCCACGTCGAGCTGTCGATCACCGACCTCGACCGCCTCGCGCCCTACGACACCGCGCTGGCCGACGACCTCACCGGCCAGCTCCAGGAGCACGCCGACGCGCAGGGCTACTCCTTCCCCGGCCCGATCAGCATCGAGTTCGAGGAGTCCGGCGACCTCACCACCGGTCGCTTCCGCATCCGCAGCCGCGCGCAGGCGCGCGTGACGGGCAACGCCACCCACACCCAGGTCAGCCGGGCCCGCGCGATCCTCGAGGTCAACGGCACCCGCCAGCCGCTGCACCCGCCCGGCGTGGTCGTGGGTCGCGGCAACGACGCCGACCTGCGCATCAACGACCCCGGTGTGAGCCGCCGCCACATCGAGTTCCGCGTCGCGGCCCGCACGATCGGCACCCGCGAGGGCGTCCACATCGAGGTCCACGACCTGGGCTCGACCAACGGCATGCTCGTCAACGGCCAAAAGATGAGCCGCTCGATCGCCGACGACGGCACCGAGGTGCGCATCGGCAACACCACGCTGACGGTCCGCATCGTCGAGGAGCGCATCGATGTCTGAGCTCACCCTGCTGCTGGTCCGCATCGCCTACCTGGCGATCCTGTGGATCTTCGTGCTCTCGGCCATCTCGGTCATCCGCTCCGACATGTTCGGCGCGCGCGTGCCCGAGGCCGCCCGCGGCCGGGGGCAGAAGGCGCCCAAGGAGAAGAAGGCCAAGGCGGCCAAGCCCCGGCGCGGCTCCCCCACCCACGTGCTGGTCGTGGAGGGCTCCAGCGCCGGCGAGCGCGCCGAGCTCGACCAGGCCCCCATCCTCATCGGCCGCGGCAACGACGCGGCGATCCGCCTCGAGGACGACTACGTCTCCACCCGCCACGCCCGGATCGCCGCCGCCGGCGACCAGTGGTTCGTGGAGGACCTCGGCTCCACCAACGGCACCTACATCGGCACGGTCCGCATCACGCAGCCGACCACGATCACCCTCGGCACCCAGGTGAGGATCGGCAAGACCATCCTGGAGCTGCGCAAGTGAGCTCCCCGACGCTGGTCCTCGACTACTCCGCCATCTCCGATGTCGGGCGGGTGCGCAAGGACAACCAGGACTCCGGGTACGCCGGCCCCTGGCTGCTCAGCGTCTGCGACGGCGTCGGCGGCGCGGCGCGCGGCGACATCGCCAGCGGCACCGCCGTGCAGCAGCTGCGCCGCCTCGACGAGCAGCCCCCCGGCGAGCTGGCCCCCGACGACCTGGTCGGCCAGGTCGCGGGCGCCCTGCACCGCGCGCACGACCGCATCGGCGAGCTGGTCGACGAGGACCCCGCCCTCAACGGCACCAGCACCACCGCCACCGTGCTGCTCTTCGACGGCCACCGCGTCGCCGTCGGCCACGTCGGCGACAGCCGGGCCTACCTCTACCGCGACGGCCGCATCAGCCAGCTCACCAGCGACCACACCTTCGTGCAGAGCCTCATCGACGAGGGCCGCATCACCGAGGCCGAGGCGCGGGTCCACCCCCACCGCAACCTCATCCTCAAGGCCCTCGACGGCATCCACGAGGCCGAGCCCGACCTCTTCCTCGTCGAGCTCGAGGCCGGCGACCGGCTCTTCCTGTGCAGCGACGGCGCCTGCGGCGTGCTCGACGACGCCCGGCTGGCCGACATCCTCTCCTCCGGCACCCCCGACTACGCCGCCGTCGAGCTGGTGCGCGCCAGCCTCGAGGCGGGCAGCTCCGACAACGTCACCTGCATCGTCGCCGACGTGCTCGACGAGACCGGCGCGGCCCAGCGCGCCGACGAGCTCGCCGCCCTCGAGCCGCTGCTGGTCGGTGCGGCCGCCGAGCTGCGCCGCCGGGTGCCGCGCGGCACCCGCAGCCCCAGCCTCTTCCGCGGCCACCGCTCCGGCGACACCGGCGAGCTCGAGCCCGTGCTCGCCGAGATCCCCGAGGGTCTGCCGCCCGACGCCCACGCGATCCCGTCGGACCCCATCGACCCCGAGGCCGCCCGCTACGCCCTGCGCCCGCCGGCACGCTTCGGCTGGCTGCGCTGGGTGATGGTGGCCGCCGTGGTCGGCGGCCTGGTGTGGATCGCCGCGGCCGCGGCCTGGTCCTGGAGCCAGCAGCAGTACTTCGTCAGCGAGGAGGAGGGTGTCGTCTACATCTACCGCGGCGTCAACACCGAGCTGCCCGGTGCCTCGCTCTACGAGCCCTACGAGCGCACCAACGTCGACCTCGACCGGCTCACCGAGCTGCAGGCCGACAACGTCCGCCAGGGCATGAGCGCCGGCAGCCTCGACGGCGCCCGCCAGATCATCGAGAACCTCGTGGCCGCAATGGAGGACGAGACCGCCGACTCGGGCACCGACTCGGGCACCGACTCGGGCACCGGTGACGCCGGCACCGAGCCGGGCGCCGACGCCTCGTCCAGCCCGGCCACCGCGGGAGCCCGCTGATGGCCGCCCGCACCGCGCTGCCCGCGCAGGGCGCCAACCCGATCATCGGCTTCGTCCACCGGCGCCGTCGCGGCGCCGAGCTCTTCCTGCTGGTGCTCGCCCTCGCGGTCGGCATCGGCGCCTACGCCGCGGTCGGCATCGGCGTGCAGGGGCGGGTGCCGGCCGACATCGTCGGCTACGGCGGCTGGCTGACCGCGCTGGTCGTGGCCGCCCACGTGGTCGTGCGCATCGTCGCGCCGTACGCCGACCCGGTGCTGCTGCCGGTCGTGGCCGCGCTCAACGGCCTCGGCCTGGCCTTCATCCACCGCGTCGACCTGGTCGACGGCACCGACCTGGCCCGCAACCAGCTGATCTGGATGACCCTCGGCGCGGTGCTCTTCATGGTCACCCTCGTCGTGCTGCGCGACCACCGGGTGCTGACCCGCTTCACCTACACCGCCGGGCTCAGCGCGATCGTGCTGCTCCTGCTGCCGATGATGCCGGTCCTCGGCACCGAGATCCGCGGCGCGCGGATCTGGATCTCGCTGGGCCCCTTCAGCTTCCAGCCCGGCGAGGTGGCCAAGGTCCTGCTGGTCATCGCCTTCGCGGGCTACCTCGTGCTCCACCGCGACGCGCTCGCGCTCGCGGGGCGCCGCGTGCTCTTCGTCGACCTGCCCCGCGGGCGCGACCTGGGCCCGATCCTCGGCATGTGGCTGGTCAGCCTGGGCATCCTCGTCTTCCAGAAGGACCTGGGCTCGAGCCTGCTCTTCTTCGGCCTCTTCCTGGTGATGCTCTACGTCTCCACCGAGCGGCCCGGCTGGCTCGTGGTCGGCGGCGCCCTCTTCCTCGGCGGCGCCCTCACCGCCTGGCGGCTCTTCGGCCACGTGCAGACCCGCGTGTCGGTGTGGCTGGACCCCTTCGCCTACTACGGCGAGGGCACCAACGACACCGGCTTCCAGAACGTCGAGGGCCTCTTCGGCATGGCCTGGGGCGGCCTGCTGGGCCGCGGCTTCGGCGGCGGCGACCCGACCCGCATCCCGATCGTGGAGTCCGACTTCATCATCGCCGGCCTCGGCGAGGAGCTCGGCCTGACCGGGGTCATCGCCATCCTGCTGCTCTACGGCCTCATCGTGGAGCGCGCGCTGCGCGCTGCGATCATCTCCCGCGACGGCTTCGGCAAGCTGCTGGCCACGGGCCTGGGCAGCGTCTTCGCGCTGCAGGTCTTCGTCGTCATCGGCGGCGTCACCGGCCTGATCCCGCTCACCGGTCTCACCACGCCCTTCCTGTCGCAGGGCGGGTCCTCGCTGGTCGCCAACTGGGTGGTCATCGCCCTGCTGCTGCGCATCTCCGACCTCGCCCGGAGCCCGGTGCCCGACCTCACCGCCGACGCCGAGGACGACGCCGACGAGTCGACCCAGGTGATCAAGCTCTGACCACCCCGACCCGCCGACCGAGCGCCACCCCCGTCAGCGCCCCCGCCAGCACCCGCCCAGGAGAGGAGCACCACCGGTGAACAAGCCCATCCGCACGGTCTCGGTCGGCATCATGCTGCTGTTCCTCGCCCTGATGCTCAACGTGACCTACCTGCAGTACTGGCGCGCCGACAGCCTCGACAGCGACCCCGAGAACCGCCGCGCGGTCGACGCGACCTTCTCCCAGGAGCGGGGCGCGGTGCTCGTGGGTCGGCAGGCCGTCGCCGAGAGCGTGCCCTCCAACGACCGCTACGAGTTCCAGCGCACCTACGCCAAGCCGCTGCTCTACGCCCACGCCACGGGCTGGTTCAACTACTACAACGCCCAGTCCAGCGACTGCACGACCTGCCAGCAGTGGATCGAGCAGACCCAGAACGACATCCTCTCCGGCGACGACGACCGGCTCTTCGTGACCCGGCTGGTCGACCTGCTCAGCAACCAGGGCCAGAAGGGCGGCAACGTCCAGCTCACCCTCGACCCCGAGGCGCAGCAGGCCGCCTTCGACGGCCTGCGCCAGACCATCGGGCCCGACGGCCAGGGCTCGGTCGTCGCGCTCGACCCGCGCACCGGCAAGGTCCTCGCGATGGTCTCGCTGCCGTCCTTCGACCCCAACCGGCTGGCCTCCCACGACCTCAGCGAGGTCAACGCCGCCTACGAGCAGCTCGACGCCGACGAGGACGACCCGCTCAACAACCGCGCCATCCAGACCACGCTCCCGCCGGGGTCGACCTTCAAGATCGTCACGGCCGCCGCGGCGATCGAGAGCGGCGAGTACACCGCCGCCGACCAGGTGCCCGGCGGTGCGACGTACCAGCTGCCGCTGACCTCGGGCGAGACCGGGCTGATCGACAACGAGGGCCGCTCCTGCGGCACGAGCCTCATCCCCTTCGCCCAGGCGATGGAGCAGTCGTGCAACACCACCTTCGCGCGCCTGGCCGTCGAGGTCGGCGCCGACGCGATGCGCGACCAGGCCGAGGCGTTCGGCTTCAACGAGGAGTACTTCGACGACCTGCAGCCGCAGGCCGAGTCGGTCTTCCCCCGCGACATGAACGAGCCGGAGACCGGCCAGAGCGGCATCGGCCAGTTCGAGGTGCGGGCCACGCCGCTGCAGATGGCCATGGTCGCGGCCGGCATCGCCAACGACGGGAAGGTCATGCGGCCCTACCTCGTCGACGAGGTGCAGTCGCCGGAGTTCGAGCGGATCGAGGCCACCGAGCCCGAGCTGCTCTCCGAGGCGGTCAGCGAGTCGACGGCCAACCAGGTCACCGAGCTCATGGTCTCCACCGTCGACAACGGCACGGCCTCGCCGGCCGCGATCGACGGCATCAGCGTGGCCGGCAAGACCGGCACGGCCCAGAGCGGCATCGACGACGTGCCGCCCTACGCCTGGTTCACGTCCTTCGCCCCGGCCGACGACCCGCAGGTCGCCGTGGCCATCGTCATCCAGAAGGCTCCCGGCATCGACCGCGGCGAGATCGCCGGCGGCCTGCTCGGCGGGCCCATCGCCAAGGCCGTCATGGAGGCCGTGATCCGATGACCACCTCGATGCCCGAGATCGGCGGCTCCGCCGACGACGCCGGCCGCTATCGCCTCGACGCCCGCATCGCCACGGGCGGCATGGGCGCGGTCTGGCGGGCCACCGACACGACGCTGGGTCGCACGGTGGCGGTCAAGCTGCTCAAGAGCGAGTACGCCGACGACCCGTCGTTCCGGTCGCGCTTCGAGACCGAGGCCCGCCACGCGGCCTCGCTGCACCACCCCCACATCGCCGCGGTCTACGACTTCGGCGAGGCGCAGAGCGCCGACGGGTCCGGCGTGCCGCGGCCCTACCTCGTGATGGAGCTCGTGGAGGGCCAGCCGCTCTCGGCGCTGCTGCGCCCGGGCCAGCCGATGGACCCCGACGTCGCCCGCGACCTGGTGGCCCAGGCCGCCGACGGCCTGGCCGCGGCCCACGCCGCGGGCATCGTGCACCGCGACGTGAAGCCGGCCAACCTGCTGGTCACCGCCGACCGGCAGGTCAAGATCACCGACTTCGGCATCGCCCGCGCGGCCCAGTCGGTCGGGCTGACCCAGACCGGCCAGGTCATGGGCACGCCGCAGTACCTTTCCCCCGAGCAGGCCCGCGGCACCACCGCGACCGGCGTCTCCGACGTCTACAGCCTCGGCGTCGTGGCCTTCGAGTGCCTGGCCGGGCGTCGTCCCTTCCAGGGCGACACCCCGGTCACCACCGCCCTGGCCCACCTCAACCAGCCCGTGCCCGACCTGCCGGCCGCGGTGCCCGCCGACCTCGCCCGCGTCGTGCGCCGGGCTCTGGCCAAGGAGCCCGCCGAGCGGTACGCCGACGCCGCGGCCTTCGCCGCCGCGCTGCGCGACCCCTCCTCGCTGGGCCCCGACGCGCCGTCGGCCGCCGCGACCCAGGTGCTCGCCCCCGGGGCGGTGCCCGCCGACCGCACCCAGGTGATGACCGGCGTCGGCGCCCCCGTGGCGCCCGACCCCACCCCGACGCCCACGTCCACCCCGACCCCTGCCGACGACGAGCGCCGCACGGGCACCGCCGGCTGGGTGTGGGCCCTGGTGCTCCTCGCGCTGCTCGCCGTCGGCGCGCTGGTGCTGTGGCTGGCCCTCTCCGGCGGCGGTGACGACACCGAGGAGACCCCGCAGCAGCGGCCGAGCCCGACGCGCACGCAGCAGAGCCCCAGCGAGTCGCCGAGCTCCAGCCCGACCGAGGAGGCCCCGGCCACCGTCGAGGTCGACCCCGACCAGTACGTCGGGCGGGACTACCGCGACGTGCAGGAGGCGCTGGAGGCCCTCGGCCTCAACGTCACCCTCAATGAGGTCGACAACCCGGGCGAGGAGGAGCAGGGCATCGTCGACTCGGTCAACCCCACCGGCACCCTCACCGAGGGCGACACCGTCACGGTGAGCTTCTGGGGCGCCGCCCCCGAGCCCCAGCCCACCCCGACCCCGACGCCGACTCCCACCCCGACGCCCACTCCCACGCCGACCCCCACGCCGACCCCGACCGCGGCGTCGCCGGCCGAGGGACGGGCCCCTGCCGACCCCGCCGCACCTCCCGCCCCCGACGCGACCCCCGGGGCCACCGACCCGGCCGCCACGACGACCAGCCCCTCGACCGCCACCGGGACCGGCGGGACCACCACCTCCGGCCGCTCCGCCGACACCGCCGACACCGCCCGCACCGAAGGGACCACGCCATGACGGGCTCGCAGCCGATCCTCATCGGCGGGCGCTACCAGATCGGTGAGCTGCTCGGTCGCGGCGGCATGGCCGAGGTCCGCAAGGGCACCGACACCCGGCTGGGACGGGTGGTGGCCGTCAAGCGCCTGCGCACCGACCTGGCCAGCGACGCCACCTTCCAGGCCCGCTTCCGCCGCGAGGCGCAGTCGTCGGCCTCGCTCAACCACCCCTCGATCGTGGCCGTCTACGACACCGGCGAGGAGCCGGCCGCCGACGGCTCGGGGGTGCAGCAGCCCTACATCGTCATGGAGTTCGTGGCCGGCCGGACGCTGCGCGACATCCTGCGCGAGGGCCGCAAGATCCTGCCCGAGCGGGCCCTGGAGATCACCAGCGGCGTGCTCTCGGCCCTCGACTACAGCCACCGCGCGGGCATCATCCACCGCGACATCAAGCCCGGCAACGTCATGCTGACCCCGTCGGGCGACGTCAAGGTCATGGACTTCGGCATCGCCCGTGCCATCAGCGACGCCTCCTCCACGATGACCCAGACCGCCGCCGTCGTGGGCACCGCGCAGTACCTCTCCCCCGAGCAGGCCCGCGGCGAGACCGTCGACTCCCGCTCCGACGTCTACTCCGCCGGCTGCCTGCTCTACGAGCTCCTCGCCGGCCGCCCGCCCTTCGTCGGCGACAGCCCGGTCGCCGTGGCCTACCAGCACGTGCGCGAGCAGGCCCAGCCGCCCTCGGACCACGACACCTCGCTGCCGCCGGAGATCGACGCCATCGTGATGAAGGCGCTGGCCAAGCGGGTCGAGGACCGCTACCAGTCCGCGGCCGCGATGCGCAGCGACATCGAGCGCTACCTCGCCGGCCGCCCGGTGCAGGCCACGCCCCCGCCGCCGATCGTGCCCGTCTCGCAGACCCCGCCGCCGCGCCCGATGCCCGTCGCCGCCCCGGCGCCGACGCCCGACGCCACGCCTGCGGAGGAGTCCTCCTCCTCGCGCGGCGGTCTGGTCGTGGCCCTCGTGCTGCTGCTCATCGGGCTGATCGTGGCCGGCGTGCTGCTGTGGCCGCGACTCTTCCCCACCGCGCCCGAGCAGACCCAGGTGCCCGACGTCGTGCGCACCAACATCGACCGCGCCCGCGCCGCCATCGGCGAGGCCGGGCTGACCCTCGGCGACATCAACTACGTCGCCAACGAGAACGTCGCCGCCGACCGCGTCATCTCCCAGGACCCCTCCGGCGACAGCTTCGTCGACCCCGGGAGCACCATCGACCTCACCGTCTCCACCGGCACCCCCGAGGTGCCGGTGCCGAGCGTGGTCGGCCTCCAGCAGCGCGCCGCCGTCGCGGCGCTGGAGGACGTCGACCTCGTGGCGCGGGTCGCCGAGACCCAGTCCGACCTGCCCGCGGGCCAGGTCGTCTCCACCGCTCCCGAGGCGGGCCAGCAGGTCGAGTCGGGCTCCACGGTGACCCTCACCGTCTCCGACGGCCCCGAGACCGTGCCCTCGGTCGAGGGTCTCACCGAGGCCGAGGCGCGCCGCCAGATCATCGCGGCCGGCTTCAACCCCGTGGTGCGCGAGGAGGACGGCGAGACCGACGCCGAGACCGGCACCGTGGTCGACCAGGTGCCCGAGGCCGGCGAGGAGCTGGCCCAGGGCAACGACGTCTACATCTTCGTCACCACCTTCGAGGAGCCCACCGAGGAGCCCTCGGAGTCGCCGTCGGAGTCGCCCAGCGACGACCCGTCGGGCTCGCCGTCGCCGAGCCCCGGCGACACGACCTCGCCCGGGCGCGGCGGTGGCCGCGCCCTGCTCCCGGCCACGCCCTCCCGGCGTACGGCGGGACGGCGCGCGCGTCGCGGGCCGGCTCAGCCCTCGAGCGGCTCGGCGTAGCTGAGGTCGAGCAGGCCGTCGAAGGCGGGCGCGACGACGTCGGACTCGGCGGCGAAGTCCCAGCCGATCTGCACGTCGGGCAGCTCGCTCTGGGCGCGGTAGCGCGCGAGGTAGTCGTCGCCCTCGATGGAGGCGGCCAGCGCGGAGGGGTCGCCGACGGCCTCGATGACGTAGGGCTGGGGGTAGGGCACGTTCTGCAGCAGCACGGAGTTGCCCTCGCACTTGATTCCGGTGGTCGACACGACCCGCTGGCCCGCGACGGTCACCGCCGTCGCCCCACCGCGCCACATGGCGTTGACGACGGCCTGGATGTCCTGCTGGTGCACGACGAGCAGCTCGAGCGGCTGCTCGGTGACCTGGGCGACCTCGAGGGGGGCGTCGGCCAGCGTGACCGACACACCCGCGCCCTCGCGCGGCTCGAGACCCGCCGGGTCGCGCAGCGTCTCGATGCGCTCCTGCACCCGCCGGGTGTCGGCGTCGCCGACCTGGGCGCCGAGGGTGGCGACCTCGCCGGTGAGGTCCTGCACCCGCTGGCGCAGCTCGTCGTAGCGGTCGGCCTCCGCACCCACGAGCGACGACAGGTCGGTGTAGCGGCCCGGTCGCAGGTCGGTGCCCTCGCTGGACTGGGCGCTGATGACGAAGAGCGACCCGCTGAGCAGCACCACCAGGGGGGTGCCGACCCGCCAGGCCAGCGGACGTCCGGCGCCCGGCCGGCGGCGCGCGCGCAGCGACGCCGCGACGCGGTGCCACCCGGCCACGGCCCCCGAGCCGTCCTGCGGCCCGCGGTGACCCGACGGCCCCGACGGGTCCGGCGGCTGCGGCGGCGCGGCGTGGGAAGTCGGGGTCATGCCGACTAAGGTAACCCGCGACAAGCGACGGGACCCCGTCCCCGCCCACCCCGAACCCCGAGGCGTCCGCGCCCTCGACGAGGAGCACCACCGTGAAGTTGAAGGACAAGGACCCCTTCGCCGAACCCCGCCAGGGCCCGGCGGTCGGCCCCCGCTTCGTCGTCGCGCTCCTGCTCGTCGCGGCCGGCATCGCCTGGATCGCCTACTACTACCTCGGGGTCCGCGCCGACCCGACCGTGCTCGACGCCGAGGCCTCGGGCCCGGCCTTCATGGGCGACATCGAGCGGTGGAACTACGTCATCGGCTTCGGCCTGGTCCTCCTCGGACTCGTGGTCTCGGCCCACCCCTCGACCCCGCTCGGTCGCGGCCGTGGCGTCGTCGTCGGCATGCTGGGCTGCTTCGTGGTCGGCCTGATCTGGATCTGCACGTTCTACGTCTTCAGCAACGACCTCACCGACGTGCCGGTCTTCAACGACCTCAACCAGTCCAACCTCATCGTCGGCATCGCCTTCATGGCCGTCGGCTTCGTCTTCGCCACCCGCTGGGAGTGAGTCCCCCCCGGGGGCCTTCGCCGGCCCCCGGACCCGTCCCCGCCGCAGCACCCGCACCGCCCGTCGTCCCCCCCCGGGACGGCGGGCGGTTCTGCACATCTGGGGACAAACCTGTGGAGAACTACACGCGTGTAGTTCTCCACATGTGATTCCACAGCTGTGGACAACTCGCCCCCGCGCCGGTGGTTTCGAGACGCTCGTCGCTAGCGCTCCTCGCTCCTCAACCACCACGGTGGTTGAGGAGCGAGCGCCAGCGAGCGTCTCGAAACCACCCGTACCCCGGTGGTTGAGGAGAGAGCCCTTCGAGACGCTCGCTGCGCTCGCTCCTCAGGAACCACGCCAGCGAGCGTCTCGAAACCACCCGCACCACGGGGGGCCGGAGAGGGCCGGGCTCGGCTCAGACGGTGAGCAGCCGCAGCACCACGGCGGCGGCGAGCACGGCGACGACGCCGGCGAGCCCGGCGGCCTGGACGACGGAGCGTCGGGGTCCGCGAGGCGAGTAGACGAGCACGGCGGCGACGGCGGCGCCGCCGAGGAAGCCGCCGAGGTGGCCCTGCCAGGAGATGTAGGGCACCGTGAAGGTGATCAGCGCGTTGAGGCCGACCCACAGCAGGATCTGCTGGACGTTGCCGCCGACCTTGTAGGCGATGACGAGCGTGGCGCCGAGCAGCCCGAAGATCGCGCCGGAGGCGCCGAGGGTGAGCGTGTTCTCGTCGGCCGCCCAGAGCACCAGCGTGGATCCGGCGAGCAGCGACACGAAGTAGAGCGCGAGGAAGCGGGTGCGGCCCAGCGCCACCTCGAGCTGCGGGCCAAGGGCGTAGAGGGCCAGCATGTTGAGCCCGATGTGGAGGATCGAGGCGTGCAGGAAGCCGTTGCTGAGCAGCTGCCACAGCGCCCCGTCGGCCACGCCGGGGGCGAAGTAGGCGCTGCTGGGGCCCGCGCCCTCGCACACCGCCTGCGTGACCCCGGGGAAGTAGCGGCCGTCGGGCAGCTCGCAGCGCCCGAGGGTGTGCTGGCCGAGGTAGGCGACCAGTTTGCCGGCGGTGCCGCCCGAGGCCAGGGCCATCAGGAAGACGACCACGTTGACGCCGATGAGCACCATCGACGTCGTCGACGCCTTGGTCGGGCGCAGCCCGCCGTACGCCGTGCGCCCGCTCCTGGTGCTCTTCGCCCCCTCCGCCACGCACGACGGGCACTGGAACCCGACGGCAGCGTCACGCATGCAGTCGGGGCAGATGGGCCGGCCGCACCGCTGGCACCGGATGTAGGTCTCCCGGTCGGGGTGCCGGTAGCAGGTGGGCACCCCGGTCTGGGAGGTCGGGTCAGCGGTCACGGCTCGGCCTGGTCGTGGTGTCGGAGCGGGGGCGAGGAGTCAGGAGCGGGCGTCGGGGAGGGCTCAGCCCTCGCGGATCTCCACCGACTCGAAGACGACGGGCTCCACGGGGCGGTCGCCCGGGCCGGTCTTCGTGGCGGCGATCTTGTCGACGACGTCGCGGGAGGCCTGGTCGGCCACCTCGCCGAAGATCGTGTGCTTGAAGTTCAGCCACGGGGTCGCGCCCACGGTGACGAAGAACTGCGAGCCGTTGGTGCCCGGGCCGGCGTTGGCCATCGCGAGCAGGTAGGGCTTGTCGAAGGTGAGCTCGGGGTGCGGCTCGTCCTTGAACGTGTAGCCCGGACCGCCGGTGCCGGTGCCGAGGGGGCACCCGCCCTGGATCATGAAGCCGGCGATGACGCGGTGGAAGCCGAGACCGTCGTAGAACGGACCGGTCTTGCCGTTGCCGGCGTCGTACTTCTTCTCGCCGGTCGCGAGACCGGTGAAGTTGGCCACCGTCTCCGGGGCGTGGTCGGGGAAGAGGTCGAGGACGATGTCGCCCTGGTTGGTCTTGAGGACCGCCTGCGGCTGCGCCATGACTGCCTTTCGCGCTGATTGGGTACTTCGGGGTGTGCGCTACGTGCCCACCCGTGCGGGACGATCCTCGCACGAGCCGCAAGAGCAGGCCCGTGCCGGCCGGGCTCGCACCGCCGCTGCGGGCGTGGTCTGATGGCTGAGCACCCGACGAGAGGAAGTGGCGCGATGCGTCTGCGCAAGAAGAAGACCCTGATCGAGCAGGCGGGTGACTACGTCGAGTCCGTGCGGCCCCAGATCGAGGCCGCCGTCTCCACCGCCCGCGACGAGGCCGTGCACCTGCTCGGCGAGGCCCGCGACAAGGCCGCCCCCTACGTCTCCGACGCGCGCGACAAGGCGGCCCCCTACGTCGCCGACGCCCGCGACAAGGCCGCCGAGCGCGCCGCCGACGCCCGCAGCAAGGCCGCCGACCTGAGCGCGGAGGCCCGCAGCAAGGCCGCCGAGCGTGCCGCCGACGCCCGCAGCAAGGCCGCCGAGCTGGGCGCGGAGGCCCGGAGCAAGGCCGCCGACACCGCCTCCTCCGTCTCCAGCGACGCCAAGACCAAGGCCGCGGCGCTCGGCGCCACCGGCACGGCGCTGGCCAGCAGCAAGGCCTCCGACCTGCAGGACCTCGCGCAGGCCAAGATCGCCCAGGTCAAGGGCGAGCCCGCCCCCTCGAAGGGCAGCAAGCTGAAGAAGCTGCTCCTGGTCGTCGTGCTCGCCGCCGTCGGCGGCGTCGTGGCCAAGAAGCTCCAGGGCGGCAAGCAGGCCGACAACTGGCAGTCCTCCTACGTGCCGAGCCCCGCTCCCGCGGCCCCGGCGACCCCGGCCTCCCCCGCCGCGCCGCTGGCCGGTGTCAGCGAGGACGACGCCGACGACGCCGCCGGCTCCTCGCCCGACGAGGCCATCGCCGACCGCGCCGAGGCCGCCCACCCCATCACCACCCCCGACGAGCCGGCCGAGGTCGTCGACCTCGACGGCGACAAGAAGTAGCACCCGGGGCCGCCCACCGCGGCCCGCACGACCCAGCACCGCCACGAGGGCGCCGGACCACCACGGTCCGGCGCCCTCGTCGCGTCCGGGCCCGGCCCCGGTCAGCGGCCCGCCTCAGCGGCCGGCGTCAGCGGCGACGGGCCGGCAGGTCCTCGGGGCGGTGCTCCTCGACCCAGGCGTCGATGCGCTCCCACCAGTCGTAGAGCCAGGCGATCTGCTCGTCGCGGTCGGTGGGGATCTCGGAGCGCGGCACCTGCCACCACCGCATCGTGATCCGCTTGTCCATCGGCAGCTCGCGCCACAGGTCGCGCACGCCGAGCACGTGGTCGAGGCCGGTGTGGGCCACCATCACCACGTCGGCCTCGGGCGCGGCCTCGAGGGCGGCCAGCAGTCCACCCGGCTTCGGTGCGAGCACGTGGAGCATCGCCTCGGCGCGGCCGGCCATGGCGTGCAGGCCGAGGCGGTGCAGCCGGGCGATGGCGCGCTCGCGCCGCTCGGGGGAGAAGTTGCCGCCCTCGGGGAAGATCACGAAGGCGTCGTCGCGGTCGAGGCCGGTGGCCAGCGAGGCGATCTGCGACTCCAGGTCCTCCCCGTCGCCGGGGCTGGGGGAGATGAAGCGCGCCGGCAGCCGGGTGAGCAGGCAGCCGATGACGGGGTCCCACGCGAGGGTGTCCTTGAGCACCACCCGCGGCTCCCTGTCGTACCAGTCCATGAGGGCGTGCACGAGGGTGAAGGAGTCACCCGGCCCGGCGTGGCGGCAGCACACGAGCAGCGGGTGGCCGGGGTGGGCGTCGGGCGCCGGCCCGACCGTGGTGATCGACAGGTGCAGCACCCGGCGCGCCTCGGAGAACAGCACCCACATCACGCCCTGCACGAGGTCGTAGTGGATCCCCTCGAAGTACGGCGTGCGCAGGCGCCGCCCGAAGCCCGACGAAAGCCACAGCCCCAGCAGCACCGCGAGCAGCACCGTCTCCATGGTCAGGTAGACCACCGCCAGCCAGGCCAGGCGCAGCGCGCGCCAGCGCCCGGGCACCCACGGCGAGACCGCCGCGGCGCCGAGCAGCCACAGCGGCAGGGCCAGCCAGAGGACCGCCGTCAGGCCCACGACGAGCGGGGCCACGAGGCCCAGGCGCAGCAGGCGGGTCGCCCCGGCGGGCAGGCGCCGGCGACCGGGCGTGCTCACGTCAGGTGCTCGCGCAGGTAGTCGCGGGAGGCCTCGTAGGTCAGCTGCACCCGCGTCTCCACGTCACGGAAGTCGCTGCCGGCCCGCAGCCCGTCGTCGCGGCTGCTGGTGCCGCGGGCCGGGAGCACGTGGGCCTCCACCCCGGCGGGCAGCTCGGCGAGCTCGCGGGTGAAGCGGTGGCGCCGGGCCACCTCGAAGGACACCCGGGCCACCTCCCAGGGCCGCCGCGGCGGGCGCAGCGGGCGGTCGAAGCGACCGACCTGCAGCACGAAGACCCGCGTCGCGCCCAGCTGGTGGGCGCGCGCCAGCGGCACGGAGTTGACGATGCCGCCGTCGAGGAAGTGCTCCCCGCCCACGCGCGCAGGCGGGAGCAGGCCCGGCACCGCGGCGCTGGCCATCACCGCGTCGACCACCGGACCGGAGTCGAACCAGTGCTCCGCCGCGCGCTCGATGCTGGCCGCGCACACCTGCAGCGGCACGGCGAGCTCGGCGAAGGTGACCTCGCCCAGCTCCGCGCGCAGCCGACGCTCCAGCGGACCGGCCGACCACAGGTGGGTGCCGCTGGCCACCGCCCGCCGCACGCTGCGCAGCGGGCGGTCGCCGAACACCGCCTCCTCGCGGGCACGCCGTACGCCGCTCGTCGCGCCGGCCGCGGCCTGCCACAGCCCGGTGAGGTGCTCCACGACGTCGAGGGTGGGCTCGCGGGCCACCAGGGCGCCGTTGAGGGCGCCGACGCTGGTGCCGAGCACGAGGTCGGGGCGCACACCGTGCTCGAGCAGGGCCCGGAGCATGCCGACCTCGACGGCGCCCAGGGCGCCGCCCCCGCCGAGGACGAAGGCGGTGGTGATGCTCAGGCCACCGGGTCGGGCACGGTGAGCGCGCGGGTCGCGCGGGTGGCGCGGCGCTCGGCCCAGAAGCTCAGCAGCGGCACGGTGCCGCACAGCAGCGTGACGACGGTGAAGCCGGGCTCCCAGCGCGCCTTGCGGGCCAGCAGGAAGGCGGTGACGAGGAAGATCATGTAGAGCCAGCCGTGGGCGACGCCGAGGTACTCGGTGATGTCCTCGCCCACCTGCTGCACGCCCGAGCCCGGGGTGACCAGCTCGGGGGTGCCGGGGATGAAGCCCCACATCGAGCTGCCGTCGAAGTTGGCCAGGGGCACGCCGACCAGGATGAGCACGACGAGCAGCACGCCCACGACGCTGGCCATGATCCGGTAGCGCAGCAGTGTGCCGCGCACCTCCGACTCGGTCAGCGTGGTCGTGCGGCGGGACGAGGCGGATGCGGTGCTCACGGCTTCGACGGTACCGGGTCGGCCACCGGCCGCGTGCCCGCTCCCGGGGCGGAGGCGTCGTCGGTGTCGGCCACCTCACCACCCCCGGCGCGGGCGGGCTCGCCGGGGCCCGGGGCGGGGTCTCCCCCGGGCTCGTCACCGGGTCCGTCCCCGGGCTCGTCTCCGGGGCCGCCTCCAGAGCCGTCGCCGTGTCCGTCCTCGTCCAGGAGCTCGGCCTCGTCCTCCGGCTCCGCAGTCACCTCGCGCACGTAGCGCCACCACACGAAGGCCGCGAAGGCCGCGAAGATCCACCACTCCAGGGCGTAGAGGAAGTTGCGCAGCCCGGTGAACCGGTCGGCGGCCGGCAGCTGCTCCAGGGTCGCGGCGGAGAGGCCCTCGGTGCCGTCGTTGACGGCGGTGTCGCCGGTGGGCCAGTCGCCGGGGGCCACGTCGGTGGCAACGACGCCGTAGGCGCCGTAGAGGTCCTGGTCGACGCGCTGGATCAGGTCGGCGGTGCGCACCTGCGGGATGATGTCGTCGCTGCGGTCGGTGTCGGCCTCGCCGGTGCCCTCCGCGGGCTGCAGCCAGGCGACCATCTCGGCCGCGCCCTCGGGCGGCGCGGGCGCCTCGGCCGGGTCGGCGGTCCAGCCCCGCACGATCGGCAGGGCGGGGGCGTCGCCCGCGCCCGGCTCGTCGGCGGCGTCGACCGGCCCGATCGCCAGCGGCGTCACGACCCAGTAGCCGTCCTGCCCGTCGAGCTCGCGACCCGAGACGTAGACGGTGCCGTCGGGCACCCAGACCCCGCTCACCACCACCGGCTGCCCAACCTTGTCACCGGGGAACCGGTCGTCGGCCCCGATCACGTCGGCCAGCGGCTCGGGGTCGAGCCGGGTCAGGTCGGAGGCCTCGGCCGCCCGCTGGGCCTGCCAGGAGTCGAGCTGCCACATGCCCAGCCCCGACGCCGCCACGATCGCGGCGACCCCCAGGGCGTGCACGCCCCACAGGCGCGGGGCGAGCGGCGACGACACGCCCCCAGTCTACGAAGCCCCCCACGCCGCACCGCCCCGACGAGGCCGGGCACCCCGCTCCCCCGTGACCCACGACTCAGCCCCGCTGGTCGAGGAGGGAAACCCACACCCGCACGGTGGTTGAGGTGGGAGCGCCAGCGACCGTCTCGAAACCACCCCACCCTCACGGTGGTTGAGGAGGGAGCGCCAGTGACCGTCTCGAAACCACCCCACCCTCACGGTGGTTGAGGAGGGAGCGCCAGCGACCGTCTCGAAACCACCCCACCCGCACGGTGTTGGGGATGGAGCGCGAACCACCGGCGCTCCCATGGATCGTCACGTCGTGACCCGTCGGCGCCCGAGTAGTCGGTGGAGGTCTCGAGCACCCGGCCCCGGACGGCCGGTCACGGCAAGCGCCGCCGACCGGCCACGCGGGGCTGCCTCGCGTCCCCAGCCGGGTCGTCCGAGAAGTGGCGGCATACGACCGGTCGACGGCCGCCGCAGGTGTCGTCTCCCGCCAATTCCCGCACGAACGGCCCCCGCGAGCGCCGCCGACCGGCCACGCGGGGCTGCCTCGCGTCCCCAGCCGGGTCGTCCGAGAAGTGGCGGCATACGACCGGTCGACGCCCGCCACAGGCGTCGTCTCCCGCCACTACGCACGCTCGGCCACCACGAGCGCCGCCAGCACCGGCCCCGCCACGCGGGGCTGCCTCGCGTCCCCGGCCGGACCGCGCGAGGAGTGGCGGCATACGACCGGTCGACGCCCGCCACAGGTGTCGTCTCCCGCCACTCACCGCACGATCGGCCACCGGGCCGCTCAGTCGCAGGAGGCGACCGGCACGTCACCCGAGGCGACCAGGTCCGCCGCCGCGGGCGGGTCGCTGAGCCGGAAGCCGATGCGCCCCGTCGAGGGGTCGGCCACCCCGTCGGTGAAGCTGCGCGCGAAGCTCGTCGAGGCCTCGGCCACCTCCAGCCGGTCGAAGAGGTCGGCCCGGTCGGGGCCCAGCGTGGCCGTAGCCAGCCCGCCCTGGAAGGACATGGCCCACACCTGGAGGTCGTCCAGCCCCGACACGTCCGCCCCGTCGGGGTCGAGGCAGCCCCGGGCGAGGTAGGTCGAGATCGCCGGCGCCCCGACCAGCGCGACGACCGCCGGGTCGTCGGCGTACGAGCCGCCGGAGGCGTCGAGCCCCTGCACGATGACGCTGTCCTCGGCCACCACGCTCGCCCCGGCCAGCGGGCCCACGCCCGCCTCCACCGCGCGGGTCAGCGCCTCGGGGTCGACGACCCGGTCGATGCCGAGCACGAAGCCGGTCTCGGTGCCGTCCTCGGCGAAGACGTGGGCCTCCCAGGTGACGTCGGCCTGCCCGAAGCCGAATCGCTGCACGAGCTGCTCGTCCACCGGCAGCAGGGTGCCGTCGGTGAGCGCCGCGGTCTCGGCCGTCGTACGCCGCTCGAAGGCCGCCCGGTCGGCCGCGGGGTCCTGCGAGGTCGGGTCCTCGACACCCAGCTGCACCGCCACGCGGGCGAAGTCGGTGACCTCGAGGCGTGCCGCGTCGGCCGGCACATAGGGCAGCGCCAGCACCGCGGGCTCCGGCACGCCGCCGGCGACCACCGTCTCCACCGCGGCGGGCGGCGGCTGGTCAGCGTCGGGCGGCGGGATCTCCTCGGCGCACCCGCCGAGCAGCAGGGTGGCCGCGCAGACGGCGAGAGTCAGGCGGGGAAGCACGCGCGGCAGTCTGCCACCCGACCACCGTGGGCGGGCCGAGTCCGCCGAAGTCCGCCCAGCGCGTCGCTGCCCGTGGCCACCCCTCCGACGGCAGCGTCAACCGGGTGTTTCCCGTGGAACATCGACGCTCCGATCCACCTCCTCCGACCGTTCCCGAGACGTAGAAGCACGCCGGGTCTCGTCGCGGTCGCCCCCGCGGGGCGGACGAAGCTGCCACAATCCAGCGGTGGACCCCGACCAGCGGCTACGAGAACTGGCGGTTCGGCACGCCGCCTTCGCCTGGCTCGACCGGCAGCGAGCCGCGGGCAAGGAGGTCTTCAGTCAGAACGACACCAGTGAGCTGTCCCTGGTTGGAGAGACCGTGCGCCTGATGCCGACTCAGCAGGGGATCTGGAAACCCGGTCACCTCGCGGCCGCGCTGTCCATCCGCACGGTCTACCGACCCGAAGGAACTGACCGGCCGTACGACGACGCCGTAGGGGCCGACGGTTTCTACCGGTACAAGATGCGCGGCGACGATCCCGGTCACTACCAGAACCGGGCGCTACGCGAGGCGATGAACGCGCGCCTCCCGCTCATCTGGTGGCTCGGCGTGCAAGGAGGCGGGTACAGCGCGCTGTATCCGGTTCACCTGGTCGACGAGGAACCCGTCGCCCTGCAGTTCGTGGTCGACATCGATGCCGTGCCCCAGACGGACATCGTCTGGCCCGCCGCCGACCTCGAGCTCGACCCGGCCTATCGCCAACAGCTGACGCGCATCCGGCTCCATCAACGCCCGTTCCGCGCGGCGGTGCTCCGGGCCTATCGCACGTCCTGCGCGATCTGCTCCTTCCGGCACGGTGACCTGCTCGACGCAGCGCACATCCATGAGGACAGTGCCGGTGGCCGTCCGGTGATCACCAACGGCCTCACGCTGTGCAAGATGCACCACGCGGCCTACGACAGAAAGATCTTGGGCATCACCCCCAGCCACGAGGTCAGGGTCAACGCCGCCGTTCTGGAGGAAGTGGACGGGCCGATGCTCCGTCATGGGATCCAGGAGTTCCACGGCAAACGCCTCATGGTGCTTCCCGATCGACGCAGCCAGCACCCCGACTCGGAGTTGCTCGAGGCTCGCTATCAGGCATTCCTCGACGCCAGCTGAACTACAGCAGCTGACGCGGTCTCGATCGGTGGAGCCTAGGGGACTCGAACCCCTAACCCCCTGCTTGCAAAGCAGGTGCGCTACCAATTGCGCCAAGGCCCCGTACGGCGTGAGCCGCGGGTGTGGCCGCGGGGGCCACCGGGTGGATCAGTCGGTGGGAGGCCGAGGCCTCAGGAGCGGGCGACCGGGTCGGTGGCCTCGGCCCACAGGGCCTGCTCCGAGCGGCTCTCGTCGAGCTTGCGCTTGGTGAGGACGGCTCCGGCGGCGGCGAGGGCCAGCAGGACGATCTTCTTCACGGTGTGCCTCCGCAGTGGTGGGGCGATCGGTGACTCCGGCTGCGCCTCGTGGAGCGGGAGGCGGTGGTCGTGCTGGTGGGCCTAACAGGACTTGAACCTGTGACCTCTTCCTTATCAGGGAAGCGCTCTAACCGTCTGAGCTATAGGCCCTCTTCCCGACCTGGATCGGGGTGGACGCCGGGCGACCGAGGCGTGACGTTACCCCACCGCGCCGGGCCGGGACAAAACGGGCCGCGGCCGGTGGTCCGGCCGCGGCGCCGCGAGGTGTCAGTTGTCCTCGGAGAGGGTGACCTCGATGCCGCCGAGCAGCGCGGCGGCCATGTTGTAAAGGAACGCGCCGAGGGTGGCGACGGCGGTGATCAGCACGACGTCGATGGCGGCGACCAGCATCGTGAAGCCCAGGACGCGGGAGGTGCCGACGTAGTTCTCGACGTCGAAGTCGCCGGCCTCCTGGCCGCCGATCATGTTGCGCACGGTCTCGTTGATGGAGTCCCACACGCCGGCGGCGCCGAGCACCGACCAGACCATGAGCACCGAGACGACGGTGACGACGGCGAAGGCGATGGCCAGCAGGAACGACGTCTTCATCACCGACCAGGGGTCGATGCGGGTCAGCCGCAAGCGCGCCCGCCGCGGGCCCCGGGAGGGAGCGCCGCCGGCCGCCGGGGTGACGGTGGTGCCCGTCGCCTTGGCCTTCTTCTCCTGCGTCATCGAGGAGAAGGCCGACTGCACCCGGTCGGTCAGCGCCGGCCGCGTGGCGGTGGCGTCGGGGTCGTCGGCGGCCCTCGCGCCGGAGGCGCTGCCCCCGGGCTGGGGATCGGTGCGGGTGGCGCCCCGCTCGGCGGGTCGGTCGGTCATCAGTCCTCGCCCTCTCCGTCGTCGGTCGCGGAGGTGGTCTCGTCGGCGGCGCCGTCGACAGCGGCGTCGGCGACATCATCAGCGGTGGCGTCCACGTCCTGCGACGCGTCACCGGCTTCGATTGTTGCATCCGCGTCTGCATCGGCCGACTCCTCGACCTGCTCCTCCACCTTGGCCTCGACCGAGCGGGCCACCACGGCGACCGCGTCACCGGCCTTCGGGCCGACGAACTTCACGCCCATCGTGGAGCGGCCCGTGGGGCGGAACTCGTCGTTGACGGGGCTGCGCACGACCTGGCCGCTCTGGGTGATGGCCATGATCTCGTCACCGTCCTCGACGATGAACGCACCGACCAGGCCACCGCGGTCCTCGTTGGCCAGCGACATGGCCTTGATGCCGATGCCGCCGCGCGACTGCAGCCGGTACTCCGAGATCCGGGTGCGCTTGGCGAAGCCCCCGTCGGTGATGGTGAAGACGTACTGCGGCTTGACCTCCTCCACCTGCTCCGGGGAGGCCTCGACGTCGGGGGCGTCGAGGTCGGTCTCGGTGTCGAGGCCGGCGGCCATCTCCGCGGCCACCTGGGCCGCGCGGATGACCGACATCGACAGCAGCGAGTCGCCGTCGCGGAACTTCATGCCCGAGACGCCCGAGGTGGCGCGGCCCATCGGTCGCAGCTGGGTGTCGTCGGCGCGGAAGCGGATCGACTGGCCCTTGCGGGAGACCAGGAGGATGTCGTCCTCGGAGCCCACCAGCTCGGCGCCGATCAGCTCGTCGTCGTCCTCGCGGAAGTTGATGGCGATGACGCCGGCCTGGCGCGGGCTGTTGTAGTCGCCGAGGCGGGTCTTCTTGACCAGCCCGCTGCGGGTCGCCAGGACGAGGTAGTCGGCCTGGTCGTAGTCGCGGATCGCGAGCACCTGGGCGATCGACTCGTCGGGCTGGAACGACAGCAGGCCGGCCACGTGACCGCCCTTGGCGTCGCGGGAGGCCTCGGGCAGGTTGTAGGCCTTGGTGCGGTAGACCCGGCCGGCGGTGGTGAAGAAGAGCAGCCAGTGGTGGTTGGAGGTGGCGATGAAGTGCTCGACGACGTCGTCGCCGCGCAGCGTCGCGCCGCGCACGCCCTTGCCGCCACGCTTCTGGGTGCGGTACTGCGCCCGCTGGGTGCGCTTGGCGTAGCCGCCGCGGGTGATGGAGACGACGAGCTCCTCGTCGGGGATCAGGTCCTCCATCGACAGGTCGCCGTCGGCCGCGATGATCTGGGTGCGCCGGTCGTCGCCGTACTTCTCCACGATCTCGCCCAGCTCGTCGGAGACGATCTGACGCTGGCGGGTGACGTTGGCCAGGATGTCCTGGAGGTCGGCGATGGTCAGCTCGATCTCGGCCAGCTCGTCGATGATCTTCTGCCGCTCCAGCGCGGCCAGGCGGCGCAGCTGGAGGTCGAGGATCGCCATGGCCTGCACGTCGTCGATCTCGAGCAGCTCCATCAGCCCGTCGCGCGCGTCGGCGACCTCGGGCGAGCGGCGGATCAGGGCGATGACCTCGTCGAGCTGGTCGAGGGCCTTGGCCAGGCCGCGCAGGATGTGGGCGCGCCGCTCGGCCTCGCGCAGCAGGTACTCGGTGCGCCTGCGGATGACCTCGACCTGGTGCTCGACCCAGTTGCTGATGAACTGGTCGATGCTCAGGGTGCGGGGCACGCCGTCGACCAGGGCCAGCATGTTGGCGCTGAAGTTGGTCTGCAGCTCGGTGTGCTTGAGCAGGTTGTTGAGCACGACGCGGGCCACCGCGTCGCGCTTGAGCACGACCACGAGGCGCTGACCGGTGCGGTCGGAGGTGTCGTCGCGGACGTCGGAGATGCCCTGGACCTTGCCGGAGTCGGCGAGCTCGGCGATCTTCAGCGCGAGGTTGTCGGGGTTGACCATGTAGGGCAGCTCGGTGACCACCAGGCAGGTGCGGCCCTTGGCGTCCTCGTCGACCTCGATCACCGCGCGCTGGGTGATCGAGCCGCGACCGGTGCGGTAGGCCTGCTCGATGCCCTGACGGCCGGTGATGAGCGCGCCGTTGGGGAAGTCGGGGCCCTTGATCCGCTCGATGAGGGCGTCCTGGAGCTCCTCGCGGCTGGCGTCGGGGTGCTCGAGGGCCCAGCGGGCGCCGGCGGCGACCTCGCGCAGGTTGTGCGGCGGGATGTTGGTGGCCATGCCGACGGCGATGCCGGCCGAGCCGTTGACCAGCAGGTTGGGGATGCGCGAGGGCAGGACGACGGGCTCCTGCGAGCGACCGTCGTAGTTGGGCTGGAAGTCGACGGTCTCCTTCTCGATGTCACGGACCATCTCCATGGCCAGCGGCGCCATCCGGCACTCGGTGTACCGCATGGCCGCGGCGGAGTCGTTGCCCGGCGAGCCGAAGTTGCCCTGACCGTTGATGAGCGGGGCGCGCATCACCCACGGCTGCGCGAGGCGCACCAGGGTGTCGTAGATCGCGGTGTCGCCGTGGGGGTGGTACTGACCCATGACGTCGCCGACCACGCGCGAGCACTTCGAGAAGCCGCGGTCGGGGCGGTAGCCGCCGTCGAACATCGCGTAGAGCACGCGGCGGTGCACCGGCTTGAGGCCGTCGCGCACGTCGGGCAGCGCGCGCCCGACGATGACGGCCATGGCGTAGTCGATGTAGGCGCGCTGCATCGAGGTCTGCAGCTCGACGGGCTCGATGCGCCCCCCGGGTCCTCCGTCGGAGGGAGGGGTGCCGTCGGTCGGGGTCTGGGTCACGTGTCTCGGTCTCTCTGGTCGGTTCTACCGGAATCTAGCGATCTCGCGAGAGAGCTAGATATCCAGGAATCGGACGTCCTTGGCGTTGCGCTGGATGAAGGAGCGCCGCTGCTCGACGTCCTCGCCCATGAGGATCGAGAAGATCTCGTCGGCGTGGGCGGCGTCGTCGAGGGTGACCTGCAGCATCAGCCGCTGGTCGGGATCCATGGTCGTCTCCCACAGCTCCTTGGCGTTCATCTCGCCGAGGCCCTTGTAGCGCTGGACCGGGTTCTCCTTGGGCAGCTTCTTGCCCGCGGCCTGGCCCTCGCGCAGCAGCGCGTCGCGCTCGGCGTCGGAGTAGACGAACTCGTGCTCGGCCGGCTTGTTCCACCGCAGGCGGTAGAGCGGGGGCTGGGCCATGTAGACGTAGCCGCCCTCGATGAGGGGGCGCATGAAGCGGAAGAGCAGCGTCAGCAGCAGCGTGTTGATGTGGTGGCCGTCGACGTCGGCGTCGGCCATCAGCACGACCTTGTGGTAGCGCAGCTTGGCGGGGTCGTACTCCTCCTGGATGCCGGTGCCCAGGGCGGAGATGATCGACTGCACCTCGGTGTTGCCCAGCACCTTGTCGATGCGGGCCTTCTCGACGTTGAGGATCTTGCCGCGGATCGGGAGGATCGCCTGGATGCGCGGGTCGCGGCCCTGGCGGGCCGAGCCGCCGGCCGAGTCGCCCTCGACGATGAAGACCTCGCACTCCGCGGGGTTGGTCGACTGGCAGTCCGAGAGCTTGCCGGGCAGTCCGCCGCCGCCGAGCAGGCCCTTGCGGTTGCGGGCCAGGTCGCGGGCCTTGCGGGCGGCGAGGCGGGCCGACTGCGCGGCCTGGGCCTTGCGCACGATGTCCTTGCCCTCGGCGGGGTTCTTCTCCAGCCAGTCGCCGAGCTGCTCGTTCATCAGGCGCTGCACGAAGCCCTTGGCCTCGGTGTTGCCGAGCTTGGTCTTGGTCTGGCCCTCGAACTGCGGCTCGCCCATCTTGATCGAGATGATGGCGGTGAGGCCCTCACGGATGTCGTCGCCGGAGACGCGGTCCTCCTGCTTCTTCATCAGGCCCCACTCGAAGCCCCACGTGTTGACCAGCCCGGTCAGCGCCGCGCGGAAGCCCTCCTCGTGGGTGCCGCCCTCGTGGGTGTTGATGGTGTTGGCGAAGGTGTGGACCGACTCGGTGAAGCTGGTGTTCCACTGCATCGCGACCTCGAGCGACATGTGGTTCTCCACCGACTCCGGGGTCTCGGCCTCGAAGGAGATGACCGTCGGGTTGGCGGCGGTCTTGCGGCGGTTGAGGTGCTCGACGTAGTCGACCAGGCCGCGGTCGTACTTGAAGACCTGCTCCAGGCCGCCGGCATCGCCGCGCTTGATCGCGTCGTGGCCGGCGTCGTCGATGCCGCCCTCGTCGTCGGGGTCGACGGTGTTGTCCTCGACCGCGTCGGCGACGTCGCTGGCCGCGGGCCGCTCGTCGCGCAGGACGATCTCGAGGCCCTTGTTGAGGAAGGCCATCTCGCGGAAGCGGGCGGCGATGGTCTCGAGGGAGTACTCGGTGGTCTCGAAGATCTCCGGCGAGGCCCAGTAGGTGACCGTCGTGCCGGTCCGCTCGCCGGGCTCCATCGCGCGGACCTGCTCCAGCGGGCCGTCGGGCACCCCGATGGTGAAGGACTGGCGCCACAGGTGGCCGCGGTTGCGCACCTCGACGACCAGGTGGGTCGACAGGGCGTTGACCACGGAGACGCCGACGCCGTGCAGACCGCCGGAGACCTTGTAGCCGCCCCCGCCGAACTTGCCGCCGGCGTGGAGCATGGTCAGCGCCATCGTGACCGCCGGCATCTCCTGGCCCGGGGCGGTGTCGGTGGGGATGCCGCGCCCGTTGTCCTCGACCCGGATGGCGCCGTCGTCGGTCAGCGTCACGACGATGCGGTCGCAGTAGCCCGCCAGCGACTCGTCGACCGCGTTGTCGACGATCTCCCAGATCAGGTGGTGCAGGCCGCGCACGCCCGTGGAGCCGATGTACATGCCCGGGCGCTTGCGCACGGCCTCGAGGCCCTCGAGGACCTGGATCGCGGAGGCGTCGTACTCGACGCCGTTGGGCGGCTGGGGGGCTGTCGTCTCCGGGATCTCTGCCTGGTTGTCCTCGGACACGTCCACCTCTTCAGACTCCGGCTCCGCGAGGAGCGTGACATGAGCAGGGTCGCGCGAGGCGACCCAGGGGCCCATGATAGCCCGCTGAGGGCCTCTACTCACGCAGGCGTCCCCAGCCGGGGGTCCTCACTGTGGAAAAAACCGCCCTGAGCGCTCCCTGAGGGCCTCGTGGAGCGCACGGGAGGGGGTCGGACAGGGACGGGTACGCCGGAGCCGCTCCGTGGGGCGCCGAGCGGCGCCGAGCGACGCAGGCGCGACGCGGCCGCGGGTCAGCCGTAGGTGTCGCGCGGGCCGCGACCGTCGCGCACCGAGCGCGGGCCCTTCTTCCACGTCGGCCCGTGGGGGCCGAGCACCTCGATCACCACGACCGTGCCGTGGCCCAGCTCCTCGTTGAGCCGGCGCACCAGCGTCGGCGCCAGCAGCTTGAGCTGGGTGGCCCAGGCGGTGGAGTCGGTGCGCACGACCAGGCGCCCGTCGGCGAACGACTCCGGCGTGCAGTGCGAGGAGACCTCCTGGCCGACCAGCTCGGGCCAGCGCCCGAAGACGCCGTGCACCCGCAGGTCGAGCTCCCAGCCGTGGTCGCCCACGAGCCGCGCCAGCGTGGCGTCGAGCAGCTGGGGGTCGCGGTCGTCGGGGTGCGAGCCGCTGACCCGCCCGCCGCTGCCGCGGTCGCGGCGCGGCTTGCGCCGGCGCGCCGCCGACGTCGTGCCGGCCGTGGCCCGTGCGATCGCCCGGGCCAGCTCCAGCCCGTCGGGGCGGTGCTCCGGCTGCTCGTCGGGCTCCGCCGCGGTCGGGCCGTCGGAGGAGGCGGGGCCGGCGGGCCGCTCGGGGCGGTCCGGTCCGCGGGGGTCGGCGGGGTCGGTGGGGTCAGGCATCGTCGCGGCGTACCTTCCCCTCCCCCACCAGGAACCTCGCCCCGGCCAGCGCGGCCGGCACGTCGGCGGCGACGGCCGCGGTCACCAGGACCTGCTCGGCCCCCGCGACCAGCTCGGCGAGCTGCGCCCGCCGCTCGGTGTCGAGCTCGGCGAAGACGTCGTCCAGGATCAGGATCGGGTCGTCGCCGTCGGAGCGCAACAGGTCGTAGGAGGCCAGGCGCAGCGCCAGCGCGAACGACCACGACTCGCCGTGGGAGGCGTAGCCCTTCACCGGCAGCCGCGGCCCGCCGCTGGTCGGGGCCTCCTCACCGGCGCCGGGGTCGGCGTCGGCCGCCTCGTCGGTCGAGGCGCCGGTCGAGGGACCGGCGCCGTGGCCGATCGTGAGCAGCAGCTCGTCGCGGTGGGGTCCCACCAGCGAGACGCCGCGGTCGAGCTCGTCCTTGCGACGCCGCTCCACCTCGGCCAGCAGCGCCTCGGCCAGCTCGGGCTGGGTGCGGGCACCGCCGAGCTCGAGGCTGGGGCGGTACTCGATGTCGGCGTCGTCGCGGCGCGCGCCCCGCGCGACGGTCGCGTACGCAGAGCCGACGTAGGGCCGCAGCTGCTCGACCAGCGCCAGCCGCTCGGCGAGCAGCTCGGCGCCGGTCGTGGCCATGTGGGAGTCCCAGACGCCGAGCGTCGACAGCGCGCCCTCCTGCGCCGAGCTGCCGCGGCGCGCGGCTCCCGCGGTCTTGAGCAGCGAGTTGCGCTGGCGCAGCACCCGGTCGTAGTCGGAGCGGACCCCGGCCAGGCGCGGGGTGCGCAGCACGAGCAGGTCGTCGAGGAACTTGCGCCGGTCCGAGGGGTCGCCCTTGACCAGCGTGAGGTCCTCCGGCGAGAAGACCACGGTGCGCACCAGGCCGACCAGGTCGCGGGCCCGCGGCAGCGGGGAGCGGTTGATGCGGGCGCGGTTGCTCCTGCCGGGGTTGAGCTCGACCTCGAGCACCGCCGTGCGCCCGTCGCGCACGACGGCGGCCCGCACGATCGCCTGCTCCGCGCCGGCCCGGATCAGCGGGGCGTCGCTGGCCACCCGGTGCGAGGCCAGGCGCGAGAGGTAGTCGATCGCCTCGACCAGGTTGGTCTTGCCCTGGCCGTTGCGGCCGATGAAGGCCGTGACGCCCGGCTCGAGCGCGACGTCGGCCGCGGGGTAGGAGCGGAAGTCGTGGAGGGTGAGGTGGGAGACGTACACCCGGCGGCCGGGCCTAGCCGCCGCGGACGTCGGGGTTGGCGTCGCCGCCGACGGGGGCCTCGGTGTGCACGGCGTGACCGCCGAACTGGTTGCGCATCGCCGCGATCGCCTTCATCGCCGGGCTGTCGTCCTGGCGCGAGGTGAACCGGGCGAAGAGCGAGGCGGCGATGACGTTCATCGGCACGGCGTTGTCGATCGCCGCCTCGACCGTCCACCGGCCCTCGCCGGAGTCGTCGGCGTAGCCGCGCAGCTGGTCGAGGTGGGTGTCGTCCTCGATGGCGGCGACGAGCAGGTCGAGCAGCCACGAGCGGATGACGGTGCCGGAGCGCCAGGAGTCGAAGACCGCCGGGACGTCCTCGACGAGGTCGACCTTCTCCAGCAGCTCCCAGCCCTCGGCGTAGCTCTGCATCATGGCGTACTCGATGCCGTTGTGGACCATCTTGGCGAAGTGGCCCGCGCCGGGCTTGCGGCCGGCGTGGACGAAGCCGCCCTCGGCGGGCTTGAGGGCGTCGAGGGCCGGCTGGACCTTGGCGACGTCCTCGTCGGAGCCGCCGCACATCAGCGCGTAGCCGTTCTGCAGGCCCCACACACCGCCGGAGACGCCGCAGTCGACGAAGCCGACGCCCTTCTCGGCGAGCATCGCGGCGTTGGCCTGGTCGTCGGTCCACTTGGAGTTGCCGCCGTCGACGACCAGGTCGCCCTCGCCGAGCAGCTCCCCCAGGGCCGCGACGGTCTCGCGGGTGGGGTCGCCCGCGGGCACCATCACCCACACGACCTTCGGCGAGGGCAGCTGCTCGACCATCGAGGCCAGGCTGTCGGCGTCGGCCAGGTCGGGGTTGCGGTCGTAGCCGACGACGGTGTGGCCGGCCTCCCGCAGGCGCGAGCGCATGTTGCCGCCCATCTTCCCGAGTCCGACGAGTCCGATGTCCATGAGTACCTCCGGGTGCGCGGGCAGGGGTGGGCCCCGGCGGGGGCCGAGGGGTGGTGGGTCAGGAGAGCAGGCGGCGCGGCATGAGCAGGTAGCGGAAGCCGGTGTCGGTACCCGCCTCGGCCGGCGACCCGCTGATGACGACCGGCTTGGCGGCCTGGGTGAAGGCCAGCTCGACGATCGGCTCGTCGATGGCGCTCAGCCCGTCGAGCAGGAACTGGGGGTTGAAGCCGGTCGTGATGTCGTCGCCCTCGATCTGGGCCTCGATCGACTCCGAGGCCTGCGCCTCGTCGCCCGACCCGGCGTCGAGGGTGAGCACACCGTCGCTGAAGGCCAGCTGCACGGCGGTGTTGCGCTCGGCGACGAGCGAGACGCGCTTGACCGACTCGATCAGCGCCGCCTTGTCGACCTTGGCCACGGTGAGGTGCTCGCTGGGGAAGAGGCTGCGGACCTTGGGGAACTCACCGTCGAGCAGTCGCGTCGTCGTACGCCGCACCCCGCCCGGCGCCGCGCCCTCGAAGCCGATGATGCCCTCGCCGCTGCCGCTGGCGGCCAGCGCGATGACGACCTCGCTGCCGGCGGTCAGCGACTTCGCGGTGTCGCCGAGCACCTTCGCCGGCACCAGAGCCGCGAGGGTCTCGTCGGGGGTGCGGGGGTCCCAGCCCAGCTCGCGCTGGGAGAGGCGGAAGCGGTCGGTGGCCAGCAGCGAGATGCTCGAGCCGTCGATCTCGAGCCGCACGCCGGTCAGCACCGGGAGCATGTCGTCGCGCCCTGCCGCCGTGACGGCCTGGGCCACCGAGTGGGCGAAGACGTCGCTCTGCACCGTGCCGGTCGCCGCGGGCATGTCGGGCAGCGACGGGTAGTCGGCCACCGGCATGGTCTGGAGGCTGAAGCGGGCCGAGCCGCAGGTGAGGGACACCCGTGAGCCGTCGAGCACCATCTCGACCGGCTTGGCCGGCAGGCTGCGGCAGATGTCGGCGAGCAGCCGGCCGCTGACCAGGGCGCGGCCCTCGGTGGTCACGTCGGCCTTGAGCGTGGCGCGGGCCGAGGTCTCGTAGTCGAAGGTCGAGAGCACCAGGCCCTCGTCGTCGGTCTCGATCAGCAGGCCGGCGAGGACGGGGACGCTCGGACGGACCGGCAGGCTGCGGGCAGCCCAGGCGACGGCATCGGCGAGCACGTCGCGTTCGACGCGGAACTTCACGGTGTGTCCTTCGGGTGCGGCTGGGCTCTGGGGGGCTGATCCTGCCACGTCGTCCCGGCCGCTGGGAGTCCGGTGCGTCCTGTCGTGCTCCGTGCACCGGGTGCTCGCCCTGCGCTCATCGGTCCGTCACAGGCGCCGGGCGGAGGAGTTGTGCACAGGCAGGGGGGTCGGAACATGTTCACGGAGGATCTGGACGTCTGGAGGTACGGAGGAGTCATAGCAGCGGTGGAATCTGTGGACAGCCAGCGTCTGTGCAGGTCAGGCCGCGTGGCGCTCGCTCACAGGCCCTGTGCACGACGCCGTGGAACCACAAGGACCGGTGTGCAGTCGCGGGCGGCCGGTGAGTTCCGTCCACCGCTCGTCCACAGCCTCTCCCGGCGATGCGGGGCCGGCGCACAGGCGGCTCCACATCACACAACGGTGTAGTTCACCCGCGCACCGACGAGGTGGCGACGGGCGGATCAGACCTGACGGGCCTGCATCTTCACGCGGTTGGTGAGCTCGCTGACCTGGTTGAAGACGGCCCGGCGCTCGGCCAGCAGCTGGTTGATCTTGCGGTCGGCGTACATGACCGTGGTGTGGTCGCGGTTGCCGAACTGCGCGCCGATCTTCGGCAGCGAGAGGTCGGTGAGCTCGCGGCACAGGTACATGGCGATCTGGCGGGCCATGACGAGGTGCCGACCGCGCGAGGGGCCGGTGAGCTCCTCGATGGACAGACCGAAGTACGCCGCCGTCTGGGCGATGATCAGCGCCGCGGTGATCTCGGGCTCCCCGCCCTCGGGGATCAGGTCCTTCAGCACGATCTCGGCCAGGGTCATGTCGACCTCCTGGCGGTTGAGGTTGGCGAAGGCCGTCACCCGGATCAGCGCGCCCTCCAGCTCGCGGATGTTGGTCTGGATCTTCGAGGCGATGAACTCCAGCACGTCCGGCGGCGCGGTCAGGCGGTCCATGGCGGCCTTCTTGCGCAGGATCGCGATGCGCGTCTCGAGGTCGGGGGGCTGGACGTCGGTGATCAGCCCCCACTCGAAGCGGTTGCGCAGCCGGTCCTCGAGCGCCTCGAGCCGCTTGGGCGCGCGGTCGGAGGTCAGCACGATCTGCTTGTTGGCGTTGTGGAGGGTGTTGAACGTGTGGAAGAACTCCTCCTGGGTCTGGGTCTTGCCCTCCAGGAACTGGATGTCGTCGATCAGCAGCACGTCGACGTCGCGGTAGCGCCGCTTGAAGCGGTCCTGCCGGTCGTCGCGGATCGCGTTGATGAACTCGTTGGTGAACTCCTCGCTCGACACGTAGCGCACCTTGGCGCCGGTGTAGAGCGAGCGCACGTAGTGGCCGATGGCGTGGAGCAGGTGGGTCTTGCCCAGCCCGGAGTCGCCGTAGACCAGCAGCGGGTTGTAGGCCTTGCCGGGAGCCTCGGCGACAGCGACGGCCGCCGCGTGGGGGAAGCGGTTGGACGAGCCGATGACGAACGTCTCGAAGGTGTACTTGGGGTTGAGCCGGGTCTCCAGCGCGCTCGTCTGGCGGCTGCCCGCCTGCTCCACGACGGGGGCGGGCTCGGCGCGCCGTGTGTCTATGTCGACATGTCGATCAATGGTCTCGACCGGGGTCGGGTCGGGACTGGTGGGGCGGGGCTCGTCCTCGAGCTGCGGGTTGACCGTGACCGCGATGCGGATCTCCCGGCCGAAGGAGACCGTGAGGGCGTCCTCCAGCTGACCGCGCAGCCGGCCCTCGAGCTGCCCGCGCGTGAAGTCGTTGGGCACCGCGATGATCGCCGTGTTGCCGTGGAGGGTCACCGGCTCGCTGGCGTTGAGCCAGGCGCGCTGGTTGGGCTGCAGGTCCGCCACCACCGAGCGCCAGGCCGGGCCGAGCTCCGGGGGCGTCTGGTCCACGTCTTGGTCCACGTCCTTGCCGCCTTCTGGTTGACCTTCTGGTTCGGCCCTCCGAAGGGGACCTCGGCCCGGGCGGGCCGCACGGTGCTCTGCTTCTCCACACCTTTGTCCACAGGTTGTGAAACTCCGTCGCGACCTCGTCGTCGCCGCGGTGCCGAGGCGCCGGGTGCGTCCGCCCTCCGCAACGTCTTCGCAGGTCAGAGGGGTGATGCGGGGGTGCTGCGGCGCGGTGCTCCGGTGCTGGCCACCTCGTCGGAGCCGTGGGTGCACGGGTCGTCGGAGACCGAGAACGTAACGCGGTGCGCGAGCCCCGAGCAAGACGTCATCCACAGGCTGGGGCGACCCCGTAGGCTGAGGGCGCCCGAGGGTTTGACCCTGTGGAATTCGAACGCGTACCGTTTGCCGGTCATCCGGCGTCGACGGGTGCCGCATGTCCAGGTCCTGCAGTGGACCTGGGTGGGCGGTGCCAGCCGACAGGTGCGTCGGGGCCCCGGTCCGCCGGGCGCTCCCGGGGTCCGGGCTCGCAGAGCCGTTGACCGCCAGTCCCTTGAACCGAAAGAGAAGCTCGTGAGCAAGCGTACGTACCAGCCGAACAACCGTCGTCGCCACAAGGTGCACGGGTTCCGCCTGCGCATGCGCACCCGCGCCGGCCGGTCGATCCTCTCCTCGCGCCGCCGCAAGGGCCGCAAGAGCCTGGCCGTCTGAGCCTGACGACGGCCTCGGCCACCCGGTGCTCCCCCGCGACCACAGGCTCCGCGACTCGGACTCGTTCCGACGCGCGGGGCGTGGTCGGCGCGCGGGGAGCCGCACGCTCGTGGTGCACCTGAGCACCCCGGACGCCGCGGGTCCGGCACGGGTCGGCTTCGTCGTCAGCAAGGCCGTCGGCAACGCCGTGGCGCGCAACAGCGTCAAGCGGCGTCTGCGACACCTCGCCCGGGAGCAGCTCGACACGCTCCCGGGCGCTGCTGTGCTCGTGGTCCGTGCGCTGCCGGCCGCCGCGGGCGCCCCCAGCGCGGAACTCCGCTCCGACCTCGAGCGTTGCCTCCAGCGGGTGATGGCGTGAAGTACCTGCTCATCGGCTTCCTCCGGCTCTACCGCGCGGTGGTGAGCCCGCTCTACGGTCAGGTCTGCCGCTATCACCCGTCGTGCTCCGCCTACGCGCTGGAGGCGGTGACCGTGCACGGCAGTGCCCGCGGCAGCTGGCTCGCGGCCCGGCGTGTGGCACGGTGCCACCCGTGGGCCGCCGGCGGCTACGACCCCGTGCCACCCTCTGTCCGTCCCACCCGCCGCTCGGCGGGACCCGTCTCGACATCCCAGCAAGGAGCCTGATCGGTGGGCGCAATCGGCGACTTCTTCACCTTCATCGCGACCCCGCTCTACTACGCGATCTCGGGCGTGCTGATCCTGTGGCACAAGCTGTTCACGGCCCTGGGTCTCGACCCGGCCGGTGGTGCCTCGTGGGCGCTGTCGATCGTGGGCCTGACGCTGGTGATCCGCGCGGCGCTGATCCCGCTGTTCGTCAAGCAGATCAAGTCCAGCCGCAACATGCAGCTGATCCAGCCCAAGGTCAAGGAGCTGCAGAAGAAGTACGGCCACGACCGGGAGCGTCTCGCGCAGGAGACGATGAAGCTCTACAAGGACACGGGCACCAACCCGTTCGCCTCGTGCCTGCCGATCCTGCTGCAGATGCCGATCTTCTTCACCCTGTTCCACCTGCTCAACGAGGCCGCGAAGGACTACACGGCCCGCGGCTTCCTGACCAGCACGCTGGCTCGTCAGTTCGGTGACTCGAAACTCTTCGGGTCCATCCCCCTGGCCGACAGCTTCTGGGGCTCGGGCGTCTGGCGCGAGGGGGGTGGCGACCTCAGCGTCATGCTCTTGGCGCTCTTCCTGGTGCTCGCCATGACCGCCACGACGTTCTTCACCCAGCGTCAGCTGATGAGCAAGAACATGCCTGCCGACGCCCTCTCGGGGCCCTACGCCCAGCAGCAGAAGCTGCTGCTCTACGTCCTGCCCGTCGCCTTCGGCCTCGGCGGCGTGGCCTTCCCGATCGGCGTGCTCCTCTACTGGACCACCTCCAACCTGTGGACCATGGGTCAGCAGTTCTACGTCATCCGCAACAACCCCGCGCCCGGCACGCCGGCCTTCGCGGCCAAGGCCGACCGCGACAAGGCCAAGGCCGCCAAGCACGGCACGGTCGTCGAGGAGGTGGAGGCGCCCGTCGAGGAGCCCCGCCGTCCCGCCGTGCGGCAGCAGCCCAAGAAGACCACGAAGCAGCAGCGCAAGTCGGGCGGCAGCAAGCCCGGCGGCGGCACCCAGGGAGGCAAGAAGTGACGCAGGAGTCCGCCCAGCAGGAGGCCCTCGAGGGCGAGGAGCAGGCCGCCTCGGCCGACGACGCCCGGACCTCGACCGTCGCCGGCGTGGAGGAGGTCACCCACGACCTCACCGCCCAGGCGGCCCAGGGGCCCGGCAGCGAGTCGTCGGCCGCCGAGCGTCGCCTGGCCGAGCTCGAGGCCGAGGGCGACATCGCCGCCGACTACCTCGAGGAGCTCCTCGACATCGCCGACCTCGACGGCGACCTCGACATGGACGTGGAGGGCGACCGGGCGTCGGTCTCCATCGTCGGTGCCGACCTCAGCCAGCTCGTCGGGCAGCGCGGCGAGGTCCTCGACGCCCTGCAGGAGCTGACCCGTCTCGCGGTCTACCGCGAAACCGGCGAGCGCTCGCGTCTCATGCTGGACATCTCCGGCTTCCGCGCGCAGAAGCGGACCGAGCTGGAGGCCCTCGCGGCCGACAGCGTGGCGCAGGTGCGCGAGTCCGGGGAGCGTCTCTCGCTGCAGCCGATGTCGCCCTTCGAGCGCAAGGTCGTCCACGACGCCGTCGCCGAGGCCGGGCTGTCCTCGGAGTCCGAGGGTGTCGAGCCCCGGCGCTACGTGGTGGTGCTGCCGGAGTGATCGTCCACTCCCCCGCCTGCGGTCGGGCCGCCTCGGTGGACCGGCGTGTCCGAGGCTGACGTTCCACGTGAAACACCCTCCCCGCCCGACGCGGCCGGGAGGGTGTTCTCGCTCGACCGCCTTCCCCTGGCCGTCCGGCTGTGGGAGCTGCTGGCCGACGCCGGCGTGGTCCGGGGGCTGATCGGCCCGCGCGAGGTCCCGCGACTGTGGGACCGCCACCTTCTCAACTGTGCGGTGCTCGCCGACGCCCTGCCGGCGGGGTCCGCGGTGTGCGACATCGGGTCCGGGGCCGGCCTGCCCGGGCTCGTGCTCGCGGTGCGGCGGCCCGACCTGAGGCTGACCCTGGTCGAGCCGTTGCTGCGGCGCACGACGTTCCTCGACGAGGCGGTGGAGGAGCTCGGCCTCGACAACGTGCTCGTGCGCCGTGGACGCGCCGACGACCTCCACGGCGAGCAGACCTTCGACGTGGTCACCTCCCGGGCCGTGGCGCCGCTGGAGCGGCTTCTGGGATGGTCCATGCCCCTGGTGGCGCCGGAGGGCGCCCTGGTGGCGATGAAGGGATCCTCGGTGTCCGGCGAGGTGGAGGAGGCGCGCGGCGCGCTGCAGCGCTGGGGATGCGCGGAGCCTGAGGTGCTCACGCTGGGAGCAGGCACCGTCGATCCCCCGACCACGGCACTCCGGGTGGCCTGGTCCGACCCGGCGACGGTACGTTGGCCTCCGGCGCGGACGCGCGACGAGCCCCGCAGACCCGCCCGCGGGGCGTCCGCCCGTCGTCGTGGCGGTCGCCGCCCCCGCTGAGGGGCTCCGGAGTTATCCACCGGGACGCGCCCCTGCATTCCGCCTGTTCCACGCTCAGAGAGGCCAGTTCTCCACAGATGGCACACCATTCTCCACAGGGCGTACCGACGTCGTCAGACCAGTCAGTTTCACGTGAAACGGGAGCGGCGAGCAGCGGCCCCGGGTCCGCGGGGTCGTCGGGCTACACGGTGAGGACGGCGGGCGAGATGGCGGCGTACGAGCCCTCGCTGCACGACGACGCCACTCCCCTGGCCCGCGCGGCCGAGCACACGGTGCTGGCACGCGAGGGACGGCGCACGGGACCGGCACTCCCCCGGCCCCGTGAGACCCGCGTCTTCGTGGTGGCCAACCAGAAGGGCGGGGTCGGGAAGACCACCTCCACGGTCAACGTCGCCGCCGCCCTGGCCCAGCTGGGCCAGAAGGTGCTGGTGGTCGACCTCGACCCGCAGGGCAACGCCTCGACCGCGCTGAACATCGAGCACCGGCGCGGTGTCGCGTCGACCTACGACGCCCTGGTCGACGGCGCTCCCCTGGAGGAGGTCGCCGTGGCGTGCCCCGACGTGGCGGGCCTCATGGTCGTGCCGGCGACCATCGACCTGGCCGGTGCCGAGATCGAGCTCGTGAGCGTCGTGGCGCGCGAGGGCCGGCTGCGCAAGGCCATCCACGGCCATCCCCTGGTCGGCAGCCTCGAGGAGATCG
Organism: Nocardioides sp. P86; assembly: GCF_023712465.1. Taxonomy (NCBI): domain Bacteria; kingdom Bacillati; phylum Actinomycetota; class Actinomycetes; order Propionibacteriales; family Nocardioidaceae; genus Nocardioides; species Nocardioides sp. P86. The sequence goes on along the minus strand of NZ_JAMAYE010000003.1, from coordinate 211,742 downwards.
GGGACGAGCGCATCGACTACGTGCTCATCGACTGCCCGCCGTCCCTGGGGCTGCTCACCCTCAACGCCCTGGTCGCCGGGGACGAGATGATGATCCCGATCCAGGCGGAGTACTACGCGCTGGAAGGGCTCGGACAGCTCCTGGAGACCGTCGACATGGTGCGCAAGCACCTCAACCCGGAGCTGTCGGTCTCCACCATCCTCATCACCATGTACGACGCGCGCACCCGCCTGGCCGCCGGCGTGGCCAGCGAGGTGCGCGAGCACTTCGGGGAGCAGGTGCTCCGCACCAACATCCCCCGCTCGGTGCGGGTCTCCGAGGCGCCGTCCTACGCCCAGACCGTGATGACCTACGACCCCGGCTCCCCCGGAGCGCTCAGCTACCTGGAGGCGGCCCGGGAGATCGCGACGAAGGCGGTGGCGGTGTGAGCGGCTCCCGGCCTCCCGCGCGTCGGGGCCTCGGACGGGGCCTGGGCTCGCTCATCCCGACCTCGGCCCCGCCGGCGGAGGCCGACGACGCCTCGACATCCCCTGACGCCAGCCCGGGACGCGCCGCCGCGGGCTCGGCCCCGACCCACGCCGAGGACGGCGCGGCGCCCGCGCAGGCCGACGTACGCCGGCCCGCGCCCGGGAGCACCGGTGAGGAGCTGGCCCCGGTGGCGGGCGCCTACTTCGCCGAGATCCCGCTCGACCAGGTGCACCCCAACCATGCGCAGCCACGGCAGGTCTTCGACGAGGAGGCGATGGCCGAGCTGGTCCACTCGATCTCCGAGGTCGGGCTGCTACAGCCCGTGGTGGTGCGGCGCACGGGGTCGGAGACCTACGAGCTGGTGATGGGGGAGCGGCGCTGGCGCGCCTCCCAGCAGGCCGGCACGGGCACCATCCCGGCGATCGTGCGCTCCACCGACGACACCGACATGCTGCGCGACGCGCTGCTGGAGAACCTCCACCGCAGCCAGCTCAACCCGCTCGAGGAGGCCTCGGCCTACGCCCAGCTCCTCGAGGACTTCGGCTGCACCCACGACGAGCTGGCGCAGCGGATCGGACGCTCGCGCCCGCAGATCAGCAACACGCTGCGGCTGCTGCGGCTGAGCCCGGCGGTCCAGCGGCGCGTGGCCGCGGGCGTGCTGAGCGCGGGCCACGCCCGCTCGCTGCTCGCCGTGGCCGACGCCGACGCTCAGGACCGGCTCGCCAGCCGGGTCGTGGCCGAGGGCATCAGCGTGCGCGCGCTGGAGGAGATCGTCGCGCTGGGGGAGACCGGCGGCGAGGACGAGCCGCGGGTGCGGCGCCGCAAGCCGACGGCACCGGGTCTGGCCGACCTGTCGGACCGGCTGGCCGACCGGTTGGAGACCAGGGTGAAGATCGACCTGGGCAAGAGCAAGGGCCGGATCACCGTGGAGTTCGCGACGCTGGAGGACCTGCAGCGGATCATCGACCTGATGGACCCGAGCGCGAGCACCGCGGCGTCCATCGACTGATTAATAGATCGTTTTGTCGACAAAACGATCTGTTGATCAATGCACGCGCCGAGAGTCTGAACAAGCGCCGACAACTGCCTGATCGGCGCTCCAGAGTTCGTCAGGAGCGATTCTGAGCGCGCTTCGCCGCGCGCCGCGCCGCGCGATCGCGCTTCTCGGCCGCGTCGAGCTCCTCAGCGCGCTCGGGAGTGGGCGCCGAACCGCCGTGACGGGCGGGGAGCCACCACGATCCGGGCGGCTGCTCGTCGGCGGGGTAGGCCGCGATGGTCTGGTCGAGCATGCGCGACATCACCGAGCGCAGCTCGGCGGTCTCGCCCACGGGGTCGGCACCGGTCGGGTGCAGGGGGGCGCCGACGGTGAGGGCGATGGTCTTGCCGCGGGAGAAGTCGCGGGCGTGGTCCTTGGTCATCATCCGCTGGGTGCCCCACATGATGACCGGCACCAGCGGCACGCCTGCCTCCGCCGCGATGCGCACCGCGCCGGACTTGAACTCCTTGAGCTCCATGGAGCGGGAGATGGTGGCCTCGGGGAAGATCCCGACGGCCTCGCCCTCGCGCAGCCGGTCGACGGCGGTGCGGAACGACGCGACGCCCTCGCCGCGGTCGACCTCGATGTGGTGCAGCGAGCGCATCAGCGGTCCGCCCAGGCGGTGGTCGAAGATCTCCCGCTTGGCCATGAAGCGCACCAGGCGACCCGACGGGTTGGCGGCCAGGCCGCCGTAGACGAAGTCGACGTAGCCGATGTGGTTGTAGGCCAGCAGCACACCGCCGCTGCGCGGCACGTGCTCGGTGCCCGTCATGACGAAGCGCTGCCCGAGCAGCTTGAAGCCGGTCTTGGCCGCGACGATGATCGGCGGGTAGGTGAGGTCCATCAGGACAGGTCCGTCCCGGGCGCGTCGTAGCCCTGGTAGGGACCGATCCCGCGCTCGGGGGCGGCGGCACCGAAGGTGGCCCGCAGCTCCATCTCGGCCTCGAGCACGCCGGCGAGGCGGCGTACGCCCTCACGGATCCGCTCGGGCGTGGGGTAGCAGAACGACAGCCGCATCGAGCTCGAGCCGTAGCCGTCGGCGAAGAACGCGGTGCCGGGCACGTAGGCCACCCGGGCGGTCACGGCGCGAGGGAGCATCGACTTCGCGTCGATGCCCGGGGGGAGGGTGAGCCAGACGTAGAACCCGCCGTCGGGGACGTTCCACTGGCAGGCCGCCGGCATGAGGTCCTCGAGCGCCGAGACCATGGCGTCGCGCCGCTCGCGGTACATCTCCCGGAACTGCTTGATCTGGCCCTGCCAGTCGTGGTTGGCGAGGTAGGCCGACACCGCCATCTGCGAGAACTGCGGCGGGCACAGCGTCGCGGACTCCTGGGCCAGCACGAGCTTCTCGCGCACCGGGTGCGGCGCCAGCGCCCACCCGACCCGGAAGCCCGGGGCGAAGGTCTTGGAGAACGACCCGAGGTAGATGACGCCCTCGGCCTCGTCGGCGCGCAGCGCGCGCATCGGCTCCTGGTCGAAGCCCAGCAGGCCGTAGGGGTTGTCCTCGAGCACCAGCACGCCCTCGCGGCGGCAGATGTCGAGGATGCGGGGGCGCCGCTCGGCCGAGAGCGTGATGCCGGCGGGGTTGTGGAAGTTGGGGATCGTGTAGAGGAACTTGATCCGGCGACCGGAGGCCTGCACCGAGGCGATGGCCTGCTCGAGGGCCTCGGGCACGAGCCCGTGGGCGTCCATCTCCACGTGCACGACGTCGGCCTGGTAGGCCTTGAAGACGCCGAGCGCACCGACGTACGACGGGGCCTCGCACAGCACGACGTCACCGGGGTCGCAGAAGATCCGCGTGACCAGGTCGACGGCCTGCTGGGAGCCCACGGTGACCACGACGTCGTCGGGGTGGGCCTCGATGCCCTCGAGGCGCATGACGTCGGTGATCTGCTCGCGCAGCTCCGGCACGCCCTGGCCCGAGCCGTACTGCATCGCGACCGGGCCCTGCTGGGTCACGAGGTCGCCGATGGCGCTGCTCACGACGTCGAGGGGGAGCCCGGAGATGTTCGGCATGCCGCCGGCGAGGGAGACCACCTCGGGCCTCGACGCGACGGCGAAGAGGGCTCGGATCTCCGAGGCGGTCATGCCGGCCGTGCGCGCGGCGTATCGGTCGACGTAGGAGTCGAGACGGGACTGTGAGCGCGCAGGCGTGGATTCCATGACCCCTCTAGCATGAACGATGGAGGCGACTCGCGCACGCGCGGATCGCTGTTCGGTCGGCCACCTTTGCCCTGGCCCGTGACGCGGGCCTGCGTGGAGGCAGGGTCGAGCGGCCACGAGCCCCGCCCGGTGCGGGGGAGTCCGGGAGGTCCCATGTCGCGCAGGGTCGTGCACCTCACCCTCGACCACCTCGCTGCGCTCGACGCGCCGTGCCGCGACTGCGTGTTCTGGCAGCTCGACCCGGTGCGGCGCGCCCGCGTCGACCTGGAGGGCGACGCGGGGGAGGAGAAGCGGGCGTGGCTCTCGGCCGTGCTGCGCGACTGGGGCTCCTGCGGGCGGGTGGTGCTCGTCGAGGGACGGCCCGTGGGTCACGTGGTCTACGCGCCGCCGGCGCTGCTGCCGAGCGCCGACGCCTTCCCCACCTCGCCGGTCTCGCCCGACGCCGTCCTGCTCGCCTCGGCGTACGTCGACCCCGCGCACGCGGGCGCCGGGCTGGGCCGGCTGCTCGTGCAGGCGATGGCGCGCGACCTCGTGGAGCGCGGCGGCTACCGCGCGGTCGAGGCCTTCGGCCGGGTCGACGGCCCCGACGCGGCGGGCCGGCGAGGACGGCAGTGCCTCCTGCCGGCCGACTTCCTGGGCCGCGTGGGCTTCGGCACACGCCGCGCCCATGGCGGGGTGCCGCGGATGCGGATGGACCTGCGCTCGGCGCTGACGTGGCGCGACGAGGTCGAGGTGGCGCTGGAGCGGCTGCGCGGGGTGGTGCGCCCCGCGCCCGCGCCGAGCCCGGACGCACGCGTCCCCGGCACCCCACGAGGGGTGCCGGGGACGGAGGAGTGAGCCCGCGGAGACCGCGGGTGCTCCGGTGCGTCAGGCGTTGATGAAGTCCGACAGCTCGTTGAGCAGCGTCGCCTTCGGGCGGGCGCCGACGATGGTCTTGACGACCTCGCCGCCCTGGTAGACGTTGATCGTCGGGATGCCGGTCACGCGGTAGGACGAGGGCGTGACGGGGTTCTCGTCGACGTTCATCTTCATGAAGGTGATCTTGTCGCCGTGGGCCGTGGCGATCTCGTCGAGGATCGGGGCGACCTGGCGGCACGGGCCGCACCACTCGGCCCAGAAGTCCACGAGGACCGGCTTGTCGGACTTGAGCACCTGAGCCTCGAACTCGGCGTCGGTGACGGCACTGATGTTGGCCACGATGATCCCTACTCTCTCTGCTGACGTCTGTGGTGGTGGAACGCGGCGCGCGGGGTGGTTGTTCCCCGCGGCGGCCGCGTGGGGCGGCTCAGAGCCCGGCGGTCTTGACCGCGTCGGTGGCGGCGGAGCCGGCCACGGCGTCCTGGGCCTCGGCGCGGGTGGCCGCGGTGTGGTCGAGCTCGGCGACGTAGCGCTCGGCGTCGAGGGCTGCGGCGCAGCCCGTGCCGGCCGCGGTGATGGCCTGGCGGTAGTGGTGGTCGACCAGGTCACCGCAGGCGAAGACGCCGGGGATGTTGGTGGCCGTCGAGGGGTGCTCGACCAGCACGTAGCCCTCGTCGTCGAGGTCGACCTGGCCGGTGAGCAGCTCCGAGCGCGGGTCGTGGCCGATGGCGATGAAGAGACCGGTGGCCTCCAGCGCGCGGGTCTCGCCCGTGGTGGTGTCCTCGAGGGTGAGCGACTCCAGCTTGTCGGCGCCGTGGATCTCCTTGACCGCGGAGTTCCAGACGATCTCGAGCTTGGGGTCGGCGAAGGCGCGCTCCTGCATGATCTTGGAGGCGCGCAGCTCGTCGCGACGCACGATGAGGGAGACCTTGGAGGCGAAGCGGGTCAGGAAGGTGGCCTCCTCGACCGCGGAGTCGCCGCCGCCCACGACCGCGATGTGCTGGTCGCGGAAGAAGAAGCCGTCGCACGTCGCGCACCACGAGACGCCGCGGCCCGACAGCTCGTCCTCGCGGGCGATGCCGAGCTTGCGGTAGCCCGAGCCGGTGGCGAGGATCACCGAGCGCGCGGTGTAGGTGTCGGTGGCCGTGCGCACCGTCTTGATGTCGCCGGTGAGGTCGACCTCGACGATGTCGTCGGAGACCAGCTCGGCACCGAAGCGCTCGGCCTGGGCGCGCATCTCGTCCATCAGCGCCGGGCCCATGATGCCGTCGCGGAAGCCGGGGAAGTTCTCCACCTCGGTGGTGTTCATGAGCGCACCACCGGCGGTGACCGAGCCCTCGAAGACCAGGGGCTCCAGGCTCGCGCGCGCGGCGTAGACCGCGGCGGTGTAGCCGGAGGGACCCGAGCCGATGATGATGACCTGTCGGGTGACGTCTGGGCGGGTGTCGGACATGGAGTCCAGTCTCCTCGGGATGACGGGGGCGGTGCCTGGGAAGGGGTGCTGCGGCACCTGCGGGTGGAACCGATCCTAGGTGAGCGGCATTCCCGGGCCCGCGCCGTCGCGCCCGCGGGTCCGGGTCGCGGCGGTGTGTGGTGGCGGCTCAGCGCCGGGGGAGGGTGACCGAGCGGAGCACCTCGGCGGTGCCGCACTGGAGCAGGTCGACGACCTGGGTGTCGCCGGCCGGGCTGCGGAAGGCCAGCACCGCGGGCTCGCCGGCGTAGCGCACGCGCACCAGCAGGCCGGGCCCCCAGTCGGCGCTCTCGCAGACGTCCCACTCCGCGAGGGCGCGGGCGGCCCGCCGCGCCGAGCGCTCGGCGAGGGCGTTGAGGCTGCTGTCGTTGCTCGGACCGGCCAGCTCCTCGGAGCCGTCGTCCTCGGCGGCGAAGGCGTCGACGCGGCGGGCGGCGGCGGAGGCCTCGTCGCGCACCCGCGAGACCGAGCCGGTGAAGTCCCGCTCGGTGAGGCGGCGTACGCCGGGCACCGCCAGCTGGGCCGACTCGAGGAGGCCGTCGGCGGCCTCGGCGTCGGACTCCGTGTCGGCCCGGTCCTCGGTGGCGGGAGCGGTCTGGGACGGGTCGGCGCCCGACCCGGCGGAGCCGGCCGCCTCCGCGCCGGCGTCGGAGGTGGACTCGCCGGCGTCGCCCGAGCCGGCGGGGGTGAGCTCGGGGACGACCTGGGCGGCGCCGACACCGACCACGACGACGGCCGCGGCCGCCACGAGGAGCCGGGTGACGCGGCGTCGCCGGCGCGCCTGGTGGGCGGCGAGGTCGATCGGGGCCGGGGAGGTGGCGACGTCCTCGCCGGCGTCGAGGCGGGCCAGCACCTGGTCGAGCCGGGCGGCGACGTCGACCGGGAGGGGCTCGGTGTGGCGGGCGTCGGCCAGCCGCCGGGTCACCTCCCGCTGCTGCTCGGGGGTGAGGTCGGGGTCGTGGGCCATCGGGCTCCTCCTCTCGGTGCTGGCGGTGGTGGTGCTGCTGGTGGTGGGCGCGGAGCTGGTCGTGCTGGTCGTGCCGGTCGGGGGCCGGGTCAGGTGCCGGCGTCGGTCGGGGCTGCTGGTCCAGTGTGGCGGGGGCCCGGTCAGGCCGGTGGGCCTCGCGGGTCGGCCTCGGATCGGACGGCCGCCGGCGTGGTCGGGTTCCGCGGCTCGGGGTGGTCGTCGTCACGCCGCTCGCGCAGCACCCCGAGCAGCGGCGCCAGCCGGGCCCGGCCGCGCGAGCACCGCGACTTCACGGTGCCGACGGCGCAGTCGAGCACGGCGGCCGCCTCGGCCACCGAGTAGCCCTCCATGTCGACGAGCACCAGGGCGGCGCGCTGCTCCGGGGGCAGCGAGGCCAGCGCGGCGAGCACCTGTCGCCGCTCCTCGGCGCGCACCGACCGGTCGGCGGGGTCCTCGGCCTCCGGCGCGGCGGAGAGGCGCGAGCCGCGGTCGCCGTACTCCTCGAGGTCGTCGGGCAGGGCGTCGGTGCGGCGCACGCGCGCCGCGCGGAGGCGGTCGAGGCAGGCATTGACCACGATGCGGTGCAGCCAGGTCGTCACGGCGGCGTCGCCGCGGAAGGACCCCGCGCGCCGGTAGGCCGCGATCATGGCGTCCTGCAGGCCGTCGGCGGCGTCCTCGGGGTGCCCGGTCGTGCGCAGGGCCACCGCCCACAGCCGGTCGCGGTGGCGGGCGAAGAGCTCGCCGAAGGCCGCGTGGTCGCCGGCGACGTGGGCGTGGAGGAGCTCGACGTCGCTGCGGGAGCCGGCGCCGGCCTCGTCGGCAGTGGCGCCCTCGGGGTCCTCGGCGTCGTCGGGTCGCGGCCCCGCCGCCCCGGGCTCGCTCACCCGCGGACCTCGACCTCGGCCACCTCGCCGCGCCAGCCGCCCTCGACGGCGGGCAGCGAGGTGAGCCAGACCGTGAGGTAGGAGCCGGTGACGGGCTCGTCGAGCACCGCCCGCTGCTGGGTGCCGCCGGAGGTCTCGGCCACGGGGTCGAGTCCCTCCACGTCGGTGGGGGCGGTGTCGGTGACGTAGAGCGCGGTGGCGGTGCCCTCGCCGACGAGCGTGAGGTCGACCTCGCTGACCTCCTGCTCGCCGCCGAGGTCGACCACCAGGCCCACGCCGGTCTTGAGGCCGCCCGGCCCGAAGTTCTGGAGGTACGTCGCGGTGCGCCAGACCGTCGCGGGGTCGCCGTCGACGGCGAGCGGGGTCAGCTCGGGGTACTCCTCCTGCGGGGGGTCGCCCTGGGGGTCGAGGTCGCTCGCGCTGAGCCCCGTGAGCGGGGTCGGCGCCGCGGTGGGCGTGGCCGACGCCGACGCGCTCGGGGAGCTCGACCCCTCGGGCTCCGGCTCGGCGCCCAGGGGGGTGCGACCGCGGCCGACGTTGACGGCGACCACGACGCCGACGAGCAGCACCAGGCCCAGCAGCAGCGCCGCGGCCAGGCGGAAGGTGTTGCGACCGGGGACCTCGCCCGCGGCGCCGTCGTCGGGTTCGGCGTCGTCGCTGCCCGGCGGGGGCGGCGGCGCCGCGGGCCCCCACGGCCAGAACTCCCCCGACTCCGCCTGCTCGGCGCCGGGGCGGGCGCGACGCACGGGGCCGCCGTCGTCGGGCTCGGGGGCGAAGAGCGGGCGCTCGGGCGGGTCCTCGAAGGGCGGGGGCGGGGGCACCGGCTCGCTGCGCGCCTGCAGCCAGGACACGTCGTCGGTCTCGTCGTCGAAGATCGGCAGCCCGGCCTGGGTGGGCTGCTCGGCGGCCACCGGGGCGGGGGAGGACCCCGCGAGCAGACCGTCGCCGGGCGTCGAGGAGCGGGTGGCCTCCTCGGCGTGGGCGGCCCGGGTGCTGTCGTCCGCCGGGTGCGTCGCGGTGACGGTGCCTGCGTCGGTGTCGGTGTCGGCCCCGGTGTCGGCCCCGGTGTCGGGGAGCGCCACGACGGTGGTGGGCGCGTCGGTGGCCGCCTGGGGGCTCTCACCGGCGGTGTCGGTGGGGGTCTCGGGGGTCCCTCCGGTCAGGGGCACGACCGTGGTGGGCTCCTGGTCAGCAGGCTCCGGGCCGGGGGTCTGGGAGGCCGGGGAGGCCAGGGAGGTCTGGGAGGGCGCGGGACCCAGCGGGTCGCTCGAGCGGACCGGGGCCGCTGCGGGCGTCGCCGCCACGGCCGGCCCGGCGGTCGTCACCGCGGTGGTCACGGGGGCCGGGGCCGGTGTCGGCCCGGGGACCGCGGGCAGGCTGATGGTCTCGTCGCCGCGGTCGACCAGGCGGGTGGCGAGCTCCTCGGGGATGCCGACGGGGTCGCCGACGAACTCCACCAGCTGGTCGGCGAGCGCCTGGGCCGTGGCGGGGCAGCGGGGGTCGTGGCCCCGCTGGGCGGCGGTGGCGGGGTTGAGGACGTTGTCGCACAGCTGGTCGAGCATCCGGGGGATGCCGGCGCGCACCTGGCGCGGGCGCAGCAGGCGCCCGTGCTCCTGCGGGGCCGGCACGACGACCGACCCGGAGATGCCGGCCCACCGGCCCGTGAGGGCGGCGTACAGCAGGCCGGCGAGGTCGGTGAGGTCGTCGTCGGGGTCGGTGTGGGTCAGCCCGTGGAGGGCGGCGTCGACGCACAGGCCGATCAGCCGCACCGAGCCGTTGCGGTCGACGAGGACGTTCTCCGGGTTGAGCCGCCCGTGCGAGACCCCTGCCCGGTGGGCGGTGGCGGCGGCGGCCGCGACCTCGGCGACCAGCCAGGCCGCCCGCCGCGGAGCCAGCGGACCGCCCGCGGCCAGCATGATGTCGAGCGACGTGCCCGACCCCCACTCGTTGACGACGTAGCAGAGGGCGTCGGTGCGCTCGGCGTCGAGCACGCGCAGCACGTGGGGGTCGTGCACGGTGGCCGAGCGTCGCGCGGCCTCGAGCAGGCCGGCGGCCCGGTCGTCGTCGGCGGCGATGACGTGGATCGCCACCTGCCGCTCCAGCACGCGGTCGTGGGCCCGCCAGAAGCGACCGTCGCCGCTCTCGCTGAGCAGGTCGACCAGCCGGTAGCGACCGGCGAGCTGGTCTCCGTGCCTGATCGAGTGGGGCACCGCGGTCCTGGCTCCTTCGTGCGCTGGGGGCGGGCGTCGGGCCCGGGCCAGCCGGGCGCGCGGGCGCCAGCGGCGCCCGGACCATGGTAGGCGCCCGGGTCGGGACGGGGCGACCGACGTCGCACAGCCGCGAGACGCCCGCGCCGGGTGCCGTACGCCGGGTCCGGACCGCCCCTGGCCCGGGCGTCGGGCCGGAGGTGCCGGCTCCGGGGGAGTGCCAGGAGGGAGAGGGGCAGGGGAGACCGGGGGAGTGCGGGGAGCCCCGGGTCAGCGGCGCCCGAGGCGCCCGGTCACGGTGGCCAGCACGTCGGTGACCTCGGTGAGCCGGAAGACCCGGGCCAGCGCCAGGAAGGCGACCACGTCGACCAGGGTCACCCCCACGCCGCGGGCCAGGGTCGGCAGCACGGCGGCGTCGAGCGGCAGGTCGCCCAGCAGCGCGGAGACGGCGTAGGCCAGGCCGGTCGACAGCGCGACCACCAGGCCCAGGCGCACCAGGAAGCGCGAGGTCGTGCGCCCGCCGAGGTCGCCGGTGCGGCGCTCGAGCACGGAGTAGGAGAGGGCGGTGCCGACGAGGTAGGCCGCGGCGTAGGCGGTGGCCAGGGCGGCCGAGGTCGCGGCGGCGTCGGTGAGCGCCACCAGGACGACGGCCGCGCCGATGTTGGTGGCCGCGACGCCGCACTGGATCCAGAACACGGTGCGGGTGGCCTCGAGGGCGTAGAAGCCGCGCAGCATCAGGTAGTGGACCGTGAAGAGCACGATCCCGGGACCGAACAGGGCCAGCGTCGGCACGGCGTTGGGCCACGACTGCGAGGCGGCGGCGTAGCCCCACACCACCCGGGCGACCTCGGGCGCGACCACCGGCAGCAGCGCGGCGAAGGGCAGCAGCACGGCCAGCGAGGTGCGCAGCGTCGCACCCAGCGAGCGGCCCAGCCCGGCGAGGTCGCCGTCGGCGGCGCGCTGGGAGAGCCGCGGCAGGATCGCCGTGGCCAGCGAGACCGTGATGATCGAGTGGGGCACCATCACGATGAGGAAGGCCGAGGCGTAGACGGCGTTGCCGGTGCCGTCGGCGCTGCCGTCGGCCACGCCGGTGCCGGCCAGGCGCACCACCACGGTGTAGGCGACCTGGTTGACGATGACGAAGGCCACCGTCCAGCGGGCCAGGCGCAGGGTGTGGCCCAGGCCCGTGCCGCGGAAGTCGAAGCGCGGACGGAAGCGGAAGCCGGCCGAGCGCAGGTAGGGCACGAGGATGAGCAGCTGCGCGGCGATGCCGAGCGTCGACCCCAGGCCCAGCAGCAGCTCCTGGGAGGGGCTGAAGGGGCCCACGACCTCCGCACCGGAGGCGGCGCCGAAGACCACGAGGTAGACCACCAGCACCGCGACGGCGATGACGTTGTTGGCGATCGGGGCCCACATCATCGGCCCGAAGCGGCCGCGCGCGTTGAGGATCTGCCCGACCAGCACGAACATGCCGTAGAAGAAGACCTGCGGCAGGCAGTAGCGGGCGAAGTCGATCGCCGAGTCGCGCGCCTCGGGCGGCCAGGAGTCGGGCAGGTAGATCGCCATCACCCAGGGCGCCACCGCCACCAGCAGCAGCGTCACCGCCCCGAGGAACAGCAGCGCAAGGGTCACGACCCGGTTGGCGTAGGCCTCTCCGCCGTCGGGGTCGTGCTTCATCGAGCGCACGAGCTGGGGCACCAGCACCGCGTTGAACACCCCGCCGGCCAGCAGGATGTAGAGCATGTTGGGGATGGTGTTGGCGACGGTGAAGATCTCGCCGTGCAGCTGGATGCCCAGCGCCGCGGCCAGCAGGGCCGAGCGCACGAAGCCGCTGAGCCGCGAGACCACCGTGCCGGCGGCCATGACCGCGCTGGAGGAGAGGATCGAGCGCTGCTCGGCCGCCGACGACTCGGCGGTGCCGCGGCTCCCGGGGGTGCCGGGGCTCCCGGCGGCTGAGGGGTCGGAGGGGCGCGCCTCCTCGCGGGCGGCGCCCACCGCCTCGAAGGAGCCCGTGGGGTCGTCGACGGCGTCGGCGGCGTCGCTGTAGCCGACGACGGGGGGGCCGGGGGCGCGGTGCCTCATGCGGGGGTGCCTCTCGGCGCGGGCGCCGGGTCGCCGGCGCTGCCGGGGGTGGTGGCGGGGGTGGTGTCGGGGAGGTCGTCGGCCGAGCCGGCGTCGGACGGCCGGTCGGACGGCCCGCCGCGCCGCGCGTCGCGGAGCCGGCGTACGAGGCGCAGGCCGATGGTGCCGAAGAGCAGCACCAGGCCGGTGCCCATGATCAGCCAGATCACCTGGCTGACCTGCGCGGAGCGCACGGCGAGGTCGTCGCTGGAGCCGAGCACGCGGCCCTCCTCGTCGGTGAGCACCAGACGCAGGTCGTGCACGCCGAGCTCCGAGGTGCTGGCGTTGAGCAGCACCGTGGTGGCGCTGTCGGCCGGCACCTCGATGCTGCCGGGCGGTCCCTCGATGGTCATCGGCCGGTCGGACTCGTAGCGCAGCCGGATCGTCACCGGCTGGTCGAGGCCGTTGACGATGGTGGCGCCGAAGCGCCCGCTCTCGCTCGACAGCGTCACCGCGCGGGGCGCCATCACGTCGACCTGGCCCCGCAGGGCGTCGATGCTCGCCTCCGCGGCGCCGGCCGAGGCGAGGGCGTCGAGCGGGGCGGTGCGCGCGGTGTAGGAGACCGAGGCCAGGGCCTGGTCGAGCACGGCGGTGCCCACCTGGTCGTTGAGCGTCAGCAGGTCCTGGAGCGACTCGCCGGCCGTGATGAGGTCGTCGGCGGCCTGGAAGCCCGAGGCGGGGAGCGTGATCTCGCGCTGGTGCTCGGGGTAGGTGAGGTCGTCGCCGGCCACCGAGGCGTCGCGCGCGGTCTCGTCGGCGGTGGCGTCCTCGACGGTGGCCAGGTCGACCCAGCCCTGGTCGAGGCCGGAGAAGAACTCCTCACCGTCCTCGGGGAGCCAGTCGAAGGGCAGCACGGTGACCAGCGGGTGGTGGCGTCCCTTGGCCAGCACGCGCACGGCGGCCTCGGCCAGGATCCGCTGACGCATGGCGGTCGCGGTGCGCTGCTCGCCCGGTCCGGGTCCGCCCGCCACCGCGCCGGAGGAGGTGAGCACGACCCGGCGACCGTCGACGGAGGCGACCGCGGGCAGGGTGCCGGCGTCGTCGCGCAGCTCGGCCGCCCGGTCGCGGGGCACGGCGCGATCGGTGAGGAGGACGGTCTCGCCGTCGACCGCACCCGCGACGGCGGCCCCGGGCAGGAAGCCCACCGGGGAGCCGATGGCCGGGGTGGTCTCCACGCCGAAGGGGGCCAGGGTCGACCCGCCGCGACGCCGGGCGCGGTCGTAGAGGTCGGGGTCGTGGGCCTGCGCTCCGGCCACGTCGACGTCGCCGTACGGCAGCGCCAGCACCTGGCTGTTGGCGCCCAGGGCGTCGCCGAGGTCGTCGAGCCAGGTCTGGCCGGTCTCGGCCGCAGCGGCCGTCACCGGGTCGAGCGGGTCGACGTCCTCACCCTCGCCCTCGCCGCTGCTCCCGTCACCCGCGCTGGTCGTCGGGTCGCCGGGGCTCGTGGGCTCCGCACCGGCGGTGCCGAGGGAGGCGGAGGGGGAGCCCGACGCGTCGCCCGTGTCGCCGCCGGCGCCCGACCCGCCGTCGGCCGGGGAGTCCCCGTCGGAGCCCTCCCCGTCGCCGCCGGGCTGCTGCGGGTCGATGGTGGGGGCCAGCGAGCGCTCGGGGTTGCCGGCCGCGAGGCGGGTGACGGCGTCGGTGAGCGCGGGGTCGACCAGCCAGCTCACCGGACGCGACCCGGCCGCGGCCCCGAAGTCGAGCAGCGACCGCAGCCGGCCGCCCTCGCCGAGGTCCTCGTCCCAGTCCGCGACGTCGTCGAGCGCGCCCTCGGGGGTGTAGTCGAGCTGGCGGCGCAGCGGCACGACGATGGAGACCGGCAGCGAGCGCTCCCGCAGCCTCACGAGGGGCAGGAAGGTGCGGGCGCGGCCGTCGGCGGTGTCCTCACGACCGTCCTCGTTCTCGCCGTTGGCGTGCACGCCGAACCAGTAGACGCCCGGCTCGGTGACCTCGATGCGGTTGCTGGGCAGGGTGATCCGGTAGTCGGCGCTCTCGCCGGGGGCCAGGGAGTCGATCGTGTCGTAGGGCCCGGGGTCGGTGATCCGCTCCCCGACGTAGGACAGCGGGTCGGAGGCCACGGCGGCCCGGAGGTCGCCGGCGGTGGTCAGCGGCGCGTCGCCCACCACGGGGTAGAGGTTGATGGCCGACCACGCGGTGTCGTCGAGGTTGGTCACGGTGCCGGTCACGCGCACCGGTCCCGACTCGGGCACGACCGAGGGCGTCATCGACTCGATGGTCACCGACAGCGGCTCGACCGGCTCCTCCTCGGCGCGGCGCGGCAGGGGACCGGTCGCCGGGCGCAGCACCGACCCGGGCTGCACGGTGGCGGGCTGCGGCGCGGCGGACAGGCTGGTCGGGGTGGACGCGACGGCGGGTGCGGCGCCCGGCCCGAGTCCCGCGGCGCCACCGGCGACCGCGACCACCGCCGCGAGGGCAGGCAGCAGCGAGGACGGGCGGGACACCCCCCGATGCTAGACGGTGTCGCTGTGGCTCCCGGGGAGCGCGGCACCGCCCGGGCGCGGATAGACTGCCCGCCCGTGTCGACCGACGATCCCGCACCGCTGCGCACCCCCGGCCCCCTCAGCGTGGTCGAGGTGCAACGGGCCGTCACGACCGAGCTCGACCGCATCGCCGAGGTCATCGACGAGCTGGGCCGCCGCTTCAGCGCCGCGGGCCACGAGATCGCCCTGGTCGGCGGGCCGGTGCGCGACGCCATGCTGGGCCGCGCCCACAACGACCTCGACCTCACGACCTCGGCGCGCCCGGAGGAGACCGAGCGGCTGATCAAGGGCTGGGCCGACGCGACCTGGGACATGGGGCGGGCCTTCGGCACCATCGGCTGCCGCCGCGGCGAGTGGCAGGTCGAGATCACGACCTACCGCTCCGAGGTCTACGACCCGTCCTCGCGCAACCCCGAGGTGCAGTACGGCGACTCGCTGGTCGGCGACCTGGGCCGGCGCGACTTCACCGTCAACGCCATGGCCGTGCGCCTGCCCGGCCGCGAGGTCGAGGACCCCTTCGGCGGCGTCGTCGACCTGGCCCACCGGGTGCTGCGCACCCCCGGCACGCCGGAGGACTCCTTCTCCGACGACCCGCTGCGCATGCTGCGTGCCGCACGCTTCGCCGCCCAGCTCGGCTTCACCGTGGACCCGGGCGTCACCGCGGCGATGACAGCGATGGCCGACCGGATCTCGATCATCTCCGCCGAGCGCGTGCGCGACGAGCTGGTCAAGCTCATCTGCGCCCCGCACCCGCGCCTCGGGCTGACCCTGCTGGTCGAGACCGGCCTGGCCGAGAAGGTGCTGCCCGAGCTGCCGGCGCTGGCGCTGGAGCGCGACGAGCACCACCGCCACAAGGACGTCTACGAGCACACCCTCACGGTGCTCGAGCAGTCGATCGACCTCGAGGAGCGCCTCGGCGGCGGGCCCGACTTCGTGTCGCGCTTCGCCGCGCTCATGCACGACGTGGGCAAGCCCCGCACCCGCAAGTTCCTCGACGACGGCACGGTCACCTTCCACCACCACGACGTGGTCGGCGCCAAGATGACCCGCAAGCGGATGAAGGCGCTGCGCTTCTCCAACGACCAGATCGAGGCGGTCAGCCGGCTGGTCGAGCTGCACCTGCGCTTCCACGGCTACGGCTCGGGGGAGTGGACCGACTCCGCCGTGCGCCGCTACGTGCGCGACGCCGGCGACCAGGTCGAGCGCCTCCACGTGCTGACCCGCGCCGACTGCACGACCCGCAACCGGCGCAAGGCCGAGCGACTGCGGCGCACCTACGACGAGCTCGAGGAGCGCATCGCCGTCCTGGCCGAGGCCGAGGAGCTCGACGCCCTGCGCCCCGACCTCGACGGCAACGCGATCATGGAGCTGCTGGGCCTCCCGCCGGGCCGCGAGGTCGGCGAGGCCTACCGGTGGCTGCTGGAGCGGCGCATGGACCGCGGACCGGTCGAGCCCGAGGTGGCGCGCGAGGAGCTCCTCGCATGGTGGGCGACACGCTGACGCGGGTGGCGTACTGACGGTACGGTCCGGGCATGACCGACACCACAGCCGCCCCCGACGAGCTGGAGGCCTCCATCGAGGTCTCCACCTCCCCCGCCCAGACCTGGGCCCTGGTCTCCGACCTGCGCCGCATGCGCGAGTGGAGCCCCCAGGTGCTGCGCACGTTCATCCCCGGCGGGCCGGTGAGGCTCGGCAGCCGCATGATCAACGTCAACCACCGCGGCGCGCTGGTGTGGCCGACGACCGCCAAGGTCGTGCGCTTCGAGCCCCACACCAGCGTGGCCTTCCGGGTCGCGGAGAACCGCACGATCTGGTCCTTCACCCTCGAGCCCACCGACGGCGGTGGCACGCGGATCGTGCAGCGCCGCGAGGTGCCCGACGGCATCTCGACGCTGTCCAACACGCTGGTCGGCGTGGCCATGGGCGGGGTGCCGACCTTCGTCGGCGAGCTCCGGCAGGGCATGCGCCAGACGCTGGAGCGGATCAAGGCCGAGCTCGAGCGCTGAGCCCGGGCCGTGGGGCCCTTGACCTTGACCCTGCGGCAGGCCGCACGGTCTCCTCACCGGTGGATCCCCCACCGGTGACGAGGACCCAGGAGGCGGCGTGGACGGACCGGCCGGCAGGAGCGGCGCCACGCGGCTGATGAGCATCGGCGACTTCGCGCGCGCCAGCGGGCTGACGCCCAAGGCGCTGCGGCTCTACGACGACTCGGGCCTGCTGGAGCCGGCCGAGGTCGACCCGCACACCGGCTACCGCTGGTACGCCGAGCAGCAGCTCGCCCGCGCCCGGCTGGTGGCGCGGCTGCGGCTGGTCGGCATGCCGCTGGCCCGCATCCGCGTCGTGGCCGGGCTCGGGCCCGCCGCCGCCGTCGCGGAGCTGGTCTCCTACGGGCGCCAGCTGAGCGCCGACACGGCCAGCGCCCGCGCCCTCCTGGCGTCCCTCGTCGACGAGCTCGGCCACGCGCCGGACGAGGAGACCCCGATGAGCACCGACGACCGCCGCACCACCCCGGACCACGGCAGCCCCGTGCTCCCCGGGCCGACCCTGCGCTGCGCCGCCCGTCTCGAGCAGGGCGGCCGGGCCACCCAGGAGGACGCCGTCCTGGTCGGCACCCGGCTGGTGGCCGTCGCCGACGGCGTGGGCTCGGCGGGCGGCAGCGGCGAGCGCGCCGTGGCCGCCCTCGCGGCCGCCGAGCGCGACGGGCTCCTCGACGATCGGCTCGACGGCGCAGCGGCGCTGGGCGCCGTCGAGGCGGTGCTCGCCCGGGCCGCCGCGGCGCTCGCGCCCGGCGACGCCACCACCCTGACGGCGCTGGCGCTGCACGCCGGCCAGCTGGTCGTGGCCCACGTGGGCGACTCGCGGGCCCACCTGGTGCGCGAGGGCCGCCTCACCCGGCTGACCCGCGACCACACGGTCGTGCAGACCCTCGTCGACGAGGGCCGCCTCACCACCGAGGAGGCCCGCTCCGACGAGCGGCGGGTGCAGCTCAACCGCGCGCTCGAGGGCGGCCGCCCCGCCGAGCCCGACCTCGCCGTGCACGCCGTGCGGCCCGGCGACCGGCTGGTGCTCACCACCGACGGTGTCCACGGACGCGTCGGACCGGCGGTGCTGGCCGACCTGCTCGCCGGTGGCGGGGACCCGCAGGAGGTCGCCGACGCCGTCGTCGCGGCGGTGGAGGCCGCCGGCGCCGACGACAACCTCGCCGTGGTCGTCGTCGACGTGGCCTGACCCGACCAGGCCCGATCCGGCCCGGCCCGGCCCGGCCCGGCCCGGCCTGGCCGACGTACGACGACAGCGCCGGTCCCCTCGCGGGGACCGGCGCTGCCGGGTGCTGCCGGGTGCTGCTGGGTGCTGCGGGGTGACCGGTGCTGCTAGGTCACTCCTCGCCGCGGATGAAGGCCTCCACGCGACGGCGGCCCTCGTCGTCGGGCAGCTGCACCGGCGGGGACTTCATCAGGTAGGACGAGGCCGAGATGATCGGGCCGCCGATGCCGCGGTCCTTGGCGATCTTCGCCGCGCGCAGCGCGTCGATGATGATGCCGGCCGAGTTCGGGGAGTCCCAGACCTCGAGCTTGTACTCGAGGTTGAGCGGGACGTCGCCGAAGGCGCGACCCTCGAGGCGGACGTAGGCCCACTTGCGGTCGTCGAGCCACTGGACGTAGTCCGAGGGGCCGATGTGCACGTTGCGGTCGTGGATCTTGTCCGCGAGCTCGCCGTGCAGGTTGGAGGTGACGGCCTGGGTCTTGGAGACCTTCTTGGACTCCAGGCGCTCGCGCTCGAGCATGTTCTTGAAGTCCATGTTGCCGCCGACGTTGAGCTGGTAGGTGCGGTCCAACGCGACGCCGCGGTCCTCGAACAGCTTCGCCATCACGCGGTGGGTGATGGTGGCGCCGACC
Source organism: Nocardioides sp. P86 (assembly GCF_023712465.1). Lineage (NCBI taxonomy): Bacteria > Bacillati > Actinomycetota > Actinomycetes > Propionibacteriales > Nocardioidaceae > Nocardioides > Nocardioides sp. P86. Next base: position 193,170 of record NZ_JAMAYE010000003.1, on the reverse strand, counting down.
TGGCTCTTGATGTCGTCGCCGACGATCGGGACGCCGGCGTCCTCGAACTTCTTGGCCCACTCGGGGTCGGAGGCGATGAAGACGGGCAGGGCGTTGACGAAGGCCACGCCGGCGTCGATGGCGCACTGGGCGTAGAACTTGTCGGCCTCCTCCGAGCCCACCGGGAGGTAGGACACGATGACGTCGGCCTGGGTGTCCTTGAGGACCTGGACCACGTCGACCGGCTCGGCGCCGCTCTCCTCGATGGTCTGGCGGTAGTACTTGCCGAGGCCGTCGAGGGTCGGGCCGCGCTGGACCTCGACACCGAGGGTCGGCACGTCGGCGATCTTGATCGTGTTGTTCTCGGAGGCGTTGATGGCCTCGGAGAGGTCCTTGCCGACCTTCTTGTCGTCGACGTCGAACGCCGCGACGAACTCGACGTCGCGCACGTGGTAGTCGCCGAACATCACGTGCATGAGACCAGGCACGGTGGTGTCGGGGGTGGCGTCCTTGTAGTACTCGACACCCTGGATGAGGGAGGTGGCGCAGTTGCCGACTCCCACGATGGCTACTCGAACCGAACCCATCGGATTCCTTCCTTACTTCTGCTGGTCGGCCGCGGGGCTCGCGGGCGGTGTGGTCGTGCTGGTCATGCGGTCGGGACGACGGGCGAGGTCGTCGGCGACCCGCTCCGCGTCGATGAGGTCGGACAGCCAGCGCACCTCGCGCTCGACCGACTCGACCCCGTGTCGCTGGAGCTCGGCCGCGTAGCGGTCGACCTCCTTCTGCGTCATCGAGAGCTGGCCCTGGACCCGGTCCAGCCGCTCCTGGAGGCGGGTGCGCCGTCCCTCGAGCACCCGCAGCCGGATCTCCATGTCGGTGCGTCCGAAGAAGGCGAACCGGATGTCGAAGTTGTCGTCCTCCCAGGCGGTGGGACCGACCTCCGACATCAGCCGCTCGAACTCGCGGTGGCCGGCGTCGGTGACCTGGTAGACGATGCGCGGCCGGCGGCTGACCGGGGTGCCCGGTGCCTGCGTGGCCGCGACCTCCTCGATGAGGCTGCCCTTGAGCATCTTCTTCAGCGTGGGGTAGAGCGAGCCGTAGGACAGCACCCGCCCCCACCCGAGCATGAGGTTGAGCCGCTTGCGCAGCTCGTAGCCGTGCATGGGTCCCTCGTGCAGCAGCCCGAGGACTGCCAGCTCGATGGTCTCTCCACGACGTGCCATGCGACCTATCGTAGCGATATATCCGTCGAACGCGAACGCTGGACCTATCCAGGTCACCGTGTCGCGTGACACGTCGTACGCCGGTGTCGGCGCGGGCCGGGTGCGTACCCTGAGGGACGGTCCGGGGGCGCCGCGCGGCGCGCTGCGGGCCGGGACGACCCTCGAGCACCCCCGGGAGAGACGACGTGAGTGGCAAGCGCAGGGCCGACGGGCCCCCCGTGACACGGGCCCCGAAGCAGAAGGGTGCCCTGAAGCGCCGCGTGCTGAAGACGGTGAAGTGGCTCTCGATCCTCGGGGTCGTGGGCCTGCTGCTGGCCGCCGGCGGCTTCTACTACCTCTACACCGTCACCGACATCCCTGACGCCAACGAGGACTTCGAGGCGCAGACGTCGTTCGTCTACTACGCCGGCGGCACCGAGGAGATCGGCAGCTACGCCACCCAGAACCGCGTGCCGGTCGCCTTCGAGGAGATCCCCCAGGAGCTGCGCGACGCCGTCGTCGCCGCCGAGAACCGCACCTTCTGGACCGACAGCGGCATCGACCCCAAGGGCATCGCGCGGGCGTTCCTCAACAACGCCACCGGCGAGTCGACCCAGGGCGCCTCGACGATCACCCAGCAGTACGTCAAGGTCCTCTACCTCACCCAGGAGCGCTCCTACACCCGCAAGGTGAAGGAGGCGATCCTGTCGCTGAAGGTCGCGCGCCAGCAGAGCAAGACCGAGATCCTCACCAACTACCTCAACACCATCTACTTCGGTCGCGGCGCCTACGGCGTGCAGGCGGCGGCGCAGGCGTACTTCACCAAGGACGTCGGCGACCTGAACCTGCGCGAGTCGGCGGTGCTCGCCTCGGTGCTCAACAACCCGACCAACCTCGACCCCGACAACGGCCGCGACGCCCGGCAGGAGCTCAAGGGCCGCTACGACTACGTGCTCGAGAGCATGGCCGAGCTCGACATGGTCGAGCCCGCCGCCGCCGAGAAGGCGCTCAAGCGGCTCCCGACGTTCCCCGAGATCGACGCCGAGAGCACCTACGGCGGGCAGAAGGGTCACGTGCTGACCCTCGTGCGCAGCGAGCTGCGCCGGCTGGGCTACTCCGACGAGGAGATCGACGGCGGGGGCCTCGAGGTGACCACCACGCTGACCCCGCAGGCGATGAAGGCCGCCGAGGACGGCGTGCTGGCGGCCAAGCCCGAGGGCTTCGGCGACAAGCAGCTGCACATCGCGGTGGCCAGCGTCGAGCCCGGCACGGGGGCGCTGCGCGGCTTCTACGGCGGCCAGGACTACCTGCAGTCGCAGCTGAACTGGGCCGTCGAGGGCGGCATGGTGGGCTCGACCTTCAAGCCGTTCGCCCTGGCCACGGCGATCCAGCAGGGCTACTCCATCCGTGACAGCTTCGAGGGCAACTCCCCCTACGAGTTCCCCGACGGCCTGCAGGTGCGCAACGAGGGCGTGGGTCCCGACGGGCTCGGCAACGACTACGGCTCGAGCGTCGACGGCGTCTACGCCATGGAGCAGTCGATCAACACCGCGTTCGTCGACATGTCGGCGAGCATGGACGACGGCCCGGCCAAGATCTACGAGACGGCCGAGAAGATGGGCGTGCCCCCGCCGGAGGCCGACCAGGAGTACCCCGGCATCCCGCGCACCAGCGTCGACCTGAGCCCCGAGGACACCCTCATCACCCTCGGTCGCGCGCGGATCAGCCCGATCAACATGGCCAACTCCTACGCCACCATCGCCAACGGCGGCGAGCGGGCCGACGTGCACCTGATCGAGAAGGTCGTCAGCCCCACCGGCGACGACTACGAGTGGGACGGCCCCACCCGCCGCGCTCTCGACGAGGACATCGCCGCCGACGTGTCCTACACGATGGAGCAGACCGTGCTCGAGGGCACGGGCGCCACCGCGAGCAACCTGGGCCGACCGGCCGCGGGCAAGACCGGCACGGCGACCAACGACGACGACGAGGTCTCCTCGGCGTGGTTCGTCGGCTTCACCCCGCAGCTGTCGACCGCGGTGATGTACGTCCGCGGCGACGGCGACGACCAGCTCGACGGCTGGCTGCCGTCGTACTTCGGCTCCGACTACCCCACCGACACCTGGCTGGCGGTGATGCAGCCGCTCATGGAGGGCCGCGAGGTCGAGGAGCTGGCCGACCCCGTCTACGTCGACGGCGACGCCCCCGACGGCCAGGAGGACTACGTGCCGCCGAGCACCGAGGCCCCCGAGCCGGCGCCCACGCAGCCCCAGCCGCAGCCGAGCCGGACCCCCTCGGCCCAGCCGACGCCCACCGAGGAGCCGACCCCGACCGAGGAGCCGACGCCCACCGAGGAGCCGACGCCCACCGAGCCGACCGACGACCCGACGATCCTGCCGCCGCCCCCGCCCGAGGAGCCGACGCCCAGCCCGACGCCCTCCCAGGGCGGGAGCCGGGGCGCGAGCCCCTCGCCCGCGGCCGACACGGGTCCCGCGCAGCGGCGTACGACGGCGACGGGGACTCCCGTGACGGCGGCCCGGTCACCCTGGACGACCGGCTGGCTCTGGCCGTGGTGACCCCGCGTGGGTGAGGTCGCCGGCGACGCCGGTGCCGCCGGCGCGCGCCCCGTCGACGGCCACGTCCACCCCACGCGCGACGACGCCGTGGCCCGCGCGCTCAGCGAGGGCCTCGGCGGCCCGGTGGGCGAGCACGCCGGGCGCCACCGGTGGTGGACGCCGGTGCGGGTGCTGCTCGCGCTGACCGCGCTGTGCTTCGCCCTGGGCATGGTGCAGAAGAGCGGGTGCTTCGAGCGGACCTGGCAGGACAACCAGGCCGGCTACGCCCAGATGTGCTACTCCGACCTGCCCTACCTCTACACCGGCCGCGGCCTGGTGGAGCGGGCCTGGCCCTACTCCGACGACCCGGCCGTGCGCGAGCGCTTCCCCGAGGTCATGGAGTACCCCGTGGGGATCTCCTACCTCGCCTACGGCACGAGCCTGCTCACCCAGGCCGTGGTCGGGTGGCCCGACCTCGCGCCCCGTCAGGCGCTCGCGACCGACCAGCTCTTCGTCGACCCCGAGGTCAGCCAGGAGATCCGGTGGTTCATGGTCGTCAGCGCGCTGGTCTTCGCCGCGCTGGCCCTGCTCACGACGTGGTTCGTGGCCGGCACCCACCGGCGCCGCCCCTGGGACGCCGCGATGCTGGCCGCCTCGCCGACCCTGCTGCTGACCGGGCTGATCAACTGGGACCTGCTCGCCGTGGCCCTGACCGCCGGCGCGGTGTGGGCCTGGTCGCGCGACCGGCCCGTGCTCACCGGCGTCATGGTCGGCCTCGGCACGGCGGCCAAGCTCTACCCGCTCTTCCTGCTCGGCGGGGTGCTCGTCGTGTGCCTGCGCCAGCGGCGCTACCGCGAGCTCGCCGTCACCATCGCGGTGGCGGTGGCGGCGTGGCTGGTGGCCAACCTGCCCGCCCTGCTCACCGGGCCCGAGCAGTGGCGGGTCTTCTGGAGCTTCAACTCCGAGCGCGGACCCGACCTGGGCTCGCTGTGGCTGGTGGCGCGCGACGCCCTCGACACCGAGATCACCGCCCACACCGTCAACGTCGGCTCGTGGCTGTTCTTCGGCGCGTGGTGCCTGGGCGTGCTGGTGCTCGGGCTGCGCGCCCCGCAGACCCCGCGGCTGGCCCAGCTCGGCTTCCTCGTCGTGGTCGGCTTCCTGCTGGTCAACAAGGTCTACTCCCCGCAGTACGTCCTGTGGCTGCTCCCGCTGGCGGTGCTGGCCCGCCCGCGCTGGCGCGACCAGGTGGTCTGGCAGGGCGCGGAGATCCTCTACTTCGCCTCGGTGTGGTGGTACCTCGGCGGCTACCTCGCCCCGGGCGGCGGCGGCGACGCCGGCTTCTACTGGGTCGCGATCGTCGTGCGTGTCGCCGGCGAGCTCTACCTCACCGCGCTCGTCGTGCGCGACGTGCTGCGCCCGGAGCACGACCCCGTGCGGGCCGCGCCCGACCTGGGTCGGGGCTCAGCCGCGCCGGGCCCGCCGCCGGGCGGCGGGGCGGGTCAGGAGACGACGACGCGGTCGAACGACGTGGTGGTGTAGCGCACCCGCACGTCGACCAGCTCGCCCACCTGCGGCACCCGGGCGCCGCCGGGCAGGAACAGCATCGAGGCCTGCATGTGCGGCGGCTCGGCGAAGAGCCGCTGCTTGCCGTCGGTGGAGAAGGGCGAGCGCACGAAGCCGACGGCGTCGAGGCCGCCCCGCGCCAGGGCGCCGGCGCGGGCCTTGATGCTCGAGTCGCCCGTGGGCGCCTCCAGGCCGATGCCGTGGGCGGTGCCGCCGGACACGATGAGCAGGTGGCCGTCCTTGGGCACGGTGCGCGAGCGGTAGCCGAAGGCGTCGCCCCGGCTGACCGGGTGCACGTCCAGCACGGTCGAGGTCACCCGCATCGCCTCGCGCGCGCCCAGCCACAGCGCCGTGCCGATGCGCGGGCGCAGCCGGAAGTCGGGGTACGCCGCGCGCAGCTCGGCCAGCTCGGCGTCGGTCAGGTGGCTGACCCAGATGGTGCGCGCGCCGGGGGTGTCGGGCAGCTCGGCGCCGGCCACGTCGGTCATGAGGCGGTGCACCTCGCCGACGTGGGAGCCCTGCTGCAGCGGCAGGTGGAAGGCGATGCCCTCGAGCCGGGCCCGGGGGTGGGAGCGCAGCTCGGCGGCGACGGCCCACAGGTCGCGTGCGCTCAGGCCGTGGCGCTGCATGCTGGTGAGGCGCTCCAGCACGAAGCGGGCGTCGGGCTGGCGCGCCAGCAGGTCGCGCACGTCCTCGGGGCGGCTCAGGGTGTGCACCAGCCGCCCCGACAGCGCGGGGTCGACCTCCAGCGCCGACTCGAAGGGCCGCCACGGGGTGAGCACCAGCAGGTCGCCGTCGAAGCGGCTGGCCAGGTGCGGCAGCTCGTCGTAGGTGCCGACGGCGATGGTGTCGACGCCGTGGCCGCGCTCGTCGAGCCACTGGGACCTGCGCGCCAGGCGGCCCAGCGTGAAGCCGTAGCCGTTGCCCTTGCAGACCGGCACCAGGCCGGGGTGCTTCTCGGCGGTGGCGAGCAGGTGCTGGCGCCAGCGCTCGCCGTCGACGGTCAGGGTGAGGCTCATGTCGTCAGCGCCGCTTCATGTAGAGGTCGAAGGCCTTGTAGAGGACCGTGCTCAGCGGCAGGTCCCACTCGCCGGCGTACTCGACGGCCTCGCCGCCGGTGCCGACCTTGAACTGGATCAGCCCGACGTGGGAGTCGTCGCTGTCGAGGGTGTCGGTGATGCCGCGCAGGTCGTAGACGTCGGCGCCGGCGGCCAGGGCGTCCTGCACCATGGCCCACTGGGCGGCGTTGGAGCCGCGCACCTCGCGCTTCTCGGTGGAGGAGGCGCCGTAGGAGTACCAGCTGTGCGCGCCGACGCGGATCGCGATGGTCGCGGCCACCAGGTCGCCCTCGTGGCGCGCCAGGAAGAGCTTGATCCGGTCGGGGTCCTCGGCCGCGAGGGCCTCGACCATGATGCGGAAGTAGGACAGGGGGCGCGGGGTGAAGTGGTCGCGCTCGGCGGTGTGGACGTAGAGGGCGTGGAAGGCCTCGAGCTCGGCCAGCGCCTCGGCCGCGCCGGTGGTGGCGGTGACGACCACGCCCTCCTTGGCGGCCTTCTTGATGTTGCGCCGCCACAGCTGGTTCATGCCCTTGAGCACGTCGTCCTCGCTGCGGGGGCTGCCGTCGGCCGTGCGCAGCGGCACCTGGAAGACGTACTGCGGCTGGCCGGCGGCGAAGCCGCCCTCGACCTGCTGCGGCACCCAGCCCAGCTCGCGCAGCTGGGAGACCACGCGCGCGCCGGTGTGGTCGCGCTCGGAGGGCGCGACCTGGCCCAGGGTGCGGACGCCGTCGTCGGCGATGCCGGCCTTGACCTGGGCGGCGCTCCACCGGCGGCAGACCACGGGCGGGCCCATGCGCACGCCGAAGGCGCCCTGGCCGCGCAGGTGCTCGGTGAGCGGGTCGAGCCAGGCGCGCAGGTCGTCGCCGGCCCAGTCGATCACGGGGCCCTCGGGCAGGTAGGCGAGGTAGCGCCTGAGCTTGGGCAGCTGGCGGTAGAGCACGAGCGCGGCGCCGACGGGGGCGGCGCCGCCGGGCTCGAAGAAGCCGATCGACTCGCGGCGCCACTCCGCCTTCACCCGGCCCCACGCGGGGGTCTGCAGGAAGCTGGCGGAGCGCTGCGTGGCCAGGAAGGCCAGGTGCTCCGCGTCGGAGATCGGGCGCACGCTCAGGGCGCTGGCGGTCTTGTCACGGGGCACGGCTGCGAGGCTACCGGTCCTCGCCGGCCGGCCCCGGCACCCCTCCGCGGGCTCCGTGTGGGCCGTGGTGCGGGCCACGGGGCGCCCGTCGTGGTGCGGGTCGTGGAGGGGGGTCGTGGTGCGGGCGGTGGGTGCGGCGGCTCGGGTGCGGGCCCGGTCGTGCGGGCGGCGGGGGCGGGACGGGGCCGGCGTACGTCAGAGACGCGCGCGGAGCCAGGCGAAGTCGGCGACGTGGGCCTCGGCGGGGCCGGGGGTCTCGCAGACGACCGGGGCGCCGGCGTCGCGGACCACCGCGGCGAGGAGGTCGGGGTCGATGCGTCCGGCGCCGAAGTTGGCGTGGCGGTCGGCGCCGGAGTCGAAGTCGTCGCGGCTGTCGTTGCAGTGCACGAGGTCGATGCGCCCGGTGATCGCGAGGACGTCGGTGACGACGCTCTCCAACGCGTTGCCGCCGGCGTGGGCGTGGCAGGTGTCGAGGCAGAAGCCGACGCGGTCGGCCTGCTCGGCGCCGGAGATCGCGTCCCAGACCCGGCCGATGCGCTCGAGGTGGCGGGTCATGGCGTTGTCGCCGCCGGCGGTGTTCTCGATCAGCAGCGGGACCTTGAGGTCGGTGGCCTCGACGGCCTTGCGCCAGTTGTCGAAGCCCTTCTCCGGGTCGTCGGCCTTGCCGACGTGGCCGCCGTGCACGACGAGCCCCTGGGCGCCGATCTCCGCGGCGGCGTCGACGTGCTGCTGGAGCAGCTTGCGGCTCGGGATGCGGATGCGGTTGTTGGTGGTGGCCACGTTGATGACGTAGGGCGCGTGCACGTAGAGGTCCACCCCCGCGGCCTCGGCGTCGGCGCGCAGCCCGGCCGCGCCGCCGGCGTAGGCCACCACCGGGCCCTTGTAGCTCTGCGGGTCACCGAGGAAGAGCTGCACCAGCGGGGCGTCCCGCTCCTGGGCCTCGGTGATCGGGTCGACTTGGTCGACGTGGGCCCCGATCCTGATCCCTGCCTGCGCCGCTGCCTGGGTTGCCTCGCTCATGGCGTCACCCTACGAGCGCCCGCCGACGTCGGGTGAGGCCCGGCGGTGTGGCCCGGGGGTGCGGCCGGCGGTGTGGCCCGGGGGTGCGGGGTCCTGGATCGCGCCATTGCGCGGAGCGGACGTGCTGCCGGGTGTGGCTTTGCGTGGTTCGCGCCGTCGCCGCCCGTCGAGGACCGCCGCAACCACGCAAACCGTCCGCGGGCGCGCCTGACGGGCCCGCCCACCCGGTGCCTGTGGAGGAGCGGTCGCGCGCCAGCGGGTGCGGTGACAGCCTCGGAGGGTCAGGCCGGTCGACCGGGAGGGGGGAGCGTGACCCCGTGGCTTCCCGGTGACTTCGGTGACCCCGCCGACCGTGGTGCTCCCGTCGCCGCCGGTGCCGCCCGGTGCGGCACGGCCCGCCGTGCCGTCGTCGCCGCGGTTCCCGTGGCCGCGGTGCTCGTCGCCGCGGTCCTCACTGCTGCGGTGCTCACCGCCGTCGTGCTCCCAGCCGCGGTGGCCGAGGCCCTGAGCCCCGCCGCGGCCGCCGCCTGGCCGCCCGGCTCCGCGGCGGGCGGACCGCTCACCGCGCGAGGGTCGGGCGGCGACGAGGGGCTCCGGCCGGTCGACGGGGCCGCCGGTCACCGGCGGCCACCGGTGCTCACGACCGGGCGCTACCGCGACCGCACGGTGGAGCCGACCTCGCAGAACATCTACTCCGTGCGCCGCGCCCTGCCCGGCTCGACCGTGGTGGTGGGGGCCACCGTCACCCGCGGGCCGGGCGGGCCGGGCGGGCCGGGTGGCCAGGGCGGCCAGGGCGCCGAAGGCACGGGCGCCCCGGGGCCCGGGCGGCTGACCGTGCTCCTGGGCTACCCCCGCGCCGACGGTGGCGGCTTCGTGCCCTGCGGGCGCTCTGACCGCTCGCCGCTGACCCGCGCGGCGCGGATGCCGCTGTCCACCGACGTCGCCTGGTCGGTCGAGGCCCGCGGCTGCCCGGCCCGGGCCGAGCTCAGGGTCGCGGTCTTCGCCGTGCGGACCTCCGGGGTGCCGGTCGGCAGTGCCTACGAGCTCGACGTGTGGGAGGTCCCCGCGCCGGGTGGGACGTCGCTGCCGGAGCCGGCCCCGGGCGCCGGGGCGCACCCCGACGCGGGCGTCGCCACCACCACGGTCGCTGCGGCCGCGTCGCCCGCCACGGCACCGGTGCTCGAGCCGGGCGCGAGCGTCCACGTCGCGCTCGACCGCGGGCGGGTCGGCTGGCTCGGCGTACCGGTCGGGGTGGGGGAGGAGTTGGCGGTGCGCGCCGACGTCGACCCCCTGCCGGGCCGGCCGGCCGCGGAGCTGGCGCTGGTCGGCCCCGCCGGAGGGCTGGCCGGCCCGCCCGACGTCGGCTCCCGGGGCCGCGCCGGGCCCGGGCCGCTCGTGCTCGGGGCCGACGGGGCGGTGGTGACCCCCGCCTCCCGGTCCGGCGGCGACCCCGGCGCGGGCGCCGCGTCGGAGCCCGGGGTGCACCTCGTCGCCCTGTGGGTGGCGGGGTCGGGCACGGCCGAGGTCACGGTGACCACCGCGGCGGTGGCGGGCGCGCCACGCACCGGCACCGGCGCGTCGTACGCCGGTCCGCCGCGCGCCCTGCCGCTCCCCACCGGAGCGTCACCCGCGGCGTGGCCCGGCGCGCGCGGCGACGTCGGTGCTGCCGGGCAAGCGGACGCCTCCGGGGAGTCGGCGGCCCGGACCCCCGCGGTCCCGGGTCGCACCGTCGGCGGCGTGGCACTGCTGCTGGGCGCGGTGGCGCTCGGCGGCGCGGGGACGGCCCTGCTGCGCCGGGCCCGGCGTCACTGACCCGAGGCGGAGCCATCGCCCTCGCTCTCGTCCGAGCCCGCGCCGCACCGCACGTCCTCCTCGGGCCTGGTCCCGCAGGTTCCCTCGCCCGGGCCCTCCCCACGCCCGCGCTCTTCCCCGGGCCCGCGTCGGGGGCGGCCTCCGCCCGCGGGGGTGGGCGAGCGGGGCCCGGGGACGCTCAGCCGGCCAGCAGCCGGACGCCCGCGACGGCGAGGCCGCCGGCGCCACCGAGGCAGCCCGCGCCGGCCAGCCCGAGGGCCCAGCGGTGCGCGCGTCCGGGCGGGTGGTCCCGGGAGGGAGCCGACACGGCCCGCGCCCCCGGCGGCGCCGGCCAGGGCGGGGGACCGATCCGGTCCACGACCACCGGGGGTCGGGGGCCGTCCCTCCACGGGGCGCCCGACGGCACCCCGGCCCGCCGCAGCAGGCCCAGCGCCGCGGCCGCCGAGGCCGGACGTCGTCGGGGGTCGTGCGCGGTCAGGGCGTCGAGCAGCGGCACGAGACGCCCCGGGGGCGGCGTGGGTGGCGGTCCGGAGCGGGTCGGGGCACGCCCGCTGAGCAGCTGGAGGGCGACGACGCCGGCGGCGTAGAGGTCCTGGCCGGGGTCGGGGGGCTCGCCCGCCGCCTGCTCGGGGGCCATGTAGCCGTCGGTGCCGACGGCACCAGGGGTGCGCGTCAGGCGCACGTCCTCGGCGAGCGCGGCCACACCGAAGTCGCCCAGGCGCACGTGCGGCCGCGCCGAGCCGGTCGCGTCGAGGAGCAGGTTGGCCGGCTTGACGTCGCGGTGCACCACGCCGGCCGCGTGCACGGCGGCGAGCGCCTGCAGCAGCTGGTCCAGCACGACGGCGACGAAGTCGGCGGGCAGGGGGCCGTGGGTCTCCAGCAGCGACTGCAGCGAGCCCCCGCGCACGAGGTCCATGGCCAGGACGACCAGGTCGTCGTCGGCGGCCCAGCCGTGGGGCGCGATCACGTGGGGGTGGCGCACCCGCACCGACTGCTCGCGCACGAAGCGCAGCAGCAGCGAGGCGTCGTGCTGACCCAGCACCTTCACGGCGACGAAGCGCTCCTGACGCAGGTCCCACGCCCGCCACACGCTGCCCATGCCGCCGGCGCCGACCTGGTCGGCGAGCACGTAGCGACCCGCCAGGGGCGGGATCGGCGGCACCGGGCTCACCAGGACGACGTTAGCCACGGCGCCGGCGCGTCGCAGCGGCTCTCCACAGCCCCGGACCGGCCCCCGGACCGGGGCGGGCCGGCCCGGGGCGACCCCGGGGGCGTCCGGGACGGGGATTGCCGGGCGGCGTCGGGGCGCTGGTAATCTCAGACGTCCTCGTGCGCGCTCCCCACCGATGGGATCGGGCTCGCGCGGGACACGCTCGATGTCCCCGGTGCGCCGGGGCTCGGGCGACGCACAGCCCTCCTGCCACGGAGAGACCGTGGCCGCCGAGTCCAGAGGAGGTGGAGACCGCTATGCGTGCTTATGAAGTGATGGTCATCCTCGACCCCAGCCTCGAGGAGCGCACGATCGCGCCCTCGCTCGAGAAGTACCTCAACGTCGTCACCAAGGACGGTGGCACCGTCGAGTCGGTCGACGTCTGGGGACGTCGTCGCCTCGCCTACGAGGTGAAGAAGAACGCCGAGGGCATCTACGCGGTGATCTCGCTGAACGCCGAGCCGGCCACGGTCAAGGAGCTCGACCGCCAGCTCACGCTCAACGAGTCCATCCTGCGCACGAAGGTCATCCGCCCCGACGCCAAGTGAGGCGTGGCGGCAGGTCGGGCCCCGAGCCCGTCCCCGCCGCCTGTGGAGGACCTCTGGCCGTTGTCGGCGGCTGCCGCCACCATGGCAGCACCGACATCGGACCCGACTGATGCGCACGCACCACCCGACACCCTGAGGGAGAACCCATGGCCGGCGAGACCATCATCACCGTGGTCGGCAACCTGACCGACGACCCGGAGCTCCGCTTCACCCCGTCCGGGGCCGCGGTCGCCAACTTCACGGTCGCCTCGACTCCGCGCACCTTCAACCGTCAGACCAACGAGTGGGAGGACGGCGAAGCCATGTTCCTCCGGTGCTCGATCTGGCGCCAGGCCGCGGAGAACGTCGCCGAGTCCCTGCAGCGCGGCATGCGTGTCGTGGTGCAGGGCCGCCTCAAGGCCCGCTCCTACGAGACCCGCGAGGGCGAGAAGCGCACCGTCTTCGAGCTCGAGGTCGAAGAGGTCGGTCCGTCGCTGAAGTTCGCCACCGCCAAGGTCACCCGCGCCTCCCGTCAGGGCGGCGGGGGCGGCTACTCCGGCGGCGGCCAGGGAGGCTCGCAGGGCGGGTCCTCCCAGGGCGGCGACGACCCGTGGGCCAGCCCCGCTCCCTCGGGCGGTGCCGGTGGGTCCGGCGGTGGCTACGGCGGCGGTGGCGGCGGGCAGTCCCGTCCCGCCCCTGCGGCCGGCAACGACCCCTGGGCCGCCCCCGGCGTCCAGGACGAGCCCCCGTTCTGACCCGCAGCACCACCTGCACGACCCGCTCCACCGCCGGTCGCTCGACCGGCGTCCTGTCCGTCCACCTCAACCATTCCGACCTGGTAGCCACTCCGGGACGGGCTTCTAGAAAGGAAGCACCACAATGGCCAAGGCAGTGATCCGCAAGCCGAAGAAGAAGGTTTGCCAGTTCTGCAAGGAGAAGGCGACCGGTGTCGACTACAAGGACACCACGCTGCTCCGCAAGTTCATCTCCGACCGCGGCAAGATCCGCGCGCGTCGGGTGACCGGCAACTGCGTCCAGCACCAGCGTGACGTCGCCACCGCGGTCAAGAACGCCCGCGAGGTCGCCCTGCTGCCCTACACGTCCACCGGTCGCTGAGAGGAGCGGAGAAGATGAAGCTCATCCTGACCCAGGAAGTCACCGGTCTCGGTGCCCCCGGCGACATCGTCGAGGTGAAGGACGGCTACGGCCGCAACTACCTCGTCCCGCGCGGCCTCGGCATCCGCTGGACCCGTGGTGCCGAGAAGACCGTCGAGTCGATCAAGGCCGCCCGCGCCTCGCGCGCGGTCCGCGACCACGACCACGCCGCCGAGATCAAGGCCAAGCTCGAGGCCTCGCCCGTCACCGTCAAGGTGCGCGCCGGCGAGGGTGGCCGCATGTTCGGCTCGGTCAGCGTCAGCGAGATCGCCACGGCGGTCACCGACGCGACCGGCGAGGCCGTCGACAAGCGCACCATCGCGGTGACCAACCCGATCCGCTCGCTCGGCGCCCACCAGGTGTCGGTCAAGCTGCACGACGAGGTGTCCGCCACGGTGGCCCTCAACGTCGTCAAGGGCTGATCCCAGCACGACCCCGGGCCGCTCGGCGGCCCGCACGCCGACGGGGCCGTCCCTCCTCCAGGAGGGGCGGCCCCGTCCGGCGTTCCCGGGGCCCTCGGTGTCGGTGGGCCGGTGTCAGTGGGCCAGGATGCCGTCGAGTCGCACGGGCCGACCGTCGCTGGTGACGCGGATGCGGATCGTGCCGGTGCGCAGCGGGCTGTTCTGGTCGCGCACCGTGTAGAGGTGCTGGCGGTCCACGGTCGGGGTGGCGAGGTCCACCGGCTGCCACGTCCGGGCCCGGCCGATCTTGATCTCGACGCTGCCCGCACCGGGACCGCTGGGGCCGATGAGCAGCAGCTCGCGCACGTTGCGCCCGTAGTAGCGCAACATCGCGCCCCTCTCCCGGGTCTCCAGGAAGCTGCCGCCCAGCGCGTCGGCGGAGCGCAGCGAGCGCCAGGGGCCGCCGTCGGCCGCGGTGAGGTCGGCCGGCACCGCGAAGACCGCGGTGCTGTCCTTGAGGGTGGGGTCGGTGTTGCCGGCCCTGTCGGTGGCACGCACCGTGAGCGTCTTGTCCCCCGGCCCCAGGCCGCGCAGGGTCGTGACGCCCTCCGCGCACGGCACGGCGGCGCCGTCGACGTCGCAGGCGAAGGTCGAGCCGCCCTCGTCGGCGGCCAGTCGCACCTGCGGGCTCAGCGAGTCGGCGATCGGCAGCCGGTAGCCCTCGAGCTGGGGCGGGGAGCTGAGCACGAAGGTGTTGGGTGCGACGGTGTCGACGCGCACCACGCTCACCGCGGCCGACTCGTCGAGGTCGGGCAGGTCGGTCTCGGCGCCCGCGACGAGCAGCCCGGGTGGGGCGGTGGCGTCGATGGCGTCGTCGGCGGTGTCGACCGCGCGCACCCGGAAGGTGTAGGGGGCCTGGGAGCTGTCCTCGAGGTCCTGGTAGGTCCGGGGGCTCTGGCAGGCCTCCCACCGGTCGTTGGACGACACGCCGTCGTCGTCGAGCTGGCACTCGAAGGAGATCGGGTCGGTGTCGCCGTCGGTGTGGCGCCCCGAGAAGGTGAAGGTCAGGTCGTCGGCGCGCAGGTAGCCGGCCGCGTTGGGCGGTGGCGTGAGCGCGGTGATCGTGGTCTCCGGCGGCGCGATGTCGTCGCACGGCGGGCCGGTGGGCAGGCCCAGCACGCTGCGCGGTGCCACCTCGGTGGTGCAGGCCTCGGCGGCCTGTGCGACCCCGGCGGGGCCGACCAGGGGGAGCAGCCCGGCGACGAGACCGCCGGCGGCCAGGAGTCCGACGCGGCGGACGCGGCGGGCGCGGGGCGAGGTGGGCATGGCGACTCCTGGGGGCAGCGGGACCGGTGGTGGCTGGACAACGCCCCGAGGCCCGCCCAGGCTACGAAGCCGCGCCGGGAATCCCAGCTGCTCCAGACAACTGCCCGCGGGTGGCCCAGGGGCGCGCGGCGTACCGGAAGCCGAGCCAGACCAGCACGAGCAGCAGCAGCTGCGCGGCGACGTACGCCGGCACCTCGAGCGCGGCGACGCCGGCGCCGAAGACCAGCGGGGGCAGGACGGCGACGACGACGGCGAGCAGCCGCAGGGTGCGCAGCCAGGCCGACGCGCGGGTGTCGCCCGCGTCGCGCGCCCGCTCGGCCAGCTCGTGGCACAGCAGCAGCACGAGCGCGAGCTGGGGCAGGTTGGCGCTCCACAGCAGTGCCGGGTCGCCGTCGGCCAGGCGGGTCGCGACCTCGGGGAACCACACCGCCACCGACACCGCGCCCGCCACGGCCCCCAGCGCCAGCAGCGGGCGGCGACGCGCGACCGGCAGGTCGCGCACACCGAGCAGCACGAGGACCCACCCGACGGGGTCGGCGAGGAGGTCGTGGCCGCGCACGGGAGCGACGAGCAGGATGATCAGCAGCCCCATCGCGACGGACTGCAGCGGCTTCATGGCCGTGATGGTAGGCCGCGCCCCTGCTCCGCCGGAGGGGCGGTCAGGCGCGGGCCGGCCCGGTGACCATCCACGCGTCGCCGCGGGCACGCGCGACGAGCACCACCAGACGCGCCCCCATGAACACCGCGCTGAACCCCACCCAGAGCAGCACGAGCCCGCCCGTCGGTGCGGCCAGCAGCGCCACCGGGGCGTAGACCAGCAGCGTCGCCACGCCGCCCCAGGCGAGGTAGACGCCGTCGCCGGCACCGATGAGCACGCCGTCGAGCACGAAGACCACCCCGGCGACCGGTTGTCCGAGCGCGGCGACGAGCAGCACCGGCACCAGTCGCTCGGCGACGGCGGGGTCGTCGGTGAAGAGCCGCCCGAGCACGGGGCTGACCGCGGCCAGGCCCAGGCCGGTCACGACCCCGGCGCCCACGCCCCACTGCAGCATGCGGCGGGTGGTCGCGCGGGTGCCCGCCAGGTCGCCGGCCCCGAGGGCGCGACCGGTGAGGGCCTGGGCGGCGATGGCGATGGCGTCGAGCACGAAGGCCAGGAAGGTCCACAGGGTCATGGCCAGCTGATGGGTGGCGAGGTCGACGTCCTGGGCGCCGCCCACGACGCCGAGCGTCACGGCGTAGGTGGTCACGAGCAGCGCCGCCCGCAGGGTGAGGGTGCGCACCACCAGCGGCACGCCGGCGCGGCCGGCCGCTCGGATGCCGGGGAGGTCGGGCCGCAGGGGGGCGCCCTCGCGTCGCGCGGCGCGCACGACCACGGCGAGCAGCGCCGCGGCGGAGGCGACCTGGGCCAGCACCGAGCCGATCGCGGAGCCGGCGATGCCGAGGTCGAGGCCGTAGACGAGCAGCACGTTGAGCACGACGTTGAGCAGGTTGCCGGCGACGGCGACGACCAGGGGGGTGCGGGTGTCCTGGAGGCCGCGCAGGATGCCGGTCGTGGCCAGCATGACCAGCAGGGGAGTGGTGCCGAGGAAGGCCAGGCGCAGGTAGGTCTCGGCCTGCGCCGCCACCTCGGGTCCGGTGCCGAAGGCGGCCACCAGCGGCGTGGTGCCCAGGACGCCGCCGACGGTCACCACGGTGCCGATGACCACGGCCAGCCACACCCCGTCGACGCCCTGCGCCATCGCCCGCCGCGTGTCGCCGGCGCCGAGGTGGCGCGCGACGGCCGCCGTGGTGCCGTAGGCGAGGAAGACGCACAGGCCGACGGCCGTCTGGAGGACCACGGCGGCGATGCCGAGACCGGCCAGCTCCGGGGTGCCGAGGTGGCCCACGATGGCGGCGTCGGTGAGCAGGAAGAGCGGCTCGGCCACGAGGGCCAGGAACGCCGGCACGGCCAGGCGCAGGATCTCCCTGTCCTCGGCCCGCCGCACGGGTCGCAGTGTAGTCACGTAAGGGGCTCCTGGCCGTTCCGGTCCTGACCGTCGTAGTCCGTGGCGACCAGTGGATAACTCGGGCCTGCCTGTGCATATCGCACGGGCACGGTGCTTTGTCGACAAACACCCAGGCATCCGCCCGGTAGCCGGGGTGTGAACGCCCACGGCGTGAAAATACTTTGGTTCCACATGGCCTTAGCACTGTTTGCGCAGGTCAGCGCGGTGCGGTCGAGGAAAGTCGGTTTGTTGTCCACAGGGTTGTCCCCAGGCGGTGCACAACGCCACGCGTGTCGTCCACGGGTCACCCCGAGTTATCCCCAGGGCCTGTGGACAAGGTGGTGTCGCCGACCCCCTCCGACCACGTACGGTCCGACGACTGTCGGTGGACGTCCCTACCGTCGGCAGCGGCCGGGCACCCCCGGCGCGACCCGGTGACGGGGTCGCCGACGCACGGTCCGGGGTCGGGACGAGGAGGAGCCACAGCATGAGCGTCACCGAGCAGGCCGGTCACTCCGGGGGCTCCGCTCCCCTCGACGAGCCGCCCTTCGAGGACTGGGGCGACGGCCCGGTCTCCTACGCGCCGGGCGAGCGACCGACCACCCCCGGCGCGCGCACGCCCCCGCAGGACATGGCCGCCGAGCAATCGGTGCTCGGCTCGATGCTGATCTCCAAGGACGCCATCGCCGAGGTCTCCGAGGTGCTGCGCGGCGTCGACTACTACCGCCCCAGCCACGAGACGATCCACGACGCGATCATCGACCTCTACGGCCGCTCCGAGCCGGTCGACATGATCACCGTGGCCAACGAGCTCCAGCGCCGCGGCGAGCTGCAGAAGATCGGCGGAGCGCCCTACCTCCACACGCTCTCGGCCAACGTGCCGATCGCGGCCAACGCGGGGTGGTACGCCCAGATCGTCCACGAGAAGGCGGTCCTGCGCCGCCTCGTCGACGCGGGCACCAAGATCGTCCAGATCGGCTACGCCGGCGAGGGCGACGTCGACGACATCGTCGACCAGGCCCAGGCCGAGGTCTACAAGATCGCCGACAAGCGCAGCACCGAGGACTACGCGCCGCTCTCCGACATCATGGACGGCGTCCTCGACGAGATCGAGGCCATCGGCAACCGGGAGAACGGGCTCTACGGCGTGCCCACCGGCTTCGCCGACCTCGACGACCTGACCAACGGTCTCCACTCGGGCCAGATGATCATCGTGGCGGCCCGACCCGCCATGGGGAAGTCGACCCTCGCCCTCGACTTCTGCCGCTCCGCCTCGATCCACAACAACCTCTCCAGCGTCTTCTTCAGCCTCGAGATGACGCGCTCGGAGATCACGATGCGCCTGCTCTCGGCCGAGGCGAAGGTGCCGCTCAACCACATCCGCAACGGCAACATGAACGACGACGACTGGACCAAGCTGGCCCGCAAGATGGGCGAGGTCTCCTCGGCGCCGATGTTCATCGACGACTCGCCCAACATGACGATGATGGAGATCCGGGCCAAGGCGCGCCGGCTCAAGCAGCGCCACGACCTCAAGCTCATCGTCATCGACTACCTGCAGCTGATGAGCTCGGGCAAGAAGGTCGAGTCGCGCCAGCTGGAGGTCTCGGAGTTCTCCCGCCAGATCAAGCTGCTGGCCAAGGAGCTCGAGCTGCCGATCATCGCGCTCTCCCAGCTCAACCGTGGCCCCGAGCAGCGCGGCGACAAGCGCCCGATGATGAGCGACCTGCGCGAGTCGGGCTCGATCGAGCAGGACGCCGACATGGTCATCCTGCTCCACCGCGACGACGTCTACGAGAAGGAGTCGACCCGCCCCGGTGAGGCCGACCTCATCGTGGCCAAGCACCGCAACGGCGCGACCCGCGACATCACCGTGGCCTTCCAGGGCCACTACAGCCGCTTCGTCGACATGGCCCACTGACCGGCCCGTCGGCCACCTCACGCCGACGTACGGCGAGCGACCGACCAGCCGGGCGACCGCGACGCCGGTGACGGCCACCAACCCCGTCGCCGCTACGCGCGTGCCCGGCCCCCGCCCGACCCGAGGTGGTCCTGCCGGCCCGTCACCGGGCCCCGTCTCCCCGAGGCGGGGGACGCGCGGGGCCCGGAGGTGACGGCTGTCGGCGGTCCCCACTACGGTGTCGCCTGCTGTGACGCACGTCACCGGATCGATCTCGGGAGCCCCCATGCCACGCACCACCCGTCCTGCCCGTCCTGCCCGTCCCGCCCTCCTCGGCCTCGCCGTCGCCGCGGTCCTCGCCCCCCTGGCCGCCGCGCCGCTGGTGACCTCGCCGGCCGCCGCCGACCCGGCGTCCGCCGCCACTGCGACCGGCACCACCACGACCGGGTCGACCGGCGCCCCGGTCGCCGACCCGCGGCCGGCGGCGCGGGCGCGCCACTCGCTGCGCGGCGACCTGACCGACCAGAGCTTCTACTTCGTGATGGGCGACCGCTTCGCCAACGGCGATCCCTCCAACGACCGCGGCGGCCTCGAGGGCGAGCGCGAGGTCACCGGCTTCGACCCCACCGGCAAGGGCTTCTTCAACGGCGGCGACCTGGTCGGCCTGCGCGAGCGGCTCGACTACGTGCAGGGCCTCGGCACCGACGCGATCTGGCTGACGCCGGTCTTCAAGAACAAGCCGGTGCAGCTGGAGGACGGCCCCTCGGCCGGCTACCACGGCTACTGGATCACCGACTTCACCCAGGTCGACCCCCACCTCGGCACCAACGAGGACCTCGCCGCGCTCGTCGACGCGGCGCACGAGCGGGGCATGAAGGTCTTCTTCGACATCATCACCAACCACACCGCCGACGTCATCGGCTACGAGGAGGGTGCGCGCACCGCCTACGTGCCCAAGGACGTCGAGCCCTACCGCACCGCCGGCGGCCGGGCCTTCGACGACCGTGACGTCGCCGGCCGCGCCTTCCCCGAGCTCGACGCCGCCACGTCCTTCCCCTACACCCCGGTGCTGGAGGAGGGCGAGGAGGACCTCAAGGTCCCGGCGTGGCTCAACGACCCGCGGATGTACCACAACCGCGGCAACACCACCTTCACCGGCGAGGACAGCCAGTACGGCGACTTCTTCGGCCTCGACGACCTCTTCACCGAGCGGCCCGAGGTGGTCGAGGGCATGCTCGACATCTACCGCACGTGGGTCGGCGACTTCGGCATCGACGGCTTCCGCATCGACACCATGAAGCACGTCAACGACGAGTTCTGGCAGGAGTTCGGCCCCGGGATGGTCGACTACGCCCGCGCCCACGGCAAGGACGACTTCTTCATGTTCGGCGAGGTCGCCCTCGACGGCAGCGGCACCGCGGCCAAGGCCTTCACCTCCCGCTACACCACGACCGACCGGATGCAGTCGGTGCTCGACTTCCCCTTCCAGGACGCCGCCCGCGGCTTCGCCTCGCGCGGGGGCTCGGCCGCGGCCGTGGCCCGCTTCTTCACCGCGGACGACTGGTACACCGACGCCGACTCCAACGCCTACCAGCTGCCCACCTTCCTCGGTAACCACGACATGGGCCGCTTCGCGCACTTCCTGCGCGCCGACAACCCGGGCGCCGACGACGCGGAGCTGCTGCGCCGCGACGTCCTGGCCCACGAGCTGATGTACCTCTCCCGCGGCAACCCGGTCGTCTACTACGGCGACGAGCAGGGCTTCGCCGGCGAGGGCGGCGACCAGCTGGCGCGCCAGACCATGTTCGCCAGCCAGGTGCCGGAGTACGCCGACGACACCCAGCTCGGCACCGACCGCACCGGCGCCGACGACAACTTCGTCACCGACCACCCGCTCTACCAGGCCATCGCGGGGCTCGACGCGCTCACCGAGGAGCACCCCGCCCTGCGCGACGGCGCGCTCCAGGTGCGCCACGCCGACGACGGGCCGGGCGTCGTGGCCTTCTCCCGCACCGACGCCCGCGAGCAGGTCGAGTACGTCGTGGCCGTCAACAACTCCACCGAGGCACGCACCGCAGCGGTCCCGACGTACGCCGCCCGCGCCGGCTTCCGGCTGGTGCACGGCGACGGGCCCGCCGACCTCGTGACCGGCCGCGACCGCAGCCTGCCCGTCGAGGTGGGCCCGCTGTCCACCGTGGTCTACCGCGCCACCCGCGCGCTGCCGGCCTCGGCCCGCGCGCCTCGGATCGAGCTCGACCGCCCCGCGCCCGCGGCCGCCGCCCGCGGCCGGATGCAGGTGCGCGCCGACGTCGACACCACCTCCTTCGCCGAGGTCACCTTCCTGGCCCGGCGGGCCGGCGGGGCGTGGCGCTCGATCGGCACCGACGACTCCGCGCCCTACCGCGTCTTCCACGACACCAGCGCGCTGCCCACCGGGGCGCGCGTGGACTACCGCGCCGTGGTCCTCGACAACGCCGGACACACCCGGTCGAGCCAGGTGCGCGCGGCCCGGGTCGCCGCTCCGACGCTGACCCTCGACGCCGGGGCCGACGAGGCCGGCACGGTGAGCAGCATCGACCCCGTGACGGTGACCGCGGGCGTCGACCCCGAGCGGGCCGACCAGCGGGTGCGCTTCGAGCGACGCGTGGGGGCCGGCGACTGGACCCGCCTGGGCGTCGACTCCTCCTCGCCGGTCTACACCTGGCGCGACGACGTGACCGGGCTGCCCGTCGGCTCGCGGGTCCGCTACCGCGCCACGCTGCTCGAGCCCGGGACCCCCGCCGTGCGCAGCGACGTCGTCACGGTGCGCACCGCCGAGCCGGTGGCCCAGCGCGACCGCGTGGTCGTGGCCGGCGACCTGCAGAGCGAGATCGGGTGCCCGGGCGACTGGGACCCCGCCTGCGAGCAGAGCCGGCTGGCCTTCGACCCCACCGACGGGCGCTGGCACGCGACGTTCGCGCTGCCGGCGGGCTCCTACAGCTGGAAGATCGCGGTCGACGGCGGCTGGGAGGAGAACTACGGCGCCGGCGGCGCGGCCGGCGGCGACAACCTCGCCCTGGACGTGCCCGACGGCGGCGGTGACTACCTCTTCACCTGGGACCAGGTCAGCCACGTGCCGTCGGTCGAGCCCGCGGGCTGAGCGCCCGGTGCGAGCCGGGCCGCGACGACTCGCGGCCCGGCCCGGTCACCGGCCCGGTCGCCGCCGGGGTCACCCCCAGCGGCTCGGCCCCCGGTCGTCGCGAGCGGGAGCGCCGCCGGGCGGCGGGTCCTCGGGCGGCATCCGACCCTCCTCCTGGAGGGTCTGGACCACCGCGTCGTCGGTGATCTCCCCGCCGGGGTCGTGCAGGCGCTCGGTCACCTGCTCGCGCTCCTCGGGGGAGAGACGGGCGATGCCTTCCTCGAGGTTCTCGTAGTTGCGGCTGGCCATGGCCCAGAAGGTCGGGTGCTCGAAGACGCGACGCACGCTCTGCTCGCCGCCGAGCACGCTCACGCACAGCCGACGCAGGTCGGGGTCCTCGGTGCGTCGCGCGATCACGGCGAGCGTGGCCCGCAGCTGGCGGGCCTGGCGCTGGTCGCCGCGGGTCATCGCATCGATGCCGGAGTAGTCGGGCTCCGTGGGGCCTCCGGTGGCGCTCATCCGGGGACGCCGTTGGTGAAGGGGATCGCCGGGAACCGGTCGGTGGTGTCGGTGTCCTTGAAGGCCTGGTCGACGTAGAGCACCAGCCCCACGAAGCTCTCCACCACCGTGGCGATGTTGCCGGTGTACTTGAGGAACAGCGCGATGGCCTCGCGGGTCACGAAGACCTGGTAGGCGCCGATCGCGGCGATGATGACGTTGATCCCGGGCACGCTGGCGAGGCATCCCGCGGCGGCCAGCTCGGCCACACAGATGAGGACCTGGTCGATGGCGGTGGCCAGCGCCCCGCCGACGACCTCGGCGATCTGGGCGCAGCACTGCACAAGCTCGGCGTACTTGGCGCCGAGCTCGTCGAGCTCGGTGGCGTGGTCGGTGATCGCGCCCGACAGCTCCATGAAGTAGGCCTGGGCCGCGTCGGCGGCGTGACCGCTCCAGGTCGAGCGCACGGTGACCAGGCCCTGCTCGAGGGCGGCGGCGAGGGCACGGTCGAAGTCGGCCAGCGCCTCGGCCGCGTGGCCGGCCTGGGCCAGCTCGTCGTAGTCGCCGAGGACGGACTGGGTGAGCTCCTTGACGGGGTCGAGCCCCAGCACGCTGGCGATCTTCATGGCCATGCCGGCGATGGAGAACCAGCCGGCCTTGTCCATGATCCAGTGCACCATGTCGGGGATGGGCGCGTCCTTCGACGGCGTGGCCGACAAGGCCGAGGTGGTGTCGCCGGCGTCGGGCCGCCTGCCCGTCGACTCCGGCATCGGCGGGGCGGCCGTGCCGGGGAGGACCCCGTCCATCCGCGCCGACTGCGCGTCGTCGGTCTGGCGGTAGATGCCGGCCGCCTGTCGCAGCGAGATGCCGCACCCGCCGAACACGAAGCTGAGCTGCTGGTAGGAGGCGTCGAGGCGCTCGACCACGCCGCGGTTGGCGAGGTAGATGTCGGCGAAGAGGTCGCCCTCGTCGTGCGGCACCCCGGAGTAGGAGGCGACGTAGGACTGCGCCTCCTGGCAGGCGCCGCTCATGGTGGCACCACCCCCGTAGTTGGTGAGGAAGTCGGCGAACGCGTCGATGTCGGCGGGGACGACCTGGAAGGACATGGCTGCTCCTGGGCTGGGTGACCGGACGGGCGGACGGCCACCCGTAGGGTCTCCTCGTGGCGACCACCTCAAACGATCTCGTCGGCCGACCCCACTCCACGCAGCGGATGGTGGCCGTGCTGCCGGGTGTGCCGATGCTGCTCATCGGTCTCTTCCTGGTGGCCGTGCGCCTCAACCCCGTCGGGCTGGTGCTCGTCGTGCTCGGCTTCGCCATGGTGTCGAACCTGTGGCGCAAGGTGACCGTGCACGAGGACCACCTCGTGGCGCAGGGCCGCTTCTCGCGCCGCCGCCTCGACCTGCGCGAGATCACCCAGGTCGGTCTCTCGACCTTCGCCGCCGCCTGGGTGCAGCCGCGCCACGGCAAGGCGATCCAGCTGTGGATGATCTCCGAGGGCGACGACATCGTGAACCCGGGCCGGATGGGCTTCATCCGCCAGCTGCGCGAGCGTGCGGCCCGCGCGGGCGCCACCCTCGAGCCCGAGCTGCAGGAGCCGACCGACCCGGCCGAGGCCGACCGCTGGTTCGGCCGCTGAGCCGGGGGCGGCCCGGCCCGGACGCGACGAGGCCGCCCACCGGGAGTCCCGGGGGCGGCCTCGTCGTACGACGTCCGGCCGGTCGGCCGGGGTCGGGTCAGCTCTTGGCGACGGCCTTCTTGAGCTGGGCGCCGGCCTTGAACGCGGGAGCGGTGCTGGCCGCGATCTCCATGGTCTCGCCGGTCTGCGGGTTGCGGCCCTGGCGAGCCGAGCGCTCACGGGTCTCGAAGGTGCCGAAGCCGGGGAGGGTGACCTTGTCACCGGCGGCGAGGGCCGAGGTGATGGAGTCGATGACGGCGTTGACGGCCTTGTCGGCCTGGGCGCCGGTGATGTCGGCGGCGGACGCGACGGCGTCGCGGAGCTCGGTCTTGTTCATGGTGGAACCACCTCTCGGGTGCGGAGCACCCCGGTCGAGTATCGGATGACGCGACGACGACGGGGCTCGTCCACAGGGCTGTGGGGCCTGCGACCGGTGCCGTCGTCGTACGGCGCAGCCTCGATCCCACCGCGCCGAGGGGGCTCCTGCCAAGTCGACGCACCGGTCGCGGGCCCGCCGTCGGGCCCGAATAGCCCGATCCGGCGCGGATTTGACCCTCCGCGGGCTCCGCGGCGACCACAACGCAGGTCCGCGCGCTGCGGCGCCGTGGACAGCGCGTTGTGACGCCCACCACCACGCCGTAGGTTCGGGGGACCGCGGCCCGGCAGGGGCCGCCCGGGCGAGGAGGTGCCGTGGCCGAGCGCGAGAGCTTCGACTACGTGGTCGTGGGAGCCGGCAGCGGCGGGGCGGTGGTGGCCGCCAGGCTGACCGAGGACCCGTCGGTCTCCGTGCTGCTGCTCGAGGCGGGGGGAGCGGCCGACGCCGACGAGATCACCATCCCCGCGGCCTTCGCCAACCTCTTCAAGACCCGGTGGGACTGGAACTACACCACCACCGAGCAGAAGCAGCTCGAGAGCAGGCGTGCCTACTGGCCGCGCATGAAGGCGCTCGGCGGCTGCTCGTCGATGAACGCCATGATCTACATCCGCGGCAACCACGCCGACTTCGACACCTGGCGCGACGCCCACGGCGCCACCGGCTGGGGCCACGCCGACGTGCTGCCCTACTTCGTGCGCTCCGAGGGCAACACCCGCCTCGGCGGACCCCACCACGGCCAGGACGGCCCGTTGCACGTCGAGGACCGCCGCTACACCCACCCGCTGACCCACGCCTTCGTCGACGCCGCGGTCGCGTCGGGCTTCAAGCCCACCGACGACTTCAACGGCGCCGAGCAGGAGGGGGCGGGGCTCTACCAGGTCACCCAGCGCAAGGGACGGCGCTGGTCGGTGGCCAAGGCCTACCTCGAGCCCGCCGCCGACCGGCCCAACCTGACTGTGCGCACCGGGGCCTTCGTGGAGAAGGTGCTGGTCGAGGGCGGCCGGGCGGTCGGGGTCAGCTACCAGCAGGGCCCGACCGTGCGCACGGCGTACGTCGAGGCCGAGGTGGTGCTCGCCGGCGGCGCGGTGAACTCCCCGCAGCTGCTGATGCTCTCGGGCATCGGGCCGGGGGCCCACCTGCGCGAGGTCGGCGTCGACGTGCTCGTCGACCTGCCGGGCGTGGGCCAGAACCTCCACGACCACCCGGCCGTCCCGCTGGTCTTCCGCACCCGCGACACCACCGACCTGATGGACCACAACACGCTGGTGCAGTTCGCCCGGGCCAAGGCCACCGGCACCGGGCCGCTGGTCTCCAACGTCGGCGAGGGCGGCGGCTTCTGGCGCACCCGCGACGACCTGGCCGCCCCCGACCTGCAGGTGCACGTGGCGCCGACCGGCTTCTACGACAACGGCCTGCACGAGCCCACCACCCGCAACGTCACCCTCGCCCCGACCCTGGTGCACGTGGCCAGTCGCGGCTCGGTGCGGCTGCGCTCGACCGACCCGCGCTGGCACCCCGACATCGACCCGGGCTACTACGACGACCAGGCCGACCTCGACGCCATGACCGCGGGGGTGCGCCGGATGCTGGAGGTCGCCGCGACCGGGCCGCTGGCGGCCCACGTCGTCGGCCCCGGTCTGCCCACGATGCAGGGCTGGGGCGCCGACCCCACCGACGCGCAGATCGTCGAGCACGTGCGCGCCCAGACCCAGACCCTCTACCACCCCGTCGGCACCTGCGCGATGGGCTCCGACGAGCGCGCCGTGGTCGACCCCGAGCTGCGCGTGCGCGGCGTCGCGGGTCTGCGCGTGGCCGACGCCAGTGTCATGCCGATGGTCACCCGCGGCAACACCAACGCCCCCTCGATCATGATCGGCGAGCGCGCCGCGGACCTCCTGCGAGGCCGCACCGCCGCCGGGAAGGACCACCGATGAGCCTCGACACCGGCCTCGACGCCCACGCCGACCCCCACGCCGAGGGCCTCGGCCTGCCGGAGGGCCAGGGCGGGCCCGCCCACGGAGCGACCTTCGACTCCCTCGACCCCGCCACCGGCGACGTCGTGGGCACCCACCCGGTCGACGACGCCGCCGCGGTCGACGCCGCGGTGGCCCGCGCCCGGCAGAGCGCCGGCTGGTGGGCCGCGCTCGGCTTCGACGGGCGCAAGGAGGTGCTGGCCCAGTGGCGCGGGGTGCTGACGCGCCGGATCGGCCAGCTCGCCGCCGTCGTGCACGCCGAGACCGGCAAGCCCCACGCCGACGCCGCCCTCGAGATCGGCCTGGCCATCGACCACCTGGCCTGGGTCGGCGCGCACGCCGAGAAGGTCCTGGGCCGCAAGCGGGTCTCGCCCGGCCTGCTGCTGTCGAACCAGACGGCGTCGGTGGAGTACCTCCCGCTCGGCGTGGTCGGCGTCATCGGACCGTGGAACTACCCCGTCTTCACGCCCATGGGCTCGATCGCCTACGCCCTGGCCGCCGGCAACGCCGTGGTGTTCAAGCCCAGCGAGCTCACCCCCGGCGTCGGGCGCTGGCTGGCCGACAGCCTGCGTGAGGTCGTGGGCGACCGCGCGCTGCTCCAGGTCGTGACCGGCTTCGGCGAGACCGGCGCCGCGCTGTGCCGCGCCGACATCGACAAGCTCGCCTTCACCGGGTCGACGGCCACCGGCAAGCGGGTGATGGCCACCTGCGCCGAGCGGCTCACGCCGGTGGTGATCGAGGCCGGCGGCAAGGACGCCCTGCTGGTCGACGCCGACGCCGACGTCACGGCCGCCGCCGACGCCGCGGCCTGGGGTGCCTTCTCCAACGCCGGACAGACCTGCATCGGCGTCGAGCGGGTCTACGTGCACGAGCAGGTCTACGACCGCTTCCTCGCCGAGCTCAGCGACCGCGCCCGCGCCGTGCACGCCGGCAACGACCCCGCCGCCAAGCTGGGCCCGATGACGATGGCCAGTCAGGTCGACGTCGTGCGCAGCCACGTCAGCGACGCCCTGCGGCGCGGCGGGCGCGCGGTCGTGGGCGGGGAGGACACGGTGGGGGAGCGCTTCGTGCAGCCCACCGTGCTCGTCGACGTGCCCGAGGACTCCCTCGCCGTCACCGAGGAGACCTTCGGGCCCACCGTGACCGTGCGCAAGGTGCGCGACATGGACGAGGCGGTCGCGCTGACCAACGCCGGCAAGTACGGCCTGGGCTCCACGGTCTTCTCCGCCAAGCGCGGGCCCGAGATCGCCCGCCGGCTGCGCACCGGCATGACCGCGGTCAACTCCGTCATCTCCTTCGCCGCCGTGCCGGGGCTGCCCTTCGGCGGGGTCGGCGACTCCGGCTTCGGGCGCATCCACGGCCCCGACGGTCTCAAGGAGTTCACCTACGCCAAGGCCGTCACCCGCCAGCGCTTCAAGCCGGTGCTCAACCTGACGACCTTCGACCGCACCCCCGAGCAGGACACCACCTTCGCCACCCTGCTCGCCGCGCTGCACGGGCGCGCCAGCCAGCTGCCGAAGAGGCCGCGCAAGCCGCTGCGCACCCGCAAGGACTGAGCCCGCTCCGGTCCGGTCCGACCGGTGTCCGGCCGAGGTCTGGCCGGGCCCGGTCGGGGTCCCGCCGCTGCGTCGGCGGGACCCCCGGCCACGGCGCGGCGGCTTGGAGCGGCCTGCTCCACTGGTGGGCATGCCCGAGGGCCACTCCATCCACCGTCTGGCCCGGCGCCACGACCGCCTGCTCGTCGGCCACCGCGTCGCGGCCAGCAGCCCGCAGGGCCGCTTCGCCGAGGGCGCGGCCCTGCTCGACGGGCGGGTGCTCGCCCAGACCCACGCCCGCGGCAAGCACCTCTTCCACCGCTACGTCGACCCCGCGGCCTGGCCGCAGGACCGCGATGCGCCCGCCGGGCCCGACGACCGGTGGCTGCACGTGCACCTCGGCCTCTACGGGAAGTGGGCCGACGGCCGCGGTGAGCCCGAGCCGCCACGGGGCGCGCTGCGGCTGCGCCTGGTCAGCGACGCCCACTGGTTCGACCTGCGGGGCCCGACGGCCTGCGAGCTGCTGACCCCGGGGGGGCGCCAGGCGATCCTCGACCGTCTCGGCCCCGACCCGCTCGACCCCGCCTGCGACCCCGCGCCCGCCACCCGCCGGATCGGGCGCAGCCGCGCTCCCATCGGCACCCTGCTGATGGACCAGTCGGTCGTGGCCGGCATCGGCAACGTCTACCGCGCCGAGGTGCTGCTGCGCAGCCGCGTGAGCCCCTTCCTGCCCGGGCGTGACCTCGACGCCACGACGTGGAGCCACCTGTGGGAGGACCTCAAGGTGCTCATGGAGGCCGGGGTCAGGGCCGGGCGCATCGTCACCACCGAGCCCGACCACCGCGAGCGGCCCGCGGGGCGCCCGCGTCGCGTCGACGCGACGTACGTCTACGGCCGCACGGGGCTGCCGTGCCGGATCTGCGACACCCCCGTCGAGGCGGCCGAGCTCGGCGCACGGCGGGTGTTCTGGTGCCCCACCTGCCAGCCCGACCCGTGAGCGGCCGCTGAGGCGCGGGGGATCCACGTGAAACATCGCGGCCGACCGGTTGGGCCGCCTTGCCACCATGGCGACATGACCTCCCGTCTCCCCAGCCGTCTGCCGAGCCGCCCCGCGAGCCGTCTCACCGCCCTCGCGACCACGGGCCTGCTGGCGGCCGTGCTGGTCGGCTGCGGTGACGAGGACACGGCCGCCACCGGCGAGCCCAACCCCGCCACCCGCACGGCCGAGCCGTCGGCGACCGCGTCGGAGGAGCCGGCCGGGGAGGGCGAGGGCGCCCCGCGCACCGGCGAGGACCTCGACGTCGCCGAGGTCGCCACGGGCCTCACCAGCCCCTGGGGCATGGTGCTGCTCGAGGACGGCGGAGCGCTGGTCAGCGAGCGCGACACCACCGACATCAAGCTGCTGCCCGCGGGCGACCCCGGCCGCCCGCGCGTCGTGGCCACCGTCGAGGCCGCCGAGCCGACCGGCGAGGCCGGACTGCTGGGTCTGGCCGCCACGCCCGACGAGCGCACCGTGCTGGCCTACTACACCACCGCCGAGGACAACCGGATCGCCGCGATGAGCTGGGACGGTCGCCGCCTCGGCGAGCCGCGGGTGATCGTCGACGGCATCCCCGCCGGCGCGACCTACCACCACGGCGGACGGATGCTGGTCGGCCCCGACGGCTACCTCTACGTCAGCACCGGCGAGACCGGCGACGTCGAGCTGGCCCAGGACCCGGAGTCGCTGGGCGGCAAGATCCTGCGCTATACCGTCGAGGGCGAGCCCGCCCCCGGCAACCCCTTCGGCGACGCGGTCTACAGCCTCGGGCACCGCAACGTGCAGGGCCTGGCCTTCGACGACGAGGGCCGGCTGTGGGCCTCGGAGTTCGGCGACGCCAGCTGGGACGAGCTCAACCTCATCGAGGCCGGCGCCAACTACGGCTGGCCGCGGGTCGAGGGCACCGGCGGGGAGCCGGAGTACGTCGACCCTGTCGCCGTCTGGCGCACCGCCGACGCCTCCCCCTCGGGCCTGGCCTTCTGGGACGGCTCGCTGTGGATGGCCGCCCTGCGCGGCCAGCAGCTGTGGGAGGTGCCGCTCGACGGTGCCGGGTCGGGCGCCGGGGCCGACGAGGTCGGACAGCCGGTCTCGCACCTGGCCGGGGAGTACGGCCGGCTGCGCACCGTCACCACGCTGCCCGACGGCAGCGGGCTGTGGCTGGCGACCTCCAACACCGACGGTCGCGGCGACGTACGCGACGGCGACGACCGCGTGCTCGAGCTGACCCGCTGACCGACCGGCGCCGACGGCCGGCGCCGACCGGGCGGCCGTCGACCGGTCGGCGCGGCGCGCTGCGGGGTCCGGTCACGAGCGGGCGCGCCACTCCTCGGCCAGCAGGGCGTAGGTGAGGCCGTCGAGCCAGCCGCGCGAGCGGTGCAGCGAATCGCCGACGGTGTGGGCCTCGCGGCGCATCCCGACGCGTTCCATCAGCCGCCACGACGGCGTGTTGTCGGCGAAGCAGTCGGCCACCACCCGGCGCAGCCCGAGAGCGTCGAAGCAGACGCCGAGCAGCGCCCCGACCGCCTCGGTGGCCAGGCCCTGCCCGCCGTACGCCGGGTCGAGGACCCAACCGAGCCGCGCCTGCGTGCCGGCCGCGCGGTCGGCGACCTCGGTCTGGGCCCAGGCGTCCTCGACGGCGAGCATGAGGTCGCCCACCACCACGCCGGGCCGCTCGCGCCGCTCGACGACCAGCGACGTCGCCAGCCGCTGCGGGCGGGTGAACATCGCGGCGTACTCCCCCGGCCCGAGCGCGGCCGAGGAGAGCCACTCGTGCACCTCGGGGCGACGACGGATCGCGTAGGTGGCCGTCACGTCGGCCCGCTCGGCGCGGCGCAGCAACAGCCGCTCGGTCCTCACCGGCCACGGCACCCGGGTCAGCGGGTCCGACGGGTCGGCCACGGCGTGCTCGCTCACGCCTCGATGGTGCCTGGTCGGGCGGGGGCGGTCACGCGGGTTTCGCCAGCCGGCCGGCGAAACCCGCACTGGTCGGCCCACGCGCGGGCCGACAGGTGCGGGTCCGGGCCGACAGGTGGCGGGTCTGGGCCGACAGGTGCGGGTTTCACCGGCTGACCGGTGAAACCCGCAGCCACCCGCACCCCCCACGACCCGCCCACCCACCCACCTCTCCCGCCCCGCGGCCAGGGCCGATAGGGCAGGGTGAGGGGGTGTACTTCATCGGCGTCGACCTCGCGTGGGGAGACCGGAGCCCGACGGGCCTGGCGGTGGTGGACGGGACGTCGCGGCTGCTGCACCTATCAGCGGTGCGCTCCGACGACGAGATCGCGGAGGCGCTGGCGCCGTACGTGACCGGCGACTGCCTGGTGGCCATCGACGCGCCGCTCGTGGTGACCAACCCGACCGGGTCGCGGCCCGCGGAGAAGGCGCTGAGCAAGGACTTCCGCCGCTTCGAGGCCGGCGCCCACCCGGCCAACACCGGCAAGCCCGAGTTCGCGCACGGCACGCGCGGCGGAAGGGTGGCGGAGCGCCTCGACCTCGACATCGACCCCCGCTCGGCGCGCAGCCGTCGGGCGATCGAGGTCTACCCCCACCCCGCGACGGTGGTGCTCTTCGACCTGCCGCGCACGCTGAAGTACAAGAACAAGCGCGGCCGCGACCTCGACGGGCTGCGCGAGGCGCTGCTGACGCTGATGTCGCACGTCGAGACCGTCGTCGACGTCGACGAGACCTGGCGCGGACTGCGCGCCCAGGTCGAGCAGGCCACGCGCAAGAGCGAGCTGCGGGTGGTCGAGGACCAGGTCGACGCGGTGGTCTGCGCCTACGTCGCGCTCTTCGCCTCCCGCTCGCCCGACCGGGTCACGACCTACGGCGACCTCGAGACCGGCTACATCGTCACCCCCACGCTGCCGGGCGCCGAGCCCGAGCTGGCCCGCGAGGACGTCGTGCGCGCTGCCGTGCGGGCCTACGACGCCCAGCACGACGAGCTCCGCCTCGCCGCCGAGGAGGCCGCCGCCCTGGTCACCCGGATCCTCGACGAGGCCGGCATCAACTACCTCACCGTCACCTCGCGGGCCAAGAGCGTCGCGTCCTTCGCCGAGAAGGCCGGCCGCACCAGCGCCGGCGTGCCGCTCTACTCCGACCCGCTGACCCAGATCACCGACCAGGTCGGCGTGCGGGTCATCGCCTACGTCGTGAGCGACGTCGACGCGGTGGCCGACCTGCTCGGCGACCAGGTCGTCGTCAAGGACGACCGCGACATGGGCCAGGACGCCATCAGCGCCGGCGGGTTCGGCTACGCCAGCCGCCACCTCCTCATCACCCCCGACCCGGCCCGCGAGGGCGACCCGGCGCTGGCCCACCTGGAGGGCCGCACCGCCCAGGTGCAGGTGCGCACGGTGCTGCAGCACGCGTGGGCGGAGTTCGAGCACGACATCCGCTACAAGGGCGTCGTGCCCGAGGAGCACGCCGCCGACTTCGACCGCCGCTTCACCCTCGCCGCGGGCCTGCTGGAGCTGGCCGACCGGGAGTTCGCGGAGATCCGCGACCGGCTGCGCGCCGGGCCGCGCGGGTCGGTGGAGCCCTCCGAGCACTCCGAGGACGAGATCGACGGCGACCTCGACCCGCGTCTCGACGCGCGCGAGCTGGCGGCCTTCCTGGCCGGGCAGTACGCCGACGCCGGGTGGTCGCGCACCGACCACTACGCCTGGATCTCCGGGCTGCTGCTCGAGCTCGGCATCACCTCCCTCGACGAGCTGGCCACCGCCCTGCGCCCGGTCGCCGACCTCGACCTCAACGCCCGCATGGACTACCGCTACCCGCCCGGCGCGGTGCGACGTCTCGACGACGCCCTGCTCGCCTCCTTCGGCCAGACCTACGTCGACCTGCACGGCAACGCCCACCGCGTCGCGCTGCTGGCATCCCGGCTGGAGCGGCTGCGCGGCTGACCCGCGCCCGACCTGCGGTCGCGGTCGCCCCGCCCCGTCCCGGTCGCTCCGCCCGCCCGGGCGGGCGAGGACCGCGGTGGCGGGGTCGACGTAGGTTCGGGTCATGACTCCCGCAGAGCTGCTCACCGACGCCTTCGAGCGCATCCTGGAGGCGGGCACCGCCGCGGTCGACGGGCTCGACGCCGACCAGCTCGCCCACCGCCCGGGCGTCGACGCCAACCCGATCGGCTGGCTGGTCTGGCACGCCGCGCGGGTGCAGGACGACCACGTCGCCGGCGTCGCCGACCTCGAGCAGGTCTGGACCGCGCAGGGCTTCGCCCGCCGCTTCGACCTGCCCTACGACGATGGCTCCATCGGCTACGGCCAGTCCAGCGAGGAGGTCGGGGCGCTGCGGGCCGAGGCCGACCTGCTGGTGGAGTACCTGCGCGCGGTGCACGCGCAGACCACGGCCTACGTCGCGACGCTCGGCGCCGAGGACCTCGACCGTGTCGTCGACGAGCACTGGGACCCGCCGGTGACCCTGGCCGTGCGCCTGGTCAGCGTGGTCAACGACGACCTCCAGCACGTCGGCCAGGCCGCCTACGTGCGCGGGCTGCTCGGCGCCTGACCCGGGCCCCACCGCCCGGCCGCTCTGCCGCCCGGGCGGTGGTCAGCCGAGATAGCGGACGTCGACCGGGCTCTCGGCCACGGGCACGGCCTCCATGGCGTCGTCGAGGCCGTCGGCGTCGCCGGTGCGGTGCACCCGGAAGGCCCGAGCGTCGGGGCGTGAGGAGACCGCCTCGACCAGCTCGCCGTCGCGGAAGAGCAGCGCGCAGCCGTCGTCGGCGGCGTAGCCGGAGGGCAGGACGCCGCGCCCGACGAGGTCGACGTAGGTCGGCTGCCGCTCGGCCTCGCCGTCGTAGTGCGGGCAGGCGCTGCCGCGCAGCAGCCCGAGCCCGTCGGGCAGGGCGTTTAGCGGGCCCCAGGAGTCGGTGACCGAGCCCTCGAACCAGCAGTTCATGCCGGCGCTGATCCCGGCCAGCACGACCCCGGCCTCCCCGGCCTCGCGCAGCACCTCGTCGAGGCCGTGCAGGCGCCACAGGGCCAGCAGGTTGAGGGTGGAGCCGCCGCCGACGTAGACGACGTCGGCGGCCAGGACCTGCTCGCGCAGGTCGCGCCCGTCGCGGCGGAAGAGGCTCAGCACGTCGGTCTCGGCGCGCTCGGCGAAGGCGGCCTCGAAGTCGGCGATCCGGCCCTGGTCGTCGCCGGCGGCCGTCGGCACGTAGAGCACCCGTGGCCGGTCGCCGGCACCGCGCCGGCGGGTGGCCAGCGAGAGCAGGAAGTCGTCGAGCAGCGGGTTGTCGGGCTCCATCAGGAAGCCGCCCCCGCCGAGGGTCAGGATGGTGGTGCTCACGCTCTCTCCTCCTCGTCCTGCTCCCGCTCGACCCGCTTCTTGATGCCGCGCAGCCCGGGGAGCTTGCCCAGCATCTCGTTGAGCTCGCGGGAGACGTCGAGCAGGTCGTGCAGGTCGGGCGCGACGCTGCTCAGCGACTCCAGCATCGGCACGACGTCGGACTCCATCTTCTGCGCCAGCAGGGGCAGCTGGTCGACGAGCGCGACCATCGCGTCGACCTCGTGGGGGTGGGTGGTCTCGGCGAGCCGGTCGAGCACCGGCAGCAGCCGGGTCAGCGGCGGCACGACCTGCTCGAGCAGGGGCTCGACGCGCTCGACCATCGGCTCGGCGCGGCCCACGAGCGCCTCGGCACGGCCCACGAGCGGGGCGCCCTCGTCGAGGAGGCCGCCGGCCCGCTCGACCAGCGGCGCCCCGGCGTCCAGCAGCCCGTCGGCGCGGCCGAGCAGCGGCGCGGCCTGCCCGACGAGGCGGTCGGCGCGGCCCAGCAGCGGCTCGACGTCGTCGAGGAGGCCCGCGACCCGGTCGGCGAGCGGCTCGAACGACGTGAGCGCCCGGTCGGCCCGCGCCCGGGTGCGGTCGACCTCCGCGACCACCTCGTCGGCGGCCAGGCGGGTGGCGTCGACGCGCTCCAGCAGCAGCCGGGCCTCGCCCACCAGCCCCTGGGCCGAGGCCAGCAGTGCCTCGGCGCCCGTGAGCAGGCCGACCACGCGGGGACCTGCGGCCACGGCCTGGTCCACCAGCCACCTGACGTCGGAGGGACCGGGCAGCGGGGGGAGTCTCATCACCTCAACCTAGGCCGCGCCGGCCCGCCCGGCTCCACCCCGGGGGCCGAGGCCCGGGCCGGGTGGCGCGCCCGGTCGGTCAGGTCAGGGGCGCAGCGGTGCGGGTGAGGCGGTAGCGGACGAAGGACGGCACGGCGAGCGCCGCGACCACCGTGCCGACGACCACGAGCACCCCGCCGCCGGCCGCGGCGGCCCCGGCGCCGACCGAGGCGGCGGCCGCGCCATGGGCGACGTCGGCGATGCGGGGGCCGCCGGCGACCACGACGATGAAGACCCCCTGCAGGCGCCCGCGCACGGCGTCGTCGGCGGCGGTCATCAGCATCGAGCTGCGGAAGGCCGCCGAGGCCATGTCGGCGGCGCCGCCCACCATGAGCATCAGCAGCGCCACCACGAGCATCGGGGTGCGCCACCCGTCGACGCCGGCCAGCAGCACCGCCGTGCCGAAGCCGACGACGGCCGCTCCCCAGACCAGGATGCACACGATGACGGCCAGGCCCTGCCGCTCGATGCGCGAGACCCACCCGCTCAGCACGCCGCCGAGCACCGCGCCGGCGGGGATGGCGGCGAAGAGCAGCGCGAAGACGATGCCGCCCTCCTCGGGACCCCCGAAGTCGACCGCGGCGATCTCGGGGAAGAGCGCGCGGGGCATGCCGAAGACCATCGCGATCAGGTCGACCACGAAGGACATCAGCAGCACGGGCTGCTGGCGCAGGTAGGCCAGGCCCTCGACCACCGAGCGCAGTCCGGGGGTGGTCGTGGCCGCGTCGACCACCGCCAGGCTCGGCAGGCCGAGCACCGCGCCGAGCGTGGCCAGCAGGGTGATCGTGTCGATGAGGTAGAGCCACTCGAAGCCCAGCACGGGGATGAGCACCCCCGCCACCAGCGGCCCGGCGATGGCGCCGGCCTGCATGACGGTCATGTTGAGCGAGTTGGCCGCCGGCAGCAGCTCGGGGGGCAGCAGCTTGGGCAGCACGGCGCTGCGGGTGGGCTGGTTGACGGCGAAGAAGGCCTGCTGCACCGCGAAGAGGCACAGCAGCAGCCACACGTTCGTCGAGCCCGCGGCGGCCTGCAGCCAGAACAGCGCGCTGGTGACGATGAGCCCGACGGTGGTGACCAGCAGGATGGTGCGGCGGTCGAAGACGTCGGCCAGGGCGCCGCCGTAGAGCCCGAAGACGACCAGGGGCACCAGCCCGAAGAGGCCGGTGAGGCCGACGTAGGCCGAGGAGCCGGTGTCGGCGTAGATCTGCGCGGGCACGGCGACGACGGTGAGCTGGGCGCCGACGACGGTGACGATGTTGGCCAGCCACAGCCGCTTGAAGTGACGGTTCTGCAGCGGTCGCGTGTCTGCGACGAGGTCCCGGATGCCCACGGGTCGCCAACCTACGTCGGGTCCGCGCTGTTCCCACCCGCGCCCGGGGTGGCCCTCCCCGACGGGCCGGCTGTGGACGGGCCGGCCGTGGACGGGCCGGCTGTGGATGGGCGGGGCAGGGCCGGCGCGCCGCCGGTAGCGTGCCGTCATGACCGCCACCGGCGTCCCCGACGTACACGCCCCCGACGTCCACGCCCCCGACGTCCACGAGCTCACCGACCGCCTGGCCCGCGAGGGCGTCGTGGGCGTCACCATCGGCTGGGTCGACAACAACGGCATCGTCCGCTCCCGCACCGTGCCCACCGTCGAGCTGCCGGCCGCCGCGCGCCGCGGGGTCGGGGTGACGGCCGTCTTCGCGGTCTTCGACTCCCACGACGTCATCACCTTCGCCCACGAGGGACTCGCCACGCCCTCGGGCGACGTGCGGCTCGTGCCCGTGGTCGACCGCGCCGACAGCGTCGTGCCCCTCGCCGGGCAGCCCGGCCTGGCCTGGGTCCACGGCCGCCAGCTCGACGCCGACGGCGACCCGTGGCCCTACTGCCAGCGCAGCGTGCTGGAGCGACAGGTCGACGCCGCCGCCGAGGCCGGCTTCGCGGTGCGCGCCGGCTTCGAGGTGGAGATGGTCATCGTGCGCGAGGGCGAGGACTTCACCCCCGCCCACCACGGCCCGGCCTACGGGCCCAACGCGCTGCGCGAGGTCGACGAGTTCACCCGTCGCCTGCTGCGCGACCTCGCCGCCGACGGCATCGCGATCGGTCAGCTCCACGCGGAGTACGGCGAGTCGCAGGTCGAGCTCGCCCTCTCCGCGCTCGACCCGCTGGCCATGGCCGACACGCAGGTGCTGGTGCGCCAGACCGTGCAGTCGGCCGCGCGGGCCGAGGGCCTGCGGGTCAGCTTCGCGCCGGTGACGACCGCCGCGGGCGCCGGCAACGGCTGGCACCTGCACACCTCACTGGTGCGCGAGGGCCGCAACGCGTTGACCGGCGACGGCCCCCACGGGCTCTCCGACGTGGGCCGCGGCTACCTCGCCGGCCTGCTGCGCGAGCTGCCCGGGATCGTCGCCGTCACCGCCCCCAGCGCGGGATCGCTGCTGCGCCGCCGGCCCGGCTACTGGGCCGGCGCCTACGGCTTCTGGGGCGTCGAGAACCGCGAGGCCGCGCTGCGGCTGATGCCCGCCTCGCGCCTGCTGGGCCCCGAGCACACCAACGTGGAGCTCAAGGCCAGCGACGCCTCGGCCAACCCCTACCTCTCCCTCGCGGTGGTCATCGGCGCCGGCCTCGCCGGGGTGCGCGACGGGGCCGAGCTGCCCGACCCGGTGCAGGAGGACGTCGGCGCCTGGGACGACGCGCGCCGCGACGCCGCCGGGATCGTCGCCCTCGCCACCACCCACGAGGAGCAGCGCGCCCACCTGCTGGGCAGCGCGCTCGTGCGCGACGTGCTCGGCGCCGACCTCCTCGGCGCCTTCGTCGCCTGCCGCGACTCCGACGCCGCCTGGGCCGCCGAGCACACCGTCGAGGAGGTCGTCGCCTCCCACCGGTGGCTGTACTGATGCCCGGTCGACCGGTGCCCGACCGACCGGCGGCCGCACCCCTCGCGGTGCCGGGGCTGCTGCCCGGCGCCGAGCGCGTGCTCGCGGCCCAGGGCCCGGCGCTGCCCCAGCCCGACCAGCTCTGCGGACCCTTCGCCGCCGCCCTGGCCCTGCACGCGGTGCTGGCGTCGCCCGCGTCCACCGGGGCCGCCCCGCCAGCCAGCACCCGGGCCGCGGCGCCGACGGCGGCGACGCAGGGCCCGCCGCCGTCCCCGGCAGACCCCGCGGTGCCCTCGGCGACAGCGATCGCGGTGGCCGCCGGCACCGCGATCTGGCCCCACGACGTCGCCGACTGGCGACCGGAGGGTGCCCCGCTGCTGCGCACCGGGTGGGACGAGCTGCCCCGGGCCGCCGTGCTCGAGCACAGCGGCACCGACGCGACCGGTCTGCTGCGCGGCGTCGAGGCCGCGGCGGGCGACCGGGTGGTCGTCGTGCCCGTGCCCGGGTCGGCGCTCGACTCCGGCGCGCTCGGAGCGCTGCTGGAGCGGCTCCGGGCGGCCGGGCGGCCCGTGGGGGTGGTCGCCAACGTGCGCACCGGCCCGATCAGCCCGCCCGGCGCCACCTGGGACGTCGGGCACTTCGTGGTGCTGCTCGCCCACGACCCCGAGGGCGGGTCTGGCCCCGGGTCCGAGTCCAGGGGCCGGGTGCTGGTGGGCGACACCTACGCCGAGCTCGGCGCGCCCGGGCTGCCGCCGGGCTGCCGCTGGGTGGCGGTCGAGGCGCTGGCCGAGGCGCTCGCCGCCCCGCCCGGGCGCGGCCTGCTGCTGCTGGCGGGGCACGAGGACGAGGCGGCCGTGGCCGGCCTCGTCGACGCCGCCGGGCTGCCCCGCGGCGTGTGGGCCACCTGAGCGGGCCCGGCGCCGCGGCGGCGTACGGCGGCTAGCCTGCGCGCATGGTCCTCGAGCACGCCCTGCTGCCCGTCCGCCCCGGTCAGGAGGAGGCCTTCGAGGCCGCCTTCGCCCAGGCGCGCTCGATCATCGCCGCCTCGCCCGGCTTCGGCGGGCTGACGCTCTCGCGGCTCGTGGAGCGCCCCGGCACCTACCTCCTGCTCGTCGAGTGGGAGCGCCTCGAGGACCACACCGAGGGCTTCCGCGGCTCGCCCGCCTACGAGCAGTGGCGCGCGATGCTGCACCACTTCTACGACCCCTTCCCGGTCGTGGAGCACGCCGAGAGGGTGATGGAGGCGTGAGCGCGGCCGCCTAGGGTCGGGGTGTGCGCCCCTTGAACCCGCTGAAGCGAGAGAAGCCCGGTCCGGGACAGGAATCGGTGTGGGACTACCCGCGCCCGCCCGCCCTCGACGAGAGCAAGGAGTCGATCGAGGTCACCCTCGGCGGCGTCGTCGTGGCGCGCACGACCCGCAGCTGGCGGGTCATGGAGACCAGCCACCCCCCGACCTACTACCTGCCCCGCGAGGCCTTCGTCGACGGCGCGCTGCGCGACGCGGAGGGCAACAGCTTCTGCGAGTGGAAGGGCCTGGCCACCTACTTCGACCTCGTCTCCGGCGACACCGTCGCCCCGCGCGCCGCCTGGACCTACCTCACGCCCACCCCCGGCTTCGAGGCGATCACCGGGGCGATCGCGATCATGCCGGCCTCGGTCGACCGGATCACGGTGAACGACGAGGTGGTGGTGC
Organism: Nocardioides sp. P86; assembly: GCF_023712465.1. Classification (NCBI taxonomy): domain Bacteria; kingdom Bacillati; phylum Actinomycetota; class Actinomycetes; order Propionibacteriales; family Nocardioidaceae; genus Nocardioides; species Nocardioides sp. P86. Next base: position 153,455 of record NZ_JAMAYE010000003.1, on the reverse strand, counting down.
CCCAGGAGGGCGGCTTCTACGGCGGCTGGATCACCTCGCGCGTCGTCGGCCCCTTCAAGGGCGCCCCCGGCACCTGGGGCTGGTGACCCGCCCGGGCTGAGCCCGCCCCCGCCCCCGGCGATCCGGCGCCCGGTGACCCGGCCCCCGGTGACCGTGACCGTCTCGGTGACCGTCTCGGGCCACCCCCGACCCGCGCGACGCTGGCGCGCGTCCTCAGCCTCCGGGGGCGAACAGGCAGAGCGGGTGGCCCTCCGGGTCGAGCACCACCCGCACGAGGTCCTGCGGCTGGTGGGGCGCCAGCACGGCGCCCAGCTCCAGCGCCCGTGCGACCGCGGCGGCGAGGTCGTCGACGGCCACGTCGAGGTGCGCCTGCATCTGCTGCGCGCCCGGTGCCGGGGGCCAGGTCGGCGGCACGTGGTCGTCCTCGCGCTGGAACGCCAGCCCCGCGGCGGCCGGGTCGACCGCGCCGTCGGGCCCGACCGGCTTGAGGACCACCCACCCCGGGTCGGCCACGCGCTCCTGCGCGCTGTCGCGGTGGCGCCAGCCGAGCAGCGCGACGTAGAAGGCGGCCAGGGCCTCCGGGTCGCGCGCGCCGAGCACCGTCGAGGCGAGGCGGAAGGTGGGCGTCGTCATCCGGTGAACCTACGCCGCCCCCGCGCCGGTCCCCCGCCGCCACCACGCCGCCGCGATCCCGCCCGCCACGCCGTCGCCACGCCGCCGCGGCCGGTCGGCGCCACCTGTCGGCCCGGACCCGCACCTGTCGGCCCGCGCACCGGCCGACTGGTGCGGGTTTCGCCAGCCGGCTGGTGAAACCCGCGCGGCCCTTGTCACCACCACCACCCCGACGTACGCTCGCGATATATCGCGAAACACTCGACGACAGTCGGTCGCCGGGCGCGACGGGCGAGAGGAGTCCGGCCATGAGGCACGGATTCGACAAGCAGCAGCAGCGGGAGTGGGCCGACCGCGCCGAGGCGCTCTGGTCCCAGCACCGCCACGGAGGCTGGGGGCCCGGGCCGGGCTTCGGCGGCCCCTTCGGAGCCTTCGGTCCCGGACCGGGCGGCCCCGGCGGACCCCGCGGTCGCGGGGGACGCCCCGGCCCCCCGCCGTGGCTCGCGGGCCTCTTCGGCCTCGGCGACCCGGAGGCCTCGCGGGGCCCGAAGGTGCGGCGCGGCGACGTGCGCGCGGCCATCCTCGACGTGCTGCGCGCCGCCGGTGAGGCGGGCGAGGCCGTCAACGGCTACCAGGTGATCCAGCAGATCGCGGAGCGCTCCGGCGACGCGTGGCGCCCCAGCCCCGGCTCGGTCTACCCGACCGTCGCGCAGCTGCAGGACGAGGGCCTGGTGGAGTCCGACGACGAGCGCAGCCGCCGCACCCTGCGCCTCACGCCGGCCGGTGAGGAGTACGTCGCGACGCACCGCGACGAGCTCGACGCCGTCTGGGCGCCCTTCGAGGCCACCGCCCGCGAGGCGGCGACCGGGCCGCGCGTCGACCTGCGCCCGGAGATCGGGCAGGTGATGAGCGCGGTGTGGCAGATCGTCACCACCGGCACCGACGCCCAGCGCCGCGCCGCCGTCGACGTGCTCGTCGACGCCCGGCGCAAGCTCTACGGCGTGCTCGCCGACGGCGGGGACACCGAGGAGACCGGCCAGGAGACCGGCCAGGAGACCGGCCAAGAGACCGGCGGGGACGGCGGCGGCACCGGCCACGACCACGTCCGGGGCCCGGCCGCGGAGCGCGCCGACGGTGCGTCGACCGACCGGTCGCGCGACGGGACCGCCCGGGAGGCGGACGAGTCATGAGCGAGCAGCACCTGCGCATCGGCGACGCCGAGCGGGAGCAGGCGGCGGGGGCCCTGGGCGAGCACTACGTCCGCGGCCGCCTCGACCACGACGAGCACGCCGAGCGTCTCGAGCGGGTCTGGGCCGCGCGCACCCGGGCCGACCTCGGCCCCCTCTTCGCCGACCTGCCCGCCCCGTGGCCCGACGGCCTCCTCCCGGCGACCCTCGCGCAGCGCTCCGGGTCCGGCGGCGCCGCGCGCGACCCGGGTCGCTGGGTGCCGGGACGCGCGGCGTACTGGTCCGGCGGCCGGGCGCTGCGACCGCGCGGGCTGCCCGCGCCCGTCGTGGCCGTGCTGGCCGTGCTGCTGGTGCTGACCGTGGTCACCCACCTCCCGCTGCTCCTGCTGGGGCTCGGGGCGTGGCTCTTCGTCCACACCCGCCACCGCGCGGCGCGCCCGCAGCGGGCGCGTCGGCCCCAGGCCGGGTGAGCACCGGCCCGTCGTGTCGCGCCGCCGTCGGCGGGGCCGGGCATGATGGGCGTCACACCACCCCAGGAGGACGAGCATGGGCCATCCGCTCACCGCACCGCCGATCCAGCCGGTCCGGCCGGCCCGCACGCCGCCGCACGTGACCGGGGCGTCGCGGTGAGCGCGGGCGGGCTGCGGCTGGGCGTCTCCCTGGGCTACTGGGGCGCCGGCCCGCCGCCCGGCCAGGCCGAGGCGGTGACGCTGGCCGAGGAGCTCGGTCTCGACTCGGTGTGGTCGGCGGAGGCCTACGGCTCCGACGCCCTCACCCCGCTCGCCTGGCTCGGCGGGCAGACCTCGACGCTGCGCCTGGGCACCTCCATCATGCAGATGTCGGCGCGCACCCCCGCGGCCACGGCGATGGCCGCGATGACCATGGACCACCTCAGCGGCGGTCGCTTCGTGCTCGGCCTGGGCGCCTCGGGCCCGCAGGTGGTCGAGGGGTGGTACGGCCAGACCTACCCCAAGCCGCTGGCCCGCACGAGGGAGTACGTCGCGCTCGTGCGCCAGGCGATCGCCCGCGAGAGGCTCCAGCTCGACGGTGAGCACTTCCAGGTGCCCTTCACCGGCGGCGCCGCGGTCACCGGCGGCGACCTGCCGACCACCGGCCTGGGCAAGGCGCTGCGCTCGACGCTGCACCCGGTGCGCCCCGACCTGCCGGTGCTGCTGGCCGCCGAGGGCCCCAAGAACGTCGCCATGGCCGCCGAGATCGCCGACGGCTGGCTGCCGCTCTTCTACTCCCCGGCCCACGACGAGCACTACCGCGCCGCCCTGGCCGAGGGCTTCGCCCGACCCGGCGCGCGCCGCAGCGCCGAGGACTTCGAGGTGGCCTGCATGGTGCAGGTCGTGCTCGACGACGACGTGGAGGCCGCCGCCGACACCCTGCGACCCCACTACGCGCTCTACATCGGCGGCATGGGCGCCAAGGGCGCCAACTTCCACTACGACGTCTTCGCCCGGATGGGCTTCGAGGCCGAGTGCGAGCACATCCAGGAGCTCTACCTCTCGGGTCGCAAGGAGGAGGCCGTCGCCGCCGTGCCGCTGGCCATGGTCGAGCAGGTCGCTCTCGTCGGCCCGCGCGACAAGATCGCCGCGGAGCTGCCCCGCTGGCAGGACTCGCTGCTGACCACCATGATCGTGCCGCCCCGCCCCGACGTCATGCGCACGATGGCCGAGATGCTCGGCTGACCCGCCTGCCGTCCACCGCGGCGGGCGGCCTCGCCGGGCCGGGCCGGCCTGACCGGGCCGGGCCGGGCCGGGCCGGGCGAGGAGCGGCAGGGCGCCTAGATCCAGCCCATCCGCCGCGCGATCGCGCAGGCGTCGTGGCGGTTGGCGGCGCCCAGCTTGCCGACGGCGTTGGACAGGTAGTTGCGCACGGTGCCGGGTGAGAGCGACGCGCGCTCGGCGATCTCCTCCACCGGGGCGCCGTCGGCGGCGAGCTCGAGCACGTCGGCCTCACGGGGCGTGAGGGGGCTGTCGCCGGCGGCGATCGCCTCGGCCGCGAGCTCGGGGTCCACGTGGCGCCCGCCCGCGTGCACGGTGCGCACCACCGCGGCCAGGGTCGCGGCCGACGTGGTCTTGGGCAGGAAGCCACGCACCCCACCGGCGAGCGCCCGCTTGAGGTGACCGGGTCGCCCGTGGCTGGTGACGATGACAGTGGCGCAGCCTGGCAGGTCGGCGCGCAGGCGCTCGGCGACCGCGATGCCGTCGAGCCCCGGCATCTGCAGGTCGAGCACCGCGACGTCGACGTCGGCCGCGACCGCCTGGGCGACCGCCTCGGGGCCCGACGCGGCCTGGGCGACGACCTCGAGGTCGTCCTCCAGGGCGAGCAGCTGGGCCAGGGCGGCCCGGATGAGGTGCTCGTCGTCGGCCAGCAGGACCCGGATCGGCGCGGTCACGACGCCGCCTGCGCGGGCGGGGAGTCCAGCCCGCTGACCCGTACGACGAACCGCCCGGCCCCGCCGTCGCCGCCGCCGATGCCGCCGCCGGTGAGGCCCGTCGTGCCGGCGTCGAGCCGGGCGCCGAGGGGCGCCAGGCGCTCCCGCAGGCCGGTGAGCCCGCTGCCGGGGGTCGGGCCCGGACCGGCCGGGCCGACCCCGTCGTTGCCGACGACCAGGGCGCCCGCGGCGTAGGAGATCTCGACCCGGGTGGCGGCGGAGTGGCGCAGCACGTTGGTGACGCACTCGCGCACCACCCAGCCGGCCGGCTCGTGCCAGGCGGTGGGGAGGTCGGCGACGTCGAGGGCCACCGCGATGCCGGCCGCGTCGAGCAGCGACCGCGCCCCCTCCAGCTCCTGGGCGAGGTCGGTGGCGCGGTAGCCGCGGGCCAGGGCGCGGGCCTCGCGCAGCGCGGTGTGCGCGACGCCGCGCACCTCCAGCATGGTCGCGGCCGCTGAGGCGTCGCCGCGCTCGCTGAGCCGGGCGGCCAGCTCCGACTGCAGAGCGATCGCGGAGAGCCGGCGCCCGAGCACGTCGTGGACGTCGCGGGAGAAGCGCAGCCGCTCCTCGGCCACCGCGAGGTCGGCCTGGAGCGCGCGGGCGCGGTCGAGCTCGCTGACCACGCCGAGCAGCCACAGCGAGACGCGCGCGGTGAAGACAAAGAAGGCCGTGACGCCCGCGGCGCCGAGCCCGGCGACGAGCAGCCCGGTGGTGGCCCAGAAGACCAGCCCGAAGCCGCCGACGAGGGCGGCGGAGACCCGGTCGTCGCGCAGCCCGCCGACGCTCCAGCTCAGCACGCTGAGCGCGGCCATGGCGCCGACCCCGCGCAGGCCGTCGGGCAGCAGCCGGTCGCCGAGGAGCACCACCGCGGTCGCTGCCAGCAGCGGGCCGACGCTGCGCCAGGGCACGGGGCGCGCCGCCGGGTAGAGCGCGGCGACGTCGCGCACCACCGGCGTGCCCAGCGCGCAGGTCACCGCGACCGCCGCGACCACGAGCGCCACCAGGGCGGGTGGCTGCTCGCCCCAGTCCGCGGAGCCGCGCCACAGGATGAAGCCGGCGCTCGACCAGAGCAGGAGGTAGATCGACTGGCGCGTGTAGAGGTCCACGCGCTCGACCTCGCTGCGCTCCGACCAGCGCCTCCACCGCGGGCGGCGTGCCCGGGAACCACCCCTCGCCGAGCCGCCGTCGCCGGGGGTGGGGCCCGGCGCCGGGGTCGCGGTGGCCGCGGTGGCGCTGGCGTCGAGGTCCGCGTCAGGCGAGCTCATCGAGGTCTCCTTCGCGGTGGGTGGATGACGGCGGGTCGGGTGGGTGGACCGGTGCGGGGGGTGGAGCTCGACGGGGGAGCCATGCGGGGTCAGCGCAGGCGTGGGGCCGGGGTCCGTCCGGCCACCCTAGACACCGCCCGGCGGTGCGGGGCGCGACGTCGGGCGCGTGGTGGGTGCGACCCCGCGGTCCGCACGACGCTCCGCTCGGCGCCCCGGGACCTCAGCGCTGCGGCTCCCACCGCAGGGAGCGACGGGCCAGGTCGAGGCCGACGGCGGTCCAGAGCACGAGCACGAGCACCGGCTGGAGTCCGACCGACCAGGTGGCGGCGAGGTCGAGGCTGGGGGTGGTGGAGCCGTCGTCGAGGCCGAACCAGCCGATCCGCACGAGCGCGGTGAGGGCGGCGCCGGGGGTCCAGTCGGTCCAGCGCTGCACGGAGTCGGGGAAGCCGACCGCCACCTGGCCGACCACGAGCAGCAGGATGACGGGCAGGCTGGTCATCTGCGCGGCCTCGGCGTTGCGGGTCCAGGCGGCGGTCCAGTAGGCCAGCGCGACCGACATCAGGGCGCCGAGCAGCACGGCCCCGGCGTACAGGACGGGGTTGACCGGGGCGGGCGCGCCGAGCGCGAGCGCCACGACCACGGTGACCAGCGAGACGGTGACCGCGACCACCAGGCCGGGCAGGGCCAGTGCCACCAGGATCTCTCCGTCGCGGGTCTCACCGGTGCGCAGCCGCTTGAGCACGAGCTCGTCGCGGCGGGTCACGAACTGCGAGAGCAGGTTGTAGTAGACGGGGAAGAGCAGCGTCATCGTCAGTGCCGTCACCACGGTGGCGGCGCCGACACCGACGTCGCCGCGCGGCCCGGTGAGCAGCAGCGCGAGCGGCAGCACCGGCAGCACGACGGCGTAGAGCAGGGTGAGCCGGTTGCGCGACATCAGGGTGGCGTTGGCGCGGGCCAGCCCGCGCACCCGCCGTACGCCGGCTCCGCGCCCGGAACCGCCGGCTGCGTCGGTGGCCGGGGCGGCCGGGGAGGTGGGCTCGGTGCGGGGGGTGGTCGTGCTCATCGGGGGGCTCCTGCGGTGGGGGCGGCCGTGGCCGGGGCGGGCGAGGGGGCGGGCGACGGGTCCGGCGACCGGTCCGGCGACGGGGCGTCACGTCCCTCGGCGATGGCGAGGAACACCGACTCGAGGCTGGCGGTGCGGGCGTCGAGCCGGTCGAGGCGCACCCCCTCGGCGTCGGCCCAGGCGAGCAGCGCGGTCAGCGTGGCCTGGAGGTCGGTGGTGTGCAGGGTGGTGGTGCGCCCGTCGTCCTCGACCCGGCTGGCGGGCAGGGCCGGCAGGGTGCGGTCGGGGGTGTCGAGCCTGACCGTCGAGGGGTGACCCTCGGCGATCTCGGCGGGCGTGCCGGCGCGGCGGACCCGCCCGGCGTGCATGATCGCGAGGTGGTCGGCCAGCGCCTCGGCCTCCTCGAGGTAGTGCGTGGTGAGAAGGACGGCGGCGCCGTCGTCGCGCAGGTCGCGCACGATCTGCCACACGTCGCGCCGCGACTCGGGGTCGAGCCCGGTGGTGGGCTCGTCGAGCAGGACGACCTCGGGTCGCCCCATGAGGGTGCAGGCCAGGTCCAGGCGCCGCTGCTCGCCCCCGGAGAGCGCGCCGACCCTGACGTCGGCGCGGTCGGTGAGGGTGAGCCGCTCCAGCGACTCCTCCACCGGGCGCGGCGCGCTGACGGTGGCGGCCCACATGCGCAGCGTCTCGCGCACGGTCAGGTCGGCGGGGAAGCCGCTGGACTGCAGCAGCACCCCCGTGCGCGGTCGCACCCGGGCCCGGTCGGCGACGGGGTCGAGCCCGAGCACCCTGACCTCCCCGCCGGTCGGCGCGGCGAGGCCCTCGACCAGCTCGAGGGTGGAGGTCTTGCCGGCGCCGTTGGTGCCGAGCAGTGCGGTGACCGACCCGGCCGCCACCTCGAGGTCGACGCCGCGCACGGCGTCGTAGGCGCTGGAGCCGCGGCCGTAGGTGCGGCGCAGGTCGCGCAGCTCGATGGCGGGTGCCCCGGTCGGGGTGCCGGTCGGGGTGCCGGTCGGGGTGCCGGTCGGGGTGCCGGCCGCGTCGCCCGGCGACCGGCGGGGCGAGGGTCCGGGACGGGCGGTGCTCGGGCGGCGGGGGGTCGGTGTCATGCGTCCAGCCTCCCCGTCGCAGCGGCCGGGCGGCAGTGCGTGCACTCACCGGTCGACGTGGGCCGTGCACGCTCGGACCATGACAGGTGTCATGGGTGCTCGTGGGCGAGGGACGCGGTGGTCGCGCAGCGGCGGGGTCGGGGTGTGGCCCGCCCGGCGGTGGGGCAAGGTGGTGTCATGAGCGACCAGCTGCGCATCGGCGACGCCGAGCGGGAGCAGGCCTCGGCCTACCTCGCGGCGATGTACGCGCGCGGCATGCTCACCGCCGAGGAGCACTCCGACCGGGTCGGTCGCATCTGGGCCGCCACCACCCGGGGCGACCTCGTGCCGCTCTTCGCCGACCTGCCGGGCCCGCACCAGCAGCCGGGCTGGGCCTCCCACGCTCCGGCCGCCGCGGTCCCCGGACCGCCGCCGGCCTACCCGCCCGTCGTCGGCGGGCCGGCCTCGACGCCGTACGGTCCGGTCCGCAGCGGCACGAGCCTCACCACCTGGCTGGTCCTGGCCGTCACCGGCGCGGGGGTCTTCCTGTCGCTCACCCAGGGCCGTCGGTGGTTCCTGGTGACCCTCGTGGTCGTCGTGCTGCTGGTCATCCGGCCCCGGCGTCCCCGGTCCTGACCCTCCCGCCGGACCGGTGCGGGTCCACGCAATTGCGCTGGTTCGGCAGGTGTCGGGGGCGGGGGGCTGCGCAGATCGCGCAAACCCGTTCGCGGGCCCGGTGCGGGCCCGCGCGATTGCGCGGGTTCGGCAGGTGTCGGGGGCGGGGGGTTGCGCGGATCGCGCAAACCTCTTCGCGAGACCTGTGCGGGTCCGCGCGATTGCGTTGTTGCGGCAGGTCTCGGGGGCGGGGGGTTGCTCGAACGGCGCAAACCGGTTGGTGAGACCTGTGCGGGTCCACGCAATTGCGCTGGTTCGGCGGGTGTCGGGGGTGCGGGGTTGCTCGGATCGCGCAGACCCGTTCGCGAGACCGGTGCCGGTCCGCGCAATTGCGCTGTTGCGGTAAGTGCCGGCCGCGACGTGTTGCCTCAGGGATCCGCCCACCTCGCACCGCGCACCCGCACCGCGCCGCACCGGCCCACCCCGCACCGCGCCGGCCCACCCCGCACCGTGGCGCACCCGGGCCTCCGCCGTGGCGTCGGCGGAGCGACGCTCAGCGGCTGGCGCGCCGCTCGTAGTCGGCGCGTGCGGCCACGTCGACGTCGGTGAGGGTGGTGTCGGCACCCATGGCGCGGCCGACCAGGTCGCGCACCCGGCGGGGGAGCACGTTGGAGGAGTGGAAGACGCCCTTGGCGTGGGCCGGCACCCAGGTCTCGAACCGGGGGCGCTGCGCGACCGAGACGATGGCGTCGGCGACCTCCTCGGGGGTGCAGGCCCGCATGCCCCGGGTGGCGTGGACGCCGGCGGCGAGCTCGGTTGCGACGACGGTGGGCAGCACCGTCGAGACGTCGACGCCGTGCGGGCGCAGCTCGGCGTGGGCGGCCTCGGAGAAGCCGAGCACGCCGAACTTGCTGGCGCTGTAGACCGCCGCGCCCGCCATGCCGAGCCGGCCGACCGCGGAGGCGACGTTGACGACGTGGCCGCGCCCCCGCGCGACCATCGCCGGGGCGACGAGGCGGGTGCCGGTGACGACGGCGCGCAGGTTGACCTCGAGGGTGCGGTCGACGGAGTCGTCGCTCTGCTCGAGCAGCGGGGTCAACGGCATGATGCCCGCGTTGTTGACGAGCACGTCGACCGGCGCGAGGGCAGCGGCCTGCTCGACGAAGCGGGCGTAGGAGCCGCGGTCGGCGACGTCGACCACGAGCCCGACGGCGTCGTGGCCGACCGCGGCGGCGGCCTTGGCGGCCACGTCGTCGTCGAGGTCGCCGATCACCACGCGGGCGCCGGCGGCGGCGAAGCGGTGGGCGGTGGCCAGGCCGATGCCGCGGCCGGCTCCGGTGATGACGACGAGGGCGTCGGTGAGGTCGCGGGGTGCGGTCACGGTGGTCTCCTGCGGTCGGGTGCGGGTGCGGGTGCGGGTCGGGCGGGGGAGCGGCGGGTCAGGCGGCGCGGTGGACGAGGTCGACGGGCTGGCCGTCGGCGGGGAAGGGCAGCGAGTGGTTGTTCATCGGCGCGACGTAGGCCGGGTCGACACTCCAGTCGAAGCGGCGCAGCAGCTGGTGCATCACCGCCTTGACCTCGGCGCCGGCGAAGAACAGCCCGAGGCACTTGTGGACCCCGCCGCCGAAGGGCTCCCACGCGAAGCGGTGGGAGCGGTCCTCGCGGCGCTCGGGGGAGAAGCGCTCGGGGTCGAAGGCCGTGGGGTCGCTCCACAGCGAGGGCATCAGGTGGCTGAACTGGGGGGCGACGATGACGTAGCGGTCGGCCGGCACCCGCACTCCCTCGACCACGGTCTCCTTGACGGTGCGGCGCACGACGACCGGCACGGGGGCGCGCAGCCGCAGGCACTCTTTCATCACCAGGTCGAGGGAGACCAGGGAGTCGAGCTCGGCCAGCGTGGGCGCCTCGCCCAGGGCCAGCGACTCCGCGCGGCAGCGCTCGCGCCAGGCGGGGTGCTTGCCGAGCAGCTCGAGCATCGTGGAGAGCGTGATCGTCGAGGTGTCGTGGGCGGCCATCATGAGGAAGACCATGTGGTTGACGACGTCGTCGTCGGAGAAGCGCTCGCCCTCCTCGCTCTCGACATGGCACAGCTGGGAGAAGAGGTCGTCGCTCAGGCGGGCGCGCCGCGAGGGCAGGTAGTCGCGCAGGAACCGCTCGACGACCTCGCGGCCCCGCAGCCCCTTGCGCCAGCGGGTGCCGGGCAGGTCGCGACGCACGAGGGCGGCCGCGCTCTGCACGCAGTCGATGAAGGCGGCGTTGACCCGGGCCATCTCGGCGCGGTCGGTGCCCTCCGCGCCGCCCATGAAGATCTCGGCGGCGACGTCGAGGGTGAGCTCCTTGAGGGCGGGGTACGCCGGGAAGCCCGGCCCCGGGCGCCACGCGTCGAGGCCGCGGGCGATCGGGGCGTGCATGGCCGCGGCGTAGCCCTCCAGCCGCGGGCGGGTGAAGGCCTGCTGCATGATCCGGCGGTGCACGTGGTGCTCCTCGCCGTCGAGGAGCATGAGGCCGCGGTCGAAGAACGGGCCGACGAGGTAGCTCCAGGCCGGCCCGTTGACGAAGGCCTTGTCGGGGTTGGTGAGCGCCGTGGCGCAGGCGTCGGGGCCGAGCAGCATCACCCAGGGGTCGCCCAGGATGCGCAGCGGGGAGACGGGTCCGTAGGCCGCCCACTGCTTCTCGAAGAGGGCGACGGGGTCGCGGGCGTACTCCAGGCTGCGCCCGATCACGGGCCAGCCGCGGTGCTCGCGGGCGACGGCGGGGAGCGGGCGGGCCGTCGCGCCGGCGGCCGGGTCGGGGGTGCGGGACGTGGCCTGGGTCACGTCGACCAGACTGATTCAGACAGGACGTCCTGTCAATGTCTGCGTCCGTCCTGGCCGCACCGGTCCGGTCCGGTCCCTGGGACGGGCGCGCGGCGGGTGTGAGGATGGGCCCATGGCGGTCAAGGCGGGGAGGTATCGCGGCATGTCGGCGCAGGAGCGCGCCGCCACCCGGCGCGCCCAGCTGCTCGCGGCGACCCTCGACGTCTGGGGCGCCGACGGCGGGCCCCGCGTCACCATGACGCGCATCTGCGCCGAGGCCGGCCTCACCGAGCGGTACTTCTACGAGCACTTCGCCTCCCTCGACGAGGCCCTCACCGCCGCCATGCAGCAGGTCGGCGACGAGATCACCGTCGCCGCCGTGTCGGCGATCGAGGAGACCGAGGGCGGGCCCACCGAGCGGATCCGCGCCGCCATCGGCGCCTTCGTCGCGATCATCACCGACGACCCGCGCAAGGGCCGGGTCGCCATGCTCGAGGCCCCCGGGCGCCCTGAGCTGCGCCCGGCGCGCAACGCGCTGCTGCGCGCCTTCGCCGAGCTGGCCACCCGCGAGGGCCGCGCGCTGTACGGCGTCGACGCGTGGGCCGGCCAGCCCGGCGACCTCGCCGGGCTGATGTTCGTCGGCGGGGTCCAGGAGCTGGTCACCGCCTGGCTCGACGGCACGCTCGACGTCACCCCCGACGACATCGTCGAGGCCGCCACCCGCGCCTTCGCGGCCACCGCCCGGGGCGCGCAGGACTGAGTCGGCCCGACCCGGCCCGACCCAGCCCGACCCGACCCAACCCGACCGAGCCGACCGGCCCGACCCGACCCGACCGACCCGACCCGACCGGCCAGGGCCGAACCGGGTCGACCGGCCCGGCGGCGCCGGAGCACGCGAGCGCTGCTCGACCACCGGGGTGTGACGCCGGTCGCCGGCCCTGGCTACGGTCGTCTGATGCCCGGTTGGACTGCACGCGCGCGCGACCCGATCTTCTGGAACGACGTCACGCAGCTGGCCAAGACGGTGCTCGCGGCGGTGCTCGCCTGGGTGCTGGCCACGAGCGTCTTCGAGCTGCCGCAGTCGTTCCTGGCGCCGTGGGCGGCGCTGCTGGTCGTGCACGCCACGGTCTACCGCACCTTCTCCCGCGGCGTGCGCCAGGTCGCCGCCGCCGTGACGGGGGTGCTGCTCGCCTGGGCGACCGGCAACGTGCTCGGCCTCGACACCGCGGCGGTGGTCATGGTGCTGGCGCTCGGGCTGGCCATCGGCGCGCTGCCGTGGTTCGGCGAGGAGTCCACCGCCGTGGCGGCCACGGCCCTCGTGGTGCTCACCACCGGCTTCTCCGACAACGACGGCATGCTCGTCTCGCGCCTGGCCGACACCGCGATCGGCATCGGCGTCGGCCTGCTGGTCAACCTGCTGGTGTGGCCCCCGCTGCGGCGGCGTACGGCGGTCGTGGCGCTCGACCGCATCGACGACGCCATCGGCGCCCTCCTCGTCGACATCGGTCGCGGGCTGACCGACGGCTGCAGCGACGAGGACGTCGACGACTGGATCGACCGCACCCGCGACCTCGACGGTGAGCTCGACAACGCCTGGTCGCTGGTGCGCCAGGCCCGCGAGAGCGCGCGGATGAACCCACGCCGCTCGGCCCACGAGCTGCGCGACCCCCGGCAGTGGTACTCCCTGCTGCGCCGCATGGAGCAGGCGGTCGCGGAGACCCGCAGCATGGCGCGCACCCTCGGCCACGAGACCACCTGCCGCGACGACTGGGCCGACCCCTTCCGGGCCGGGTGGGTCGCGCTGCTGGTGGCCGCCGGCGAGGCGGTCAAGGACGCCGATCCCGAGCCGCTGCGCGAGGTGCGCTCCCGGCTCAACGTGCTGGTGGACCAGATCGGCGCGCAGGAGCCCACCCCGGAGCTGTGGCCGGTCTTCGGCGGCCTGATGATCAACCTGCGCAACATCCTCGACGCGATGGACGAGGTCGCCGCGGCCAACCCCCTCGGCCAGCCGCCGCTGCCGCTGGCCACGGTCGTGCGCCGCCGGGCCCGGGTGGCCGCGGGCGGGGAGGCCGCCGAGTGACCCGCCGGGCAGGGCGTCCCCGTCGGCAGCGCTTCGTCGGTCGCATCGCCGGCGTCGGCAGCGCCAGCGGGGTGCGGGTGGTGGTCGGGCACTGGCACGACACCCCGCTGGGCCGCTTCTCCGACGCGATGGTGGAAGGGCCCGACGGGCACCGTGTGCTGATCGCCCCGCACCGGGACGCGGCCGACTTCATCGAGGCGACGTACTCCTTCGACGAGGTGCGGATCGAGCCGGTGACGGCGGTGGCCACGGCGACCGCCTGGTCGGTGCGCTCGCCCTCCCTCGACCTCGACCTCGTCGTCGGCCGCCGCACCGCGCTGGGCCGACTGCTGGCGCTGGTGCCCGATCGGGTGGCGACCAGCCCGGCCTGGTGCTCGCTCACCGACGTCGTGGCCCGTGTGGTGCTGCGCGGGGTCCGCACCCGCGGCAGCGCCGGCGGCGGTCGGCGGGAGTGGTACGGCGCCACGGACCACCACCGCGTGCGCGCCGCGACCGGGCAGCTCGAGGGCCGCGACTTCGGCGCGCTGGCGCCGGTGAGCCCGCCCCCGCGCTTCGGCTTCTCCTCGACGCCGCGACGGCCGTCGGTCACGACCGTGGTGACCACCGTCGAGGTGCCCGGGGCCCAGCGCGACTGAGCGCGGGAGCGGCGCCGCGGTCCGCGCCGCGAGCGGAGCCTCCCGCCGGCGGCTACGGTGCCGGACATGGCTCCCGGCTCGCAGCGCCCCCACGCGGCCGACCCCGCGCGCCTGGACTCCGGTGGCCCGGTCGACCCTCCCTACCCGGGCGACGGGGGCGACCCGTGCGGGCCCGGTGCGGAGGACGGGCAGCGGCCGCTGCGCGCCGACGCCGAGCGCAACCGGCGGCTGATCCTCGACGCCGCCGCCGCGGTCTTCGCCGAGCGGGGCCTGGAGGCCGGCTTCGAGGAGGTGGCCCGCCGCGCCGGGGTGGGCGTCGGCACGGTCTACCGCCGCTTCCCCGACCGTGACGACCTGATCGACGCGCTCTTCGCCCGGCGCCTCGACGAGCTGGTCTTGCTCACCGCGCGTGCGGGCGAGAGGGAGGACCCGTGGGAGGCCCTGGTGTGGTTCCTGGAGGAGTCGATCGCGGCGCAGTCCTGCGACCGGGGGCTCAGCGAGGTGCTGGGCGACGGCCTGCGCGGGGCCGAGCGCCTCGAGCGGGCCCGGGAGCGCATGCAGCCCGCGGTCGGCGCGCTCGTCGCGCGGGCCCAGGCCGCCGGGCTGCTGCGCGACGACGTCGCTCCGCTCGACCTGGCGGTGCTCTCCCGCGCGGTCTCCCAGATCGGCACCGAGGCCACCCCCGACCTGTGGCGCCGCTACCTCGCCATCCTGCTCGACGGTCTGCGCGCCCACCCTGACGGGCCCACACCGCTGCCGCGGGCCTGCCCCGACGAGGCCGAGCTGGCCCGGGTGGCGCACAAGGCCCGTCCGGGCCGCCGACGCTGAGGCCGGCCCCACCTCTCGGTCACGGCCGGGACCGAGGCCGGGCTCGAGGGCGGCCGGACCCGTGGGGGACGGCTCAGCAGACGGGCAGCCGGTCGCGGCACCGCGGGCGTCGGGACCCGGGAAGCTCCTCGCTGCCCGGCTCACCGCCGTCCGGGTGCCCGCCGGTCAGGTGCGCGCCGGTCGACTCCCGGTCGACCGGTCCACCCGCCGGCACCGCCACGGCGGCCACCGGGGCCACGGGTGCGAGCGTGCGACCGGCCGCGCGGCGCCGGCGTACGACATGGCGTGCGGCCAGGACGACGGCAAGCGACGCGGCGAGGACGACCACGGCGGTGCCGAGGTGGTCGAGCACGCCGCTGGCCGCGATCGCGCTGCCCGCGACGACCCAGGCCGAGGCCCACGCGAGCGCACCGACGACGGAGGCGGGCAGGAAGCGCCGGTAGGGCAGGTGGGCAGCGCCGGCGACCGCGGGCATGACGGTGCGGACGAAGGGGAGCATGCGGCTCACCAGCACCGCGGTCGTGCCGTGGCGGGCGACGAGGTCGGTGGCCCGGTCCCACCGCGCGACGCCGAGGCGCCCCACGAGACGGCCGGCCCGCAGCCGCGGCCCGGTGTGGTGGCCCAGCAGGTAGCCGAGGTGGTCGCCGCTGGTCGCCCCGAGGGCCACCGCGAGCACCAGCAGGGCCGAGGCTCCGGTCCCGTCGGTCGCGGCCGACAGCCCGGTGATCGCGACCTCGCCGGGCAGCACGGCCCCCAGGCCAAGCGACGACTCGGCGAGCGCCAGGAGGAAGCCCAGCAGGAAGGTCATCGGGTCCCCCGCTCCGTCCGCCGCCGGGTGCGGTGGGACGACAGGTCCGACAACGCAACCGGAGGATTTATTCCGTTTGGCCCGCTGCGGCCGTGCGGGTTTCACCGGTCGGCCGGCGAAACCCGCACTGGTCGGCCGACGCGTGGGCCGACAGGTGCGGGTCTGGGCCGACAGCCTGGCCGGACGCGCCGGGGCGGGGCCCGGGGTGGCCCTGCGGCTACGGGCGGCTGTGGGCGGCGGCGGGCGGTCGGTGGACCCACCGGGGCGGAGCTGGAGTACGACGACGGGGCCCCGGATCACCGGGGCCCCGTCGTGGTGTCACGCGCCACCGATGTGCCGGTCGGCGTGGATGTCGCTGCGTCCCCTGTCGGGGACGGGTGGATCAGACGTTCTTGATCGCCGAGATGTCGAACTCGAGCTTGATCTTCTCCGAGACGAGGACGCCGCCGGTCTCGAGGGCGGCGTTCCAGGTGAGGCCGAAGTCCTTGCGGTTGAGGGCCGAGGCGCCCTCGAAGCCGACGCGGGTGTTGCCGAAGGGGTCGGTGGCCGAGCCGGTCTGCTCGAACTCGATGGCGACCGAGTTGGTGGTGCCGGCGATCGTCAGGTCGCCCGTGATCGTCCAGTCATCGCCGTCGCGGCTGACGTCGGTCGAGGTGAAGGTGATGGTGGGGTTCTTCTCGGCGTCGAAGAAGTCGCCGGAGACCAGGTGGCCGTCGCGGTCGGTGGAGCCGGTGTCGATCGAGGCGGTGACGATGCTGAGGGTCACCGAGGAGGCGGCGGGGTTGGCGGTGTCGATGTGGGCGGTGCCGCTCCAGTCCTTGAACTGGCCGCGGACGGTGGTGACCATCGCGTGGCGCGCGCTGAAGCCGAGACGGCTGTGGCTGGGGTCGATGGTGTAGTCGCCGGTGAGGTCGGAGACGACGCTGGTGGGGGCGTCGAAGGTGGCGGTGGCGCCGGTGGTCTTGTCGTTCGAGCGGCTGAAGATGCCCATGGTGTGCTCCTGAGGTCTGTGGTGAGGGTGCTCGTCCACGCTAGTGGAACTTTCAATTACCCACAACCGGACCGGGGTCCGTTTTCATTCCCGACGTCGGTGCGCAGTCGCGAGGCGGTCTGGACCAGTGTCGACACGGCCCCGTCGGGCCGGAAATGTCGAGGAGCCGCGACCCCCGGTGGGTCGCGGCTCCTCGTGCGTGTCGCTCAGGCTGCGTGAGGCGTCTGGATCGGAGCTGCGCTCCGGACGTCGAGCGTCGGGTCGACCCAGTGGGCCTCCAGGCGCGTGCGGCCACTGCTGTCGGTGACGGTCACCCAGGTCTGGGTCAGGGCTCCGGTCATCTGCGAGTTCAGCATGGGACACCTCCTGTTCATCTTCTGTTCACTAAAGGTAGCACGCCCCCACGGGGATGGGCCGATTTTGCCGAGACTCCGCTCGTCTCCTCCACCTGGAGGGGTGATCGACCGCGCGTCGTCCCCGCGGCGCTCCACCCGGTCGATCCGGGCGCGTCGGCGGGCCGGGCCCCGCCCGATCCCGTCCAGAGGCGGTGTCGTCCGCGGCCCGACCGAGGGACGCGTCCGTGGTCGCGTCGTTCCTGCCCGAAATCGGGCAGGAAGTTGGCGGACGGGGGTCGATGCGGTCACGATCTGGCGGTGCGCGCACCCGACGACCTCCGAGAGCACCCGCTCGCCCCGCTCGTCGAGCACCTCAGCGCCACGACCGACCTCAGCCGACCCGAGGCGCTGCGCGTCGCGCAGGACGTCGTCGACTTCCTCGCCCAGCCGGTCGAGGAGGTCGTACGCCGCCGCCACGCCCAGCTGCGCTCCGCGGGCGTGCGCAACGCCGACATCTTCGCCCTCGTGCGCGACGAGCTGGCCCAACGACTCGTCGCCGCCCCCCGCCTCACCGACCGGCAGATGCGTCGCATCGTCCACGGCTAGGCCGCCCGCGCGCCGGCTCCCACCCGAGCGCCACCACCCACGCACCAGCACCAGCACCCAAGCACCAGCACCAGAACCCCGAGAGGACCCACCATGTGCGGCATCGTCGGCTACATCGGCGCCCAGCAGGCAGCACCCCTGATCCTGGAGGGCCTGACCCGCCTGGAGCACCGCGGCTACGACTCCGTCGGCCTCGCCGTCGTCGGCGCGGGCCGCGAGCCCGCGGTGAAGGTGGTCAAGGCCGCCGGCCGCGTGCGCGACCTCGGCAGCGACCTGCCCAAGCGGTTCTCGGGCCGCAGCGGCATCGGCCACACCCGCTGGGCCACCCACGGCCCGGCCAACGACGTCAACGCCCACCCGCACACCGACGAGAAGGGCGACGTCGCGGTCGTCCACAACGGCATCATCGACAACGCCGCCGCCCTGCGCGCCCGGCTCGCCGACGACGGCGTGACCCTCACCAGCGACACCGACACCGAGGTGCTCGCGCACCTCATCGGCCGCTCGGTCGCCGAGACCCTCGAGGAGCGCGTGGTGGAGGCCCTGGCCGCGGTCGAGGGCACCTACGGCATCGCGGTGGTCCACGCCGACTTCCCCGACCGCATCGTGGTGGCCCGCAACGGCAGCCCGCTCATCATCGGCGTGGGGGAGAAGGAGATGCTCGTCGCCTCCGACCTCGCCGCGCTCGTGCGCCACACCACGACCGTCGCCCACCTCGCCGACGGCGAGATCGCCACGCTGACCCCGGCCGGCTTCACCACCTTCCGCCACGACCTGACCCGCGTGGCCCGCACCGCGGCCGAGGTCGACGTCGACCCCACCTCCTACGACGCCGGCGACCACGAGTCGTTCATGCGCAAGGAGATGCTCGAGCAGCCCGCCGCGGCCGAGCGCGTGCTGCGCGGCCGCCTCGACGAGCGCTTCGGCACCGCCCACCTCGGCGGTCTCGAGATGGACCCCCGCGAGACCCGTGCCGTACGCCGGGTCAAGGTGCTCGGCTGCGGCTCGGCCTACTACGTGGGCCAGATGGGCGCCTCGCTCATCGAGGAGCTCGCCCGGATCCCCGCCGACGCCGAGGCGGCCAGCGAGTTCCGCTACCGCAACCCCGTCATCGAGCCCGACACCCTCTACGTCGCGGTCAGCCAGTCCGGCGAGACCGTCGACACGCTGCTGGCGGTGCAGGAGATCCAGCGCAAGGGCGGGCGGGTCATCGGCCTGGTCAACGTCGTGGGCAGCGCGATCGCCCGCGAGTGCGGCGCCGGCATCTACCTCCACGCCGGGCCCGAGGTGGCGGTGGCCAGCACCAAGGCGCTGACCAACATGTTCCTCGGCTTCTCCCTGCTGGCCCTGCAGCTGGGACGCGTGCGCGACCTCTCGGTGGCCGACGGGCGTCGCCTCATCGCCGGGCTGCAGGCGCTGCCCGCGGCCGTGGAGGAGGTGCTGGCCCAGGAGGACGCCCTCGCCGCGGTGGCCCAGCGCCTCGCCGAGGCCGAGAGCCTGTTCTTCGTCGGGCGGGTGCGCGGCTTCCCGGTGGCGCGCGAGGGGGCGCAGAAGTTCAAGGAGATCAGCTACCGCCACGCCGAGGCGTACCAGACCTCCGAGCTCAAGCACGGCCCGCTCGCGCTGATCTCCGAGGAGGTCCCCACCGTCGCGGTGGTGCCCGACGACGAGCTCACCGAGCGCAACGTCGCCGCCCTCCACGAGATCGCGGCGCGCAAGGGTCCGCTCGTCGTGGTGACCCACCCCGGGGTCGACCTCGGCGGTCTCGACGTCGTGCGCATCGACGTGCCCCACCTCGAGCGCGAGCTCGACCCGATCCTGCTGACCATCCCGCTGCAGCTGCTGGCCTACCACGCCGCCAAGCACCTGGGCCACGACATCGACAAGCCGCGCAACCTGGCCAAGTCGGTCACCGTCGAGTGAGCGCGGGCCGCTCGGCACGGCGGCGGGCGGGCGCGCGGGGGGCTTGCGCGGGGCGACGGGGAGCCGACGTGACCCAGCCCTCCGCGACGCGGAATCCGCCGCCGCCGCGCCGAGCGACTACCGTTGACGGGTGAGCCCTTCTGACGTACCGGCCGACGCACCCGCTCCCGAGAGCGCCGCGGAGCCTGCTGCCCAGCCCGCGACCGAGCCCGCGACGCCCGCCGCCGAGGCGCGGACCGAGCCGACCTTCTCCGACCTCGGCCTCTCCGACCAGGTCCTCAAGGCGCTGCGCGACGTCGGCTACGAAACCCCCTCGGCCATCCAGGCCGCCACGATCCCCACCCTGCTCGACGGCCGCGACGTCGTCGGCCTGGCGCAGACCGGCACCGGCAAGACCGCCGCCTTCGCGCTGCCGATCCTCTCGCGCCTCGACGTCTCCCAGAAGACCCCGCAGGCGCTCGTGCTGGCCCCGACCCGCGAGCTGGCGCTGCAGGTCTGCGAGGCCTTCCAGAAGTACGCCGCGAGCATCAAGGGCGTGCACGTCCTTCCCGTCTACGGCGGCCAGGCCTACGGCGTGCAGCTCAGCGCGTTGCGCCGCGGCGTGCACATCGTGGTCGGCACCCCGGGCCGGATCATGGACCACCTCGACAAGGGCACCCTCGACCTGTCCGAGCTGCGCTTCCTCGTGCTCGACGAGGCCGACGAGATGCTCAACATGGGCTTCGCCGAGGACGTCGAGACGATCCTGGCCGAGACCCCCTCGGACAAGCAGGTCGCGCTCTTCTCCGCGACCATGCCGCCGCAGATCCGCCGGCTCTCCAAGCAGTACCTGAGCGACCCGGCCGAGATCACGGTCAAGAACAAGACCGCCACCGCGGCCAACATCACCCAGCGCTACCTGATGGTGAGCTACCCCCAGAAGGTCGACGCCCTCACGCGCATCCTCGAGGTCGAGAACTTCGAGGGCATGATCGTCTTCGTCCGCACCAAGAACGAGACCGAGACCCTCGCCGAGAAGCTGCGCGCCCGCGGCTTCTCCGCGGCCGCCATCAACGGCGACGTCGCGCAGGTGCAGCGCGAGCGCACCGTCAACCAGCTCAAGGCGGCCAAGCTCGACATCCTCGTGGCCACCGACGTCGCGGCCCGCGGCCTCGACGTGGAGCGCATCAGCCACGTCGTCAACTACGACATCCCCACCGACACCGAGTCCTACGTGCACCGCATCGGCCGCACGGGCCGCGCGGGTCGCTCCGGTGACGCGATCTCCTTCATCACCCCGCGTGAGCGCTACCTGCTCAAGCACATCGAGAAGGCCACGCGCTCCCCGCTCGTGCCGATGCAGCTACCGAGCGTGGAGGACGTCAACTCCACCCGCCTGACCCGCTTCGACGAGGCGATCACCGCCGCCCTGGGCGAGACGGCCCGCATCGCGCGGTTCCGCGACATCGTCACCCACTACATGAACGAGCACGACGTGCCCGAGGTCGACGTGGCCGCGGCGCTCGCCGTGGTCGCGCAGGGCGACACCCCGCTGCTGCTCGACGCCGAGGCAGACCGCGCCATGCGCCAGCCTGCCGAGCGCCCCGACCGCGGCGACCGCCCGGGCCGCGGCGACCGGCCCGAGCGCGGCGACCGCGGTCCGCGCCGCGGCCAGAGCGACGTGCCGATGGCGACGTACCGGATCTCGGTCGGCAAGCGCCACAAGGTCGAGCCGCGCCAGATCGTCGGCGCCATCGCCAACGAGGGCGGTCTGCGCCGCGGGGACTTCGGGCACATCCAGATCCGCCCCGACTTCTCGCTGGTGGAGCTGCCCGCCGACCTCGACCCGAGCGTCTACGCCAAGCTCGAGAGCACCCGCATCTCCGGCAAGCTCATCGAGCTGCGCGAGGACGGCGGCGGCCCCGTACGCCGCTCCGGCGGCTCGGGCGGCTCGGGCGGCACCTCGGGCGGCGGCGCCGAGCGCCCGCCGCGCAAGCCGCGCCACAAGGGCTGAGCCCGGCTCCGGCCCTCAGGCCGGGGCCGCCACCCGCCGCGTGAGCCCCGCCAGGCGCTCGGCCACCAGGTCGGCGTCGGCGGCGGCCGCGGCGAGCTGACCCGCGGCCGCGGACACCAGCACCGAGGCCGGGGCCATCGGCAGCTCGGCGACGTGGGCGAGGTCGCCCGCCGCGAAGACCCCGGGGCGGCTGGTGCGGCCCATGGCGTCGACGCGCACGCCGCCGGAGGCGAGCACCTCCAGGCCGAGCTGGGCGGCGAAGGGCGCCGCCTGCTCCAGCACCGGCGCCACGAAGATCCCGCCGACCTCCTCGTCGGGCCCGCTCGCCAGCTCGGCGCGCACGCCGTCGCCGGTGCGGTGCAGGGCCGTGACCGGCTCGCTGCGCACGGCCACGCCGAGCCCGGCGAGCGCGGCGGCGGTCTCCTCGGGCAGCGAGGCGCCGTCGGTGAGCACGACCAGGCGCGAGGCGGTGCGCTCGAGCAGCACCGCGATGCGCGGCAGGTGGTCGTGGCTGCCCAGCAGCGCCACGGCCCGCCCCGACAGCTCGTGGCCGTGGCAGTAGGGGCAGTGCGCGGCGCGGTCGCCCCACAGTTCCTCCAGCCCCGCCACCGCGGGCAGCACGTCGCGCAGCCCGGTGGCCAGCAGCACACGGCGCGCACGCACGCGCTGCCCGGCGCCCGCGCGCTCCCCGGTGGCCTCGAGGGTGACCACGAAGCCGTCGGCGAGGTCGTCGCCGGCGGCCTCCACCGCGCTGGCGCGGGCCTCGCGCACCTCGACGGTGGCGTACGCCGCGAGCTCCGCGCGCGCGATCGCCCGCAGCTCGGCCGGCGGGGTGCCGTCGCGGGTGAGGAAGTTGTGCAGCTGCCCCGCGGGGTCGTTGCGGTAGTGACCGCCGTCGACGACCAGGACCCGGCGGTGCGAGCGGCCGAGCGTCAGCGCGGCCTGGAGGCCGGCGGGCCCGCCGCCGAGCACCACGACGTCGACCTGCTCGGTGGCGGACGGGGCGGCCGCTGCGGTGGCGCGGCGCTCGCCGGTGGGATCGGTGGGACCGGAGGGATCGGGGGTGTCGGTGGGGTGGCTCATGGCTGGCTCCTCGGCGGTGGTGTCGGGCCCTGACGGGCGGGGCGCTTGCCCTCACCACGATGCTGTGACTTCATGTCGGCATGAAGTCAAGCCCCCGGTCGCCGGCACCCCGGGACGGTGCCGACCCGTCTCCCACCGGCTCCCCCTCCGCCTCTCCCGCCACCCCGTCGACCTCCACCTCGTCCGCCGTCGCACCGTCCGCCGCCGCACCGCCCGGCCGGGGAGAGCCACCGTGGTCGGTGGGGGAGGTGGCCGCGCGCTTCGGCCTGGCCACCCACGTGCTGCGGCACTGGGAGGACGTCGGGCTGCTCCGGCCCGCCCGCGACGGCGCCGGGCGCCGGCGCTACGTGCGCGACGACGTCGTGCGAGTGGCGGTCGTGCTGCGCAGCAAGGCCGCGGGCATGACCCTCGAGCAGATCGTCGTGCTGCTCGACGCGGAGGCGCGCGACCGCCACGAGGTGCTGGAGGGCCACCTCGCCGACCTCGACCGTCGCATGGAGGAGATGCGCCGCTCCCGCGAGATGACCGAGCACGCGCTGCGTTGCCGCGCCCACGACATCGCGACCTGCCCGCGCTTCGAAGCCGGCGTCGAGGACCTCCTGGCCGGGCGCGACCATGCCTTCGGGAAACCCCTTGCTGCGCCCGCGAGCCCTTCCCGCGGCGGCTGAGCGGGCCTAGGTTGCGAGGGACCCCGCGCCGCTCGGGACGGGGGCGCACCCGGAGGTCCGTCATGCCCCTGCTCGCCTCGTCACGCTCGCTCCGCTCGCCGGCCCCCTCGCGGGGACCGCGGCCCGCCCGTCGGGCCCGCTCCGGGCGGGCGGCCGCCCTCGCCGCCGTGCTGCTCGCCCCGCTGGCGGCGGTGGCCCTGCCCGCGGCCCCCGCGAGCGCGGCGGCGCCGTCGTACGTCGCGCTCGGTGACTCCTACTCCTCCGGCACCGGCACCCGCAGCTACCTCGACGACGGCACCTCCTGCCAGCGCTCCACGCGGGCCTACCCCAGCCTGGTGGCGGCCCGGCGCGGCTACGCGCTGACCTTCCGCGCCTGCTCGGGGGCGACCATCCCCGACGTCACCACCGCGCAGCTCGGCGCGCTCTCGGCGAGCACGGCCTACGTCACGATCTCCGTCGGCGGCAACGACGCGGGCTTCGCCGAGGTGCTCACCGAGTGCGCGCTGCCCGGCTGGATGAGCGACTGCGGCGGAGCCGTCGACCAGGCCCAGGCCTTCATCGCCGGCACCCTCCCGGGCCGGCTGTCCACCCTCTACGGCTCCATCCGCAGCCGGGCCCCGCAGGCGAGGGTGGTCGTCGTCGGCTACCCGCGGGTCTTCATGGGCGAGGACTGCAACGCCGCCACGTTCTTCTCCCCGGCCGAGGAGACGCGCCTCAACGCCACCGCCGACCAGCTCAACGCCCGCCTGGCCGCCGCGGCGTCCGCGCGCGGCTTCGGCTTCGCCAACCCGACCAGCCGCTTCACCGGCCACGCGGTCTGCGACGACGTCGAGTGGCTCAACGGCTTCTCCAGCCCCGTGAGCGAGAGCTACCACCCCAACCAGCTCGGCCACTCCTCCGGCTACACCCCGCTCGTCTCACCCCTGCTGACCGGCAGCGCGCTGGGCCGGGTCGCCGCGCCGGCCCCGCGCATCGACGCCGACCTGCTGCGCGCCGCCGACGCCCAGGGCGCGACCCTGGCCGCGCAGCAGCGCCGGTACGCCGGGCTCGACGCCGCCATCGAGCCGGAGACGGTCACCGCCCCCGACCTGGCCACCCCCGCCGCCCGCGCGGCCGCCCGCCGCGCCGGCATCGTCGACCTCGACCGCTGGGCCGCCCGCCACTGACCCGCCACCGACCCGCCACAGGTCCGGGGCCGGTCACGGGTCGGCGGCAACCGATCGGGGCTCCCGCGCGTCACCCCTGCGGAGACGACCACCGTCACGTAGAAGGGACGTCATGCAGGCACCACGCACCACCCCCGACCGCACCCCCCGGAGGCCGGGCCTCCGGCGCGCCGGCACGCTCGCGGCCGCCGCGCTCGGCCTCTCCACCGTGCTGAGCGGCTGCGACCGGGTGGCCGACACCGTCGGCGGGCCCGACCCCGCCCCGGTGGTCGAGGACCTCGCCGCGGCGCTCTCGGCGGGCGACGTGACCACCGTGGCGTGGGCCGGCGACAGCGGCGAGGAGGTGCAGGCCCTGCTCGACGCGGTGGTCGGCGGCCTCGGCGAGGTCACCCCCGTGGTCACCGCGGGCGAGGTGGTCGAGGACGGCACCGACGCCACCGCCACGCTCACCTGGTCGTGGCCCCTGGTCGAGCCGGCACCGGCTGCCGAGGGGGCCGAGAGCGGGAGCGAGGAGCCGCAGCCGTGGACCTACGACTCCGAGGTCGGGCTCGTGCAGCGCGACGACGCCTGGCTGGTGGCCTGGGAACCCCGGCTGGTGGAGCCGACGCTGGGCGAGGACGAGGTGCTCGACGCCACGCCGGTGGCCCCGGCGCGCGGCGACCTGGTGGGCGCGGGCGGCCAGGTGCTGGTCACCGACCGGCCGGTGACCCGCTTCGGCATCGACCGCAGCCAGTTCCGCGACGCGGCCCAGGCCCTGCCGGCCGCCCGGGCGCTGGCCCGCCTGGTGGGCGTCGACGTCGCGCCGTACGTCGCCCGGGTCGAGGCCGCGGGCGAGGAGGCCTTCGTCGAGGCGATCACCTACCGCCAGCTCGAGGTGCCCAAGCGGGTGGGTCGCGACTACCGCTCGATCACCGGGGTGCTGGCCGTGGCCGACTCGCTGCCGCTGGCGCCGACCCGGGAGTTCGCCGCGCCGATCCTGGGCACGGTCGGCCCGGTCACGGCCGAGATGGTCGAGGAGGATCCCGCGGTCTACGCCCCCGGCGACGAGGCGGGCCTGTCGGGCCTCCAGGCGAGGTACGACGCGCAGCTGCGCGGCACCCCCGGGGTGGTGGTCAACGCGACCCCCGCCGACTCCGAGGCCATGGTGCGCAACCGCGGCGAGCGCGAGCTCTTCCGCCTCGACGAGGTCGACGGCACCGACCTGCGCCTCAGCCTCGACCGCGACCTGCAGTCGAGCGCGGAGCGGCTGCTGGCCGACGTCGGCCCCGGCAGCGCGATCGTGGCCCTGCGCCCCAGCACGGGCGCGGTGCTCGCCGCCGCCAACGGGCCCGGCAGCGACGGCCTCAACCTCGCCACCTTCGGCCAGGCCGCACCGGGGTCGACGTTCAAGATCGTCAGCAGCCTGGCGCTGCTGCGCTCCGGGCTGACCCCCGCCAGCACCGTGCCGTGCACCACCTCGGTCGTCGTGGACGGACGCCGCTTCACCAACTACTCCGACTACCCCGCCGGCGCGACCGGGGAGGTGCCCCTGCGCACGGCCGTGGCCAACTCCTGCAACACCGCCTTCATCAGCCAGCGCGACCGGCTCGGCGACACCGACCTGGCCGACGCCGCGGCCACCCTGGGGCTGGGCGTCGACCACGACCTGGGGTTCCCGGCGTACTTCGGCAGCATCGAGCCCCCGACCACCGAGACCGGTGCCGCCGCCGACCTCATCGGCCAGGGCACGGTGCTGGCCTCCCCGCTGACCATGGCCTCGGTCGTCGGCACCGTCGCCGCCGGGGAGCTCACGCTGCCGTGGCTCCTCGACGACGTGCGCGCGACGCCGTCGGGCGACGTCGACCCGCTGAGCGCGCAGGAGGCCGGCGCCCTGCGCGGCATGCTGCGTGCCGTGGTCACCGAGGGCAGCGGGTCGGCCCTGGCCGACGTGCCCGGCCCGCCGGTGATCGCCAAGACCGGCACGGCGGAGTTCGAGCGCGACGGCCGCGTGCTGACCCACGCCTGGATGGTCGCCGCCCAGGGCGACCTCGCGGTCGCGGTGTACGTCGACGAGGGGCAGTCGGGCTCGGTGACCGCCGGCCCCCTGCTGGAGGGCTTCCTGCGCGCCGTACGCTGAGCCGCCCCGGGCCCCCGCGGCGGGTCCCACGGCGGGGCGATCCGGGCCCGGCGCGGCCCGCCCGGACGACCCGGAGGCGCTGGTGGAGCGCACCGCGAGGCCTCTCCCGGCGGGAGGCAGAACCTTTACCCGGCCGACCCCGGGGCGACGCTCGTCGGTGCGGGACGAGCGCGTCGGGGGTCGTAGGCTGACCGCCTCATGTCTCGACTCGTGGGTCGTCGCGGCCTGCTCGCAGCGGTCACGGACCTGCTCGGGCGGGGAGTGCCGGTCGCCCTCCAGGGCCCGCACGGCATCGGACGCAGCGCGCTGCTCGACGAGCTCGAGACCGCGGGCGGCGAGGCCGGCCAGCTCGTCCTGCGCGCCGCGGGGGTGCCGGCCGAGCGGTCGCTGCCGCTCGCCGCGCTGCGCGACCTGGTCGCCCAGCTGCCCGCGGCCGCGGTCGAGCAGGTGCTCCAGGCCCTCCCCCCGACCTCGCGGGCCCCGGTGGCCGACGGCCTGCGCGGCACCCCCTCCACCCCCTCCGGCGACCCCCGCCCCGAGCCCGAGCCCGAGCCCGATCCCGGCCTCGAGCCCCCGACCGGCCCGGCGTCGGGCGCACCGGCCGGTCCACCCCTCCTGGCGGTCGACGAGACGCTCCTGGTGGCCCTCGGTCGCGCGCTGCAGGCCCTGCTCGAGCTGGTCTCGCGCCGCTCGCGGGTGCTGCTGCTGCTCGACGACGTGCAGTGGCTCGACGCGGAGTCGTCGGTGGTCGTCGGCTACGCGCGCCGCCGTCTCGGCGACCGTGTGGGACTGGTGGCTTCGCTCGGGCCGGGCGACGGCATCGACTCCGACCCCGCCGCGCTGGTCGACCTCCACGTCCTCACCGTGCCGCCGCTCGAGGTCGCCGAGACCATCGACCTGCTCGCGCCGCTGGGCCTGCCCGCGCAGGTGGCCCACCGCGTGCACCTCGACGCGGCCGGTGTGCCGGCCCTGGCGCTGGCGCTGGCCGGTGCGCTGCGCGACCAGCCGGCGCTGCTCGGGCGTCCCGTGCCGCTGCCGGTCAGCATCGAGCGGGTGCTGCGCCAGCGGCTGCTCGCCCTGCCGGAGGAGCCCCGCGAGACCCTGCTGCGCGCCGCGCTGCTCCACCGCCCGACCGTGCGCCAGCTGCGCCGCAGCGGTCGGATCGCCGCCGAGGAGGACGTCCGGGTCGCGGTGGCCGCGGGCCTCGTCGTCGACGGCCGCGGCGCCCACCTCGCCGACGCCTCCGGCGACGGCGAGGTGCGCTTCACCCCGGCCCGGCTGGCCTCGGTGCTGCTCGACCTCACCCCGGCCGCGCGTCGGGCCGCGCTGCACGAGGAGCTCGCCGAGGCCGCGGTGCGTCCGGCCGAGCGGGCCCGCCACCGGGCCCTGGCCGACCCCCGCCCGCGCGCCGACCTGGCCCGTGAGCTGGCCGACGCCGCCCGCGACGCCGCCGCGGCGGGCGCGCGCGACCTGGCCGCCGAGCTCTACGTGCTCGCCGCCGACCGGGCCCCGGCCGACCTGGCCGGGAGCCGCGCGGAGTGGCTGGCCACGGGCATCGAGACCGCCGCCCCGGGCAACCACGTCGACCTGGTGCGCGGCGCGCTCGCCGACTTCCTCGACGCCGCGCCGACGGCCGAGCAGACCGTGCGGGTGCGGCTGGCGCTGGCCGAGCTGGCGGGCTCGCCGGCCGGCACCCTCGACGACGTGCTCGCCGTGGCGCTCGCCGACGCGGGCGACGACGACCGGCTGGTGGCGATGGTGCTGCTGCAGCGCTCCCGCGTGGCGCTCATGGAGGCGCGGCCCGAGGAGTCGATCCGCCGCGCGGAGCAGGCCGTGGAGCTGCTCGGCCGCGCCGGCGACGACACCGGGCGCGCCGCGGCGCTGACCGCGCTGGCCGCGGCGTACCGCTGGCTCGGCGGCCCCCACGACGCCACCCTGGCCCGCGCCGTCGAGCTGGCCGGCCCTGGCCCCGGCGCCGACGGGCTGGTGCACACCTCGCCCGGCTACATGGCCGCCCGCTTCGCCTTCTACGACGACCGTCTCGAGGAGGCCTGGAGCGCCTTCCGCGCGATGCTGGCCCAGGTCGAGCGCGGCGCCGGCACCGACGAGGCCCACGTGCTGCGGTGCCTGGTCGAGGTCGGTGCCCGGGCCGGCCACGGCCGCGAGGTCGTCGAGTACGCCGCGCGCGCGGCCCGCGTCGGGGCGGAGTTCGGGCTCGACCCCCACACCGCCTGGTTCGTGCAGGCGCAGGCCGAGCTGGTCGCCGGCGACCTCGACCGGGCCCGGCGGCTGGCCGGGCAGGGCGCCTCGGCCGCGGAGGACAGCGGCGACGCGCGCTACCTCCAGCGCCACCTCGTGCTGCTGGGGCAGGCCCTGCTGCGCGGCGGCGACGCCGAGGGCGCGGCGCGGGCGCTGGAGCGGGTGCGCGGCATGGAGCGGCGCAGCCGGGTCGTCGACCCCACGGTCAACCGGTGGCAGCACGAGCTGGTCACCGCCCTCGTGCGCCTGGGGCGGCTGGAGGAGGCGTCCGGCGTGCTCGCCGAGGCCCGCCGCGCCCTCGACGGTCGCAGCGGCACCGACGGGGTGGGCGCCCAGCTCGACCGCGCCGAGGCCGAGCTGCTCACCGCCCGCGGCGACGCCGAGGGCGCCGTGCTGCTGCTCGACCGGGCGGCCAAGGTCTGCGCCGACCTCGGCATGCGCGTCGACCAGGGGCGCACGCTGGTGGCCCGCGCCCACCTGGAGCGGCGCCGACGCCGGGCCGCGGCGGCGCGCGCCGGCCTGGAGGAGGCGCTGGCGCTCTTCACCGACCTGCGGGCCCGCACGTGGGTGGAGCAGGTGCGCGCCGAGCTCGACCCGGCGGCCGCGACCGTCGGCACCCCGCTGCTCGACCGCCTCACCGAGACCGAGGCCCGCATCGCCCGCGAGGTCGCCGCGGGGGCGTCGAACCGCGAGATCGCCGCCCGGACCTACGTGAGCGTCAAGACCGTCGAGGCGACCCTGACCCGCATCTACCGCAAGCTCGACGTGCGCTCGCGCACGCAGCTGGCCTCGCTGCTGCGCGGTCCCGGCGCCTGAGCCGGCCCGACGTCGCCGACGTCGCCGACGGACGCGAGCGCGGGCCCGAGGGCCCGCGCTCGTCCGTGTGGGATCCGTGTGTGGGGACAGCCAGGAGCCGCACAAGGATGAACCCCTCGCCGCATGGGGTCGGCAAGGGGTCCACCGTCGTCATCGAAGTGCTCCCTCCGAAGTCGACAGCCCCGAGTTTTCCACGCCGGTGGTCGAGTGTCAGGAACTTGTCACAACTGTGTCGTCGGAGTTGGATCGGACCCATGACTGGTCTGGATGTCCCGAGCACGCTGCTGGCCGACGAGCACCGGGGCCTGCTGGTCGCCGGCCGCTGGCGCGAGGCGGAGGGCGGTGAGACCTTCGACGTGCTCGACCCCGCCGACGGCTCGGTGCTGACCCGCGTCGCCGACGCCTCGGTGGCCGACGCCCGCGAGGCCCTCGACGCCGCCGTGGCCGCCCAGGCCTCGTGGGCCGCCACCGCGCCGCGCGAGCGCGGCGAGATCCTGCGCTCGGCCTTCGAGCTGATCCGCGAGCGCACCGACGACCTGGCCCGCCTGATGAGCCTGGAGATGGGCAAGACCGTCGCCGAGGCGACCGGCGAGGTCGGCTACGGCAACGAGTTCTTCCGGTGGTACTCCGAGGAGGCCGTGCGCATCCACGGCCGCTGGATGCAGGCGCCGGCCGGTGGCAGCCGCCTGCTGACGCTGAAGAAGCCGGTGGGGCCGTGCTTCTTCGTCACGCCGTGGAACTTCCCGCTGGCCATGGGCACCCGCAAGATCGGCCCGGCCATCGCCGCCGGCTGCACGATGGTGGTCAAGCCCGCCGCCCAGACCCCGCTGACCATGCTGGCCCTGGCCCGCATCCTCGGCGAGGCCGGGCTGCCCGACGGCGTGCTCAACGTCGTGCCCTCGACCCGGGCCGGGGAGATGAGCCAGGCGCTCCAGGGCGACGACCGGCTGCGCAAGGTCAGCTTCACCGGCTCCACCGGCGTCGGCAAGGTGCTCGTGCGCCAGTCGGCCGACCAGCTGCAGCGGGTCTCGATGGAGCTGGGCGGCAACGCGCCCTTCCTGGTCTTCGCCGACGCCGACGTCGACGCCGCGGTCGACGGCGCGATGGTGGCCAAGATGCGCAACATGGGCGAGGCCTGCACGGCGGCCAACCGCTTCCTGGTGCACTCCTCGGTCGCCGAGGAGTTCGCCGACAAGCTCGGCAAGCGCATGGGCGCCCTCACCGTGGGCCGCGGCCAGGACGAGGGCGTCGACGTCGGCCCCCTCATCGACGCCAAGGCCGTGGAGTCGGTGACGGCCCTGGTCGCCGACGCCGTCGAGGGCGGCGCGAAGGTCGTGTGCGGTGGCACCCCGCTGGGCGGCGACGGCTGGTTCTACCCCCCGACCGTGCTGCTCGACGTGCCCGTCGGCTCCGACCTCAACCGCCAGGAGATCTTCGGCCCGGTCGCCCCGGTGACGACGTTCGAGACCGAGGACGAGGCCGTCGAGCGCGCCAACGACACCGAGTACGGCCTGGCCTCCTACGTCTACACCCGCGACCTGTCCCGCACGATCCGCCTGGCCGAGCGGCTCGACTTCGGCATGGTCGGGGTCAACACCGGCCTGATCTCCAACCCCGCCGCCCCCTTCGGCGGCGTCAAGGCCAGCGGCTTCGGCCGCGAGGGCGGCTTCGAGGGCATCGAGGAGTACCTCGAGACCACCTACGTCGCCCTCCCCGCCGGCTGACCCGCGGCGCGCTCCCGGCCGGGGCCGGGCGCCGTCACGCCCGGTCCGCCGCCCCACTGCCGCCCCACTGCCGCCCCGCCACGACGGGGCGGCAGGTCCGCCGGTGGAGGGTCACAGCCCGTCGCCCGGGCCGCCGCCGGTCTCGGGCGGGCCGAGGTAGAGCCCGACGGCGGTGCCGATGACGGTGTAGGCCAGGGCGCGGGTGAGGGGCCGCTGGGCGGCTCCCTCGCCGAGCGGGGCGTCGCCGGGGTCCTCGGCGGCGATGACGAGGGCGTAGGACCGCGCGGCCGGGCTGACCAGCACGGGCTCGGCCGAGTCGGGGGTGAGGTCGCCGACGAGCTCGGCGTCGTCGAGGGCCCGGTCGAGGGCGTCGAGCTGGTCGAGGGTCCGGGTCTGCACCACCACGGCGCCCAGCGCCCCGGTGTCGCGGCGCGACGCGCCCTCGCCCGTGCGGCCGACGGCGTCGACGACCAGGGCGGAGCGGCACCCCTCGAGGGCCGGCGCCTCCCCCTCGACGCTCAGCAGCCCGGCCGCCTCCTCGCAGGGCACGACCTCGGCGCGCCGCGTGTCGAGGCCGATCTCGAAGCCCCCGGTCACCCCCTCGTCGCCGCCGGCCACGGCGCGCGCGGTCTGGTCCAGCCAGGAGCCGCGGGTGGGGGTGGGGTCGACGTAGGCCGCCATGGCGCCGGCGAGCACGGCCGCCACCAGGGACCAGGCCACCACCGTGCCGAGCGGGCGGCGCAGCCACCGGGTGCGGGGCGGGTCGCCCGGGCGGGGGCGCACGACGGCCACGGCGAGGCCGACCACCGACAGGAACGTCACGAAGGCGACGACGGCCAGCGGGCCGCCGACCTGTGCCAGGGGACCGAGGGCCTCGCGCGTGACGGTGCTCGCCCCGTTGTCACCGCTGCTGCGGCCGGGCACGAAGGCGAAGACCGGCAGCGCGGCCGCCGCCACGAGCAGCCAGCCCGCCGACGCCGCCCGCCCCCACCGCCGCCGGGCCGCGCGCACGCCGACCACGAGCAGCCCGAGCGCCCACGACCACGCCACGACGGCCAGCACCACGCGCCGCTCGTCGCCGTCGGCGACCCACAGGTCGATCCACCGCAGCCACGGCACGGCGACCGCCCGCGCCCCGAAGGCCAGCAGCAGGAAGCCCACCAGCACCGAGACGATCGCCAGGACCGCCGTCCCGACCGCGCGAGCCGCCTTGGTCGCGCCCCCGCTCACGCCCCGGTGCCCCCGGTGCCCCCGGCGGCCGGGGCCTCGAGGCCGGTGCCGACGGCCGCCTTGCCCACGGAGCTCTTGATGAGGGCCTCGAGGTCGAGGCCGGTGGAGGTCTTGAGCATCGACAGCGTCTGGGTGACGTTGTCGGTGACCTGGCGCGGCAGGGCGCCGGCGCCGTCGGAGGAGATGACGGTCAGCTGGTCGATGGCGCTGATCGGGGCCGCGACCTCCCGGGCGATCTGCGGCAGCACCTCGATGAGCATCTGGAGCACGGCGGCGTCGTTGTAGTGGGCGAAGGCCTCGGCGCGCTTGTCCATCGCCTCGGCCTCGGCCTGGCCGACCGCGAGGGTCGCGGCCGCGGTGGCCTCGCCCTCGGCGCGGGTGGCCTCGGCCTCCGCGACGCGACGCGACCGCTCGGCCTCACCGCGTCGTGCGCCCTCGATCGCCTCGGCCTCGGCGAGCGCCGTACGCCGTGACTTCTCGGCCTCACCGTTGAGCCGGGCCTGCTCGGCGGCGGCCTCGGCGGCCGCGATCGTGGCGGCCTTGCGCGCCTCGGCGGCGGCGATCTCGGCCGAGCGGGCGGCCTCGGCCTCCTGCTCGACGCGGTAGCGCGCGGCGTCGGCGGGCTTGCGCACCTCGGTCTCGAGGTTGCGCTCGGTGAGCGCCGCCTGCCGCACGGCCACCTTCTCCTGCTCCAGCAGGATGGCCTGGTCGCGGTCAGCCTGGGCCAGGGGTCCGGCCGAGGCGGCGTTGGCGGAGGCCGCGTCGGTCTCGGCCTTGATCTCGGCCTGCTTGAGGGCGAGCGCGCGCTGGGCGATGGCGATCTCCTCCTCGGCCTTGATCCGCGCCTGCTCGGCGGCCTGGCGGGCGTTGGCCTCGGCGATCGAGGCGGCCTGGCCGATGCGGGCGGCCTCGGGGCGACCGAGGTCGGCGAGGTAGGAGCCGTCGTCGGTGACGTCCTGGA
Organism: Nocardioides sp. P86; assembly: GCF_023712465.1. Lineage (NCBI taxonomy): Bacteria > Bacillati > Actinomycetota > Actinomycetes > Propionibacteriales > Nocardioidaceae > Nocardioides > Nocardioides sp. P86. Next base: position 120,165 of record NZ_JAMAYE010000003.1, on the reverse strand, counting down.
TCTGGAAGGTGTCGAGGATCAGGCCCTGGCCGGTCAGGGAGTTCTCCGACTCGTCGGCGACGCGCTGGGCGAAGGCGGCGCGGTCGCGGATGATCTGCTCCACGGTCAGCCCGCCCACGATCGAGCGCAGCGCACCCGCGAGCACCTCCTGGGTGAAGGGCTCGACGTCGGCCTGCTGCGAGAGGAAGCGCTGGGCGGCCAGGCGGATCTGGTCGGCGTTGCCGCCCACCTTGACGATGGCGACGCCCTCGACGTTGAGCTTGATGCCCTGGCCCGAGACCGCGCCCCGGATCTGCACCGAGATGCGGCGCGAGGACAGGTCGAGGGTGGCGAGCTTCTGCACGAAGGGGATCACGAAGGTGCCGCCGCCGAGGATGACCTTCTGCCCCGAGAGGTCGGTGGTGAGGGCTCCGGTCTCGGGGTTGAGCACCGCCTTGCCCTTGCGCCCGGTGACGATGAAGGCCTCGTTGGGCCCGGCGACCTTGTAGCGGCTGGTGACGAGGAGCACGAGGAGCACGAGGAGGACGAGGAGTCCGCCGAGGGGGATGAGCAGGTCCATGGGGGCCTTTCGGACGGTGCGGCGTGGGGGTGGTGCGGCGTGGGGTGGTGCGGCGTGGGGTGGTGCGGCGTGGGGTGGTGGAGCCGGGGGGGAGGGGTGCCGCGGACGGGTCAGCGGACCTCGGGCCACAGCGGGGCGACGGTGACCGCGGTGGGGGAGAGGACGCTGGTGACGTGCACCGGGGTGCCGGGGTCGAGCGGCTCCTCGGCGCGGGCGTTGAGGCGCATCGTGTGCCCCCCGACCAGGACGTCGACGACCCCGAACCCGTCGGCGGGGATGCCGGTGACCACCCGGCCGTCGCGGCCCCGGGTGTCGTCGGTGGTGAGGGTGGCGTCGCTGCCGCCGTCGCGCACCAGCCGGGTCAGCCAGGAGGCGAACCACCCGAAGACCACGCCCGAGACCACGCCGACCGGCAGCGAGACGAGCAGCGGTGCGTCGAGGGCCTCCGCCATCGCGCCGCCGAAGCCGAGGGCGGCGAGGAAGGCGCCGAGCACCGCGGTGGAGAAGGCGTCGCCGAGCGCGTCGACCGCGCCGTCGAGGAGCCCGTCGAGGGCGTCGCCCAGCAGCAGCGAGACCGCGAGCACGAGCAGGCCGACGAGCCCGACCACCAGGTAGACCGTCACCGCCGTGCTCCCGCCCGCGTCCCGGGGCGGGGCGCTGGGCCTCAGCATGTCCGGCCCCCCGGCGTGCGAAACACCGGGGCGCCCTGCTCCCCCGGACCGGGCCGGCGGTGGGGGACGATCGGGGCGTGGAGATGTGGGGTGACCTCGCCGCGCGGTACGTCGACTTCGCGGCCTACGCCGACGGCGACTCCGCCTGCTTCGCCGACTGGGCGCGCCACGTGGCCGACGACCCCGAGGTGCTGGCCTGGATCGGGGCGCTGCCCGACGCCCGGCGCCAGCCCAACCTGGTGCTGGCCGCCGCCCGGTGGCACGGTGTGCCGGCTCCGGGGCCCTACTCCGCGTTGCGCGACGCGCTGCTCGCCGACGAGGGCGCCGTGCGCGCCACGATCCTGTCGCGCACCACGCAGACCAACGAGGTGCGCCGCCTGGCCACGCTGCGCCCCGCCCTGGTGGCGGCGACCCGTGGCGACGACCGTCCGCTGGCCCTGCTCGAGGTGGGCGCCAGCGCCGGGCTGTGCCTCTACCCCGACCGGTGGCGCTACCGCTGGGACCTGACGGGAGACGCCCGGTCGGGCAGCGGGCCCGTCGTCGCCGTGGGTGACCCGGCCGCGCCGTTGCTCACCTGCGCCCTCGACCCGGGCGCGTCCGGTGGAGCCGGGCGCGGGGGCCTCGACGGCGGCCTCGACGCGGGCCTCGACGGGGGCCTGCGCGGGTTGCTGACCGGCCCGCTGCCGCCGGTGGTGTGGCGGGGCGGCCTCGACCTCAACCCGCTGGACGCGGCCGACCCCGACACCGTGGCGTGGCTGACCACGCTGGTCTGGCCCGAGCACGACGACCGCCGTGAGCTGCTGGCCCGCGCCGTCGAGGTGGCCCGGGCCGAGCCGCCCGACGTACGCCGGGGGGACCTGCTCACCGACCTCCCCACCCTGGTGAGGGAGGTGGGCGGCGAGGCGCAGGTGGTCGTGGTGCACAGCGCGGTCGTGGCCTACCTCGCCGAGGAGGACCGGCGCCGCTTCGTGACGATGATGCGCGAGCTCGTCGGATCGGGGGCCTGCCGCTGGGTCAGCAACGAGGGCCGCGGCGTGCTGCCGGAGGTCACCGCCACCGGTCCCGCGCTGCCACCGGGGCGACAGACCTTCGTGCTCGGCCTCGACGGGCGGGCCCTGGCCTGGACCCACGGCCACGGGCGCAGCCTGGAGTGGTGCGCGCCGCCGGGAGGGCCGGGGGCCTGACCGGCGCCCACCCGTGGGGCCGCGGGTCGCGCGGGTCAGCCCTCGAGCAGCGCCCGCAGGCCGGTGCGTGAGGTGACCCCGAGCTTGCGGTAGACCCGCGAGAGGTGCCACTCGACCGCCTTGACCGTGACCCCGAGCTCCTCGGCCACCTGACGGTTGGTGGAGCCGGCCATCGCCAGGCCCGCCACCCGCCGCTCCCGGGCGCCCAGCGGGGCCAGCACCTCGGCGGCGATGCGCCGTGGCGACTCCCCGAGGTGCTCGAGCAGGCGGCGGACCCGGCCGTGCAGGGGCCAGAGACCGTGGGTGCTCGCGAAGGCCTCGGCGGTGCGCAGCAGCGCGACCGCGCGCGGGGCACCGCCCGGGGTCAGGGCCAGCACCCCGGCCAGGTCGACGTCGACCTGGGCGGCGAGCCGTGCGAGGTCGGGTCGACCGGCCAGCAGCGTGCGCGCCTCCTCGAGGCGGGCCGTGCGCTCGGGGCCGGCGAGCAGGCTCGCCCGCGTGCGCAGCGCCCCGGCCCGGGCGTACGTCGACCCCGCCCGGTCGGCCGCGGCGAGGTGGTCGCCCACCAGCGCCTCGGCCTCGCCGCGGCGCCCGGCGCGCGCCAGGGCCATCGCCAGCGAGGCGCGCCAGGGCAGGTCGGCGGGTGCGGCGTCGGGGGCGAGCCGGCCGGCGGCGCTCGCGTGCTCCACCGCCCCGGCGTGGTCGCCGGAGGCGGCGCACAGCTCGGCGAGCGCGTGCTGACGCACGGCCTCGGGGTGGGGGTCCACCAGACCACCCGGGGCGGCTCCGGACGCCGACGCGACGTCGGTGGTGCTGCTGCTCGACGGGGCGGGTCGCGGGGGTGCGGTGGTGTCGAGGGCGCGGAGGGCCCGGCCGACGTCGAGCGCGGAGCCCAGGTCGCCGGCGCACAGGTGGGCGTCCAGGGCCGTCGCCAGCGCAGCGACCTCCAGGTGCACGGGCAGGCCGGCGCGGGCCGCGTCGGGCCGTGGGTGGGGGTCGGCAGTGAGCGCATCGAGGGCGGCGAGGGTCTCCTCGACCCGCCCCGCACGCAGCAGGTGGACCGCCCGGGTCAGTGACAGGGAGGCGGCGTCGGCGGGGTCGTCGGCGACGGGGGCAGGGGTCGACGCGGAGGTGGCGGAGGTGGCCGAGGTGGCCGGGGTGGCCGAGGTGGCCGAGGTGCCGGCGGAGGTGAGGGCCGAGGTGAGGGCCGAGGTGGGGGCCGAGGTGGGGGCACCGTCGCCCGCGGTCGTGGCGGCGCGGTCGGCGAGGGGCCCGGTGGCCTGCACGGACCCGCTGGACCCGAGGTGGCTCAGCGGGCGGCGGCCCTGCTGGCCGTCGAGCTGGCCGTCACGCGCACCCTCGAGCGGGGTCAGGTCCACGGGACCACCGCCGAGCAGGCCCCTGCTCAGCGCGGCGGCGAGGTCGGCCGGCCCGGGCTGGCGGGCGGTCGGGCGGTGCTGCGGTGACCGCGCCGCCCCGGTGGGGCGCGCGGGCGCGGGTCGGGCCGCGGTGGCGGGCACGTCGGCCGCGGGGCCGTTCGCCGGCGTGGTCCCCGCCACCGGCGTGGTCCCCGCCACCGGCGTGGTCCCAGCCGCCGGCGGCGCGGGTCGGGGCGGCGTGGCCGCGGACGGCGCGGGTGCGGTCGACGGAGCGTCCTCGAGGTGCCGGCCGCCGGTCGCGGCGGCCGTGGTGGCCTGCATGGGCACAGGTTAGGAAGCGCGACGGCCCGGTGGTGGGCGTTCGCCGGGATTGGTGTCGCCGAGACGCGGGTCCTCCCGCAGCGGTCCAGTCAGGTCACGACCCAGGTGGGCCATCAGCGTCGCGGTGCACGGACCGGACAGCCGGTCGGCGCCCCGCGCACCGGGTCGGCCGACGGGCCCGCCGCCGGTGGGGAGGGCGGGCGCGAAGCGCGGGCCGCGGTCGGCCGGCCCGACGCAGGCGCGCGCGACCGGCAGCAGGTCGGCGGCGAGGGCGTCGGGCAGCGTGCGGTCGAGTCCCGCTGCCCGGGCGACGTCCCAGCCGTGCACGGCGACCTCGAGCGCCGCCGCTGCCACCACGGTCGCCACGCCCAGGGAGCGGTCGGCCACCGCGACCACCTCGGCGCCGTCGTCCGGGCCCTCCGGGTCACCGCCGACGACCGAGCCCGCTGACTCCGCCGGGCCCGTCGGGCGTGCCGGGTCGCCGGGCGTGGCGTCCGCAGGCGCGGAGGGGCGACGCCCTGCACCGCGGCCGCCCGAGCGCACGGCGTGGGCCCGGGAGACCCAGGCGGTGAGCAGGAGGTCGGCCCGCCGGCGTACGTCGCGCACCTGCCCGACCGGGTCGGCCGTCGGATCGCACCACGGCGTGCCGGGCGGGGACGTCCGCGTCGGCCCCCCGGGATCCTGCGACGCGCCGGCATCCGGTGGGCGGGCCATCTCCACGTGACCAACGGCGGCCTCGGTGAAGGCGTCGAGGGAGTCGGCGAGGTGGGCGAGCAGCGCCTCGAGGTCCCACGCGGTGCACGGCGTCGGCGCCCGCAGCAGCCCGGGTCGTGAGGGCAGCGCCGTCTCCAGGTCGTGGAGGACGACCCGGGTGTGGGCCAGGGAGCGCTCCAGCAGCTCGACCGCCGGGTCGAGCTGCGAGGTCACCGGTGGCTCGCCGGCGCGGCGACGGCCGGGTCGACCGCCGGCGCGGGGTCGCCGGGCTCGTAGGTCGCGGGCAGCCGGGCGGGCAGCCCGAAGGCGGTGAAGTCGACCCCGAAGAAGGCCCGCACGTGGCGTACGCGGTCGGCGTCGAGCTCGACCACCTGGAGGTGGAAGGGCTCGAAGTCGCCCGCGGGGGTGCGCATGTAGAGACCGAAGGCGGGCTGGCCGTTGGCGGCGGTGGCCAGCATCGGCATGTCGTGGTGGCCGCCGGGGCACTGGCCGCCGATGAGGGCGCCGATGTTGTCGGCGCCGACGTACCACCCCGTGAAGGGCGGCATCTCCCAGATCGCGTCGGCGCGCAGCATGCCGACGATGCGGTCGACGTCCTTGCGCCAGAAGGCGTCGACGTAGGCCTCGAGCAGCCGCTCCTGGTCGCCGGTGAGGTCCTGCTCGACGGTGTCCTCGGTGAGGCCGCGCTGGGTCATCTGGGCGTGGGCGCGCTGGAGGGCGGAGTTGACCGCCGCGGGCGTGGTGTCGAGGGCGGCCGCGACCTCCGCGGCCGACCAGCGCAGCACGTCGCGCAGGATGAGCACGGCCCGCTGCCGGGCCGGGAGGTGCTGGAGCGCGGCCACGAAGGCCAGCCGGATGGAGTCGCGCTCGGCGACGACCACGGCGGCGTCGGGCACGGGCTCGAGCCAGGCGATCTCGTGGTTCTCCTCCAGGGCGTCGCCGGCCGGCTGGTCGGCGGTGCCGAGGCCGGCCGGGAGCGGACGACGGGGTCGGCCCTCGAGGTTGGTCAGGCAGACGTTGGTGGCGATCCGGTAGAGCCACGTGCGCACCGACGAGCGGCCCTGGAAGTCGGCCGAGGCGCGCCAGGCGCGCAGGAAGGTCTCCTGCACGAGGTCCTCGGCCTCGTGCACGGAGCCGCTCATCCGGTAGCAGTGGGCCAGCAGCTCGCGCTGGTAGCGCTCGGTGAGCGCGGGGAAGTCGGCGAGCTCGGCGCCGCCTGTCGTCGCCGCGGGTGTCGCCGCGGGTGCCGCCGCGGATGTCGCTGTCTCGGTCATGGCCTGGTCCCTCGTCGCCGTCGCCACCGTCATCGTGCGCTCCTGTCGTCCAGCAGTGTGCTCCCTCCCACCGACCGGCGTCGACGGTCGGACTCATCGCTGGGCGGCCGGTCGACGCGCGACGGGCCCCGGTGGGCGGGCCGGGCGGCCCGGGCGGGGAGCGCCGACCCGGCCCGGAGGCTGAGGGGGAGGCGTACGCCGACCCGGCCCGCACCACCGCCACGGTGGGGCGCCGTCAGGAGCGGCGCGAGCGGCGCCATCATGGCCGCGGGTGGCACGATCACCCACCCGCACCGCAGACCCGACCGGCATCCTCGACCCCGGAGTGCTTCCCCCGTGACCCGATCCTTCACGTTCCTCGTCAATCCCGCCTCGGGCGACGGCGCCGCACCCCAGGCGGTCCTGCCGGTCGCGCGGCTGCTGCGTGGCGCCGGTGCCCGGGTCGACGTCGCGTCCTCCTCGGGCCCGCAGGCGGTGGCGGCGCTCGTGGCCCGGGCCGTCGAGCGCGGTGACGTCGTCGTCGCCGTCGGTGGCGACGGCACGCTGTCGCACCTGGTCGGTGCGGTCTGCGCGGGGGGCGGGGTCGTCGGCGTGCTGCCCGCGGGTCGGGGCAACGACTTCGCCCGCATGCTGGGGCTGCCCACGGAGCCCGAGGAGGTCGCCGAGCTGCTGCTCCACGGGGCGGAGCGCCGCGTCGACCTGCTCTCCTGGCAGGCCCCCGGCGCGCCCGAGCGCCTGGTCGCCGGCTCGGTCTACAGCGGGGTCGACGCCCGCGCCGCCGCGCTGGTGGACCGGATGCGCTGGACGCCGAAGCCGCTGCAGTACCCCCTCGGCGCCGTCCGCGCCCTGGCGACCTACCAGCCCGGCCGCTTCCACGTCGTCGTCGACGGCGTGGTCGCGGAGTACGCCGCAGCCACCGTCGTCGTCGCCAACTCCGGCTACTACGGCCAGGGCATGCGCATCGCCCCGTCCGCCCGCGTCGACGACGGGCTGCTCGACGTCGTCGTGGTCGAGGCGGCCTCGCGCCTGGAGCTGATCCGGCGCTTCCCGCGGATCTACGGCGGCTCCCACGTCGAGCTGCCCGAGGTCACGGTGCTCACCGGGCGACGCGTCGAGATCGCCGCCGACGCCCGTGCGCCGGTGCCGGTGGGCGCCGACGGCGAGGCCCTCGGATCGCTGCCCGGGCTCGGCGGCCCGGCCGCCGTCGTCGAGCTGCGGCCCGGGGCGCTCCGCGTCGTCGGCTGAGACGACGGCCGCGCGCGTCGCCTCACCCCGGCTCACCCCGCTCCGCCTTGCCCCGCTCCGCCTTGCCCCGCTCCGCCTTGCCCCGCTCCGCCTCACCCCGCTCGCCCTCACCTGCCTGCCCGGTCGCCCCCGGGGCCCCGCCACACCGGTCGCCCCTTCTGTCCGGGCGGTCCGCGCCCGGCAGTCGCCGGCGCTGGTGGCGGGCGCGGCGCGGGCTCAGAAGCCCCTCGGACGGCGACGTGTCTGCGGTTGAACGAACGTTCGATCAACCCCAGGACGCGTTCGTGCCAGGGGGCCGCGGGCCGTCGGTGGGGGGCGGCGGCGGGGGCCCGCCTCTGGGCTCGGGGCAGGACGCTGCGCAGGAGATCGGGCAGGTCTCCGATCGACCCGTGGCCCCGGCGTCCGATCGAGCGCTCTTCGGGAGTCGACCCGCGATACCTGGTCCGGTCAGGACCGGAAGGACCAGACCAGAAGCTCGGTGGGCACCGCGGCGGTGACCTCGTGGGCCGGCTCGTCGACGAAGAGGAAGGCGTCGCCGGCCTGCACCGGCTCGGCCAGCGAGGAGCGCACCAGCGCGCCCCGGGACACGAAGGCGTGCACCCGCGCGGCCTCGGGCAGGGTCGTGGCCTCGCCCGTGCCGAGCCGCACGACGTCGAGCCGCGCCCCGGCCACGCCCGGCACCTCGAGCGAGGTGGCGTCGGGGTGCACGGCGTACGACGGCGTCGCGCCGGGCTCGTCGGGGCGCAGCCACACCTGCACGAAGCGCACCGGGCCCGCGCCGCTGACGGCGACCTCGCTGTGGCTCACGCCGGCGCCGGCGCTCAGCAGCGCCAGCGACCCGGCCTCGACGCGGACCGGCTCGGCGGCGGTGTCGTCGACCGTGTGGGAGTGCTCCAGCGCGCCGCTGACGACGTAGGTGACGATCTCCAGGTCGGTGTGGCGGTGGGCCTCGAAGCCGGTGCCGCCGCGCAGGTGGTGGTCGTCGTGGCACACGACCGGGCCGAACGAGAGCCGCTCGGGGTCGTAGTGCTCGCCGAAGGCGAAGGAGTGCTTCGTCTCCCGCCTCGCGGCCCGGCTGACGAAGCGGACAGTTCCCCGACGGATCTCGACGCTCACGGGCATCATTGTGCCCGTGCCGTCCCCCCACCGGCCCGGCGACGGGTCCCTGCCCGTGCTGCCCCCCGGTTTCGCCGTCGGCGTGGACGCCGACGGGCTCGGGCTGACCCGGGCCCCGGGGGCGCGCGACTGCGCCACCGCGGCCGCCGACGTTGGCCGGCTCGCCGGGCTCGGCGTGACCTCGGCCCGCGTCGCGCTCTCGTGGCCGCGGCTCCAGCCCAGCGGCGCGGGGCCCCTGGAGGAGACCGAGGCCCGCCACGTCGACCTCCTCCTCGACGCCCTGGCCGCCGCCGGGATCCGACCGTCGGTGACCCTCCACGACGGCGTGCTGCCCGAGCCGCTGCAGGCCGACGGCGGCTGGCTCAACCGCGCCACCGCCGACCGCCTCGCCGACCTCGCCGCCCTGGCCGGCGAGCGCTGGGGCGACCGCGTCGAGCACTGGGTGCCGGTGGACCAGCCCGCGCGGCTGCTCGTCGAGGGCCACATGACCGGTCGCGCGGCGCCCGGCCTCAGCCTCGCCTTCGACGCGCTCCCCGTGGCCCACCACCTGCTGCTCGCCCACGGGCGGGCCGTCCTCGCCCTGCGCGCCACCGCCCGCGGTCGGTCCCCGGTCGCGCCACCGGGCAGGGGCGCCGCCGACCCACTCGCCGACCCCGCCACCGCTGCCGACCCCCTGGCCGACCCTCTGGTCGACCCCCTGGCCGACCCCCTGGCCGACCCCCTGGTCGACGGGGCGGTCACCGGCCCGAGCATCGGCTGCGCCAACCACCACGCACCCATGTGGCCCGCCAGCGAGGACGTCGCCGACGTCGCCGCCACCAAGCTCCACGACGCCCTGTGGAACGCGCTCTTCCTCGAGCCGATGCTGCTCGGCCGCTACCCCGTCGACCTCCAGCCCCTCCTCGAGGGCGTCGTGCGCGACGGCGACCTGGCCACCATCCGCCAGCCCCTCGACTTCTACGGCGTCACCTACGACAGCCCGCTCAAGATCGGCATCGCGGGGGAGGAGTCGGAGGTGCCCTTCGAGCGCTGCGAGCTGCTCGGCTACCCCGAGACCGACGCCGGCACCCCCGTCGTGCCCGACGCGCTGCGCGAGTGGCTGATCATGTTCCGCGCCCGCTACCGCGCCGCCCTCCCCCCGCTCCAGGTCACGCTCGCGCCCGCCCCGTACGTCGAGCCCGCGACCCCCGCCGACGCCGGCACCCCCGGGACCACCACGCTCGCCCCCGACGGCCCTGACGGCCCTGACGGCTCTGACGGCTCTGACGGCTCTGACGGCTCTGACGGCTCTGACGGCTCTGACGGCTCCGACCTGCCCGTCGACCCCCGTACCAGCCGCCTCGAGGGCCACCTGCGGGCCGTGGCCACCGCGGTGCAGCGCGGCGTCGACGTCCGCGCCCTCCACGTCGGACCGCTGCTCGACCAGGCAGCGGCGTCCGCGACCGACGCCGGGCCCGCCGGCGCGCTCGCCCCGGTCGGCCTGCTGGCGGTCGACCCGGTCGACGGCGCGCGCACGCCGCGCCCGGCCTACCACTGGCTGGCCGCCGTCGTCGGTGCCCAGACCCGCTCCCTGGGCTGAGCGGCCGCCGCGCCCTGGCGGCCCCGCGCGGCGCACCACCCGCGACGACGACCCGCGACGACCCCGCCGGGGGCCACGCGTCGTTAGGCTGTCGCGCATGTCGTCCGAGACCCCGGGGTCCACCCCCACCCCCGAGCCCGGCTCCGACCCCGCGGCGCCCGTCGACGCGGCCGACCCGCTGGCCGACGCGCCGCCCGTGCCCCGCCGGATCGTCTTCGTGGTCGGCTCGGGCCGCAGCGGCACGAGCACCATGGCCGGCACCCTCCAGGCGCTCGGCATGCACGTGCCCCAGCCCGAGGTCGTGGCCGACGAGACCAACCCCAAGGGCTTCGGCGAGCCGCAGTGGGTCGTCGACTTCCACGACGAGCTGCTCAAGCGCTGCAACGTGCAGGTCTCCGACGGCCGGCCCTCGGCGTGGTTCGAGTCGGGCAAGCTGGCCACCTTCGGCCCGCTGCGCACCCGGCTGCACACCTGGCTGGAGGAGCAGTTCGTCGAGGGCGGGCCCGAGCTGGTCGTCAAGGACCCGCGCATGGCGTGGTTCCTCGGCCTGTGGCGCGCGGCCGCGCTGCGCTGCGACGCGACGCCGGCGTACGTCACCATGCTGCGCCCGCCGACCGAGGTCGTGGGGAGCAAGCAGAAGTACTACTCCTCGAAGTTCGGCGAGATCAGCCGCACCGCCGCCTGGGTCAACATGATGCTCCACACCGAGCGCTCCACCCGCGGCTCGGTGCGCGCCTTCGTGCGCTACGGCGACCTGCTCCAGGACTGGACGGTGCCGGTCTTCGGCGTCGGGCAGCGCTTCGACCTCGACGCGGTGAAGTCGGCCTCGGCCAACGACATCCGCGCCGTGCACCAGTTCATCGACCCCAACCTGCGCCGCGTGCAGCTGACCTGGGACGACGTCCAGGTGCCGCGCCGCCTGCGCGAGATCGCCCAGGAGTCGTGGGTGGCCCTCGACCGGCTCGCCGACGACGACGGCGACGTCGCCGCGACCCACGAGCGCCTCGACGAGCTGCGCGCCGCCTACGCCGAGCTCTACGACGAGTCGGCCGCCATCGCCGAGTCGGCCGCGCTCGCCGCCCGCCGCGAGGCCCTGGCCAAGGTCGCGCCTCCGCAGACCGCGAGCGACGGCGGGCGCGCCGACAAGGTGCCCCACAAGGTCCGCGCCCTGGTGCCGCCCTCGGTGCGCCGGGGCCTGCGCAAGGCCGCGGGCAGGTCGCGATGAGCCCGGTGCGCGGCGCCGACATCCCCTGCCTGGAGGGCGACCCGACCTACGACGTGCGCTGGCCGTGGCGCCAGGGCCGGCTCACCCCCGGGCTGACCTGCGTCTTCCGGATGCGCAACGAGGCCCACAACCTGCCGTGGGTGCTGCCCGGGATGCTCGAGGCGGTGCAGCACGTCATCGTCGTCGACAACCTCTCCGACGACGGCACCGCCGAGGAGGCCCGCCGCATCGCCGACGAGCTCGGCGCCGGCGAGCGGCTCACCGTGCTCGACTACCCCTTCCAGGTCGCCCGGGCCGGCACCGAGCACCTGGCCACCCCGCCCGACTCGGTGCACTCGCTGACCCACTTCTACAACTGGTCGCTCTCCCAGGTCCGCACGTCCTACTCGATGAAGTGGGACGGCGACATGGTGCTCACCCGCGAGGGCGTCGCCCTGCTGGCCGACCTGTCGTGGCAGCTGGAGGAGTCGGGGGCCGTGGTCGCCCTGCCGCGCCACCCGCTCACCGTCGAGAGCGACTCGGTGGCCTGGCTCGACCTCGGCTACCGCTTCTTGGAGCCATGGGTCTACCCGATGGGCCCGGAGTTCACGTTCGTCAAGGCCTTCGAGTGGGAGGTGCGCGAGTTCCCCGACGACTCCGACCGCATCATCGCCCCCGAGGGGATGGTCGTGGAGTTGAAGTGGCTCGACCGCGACGAGTTCACCCACTGGACCTCGACCACCGACTTCGACTCCTCCCGCGCCCCCCGCAAGCGGCGCGAGTGGGAGGTCTTCACCGCCCTGAGCGAGGGCCGCGGCGAGGAGCTGCTCGGCCTGCACCGCATCGAGGCGCCCCCCGGCGTGCACGTGATCGACCACGTGACCCGCACCTGGCTGCCCCAGGCCCCCCGCCCGCTCGTGCGGCGCCGCGGCCGCTTCAACGTCTGAGCCGAGGGGTCCGGCCGCCGCCGCTCAGGGCCGGCGGCCCATCCCCCGCACGGTGAACCCGTGCTCGCGCCACAGCGCGGCGTCGAGAGCGTTGCGCCCGTCGAGCAGCTGCTTGCGCCGCACGACCCGGCCCACCTCGGCCACGTCGACCTCGCGGTAGTCGCTCCACTCGGTGAGGTGCAGCAGCAGGTCGGCGTCGCGGCAGGCCTCGAGCGGGGAGTCGGCGTAGGTCAGCGTCGGGTACGCCGCGCGCGCCGTGCCGCCCGCGGCGGGGTCGTGCACGGTGACGGTCGCGCCGCGCAGGTGCAGCCTGCCGGCGATCGAGAGCGCCGGTGAGTCGCGCACGTCGTCGCTGTCGGGCTTGAAGGCCGCGCCCCACACCGCGATCCGGGTGCGGGTGACGCTGCCGCCGAGCAGGGCGGTCGACAGCTGCACGACGCGCTGGCGCTGGCGCTGGTTGATGGCGTCGACCTGGCGCAGGAAGGACATGGTGTCCTCGACCCCGAGCTCGCCGGCGCGGTGGACGAAGGCGCGGATGTCCTTGGGCAGGCAGCCGCCCCCGAAGCCGATCCCGGCGCGCAGGAAGCGGTGGCCGATGCGGGCGTCGTGGCCCAGCGCCTCGGCGAGGTCGACGACGTCGGCGCCGGCGGCCTCGCAGACCTCGCTGACGGCGTTGACGAAGGAGATCTTGGTGGCCAGGAACGCGTTGGCGGCGACCTTGACCAGCTCGGCGGTCGCGAGGTCGGTGACCACCAGCGGGCAGCCGGCGTCGACCTGCGGGGCGTAGAGCTCGCGCAGCAGCTTCTCGGCGCGCTCGGAGGCCACGCCGACCACCACCCGGTCGGGGCGCAGGGTGTCGGCGATCGCGAAGCCCTCGCGCAGGAACTCCGGGCTCCAGGCCAGGTCGACGTCGTCGGGGGCCGGCGAGAGCGCGTCCAGGGTCGCGGCCAGCGAGGCGGCCGTGCCGACCGGCACCGTGGACTTGCCGACGACCAGGGCGGGCCGGTCGAGGTGGGGGGCCAGCGACGCCACCGCGGCCTCCACGTGGGAGGTGTCGGCGCCGAGGCTGTCGCCGCGCTGCGGGGTGCCGACGCAGACGAAGTGCACGTCGCCGAAGGCCCCGGCCTCGGCGTAGGAGTCGGTGAAGCGCAGCCGCCCCGAGGCCACGTGGCGCGCCAGCAGCTCGGCCAGGCCCGGCTCGTGGAAGGGCACCCGGCCGGCCTGCAGCGCCGCCAGCCGCGCGGGGTCGACCTCGACGCCGAGCACCTCGTGGCCCAGCTCGGCCATGCAGGCCGCGTGGGTGGCACCGAGGTAGCCGCAGCCGATCACCACGAGGCGCCGGCGCGACTCCGGCGGCAGCTCGACGGTGCCGGTGGCGGGGGAGGGCCGGCCCGTCGGCCGGTCGGTCGCGGGCGTCGCCGGGAGGGTCATGGCCCCAGTCAGACGCCCCCGCGGATCAACGAGGTGACAGCGCCACGGCCAGGCGACGAACGATCTCCGACAGCCGGGTGGCGCTGGTCGCGACGTTGAGCCGGGCGTGACCGACCAGCCCGGGGTGGTAGTCGTGGCCGGGCGCCAGCCGCACCCGCCCGTGCTCCAGGGCCACCGCGGCCGGGTCGTCGTGGCCGGAGGACCGCAGGTCGAGCCAGGCGAGGTAGGTCGCCTCCAGGGGCCGCATCCGCGCGGCCGGCAGGTGCTCGGCCAGCAGGTCGGCCAGCAGGCTGCGCTGCTCGTCGAGGCGCACCAGCAGCGCGTCGAGCCACGCGTCGCCCTCGGTGTAGGCCGCCACCGAGGCCACCACGCCGAGGGAGGACCAGGAGTCGTTGCGCACCATCGGCACGGCCGTGAGCCGGGCGTGGGTGGCGGCGTCGCCGCTCACCACCTGCGCGCACTTCAGCCCCGCGGTGTTGAAGGCCTTGCTCGCCGCCACCAGGGCCACGGCGTGGTCGGCGGTGCCCTCCAGCGAGAGGTACGGCACGTGCTCGGCGCCGGGCAGCACCAGCGGCGCGTGGATCTCGTCGCTGACCACCCGCGCCCCGTGGCGCACCACCAGGTCGCGCACGGCCTCCAGCTCCGCGCGGGTGTGCACGTGGCCGCAGGGGTTGTGCGGCTGGGTCAGCAGCAGGGTGCGCGCCCCGCGCTCCAGCAGCCGCTCGAGGTGGTCGAGGTCGAGCGCGTAGGCGTCGCCGTCGGGGGTCACCGGCAGGTCCCACCGCTCGCGTCCGGTCACCCCGGGCAGGTCCAGCTGGGGTGCGTAGGCCGGCAGCGGCAGCACCACGGGGCCGGGGTCGCTCAGCGCGTCGAGCACCAGCCGCACCCCGGCGCTGACGTCGACGGTCGGCAGCACCAGCCCGGGGTCGACCTCCCACCCGTGGCGGCGCCGCGCGAACCCGGCGTACGCCGCGCCGAGCGCGCCGCCGTCGTGCTCGAGCGCGGGGTAGCCGGTCACGCCGCGCTCCACCGCCTCGTGCAGGGCGCGGGTGATGGCCGGCGCCACCGCGTAGTCCATCTCGGCCACCCAGGCCGGCAGCACGTCGTCGGGCACGGCCCACTTGTTGACCAGCGCGGCGCGCGCCTCGGCGTCGGTGAGGTCGCGGATCATGCCCCGACGCTAGCGTCCGGGGCCCGGCGGTCCGCTGCCGTCGCTCACGCGTCGCGCAGGTCGTCGCGCAGGACGCGCTTGAGCAGCTTGCCGCTCTGGTTGCGCGGCAGCTCCCCGACCAGGTGCACCCGCTTGGGCACCTTGAAGGCGGCCAGCCGGGTCCGGGCGTGGGCGACGAGCTCGTCGGGCTCGACGGAGTGGCCCTCGCGGACCACGACGACGGCGGTGACGGCCTCGATCCAGCGGTCGTCGGGCATGGCGACGACGGCGACCTCGGCCACGGCCGGATGGGTGTAGAGGGCGTCCTCGACCTCGCGGGAGGCCACCAGCACCCCGCCGGTGTTGATGACGTCCTTGATCCGGTCGACGACGGTGAGGTAGCCCTCGGCGTCGCGGGTGACCATGTCGCCGGAGTGGAACCACCCGTCGACGAAGGCCTCCGCGGTGGCCTCGGGCTTGCCCCAGTAGCCCGTGCACAGCTGCGGGGAGCGGTAGAGCAGCTCGCCGGCGGTGCCGGGCTCGACGTCGGCGCCGGTCTCGTCGACCACCCGGGCCTCGACGAAGAGCACGGTGCGACCGCACGAGTCGGGGCGCTCGGCGTGCTCCTCGGGGCCGAGCACGGAGGCCAGCGGCCCGATCTCGCTCTGCCCGAAGCAGTTGTAGAACGCCAGCCCGGGCAGTCGCTCCTGGAGGCGGGCCAGCACGGGCCCGGGCATGATCGAGGCGCCGTAGAAGGCCTTGCGCAGCGAGGACAGGTCGCGGGTGGCGAGGTCGGGGTGGTTGGCCAGCGGCACCCAGACGGTGGGGGCGAGGAAGAGCGCGCCGTGGCCGTGCTCCTCGACGCGGCGCAGCACGTCGGGCACGTCGGGGCGCGGCATCAGGTGGTTGGTGGCGCCGACGGCGAGGTAGGGCAGCAGGAACACGTGCATGCCGGCGGAGTGGTAGAGCGGCATGCAGTGCAGCGGGTCGTCGCCCTCGTGGCAGGCCAGCGCGACGACGGTGGAGACGTACTCGTGCACCAGCGCGCGGTGGGTCATCATCGCGCCCTTGGGCGCCGAGGTCGTGCCGGAGGTGTAGAGCAGCTGCACCAGGTCGGTGTCGGCGACGGGCTGCGGCAGGTCGAGCCTCGGCACCTCCCCGCTCGCCCACCGCTCCAGCACCGCCCCGTCCTCGCCGTGCAGCGCGTGCACCTGCTCCACCGAGGTGGTCGCGCGCACGGCCTCGACCCCCGCCCGGAGGGCGGGGTCGACCAGGGCGACCCGGGCGCCGGCGTCGGTGAGCAGGTAGGCCAGCTCGTCGCCGGCGAGGGCGTAGTTGACCGGCACGTGCACGAGCCCGGCGCGGGCGCAGCCGAGGAAGGCCAGCAGGTAGGCGTCGGAGTTGGCGCCCACGGTGGCCACGCGGTCGCCGCGCTCCAGGCCCAGGGCCAGCAGGTGCGCCGCGGCCCGGGTCACCGCGGCGTCGAGGTCGGCGTAGGTCCAGCGGCGCTCGTCGAAGACCAGCGCGGTGCGCGCGGGCCAGCGCAGGGCGGAGCGGCGCAGCACGTCGTCGACGGTGCTGGAGCGGACGTCGGGGCTCACGGGGCCTCCTGGGGCGGACGACTGGGGTGGACGTCCGGGGCGGACGACTGGGGCGGACGACTGGGGTGGACGACCGGGGTGGCGGCACGGTGGCCGGCGACGGGCGTGACGCACGTCATGCCGCGGACGCTACCAACTCATAACAGTCAGCGTTGACCGTCATCGCCCGCGACTCCTACCGTGGCCGGACACCGACCCGAGGAGACTCCCCGTGCCCGCAGACCCCACCCCCGCGTCCCCCGCCGCCGCAGGAGCCGCCCCGCTCGCCGACCGCACCCTGCTGATGTCGGGCGGCAGCCGCGGCATCGGCCTGGCCATCGCGCTGCGCGCGGCCCGCGACGGCGCCAACGTGGTGATGCTGGCCAAGACCGCGGAGCCCGACCCGCGCCTGGAGGGCACGGTGCACACCGCCGCGGCCGAGATCGAGGCCGCCGGCGGACAGGCCCTCGCGGTGGTCGGCGACGTGCGCAACGAGGAGGACGTGCGGTCGGCCGTCGACCAGGCCGTCGAGCGCTTCGGCGGCATCGACGTCGTGGTCAACAACGCCTCCGCGCTCGACCTGTCGTCGACCAGCGACATCGCGATGAAGAAGTACGACCTGATGATGGCCATCAACGCCCGCGGCACGTTCCTGCTGTCGAAGACCGCGCTGCCGTGGCTCGAGCGCTCCGACCACGCCCACGTGCTGACGCTCTCGCCGCCGCTCGACCTCGACCCGCGGTGGGCGGGGAAGTACCTCGCCTACACGATGGCGAAGTACTCGATGAGCCTGGTCACCCTCGGCCTCGCCGAGGAGCTCAAGGACCGCGGCATCGCCGCCAACTCGTTGTGGCCGCGCACCATGATCGCCACCGCCGCCGTGCGCAACCTGCTCGGCGGCGACGAGGCCGTCGCCCGCTCGCGCACCCCCGAGATCGTCGCCGACGCCGCCCACGCGATCCTCGCCCGCGACCCGCGCGCCTGCACCGGCCACTTCTACATCGACGACGAGGTGCTCGCCGAGGAGGGCGTCACCGACCTCTCGGGCTACCGCGCCGGCCCCGGCGACGGCCCCCTCGAGGCCGACCTGTTCCTCGACCCGCTGGACTGAGCGTGGCCGGCGACGGCGGCGGGGGTCCCCGCGGGAGCGGCGGCGTCCGCGGGGGTGGTGACGGCGTCGGCGGTGGTGGCGAGGGCGCCCTCGGCAATTGCGACGGGGGCGCGGTCCGGGCTGGTCGGGTCGACCGTCCCGGCTGGGCTGACAGCCGTGGCCGCGCGGACGCTGCGGGCGGTGCGGGCGGTGTGGGCGATGTGGGCGCTGCGCGCGCTGCGGGCGCCGCTGGCCGAGCTGGGGGCGTGGCCGGAGCTGGGGGCGCGGGCGGATCGGCGGCCGGGCGTGCCACCCGCCGTCCGAGCCTGGTCACCCGTCAGCAGGTGCTCGACGCGGCCGTGCAGGCGCTGGTCGAGCACGGCTACGCCGGCGCCTCGACGCTGCGCATCCAGCAGCTGGCCGGGGTGTCGCGGGGGCGGCTGCTGCACCAGTACCCCTCCCGCGACGACCTGCTCGTCGCCGCCGTCGCCCACCTCGCCACGGCCCGGATCGCCGCCCTCGGCGCCCGGACGACGTGGCCGGCCGACCCCGGGGAGCGCATCGACGCCGCCGTCGCGGTGCTGTGGTCGACCTACCGTGAGGACTACTTCTGGGCCGCGACCGAGCTCTGGCTCGCCGCGCGTCACACCCCCGCCCTCGCGCAGGCGCTGCGCCCCGCCGAGCGCGCGGTCGGCGAGCAGGTGCGCGCCGCGACCGACCGCATGCTCGGCGCCGACCTCGTGGCGCTCCCGGCGTACGCCGCGACGCGAGAACTGCTCAACACCAGCATGCGCGGCGTCGCGCTCACCTACGCCTTCGACCAGCGGCCCGCCGCCACCGACCCCCACGTGGGCCTCTGGTCCACCCACGCCCGCGCGGCCCTGCTCGGCTGACCCCGCGACCCCGTCGGCCTGTGCGGGGCTGGGCCGACAGGTGCGGGTTTCGCCAGCCGACCGGTGAAACCCGCCGCGCCGTACCGGTGCCGCAGCGGAGTGGCGGCACACGACGAGCTCAGGACGGGTGGACCTGCCGTTCGCCGCCACTTCCCGCACCCCGGCCCCGACGCTGTGCAGGTGCCCCCCGCGGGCCCGCCCCGTGCGGGTCTGGGCCGACAGGTGCGGGTTTCGCCAGCCGACCGGCGAAACCCGCAGCGCCGTACCGGTGCCGAGGCCCGGAGTGGCGGCATACGACGAGCCCGAGGCCGGTGGACCTGTCGTTCGCCGCCACTTCCCGCACGCCGGCCCCCGCCGCGCGAGACCGCGCGCGGGCGAGAGCCGGAGTCCCACCAGCCACCTGCGTCCCACCTGTCGGCCCGGACCCGCACTGGTCGGCCCACGCACGGGCCGACCAGTGCGGGTGTCGCCAGCCGACTGGTGAAACCCGCAGCAGGCTCAGAGCCCCGCCGCCACCCGGGTCCCCTGCTCGATGGCGCGCTTGGCGTCGAGCTCGGCGGCGACGTCGGCGCCGCCGACGAGGTGGGCGGTGACGCCGGCGGCGACGAGGTCGTCGTAGAGGTCGCGCACCGACTTTTGCCCGGCGCAGAGCACGACGTGGTCGACGGGGAGCACGGTCTCGACGCCGTCGACGGAGTAGTGCAGGCCGGCGTCGTCGACGCGGTGGTAGGTGGCGCCGGCGACCTGGGTGACGCCCGACTGCTTGAGCACGGCGCGGTGGGCCCAGCCGGAGGTCTTGCCGAGGTCCTTGCCGATCATCGTGGTCTTGCGCTGCAGCAGGGTGACCTCGCGCTGCGGCTCGCGGGGCTTGCGCTCGGTGAGTCCGCCGCGGTGCAGGGAGGGGTCGCCGACGCCCCAGTGGGCCAGCCAGTCGTCGAGGTCCTCGCTGGGGTCGTGGGTCAGCCAGACGCTCACGTCGACACCGATCCCGCCGGCGCCGACGACGGCGACGCGGCGCCCGGGCACGACGCGACCGGCGAGCACGTCGGCGTACGACACGACGCTGGGGTGCTCGACGCCCTCGAGGTCGGGCACGCGCGGGGTGACGCCGGTGGCTACGACGACCTCGTCGAAGCCGGCGAGGTCGGCCACGCCGGCGCGGGTGGAGAGGCGCACGTCGACGCCGAGCACGTCGAGGCGGCGGCGGTAGTAGCGCAGCGTCTCGGCGAAGTCCTCCTTGCCGGGCACGGCCATGGCCAGGCGGAACTGCCCGCCCAGCTCGGGGCCGGCCTCGAAGAGGGTGACGGCCAGCCCGCGCTCGGCGGCGGAGACGGCGGTGGCGAGCCCGGCGGGCCCGGCGCCGACGACGGCGACGCTGGCGCGGCGGCGGGTGGGGGTGAGCAGCAGGGTGGTCTCGCGACCGGCGCGGGGGTTGACCAGGCAGGAGGCCTTCTGGTTCTTGAAGGCGTGGTCGAGGCAGGCCTGGTTGCAGGCGATGCAGGTGTTGATCTCGTCCGAGCGGCCCTGGGCGGTCTTGAGCGCGAACTCGGGGTCGGCCAGCAGCGGGCGGGCCATCGAGACCAGGTCGGCCTCGCCGGCGGCCAGCACGGCCTCGGCCAGGTCGGGGGTGTTGATGCGGTTGGAGGCGCAGACCGGCACCGACACGGCCGCCTTGAGCCGGGCGGTCATCGAGCGCCACGCCCCGCGCGGCACCTGCGTGATGATCGTGGGCACGCGGGCCTCGTGCCAGCCGATGCCGGTGTTGAGCACGGTGACGCCGGCCTGCTCGAGCAGGTGGGCCAGCTCGACGGTCTCCTCCCAGGTCTGGCCGTCCTCGACCAGGTCGAGCAGCGAGATGCGGTAGACGATCGGGAAGTCGTCGCCGACGACCTCGCGGGCGCGGCGCACCACCTCGACCGGGAAGCGCATCCGCTTGCTGGCCGAGCCGCCCCACGCGTCGGTGCGGTCGTTGGTGCGCGCGGCGAGGAACTGGTTGATGAGGTAGCCCTCGGAGCCCATGATCTCGACGGCGTCGTAGCCCGCCTCACGCGCCAGGCCGACGGCGTCGGCGAAGTCGGAGGCGGTGCGGTCGACGGTGCGCGTCGACATCGCCGAGGGCGTGAAGGGCGTGATCGGCGACCTGCGCCTCGAGGCGGAGACACTGAAGGGGTGGTAGCCGTAGCGGCCCGCGTGCAGCACCTGCAGCGCGATCGCCCCGCCCTCCTCGTGCACCGCGCCGGTGACCTGGTGGTGGCTGCGGGCCTGGCGCCGCGAGGTCAGCTCGGAGGCGAAGGGCTTGAGCCAGCCGCGCCGGTTGGGGGCGTAGCCGCCGGTGACGATGAGGCCGGTGCCGCCGCGCGCACGCTCCCGGAAGTACGCCGCGAGCGCCGGCAGGTCCCGCGCGCTGTCCTCCAGGCCGGTGTGCATGGAGCCCATGACGATCCGGTTGCGCAGCGTCAGCGCGTCGGCGCCCGCGCCGAGGGTGAGCGGGGAGAGCAGCAACGGGTGCCGGGGCTGCTCGGGCTGCTCGGGCTGCGGGGTCTGGGCGGTCATCGGTCGTCCTCCGTGGTGGGGCGGGTGTGGGCGTCGAGGTACTCCTCGAGCCACTGGGTCCAGAACTCCTCGAGCCGCACGCCGCCGCGCAGCACGAGGTACTGGTCGAGGGCCAGGCCGGCGAGGCGGCCGGGCTCGGGGTAGTCGCGCTTCATCAGCTGGCGGTAGTGGTCCAGGCGCAGGTGGTGGTCGGCCAGGTCGGCGCGCACGACGTCGAGCACGGCCTCGCGCTCGCCGAAGGAGGCGCCGCGCAGCTTGACGGCCAGCTCCGAGCGCATCGGCTCGGGCCCGACGGGGGTGGCCAGCCACGCGGCGAGTGCCTCGCGCCCGGCCGCGGTGACGGCGTACTCCTTCTTGTCGGGGCGCCCGGCCTGTGGCACGGGGGTGGCCTCGACCCAGCCGTCGGCCTCCATGCGGGCCAGCACGCGGTAGATCTGCTGGTGGGTGGCCGACCAGAAGAAGCCGATCGAGCGGCTGAAGCGCCCGGCGAGCTCGAGTCCGGCCGCGGGCTGCTCGCGCAGCGCGACGAGGAGGGCGTGCTCGAGGGCCATGCGGCCATGGTGACGTACCTATGCAACGAGTTGCAAGAGGGGGGGTTCGTCACCCTCCGAAGGACCCCCGACGTGTTCCTGGGACGTGACCGGCGTCCCGGCGCGGACCCGTCGTGACCGCGACCGGCCCGGCGCGACCTACGATTCGTCCATGCTGCTGCGCCGGACGGCCTCCCTCGTGTCCCTGCCCCTCGTGCTGCTCGCCGTCTCCTGCGCCCCGGTCGAGGAGTCCGGCAGCGCGGGCGGGTCCGGCGACGACACCTCCTCGGCGCAGGCCACGCCGGCCGCCGACCTCGACCCGGCCGAGTGCGCCGCGGGCGCGACCCTGGTCTCCGACGGCACGCTGACCGTCGGCACCGACTCCCCGGCCTACGACCCGTGGTTCACCGACAACGACCCCACCAACGGCGAGGGGTTCGAGTCGGCGGTGGCCTACGAGGTCGCCGACCGCCTGGGCTTCGGCGCCGACGAGGTCACCTGGCAGACGGTGCCCTTCAACTCCAGCTACAAGCCGGGCCCCAAGGACTTCGACCTCGACATCAACCAGATCTCGATCACCCCGGCCCGCGCCGAGGTCGTCGACTTCTCCTCCGGCTACTACTCCGCCGCCCAGGCCGTCATCGCCCTCGAGGGCACCGCCGGCGCCGAGGCCACCAGCCTGGAGGACCTGCAGGGTCTGCGGCTCGGCGCGCAGACCGGCACCACCTCGCTCACCGCGATCCGCGACGTCATCCAGCCGGAGGCCGACGCCGTGGTCTTCGAGGACACCAACGCCGCCAAGCAGGCCCTGCAGAACGACCAGGTCGACGCCGTGCTCGCCGACCTGCCCACCGCCTTCTACATCTCCGCCGTCGAGATCCCCGACAGCGTGCTCGTGGGGCAGTTCCAGCCCGAGACCGGCGAGCAGGAGGAGTTCGGGATGCTCTTCGAGAAGGGCAGCGACCTCGTGCCCTGCGTCGACGCCGCGCTGGCCCAGATGGACGACGACGGCACCCTGGCCGACCTCGAGCAGCGCTGGCTCTCCGACGTCGTGGACGTCCCCCAGCTCCAGTGACGTCCCCGACCGGCGCTCCCGCGGGCGGCGCCACCTGGACCCCGAGCGAGCGTGAGCTCGAGCGGCGCGCCGTACGCCGTGCCCTGCGGCGCCGCTCGATCGGCGTCGCGACCACGGCGCTGGTCGTCTTCTTCGCCGGCCTGGGCCTGCTGCTGGTGACCTCGCCGGGCTGGGAGCGGGTGCGCGAGTCGTTCTTCAACGGCTTCCACGCCCGCGCCTCGCTGCCCGACATCGCCGACGCCTTCCTCATCAACGTCGCGATGTTCATGATCGCCGAGCCGATCATCCTGGTGCTCGGGCTGCTCATCGCGCTGGCGCGCGGCGCCCGCGCACCGGTGCTGGCGCCGCTGCGGCTGCTCGCGGTGGCCTACACCGACGTGGTGCGCGGGATCCCCACGCTGCTGCTCGTGCTGCTGATGGGCTTCGGCATGCCGGGCCTGCAGCTGCAGGGCCTGCCGACCAGCCCGTTCTTCTGGGCCACCACGGCCCTGGTGATCTCCTACAGCGCCTACGTCGCCGAGGTCTTCCGCTCCGGCATCGAGTCGATCCACCCCAGCCAGATCGCCTCGGCCGAGGCGCTGGCGCTCTCGCGCACCCAGACCATGCGCTTCGTCGTCGTGCCGCAGGCCGTGCGCCGCGTCGTGCCGCCGCTGCTCAACGACTTCGTCTCGCTGCAGAAGGACACCGCCCTGGCCTCCACGATCGGTGTCTTCGAGGCGGTTTTCGTGGCCCGCGACTACACCAACTACAACTTCAACTACACCCCCTACGTCGTCGTGGCCCTCTTCTTCGTCGCCCTCACCATCCCGCTGGCCCGGCTCACCGACGCCCTCGGTCGCCGCTACGCCCGTCGCGAGCGGACCGGTGCCCTGTGACCGGCCCTGTGACCGGCCCTGTGACCGGTCCTGTGACCGGCCCTGTGACCGGCCCTGTGGGCGGGACCGTGCGCGGCGGCGTCGAGCCGCTGCTCGAGGCGACCGGCCTGCGCAAGTCCTACGGCGAGCGCGTCGTGCTGGCCGACGTGTCGCTGCGCGTGCAGCCCCACGACGTCATCTGCCTGATCGGCTCCTCGGGGTCGGGCAAGTCGACGCTGCTGCGCTGCCTCAACCTGCTCGAGGACGTCGACGACGGCTCGATCGTCTTCGAGGGCCGCGAGGTCTCCGACCCCCGCGTCGACCCGCGCGAGGTGCGCCGGCGCATGGGCATGGTCTTCCAGGCCTACAACCTCTTCCCCCACCTCACCGTGCTCGACAACTGCACCCTCGCCCCGCGCCGCGTGCACGGCCTGGGCCAGGCCGAGGCGGAGGCCCGCGCGCGCGACCTGCTCGCGCAGTTCGGGCTCTCCGAGCACGCCGGCAAGCACCCCGACAAGCTCTCCGGTGGCCAGCAGCAGCGCGCCGCGCTCGTGCGCGCGCTGTGCACGAAGCCGACGCTGCTGCTGCTCGACGAGATCACCGCGGCGCTCGACCCCGAGCTGGTGGGCGACGTGCTCGCCATCGTGCGCGACCTGGCCGAGGCCGGCACCACCATGGTGCTGGCCACCCACGAGATGGCCTTCGCCCGCGAGGTCGCCACCTCGGTCTGCTTCCTCCACGAGGGCCGCATCCTCGAGCAGGGCCCGCCCGCCGAGATCTTCGCCGACCCCCGCGAGGAGCGCACCCGCCAGTTCCTGCGGCGCGTCCTGCCCGGCTGACCCGGGGGCTCCCCGCTCCGCCGCCGCAGGCCGGATCGCCCACTGGCGCGGCCCGGATCGCGCAGTTGCGTGGCTGGAGCGCACCGATCGCGCACTCGCGCCGTCGGCGGGCTGGGGACGGCGCGGTGTGCGTGGCTGGTGCGTTCGCGGGCGGCCCCGGCCTGCGCGAACCGCGCAATCGCGCTGGACGACCCCACGCTCAGCCGGGCTGGGCGCGTCGTGCGGTGTGCGCGGCTGCCGCAGTCCTCGGCGGCCCCGGCCTGCGCAACCGGCGCGATCGCGCTGGACGGCCCCACCCGCGGCCCGGTCCCCGACCCGATCCCGACCGCGCCCCGCCCACCACCCGACCGTGACACCACTTCTGTCAGCATCTGGGGCATGATGCGCCCATGAGCTACGAGCTGGGTCAGGGCACGGGACCGCTGCGGGGCGTCAAGGTCGTGGAGATCGCGGGCATCGGGCCGGGCCCGCACGCCTGCATGATCCTGGCCGACCTGGGCGCCGACGTGATCCGGGTCGAGCGCCCGGGGGGCCAGGTGCTCAGCGGCGGCAGCCACGACCTGCTCAACCGCGGCCGGCCCAGCGTCGCGCTCGACCTGAAGAGCCCCGAGGCGGTGCAGACCGTGCTCGACCTCGTGGCGAGCGCCGACGTGCTGGTCGAGGGCATGCGCCCCGGCGTCACCGAGCGCCTCGGCCTCGGCCCCGACGACTGCCACGCCCGCAACCCGCGCCTGGTCTACGCGCGCATGACCGGCTGGGGCCAGACCGGCCCGCTGGCCCACGCCGCCGGGCACGACATGAACTACATCGCCATCACCGGCGCCCTCTTCGGCCTCGGCCAGGACCCGTCGCGACCGCACTTCCCGACCAACCTCGTCGGCGACTTCGGCGGCGGCTCGACGTACCTCGTCATCGGGATCCTCGCCGCCCTCCTCGAGGCGAGGGGGAGCGGGCGGGGTCAGGTCGTCGACGGCGCGATCGTCGACGGCACCGCCCACGTCAACGCCATGACCACCGCCTTCGTCGGCGCGGGCATCTTCCGCGAGGAGCGCGCGGCCAACCTCCTCGACGGCGGCGCCCCCTACTACGACGTCTACGAGACCTCCGACGGCCGCCACATGAGCGTCGGCGCCCTCGAGCCGCAGTTCTTCGACGCCCTCGTCACCCTGCTCGGCGTCAAGGAGACCTGCCCCGGCCAGCACGAGCTGGAGCGCTACGACGAGATGCGCGCCCTCTTCGCCGACACCTTCCGCAGCCGCACCCAGGCCGACTGGGTCGCGCTCTTCGAGGGCACCGACGCCTGCGTCGCCGGGATCATCCCGGTCACCGAGGCCAAGGACCACCCCCACCTCGCCGCCCGCGGCACCCTCGTCGAGCACGAGGGCCGCCTCCAGCCGGCCCCCGCGCCCCGCTTCTCCCGCACCGAGGCCACGCTCTCCACGCCCCCGCCCGACAAGGCCGGCCGCCACACCCGCGACGCCCTCGCCGCGTGGGGCGTCGCCGACGTCGACGGCCTGCTCGAGCGCGGCGTCGCGGTGCAGGCCGACTGACCCGGCTCGCACGCCCGCCGGTGCGAGCCGCCCGCCCGGCGCCCGGCACACTGGCCCCGTGAAGCCGTTCCTCTTCCTCGGCACCCGCGCGGAGGACCTCGCCGCCGACGGTGAGTACGACGCGGTCCTGCGCTGCACCGGCCTGGCCGAGCGCGAGCTGCGCCGCGTGCGCCTGGAGCGCGAGTCGCTCCTCGACGCGCTCGGCGGCCCCGTCGACCTCGACGCCTGGTCGGGCATCGTGCTCGGCGGCGGGCCCTACAACGTCAGCGACCCCGTCGAGGCCAAGGGCACCGCGCAGCGCCGGGCCGAGGCCGAGCTGGCCGACCTCGCCGAGCGGGTCGTCGCGGCCGACCACCCCTTCCTCGGCGCCTGCTACGGCATCGGCACCCTCGGCGTGCTGCGCGGCGGACTGGTCGACCGCTCCCACCCCGAGCCGATCGGGGCGCAGACCATCACCCTCACCGAGGCCGGACGCGCCGACGCGCTCTTCGGGGGCCTGCCCGACCGTTTCCAGGCCTTCCTGGGCCACAAGGAGGCGGTGGCCCGCCTGCCCGAGGGGGCGGTGCTGCTGGCGTCGTCGGCGACCTGCCCGGTGCAGGCCTTCCGGCTGGGCGAGCGGGTCTGGGCCACGCAGTTCCACCCCGAGCTCGACGTCGAGGGCATCTGCACCCGCATCGAGGTCTACGCCGAGCACGGCTACTTCGAGCCCGGCGGCGCCGCCACCCTCCAGGCCCGCGCCCGCGCCGCCGTTGTCACCGAGCCGCAGCGGCTGCTCACCCGCTTCGTCGAGCTCTTCGCCCGCGACTGACCCCGCCCCGGCCGGCCCGCGACCCCGGCCCGCCCCGGCCCGCGACCCCGGCCCGCCCCGGCCCGCCCCCGCCCAGCCGCAGCGTCCCCGGCGTACGGGCAGTGAGGCAGACCTCTTGCTGAACATCTGTCAACAAGGCCCGGACCGGGCTACCGTCGGCCCATGAGCAGCGAGACCAGCGCCCCTGCGACCGGCACCCGCGAGTCCACCTCCGCCACGCCCCCCGGCGGGGTCGAGCACGTCGACGTCCTCATCGTCGGCGCCGGCCTCTCGGGCATCGGCGCGGCCTGCCAGCTGCGCGCGGGCCACCCCGGTCGCAGCGTGGCGGTGCTGGAGAGCCGCGGGGCCAGCGGCGGCACGTGGGACCTCTTCCGCTACCCCGGCGTGCGCTCGGACTCCGACATGTTCACCTTCGGCTACCGCTGGCGCCCCTGGCCCAGCCACACCGCGCTGGCCGACGGCGGCCTGATCCTCGACTACGTGCGCACGGTCGCCCGCGAGCAGGGCGTCGACCGCCTCGTCCGCTACCACCACAAGGTCCTCGGCGCCGACTGGGACTCCGCGGCCGCGCGCTGGACGGTGCGCATCGAGCGCGACGGCGAGCCGCTCACCATGACCTGCGGCTTCCTGTGGGGCGCCACGGGCTACTACGACTACGAGGAAGGCCACACCCCGGTCTTCCCCGGCCGCGAGCGCTTCCAGGGCCAGGTCGTGCACCCCCAGCACTGGCCCGAGGACCTCGACTACGCCGGCAAGAGGGTCGTCGTCATCGGCTCGGGCGCCACCGCGATCACGCTGCTGCCCTCGATGGCCGGCACGACCGAGCACATCACCATGCTCCAGCGCACCCCCACCTACATCCTCCCGCAGCCCGGCGAGGACCCCTGGTCGAGGCTGTTCGACAAGCTGCCGCTGCCGGCCGCGGTGACCTACCCGGTCGTGCGGTGGAAGAACGTGCTGCGCCTGGTGGCCAGCTACCAGCTGGCCCGCCGCTTCCCGCGGCAGGCCAAGGCCGTCATCCGCCGCTTCACCGAGCCCCAGCTGCCCGAGGGCGTCTCCTTCGACGAGCACTTCCAGCCGTCCTACGACCCGTGGGACCAGCGCCTGTGCGTCGTGCCCGACGGCGACCTCTTCAAGGCCCTGCGCGCCGGTCAGGCCTCGGTGGTCACCGACACCATCGAGACCTTCGACGAGACCGGCATCGCGCTCACCTCCGGGGAGCACCTCGACGCCGACATCATCGTCACCGCCACGGGCCTGAAGCTGCTCGCCTTCGGCGGCCTCGAGCTCAGCCTCGACGGGGAGCGGATCGACGTCTCCCAGGCGATGTCCTACAAGGGCCTCATGCTCAGCGGCGTGCCCAACTTCGCCTACACGATCGGCTACACCAACGCCTCGTGGACCCTCAAGGCCGACCTGGTGGGGGAGTACGTCGTGCGCCTGCTCTCCCACCTCGACGAGCACGGCCTGCGCGCCGTGGTGCCCGTGCGCGACGAGTCGGTGGGGGAGCGGCCCTTCATGGACCTCGCCTCCGGCTACATCCAGCGCGCCCTCGACGACCTGCCCAAGCAGGGCGACCGCGCGCCGTGGATGCTGCGGCAGAACTACCTCCAAGACGTGCGCACCATCCGCCGCGACCGCATCGACGACGAGGCCCTCGCCTTCTCCTGACCGCCCGAGCGCACCGGTCCGGCGTACGCCACGGGCGCCCCGGTGTGACGCGGGGCGCACCCCGCGCTCACCCGAGGGGTGAGGCCGGGCTCGGTGCACGGTGGTGCACTGGAACGCAGAACGCACCCCTCGACCGAGGGGGACACCCCGACCGAACGGAGCACGTGATGGGCATCGGCGACAAGATCAGCAACAAGTCCGAGGAGCTCGGCGGCAAGGCCAAGGAGACCACCGGCCGCGCGACCGGCGACGAGCAGCTCGAGGCGGAGGGCAAGGGCGACCAGGCCTCGGCCGGCGTCAAGCAGGGCGTCGAGAAGCTCAAGGACGCCGCCAAGGACATCAAGGACGGCCTCACCAAGTGAGACCTGCCCTCCCGCCGCGCACCGCGGCCGGGAGGGACGGCTGAGACCAGACGCACACCGCGTCGAATCTCGATCGACGGGCTGCACCCCTAGACTGGGGAGCAGCCCGTTCCGTCTTGCCTCGGGCTTCGCCGGACCCGCACCACCCGGTCCGCGCGCCGCCTCCGTCGGAGGCACCCGCTCCTCTCGCCCGTCACGGGCCAGTCGTGCAGCCAATCATTGGCGAGACACGCCCACAGTGAGTGACTTCTTCGTGTCCAACGCATCGTCCAACGCTTCGTCCAACGCTTCCTCCACCCGTTCCTCCGGCACCGCCGGCGCGGGCTCCCCGAGCTTCGCCGCCCTCGGCGTGCCCGCCGACCTCGTGGCGATCCTCGCCCGCGACGGCATCACCTCCCCCACCCCGATCCAGGCCGCGACGCTGCCCGACTCGCTGGCCGGGCGCGACGTGCTCGGCCGCGGCCGCACCGGCTCCGGCAAGACCTTCGCGTTCCTGCTGCCGCTGGTGGCCCGCCTCGTCGAGTCGTCGCTGCCCGCGACGGCCAAGCGCCCCCGCGCGCTCGTGCTGGCCCCGACCCGCGAGCTGGTCAACCAGATCCACGAGGCCCTCAAGCCGCTGGCCAAGGCCGCCGGCCTCACCACCCAGACCGTCTTCGGCGGCGTGGGTCAGAACCCCCAGGTCGCCGGGCTGCGCCGCGGCACCGACATCGTGCTGGCCTGCCCCGGCCGACTCGAGGACCTCATCTCCCAGGGCCACTGCCAGCTCGGCTCCATCGAGGTGACCGTGCTCGACGAGGCCGACCACATGGCCGACCTCGGCTTCCTGCCCGGCGTGCGCCGGATCCTGGAGAAGACCCCCGTCGAGAGCCAGCGCCTGCTGTTCTCGGCCACCCTCGACAACGCCATCGACGTGCTGGTCAAGCGCTTCCTGCGCAACCCCGTCACCCACTCCGCCGACTCCGCGCAGTCGCCGGTGGCGAAGATGGACCACCACGTGCTGCACCTCTCGCGCGAGCAGCGCGTGCCGGTGCTGGTCGACCTGGCCAGCGCGCCCGGTCGCACCGTGGTCTTCACCCGCACCAAGCACGGCGCCAAGGCCCTGGCCCGCCAGCTCAACAAGAACGGCGTGCCCGCCGTCGAGCTGCACGGCAACCTGTCGCAGAACGCGCGCGTGCGCAACATGGACGCCTTCCACGCCGGCCAGGCCAGCACGCTGGTCGCCACCGACATCGCGGCCCGCGGCATCCACGTCGACGACGTGGCCCTCGTGGTCCACGCCGACCCGCCGGCCGAGCACAAGGCCTACCTGCACCGCTCGGGCCGTACGGCGCGCGCGGGCGCGGCCGGCACCGTCATCACCCTGATGACTGCCGAGCAGGTGCGCGACGTGCGTGACCTGACCCGCGCGGCCGGCATCAAGCCGACCATCACCAAGGTCGACACGATCTCCCACCCGATCCTCACCACGCTGGCCCCCGGTGAGCGGGTCCTCGTGCCCGGCGGCCTCGGCGTCAGCACCCCCGAGCCCGCCCCGCGCGGCTCCGGCGGCAGCGGTGGCGGCTCGGGTCGCTCCGGCGGCCGCGGCGCCGGCGGCGCGGGCGGCGGCACCCGCCGTCGTCGCAGCGGCGGCGGCACCTCCTCGGGCGGCTCCGGCTCGTCCTCGCAGGGCGGCGGTCAGGGCGGCCAGGGTCGCGGGCGCGGCCAGGGCTCCGGTGCGGCCAAGCCCGCCGGCGGGCCCGGCGGGCGGTCGGGCGCTGCCCGGCGTACCGGTGGGTCGGGGCAGGGCGGCTCGAGCCACAGCGCCGCGTCCTTCAGCGGACGCCGGGGCTGACCGCAGGCGACGTAAGGTCGGAGGAGTGAGCCCGGTGCGTGAGTTCGTCAGACGGTCCCTGTGGGACGTCGTGCCTCGCGACCACCGGGACGACCCCGCCGTGCTGAGGCGGCGCCAGATCGTCACGGGTGTCTTCGTGGTGATCGGCGCCGCCGTGCTCGGCTTCTCGCTGCGCATCGAGCCGGGCTCGGGCTGGTTCTACGTCTCGACGCTCGTCCTGGCCTCGGTGTGGATCCTCGGCGCCTTCACCTCCGGCCCGCTCCACCTCGGGCGCATCGGGCACGCCGAGCGGCTGCGCCGCCCGGTGCTCTCGCCGATCCTGCTGGGCGCGGCGATGGTCGGGGTCTTCGTGTTCGGCGCGCTGCTGATCCGCGAGATCCCGCTCTTCGACCCCCTGGTGCGCCAGATCCAGTCGGTGCTCGACTACACCGTCGAGGGGCCCTGGCCGCTGCTGCTCTTCGTGACGGCCGTCAACGGTGTCGCCGAGGAGCTGTTCTTCCGCGGTGGCGCCTACGCCGCCACCCCGCGCTACCCCGTGCCGGTCACCACGGTGGCCTACACCGTGGCCACGCTGGCCACCGGCAACGTCATGCTCACCTTCGCCGCCGTGCTCCTCGGCGTGGTGGTCGGCCTGCAGCGTCGCGCCTCGGGCGGCATCCTCGCCCCGATCCTGACCCACCTGACGTGGTCGATCTCGATGCTCTTCCTCTTGCCGCTGATCTTCCTCTGATCGTCCTCCGCGCCGCGGACCCGTCCTCGGGCCCTCCCGCGGTGGCGGGCGCTGACCTCATGCGTCGCGTGGCGGCGGATCCACGATCCGCACGGCGCACGGCCGGGCGCCCGCATCGGACCCGGCTCAGGTCTGGTCGTCCTCGGCCACGGCGCGGCGCACGGCCTCGGCGTAGCTCAGCGGCTCGCCGGGCACGACGTCGCGGATGGAGTAGTCGGTCTGCAGGACCTCGTTGCCCATCGAGTCGATGAGGTTGGCCGCGGTGGTGGTGTCGACGCCCGTGACCAGGCGGATCCACCACGACGAGAGCACCGGCGTGCCCACGGGGAGCTGGATGATCGGGATGTCGCGGCCCAGGATCTCCTTGGCCGCGCCGCGCATCATGCCGACGTAGCTCAGCTGGTCGGCGCCGCCAACCTCGAAGACCCGGTCGTAGGCCTCCTCCTTGCCGGTGACGCCCACGATGTAGCGGATGACGTCGTCGATCGCGATCGGCTGGGTGCGGGTGGCGGCCCAGCGCGGCACGACCATCGCGGGCAGGTTCTTCACCAGCCCACGCGTCATCTCCCACGACACGCCGCCGGCGCCGACGACGATCGCCGCACGCAGCACCGTGACGGGCACCCCGGAGGTGCCGAGCAGCTGCTCGACCTCGCGGCGCGAGCGCAGGTGGGGGGAGAGGTCGTCGTCGTCCTTGCCGAGGCCGCCCATGTAGACGATCTGGGTGACGCCGTTGGCGGCCGCGGCCAGCCCGAAGGCGGTGGCGGCCTCGGCGTCCTTGCGCTCGAAGTCGTTGTCGTCGAGGGAGTGCACCAGGTAGATGGCGACGTCGACGTCGGTCAGCGGCTCGGCCAGCGTGCCGGGGTCGAAGACGTCGCCGTAGACGGCCTCGCCCTGCCCCTCGTAGGTGTCGGGGTGGCGGGTCATCGCCTTGACGTGGTGACCGGCCTCGACCATCGCAGGCACCAGCCGCTTCCCGATGAAGCCGGTGGCGCCGGTGACGAGGACGGTGAGACTCATGGGGCCAGCGTAGGGGGTGCGACCTGGCCCGCCGTCCAGGAGCGGGGGGCTCGGGCCCGAGGGGTGAGAAACCGCCGGGACGCCTGGCCGGCCGGGGGCAGGGTCAGTCGGTGCCGCGCCGGGCGCGCTCGGCGATCCGGTCGCGCTTGGCCTGGTCCATGGCCGACTCGTAGGCCGAGACCAGCCCGGCGATCGAGAGCGGCTTGAGCCGCTCGACGACCTCGCGGATGGTCTCGGGAGAGGCGCCGGCCTCCTTGTAGGCGGGCCACACCATCGTGCGGAAGACCTGGTTGAGCTCCTCGGCCAGCTGGCGGCCGTGGGCGGCGTAGACCTGGGCCGAGGCGACCGCGGCCTCGGTGGGGAAGCCGAGGTCGAGCAGGCTCAGCCCCACCGGCAGCTGGGTGAGCGCCACGGCGTAGCGCCCGCGGCGCGTCGGCACGGCGATGCCGAGGGCGGCCAGCGTGGAGAGGTCGTCCTCGCCCAGCTCGCGCCCTGCGCGGGTGGCGAGCTCGGCGACGCTCATCTCCTCGGGCACGTCGGCCTGCCACGGCGCCAGCATCGTGCGGTGCAGCGCGATGTCCTCGGGGGTGGCGTCGGCGGGGATCGCGGCGACGTAGCGCTCGATGGCCGAGAGCGTGAAGCCGTGGCTCTGCAGCTCGGCGACCAGCTCGAGGCGCGCGACGTGGTCGGGGGTGTAGTAGCCGGAGCGGCCGCGACGGATCGGGGGCGGCACGAGGCCCTTGGTGGTGTAGAAGCGCACGTTGCGCACGCTGATCCCGGCGCGCTGGGTCAGCTCGTCGAGGGTCATCAGGTCCTTGGTGGCCCCGGCGCCGTTCTCGTCCATCCTCGTCCTCCCTCCTGCTGCTGCTTGCCGTGCTGCGTGTCGTGATGCCCGTCGTGATGCCTGTCGTGATGCTGCCGTGGCGCCCGCCCGCCGCTGACGCGGGGGGCGGCGACCTGCCGGTCAGGCAGGACATCCTGCCGGTGTGGTGGCCGACACACGCACGGGGGCGCGGGCGGTGCCGCGATCCCTTGACGACAGTGACAGCAATAGTGTCACAATCGACGCACAGACATCGAGCACCGAGGACGGTCATGGCAGAAGCATTCGTGTACGACCACATCCGCACACCGCGCGGCAAGGGCAAGGCCGCCGGATCGCTGCACGAGGTGAAGCCGGTCGACCTCGTGGTCGGGCTGCTCGACGAGCTGAAGGTGCGCAACCCCGGCCTCGACCCCCACCGCGTCGACGACGTGGTGCTCGGCGTGGTCACCCCCGTCGGCGAGCAGGGCGGCGACATCGCCAAGACCGCCGCGCTGAAGGCGGGCTACCCCGACACGGTCGCCGGCGTGCAGCTCAACCGCTTCTGCGCCTCGGGCCTCGAGGCCGTCAACCAGGCCGCCGGTCGCATCCGCGGCGGCATGGAGGACCTCATCCTCGCCGGTGGCGTGGAGTCGATGAGCAACGCGCCGATGGGCTCCGACGGCGGCGCCTGGGCCCAGGACCCCGCCACCGCGCTCGCCACCGGCTTCGTGCCCCAGGGCATCGGCGCCGACCTCATCGCCACCATCGAGGGCTGGAGCCGCGAGGACGTCGACGCCTTCGCCGCCGAGTCCAACCACCGCGCCGCCAAGGCGTGGGCCAACGGCTATTTCACCGACTCGGTCGTGCCGGTCAAGGACATCAACGGCCTCACGGTGCTCGACCACGACGAGCTGATCCGCCCCGACACCTCGGTCGAGGGCCTGGCCGGCCTCCGGCCCAGCTTCGCCCAGATGGGTCGCGACGCGGGCTTCGACGACGTCGCGCTGGAGAAGTACCACTGGGTCGAGAAGATCGACCACGTCCACCACGCCGGCAACTCCTCGGGCATCGTCGACGGCGCCGCGCTCATGGCCATCGGCACCGAGCAGGTCGGCGTCGACCTCGGTCTGACCCCGCGCGCCCGGATCGTGTCGATGGCCGTCTCGGGCGCCGACCCGACGATCATGCTCACCGGCCCCGCCCCGGCCGCCCGCAAGGCGCTGGCCAAGGCCGGCCTCGAGGTCGGCGACATCGACCTCTTCGAGATCAACGAGGCCTTCGCGGCCGTCGCGATGCGCTTCATGCGCGACATGGGCATCACCGACGAGATCACCAACGTCAACGGCGGCGCCATCGCCATGGGCCACCCGCTCGGGGCCACCGGCGCGATGATCCTCGGCACCCTCATCGACGAGCTCGCCCGCCGCGACCAGCGCCGCGGCCTCGCCACGCTCTGCGTCGGCGGCGGCATGGGCATCGCCACGATCGTCGAGCTGGTCTGAGCCCCGCGCACCCGCGCGGACCTACCAGCCCCCTCCCGGCGTACGCGCCGACGCCCGTCACAGACCCAGACAGGACCCACACACGCATGAGCACCACCACCACCGAGCAGACCGCCGTCCGCTACGACAAGGACGCCGACGGCATCGTCACCCTCACCCTCGACGACCCGCACCAGTCGGCCAACACCATGAACGCCCTCTACACCTCCTCGATGAAGGCCGTCGTGGACCGCATCGAGGACGAGCTGGCCGCCGACGCCTCGAGCGTCACCGGCGTCGTGATCGCCAGCGCGAAGAAGACGTTCTTCGCCGGCGGCGACCTCAAGGGCATGGTCACCGCGACCCCCGACGACGCCGCGAGCGTCTTCGCGATGGCCGAGGGCGTCAAGGAGCCGCTGCGCCGCCTGGAGAAGCTGCCCGTGCCGGTCGTCTCGGCCATCAACGGCGCCGCGCTCGGCGGCGGCTTCGAGATCTGCCTGGCCACCAACCACCGCATCGTCGTCGACGACGACAAGATCGCCCTCGGCCTGCCCGAGTCGTCGCTGGGCCTGCTGCCCGGCGGCGGCGGCGTGACCCGCATCGTGCGGCTGCTCGGCCTCCAGGCGGGGCTGATGGAGGTGCTGCTCACCGGCACGCAGTTCAAGCCGGCCCAGGCCAAGGAGAAGGGCCTGGTCGACGAGCTGGTCGCCACCCGCGAGGAGCTCCTGCCCGCGGCCAAGGCGTGGATCAAGGCCCACCCCGAGGCGACCACCAACCCGTGGGACGCCCCCGGCTACAAGATGCCCGGCGGCAACCCCAAGGGCCCGGCCCTGGCCGGCTTCCTGCCCGCCTTCCCGGCACTGCTGCGCAAGCAGACCAAGGGCGCGGTCTACCCCGCCGCCCGCGCGATCCTCTCGGCCGCCGTCGAGGGCGCCATGCGCGACTTCGACACCGCCTCGCGCATCGAGTCGCGCTACCTGGTCAAGCTCATCACCGAGCAGGGCTCGAAGAACATGATCCAGGCGTTCTTCTTCGACCTGCAGGCCATCAAGTCCGGCTCCATGCGCCCGCAGGGCATCGAGCCCTTCAAGGCCACCAAGGTCGGCGTGCTCGGCGCCGGCATGATGGGCGCCGGCATCGCCTACTCCTGCGCCCGCGCCGGCATGGAGGTCGTGCTCAAGGACGTCTCCGACGAGAACGCCGCCAAGGGCAAGGCCTACTCCGAGGGCCTGCTCGACAAGGCCATCTCGCGCGGCAAGTCCACCGAGGAGAAGAAGGCCGAGCTGCTCGGCCGCATCACCGCCACCGGCGACGCCGCCGCCCTGGCCGGCTGCGACCTGGTCATCGAGGCCGTCTTCGAGGACCCCTCGCTCAAGGCCAAGGTCTTCGCCGAGGTGGCGCCCTACGTCAACGACGACGCGCTGCTGTGCTCCAACACCTCGACCCTGCCGATCACCGAGCTCGCCGAGGGCGTCGACCGCCCGAAGGACTTCATCGGCCTGCACTTCTTCAGCCCCGTCGACAAGATGCCGCTGGTGGAGATCATCCGCGGCGCCGAGACCTCCGACGAGGCGCTGGCCAAGGCCTACGACGTCGTGCAGCAGATCCGCAAGACCCCGATCGTGGTCAACGACAGCCGCGGGTTCTACACCTCGCGCGTCATCGGCTTCTTCGTCAACGAGGGCCTGGCCATGCTCGCCGAGGGCGCCCACCCGATCTCCCTGGAGCGCGCCGCGACGCAGGCGGGCTACCCCGTGGGCACGCTGCAGCTGACCGACGAGCTCAACATGGAGCTCATGGCCAAGATCGAGAAGGCCACCCGCGAGGCCGCCGAGCGCGACGGCACGCCGTACGCCATCCACCCCGGCACCGCCGTGGTGCAGCGCATGCTCGAGCTCGAGCGCCCCTCGCGCCTCAAGGGCAAGGGCTTCTACGAGTACGCCGACGGCAAGCGCCAGGGCCTCTGGGCCGGCCTCGCCGAGGAGTTCCCGGTGGCGGAGGAGCAGATCCCCTTCGAGGACATGAAGGAGCGGATGCTCTTCGCCGAGGCCCTCGAGACGGCCAAGTGCTTCGAGGAGGGCGTCATCACCTCCGCCGCGGCCGCCAACATCGGCTCCATCATGGGCATCGGCTTCCCGCCCATGACCGGTGGCGCCGCGCAGTACATGACCGGCTACCAGGCCGCCGACGGAGAGATCGGCCTGGCCGCCTTCGTCAAGCGCGCCGACCAGCTGGCCGAGCGCTACGGCGACCGCTTCGCCCCCACCGCCCACCTCCGCTCCATGGCGGAGAAGGGCGAGTCCTTCCCGGCCTGACACCGGGCCC
The DNA here is from genome assembly GCF_023712465.1 of Nocardioides sp. P86. Lineage (NCBI taxonomy): Bacteria > Bacillati > Actinomycetota > Actinomycetes > Propionibacteriales > Nocardioidaceae > Nocardioides > Nocardioides sp. P86. The sequence continues at coordinate 83,394 of NZ_JAMAYE010000003.1, read as the reverse complement.
GCGAGGGCTACCGGGCCCACCGGACCAGCACGACACCGCGGCGGCGGGCCCTCGACGGGTCCGCCGCCGCGGTGCGTCCTGACCGATCGGCGGAGACCGCGGGTCCTCCGAACGGCCGACCCCCTGGTCGGTCCGGGTCATTTGCCCGCGGAGGCCTCCTGGGGCAGCGCCCGCGCGGCCAGGATGGTGGCGTGACCTCCCCCCGGCCCGCCGTCGACGTGCGCGCCCTCCACGTGCGCTTCGGCGAGGTGGAGGCGGTCGCGGGCGTCGACCTGGTGGCGTACGCCGGCCAGGCCACCGCCCTCCTGGGCCGCAACGGCGCGGGCAAGTCGACGACGATGCGCGTGCTCGCCGGCGTCGTGCCGCCCACGTCGGGCACCGCCCGCGTCGCGGGCCACGACGTGCGGCGCGAGCCGCTGCGGGTCAAGCAGTCGGTGGGCTACTGCCCCGACGTGGGCGGGCTCGTGCCCCGCGCGACGCCGTGGGAGCACGTGCAGCTCTCCGCGCGGCTGCGCCGCCTCGACCGCGCGTGGCGCACCCGCCCGGTGGGCTGGGAGCAGCGCGCCCGCGACCTGCTCGAGCGCTTCGAGCTCGGCGACGTCGCCCACCGGGTGACGGCCGGCTTCTCCCACGGCATGGGCCGCCGGCTCTCGGTGGTGCTGGCCGCGCTGCACGAGCCCGACGTGCTGCTGCTCGACGAGCCCTTCGACGGCGTCGACCCGATCGGCGTGGAGGCGACCCTCGAGGTCGTCGCCGACGCCCGCGCCCGTGGCGCCTGCGTCCTGGTCTCCACCCACCTGCGCGAGCTGGCCATCGAGGCCTGCTCGACCGTGACCGTGCTGCGGGGCGGTGCCCAGGTCGCCACCCTCCCGGCCGCCGACATGGTGGGGGAGGACGGCGCCCGTGCCTACCGCGGCCTCCTCGACTGAGCGCTGGCCCGGCTCCGGCCCGCCGCGTCGTCCCGGGGCCGCCGCCCGCTGGCGCGCCGCACCCGCCGACGCGTGGCACGCCGTGGTCGACACCGGCCACCTGGTCGCCTTCCGCGCCGGCACCGTGCGCAGCCGCAGGGTCCTCGTCGCGCTCGCCGCCGCCTTCGTCGCGCTCACCGCGGCGGCCGCGGTCGTGCCGGCGTGGACCCCCGGCGCGGGCTCGGGGGAGGGCCGCAGCCTCGACGTGCTCCTGCTGCTGCCCACCGCGATGGCGGGCTTCCTGCTGCTGGCGCTGGTCTCGGCGGTCGTCTCCGGGGGCGGGCGCGAGCTGCTGGCGCGCGACCCGGCCGCGGTGCACCCGGTCAGCCCCACGACCGACCACCTCGGGGCGCTGGTCCTCGCACCCCTCAACATCGCCTGGCTGCTGCAGGCCTGGACGCTGCTGGGCAGCACCGCCTACGCCGTGGGCCCGGGCCGCGGCGGCGCCGACCTCGCCGCCGCGCAGGTCGGCATGCTGCTGTGGCTGGCCCTGGCCACGGCGCTCGCGCAGGTCGTCGCGTGGAGCCTGGAGGGCCTGCGCCGCCTGCGCGGCGGTGTGCTGGCCGTGCGCCTGCTCGGCCTCGGGGTGCTCGCCGCGGGGCTGGCCCTGCAGGCCACCGGCCGGCTGGTGCCGGCCCTCGACCGCGGCCCGACCGTGCCGGTGCTGGGCGGCCTCGTGGGCGGCCCCGGCTCGCGGTGGGGCCTCACCGTGGCCGGCCTGCTCGTGGCGACCCTGCTCGCGGTCGCCCTCGGCGCCGTGCCGGCCCACCTGGCGGCGCGCCGCCACCCGCGCGACGAGCAGGGCAGCGAGACCGCGCACCACGAGGCCCGCCCGCTGGCCCGCTGGCCGCTCACCGCGCTCGTGCGCACCGACCGGGCCTCGGTGTGGCGCGCGGTACCGATGCGACGCGGTCTGCTGGTGCTCGCCGTGGGCCCCGGCCTGGTCGCCCTGCTGGGCGGGCTGCGCTGGGACACCATGACGGTGCTCCCCGGCCTGGTCGCCTCCGGCGGAGCGCTGCTCTTCGGGGTCAACGCGTGGTGCCTCGACGGCCGCGGCGGTCGCTGGCGCGAGAGCCTGCCGGTCGACCCGGCCACGGTCTTCGACGCGCGCGCGTGGGTGCTGGCGGAGTTCCTGCTCGCGGCTTCGCTGCTGACCACCGCGATCGCCGCGGTGCGCGCCGGGGTGCCGAGCGCGGCCGAGCTCGCCGCGATCACGGCCACGCTGGCGGTGGTCACCGTGCAGGTGGTCGCGGCCGCGATGCGCTGGTCGCTGGCCCACCCCCACGCGGTCGACCTGCGCTCGGCCCGCGCGACCCCCGCCCCGCCGCTGGGCATGGTCGGCTACTCCACCCGCCTCGCGGTGAGCACCACCGTGACCGGCCTGGTCTTCTCCGGGCTCAGCCGCGCCGAGGGGTGGGCGCTGCCGGTGCTGTGCGCCGTACCGTTCCTGGCGTGGTCGTCGTGGCGCCTGCTGCGCACCCGCCGCCGCTGGCTCGACCCCGTCGAGCGCGCCCGCGTCGTGCTGACCGTCACCGCCTGACGCCGCGCGCCGCTCTCGCCGGGGGACGTCATGCGCTGTGTGGATGCGCCTCCACGTCCCGCATGACGTCCCGCATGACGTCCCGCCTCGCAGCCCCACGAGCCGGCCCCGCCCCCGGGGGGCGCCACCGCGCCGGCGACCCGCAGCCGCCCGCGCGCCCGTGAGACGCCCGTCACCCGGCTGCCTCTAGGGTGCGAGGCATGGACTTCTCCCCCTCGCCGCGCGCGGCCGACCTGACCGCCCGGGTGGCGGCCTTCATCGCCGAGGAGGTGGCGCCGGTCGAGGCGGAGTACCACGCCGAGCTCGCCCGCCGCCGCGCCGACCGCAGCGGGCCGAGCCCGTGGGAGCCGCAGCCGGTGCTCGAGGAGCTCAAGGCCAAGGCTCGCGCGCAGGGCCTGTGGAACCTCTTCCTGCCCAAGGAGCACGCGGGGGAGTACGCCGCGCGCTTCGGCACCGACGGCGGCGAGGGCCTCACCAACGTCGACTACGCCCCGATCGCCGAGCTCACCGGCCGCAGCGCCATCGCGCCGCTGGTGCTCAACTGCAACGCCCCCGACACCGGCAACATGGAGGTGCTGCTGCGCTACGGCACCCAGGCCCAGCGCGACGAGTGGCTCGACCCGCTGCTCGACGGCCGGATCCGGTCGGCCTTCACCATGACCGAGCCCGGCGTGGCCTCCTCCGACGCCACCAACATGGCCGCCACAGCGGTCGTCGACGGCGACGAGGTCGTCATCAACGGGCGCAAGTGGTGGTCGACCGGCGTCGGCCACCCCGACTGCCGGATCTTCGTCTTCATGGGTCTCACCGACCCCGACGCCGACCGCCACCACCGTCACTCCATGGTGCTGGTGCCGCGCGACACCCCCGGCGTCAGGATCGAGCGGCTGCTCTCCACGATGGGCATCCAGGACGAGCCGCTCGGCCACGGCGAGGTCTCCTTCACCGACGTGCGGGTCCCGGTCTCCAACATCCTCAGCGGCCCCGGCGAGGCCTTCGGCATCGCCCAGGGCCGCCTGGGCCCCGGCCGCGTGCACCACTGCATGCGCCTCATCGGCCTGGCCGAGCTGGCGCTGGAGCTGGCGTGCCGCCGCGGCCTCGAGCGCGAGGCCTTCGGCAAGCCGCTGGCCAACCTCGGCGGCAACCGCGAGCGCATCGCCGACGCCCGCATCGCCATCAACAGCGCCCGCTTGCTGGTGCTCGACGCGGCCTGGAAGCTCGACGTCGGCGGCCCGCTCAACGCCCTCTCCGAGGTCTCCCAGATCAAGGTCGCCGTGCCCACCATGGCCCAGCAGGTCATCGACATGGCCATGCAGCTGCACGGCGGCGGCGGTCTCTCCGACGACCACCCGCTCGCCGCGGCCTGGACCTCGGCCCGCGCCCTGCGCCTGGCCGACGGCCCCGACGAGGTGCACCGCGGCGTGGTCGCCCGCCTCGAGCTCGGCCAGTACGGCGCGCGCCGGTGAGCGCCCCTGCGGCCGAGCGGGCCGGCGCCCCGCTGCGCGTGCTCGTCACCGGCGCCGCCTCGGGGCTCGGCGAGGCGCTCAGCGAGGCCTTCGAGGCCCGCGGCGACGAGGTGCTGCGCACCGACCTGCGCGCCCCCGACGGCGGCCTCGCCCTTGACATCACCTCCGACGACGACTGGGCCGCCGCGGTGGCCGAGGTCGAGCGGCGCTGGGGCGGGCTCGACGTGCTGGTCAACAACGCCGGCGTGGCCGGTGGCGGCCGGCTCGACGTGGCCACCCTTGAGGAGTGGCACTGGATCTTCGAGATCAACCTCTTCGGCGCCGTGCGCGGCACCCGCGCCTTCGTGCCGCTGCTCAAGCGGCAGGGGTCGGGGGCGATCGTCAACGTCGCCTCGCTGGCGGGCCTGGTCCACCCGGCCGGGATGGCGTCCTACAACGCGGTGAAGGCCGCGGTCGTGGCGCTCACCGAGACCACCGGCCACGAGCTGGCCGGCCACGGGGTCAGCGCCCACGCGGTCTGCCCGTCGTACTTCCGCACCAACCTGATGGACTCCCTGCAGGGTGCCGACGCCGCGCTGGGCGCCACGATGGCGCGGCTGGTGGAGCGCTCCCCGATCACCGCCGCCGACATCGCCGCGGCCGTGCTCGAGGGCCTCGACGCCGGCGCCGAGCTGATCGTGCCCGACCAGCCCGCCCGCGACGCGTGGGCGCTCAAGCAGCACGACCGCGCCGCCTACGACCAGGTCATGCGCGCCCAGGCGGCCAAGCTCGAGAGGAACGCACCGTGAGCACCCCCACCGACGGGCCCGCCCCGGACGGCAACCCCGCCAAGGCCCTGCGCGAGGAGGACGCCTTCGACACCGCGGCCGTCGAGCGCTGGCTGGGGCGCGGGCCGATCACGGAGGTGCGCCAGTTCCGCGGCGGCGCCTCCAACCTGACCTACCTGCTGGCCATGGCCGAGGGACCCGACCTGATCCTGCGGCGGCCCCCGGTGGGCCGCAAGGCCAAGGGCGCCCACGACATGGGTCGCGAGCACTGCATCCAGGCCGCTCTCGCGCCGGTCTTCCCCTACATCGCGCCCCAGGTCGGCCACTGCGACGACGAGTCGGTCATCGGCTCGGAGTTCTACGTCATGGAGCGCCTCGAGGGCACGATCCTGCGCCAGGACTTCCCCGAGCAGCTCCGCCCGGTGGCCCCCGAGACCGCCGACGCGCTGTGCCGCCGCGCGCTCGACGTACTCGTCGACCTGCACTCCGTCGACGTCGACGCCGTGCCCGAGCTGGCCGCGCTCAGCCGTGGCGAGGGCTACGTCGCCCGCCAGGTCTCCGGCTGGACCCGCCGCCTGGCCGACGCGCGCACCGAGGAGACCGGCGACTGGTCCGACGTCACCGGCTGGCTCGACGCCCACCAGCCCCCCGACGCCGGGCGGGTGCTCATCCACAACGACTACCGCTTCGACAACCTCGTGCTCGGCCCCGACCTCGAGGTCGCCGGCGTGCTCGACTGGGAGCTGGCCACCGTCGGCTGCCCGATGATGGACCTCAGCTGCACCTCGGCCTACTGGGTGCAGGCCGACGACGACGAGCTCTTCCAGCTCTTCCGCCGCCAGCCCACCACCACGCCGGGCATGTGGACCCGCGAGGAGCTGGCCCGCCGCTACTGCGAGCGCACCGGCCGCACCCTCAGCGGGCGCGACTGGACCTTCTACGAGGTCTTCGGCCTCTTCCGCCTCGCGGTGATCGCCCAGCAGATCTGGTACCGCTACGCCACCGGCCAGACCACCAACGAGTCGTACGCCGTGCTGGGCCAGGTCGTCCCCTACCTGGAGGCCCGCTGCCGCCGGCTGGTCGGCGAGGCCGACTCCGGGGCCGGGTCCGACTCCGGGGCCGGGGCCTGATGGGTCTGCTGCTGCTGGTGCGGCACGGCCAGGCCAGCTTCGGCGCCGACGACTACGACGTCCTCTCGCCCACGGGGTGGGAGCAGGGCCGCCTGCTGGGGGCCTCGCTGGCCGCCGCCGGCGCGCGCCCCACGGCGCTGGTGCGCGGGTCGATGCGCCGGCACCGCGAGACCCTCGAGGCGCTCGTCGACGGCGCCGGCCGGGGGAGCGGTGACACCGGGACACCCGAGACCCCCGGGGTCACGGTCGACGCCGGCTGGGACGAGTTCGACCACCTCGGCGTCGTGGGCGCCCACCCCGACCTGCTGGGCGACGACGCGTGGAGCGACCGGCGCGCCTTCCAGACCGCCTTCGTGGAGGCGACGCGGCGCTGGACCGCGGGCGAGCCGGGCGCCGACGGGGCGGCGTACCCGGAGTCGTGGGGGGAGTTCCTGGGCCGGGTGCGCGGCGCGCTGACCGCCGCCGCCGCGGCGACCGGGAGCGGCGGCACGACGCTGGTCGTGACCTCCGGCGGCGCGATCGCCGCGGCCTGCGCCGCGCTGGTCGACCCCGAGGAGACCGACGAGGCGCGGCTGGCCCGGGCCTGGAGCCGCTTCAACACCGTGTGCGTCAACACGGGGGTGACCCGCGTGGTGGTCGGCTCGACCGGGCCGCGCCTGCTCACCTTCAACGAGCACCCGCACGTCTCCGGCGACACGCTCACCTACCGGTGACGCCCGGTGACGCCCGGTGAGCGCCCGGTGAGCGCCCGGTGAGCGTCCCGTGACGGGCGCGTGGGTGCGTCACGTGGCCCGGGTCGTGCTCGGTGGCTTCCTCCTGGTCGCCGGCGTGGCCCACCTCGTCGACGTCGAGGCGTTCCTCGCCCAGGTGCCGCCGTGGCTGCCGGCCCGCGAGGCGGTGGTGCTGGTCTCCGGGGTGGTCGAGCTGGCCCTGGGCGCGGCGCTGCTGCTGGCGCGCGGGCGGCGACGGGCGCAGGTCGGCCTGGTCGTCGCGGCCTTCCTCGTCGCGGTCTTCCCGGGCAACGTGAGCCAGTGGCTGACCGGTGCCGACGCCTTCGGCCTCGAGACCGACGGTGCGCGGCTGGCCCGGCTGTTCTTCCAGCCGCCGCTGGTCGCCTGGGCGCTGTGGTGCACCGGCGGCTGGGGGCTGCTGGTCGAGCTCCTCGGACGCCGACGGGGTGCCGGGGAGGGCCCGGTCAGACCAGGCGCTTGAGCACGCCGAGCGGCGCGTGCTTCATCACCAGCGACAGCGGGGCCCACGGCAGCGGCGGCACGCACGCGGAGTCGACCTGCTTCTCGATGGCGGCCACCATCGCCCGCACGCCCTTCTCGGTCGAGGCCATGAGCGGGGTCGACGAGGCGACCTGGTCGTTCATCTCCGAGGCGATGTAGCCGGGGTAGAGCACGGTGACCTTGACCGTGCGGGCCAGCGGTGTGCCGTGCAGCTCGTGGCGCACGCCCTCGGCGAGGTACGCCGCGCCGACCTTGGTGGCGGCGTAGGTGGTCATCGACCTCGGCAGCGCCCGCATGGCCGACATCGAGGAGACCACGACCAGGTGGCCGGCCTCCTGGGCGCGGAAGACGGCCATGGCCGCCTCCACCTGGCTCAGCGCGCCGACGAAGTTGGTCATCGCGGTCTCGCGGTTGACGTCGGCGCGACCGGTGCCGAGCGCGGCGCCCTTGCCGAGCCCCGCGTTGACCACCACCCGGTCGAGGTGACCGAAGGTGGCGCGGAAGTCCTCCACGACGGCCGGCACGGCCTCGTGGTCGGTGACGTCGAGGGCGCGCAGCTCGACCCGCCGCCCGGGGTGGGCGGCCAGCACCTCCTCGCGCAGCTGCTCCAGGCGGTCGGTGCGCCGGGCGCACAGGGCGAGGTCGTGCCCGCGGGCGGCGAGCTGGCGGGCCATCTCCGCGCCGAGCCCGGAGGAGGCGCCGGTGATCAGGGTGGTCGGCATGGCCCCGAGTCTGGCGCAGCACCCCCCACCGACCGCCACCGGCTCCGGCGTACCCCCGTCGTCCCACCCGCCACCTCCGCCCCACCGGTCGGCCCGGACCCGCGCCTACCGGCCGAGGCGTGGGCCGACAGGTGCGGGTTTCACCGGCCGGCTGGCGAAACCCGCGGACGCCCCGGACCCCGTCGGCCCGGGCCGGGCAGCCACGCCGTCGCGTGGGGTCGGCCCGGGCCTGCATCCCCACCAGCCACGGCAGCCCCACCGGTCGGCCCGGACCCGCACCTGTCGGCCGACGCGTGGGCCGACAGGTGCGGGTTTCACCGGCCGGCTGGCGAAACCCGCGGCCCGCGGCACCGCCCCACCAGCCCCGCACAGGCACCGGAGTGACCCGGGCCACGCAAGGTCTCGGATGAGACACGGTTCGAATCCATGGCGCCGGGGCCGTTGACATCACCCGGTCGGATGGATTCAGGTGTCTTCTGGCCGCGTCATTTGCCGGAACATCGGGTGTCGGCACGTGGTCGTCTCGGAGTGAGGGAGTTTTCGTGACGAATCTTCACGCCCGTCGCAGTGCGCGCCAGCGTGCACTGGGCGTCGTGTCCGCGAGCGCGATCGCGGTAGGGCTGGTGGCGACGGTCTCGACCGTCGCACCCGCCCAGGCCGCCGACAGCGCCGGCGGCATCAAGAAGCTCGACCGGGCCGCCGTGGACGCCTACGAGGCCGGTCGCTACATCGTCCTCATGCAGCAGCCCAGCGCCGCGGCCTACACCGGTGGCATCCAGGGCCTCGCGCCCACGAAGCCGGCCGCCGGCCGCAGCTTCGACCCGCGCTCCGGCGCGGCGACGGCCTACCGCACCTTCCTGGAGAAGCAGCAGCGCCAGGTCGCGGCCGCGGTCGACGCCACCGTGACGCGCAGCTACACCACCGCCACCAACGGCTTCGCCGCCCAGCTCACCGGCGAGCAGGCCACCGCCCTGGCCGCGGCCAAGGACGTCTACGCCCTGGTGCCGGTCGAGGCCCGCACCCCCGACGCGGTCCCGCAGAACACCGCGCAGACCCTCGGCATGTACGGCAAGAGCGGCGTCTGGGCCAAGCACGGCACCCAGGCGAACGCCGGCTCCGGCATCGTCGTCGGCGACCTCGACACCGGCATCTGGCCCGAGAACCCCTCCTTCTCCGGCGAGGAGCTCAGCAGCGCCCCGACCGGCCCCTGGGCCGCGCGGATGGACCCGCTGGGCAACACCACCATGAAGAAGGCCGACGGCGGCACCTTCCGCGGCGCCTGCGAGACCGGCACCGGCGACGACTGGGACCTCAGCGACTGCTCGACCAAGATCATCGGCGCGCGCTACTACCCCGACACCTTCGTCGACACCGTGCCCCCCGAGGAGGTCGCCGAGGGCGAGTTCATCTCCCCGCGCGACGGCGGCGGCCACGGCAGCCACACCGCGAGCACCGCGGCCGGCAACGTCGTCGACGACGTGAGCGTCGACGGCATCGAGTTCGGCGAGGTCACCGGCATGGTGCCCGGCGCCTCGATCGCCTCCTACAAGGTCTGCTGGGAGGACACCGACCCCGACACCGGCGGCTGCTACACCGACGCGATCCTCTCCGCGATCGACGACGCCGTGCGCGACGGCGTCGACGTCATCAACTTCTCGATCTCCGGCGCGACCGACACCGTCGTCGACCCGGTCGAGATCGCCTTCGCCGGTGCGGCCGACGCGGGCGTCTTCGTCGCCGCCTCGGCCGGCAACAGCGGCCCGACCGAGTCGACCGTCGCCCACAACAGCCCCTGGCTGACCACCGTGGCGGCGTCGACGTACCGCAACTTCGACGGCACCGTCGAGCTCGGTGACGGCACCCGCTACCTCGGCGCCATGATCGACGGCACCGGCGTCCCGGAGCAGACCCCGCTGGTCGACGCGGCCGAGGCCGGGGTCGCCGGCGGCGACGCCGCCGAGGCCGGGCTGTGCGCCCCCGACAGCCTCGACGAGGCCGCCGTCGACGGCGCCGTCGTGGTCTGCCTGCGCGGCACCTACGGCCGCGTCGAGAAGTCGACGGAGGTCGCCCGCGCCGGCGGCGTCGGCATGATCCTGGTCAACCCGGCCGAGAGCAGCCTCGACGCCGACCTGCACCCCGTGCCGACCGTGCACCTGCAGAGCGCCGACCTGCCGGCGATCGAGGCCTACCTCGACACCGACGCGCCGACCGCGGCCCTGCTGCCCGGCAACCAGACCGACCTGCCCTCGGCGGCGCTGCCCCAGGTCTCCGGCTTCTCCTCGCGGGGCCCGGCCAACGCCAACGAGAGCGACATCCTCAAGCCCGACATCTCCGCCCCCGGCCAGAGCGTGCTCGCCGCGGTCGCCCCGCCGTCGAACAGCGACCGCGACTTCGACCTCTACTCCGGCACGTCGATGGCCGCGCCGCACATCGCCGGTCTCGGCGCGCTGCTGATGGCCGAGAACCCGACCTGGACCCCCCAGATGGTCCAGTCGGCGATGATGACCACCGCCACCAGCACCCGCACCGCGGGCGACAAGGCCTCGCGCGACGCCTTCGCCCAGGGCGCCGGCCAGGTCACCCCGGCCTCGATGTTCCGCCCGGGTCTCTTCGTCACCTCGACCTCGCGGCAGTGGTACGGCCTCATCGCCGACCAGGGCTTCGACACCGGCGTGAAGCCGGTCGAGGCCAAGGCCGTCAACATCCCCTCGATGGCCGACCACGCGGTGGTCCAGAGCACGACCTTCACCCGCACCGTCACCACGCAGGGCAAGGGCACCTGGAAGGTCTCGGCCAGCGTGCCGGGCTTCACCACGAAGGTCAGCAAGAAGTCCTTCAGCGCGGGCAAGGCCGGCGTCAAGCGCAAGCTGGTCATCACCTTCACCGCCAAGGACGGCGTGGAGCTCGACCGCTGGGCCAAGGGCTTCGTCAAGCTCACCGGCACCACCTCGGCCCGCATGCCGGTCGCTCTCAAGCCGGTCGCGCTCGACGCCCCGGCCGTCGTCACCGGCGAGGGCGCCGACAGTGACGTCGACGTCACCGTGACCAGCGGCACGACGGGCACGATCGACCTCACCACCCAGGGTCTGGCCCAGGCCGACTCGGTCGAGGACTCCGTGGCCGTCAACGACTCGGCGGCCTACTGCGTGCCCGTCACCGAGGGCAGCCCCCTGCTGCGCATCGACGTCGACGCCGCCGACGACCTCGCCGACCTCGACCTGACCGTCATCCCGACCAACGCCGAGTGCTCGGCCGCCGTCGGCGCCCAGGTCGTCTCGGCGACCGGCTCGGCCGACGAGTCGGTGACCATCGAGGCTCCGGACTCCCCGGCCGTCGCGGTCTTCGTGGACGGCTTCGCCTCCGGCCCGCAGGGCTCGCCGATGGACTTCCGGATGGACGTCTACGACCTCGGCACCGCGGCCCAGGGCTCGCTCACCGCGACCCCGGACCCGCTCGAGGTCACCGCGGGCGAGGAGTCGACGTACTCCCTGGCCTGGACCGGTCTCGACGCCGACGCCCGCTACCTCGGTCGCGTGCTCTACGGCGACACCGGGATCACCACGCTGCTGGAGGTCACCACGGCCACGCCGTGACCCACCCGCACCGCTGAGCAGCACCCAGCACCACCCGACGGCCGTCCCGCACCTGCGGGGCGGCCGTCGGGTGTTTCCGGGCCTGCGCCGCGGTGCTGGATACCCGGTATGCATACGTGGTATACATACCGAGTAGGGCGCGGGTGCGCCCACCACGAGGAGGTCCCCATGTCGGTCAAGCAGGCGCTGCTGGCGCTGCTGGAGCAGGAGCCGATGTACGGCAACCAGCTCCGCACGGAGTTCGAGCAGCGCACCGGGTCGACCTGGCCGCTCAACGTCGGGCAGGTCTACACCACGCTGACGCGCCTGGAGCGCGACGGACTGGTCGAGGCCGCCGGCGCCGACGCGGAGGGCCACGAGCGGTGGCGCCTGACCCCGGCGGGGCGCGAGGAGGTGGCGGCGTGGTTCACCACCCCCGTGGCGCGCACCCAGCCCCCGCGCGACGAGCTGGCCATCAAGCTCGCCCTCGCGGTCACCGTGCCCGGCGTCGACGTCGGCGCGGTGATCCAGCAGCAGCGCAGCGCCACGATGCGCGCGCTGCAGGACTACACCCGACTCAAGCGCCAGGCCGGTCAGGCCGGCCCCGGTGGTCGTCAGGGCGAGGCGCCGCGCGCCGACCTCGCCTGGAGCCTCGTGCTCGACTCCCTGGTCTTCGCCTCCGAGGCCGAGATCCGCTGGCTCGACCACTGCGAGGCCCGGCTGCGCCGCGCCGCGCTCGAGCGCCCCGAGCCGTCGGCCGCCGACCGGTCGGCCGACGCCCGCGTCGAGGGCGAGGCCCTGCGATGAGCGCCTCGTCGTCCCGGTCGACCCGACCGGGTGCCCCCACCGCCGCCGCGCCCGCGGTGCCCCGGCCCGGCGTGCTCCTGGCCGAGCAGGCCGTGGTGCTGCGCCGTGCCGAGGACCGGTGGCTGGCGCAGAGCGCCCGCCGGCTGGCGGCCTGCCCGCGCGCCACGCGCGGAGCCCGTGGACGGGTGGCCGTGCGATGAGCGCCGTGCTCGAGCTCGACCGCGTCTCACGCGTGCACGGCGAGGGCGACCTGCAGGTCCACGCGCTGCGGGCGGTGTCCTTCGCGGCCCACGCCGGCGAGCTGGTCGCGGTGATGGGGCCCTCGGGCTCCGGCAAGTCGACCCTGCTGACCCTCTCCGGCGGTCTCGACACCCCCACCGACGGCGCCGTGCGCGTCGAGGGCTCCGACCTCGGGGCGATGGGGGCCAAGGAGCGCGCCCGCATGCGCCGCACCTCGATCGGCTACGTCTTCCAGGACTTCAACCTCGTCCCGGCTCTCACCGCCGTCGAGAACGTCGCCCTGCCGCTCGAGCTCGACGGCGTGCGCACCCGCGCCGCCCGCGCGGCCGCGCGCACCGCGCTGGAGGAGGTCGGCATCGGCGAGCTCGCCGACCGCTTCCCCGACCTGATGTCGGGAGGCCAGCAGCAGCGCGTGGCCATCGCCCGCGCCGTGGTCGGCGAGCGGCGGCTGATCCTGGCCGACGAGCCGACCGGCGCCCTCGACACCGAGTCGGGCGAGGACGTGCTGCGCCTGCTGCGCGCCCGCTGCGACGCCGGCGCCGCCGGTGTGATGGTCACCCACGAGGCCCGCCACGCGGCCTGGGCCGACCGGGTGGTCTTCCTGCGCGACGGCGTCGTCGTCGACGACTCCGGCGCCACGCCCGTCGACGCCCTGCTCGACCAGGGCGCGCACCGGTGAGGGGGCCCCTCGCGGGCTGGCGGCTGCCGCTGCGCCTGGCCTGGCGTGACGCCCGCCGGGCCAAGGGGCGCAGCCTGCTCGTGCTCGTCATGATCGCGCTGCCCGTGATGGGGGTGGCCGCGGCCGACACGCTCTACTCCACCCAGAGCGTCTCCGGGGTCGAGGGCCTCGAGCGGCGCCTCGGCACCGCCGAGGCACGGGTCTCGCTGGCGCCGGGGTCCCGCGAGGCGGTGCAGGACGCCGACCCCGACACCGGCGTGAGCGCCGTGGGGCCGAGGCGCGAGCCCGGCCGGGCGACGCTCACCGACGTCGAGCGGGTGCTCGGGGTGAGCGACCTGCCGGCGGTGGAGCTGGAGACCGAGTCCACGCGGGCCGCGACCGACGACGGGCAGACCTACGTCGAGCTCACCGGCACCGACCTGCTCGACCCGCTCACCCGCGGGCTCGTGGAGCCCGTCTCGGGCCGGCTGCCCCGCACCGACGGCGAGGCCGTCGTCAACGCCGACCTCGCCGAGCGTGGCCCCGGTGTGGGCGAGGAGCTCGAGCTCGCCGGGGGCACCCGCCTGGAGGTCGTGGGGATCGTGGAGTCGGCCCAGGGCCGAGGCTTCCCCATGGCGTGGGCGCGACCGGCCGCCGTCGAGGGGCAGGGCGCCGGCAGCACGCTGCTCATCGGCGGAGCCGCGGTCACCTGGGAGCAGGTGCGCGCCCTCAACGCCCTCGGCGCCACCGTCCTGTCGCGCGCCGTCGTCACCGACCCTCCGCCGGAGTCGGCCCTGCCCCCCGAGATCCAGGGCTTCGACGAGGGCGTCGACGAGGCCACCGTCACCGTGCTCGCGCTGGTCGTGGTGATGGTGCTCATCGAGGTGGTGCTGCTCGCCGGACCGGCCTTCGCCGTCGGCGCCCGCCGGCAGTCGCGCACCCTCGCCCTCATCGCCGCCGCCGGCGGCGTGCCCGGGCAGGCGCGCCGGGTCGTGCTGGCCACCGGCGTGGTGCTCGGATCGCTGGGCGCGGTGCTCGGCCTCGCCCTCGGGCTGCTGGCGGCGGTGGCGCTCACCCCGGTGCTCCAGGGCTTCTCCACCACCCGCTTCGGCCCCTTCGACGTCACCTGGCTGCACCTGGCGGGCATCGCGGCCTTCGGCACCCTCAGCGCACTGCTCGCCGCCGCGGTGCCGGCCTGGATCGCCTCGCGCCAGGACGTCGTGGCCGTGCTGGCCGGGCGTCGCGGCGACACGCGCGCCTCGCGGCGCTCCCCGCTGCTGGGCCTGGTGCTGCTCGGGGTCGGCGTCGCGGGAGCGGCGTACGGCGCCTCCGGCGGCGGCGAGATCGCCATCGCCGCCTCGGCGATCGTCTCGGTGCTGGCCATGATCCTGCTCGTGCCGGTGGTCGTGCTCGCCGTGTCGCGCCTGGCGGGCCGGCTGCCCCTGCCGCTGCGCTTCGCGGCGCGCGACGCCGCACGTCACCGCACCCGCACGGTGCCGGCCGTCGCGGCCGTGGCCGCGACCGTCGCCGGCGTGGTCGCGCTCGGGATCGCGGTGAGCAGCGACGAGCACCAGAACCAGGAGACCTACCAGCCGAGCCTCGCCGACGGCTACGGGCTCGTCACCGCCTACGGGGGCGGCGTCGACTGGCCGGCCTACCGCGACGCGGTCGCCCGGACCGTCCCGGAGGAGGACGTCTCGACGGTGCAGGCGCTGGTCCTGCCGGTGGAGGGGCGCGGCTTCCGCCAGCTCGAGGTCGCGCAGCCGGGTGACAGCGACCCGCTCCTCGTCTCGGTCGGCGGCCCCTTCGCCAGTGCCACCCTGGTCGCCGACCGCCTCCCGCCCGGCCTCCCGGGCATCGACGCCACCGAGGCCGACCGCGCCTCGCGGGTGCTCGCCTCCGGCGGGGTCGTGGCCTTCGCCTCGGAGGCCGTCGACGGCGCCCGGGTGGTCCTCAGGACCGCCGAGTACTCCGGGCGCGGGCGGGTCGTGGACCGCCAGCGGCTCGAGGTGGCCGGCACCTACGTCCAGGTCGACGGCGACTACTCCCCGGTCGACGCGGTCGTCGCACCCGCCGTGGCCGACCGCCTCGGTGGTCGCACCCGGGTCACGGGCCTCGTCGTCGACGCCCCGATCACCGAGGCCGCCGAGCGCAGCGTCGGCGAGGCGCTGACCGCCCTGCCCGGACAGGCCTCCCTCGACGTCGAGCGCGGCTACGTCGCCGACGAGGAGACGGTGGTCGTGCAGCTCATCCTGGCCGCGCTGGGAGCGGTGCTCATGCTCGGCGGCACCCTGACGGCGACGTTCCTGGCCCTCTCCGACGCCCGGCCCGACCTGGCCACGCTGTCGGCGGTGGGGGCCAGCCCGCGCACCCGCCGCGCGATCGCCGCGGCGTACGCCCTCGTGGTGGGGCTCGTGGGCGCGGTGCTGGGAGCGCTGGTGGGGGCGATCCCCGGCGTCGCCATCACCTACCCGCTCACCGGGCCCGGGAGCAGCGGGACCACCGGCGGTCCGGCGACCTACCTCGACGTGCCGTGGCTCTTGGTCACCGGCGTCGTGCTCGGCCTGCCGCTGCTCACCGCCGCGGTGGTCGGCCTCACCGCCCGCTCGCGGCTGCCCCTGGTGGCGCGGCTCGACTGAGGCCGCACGCCCTCGTGTTACCGACCGTTGCGACCACCACCCGACCGTCCTGACTGTCGGGTAGTGGTCGCAACGGTCAGTAAGACGGGCGGACCGCAGAAAAAGTCAGGCTTGACTGTTTGTTGGGTCCGCAGGCAGGGTGGTGGCGTGACCCAGACCACCTCGACGCGCGTGCCGCAGGAGGAGCGCACCCGCGCCATGCGGGCGCGGCTGCTCGAGGCCACGGTCGAGCTGCTCGTCGAGCGCGGCTTCGCCGGCACCACGACCACGCTGGTCTCCGAGCGGGCCGGGGTCAGCCGAGGCGCCCAGCTGCACCACTTCCCCTCCAAGAACGCGCTCGTGGTCGCCGCCGTCGAGCACCTCACCGAGGTGCGCGGCGCCGAGCTCGCGGCGGCCGCGGCCGCGCTGCCCACGGGGCGCCGCCGCACCCGCGCCGTGCTGGCCATGCTCGGCGACCACTTCACCTCGCCGGTCTTCACCGCGGCCCTCGAGCTGTGGGTGGCGGCCCGCACCGACGCCACCCTCCTCGCCGCCGTCGCACCGCTGGAGCAGCGGGTGGGCCGCGACGCCCACCGCCTCACCGTCGAGCTGCTCGACGCCGACGAGGAGCAGCCCGGCACCCGCGAGCTCGTGCAGGCCACCCTCGACCTCGTGCGCGGGCTCGGCCTCGCCGACACCATCACCGACGACACCCGCCGCCGCGCCCGCATCCTCGACCAGTGGTCGCTGACCCTCGACGCCACCCTGGCCCGTACGCCGCCCCGCGGGGCCGCCGCCGGGCGCTCCGCCGACCCCACGCCCGGCCCGCCCGGCCCGCCAGCCGACCCGCAGGAGCCCCGATGACCAGCACCCCGGACAGCCCGCCCGCCTCGTCGGCCGGTGCGGTGGCTCCGCCGCCCGCCCAGCCCGCCGGCGGCCTCCTCGACGCGCTCCTCGCGGACCTGCGCGTCGAGGGCGACCTGCTGCGCGCGACGGTGGCCGACCTCGACGCCGCCGGCTGGGCCACGCCCACCCCGGCGCCCGGCTGGAGCGTGGCGACCCAGGTCGGCCACCTGCTGTGGACCGACGAGGTCGCCGCCCTCTCGGCCCGTGCCGGCACCCCCGAGGGGAAGGCGGCGTGGGACGAGGTCGTCACCGGCGCGCTCGGCGACCCCGACCGCTTCGTCGACGAGGCCGCCCTCGCCCTGGCCGCCCTCCCGCCGGCCGAGCTGCTCGCGCGGTGGGACGCCGCCCGCGCCGCGCTGGCCGAGGCGCTGCGCGCGGTGCCGGCAGGGCAGCGGATGCCGTGGTTCGGCCCGCCGATGTCGCCGACCTCGATGGGCACGGCGCGCTTCATGGAGACCTGGGCCCACGCCCAGGACGTCCACGAGGCGCTCGGCACCACCCCGCCGCCCAGCGACCGGATCCGCCACGTCGCCCACCTCGGCGTGCGCACCCGCGGCTTCGCCCACTCCGTGCACGGAGAGCCCGCTCCCACCGAGGAGGTGCGCGTCGAGCTGACCTCGCCCTCGGGCGAGACCTGGGCCTGGGGCCCCGACGACGCCGCGCAGCGGGTCACCGGGCCGGCCCTCGACTTCTGCCTGCTCGTCACCCAGCGGGTGCACCGCGGCGACACCGCCCTGGTCGCCGAGGGCGCCGAGGCCGACCACTGGCTCGACATCGCCCAGGCCTTCGCCGGCCCCGCGGGCGAGGGACGCGAGAAGCGATGACCTCCGACTCGGCCCCCGGCGCCACCCCCGCCACCACTGCGGCCCCCGGCACGCCCGGCACCCTGCTGGTCGGCAACTGCTCCGGCTTCTACGGCGACCGCCTCAGCGCGATGCGCGAGATGGTCGAGGGCACCACCCGGGGCCGCCACCTCGACGTGCTCACCGGCGACTACCTCGCCGAGCTGACCATGCTCATCCTCGGCAAGGACACGATGAAGGACCCGGCGCTGGGCTACGCGCGCACCTTCGTGCGCCAGCTCGAGGAGAGCCTGGGCCTCGCCCTGGAGCGCGGGGTGCGGATCGTCGCCAACGCCGGCGGCCTCAACCCCGCCGGCCTGGCCGAGAAGGTCCGCGAGGTCGCGCGCGGCCTGGGCCTGGACCCCGCGGTCGCCCACGTCGAGGGCGACGACCTGCGGGCGGTGGCCCGCGAGCACGGCTGGCACGACGCGCTCACCGCCAACGCCTACCTCGGCGGCTTCGGCATCGCCGCCGCCCTGCGCGAGGGCGCCGACGTCGTGGTCACCGGCCGTGTCACCGACGCCTCCCTCGTGGTCGGCCCCGCGGTCGCCCACTTCGGCTGGGCCCCGACCGACCACGACGCGCTCGCCGGTGCCGTGGTCGCCGGTCACGTGCTCGAGTGCGGCACGCAGGCCACCGGCGGCAACTTCAGCGGCTTCCGCGCCCTGCTCGAGGCGGGCATGGACCCCGCGGTGCCGCTCGGCTTCCCCGTCGCCGAGCTCGCCGCCGACGGCGGCTCGGTGATCACCAAGCCCGACGGCACCGGCGGCGCGGTCACCTGCGACACCGTCACCGCCCAGCTGGTCTACGAGATCCAGTCGACCCGCTACCTCGGACCCGACGTCACCACCCACCTCGACTCCGTGCGTCTCGAGCAGGTCGGCCCCGACCGGGTCGCGGTCTCCGGGGTCACCGGCCAGGCCCCGCCCGAGCGGCTCAAGGTCTGCGTCAACGAGCTCGGCGGCTGGCGCAACAGCATCGAGCTGGTGCTCACCGGCCTCGACACCGAGGCCAAGGCCGCCTGGGTGCGCGCGCAGCTCGAGCCGCGGCTGAGCGCGCAGAGCGTGACCTGGTCGCAGCTCGCCCAGCCGCAGCCCGACGCCCCGACCGAGGAGGCCGCCTCGGTGCTGCTGCGCTGCACCGTCATGGACCCCGAGGCAGGCCCGTGCGCCAAGGCGTTCACCGGCCCCGCGGTCGAGCTGGCGCTCGCGTCGTACGCCGGCTTCACCCTGACCGGCCCCCCGCCGCAGCCCACCCCCTACGGCGTCTACCGACCGGCGTACGTCGAGCGCGCCGCGGTCGCCCACACGGTCGTGCACGCCGACGGCCGCCGCGAGGTCGTGCCCGACCCGGTCGACTTCTCCGAGGCCGACCACGACGCGGGCCGGCGCCCCTCGCCCTACCCCGCCCCGGCCGACACCCTCAACCGTCGGATGCCGCTGGGCAGCTTCGTGCACGCCCGCTCGGGCGACAAGGGCGGCGACGCCAACATCGGGCTGTGGGTCGCCCGCGACGGCTCCCCGCGCTACGACGCCCGCGTGACCTGGCTGGCCAAGGTGATGAGCCCGCGCAAGGTCCGCGAGCTGGTGCCGGAGGCCGCCGACCTGCCGCCCGACGCCGTCGAGATCCACCTGCTGCCCCACCTCGGCGCCGTCAACGTCGTCATCCACGGCCTGCTCGGCCGCGGCGTCGCCGCCTCCACCCGCTTCGACCCGCAGGCCAAGGGCCTCGGGGAGTGGGTCCGCTCCCGCTCCGTCCACGTCCAGGAGGGACTGCTGTGACCACGCTGACCGACCCCGCCACCGACCCCGCCACCGAGCCCGCGACCGACCCCGCGACCGACCGGGGCGCGACGCGCGCCGAGGAGCTGCAGGCGCTGCGCGAGACCGCGGCGGAGTTCGTGCGCCGCGAGGTGGCGCCCCACCTGCAGGCCTGGGAGGACGCCGGCGAGGTGCCGCGCGCGCTGCACCGCGCCGCGGCCCGGCAGGGCCTGCTCGGCGTCTCCTTCGCCGAGGAGGTCGGCGGTCAGGGCGGCGACCTGGAGCACTCGGTGGCGCTGCAGGAGGCGATGTTCGCCGCCGGCGCCTCCAGCGGGCTGATGTCGGCGCTGTTCACCGGCGGCATCGCGCTGCCCCACATCGCCGCCCACGGCTCGCCCGACCTGGTCGACCGCTTCGTGCGGCCCACCCTGGCCGGCGAGCTCATCGGCTCCCTCGGCGTCACCGAGCCCGGCGGCGGCTCCGACGTCGCCGGCATCCGCACCACCGCGCGCCGCGACGGCGACCACTATGTCGTCAACGGCGCCAAGACCTTCATCACCTCCGCGGTGCGCGGCGACTTCGTCACCACCGCGGTGCGCACCGGCGGCGAGGGCCACGCCGGCCTCAGCCTGCTCGTGGTCGAGAAGGGCACGCCCGGCCTCACCGTCGACCGCTCGCTGGCCAAGATGGGCTGGCACTGCTCCGACACCGCCGAGCTGTCCTACGTCGACGTGCGCGTGCCGGTCTCGCACCTGGTGGGGGAGGAGAACGCCGGCTTCTACCTCATCGCCGAGCAGTTCGTGGTCGAGCGGATCGCCCTGGCCGTGCACGCCTACGGCATCGCCGCCCGCTCGCTGGCCCTCACCGCCGCGTGGTGCCGCGAGCGCGAGACCTTCGGCAAGCCGCTGGTGGCCAACCAGGTCGTGCGCCACAAGCTCGTCGAGATGCACCGCCAGGTCGAGGTGGCCCGCGCCTACACCCACGAGGTCGTGCGCCGCCACGTCGCCGGCGAGAGCGTCATCGCCGAGGCCTGCCTGGCCAAGCAGACCGCCTGCGACGCCGCCACCGCGGTGTGCCACGAGGCCGTCCAGCTCCACGGCGGCGCGGGCTACATGCACGGCAGCGAGGTCGAGCGCCACTACCGCGACGCCCGCATCCTGCCCATCGGCGGTGGTGCCACCGAGGTGCTCACCGACCTGGCCGCCAAGCTGCTGGGCTACGCCCGATGAGCGCGGCCCCCGGGGTGGGCACCGACGCGAGCACCGGTGCGAGCACCGACACCGCCGCCACGCCGTCCGACGCCCGGCCCACCCACCGCGAGGCCATGCTGGCCAAGCTCGACGCCCTGGCCGCCGAGCACGCGAAGGCCGTCGC
Source organism: Nocardioides sp. P86 (assembly GCF_023712465.1). Lineage (NCBI taxonomy): Bacteria > Bacillati > Actinomycetota > Actinomycetes > Propionibacteriales > Nocardioidaceae > Nocardioides > Nocardioides sp. P86. The sequence continues at coordinate 62,792 of NZ_JAMAYE010000003.1, read as the reverse complement.
CGGCGGCGGGGAGAAGTACGTCGCACGCCACCACGCCCGCGGCAAGCTGCTGCCCCGCGAGCGCATCGAGCTGCTGGTCGACGAGGGCTCGGCCTTCCTCGAGCTCAGCCCGCTGGCGGGCTGGGGCTCCGACTTCGCCGTCGGCGCCAGCATGGTCACCGGCATCGGGGTGGTCGAGGGCGTCGAGTGCATGATCACCGCCAACGACCCCACGGTGAAGGGCGGCGCCAGCAACCCCTGGACGGTCAAGAAGGCCTTCCGGGCCCACCAGATCGCCGAGGAGAACGGCCTGCCCACGATCGCCCTCGTGGAGTCCGGCGGCGCCGACCTGCCGACCCAGAAGGAGATCTTCATCCCGGGCGGCAAGACCTTCCGCGACATCACCCGCAGCTCGGCGATGAAGCTGCCCACAGTGGCGCTGGTCTTCGGCAACTCCACCGCCGGCGGCGCCTACGTGCCCGGCATGAGCGACTACACCGTGATGGTGCGCGAGCAGGCCAAGGTCTTCCTGGGCGGCCCGCCACTGGTGAAGATGGCCACCGGCGAGGAGTCCGACGACGAGTCGCTGGGCGGCGCGGAGATGCACGCGCGCACCTCCGGCCTGGCCGACTACCTCGCCGAGGACGAGCGCGACGCGATCCGCATCGGCCGGCGCATCGTGGCCCGGCTGAACTGGCGCAAGGCCGGCGGCGCCGGGGCCGCCGCGGACCCGGCGTACGCCGAGCCCGACCACGACCCCGACGGTCTGCTCGACCTGGTCCCCAGCGACCTCAAGGAGCCCTTCGACCCCCGCGAGGTGATCGCGCGCGTCGTCGACGGCGTCGGCGCGACCAACGGCGTGGCCTTCGACGAGTTCAAGCCGCTCTACGGCACGTCGTTGGTCACCGGCTGGGCCAGCATCCACGGCCACCCGGTCGGCATCCTCGCCAACGCCCAGGGCGTGCTCTTCAGCGAGGAGGCCCAGAAGGCCACGCAGTTCGTGCAGCTGGCCAACCAGACCGACACCCCGCTGCTCTTCCTGCACAACACCACCGGCTACATGGTCGGCAAGGAGTACGAGCAGGGCGGCATCATCAAGCACGGCGCGATGATGATCAACGCCATCTCCAACTCCACCGTGCCGCACCTGACGGTGATCATGGGCGCCTCCTACGGCGCCGGCAACTACGGCATGAACGGTCGCGCCTACGACCCCCGCTTCCTCTTCACCTGGCCCTCGGCCAAGTCGGCGGTGATGGGCCCCGCCCAGCTCGCCGGCGTCATGGAGATCGTGGCCCGCCAGTCGGCGGAGTCGCGCGGGCAGACCTTCGACGCCGAGGGCTTCGCCGGCGTCAAGCAGGTGGTGGAGGCCCAGATCGAGGAGCAGTCGCTGCCCTACTTCCTCTCCGGGATGCTCTACGACGACGGCGTCATCGACCCCCGCGACACCCGCACGGTGCTGGGCATCTGCCTCTCGGTCATCGACAGCAGCGCCTTCCGCGGCACCGACCGCTTCGGCGTCTTCCGGATGTGAGGCGCCCGTGACCCGCCCCGTGCCGACCGCCGTGCCCGCAGCACCGTCCCCGAGAGGCCTCCCGTGATCTCCCGTCTCCTCGTCGCCAACCGCGCCGAGATCGCCAGCCGCGTCTTCGCCACCTGCCGCCGCCTGGGCGTCTCGACGGTCGCGGTGCACTCCGACGCCGACGCGGCGCTGCCCTACGTCGGGGAGGCCGACGTCGCCGTGCGGCTGCCGGGCGCCGCGCCCGCGGAGACGTACCTGCGCGTCGACCTGCTGCTGGAGGCCGCGCGCGCCAGCGGCGCCGACGCCGTGCACCCCGGCTACGGCTTCCTCTCCGAGAGCGCCGACTTCGCCCGCGCCGTCCTCGACGCCGGCCTCACCTGGGTCGGCCCCGACCCCTCCTCCATCGAGCAGATGGGCTCCAAGATCGAGTCGAAGCGGCTGATGGAGGCCGCCGGGGTGCCGGTGCTGCGCAACCACTCCGTCGACGACGCCTCCGAGGCCGACCTGCCGCTGCTGGTCAAGGCCTCCGCGGGCGGCGGCGGGCGCGGCATGCGGGTCGTGCGCGACCTGGCCGACCTGCCCGGCGAGGTCGAGCGGGCCCGGGCCGAGGCGCAGTCGGCCTTCGGCGACGGCACGGTCTTCGTGGAGCCCTACGTCGAGCGCGGCCGCCACGTCGAGGTGCAGGTCGTGGGCCACCGCGACGGCGTCCTCGTGCTCGGCGAGCGCGACTGCTCGGTGCAGCGGCGCCACCAGAAGGTGGTCGAGGAGTCGCCGGCGCCGGGCCTGCCCGACGCCGTGCGCGCCGCCCTGCACGAGGCCGCCCGGGCGGCCGCCGCCGCGATCGACTACCGCGGCGCCGGCACCGTGGAGTTCCTCTACGACCCCGCCACGGAGCGCTTCTTCTTCCTGGAGATGAACACCCGCCTCCAGGTCGAGCACCCGGTCACCGAGCTGGTCCACGGCGTCGACCTGGTCGACCTCCAGCTCACCGTGGCCGAGGGCGGCGTGCCCGACCCCCGCGCCATCGGCGAGACCTACGGCCACGCCGTCGAGGTGCGCCTCTACGCCGAGGACCCCGCCGCCGACTACCAGCCGCAGAGCGGACCGCTGAGCGTGCTCGAGGTGCCCGGCGTCGACGCCCGCTTCGACCTGCTCAACCGCCCCGGCGTGCGCCTCGACGCCGGCTTCGCCGGCGGCAGCGAGGTCTCCACCCACTACGACGCGATGCTGGCCAAGGTGATCGCCTGGGCGCCCACCCGCGAGCAGGCCGTGCGCCGGCTGGCCGACACCCTGGCCCGCACCCGGGTGCACGGCGTGGTGACCAACCGCGACCTGCTCGTGCAGGTGCTGCGCTCGCCCGACTTCGTGGCGGGCGACCTCAGCACGGCCTTCCTCGCCGTTCACCCGGTGCTCGCCCCCGCCGCCGACCCGGGGGCGCCCGTCGCCGCCGCGCTGGCGCTGGCCGAGCACGCCCGCGCCGCCCGGCGGGTGCAGGGCCGCATCCCGGTGGCCTGGCGCAGCGTCGTGAGCCAGCCGCAGCGCACCGAGCTCGACCACGCCGGCGAGCCGGTCGTCGTGGAGTGGTGGGGCGGGCGCGACGGCTACACCGTCGAGGGCTGCACCGTCGTCGCGGCCGGGCCGACCGAGGTGGTCCTGGAGCGCGACGGGCTGCGCTCGTCGTACGCCGTGGCGGTGTCGGGGCCGAGCGGTCGCGAGGTCGTCGACGTCGACGGGCCGGGAGGTCACGGCCGGCTGGTGCGGGTGCCGCGGTTCGTCGACCCCGCCGAGCAGGTCGCGGCCGGCTCCCTGCTGGCCCCCATGCCCGGCACGGTCGTCAGCGTCGCCGTCGAGGAGGGGCAGGCCGTCGTCGCGGGCCAGCCCGTGCTGGTGCTCGAGGCCATGAAGATGCAGCACACCGTGAGCGCGCCCGCCGACGGCACGCTCGCCCGGATCACCGTCCAGCCCGGCGCGCAGGTCGCCGCCGGAGAGGTTCTCGCCGTCGTCGAAGGAGAGGTCGCATGACCACGCAGGTCCAGCCCACCACCACCGCTTTCACCGAGACCGAGGAGCGCCGCGAGCTGCGCACCCAGGTCGCCCGGCTCGCCGCGAAGTACGGGCGGGAGTACTTCACCGAGAAGGCCCGCTCCGGCGGCAAGACCACCGACCTGTGGCTCGAGATCGGCAAGAACGGCTACCTCGGCATCAACATCCCCGAGCAGTACGGCGGCGGGGGCGGCGGCATCGGCGACATCGCCGCGGTCTGCGAGGAGCTCGCCGCCCAGGGCTGCCCGCTGCTGCTCATGGTGGTCAGCCCTGCGATCTGCGGCACGATCATCAGCCGCTACGGCACCGAGGAGCAGAAGCAGCGCTGGCTGCCCGGGCTGTGCGACGGCACCGGCACCATGGCCTTCGCCATCACCGAGCCCGACGCCGGCACCAACACCCACAACATCACCACCACCGCGCGCCGCGACGGCGACGGCTGGGTGCTCAACGGCCGCAAGATCTGGATCTCGGGCATCGACGAGGCGCAGAACGTGCTGGTCGTGGCCCGCACCGAGGACGCCCGCACCGGCCGGCTCAAGCCGTGCCTCTTCGTCGTGCCGACCGACGCCGAGGGCTTCGAGGCCCGGGCGATCCCGATGGAGATCGTCTCCCCGGAGAACCAGTTCCAGGTGTTCATCGACGACGTCGAGCTGCCCGCCGACGCGCTCGTGGGCGACGAGAACGGCGGTCTCGCGCAGCTCTTCGCCGGGCTCAACCCCGAGCGGATCATGGCCGCCGCCTTCTCCCTCGGCCTGGCCCGCTTCGCCCTGGAGAAGGCCACCGCCTACGCCAAGGAGCGCGTGGTCTTCGACGTGCCGATCGGCGCCCACCAGGCCATCGCGCACCCGCTCGCGCAGAGCCACATCGAGATCGAGCTGGCCCGGCTGATGAACCAGAAGGCCGCCGCGCTCTTCGACGCCGGCGACGAGATGGCCGCGGGCGAGGCCGCCAACATGGCCAAGTACGCCGCCGCCGAGGCCGCCTGCGACGTCGTCGACCGCGCCGTGCAGACCCACGGCGGCAACGGCGCCAGCCAGGAGTACGGCATGGCCGGCCTCCTCGTCGCCACCCGCGTCGGCCGGATCGCCCCCGTGAGCCGCGAGATGATCCTCAACTTCGTCTCGATGCACTCCCTGGGGCTGCCGAAGTCGTACTGAGCGGGCCGCCGCCAGCCGGTGGGCGTCGGCCCGCCGCGTCCGCCCCGCCGCGCGGGTGGCGGTGGTCACGGGCCTAGGGTCGCGGCGTGGCAGGGGTGTTCTCGGGGTTCGCGACGATCGGCGTGCTCATCGCGCTGGGGATCCTGCTGGCCCACCTGCGGGTCATCGACCTGGCGGGCCAGCGCACGCTGTCGACGCTGGCCTTCTACGTCGCCAGCCCGGCGCTGCTGCTCACCGTGCTCGAGGACAGCGACCCCGCCGAGGTCTTCTCCACGACCCTGGTCGCCAGCGCCGCGGCGGTGCTGGTCGTGGTGCTGCTGCACCTCGGCCTCAGCCGGCTGCGCGGCCCGCTCGACCTGGGCGGCGCGACGATCGGGGCGATGACGGCGGGCTACGTCAACGCCGGCAACCTCGGGGTGCCGATCGCGGCCTACGTGCTGGGCGACGTCGCCCTGGTCGCCCCGATCCTGCTCATGCAGCTGCTGGTGCTCCAGCCGCTGGCCCTCACCCTGCTCGACGTGGCGGTCGCGCCGACGCGGCTGAGCCTGCGCAAGGTGCTCTCGCGCCCGGCCACCAACCCGCTCACGATCGCCTCGGCCGCCGGGGTCGCCCTGGCGCTGAGCGGCGTACGGCTGCCGGCCGCGGTGCACGACCCGCTCGACCTGGTCGGGGGCATGGCGGTGCCGGCGATGCTCATCGCCTACGGCGTGGCGCTGCGGCTCGGGCCGCTGCCGGGGCGGGGCGTGCCGGCCTCCGAGCTGGGCCTGGCCGTGGGGCTCAAGCTCGTCGCGCAGCCGCTCGCGGCCTACGCCGTGGGCCGCTGGGCGCTGGGCCTGGAGGCCGACGCGCTGCTCGCGGTCACGGTGCTCTCCGCGCTGCCCACGGCGCAGAACGTCTTCGTCATCGCCAGCCGCTACGGGCGCGCGGAGCTGCTGGCGCGCGACGCGATCTTCGTGAGCACGCTGGCCTCCGTGCCCGCGGTCGTCCTGATCACCGCGCTGATCGCCTAGCCGGCGCCCCGATCGCATAGCGTGAGCGCCGTGGGACGAGCCGTGGACGGAGCCGACCGGTTCCAGCGACGCTTCCCGCCGGTGGGGATCCCGCTGGCGATCGTCTACAAGCACTTCGACGACCAGGGCAACTACCTGGCCGCGATCATCACCTACTACGCCTTCATCGCGATCTTCCCGCTGCTGCTGCTGGCCTCCTCGATCCTTGGCTTCCTGCTCCAGGGCAACCCCGAGCTGCAGACCCAGGTGCTCGACTCGGCGCTGAGCCAGTTCCCGATCATCGGGGAGCAGCTGGGCCGGCCCGAGGGGCTCCAGGGCTCGACGACCGCGGTCGTCGTCGGTGGCGTCGCGGCGCTCTACGGCTCGCTCGGCCTGGGCCAGGCGCTGCAGAACGCCATGAACATCGCCTGGTCGGTGCCGCGCAACTCCCGCCCCAACCCGCTGCTGCTGCGGCTCAAGAGCCTGCTGCTGCTCATCACCGCCGGGCTCTCGGTGCTCGCGGTGTCGGTGGTCTCGGCCCTCGGCAGCCAGACCGAGGTCTTCGGCCCGCGCCTCGACGGCACGATCACGTGGTTGATCCGGCTGGCCACCGTGCTCGGCGTCGGCGCCGTGCTGACCTTCGTCTTCCGGCTCGCCTCCGCACGCCAGCACGGTCTGCGCGCCGCCGTGCCCGGCGCCCTGGCGCTCGCGGTGCTGTGGCAGCTGCTCCAGGTCATCGGCACGGTCTACGCCACCCGCGTGCTCGGTGAGACCAGCCAGATGAACGCGACCTTCGGCCTCGTCCTCGGGCTCATCGGCATCATCTACATCGCCGCGGTCATGGGCGTGCTGGCCATGGAGATCAACGTCGTCCTCGCCCGGCGGCTGTGGCCGCGCGCGCTCCTCACCCCCTTCACCGACAACGTCGAGCTCACCGACGCCGACCGTCGTGCCTACGCCGGCTACGCCCGCGCGCAGCGGCACAAGGGCTTCGAGAACGTCGAGGTCTCCTTCACCGACCCCGCCACCGGGGAGATCACCCTGCCGACGCCCGGGCGCCTCGAGTCGCGCCCGCCCGCGCCCCCGGTCGGGCCGGTGGCCGAGCAGGGAGGCGCCGAGCAGTCCGGCGAATCCGTGGACAGGGTGCGCTGAGAGCGGCCAGGATCACCCGCGTGATCAAGCTCGAGCTCGTCGCCGGCGTCATCGGCTTCGCCCTGTGGGTCTACTGCCTCGTCGACGCCATCGGCACCCCGCCGCAGCGGGTCGAGCACCTGCCCAAGGTGGCCTGGATCGTGCTGGTGCTGCTGTTCCCCTTCGTCGGCTCGATCGCCTGGCTGGCGCTCGGCCGCGACCGGGGGGCGCGGCCGCTGACCCGGTCGCAGGGCGCGGCGCCCGGCTTCCCCGAGTACGAGCGGCCCGGCCGCATGGCCGCGGGCGACGCCGGGCGCGACGAGGAGTTCCTGCGTCAGGTGCGCGCCCGCGCCGAGGAGCAGCGGCGCCGCCACGAGCTGGCCCGCCGCGAGGAGGCGGCCCGCGAGGAGGCCGAGCGCCAGCGGCTGCGCTCGGCCCGCGAGGCCCGTGAGCAGGGCCGGTCGGGCTCCGCCGACGGTCCCGGTGCTCCCGCGGGCGGCTGAGCCTGCTGCGGCGTACAGGCGGGGGACGTCATGCGAGTGGTGGATGCGCATCCACGTGTCGTATGAAGTCCGGGTGCGGCGCGGCTAGGTGGTGGCCCGCTCGCGGGCGGCGACGGTGAGCTCGCGGGCGTAGCGGGCGGTGGTGGTGAGCACGGCGAGCACGGGCACGGCGAGGAAGGCTCCGGTGATGCCGGCCAGCGTGCTGCCGAGGGTGACCACGACGATGGTCATCGCGGGGTGCAGTGACAGCGTCTTGCCCATGAGCAGCGGCTGGAGCACGTTGCCCTCGAGCTGCTGCACCACCAGCACGAGCCCGACCACGATCAGCGCGGTGGTCAGCCCCTGGGTGGCGAGCGCGACGACCGCGGCGAGCGCGCCGGCGACCACGGCGCCCACGACCGGCACGAAGGCGGCCAGGAAGGTGATGACCGCCAGCGGCAGCGCGAGCGGCACGCCCAGCACGAGCAGGCCGATCCCGATCCCGATCGCGTCGACCAGGCCCACGGCGGCCTGCGCGCGCACGAAGCCGCCCAGCACCGTCCAGGAGCGGCGCGAGACCTCGGCGGCGTGGGCCGCCGGGCCCGGGGACAGCCAGTGCTTCAGCCACGGCAGGAAGCGAGGTCCGTCCTTGAGGAAGAAGAAGCACAGCACGAGCGCCAGCAGCGCGGTGAGCGCCCAGGAGCTGGCGGTCGAGACCCCGGTCAGCGTCCAGGCGGCGATGTTCTGGGCGCTGTCCTGCACCTGGTCGACGGCCCGGCCGACCAGGTCGCCCACCTCGTCGTCGCCGAGGTCGAGCGGCGGGCCCGCGAGCCACGCCTCGATGTCCTCGACCCCCTGGGAGAACTGCTCGCTCAGCGAGTCGACCTCGTCGAGCACGAGGTAGGTCACCGCGGCCACCAGGCCGCCGAGCACGAGCAGCCCGGTCAGCACCGCGGCGCCCGCCGCGGCGGCGGCCGGCACCACCCGGCGCAGCCGCCGGGCCAGCGGCCACAGGGCGGTGCTCAGCAGCAGGCCCAGGAGCGCCGGCAGCACGACCACCCACATCTGGCCGACGACCCACAGCGCGCCCACGACCACCGCCGTCACCAGCAGGATCCGCAGGCTCCAGCGCCCCGCCTCGGCCAGCGTCGTCGCGATCGGCGCCGCCGGCGGCGCAGGGTGGTCGCCGCCGCCCGTGCCCGTCGGTGGGCGCCGGGGCTGGGGGGAGGTGGTCGGCGCCTCACGGCGGCGGAAGAGGGGCATGGGCCCTCTCTACCCGATCGTCACCTCCGCGGGCACCCTCGCCCGGGGTGGAGCGTCTCCGCCCGCGCCGTGGTCACGCCGGAGCGGGGCCGGCTCAGGAGTACCGGTGGCTCTTCGCGGCGTGGCCGAGCTCGCGGGTGCAGGTGCGCCCGCTCATGTTGCGGTGGCCGCACAGGCCGGGCTCCGCGCCCGGCTCCACCGGCGTCGCGGCCGCGGCCTTCGCGGGCCGCTTGGCGGCGGGGGCCGCTGCGGGCGCCGAGCGGCGTACGGCGGGCCGCGCCGGCGCTGCTCCCGGCTTGGCCGCGCGAGCGGCGGCCTCCTCGTAGCGCGCCTCGCGCATGGCTCGCAGGGCATCCATCTTGCTCATCGGCTGTTCACGTCTCCAACCTACGCGGCGCCACCGACAACGCCGACGCCGACGCCGCCGGCGGGGGGCGTGTGACGCGGGGTGGTGTCGAGACATCCGCTGGCGCTCGACCCCCGGGAGGGTGGGGTGGTTTCGAGACGCTCGCTGGCGCTCGCTCCTCAACCACCGGCGGCTGGGTGGTGTCGAGACGCTCGCTGGCGCTCGCTCCTCGACCACCGGGGGGCTGGGTGGTGTCAGCGGCGCTTCTTGGGCGGCGTGGGGAAGAACATCGAGACGCGCTCGGCGTACTCGGGGAACCCGTCGCGCTCCATCATCTTCTTCTCCAGCAGCTTGGCGCCGGTGACGTTGCGCAGGAAGAAGGTCATCACGGCCGGGCAGGCGACGGTGAGCAGGCCGGGCAGCCAGCCGGAGGCGAGACCGGCGGTGAGCCACAGGCCCCACCAGACCATCGCGTCGCCGAAGTAGTTCGGGTGGCGGGTCCAGGCCCACAGCCCCTGGTCCATCACCTGCGGGCGCGACTCCTTGGGCTGGGCCTTGTAGGCCTTGAGCTGACGGTCGCCGACGGCCTCGAAGGTCAGGCCCACGGCCCACACCAGCAGCCCGATCCACACCACAGGCCACCACTCGACGGCCAGCACGGCGCCGACCTGCACGGGCAGCGACACGAACCACTGCGCCCCGCCCTGCACGAGGAAGACGCGGCGCACGGCGGCCCGCATGCCGACGTCCTGGAGGCTGCCGCCGAGCATCTCGGCGTAGCGCGGGTCCTCCTTGCCCTGGTGGTCGCCCAGGGCGCGGCTGCGCACGTGCCACGCCAGGCGCCCGCCCCACAGGGCGACCATGGCGAGCACCAGCCAGCGGCGGGCGTCGGCCTCGTCGGAGAGCGAGCCGAGCAGGGCCGCGATCACCGCGACGACCACGAAGCCGAGGCCCCAGGCGACGTCGACGACGGCCACGACGCCGAGCTGGCGGGCCCGCAGAGCGGTCAGGGTCATCACGACCGCGACCGCCAGCAGGCAGGCGGCGAGGACGAGCACGAGAGTCATGACCCCAGTCAACCCGTCGTACGCCGACCCCGCCCCACCCCAGCGGCCCGGGTGTGGGCCGGGTGGCCCGGTCTCAGAAGTCGCGCACCCAGGGCAGGGTGTGGGCGGCGCCGGGGCGCACCATGAGGATCTGGTCGACGCCCATGCGCCCGTCGCGGAAGGCCATGGCGCCGCCGACGAGGTAGAGCCGCCACACGCGCACGACCTCCTCGCCCACGAGCTCGGTGAGCCGGTCGATGTTGGCCTCGAAGCGCTCGAGCCAGCCGGCGACGGTGTGCACGTAGTGCTCGCGCATCGCGTGCACGTCGCGCACCTCGAGCCCGCCGCGCTCGAGGAAGGCGACGGTCTCGCCGACGGGGCGCATGTACATGTCGGGGGCGATGAAGGACTCGATGAAGGGCCCACCGCCGGGCCAGCGGCCGGTGCGCGACATCTGCTGGATGAGCACGCGGCCACCGGGCTTGACGGCGTCGTGCAGGACGCCGGCGTAGGTCGGGTAGTTGGACTGCCCGACGTGCTCGCCCATCTCGATGGAGGACACCGCGTCGTACTCCTGGCCGGCCGGGGGCACGGCGTCGCGGTAGTCCTGGAGCCGGATCTCGACGCGGTCCTGGAGGCCGCGCTCGGCGATGCGGGCGTCGATGAACTTCTTCTGCTCCGCGGCGATGGTCACGCCGACGACCGTCGCGCCGAAGTGCTCGGCGGCGTGCAGCGACAGCGAGCCCCAGCCGCAGCCGACGTCGAGCAGGCGCATGCCGGGCTCGAGGCCGAGCTTGCGGCACACGAGCGACAGCTTGGCGGCCTGGGCCTCCTCGAGCGGCTGCTCGGGGGAGGAGTGGTAGCCCGAGGAGTAGGCCATGTTGGGCTCGAGGATCAGCGAGTAGAACTCGTTGGAGAGGTCGTAGTGGTGGCTGATCGAGCGGATGTCGCGCAGCTTGGAGTGCAGCCGGCCGCGGATGCGGGCCTGCGAGGCGGGGTGGGCCGGGGGCAGGCCGAGCACGCCGAGGTCCTTGGCGGTGCGCAGCGCCTGCTTCATCGCTGCGGCCGACGGTCGCCCGCCGCCGGAGAGGTTGCGCTCCTTCGCCACCGCGAAGGCGTGGGTGAGCGCGGCGTCGAGGTCGCCGTGGACCTCGATCTCACCGGTCACGTAGGCCTGGGCGGCGCCGAGCTCGCCGGGACGCCACAGCAGGCGGCGCACGGCGTCGGGGGTGCGGATCTCCACCAGCGGAGCGTCGGCGGGGCCGGCCTCGGAGCCGTCCCACGCGCGCAGCCGCACGGGCAGGTCACCGCCCACGAAGGGGCGCAGCGCCTCGGCGAGCTGCGCGGCGACGCCGCCCGCGGCGGTGGGGGCGGTGGAGGGACGGTCGGTGGTGGAGGCGCTCACGCCTGCTCCTCGGGTCGGGTCAGGACGACCTGGTTGACGTCGAGGTAGCCCGAGGCGAAGCCCGCGCGGGAGTACTCGAGGTAGAAGTGCCACATGCGCAGGAAGGTGTCGTCGAAGCCGAGGGCCAGCACGGCCTCGGAGTCGCCGAGGAAGGCCTCGTCCCACAGCCGCAGCGTCTCGGCGTAGTGGCTGCCGAAGGAGAGCCGGTCGGTGAGGCGCAGCGAGGTCTGCTGGCGGGTCACCTCGTCGATGACCTCCACCGAGGGCAGGAAGCCGCCGGGGAAGATGTACTTGTGGATCCAGGTCCACGTGTTGCGGGTGGCGAGCATCCGGTCGTGGGGCATCGTGATGGCCTGGATGCCCACCTTGCCGCCGGGGGCCAGGACCTTGTCGATGGTCTGGAAGTAGGTGGTCCAGTACTGGTGGCCGACCGCCTCGATCATCTCCACCGACACGACGGCGTCGAACTCGCCGGTCACCGCGCGGTAGTCGCACAGCTCGACCCGGGCGCGCTCCGACATCCCGGCCGCGGCGATCCGCTCCCGGGCCAGCGCCTGCTGCTCGGTGGAGAGGGTGATGGTGAGGACGTCGGCGCCGCGCTGGGCGGCGCGCATCGCCAGCTCGCCCCAGCCCGAGCCGATCTCGAGCACGCGGCTGCCCTCGCCGACGCCGGTGGCGTCGAGGAGACGCTCGATCTTGCGCACCTGGGCGGGGTGGAGCTCCTCGGCCGTGGGCGCGCCGGGCGGGGTGGCCGAGTGGTGGTCGCCGCGGTCGAGCCGGTCGGTGTCGAAGAGGGCGGAGGAGTAGCTCATCGACTCGTCGAGGAAGAGCTCGAAGAGGTCGTTGGAGAGGTCGTAGTGGTGCGCGATGTTGTCGCGGGAGTTCTTCTTCGAGCTGACCTGCGCGCGCGGCGGGCGCTTGGCGACGACGGCGCGCAGCCTCTGCAGCGGGCGCGGCACGAGGTCGCTCATCTGCTCGGCCAGCACGGTGAGGAAGCCGCCGAGGTCCTCGGCGTCCCACGCGCCGACGAGGTAGGCCTCGCCGAAGCCGATCAGCTGGTCGCGTCCGAGGCGGGCGAAGAACTCCTCGGCCCGCGACACGGTGGCCACCGGGCCGCCCTTGCCGAGGGTGGTGCGGCGGCCGTCGGCCTCGGTGATGACGACGGTGACGGCGAGCCGGTTGACCGCCGCGGTGAAGAGGCGCCGCGCGATCCGTGCGGAGACCTGCACGCGGGGGCCGGTGGGGACGACGTCGAGGTCGCCCCAGCGCTGGGTGGCCGGGTGGGCGGTGCGGGCCGGCGGCTGCGGGCCGCTGCCGTCGGGGGTGGGGCGGGTGACGGTCACCGCTGGCCTCCTTCGTGGGTGGGGGTCGGGTCGCCGGGCTGGACGTGGGGCTGCACGTGCTGCGGCCGCGGCCGGATCGGCAGTCGGCGCAGCCACAGCCAGACCCCGTGGGCCCGGATCAGCACGGAGCCTCTCAGAGCCGCCGGGGCGGCGCGCCACGGAGCCGTGCCCGAGCGCCGGCCGTCGAGGGAGGCGCTGAAGACCGCGCCGTCGTCGCTGTGCAGGGTGACGGCGATGCGCAGCCGCTCGTCGGGCACCGGCACGGCCAGCTCGTAGTGGCCGTCGGTGCCGTGGAACGGCGAGACGTACATCGCCTTGTCGGTGCGGGCGCGGCCCTCCTCGTCGGGGTCGACGAGGTAGGCGTGGCGGTCGCCGTAGGTGTTGTGCACCTCGACCACCGTCGCGACCCTCCGCCCGGAGCGGTCGAGGCACCAGAAGACGCTGATCGGGTTGAAGCAGTAGCCGAAGGCGCGCGGCTGCGCGGCCATGAGCACCCGGCCGCCCTCGGCGGCGGAGGGCAGCGTGACGCCCTCGGCGGCGAGGAACGTCTCGAGGTTCTCCCGGATGCTGCGCTCGGGAGAGCCGAGGTGGTCGCGGGCCTCGAAGCTGCCCAGCGCCACCGCACGCCGACCGTGGTCGGGCAGCTCGTCGAGGTCGACCAGCCAGGTGTGGGAGGCGTGGGTGAAGGACCGGGCGAAGGGCCGGCGGCGGGTGTGGCGGATCGTGGTGTCGTAGACGACCGGCGTCTCGACGCGCGGCTGCGCGTCGGGCTCGGCCGGCCACTCCAGCCCCAGCCGCTCGACGGCGGCCAGGCCCGATCGCGCGCCGTCCTCGTGGAAGCCCCAGCCGTGGTAGGCCCCGGCGAAGGTGAGCCGCGCGGAGTCGAGCTCGCGCAGGCGCTGCTGGGCCGCGACCGAGGTGGGGTTGTAGAGCGGGTGCTCGTACTCCATGCGCTCGATGACGCTCGCGGGGTCGACGAGGTGCTCGCCGCCGAGGGTCACGAGGTAGTGGGTGTCGGTGTCGAGGCGCTGGAGCCGGGTGAGGTCGTAGGTGACGACCACGCCGGGGCTGCCGTCGGGGCGGGGCGCGTCGGCGGCGGGGCGCTGGAAGTTCCACGACGCCCAGGCGTTGTGCGTGGTGGGCATCAGCGACAGGTCGGTGTGCAGCAGCGCGGTGTTGGGGGAGTACGGCATGGCGCCCAGCAGCTCGCGCTGCGCGGGCGTCGGGTCGGCCAGCAGCGCGAGGGCCTGGCCCGGGTGGGTGGCCACGACGACGGCGTCGTAGGTGGCGACCTCGCCGTTGCCGTCGGTGACCTCCACGCCGGAGGGGGTCTCGAGCACCGAGGTCACCTTGGCGCCGAGCCGCACCTCCTGGATCCGCTCGCCGACCCGCCGCACGTACTCCCGGCTGCCGCCGCTCACGGTGCGCCACGTGGGCGAGCCGAAGATCGAGAGCATGCCGTGGTGCTGCAGGAAGGTGAAGAGGTAGCGCGCGGGGTAGTCGAGGGCGACCTCCGGGTCGCACGACCACACGGCCGCCACGAGCGGCTCCATGAAGTGGCGGGTGAAGTACGCCGAGAATCCGCCCTCGGCCAGGAAGTCGCGCAGCGGCTGGTCGACCCCGGTGTCGGGGGCCGCCAGCAGCGCCTTGGCGCGGCGGTGGAAGCGGGGGATCTCGGTGAGCATCCGCAGGTAGGCCGGTCGCGTGAGGTTGTCGCGGCGCGGGAAGACGCCGCGGCGCCCCAGCGCGCCCGCCCACTCCAGGCCGGTGTCGTCGTCGCGGATCGACATCGACATCTCCGACTCCTGCGTGGCGACGCCGAGCTCGGCGAGCAGCCGCAGCAGCACCGGGTAGGTGCGCCGGTTGTGCACGATGAAGCCGGTGTCGATGCCCAGGGTGCGACCCGTGGCGGGGTCGAGCACGTCGTGGGTGTCGGCGTGGCCGCCGAGGCGCTCGTCGGCCTCGTAGAGCGTGACGTGGGCCGTGCGCGAGGCGACGTACGCCGCCGTCAGGCCGGCCACGCCGGACCCCACGACCGCGATCCGCTCCGGCTGGGTGGGCCGGGGGGTCATGCCTGGAACTCGACGGTGCCGACGACGGCGTCGCTGGGCTCGACCGGCTGGGTGCCGGCCTCCTCGATCGAGATGGCCGCGCCGGTGGCGTCGGCGGCCTGGCCGCTGAAGACGGTCTCGTCGGAGTCGGTGGCCATCGGGCCCGCCGCGACGTACTGACCGTCACGCAGCAGCCACAGCTCGTAGACGTAGCCCTCGGGGGCCGGCGGCATGTCGACGGTGGTGACGATGGCGCGGTTGAGGTCCTCGGAGCGGATGACGGTGGCCTCGGCGTCGGGGTCGACACCCTCGGCGAGCTGCACGCGGAAGCGCTGCGCGTCGTCGGCGTTCTGCACCGCCTCGGCGGCGGTGTAGGTGGAGGTGTCGTCCTGGGCGGCGGTCCACACGACGCCGGTGCCGGCGACGACTACCGCCGCGGCCGCGGCGGCCAGAAGCCCGCGAAATCGACGGCGGTCGCGCCGGTCGGCCAGGGACGTCACCTCGGCCCGGACCTCGCCCACCACGGGCGGCATCGGCCGCACGGTGGCGATGCCGGAGAGCACCCGGTCGCGCAGCTCCGGAGGCGGCACGGTGAGACTCATCTCGGTCATCATCGAGGCCGCCTCGGCGAGGCCGTCGACCTCGTCGCGGCAGGCCGGGCAGGTGGCAAGGTGACGCTCGAACTCGGCGCGCTCGAGGTCGTCGAGGGCGTCGAGGGCGTAGGCGCCCGAGAGCGCGTGGCTGTCGCTCATGAACCCCCGACTCCCATCGTGTCGCGCAACCGGATCAGTCCGTCCCGGATGCGGGTCTTGGCGGTGCCGACCGGGAGGTCGAGCAGCTTCGCCACTTCCGTGTGTGTGTAGCCCCCGAAGTACGCCAGCTCCACGGCTTCGCGCTGGACGGCTGTGAGGCTGGCGAGTGCTCCGCGCACGCGTCGCGCCTCGAGCGAGGCGTGTGCGGCCTCGGCGGTCGAGTCGTGGTCGACCGGCTGGTTCTGGTGGTGGTACTTCTCGTCCCGCCGGCTGGAGGCCTCGGCCGAGCGGACCCGGTCGACGGCCTTGCGGTGGGTGATCGTGAGCAGCCACGAGAGCGGGCTGCCCCGGTCGGGGTCGAAGCGCGTGGCGGTCTTCCAGATCTCCAGGAAGGCCTCCTGCGTCACCTCCTCGGCCTGCGCCGGGTCG
This sequence comes from Nocardioides sp. P86, assembly GCF_023712465.1. Taxonomy (NCBI): domain Bacteria; kingdom Bacillati; phylum Actinomycetota; class Actinomycetes; order Propionibacteriales; family Nocardioidaceae; genus Nocardioides; species Nocardioides sp. P86. The sequence continues at coordinate 46,851 of NZ_JAMAYE010000003.1, read as the reverse complement.
CGGACGACCCGGACGGCCAGGCCGAAGACCCGGGAGGAGGTGGCGTCGTAGAGACGCGCGAACGCCGCCTGGTCACCTCGCGCCGACTGCTTGAGGAGGTCGGAGAGGTCGGGGGCGGCGTGGGCCGCCGGGGCCCCCTCCGAAGAGGGGACCCCCGCGACTGCTGGCCTGGCTTCGTCCACGTCAGTCATTCTCTCGTGCTGAGGTTTCCGTCGCCAGCCCGGTGCTGGTCGAGCAGGTCACGCGGTGCTCCCGGGGGAGCGGTGGTGCTGGTGCTGCCGTGCCGTGCTGATCGCGAGGATCAGTTGGCCGGGGGCATCAGGACCTGGTCGATGACGTAGACCGTCGCGTTGGCGGTGGGGATGTTGCCGCACAGCACGTTGGCGCCGTTGACGGTCATGCCGTCGGTGTCGCCCTCGACCTCGACGGTGCCACCCTGCACGGACTCCTGCTCGCCCACGACGGCCTCGGGGTCGAGCTGCTCACCGATGACGTGGTAGGTCAGGATCGAGGAGAGGAGCTCCTTGTCGGCCAGGACGGCCTTGAGGTCCTTCTTCGGGATCGCGGCGAACGCGTCGTTGGTGGGCGCGAACACGGTCGCGGCCGGGAGGTCGTTCAGGGTGCCCACGAGGTCGGCGGCCGTGACGGCCTCGACCAGGGTGGAGAGCAGCGGGTTGTTGCTCGCGGCGGTGGCGACCGGGTCCTGGACCATGCCGTCGAACGAGCCGGGGCCCGAGGTCGGGACGGCCGAGCAGGCCTCGCCGAAGGTCTGCGCCTCGGCGCCCTCACCGGCGGCGTCCTCCGAGGGGGACTCCGAGGCCTCCTCGGTGGCGTCCGAAGCGGCGTCGCCGGCGGCCGAGGTGGCCTCGGAAGCGGTGTCAGCGGCCTCGTCGGCCTCGTCGCCGCAGGCGACCAGCGAGAGCGAGAGGGCCAGGGTGGCAACAGCGGCGGCGCTGGTGCGGCGGAACGTGGTGTTCTTCATGGGAGTTCGTGCCTTCCGTCTTGTGACTGGACGCGGGTAGTTCGGTCCTGTGCCGGGGGTGGATTGGTGGTGGTGGGGGAAGTTTTCGGACGTCTAGCCCAGAAGGGTGGGACCGGGGCCGGGGCGCGCGGCCCCGGCGCCCCCGTGCCGCACGTGCCCGTCGTACGACGCACGCCCCCGCACCGCCGGCGGGGCGGTGCGGGGGCGTGCGGGTGCCCGGTGGGCCGGGCGAGGGCTCAGGCCACGCTCACGAGCAGCGAGTGGATGCCGCTGGAGCCGCCGGGGAAGGGCTGGGCCTGGGCCGCGGTCTGCACGTTGCCGTCGCCGTCGACGCAGCGCGCGGAGATGGTGTGCTGGCCCTCGTCCTGGGCGTCCCAGCGGTAGAACCACTGGCGCCAGTAGTCGTTGTTGACCTCGGGGCCGAGCTCGGCGTCCTGCCAGCCGCCGCCGTCGACCTGCACCTGCACCTTGGCCACACCGCCCTTCTGCTGGGCCCAGGCGACGCCGCCGACGATGTTCTCGCCCTTGTCGAGCTGGTCGAGGGCGTTGGGGGTGTCGATGCGCGTGGAGATCTTGATCGGCGCGTCGGTGTCCCAGTCGCGCTCGGTCCAGTAGGCCTGCGCGTCGTCGTAGGTGGTGAGGGTGAGGCGGGTGAGCCACTTGCAGGAGCCGACGAAGCCGTAGAGGCCCGGGGTGATCATGCGCACGGGGAAGCCGTGCTCGCGGGGCAGGGGCTCGCCGTTCATGCCCACGACCAGCATCGTGTCGCGGCCGTCGACGGCGACCTCGAGCGGCGTCGAGATGGTCATGCCGTCGAAGTCGGTGGCGAGGATCTGGTCGGCCTTGGTGCCCTCGATGCCGGCGCGCTCCAGCACGTCGGTGAGGCGCACGCCGAGCCAGGTGGCGGCGCCGACGAACTTGCCGCCGACGCTGTTGGACACGCAGGTCATGGTGATGTCGCGCTCGATGAGCTCCATGCCGAGGAGGTCGTCGAAGGTGAGGGTGACCTCCTGGTCGACGTCGCCGTCGATGGTCAGCGTCCAGTCGTCGGCCGAGAGGATCGGGGTGTCGAGGCGGGTGTCGACCCGGTAGAAGTCGGCGTTGGAGGTGCGCAGCGAGGAGATGCCGGGGTACTTCTCCGACAGGTCGGTCGGCAGCGCGGGCGCGGGGTCGGCGGCCGTGGGCAGCTCGATGTCCTCGGGCCGGGTGCGCAGGCCGGTGATGAAGCGGCCGGCGCCGCCCATGACGGCCGCGGCCAGGGCGAGCACCCCGGTGGCCACGAGCACGCCGCGTCGCGAGGCGCCGCGGGGGGCCGGGTCGTCGGAGCGCACGGTCGCGCCGGGCACCGGCTCGGCGTCGGCGGAGCGGGAGCCGCGGGTCGCGACGCGGTGCAGCCAGCCGAGGGCGGCGACGCCGGCGACGGCGGCGACGAGGCTCGGCACGACGTCGCTGGCCTTCGCGCCGGTGGAGGTGAGGGCGGCGAAGGCGGCCACGGCCACCAGCACGACCAGCATCACGGCGCCGTAGACGAAGCGCTTGCGGGCCAGCAGCCCCGCGACCGCGGAGAGCAGCAGCACGACGACCATGACCGACCCGATGAGAATCGGCTTGTCGGCGCTGCCGAACTGCCGGATCGCCCACTCCTTCATCGGCGTGGGGGTGGCGTCGATGACGCGGGAGCCGACGGCCAGCACCGGCGAGGCGGCAGGCGTGGTCAGGGAGGCCAGGAGGTGGCCGGCGGCCATGCCGACGAGGGTGGCCAGGACCCCGAACATGCCCCAGAGGGCGGTCGGGCCGACACGCGTGCGCAGGGAGGAACTCATGGCAGGTGTTCGGAGCGGACGGGCCCGCGGATGTCGTCGCGCGCCGCCGGTCGACGCGAGCCGGGTCACCCCGCGGGCGCGGGGAGCGGCCCGAAGTCGCGGTTGCACTCCTGCGGGCCGGCGCAGTCCTGGAGCAGCCTCGTGCGGCGGTCGAGCTCGGCGCGCAGCGCGGCGTACGCCGGGTCCTCGGCGACCGAGCCGACCTCGTAGGGGTCGCGCTCGCGGTCGTAGAGCTCGACGAAGCCGTCGAAGAAGCGGGCGTAGGTGTAGCGCTCGGTGCGCACGCCGCGGTAGAGCCAGCCGCGCTTGCCGGTCTCGGACTTGTAGGCGCCGGCCTGGATCAGCAGCCCGCCGCGGTGGGGGTCCTCGCCCTTCTCGCCCTGCCACAGGTCGAGCATCGAGACGCCGTCGAGGGTCAGGTCGGCGCGGGCGCCGGCGATGTCGAGGAAGGTGGGTGCGAGGTCGACGAGGGTCATCGGACGGTCGGTGCGGGTGCCGGGCTCGACCCCGGGGCCGCGCACGAGCAGCGGGGTCCGCAGGTTCTCCTCGTAGGGCAGGATCTTGCCCCAGAAGCGGTGCTCGCCGAGCTGGTAGCCGTTGTCGGTGACGAAGACGAGGTAGGTGTTGTCGAGCTCGCCGTCCTCGGCCAGCTGCGCGACCAGGCGGTCCACCGAGCGGTCCACGCCGTCGAGCGCGGCCGCGCGCCCCAGGGCGAAGTCGGTGACCTGGCTGGCCGGGACCCGCGGCTTGGAGCGCACCAGGTGCTGCTTGTCGGAGACGTCGCGCTCGTTGTACGACGGCTTGGCCGCGATGCCCTCGGCGAACTCCCGGGCCTGGTCGTCGGTCGTCGTGCTTCCCCGCACGGCGCGCTGGAGGTTCTGCGCCGGGCTGAGGAGCGGGGGCCGCAGCGTGCAGGTCTCCCCGGCCAGGCAGTCGGGGGTCTTGCGGGCCGCGTGGGGGGCGAAGTGGCTGACCCACAGGAAGAAGGGCGCGTCGGCGCGGCTCAGCTCGTGGGCGTAGTCGACGGTGCGCTGCGACACGTAGTCGGTGTAGTAGCCCGGCACGCGCACACGCCGGCCGTTGTCGTACTGGTGGAAGTCGACGTAGTCGGAGAACCCGTGGCTGCTGGCGTTGAAGATGTTCCAGCCCGGGTCGCGCCCGTCGGTCTGGGAGTAGCCGTTGAGGTGCTTGCCGAGGAAGGCGGTGTTGTAGCCGGCGTCCTGCAGCCAGGTCGCGAGGGTGTGGCGCGTGTCGAGACGGTCGTAGCCGCCCTGGGGCGCGAAGTTGGTCTGCACGCCGTTGTTCTGCGCCAGCTGGCCGGTGAGCATCTCCGCGCGGGCCGGGCAGCACAGCGGGTGCGGGGTGATCGCCTCGGTCGCGGTGAGCCCGGCCTCGCCGAGCAGCCGCTCGGTGCGCGGGAGGAACTGCATCTCGTCGTAGCGCTGGTCGTCGGTGATGACCAGGACGATGTTGGGCCGGTCGTCCTCGGGCGCCGTGCGCAGGTCGCGCCCGACCGGGTCGGCGGGCTCCTCGGCCGCGGCGATGACCGGCTGCGACGACGTCGGAGAGAGCGCCGACGACGAGGCGCCCTGGTGGTCCCTGACCTCGAGGCCCACCGCGAGCGACGAGAGCACGACGGTCAGCGCGATCATCGCGCGGAACGGTGTCACGTCAGGTGGTCCAGGAGGTCTCGGGGGCGCTGGGCGTGCGCGGCGGTGCGCAGGTGGGGCAGGGCTGGGGCCGCGGGCACGACCCGGGGGTCGAGCGGCGGCCGGTCGCTGGCCCCGGCCCGGGCGACGATAGCCGAGGGCGGGGCGGGGCCCGGATCCCCGACCGCCGGACCGTGCCCGCCTGGGGCAGGATGTCGTCCATGTCACAGGAGCACGCGTCGGCCCAGCCCGAGGACCAGCCCGTCGTCCGGTACGCCGTGGAGGGCGCGGTCGCGACCGTGACCCTCGACTCCCCGGCCAACCGCAACGCGCTCTCGCGACGCCTGGTGGCCGGCTTCCTCGACGGCCTCGACCGCGCGGCGGCCGACCCCGACGTGCGCGTCGTGGTCGTCGCGGCCACCGGCCGGGTCTTCTGCTCCGGCGCCGACCTGTCGGAGGCGGCGTCGGGATCGATGGAGGAGGGCGCACGCACCATCGTCGAGCTGCAGCGCAGGATCCTGGCCCACCCGACCCCGGTCGTGGTGCGCGCCCAGGGCCCGGTGCGCGCCGGCGGCACCGGCATCGTGGCCGCCGCCGACGTCGCGGTCTGCGCCCGGGAGGCGACCTTCGCCCTCACCGAGGTCAAGCTCGGGCTGGCCCCCGCCGCGATCTCCCTGACCGTGCTGCCCCGGATGACCTCGCGCTCCGCGGCGCTGGCGGCGCTGGGCGGCGAGGTCTTCGACGCGGAGGCGGCCGAGGCGTCGGGCCTGGTGACCCGGGTGGTGGCGGCCGAGGAGCTCGACGCCGCCGTGGCCGAGGTCTGCGCCTCCTTCGCCAGTGGGTCGGCCCAGGGCCTGCGGGAGACCAAGCGCCTGCTCAACCGCACCCTGCTGGCCGACGTGGAGGCCCGCGGCGACGACCTCGCCGCCCTCTCGGCCTCCCTCTTCGGCTCCGAGGAGGCCCAGGCGGCGATGACCGCCTTCCTCTCCCGCGGCCGGAAGCAGCGGGGGTAGGAAGCGGTCAGCGGTCGGGGGCAACCCCGACGGCGGGTCAGGTGGTCGAGAGGGACATGACAGCACTGGCCCGGACGCGGGAGACCGCGCCGACCTCGGGAGGACCGGTGGGAGCACCGCCACGCGTCGACTTCGACGAGTTCGTCGTCGCGCGCTCCAGCAGCCTGCTGCGCACCGCGTTCCTCCTCACCCACGACCACGCCCTGGCCGAGGACCTCCTGCAGACCGCGCTCACCAAGGCCTACCTCGCCTGGTCGCGCATCGAGGACAGCCCCGAGGCCTACGTGCGCCGCATCCTGGTCACGACCTACGCCACCTGGTGGCGGCGCCGGTGGAACGGCGAGGCCCCCACCGAGGTGCTGCCCGAGCGGTCGCGCGACGGTGCCCTCCTCGACGCCCACGAAGACGTCCACGCCGACGCCGACGCGCGTCACGACCTGTGGACCGCGATGGAGCGGCTCCCGCGACGGCAGCGGGCCGTGGTGGTGCTGCGCTGGTTCGAGGACCTGTCGGAGGCGGAGACCGCACGCGTGCTCGGCTGCTCGGTCGGCACCGTCAAGAGCCAGGCCAGCAAGGCCTTCGCCAAGCTGCGCATCGACCCCGCCCTCGCCACGCACCGCGGCGCACCTCCCCGGCCTGCGGGACCCGCTGCCGGACGTCCTGCCAGCCACCCCGCCAGCCACCCCGCCAGCCACCCCGCCAGCCACCCCGCCGAGGGAGACCCGTCATGAGCAGCCTCGACGACCTGCGCACCACCCTGGTCGAGCACGCCGACGCGGTCGAGGACCGTGGGGCCCTCGTCCGGTCGGTCGCCGTGCGCGAGCGGGCGCGGGGCGTGCGCCGCCGTCGCCGGGGTCTCGTCGCCGCGGTGGCCGCCCTCGTGCTGGTCGGCGGCGTCGCGGTGACCACCGACGTGGTGCGAGGCCCATCGGGCCCCGAGCCCGCCGCCGCTCCCACGGTGGCCGGCCGCGAGGTGCCCGGCAGCGTCTCGGTGCTCGGCCACGGCTACGACCTCGCCGACACCGCGCAGGCGGCGGGCGACAGCGACGCGCTGCGGATCCGGGTGCCGCGCGACGACGTCGACCGCGTCGTCTCCCTGGTGGCCAGCGGGCTGGGGGGTGGCGCGGCCACCCTCCTGCGTGACGGCGACCCCGTGGCGCGCTCCCTGGGCGACGGCGGGGTCGAGGCGCCCGTGCGGGTCTACGCCGGCTCGACGCTCGTCGTGCGACTCGGTGGCGCCGCACCCGCCGCGCGCGTGGGCCTCGCCACCTACGCCGAGACGGGCAGCCGGCCCGCCGGTGCGGGCGAGGGCGAGGCCTTCTTCCCCGCCCGCCGCGAGGGCGACGTCCTCCTCGGCGCGGCCTTCTCCGCCGGCCGGGACCCCGGGGTCCGTCTGTCCTACCGCCCGAGCGGGCGTCCGGCGGAGCTGTGGGTGTCCTGCGCCACCGACCAGCGGGGCCTGTGGCTGCAGCTCGAGGTCGACGGTCGGCCGGCCGTCGCGACCACCTGCGCCCCCGGCTCCGACGGGACCCCGCGGTTCCGCTCGGAGTCGGGTGGCGCCCCGGGGCGCGACCACGAGGCCGAGCTCTTCGTGACCCGCGGCGCCGACGGACCGAGGGTCGCCCCTGGTGACGGCACCCGGCTGGGGCTCGCGGCCTACGACGCCGAGGCGCCGGCGGCGGTCGTGCGGGGCTGGGAGGTGGCTCGGACGGTGGAGGTGGAGGGCCGGGAGTGGACCTCCACCGACCCGGCGTCGCTGGGGCGCCTCGATGCCGACGGCCGGCTGGTGCTGGACCTCACCGCGGCCGAGGACGACGTCGCGGTGGGGTTCGTGCTGCCGCGCGGCCCGCGGACCCCCCGGGCGACCGGGAGTCTCTCGGGCCGGCTCGACTCGCTGGGGTCCTTCCGGAACGACACGGGGTCGTCGATGACCGGCGCGGTGCTGCTCCCGCGCGGGGAGGTCTGGACCCTCGACCCCGACGGTGGCGTCGTGCTCACGTGGTCGCCCCTGTCCTGAGCCGGCCCCCGCCCCGCCGCCTCCTCCCGGCCCGCACCCGGTCCCGGCCGTCCCGCTCCCGACCCGGCCCCGCCGGGGCCTGCGGGCACGGCAGCGCCGGCCCGACGGCAGGATGTGGCGCACGTCCCGGGCCGAACGACGGTCCGCCGGTGCCGCAGGGGCCCGCCGACGGGTAAAGTCAGGTGCTTGCCACCAGGGGGTGGCACGGGCAGGTCGAGGAGTGCAGTGAGTCAGGACGTGGACGCGCAGGCCGAGCAGCAGGTCGCAGCCGAGCAGGCGTTCGTCGACAGGGTCTACCTCCAGCTGGCCGAGTCGGCGCGCAGCGCGCGCGAGCTGGCCCGGGAGGGCCACGACCGCGGTCGGCTGGGCCACGAGGGCGGGCTGGTCGAGCGCGACGCGATGGTCTTCCAGGCCGCCAAGCGCATCGCCCAGCTCGACGCCGCCCACGAGGGCGTCGTCTTCGGTCGTCTCGACATGGACCCCGACCTCGACCCCGCTCCGCGCTACGTCGGTCGCATCGGCCTGCGCGACGCCGAGCGCGACTCGCTGCTCATCGACTGGCGCGCGCCCGCGGCCGCGGTGTTCTACCAGGCCACGGCGGCCGAGCCGCACCAGGTGATCCGCCGCCGCGTGCTGCGCTGCGCGGGGCCGCGGGTGACCGGCGTCGAGGACGAGCTGCTCGACGCCCAGCGGCTCGAGGAGACCGGCGCCGACCTGCCGATCATCGGCGAGGGCGCCCTGATGGCCCAGCTCTCCCGCGCCCGCGACCGCACCATGCACTCCATCGTCGCCACCATCCAGGCCGAGCAGGACAAGGCGATCCGTGCGCCCGGCAAGGGCGTCGTCGCGATCTCCGGCGGCCCCGGCGTGGGCAAGACGGTGGTGGCGCTGCACCGCGCGGCGTACCTGCTCTACAACGACCGGCGGCGCTACGAGTCCGGCGGCGTGCTCATCGTCGGGCCGAGCGGCGTCTTCATGCGCTACATCGAGCGGGTGCTGCCCAGCCTCGGCGAGACCGCCGTGGCGCTGCGCTCGCTCGGCGAGGTCGTCGACGGTGTCAAGGCCGGCCGCCACGACGAGCCGGCCGTGGCCGACGTCAAGGGCTCCGCGCGCATGGCCGAGCTGCTGCGCCGCGTCGCGCGCCAGCAGGCGCCGGGTGGCCCCGACTCCTTCCGCACCTTCTACCGCGACGACGTGCTGGTGCTCGACCGCGGTCTGCTGGGGCGCATCCGCCGCCAGCTGATGTCGCAGGGGCGGCGCAACCGCCAGCTGCCGCGCGTGGCCAACGCGTTGCTCGACGCGCTGTGGCGCCAGGTGCGCGGCGAGCGCGGGCGCGAGCGTGGCCGCGAGGCCTTCAACGACGACCTGCTCTCCGACCGCTCCTTCCTCGACTTCGCCGCGGCCTGGTGGCCCCCGCTCGACGCCCGCGAGGTGCTCGGGTGGCTGCGCGACCCCGACCTGCTGGCGCGGGTCGGCGAGGGCGTGGTCAGCGCCGAGGACCAGCAGCTGCTGCTGAAGTCGTGGGGTGACGAGCAGACCCTCAGCGTGCAGGACGTTCCGCTGCTCGACGAGCTGCGCTACGCCCTCGGCGACGTGCCCGCGCGCACCGACGACGAGCGCGACCTCGACGACACCGGCCTGCTCGAGGGCGGGCGCGACATGCAGGAGCTCTTCACCGCCGCCGACCGTGAGTTCGCCCCCTCGGGGCGCTCGTGGTCGGCGCCGACCCACCGCATCGAGGACGACCCCTTCGCCCACGTGCTGGTCGACGAGGCCCAGGACCTCACGCCCATGCAGTGGCGCATGGTGGGCCGCCGGGGCCGCACGGCCTCGTGGACGATCGTGGGCGACCCCGCGCAGTCGTCGTGGCCGGTGCCCGAGGAGTCGGCCGCCGCGCGCGCCGAGGCGCTCGAGGGCAAGGCGGTCCACGAGTTCCACCTCTCCACCAACTACCGCAACTCCTCGGAGATCTACGCCTTCGCCGCGGCGTACGCCGAGCGGGTCGGCCTCGACGCCGACCTGCCCACCGCCGTGCGCTCCACCGGCGAGGAGCCGCAGGTCCTGCCCGGCGAGCCCGACCTGGAGGAGGCCACCCGCGCGGCGGTCGCGGAGATCGCCGGCCGCGTCGGCGGCACGGTGGGCATCGTGGTGCCGGCCGCCCGGCGCAGCGAGGTCAACGGCTGGCTGGCCTCGTGGCCCGAGCGCGCCGAGGACGCCCCCGGTGCCCGCGCCGCGGTCGGGTCGAGCGCCTCGCCCTCGGGGGAGGACCGCGTGGTGGTGCTCACCGGCCTCGACACCAAGGGGCTGGAGTTCGACGGCATCGTGGTCGTGCGCCCGCAGGAGATCGAGGACGAGTCGGCCACGGGGCGCGCGACGCTCTACGTCGTGCTCACCCGCGCCACGCAGCTGCTCACCACCGTCGGCTGACCCGGGTCGGACCACCCGGCATCCACCGCCGGGCCACCCGGCCGGGGGCGGGCGGCGGCCCCACTAGGCTCCTCGCCATGAGCACCCCCTCCGCCGCCCGGGCCGCGATCGACGCGCTCCAGGAGCACGAGGCGTGGGCGATCATCCGGCGCTCCACGCGGGCGGGCGACCGCGACACGGTCGGCCTGGTGGGCGGTCGGCGCAGCGTGGTCGAGTCGCTGCTCGACGTACCCCTGGAGGAGGGCGTGCCGACCGAGGGCCACATCGCCGACCGGCTGCTGGCCGTGCCCTTCCGCCAGGTCGCCGAGCGCGGCTTCGAGGCCCACGACGACGCCACCCCGCTGGTGGTCGTCGACGTGGAGACCGAGCAGGAGTTCTCGGTGGCCGAGGTGGTCGAGGCCATCGACGACACCGGCGTGGAGTTCACCGACCGTGGCGGCTTCGAGACCGACGACGAGACCTACGGCCGCCTGGTCGAGACCATCATCGACGAGGAGATCGGCCAGGGCGAGGGCGCCAACCTCGTCATCGGGCGCCACTACCGCGCGCAGGTCGCCGACTGGAGCGCAGCGACCGCGCTCACGGTGTTCAAGCGGCTGCTCGAGCGCGAGCGCGGCGCCTACTGGACCTACGTCTTCTTCACCGGCGACCGCTACCTCATCGGCGCCAGCCCCGAGCGCCACGTGAGCATCCACGGCGGCGACGTGCGGATGAACCCCATCAGCGGCACCTTCCGCATCCCGGCCGGCGGTGACACCAAGCAGCAGCTCCTCGACTTCCTCGCCGACGAGAAGGAGGTCTACGAGCTCTTCATGGTGGTCGACGAGGAGCTGAAGATGATGTGCGACCTGTGCACCGAGGGCGGGCAGGTGCTGGGGCCCTTCCTCAAGCCGATGAGCCGCCTGGTGCACACCGAGTACCTCCTCGCCGGGCGCACCACCAAGGACCCGCGCGAGGTCCTGCGCGACACGATGTACGCCGCCACCGTCACCGGGTCGCCGGTGGAGAACGCGTGCCGGCTGATCAAGAAGTACGAGACCGAGGGCCGGGGCTACTACGGCGCCGCCCTGGCCGTGCTGGGCCGCGACGCGGTCGGCGGGCCGGTCGTCGACAGCCCCATCGTCATCCGCAGCGCCGACGTCGGCCTCGACGGCTCGCTCAAGGTCACCGCCGGGGCGACGCTGGTGCGCGACTCCGACCCGGCGTACGAGGTGGCCGAGACCCACGCCAAGGCCGGCGGCATCCTCAGCGCCTTCGGGCTGGTGCCCGCGGCGCCGGTGCCGACGACCAACGTCGCGGAGCTGGTCAACGACGAGGACGTGCTGCTCGCGCTCAACGCCCGCAACCAGCGGCTCTCGCGCTTCTGGCTCACCGACCAGGGCGGCTCGCCGCCCGACCCGCGCCTGCGCGGCCTGAGCGCGGTCGTGCTCGACGGCGAGGACGACTTCGTCAACATGCTGCGCCACGTGCTGCGCGTGCTCGGCATGACCAGCGAGGTCGTGCGCCACGAGGACTACCGCCCCGGCGCGCTCGACGGCTACGACCTCGTGATCGTCGGGCCCGGGCCCGGCGACCCCCGCGACGACACCGACCCCAAGATGGCCAACCTGCGCGCCGCGGTCGCCGAGCTGCTGGCCGCCGGGCGGCCCTTCCTGTCGGTGTGCCTGGGCCACCAGGCGCTCTGCCACACCCTCGGGCTCGACCTGGCCTTCAAGGACATCGTCTTCCAGGGCACGCAGTCGCCGGTCTCGATCGCGGGCCGCACCGAGCGGGTCGGCTTCTACAACACCTTCGTGGGCCGGGTCGGCGAGGCCGGGCTGCCCGCGGGGGTCAGCGTCGAGACCGACGAGGCCAGCGGCGACGTGCACCTGCTGCGCGGGCCGCACTACCGGGGCATCCAGTTCCACGCCGAGTCGATCCTCACCGAGCACGGCTACGACCTGCTGCACGAGCTGGTCGTCGAGCTGCTGCTGGACGATGCTTAGGCAACTAAGTTGAGTTAGTTGGTACAGTTTGGGGTCCAGCCCCGAACCGCTCGCGCCCGCCCGCGAGCACGTCCGCGGGGCCTCGTCCCAGAACGGAGCGCCGACATGACCTCGACCACCACCGACCAGGCAGCCACGGGGCCGGAGGACGGCTCCGGCGACCTCGCCGGCCGCCTGGCCGCGACCGTCGCCCACGTGCGCGGCATCGCCCCGCCCGACCTCTTCGACGTCTTCGCCGCCGAGCAGCGACGGTTGGCCGACGCCCCCGAGCCGCCGGCCCAGATCCGCGTCGGCGACCGGCTGCCGCAGTCGCACCTCACCGACCACGCCGGCCGCCCGGTGGCCGTGCCCGGCGACGGCCCGGTCGTGCTGGTCTTCTACCGCGGCGCCTGGTGCCCCTACTGCGACGTCGCGCTGCGCGCCTACCAGCGCGAGCTGCTCCCCGAGCTGACCGAGCGCGGGGTGCGGCTCGTCGCGATCAGCCCGCAGGGCCCCGACGGGTCGCTGAGCGCCGCCGAGGCGGCCGCGCTGACCTTCCCGGTGCTCAGCGACGTCGGCAACGGCTACGCGCGCATGCTCGGGCTCACCTTCGACCTCGATCCCGAGGTGCAGGAGGCCCAGCTGGCCTTCGGCAACGACTTCACGACCATCAACGCCGACGGCGACTGGACCCTGCCCCGCCCGACCGTGGTCGTCGCCGACGCCCACGGCGTCGTGCGCTTCGTCGACGTGCGGCCCGACTACACCGAGCGCACCGAGCCCGCGGAGGTGCTCGCCGCGGTGCGCGCCCTGGGCTGAGGCGCGCCGTCCCTCCCGGCCCGTCTCCGTCCGGGCGGGCCGGGGAGGGGCGGGCCGATCGTGCTGGGGAGGGGAGAGGGGCGGATCGGGTCGGGCCGGGGAGGGGCGGATCGGGTCGGGCCCGGCCGGGCCGGGCCGGGCCGGGGAGGGTCTGCGCTGGCCGGCGAGAGCGGCGAGGGGCGCCGGCGGGCCGTCGCCCGGGCCGCCGCCCGGGCCGGCTGCGGCTCGATGACCTAGGTTGGCGGCCGTGGCCGAGGTGGACGTCGTCGTGGTCGACCACCACGACTCCTACACGTGGAACCTCGTGCACCTCGTCGCCGCCGTCACCGGCGCGCTGCCGCGGGTGGTGCAGCACGACGAGGTCTCCGCCGCCGACGTGCTCGCCCACAGCCACGTCGTCCTCTCGCCGGGCCCCGGCCACCCCGCGGTCGCCTCGGACTTCGCGGTGGGTCGCGAGGTGCTGCTGGCGGCCAGCCGCCCGGTGCTCGGGGTGTGCCTGGGCATGCAGGGGCTGGTCGCGGCGTACGGCGGGCGCGTCGAGCGGGTCGCGCCCGGCCACGGCGTGCTCGCCCGGGTGGCCCACGACGGCACCGGCGTGCTCGCCGGGCTGCCCTCGCCCTTCGCCGCGGTGCGCTACCACTCGCTGGCCGCCGTGGAGCTGCCCGCCTGCCTGCGCGCCACCGCCGTCGACGAGGAGTCGGGCCTGGTGATGGCCGTCGAGCACCGCGACCTGCCGCTCGCGGGCGTGCAGTTCCACCCCGAGTCGGTGCTCTCCGAGCACGGTGAGGCGATCGTGGCGACCTTCCTGGGGCTGGCGTGAGCGGCGGGGGCGGGACGAGCGGCCCGAGCGGGGCGCGCGGCCCGAGCGGGGCGCGCGCGGGCGACCCGGCGGCCTACTTCGCCGACGTCGCGGCCACCCACCCGCGCTGCTTCTGGCTCGACGGCGGCGGCGCGCGCGCGTGGTCGGGGCGCCGGTCGCTGGTGGGCTGGCTGGAGCCGGGCGACGTGTCGCTGTCCTACTCCGCGGCCCGCCGCGAGGTGGTGCGCCACGTCGACGGCCGCGCCGAGGTGGTCGGCGACGACGTCTTCGCCGTGCTCGAGGCCGAGCTCGCCGCCGCCCGCGCCGCCGGCCGCGCCGACCAGTGGTTCGGCTACCTGGGCTACGCCAGCCGCCCCGACCTCCCCGCGCGCCCGTCGACCGACGTGCCCGACGCGGTGCTGATGCGCCCGAGCCACCTGCGCCTCTTCGACCACCCCGACCCCGCCGCCGTACCGACCGCCGCCGTGCCGCCCGCCACCCCGGCCGCCGTACCGACTGCCGCCTCCGCGCCGGCCCCACCCGCCCCACCCGGCACACCTGTCGGCCCGGACCCGCACCTGTCGGCCGACGCGTGGGCCGACAGGTGCGGGTTTCGCCAGCCGGCCGGTGAAACCCGCGGCGGCCCCACCCCGGCCTACCGCGCGGCCTTCGACCGCGTGCAGGAGCACCTGCACGCGGGCGACACCTACGAGGTCAACCTCACCCACCGCCTCGAGGCGGCCAGCGACCTCGACCCGGCGGCGGCCTACCTGCGGCTGCGGGCGCTCAACCCGGCGCCGTACGCCGGCTTCTGCCAGCACGACGTCGACGGGGCGCGGGGCTGGCTGCTGAGCAGCAGCCCGGAGCGCTACGCGGTGGTGCGCGCCGACGGGGTGATCGAGACCAAGCCGATCAAGGGCACGACGCCGCGCTCGCCCGACCCGGCCGAGGACGAGCGGCTGCGCGCGCAGCTGGCCACCGAGCCGCGCTTCCGCGCCGAGAACCTCATGGTCACCGACCTGCTGCGCAACGACCTGTCGATGGTGTGCGAGCCCGGCACGGTGGAGGTCCCGCAGCTGATGGCGGTGGAGTCCTACGCCTCGGTGCACCAGCTCGTCACTACGGTGCGGGGGCGGCTGCGCCAGGGCGTCGGCACCGTGGAGGCGCTGCGGGCGCTCTTCCCGGCGGGCTCGATGACCGGGGCGCCCAAGCTGCGCACGATGCAGGTGGTCGAGGAGGTCGAGGCCACCGCGCGCGGCGCCTACGCCGGGGCCTTCGGCTGGGTCGCGGCCGACGGCCGTGCCGACCTCGGCGTGGTCATCCGCTCCCTGACGACCACCGGCGACGGCCGCTACCGCCTCGGCACCGGGGGCGGGGTGACGGTGCACTCCGACGTCGACTCGGAGTGGGCGGAGACGCAGGTCAAGGCCGAGCGCTTGCTCAGGGTGCTGGGGCAGGAGTTCGATGGGGTGTCATGACCGCGAAACACCCGCTCGATAGCCTCGACCGCATGGAGAAGCCGCACGTCGTCGTGCTGTTCGGGGCGACCGGTGACCTCGCCCGCCGCAAGCTGCTGCCCGGTCTGCTGCGCCTCTTCGAGGCCGGCCTGCTGCGCGATGCGAAGATCGTCGGCACGTCGCTGGAGGACATCGGCACCGAGCAGTTCGCGAAGATCGCCCGCGACGGCTGCGAGGAGTTCGGGAAGGGCGACATCGACGACGCCCGCTGGGCCCCCTTCGGCGCGATGCTCAGCTACGTGCCGCAGTCGGCGGGGCCGCACGCGCTGGCCCAGGAAGTCGAGCGCGTCGAGGCCGAGCTGCCCGGCGAGACCGCCGACAAGCGGCGCCTGCACTACCTCTCGGTGCCGCCGAAGGCCGCCCTCGACGTCATCCACCAGCTCCAGGACGCCGGCCTGGTCGAGCGCTCGCGGATCATCATGGAGAAGCCCTTCGGCACCGACCTGGAGTCGGCGCAGCGGCTCAACCACGAGGTGCACCAGGTCTTCGACGAGAGCCAGGTCTTCCGCATCGACCACTTCCTGGGCAAGGAGGCCGCGCAGAACATCCTGGCCTTCCGCTTCGCCAACGGCCTCTTCGAGCCGATCTGGAACCGCAACTTCATCGACCACGTGCAGATCGACGTGCCCGAGACCCTCGGCCTGGAGGGGCGCACGAAGTTCTACGAGACCACCGGCGCCTACCGCGACATGGTCGTCACCCACCTCATGCAGGTGCTGGCCTTCATGGCCATGGAGCCGCCGACCTCGCTGGCGCCCGGCCCGATCAGCGACGAGAAGCTCAAGGTCTTTCGCTCGATGCGCCCCATCGAGCCGCAGAACGTCGTGCGCGGCCAGTACGCCGGCTACCGCGGCAAGGACGTCGTCGCCGACGACTCCGACACCGAGACCTTCGTGGCGCTCAAGGTCGAGATCGACAACTGGCGCTGGGCCGGCGTGCCGTTCTTCCTGCGCACCGGCAAGAAGCTGGCCGAGGGAGCGCGGATCATCTCCATCGCCTTCAAGGAACCCCCGCTGACGATGTTCCCGAAGGGCTCCAACGTCGGCACCCAGGGCCCCGACCACCTCACCTTCGACCTGGCCGACCAGTCGCGGATGTCGCTGTCGTTCTACGGCAAGCGCCCCGGCCCGGGCATGACGCTGGACAAGATGTCGATGCAGTTCGCCACCCACGACACCAGCGCCGCGGGCTCGGTGCTCGAGGCCTACGAGCGGCTGATCCACGACGCGATGCGCGGTGACCACACCCTCTTCACCACCGCCGCCGGCATCGAGGAGCTGTGGGCCAAGTCGATGCCGCTGCTCGACCACCCGGCGCCCGTGCGCAGCTACCAGCCGGGCTCGTGGGGCCCCAACGCCATCCACCAGCTCATCGCGCCCCACGCCTGGCGCCTGCCCTTCGAGCGCTCCTGGCGCGACACCTCCCACACCACGACGACGACCAACCCCTAGGGGCTCGGGCGCGCCCGGTCGGCCGTGCGCGGCCGGGGTCGCCGGGCCCGCTGCCCGCCGCGCGGGCCGCCCGGCGCCGAGGGTCAGGGCCGCCCGGGCAGCTGCAGCACGAGGCGGGCCCCGCCGTAGGGCGAGCGCTCGGCGCGCACCGAGCCGGAGTGGCGCTCGGCGGTCTGGTGCACGATCGACAGCCCGAGGCCCGAGCCGGGCATGGCGCGGGACTCCTCGGAGCGCCAGAAGCGCTCGAAGACCTTGGCCAGGTCGGCCTCGGGGATGCCGGGGCCCTCGTCGTCGACGACGAGCACGCCCTCGGCCAGGCTGACGTGGATGGCGCCCGCGGGCGGGCTCCACTTGGCGGCGTTGTCGAGCAGGTTGGTCATCGCCCGCTCGATCGCGCCCGACTCGCCCTCGACGGTCCAGGGGCTGGCGGCGACCTCGAAGTCGATGCCGGGCGCGCGGCGGCGTACGCGGGCGAGGGCCTGCTCGAGGACCTCGGTGAGCTCGACGGGCTCCACGACGTGGGCCATCGGGTCGTCGCGGGCCAGCTCGACCAGGTCGCCGATGAGCGTGGTGAGCTCCTCGATCTGCGCGGCGACGTCGTCGAGCAGCTCGGCGCGGGCCTCGGGGGGCAGGAAGCCGCCGTCGGGGTCGGCGTCGGACTGGCCGAGCAGCTCGATGTTGGTGCGCAGCGAGGTCAGCGGGGTGCGCAGCTCGTGGCCGGCGTCGGCGACGAGGCGGCGCTGGCGGTCGCGGGAGGCCTCGAGGGCGACCAGCATCTGGTTGAACGACGTGGCCAGCCGGGCGATCTCGTCGTCGCCCTCGACGCGGATCGGGTCGAGCCGCTCGGTGCGCGCGATCTCCTCCACCGCGCCGGTGAGGCGCCGCACCGGGCGCAGGCCGCTGCGGGCCACCGCCATGCCAGCGACGGCGGCGGCGATGACGCCGGCCAGGCCGAAGAGCAGCGTGACCACGCCGAGCTTGCGCAGCACCTGCTCCTGCGGCTCGAGCGACTGGGCGAGCACGAGCGCCTGCCCGTCGGTCTGGGCGGGCACGGTGACGACGCGGTAGCGGATGTCGCCGGCGGTGATGGTGCGGATGGCGTAGTCGCTCGTGCCGTCGGCCACCGCGAACTCCGGCGCCCCCACGTTGAAGGGCGGCCCCTCGTCGACCGAGGTGGCCTCGCCGGAGTAGACGGAGATGAAGGCGATGCGCACGTCGGCGGCGCCCAGCGCCCAGGCCGGGAAGCGGCCCTCCACGGTGAGCCGCTGCAGCGCCGGGGAGTCGGCGGCGCCCTCGGCGCGCGAGAGCAGCGAGTCGTCGAGGGTGTCCTGGAGCTGGATGCGCGCGGTGGCGTAGGCGCCGAGGGCCACGAAGGCCACGGCCAGGCCCACCGCCATCGTGGTGAGCAGGGTGACCCGGGAGGCCAGCGAGCGGCGGTAGCGCCAGCGCGCGGGCGCCGGCGCCTCGGTCATGACTCCTTGAGGACGTAGCCGACGCCGCGC
Source organism: Nocardioides sp. P86 (assembly GCF_023712465.1). Classification (NCBI taxonomy): domain Bacteria; kingdom Bacillati; phylum Actinomycetota; class Actinomycetes; order Propionibacteriales; family Nocardioidaceae; genus Nocardioides; species Nocardioides sp. P86. The sequence continues at coordinate 28,888 of NZ_JAMAYE010000003.1, read as the reverse complement.
ACGGTGTGCAGCAGGCGGGCCTCGCCCTCGGCCTCGGTCTTGCGGCGCAGGTAGCCGACGTAGACCTCGAGCGAGTTGGCGGTGGTCGGGAAGTCGTAGCCCCAGACCTCCTCGAGGATGAACGAGCGCTCCAGCACCCGGCGCGGGCGGCGCAGGAACATCTCCAGCAGGGTGAACTCGGTGCGGGTCAGCTCGATCTGGCGCCCGGCGCGCACGACCTCGCGGGTGGCGACGTTCATCGACAGGTCGGCGAAGGAGAGCACCTCGTCGTCGGCGTCGCCCTCGGGCGGCACGGCGCGGCGCAGCAGCGCCCGCAGCCGCGCCAGCAGCTCCTGGAGGGCGAAGGGCTTGGTGAGGTAGTCGTCGGCGCCCGCGTCGAGGCCCTCCACCCGGTCGCCGACGGCGTCGCGGGCGGTGAGCACGAGGATCGGCACGTCGTTGCCGGCCTGGCGCAGCGCCCGCGTCGTCTCGATGCCGTCGAGGCGGGGCATCATCACGTCCATCACCACGACGTCGGGCGAGGTCGCGCCGATGACCGCGAGCGCCTCGGCGCCGTCGGTGGCCACCGCCACGTCGTAGCCGTTGAACTGCAGCGACCGGCGCAGCGACTCGCGCACCGCGCGGTCGTCGTCGACGACCAGGGCGCGGGGCTTGGGGGCTGACGGGGCGGCGGCGTTCACGGCCCCATGCTGCCAGCAGCGCCTGAGCCCGCGCTGAGAGCGCGCCGCCCGTCGGCCGCGCACCCCGCACGGAGCGGTCGGCGCGAGGGCGTCGCCAGGACGGCCGGGGTCCTTTACCCTGCCGCTGTGCCCGGCGTCATCGGCCGGGCCTTCCGGGGGGAATCTCAGATGTCGCACCGCTCCTGCACCGCGCGCCCGCGCACCCGCCTGCTCGCCGCGGCCCTGCTGCTGCCGACCGCGCTGCTTCCCGCCGTGACCGGCGTCCCGGGCGCCGTCGCCCACGAGGGTCACGCGACGGCCGCTGCCGCCGCGGGCGCCCCGGGCGCTGCGGCGTCGGCCCCCGCGGCGGGGTCGCCCTTCGCGCCGGCGGCGGGCGCGGCGCAGCGGCGTACGACGGAGCAGCCTGCGGCACGTCGGGCGCCGCAGCTGCCCGACCGCTTCCGCGACACGGTGGTCATGTCGCGGCTCAACGAGCCCACGGCGATCGACTTCGCCGACGACGGCCGGGTCTTCGTGGCCGAGAAGCCCGGTGTGGTGAAGGTCTTCGACTCCCTCGACGACCCCACCGGGGAGGTCTTCGCCGACCTCAACGCCACCGTCATGAACTACTGGGACCGCGGCCTGCTCGGGATGACGCTGGCGCCCGACTTCCCCGAGGACCCCTCGGTCTACGTGCTCTACGCCTACGACCACCTGCCCGGAGATCCCGCGCCGGCGCCGCGGTGGGGCCGGCCGGGGGCCTACTACGACGAGTGCGCGGACCCCGTCGGCGTCGGCTGCACCGTCGGCGCCCGGGTCTCGCGGCTGACCGCCGAGGGCGACCGGATGGTCGGCGAGGAGGAGGTGCTCGTCGAGGACGGCTGCCTGCAGTACCCCAGCCACGCCACCGGCTCGGTGGCCTTCGGCCCCGACGGCTACCTCTACGCCAGCATCGGCGAGGGCGCCAGCTTCACCTTCGACGACTACGGCCAGGGCGGCGGCAACCCGTGCCGCGACCCGTTCGACCCCGACCACCCCCGCGAGGCCCAGGGCGGCTCGCTGCGCAGCCAGGACATCCGCACCTACGGCGACCCCCTCGGCCTCGACGGCACCGTGGTGCGCCTCGACCCGACCACCGGCCTGGGTGCCCCCGACAACGCCCTGGTCGACTCCGGCGACGCCAACGCCGCGCGCATGGTCGCCCACGGGCTGCGCAACCCCTTCCGCTTCACCTTCCGCCCCGGCACCGACGAGGTCTGGGTCGGCGACGTGGGCGGCTCGCGCTTCGAGGAGATCAACCGGATCGCCGACCCGACCGCGGGCGTGCGCAACTTCGGCTGGCCCTGCTACGAGGGCGCTGAGCGCAACCCCGCCTTCGACGTGCTCGACCTGCGGATGTGCGAGGACCTGTACGCCGACGCCGGCACCCCGCTCGCGGCGGCCGAGCCGTTCTTCCGCTACGCGACCCGCGGGCAGCACGTCGCCGCGGGCGAGGCCTGCCCCACGGGCTCGGCGTCGGTCTCGGGGCTCGACTTCGTGGCCCAGGACAGCGACTACCCCGCCTGGCTGCGCGGGGCGCTGGTCTTCTCCGACTACTCCCGCCGCTGCATCTGGGCGATGCCCGCGGGCGCGGACGGCCTGCCCGACCCCGACCGGGTCGTGCCGCTGGTGGAGGGCGCGGCCAGCCCGATCGGGCTGGTGACCGGGCCCGGGGGCGACCTGTTCTACCTCGACCTCGGCATCGACGACCTCGGCTACCCCACCGCCTCGGGCGGCGCGGTGCACCGCGTCAGCCACCACCCCGGCAACCAGCCGCCCGTCGCCGACCTGCGCGCCGACCGCACCTGGGGGCCGCTCCCGCTGACCACGGTGCTCGACGCGAGCGGCTCCACCGACGCCGACGGCGACGCCCTGACCTACGCGTGGGACCTCGACGCCGACGGCGACTACGACGACGCCACCGGGCCGCGGGTCGAGCAGACCTGGACCGAGGCGCGCAACGCCCCCGTCGCGGTGCGGGTCGCCGACGCCGGTGCCGCGGACCGCGCGGCCCTCACCCTCTTCCCCGGCGACACCCCGCCCGAGGTGACGCTCGCGGAGCCGACCGCCGACCTGCGCTGGTCGGTGGGCCAGCAGATCACGGTCTCGGCGAGCGGCACCGACGCCGAGGACGGCGAGGTCGACCCCGGGGCCTGGCAGATCGGGCTGAGCATCAAGCACTGTCCCTCGATCTGCCACACCCACCCCGTGGAGGTCGTCAGTTACACCTCGACCACGACCTTCACCGCCCCGGACCACGAGTACCCCTCCTCGCTGGCGGTCACCGTCGCCGCCACCGACTCCCGCGGGCTCACCACCACCCGGGAGCTCACGCTGGAGCCCGACCCGCAGCGGGTCCGCTTCGGCTCCAACGTGCGCGGCGCCTCGCTGTCGGTCGCGGGCGAGCGCGTCCGCGCCGGGCGGGTGCGCACCTTCATCACCGGCTCCACGGTCACGCTCGCCGCGCCGCGGGTGCAGCGCGTCGACGGACGGCGCTGGGTCTTCCGGCGCTGGTCCGACGGCTCCGCGCGGGTGCACGCCCTCGTCGTGCCCGACCGCGGAGACCGTACGCCGACGCTGCGCGCGCTCTACCGCCGCGCCCGCGGCTGACCTCGGCCCAGCGGCGGCCCGACGGCGGTCCGCCGGCGGCGCGACGGTGGTGAGGAGCCCCTCAGGCGTAGCGGCCGGCGACCTCGGCGGCGCGGGCGCCGTAGCCCCCGCCGAAGAGGCAGGCGTGCACGAGCAGCGGGAAGAGCTGGTGCAGCCCCACCCGGTCCTGCCAGCCGGCGGCGAGCGGCGCGACCTCGTCGTAGGCGTCGAGCGCGCGCGGCAGGTGGGGCAGCCCGAAGAGCGCCAGCATGGCCAGGTCGACCTCGCGGTGGCCGCCGTGGGCGGCGGGGTCGACGAGGTAGGAGCGGCCGTCGGCGCCCCACAGCACGTTGCCGTTCCACAGGTCGCCGTGCAGGCGGGCGGGCGGCTCCTCGGGCACGAGGCCGGTCAGGCGGGGCACGACGGCCTCGACGCGGGCGGCCTGCGCGGCGGTGACGGCGCCGCGGTCGCGGGCGAGCTTGAGGTAGGGCAGCACCCGGCGCACGGCGTAGAACTCCGCCCACGACGGCGCCGGCCGGTTGGGCAGCGGCAGCCGCCCGATGAAGCCGTCGCGCTCGCCGCCGTGGGTGGGTGCTCCGGCCGCGTGGGTGCGGGCGAGCGCGCGACCGAAGTCGGCGGCGCCGTCGGCGGTGGCCTTGCCGGGCTCGACCCAGCGCAGGATGACGCAGTCGTGGTCGGCGGCCAGCAGGTCGGGCACGGCGACGCCGCCCTGGGTGCCCTGGGTGCCGGCGGCCTCGGCCAGCCAGCGCAGCCCGGCGGCCTCGGCCTCGAAGAAGCCGTCGGGGGCGTGGGGGAGGGTCTTCATCAGCGCGACCGAGCCGTCGGAGAGCCGCAGCCGGGTCGCGGTGGAGATGTCGCCGCCGGCGACCGGGGAGGTCGCGGCGACGGCCGCGCCGAGGAGCTCCTCGGCACGTCGGGCCAGCAGGGGCTGGCGGGTCATCGCGGCCCCGGGGCGAGCGCGGGGTCGCGCTGCAGGGCCGCCACCAGGGCGACCGACGTGCGCTCCACCATGGCGAGCACCTCCTCGAAGCCGGCGTCCCCACCGTAGTACGGGTCGGGCACCTCCCGGTCGGGGCCGTCGTCGCCGACCGGCACGGGGTCGAAGTCGCGGTAGAGCCGGACCCGCTCGGAGCGGCCGCCGATGTCGGCGAGGTTCTGGGAGTCCATGGCCAGGACGAGGTCGTGGCGCTCCAGCCAGCCCGCGTCGAACTGCCGGGCGCGGTGCGGGCTGGGGTCGTAGCCCTCGGCGAGCAGGCTCGAGGCGGCGCGCAGGTCCATGGGCTGGCCGACGTGCCAGCCCCCGGTGCCGCTGCTGGCCACGGTGACGCGGGCGGCGAGCCCGGCGTCGTCGACGCGCTGGGCGAGCACGACGTCGGCCATGGGCGAGCGGCAGATGTTGCCCAGGCAGACCAGGGCGACGGAGTACGCGCCCGGGGTGCGGGCGGGCGGCAGGGCCGGGGGCAGGGCGGGGCTCACCGGCGCTCCTCCGCGCCCAGGACGCCGTCGACGATCCAGGTGGTGACCGTGATGACGATCGCGCCGAGCACGGCGGGCCAGAAGCCGGTGACCCGGAAGCCGATGTCGAGCTGCTCGGCCACCCAGCCGGTGAGCAGGAGCATCGCGGCGTTGATGACCAGCAGGAAGAGCCCGAGCGTGAGGATGATGAAGGGGATCGAGAGCACCTGCAGCACCGGCTTCACGAACGACGACACCACGCCCAGGATCAGCGCCACCAGCAGCAGCGGGAGGATCTTCTCCTCCACCTCGGCCATCCCCGAGCGCGGCCCGGTGAAGCGGATGCCGTCGACGAGCCACGCGGCGGCGGCGAGCGAGACGGCGTGGGTGACCAGCCAGAGGAGGAAGCGCACGCCGGCCAGTCTGACAGGCCGCCGGGGCCGTGGGGCGTGGCCGTGGCCGGGGTCGCTCGTGGGCTCGCCTGCGGGGCCGCCCGCCGTGGCCGGTGCCCGGCTAGAGGTCGAGGGCCTCGACGATGGCGACCTCGGCGTCGGCCAGGTGGCGCACCAGGAAGGCGTGGGCCTCCTCGACCCGGTCGCGCTCCAGCAGCATGAGCAGGGCGGCGTGGGAGTCGGCCTGGTCGTGGGCGTTGCGCTTGATGCGGTCGACCTGGGCCAGCGCCAGCTTGAGCTCGATGACGAGGTTCTCGGCCATCGCCACCAGCCGCGGCGACCCGGTGAGCCCCACGAGAGCGACGTGGAAGGCCAGGTGGCGCTCGTTGAGCTCCTGGTAGGACCCGCCCTCGCGCACCGCGGTGGTGTAGCGGACCAGGGTGGTGCGCACCGCGTCGCGCAGGGCGTCGCCGGCCTCGCCCCAGCGGCGTACGCCGGCGCCCTCCAGCACCAGCCGGGCCCGGCACACGTCGCGCACGGAGGTGACGTCGGGCCGCGCGACGCTGACACCGCGGTGGGGCTCGCGGGTGGCCAGCCCCTCGGCCACGAGCACGGTGAGCGCCTCGCGGACCGTGGGGCGCGAGACCCCGAGCGACTCGGCGAGCGCGACCTCGCGCAGCGCCGTGCCCGACTCCAGCTCGCCGTCGAAGACCGCGCGGCGCAGCTCCTCGGCGACCCGGTCGACGGTGGAGGAGTGCTCCAGGCGCAGCGTCGCGAAGCGCTGGGCGGGAGCCGGGGCCGGTGGCAGGTCGGCCCCTCGCTCGGCCCCGTGGTCCGCGGAGCGGTGGTCCGGGTGCCCCGGGTGGGGGATCGACGGTCCGCCGGGCGCACCGTCGGCGGCGCGCAGCGGTCGGGGGCCCTCGGACATGGGCCCCATCGTGCCGCAGGTGGCGTGTCGGTGGCGCCTCCGGTCCGGCGTGCCGCACACTCATCCTGTCAGGTTGTCTGACAATCTCAGTGACGGAGGTCGCATGGACACCACCCCGCCCGTTCCCCGCCCGCTCGCCTGGGGTCGCCACTACGTCGCCGTCGAGCCGACCCACTTCCGCGTCGACTACGCCATCAACCCCTTCATGGACCCCGCCGACCAGCCCGACCCGCAGCTGGCCCTGCGGCAGTGGCACGCGCTCGTGCGCACCCTGGAGCGCCTCGGCGCCCGGGTCGACGTGGTGCCCCAGCGCGCCGACGCCCCCGACATGGTCTTCGCGATGAACCTGGGCCTCGTCGTCGAGCGCCCCGACGGGCGGCGCCACGTCGTGCTCTCCCACATGCGCCACCCCGAGCGCCGCATGGAGACCGCGTCCGCGCGACGGTGGTTCGAGGACCGGGGCGCCACGACCTCCTCCGTCGGGCGCGACGGCGTGGGCGCCCACCTCGAGGCCGGCGACGCCTTCGCCTTCGGTGGCGAGCTGGTCGTGGGCCACGGCCCCCGCACCGACGAGCTGGCCCTCAAGCACCTGGCCACCGACCTCGGCGTGACGGTGCGGGGGCTGCGCACGACCCACCCGGGGATGTACCACCTCGACCTGGCCTTCTGCCCCCTCGACGCCCGCCGCGCGATCGTCTGCCCGGCCGCCCTCGACGCCGAGTCGGCCGCGCTCCTGCTCGACCTGGTGCCCGAGCCGCTGGTGGTGAGCGAGGAGGAGGCGCTGACGACCTTCTGCGCCAACTCCGTGGTCGTGGGGCGCACCGTGGTGATGCCGGCCTGCCCCGAGCGGGTGCGGGCACGGCTGGAGGCGTGGGGCTTCGACGTGGTCGTGGTCGACGTCTCGCAGTTCCACAAGGCCGGCGGCTCGGTGCGCTGCCTCACCAACCCCGTCGACGTGCGCCTGGGGCGCGACCTCGCGCCGGCGCCGGCCGGGGGCGCCGAGCAGCGCTGAGCACTCCCGGGGCGCACCATGGGCCGGCCCGGGAGCGGCCCCGGGGGAGCGCCGGGGTGCGCACCGGTGTGACCCGGCCCGCGTCGGTAGCCTCGGGCGGGTGTTCCCGGTCGGAGGAGTCGACGTCATGCTCGCGGGCGCCGCGGTCACCGGCGTGCTCTGCGTGCTGCTGGCGCTCGCCCTGCGCCGCCGCGGCGCGCTGCACGCCTGGTCGGTCGCCGGGCTGGTCTGGTCGCTGGCGGTCATCGCCTGCGTCACCCTCATCCCCGCCAACGGCGCGCCCGGGGTGGTGCCGGTGGAGAGCCGGCTGGCCACCTGCTCCTTCGACATCGGCGGCCCGGCCCCCGACGGCTTCTGGATCTTCGAGAGCGGCCAGCGCCTGCTCAACACGGTGCTCTTCGTGCCCTCGGGCGCCCTGCTGGTGCTGGTGGCGGCGCGCTGGCGCGCGGGCTGGCTGCTGGTGCCGCTGGGGCTGGCGCTCCTGGCCGGCTACAGCGCGGCCATCGAGAAGGTCCAGCTCGAGCTGGCGCGCCTCGACCGGGCCTGCGACGTCACCGACATCCTCGACAACGTCACCGGCGCGGCGCTCGGTGTCGGGGCCGGACTGCTGCTCGCCGTCGTGCTGCGGCCCTGGCGCGCCCGTGGGTCGCAGCGCGGGCCCGTGCCTCACTAGCCTGCACCCATGAGCACCCCCCGGCCACGGGCCACCGTCACCCAGATCCCGGCGTACGTGCCCGGCAAGCCGCCGGTGCCCCGCGACGACCTGGTGACCTACAAGCTCTCCTCCAACGAGAACCCCTTCCCGCCGCTGCCCGGGGTGATCGAGGCGGCCCACGCCGCGGTCGACCTGGCCAACCGCTACCCCGACATGGGCAACAGCGCCCTCTACGCCGGGCTGTCGGAGAAGCTCGGCGTGCCGGTCGGCGACCTGGCCGCCGGCACCGGCTCGGTGGCGCTGATCTACCAGCTCCTCCAGGCCTTCTGCGACCCCGGCGACGAGGTGGTGCACGCCTGGCGCTCCTTCGAGGCCTACCCGATCGCGATCACCTCCGCCGCCGCGACCTCGGTGCCCGTGCCGCTGACCGCCGACGCCGAGCACGACCTCGACGCGATGGCCGCCGCCGTCACCGACCGCACCAAGGTCGTCATCGTCTGCACCCCCAACAACCCCACCGGCCCCTCGGTGACCCAGACCGCGCTCGACGCCTTCCTCGCCCAGGTGCCGCCGCACGTCGTGGTCGTCGTCGACGAGGCCTACCTGGAGTTCGTGCGGATGCCCGACGCCGTCGACGGTCTCGCGACCTACCGCGCCCACCCCAACGTCGTGCTCTTCCGCACCTTCTCCAAGGCCTACGGCCTGGCCGGCTTCCGGGTCGGCTACGCCGTGGCGCAGGCCGAGGTCGCCGCGGCGCTGCGGGCGGTCTCCCTGCCCTTCGGCGTCTCCTCGGTCGCCCAGGCCGCCGCCCTGGCCTCCCTCGACGCCGAGGAGGCGCTGCTCGAGCGGGTCGCCGACCTCGTGGCCGAGCGTGACCGCGTGGGCGCCGCGCTGCGGGAGGCGGGCTGGTCGATCCCCGACTCCCAGGGCAACTTCGTGTGGTTCCCCCTCGGCGAGCGCACCGCCGACTTCGCGGCCGCCTGCGACGCCGCCGGCATCGTCGTGCGCCCCTTCGCCGGCGCGGGCGCCCGGGTCTCGATCGGCGAGGTCGAGGGCAACGACCGGCTGCTGGAGGTGGCCGCGGCCTTCCGGCGCGGGTGAGCCCCGAGGGCCCGGCGCGCGGATGGGAGGATCGCGGCATGGGCGAGGTGTTCGACGGCGAGATCCAGGCGCGCTACCGCGACGTCAACACGGGCGGGCACGTCGACAACGTCGAGGCGATCCGGGTGCTCGACGAGGCGCGCACGCAGTTCTTCCGCTTCGCCCCGCTGGGCCTGCCCGCGGGCGTCGGTCTGCTGGCCCGGGTGCCGGGCGGGGTCTCGGAGCTGATGGGCTCCCAACGCGTCGACTACCACGCGGAGATGCGCTTCGCGCCGTACCAGCCGTTCCTGGTGCGCATCTGGCTGGCCCACGTGGGCCGCTCGTCGTTCACGATCTCCTCCGAGGTGCGGGTCGAGCGCGACCACCCGCCGGCCGTGGTCGCCGAGAGCTCGCTGGTCTTCTGGGACCACGCCGCCCAGGCCTCGTGGCCGATCTCGCCCGAGGTGCGCGCCGACCTCGACCGCTTCCGCGGCGACCGGGTCGCCCTGCGCGAGCGCCCCGGCCCCTGACCGACCTGCGCCCGCCCCGGGCCAGCGGCGGCCGGCTGCGCGTCTTACTGACCGTTGAGACCTCTACCTGACAGTCGTGACGGTCAGGTAGAGGTCTCAATGGTCAGTAAGACGCAGGCGGCGGGGGCGGCGGGGGCGGCGAGCGCCGGCGGCGGGCAGGGCGGCCCCGCGGCCGCTCAGTCGCAGCCCGGGAGGACGACGGTGACGGTGGTGCCGCGGCCGAGGGCGGAGTCGACCTCGACGCGCCCGCCGTGGCGCTGGGCGATGCCGGCGACGATGCTCAGCCCGAGGCCGGTGCCCGGGCGGCGCAGGGCGGCGGGGTCGGAGGAGCGCACGAAGGGCTCGAAGAGGCCGGCCTGGTCCTCGGGGGAGATGCCGATGCCGTCGTCGGCCACGACGAGCGCGACCTCGCCGCCGCGGCGCTCGGCGGAGACGACCACGCGCCCGCCGGCGTCGGTGTACTTCAGCGCGTTGGTCAGCACGTTGTCGAGCAGCCGCTCCACCTCCACCGGGTCGCCGGTCGTCGCGGCCTGCGGGTCGCCGGGGCCGACCTCCAGGGCGACCCCGGCGACGCCGGCGGTGGCCTGGTAGAGCCCGACCACGTCGCGCACGAGCGCCCCGAGGTCGACCCGCGTGCGCAGGCTCGCGCGCTGACGGTCGTCGGCCTGGGCCAGCCGGAGCAGGTCGTCGACGACGCCGCGCATCTTGGCCACGCCGCGCCCGATCGAGGCCTCGAAGGTCGCGGCCGGCTCGGGATGGCCGAGCATGCCGAGCAGCTCGAGGTTGCCCGAGACCACGGTGAGGGGCCCGCGCAGCTCGTGGGTGAGGGTGGCGATGAGCTGCGCGCGCCGCTCGTCGACCTCCTGCAGCTCGCGCAGCAGCGCCCGCTCGCGCTGGCGCACCTGGGCGACCGCGAGGGCCGTGCCGAGGTCGCCGCCGACCACGAGGGCGGCCTGCTGGTCCACCGGTGACCACGACCCCGCGCCCGGCGCGCGGGAGAGCACGCAGATCCCGGCGTACGTCGTGCCGCGCAGCACGGGCACGGCGAGGGCGCTGCCCATCGAGGTGGCCTGCAGCAGTCGCTGGCCGTGCGCGTCGAGGCCGGGGTGCGCGGCGAGGGCGCGGGTGGGCTCGCCCGCGCGCAGCACCAGGGCGCGCGGGGGGCCGACGAGCTCGGGGCCCAGTGCTCGCGCGATCACCCGCAGCGAGCGGGGGGCGCGCAGCGGCTCCCCGTCGCGGGAGTGGATCGGCACGGCCACGGCCGGGTCGAGCAGCTGCACGCAGGCCGCGTCGGCGGCGAAGCCCTCCACGAGCAGCGGGAGAGCGGCCTCGAGCAGCTCCTCGGGGGTCTGGTGCTCGGGGGCGAGCGTGGAGCGCACCAGGTGGTGGGTGGCCTGGGCGCGTGCGGCGCGCTGGCCGACCTCCTCGCGGTCGCGGGCGCTGAGCAGCGCCTGCTCGACGTGGGCGGCGTAGCGCTCCAGCAGGTCGCGGCGCACCCCGTCGGGGCGGCGGCCGTCGAGGGGACCGTCGAGGGAGAGCACGCCGACGACCTGGCCCGCGGCGTCGGTGAGCAGCGCGAGGAGCACGTCCCACGGGTCCCACCTCTCCTGCGGATCGGTGTCGTCGCCCGCCACGGGGGTCTCGATGCGCACCCAGGTGCCGTCGAGGTGCCCGTCGTGGTGCTCGGCGCGCAGGAAGCGGAAGCGGCCCCAGGACTCGGCCGCGGCGACGACGGGCTCGAGGATCGCCACGGAGTCGGTGGCCAGCACGGCCTCGCGGTGCTGCTCGGGCCCGGCGTAGGCCACGGTGACCAGGTCGTCGTCGACGACCACCGAGAGGGTCGCCACGTCGAAGCCGACCATCAGCGCCACCGACTCCACCAGCAGCTGCAGCGCCGCGCGCGAGGACGCGTCGGACCAGTCGTCCAGGTCCGGGTGGTGGGTGCGCGCGGGGACGCACGACGGGCCCTCCGCGGGCTGAGTCGCCATGATCCCCCCGATCGACAGCGCAGGGGCACACTCAACACCTCCGGGCCGGTGGTTGTCACTGGTCTCGACCAGCGGGCGGTCGCCTCCCCCGGCCGGGCCGCGATGTGTGCGGGTGGGTGAGCCGGGGCGCGCGGCGGGCGCCTAGCGTCGCGGGCATGAGCGACGACCAGACCCCGACGTACGTCGAGAAGGGCAAGGAGTTCCAGCGCGACACGACCTACGTGTCCGACCGGATCACCCGCGACGCCCGCACCCCCGAGCACGGCCCCACCGACGGGCGGATGTGGCCGGTGGAGGCCGGCCGCTACCGCCTGGTCGCCGCCAAGGCCTGCCCCTGGGCCAACCGCGCCATCATCGTGCGGGGCCTGCTGGGCCTCGAGGACGTCGTCTCCCTCGGGATGCCCGGCCCCACCCACGACGCCCGCAGCTGGACCTTCGACCTCGACCCCGGCGGCAAGGACCCCGTGCTGGGCATCGAGCGGCTCCAGGAGGCCTACCTCGCGCGCTTCCCCGACTACGAGCGCGGGATCACCGTGCCCGCGATGGTCGAGGAGTCCAGCGGCGAGCTGGTCACCAACGACTTCCCGTGGATCACCCACGACCTCTTCCACGAGTGGCGCGACTTCCACCGCGCCGACGCCCCCGACCTGTGGCCCGCCGAGGTCCGCGAGGAGATGGAGGAGGTCATGCAGCGCGTCTTCACCGAGGTCAACAACGGCGTCTACCGCTGCGGCTTCGCCGGCTCCCAGGAGGCCTACGACGAGGCCTACCAGCGGCTGTGGACCGCCCTGGACTGGCTCGAGGAGCGGCTCACCGACCGCCGCTACCTCATGGGGTCGGCCATCACCGAGGCCGACGTGCGGCTCTTCACCACCCTGGCCCGCTTCGACGCGGTCTACCACGGCCACTTCAAGTGCAACCGCAACAAGCTCACCGAGATGCCGGCGCTGTGGGGCTACGCCCGCGACCTCTTCCAGACCCCGGGCTTCGGCGAGACCATCGACTTCGACCAGATCAAGGCGCACTACTACGTCGTGCACACCGACATCAACCCGTCGGGGATCGTGCCCGCCGGGCCCGACCCGGCCGTCTGGCACACCCCCCACGGGCGCGAGTCCCTGGGCTGATCCCCGGGCTCGTCCCCGGGGCTGGTGCCAGGTCCGTGCCGGTCGGTGCCGGTCGGTGCCGGTCGGCCGGGTCGGTACGCCTAGCGGTGGAAAAGCCGGGCCAGCAGGCCCTTCTGCTCCTGCACGACCGAGCCGGTGCCGGCCGGTGCGCCGTGGCCCGGGCCCCCTGCGGGGCGCGGGTCGTCGGCATCGCGCCGCAGGCGCGGGGTGCCGCCGCTGCGCACCACGACCTCGTCGAGGAGCGCGTCGACGTCCGCGGTCTCGTAGCCCTCGCGCAGCCTGACGGTGGCGAAGCGGGCGGCGCAGACCGGGGCGACCGGGTCGCCGCCCGAGCGCAGGGTCTGCACCAGGTCGGCGAGGAAGTCGTCGACCTGGCCCATGTCGTAGCCGCTGCGCAGCCGCACGGGGGTGAAGCGGGCGGTCTCGACCAGCCGCGCCAGCTCGGCGGGCTCGGCGGGACTCCCAGGACTGGCGGGCTCGGGCGGGGGAGTGCCGGGAGGGGGGTCGGCGGGGGTGGCCATGGCCGCTCCTACCCCGGGCGCCGTCGCGTCACGCCTGCCCGGGCCACCTAGGCTGGCGCGCGTGGGAGTCGGACACGGGCACGGACACGGGCACGCGGGCCGGCAGGCGGGCGGCCACCCGGGCGGCCACGCCGCGGGTCGCGCGGCCGACCGGCGGCGGCTGCGGGTGGTGCTGGCGGTCACCGCGAGCGTCATGGTGCTCGAGGTCGTGGGCGCCGTCGTCACCGGCTCCCTGGCGCTGCTCGCCGACGCCGGCCACATGGCCACCGACGCCGGCGCCGTGGTGCTCGCGCTCGGGGCGTCGTACGTCGCCGGGCTCCGCCCGGGCCCCCGCTCCACCTTCGGCCTGCACCGCGCGGAGATCCTCGCCGCGCTGCTCAACGCGCTGGTGCTGCTGGTGGTCTGCGGCTACCTCGCCTGGGCCGGCCTGAGCCGGCTCGCCGACCCCCAGGAGGTGGAGGCGGGGCCGATGATCGCCTTCGCCACGGTCGGCCTGCTCGCCAACGCCGTCTCGATGCTGGTGCTCAGTCGCTCGGAGTCGGGCTCGCTCAACCTGCGCGGCGCCGCCAACGAGGTCTTCGCCGACCTGCTCGGCTCGGTGCTGGCCATCGCCGCCGGCGTCGTCGTGCTCACCACGGGCTGGCTGCAGGCCGACCCGCTGGCCTCGCTGCTGATCGCGGTGATGATCCTGCCGCGCGCCCTCGTGCTGGCCCGCGACGCCGTCGCGGTGCTGCTGGAGGTGGCCCCCGCCGGCCTCGACCTGGGCGAGGTCAGCCGCCACATCGAGGACGTGCCCGGCGTCGTCGACGTGCACGACCTCCACGCCTGGACCATCACCAGCGGCCTGCCGAGCCTCTCGGCCCACGTGACGGTCACCGACGCGGCGCTGGCCGAGCGGGGCGTCGGCGCGGTGCTCGACGACCTGTGCCACTGCGTCGCGGAGCACTTCGACGTGCGCCACGCGACCTTCCAGGTCGAGCCGGTCTCCCACGGCGCCCACGAGGACCTCGGCGAGCTCCACTGACGCCTCCACCGCGGCCTCCACCGCGGCCTCCACCGAGGCGCCCGCCCGCGGCCCGGCGACCGCGCCGCCGCGCCCCGTCCCGGGACGACCGGGCCCGCGCCGCGCCTCAGGCCCGGTCGACCTCGGAGCGCAGCTTCAGCACGACGGTGCCGTCCTCCTGCTCGATGACGTAGGCCGGGTCGTCGTCGCTGCCGTGGCGGGTGATCGTCGAGCCCTCGGTGGTGCGCTCGACGGTGTCGTGGTGGACCTCGGTGACGGTGCCGCTCGCGGTGCCGTTGCCCCACGACCAGCTGACCTCGGTGCCCTTGCGGATGCTCATGTCGTCTCCTTCCGGGCCGCCTGCTCGGCGGCCGCGCTCAGCTTGACCAGGGTCTTCTCGATGCCGCGCTGGATCTTCGCGGCCACGCCGGCGCGGTGGTAGGCGGCCTGCACGAGGCCGGGGTAGCGGCTGATGTCCCACGTCTCGGTGACCCGCGTGCGGGCCGTGCCGCCGGTGGCGTCGGCGGGCAGCTCCTCCAGCTCGTAGCGCCACCGGTGCAGCCCGACGTGGCGCCAGGCGATCAGCCGGTCGGGCTCGAGCTCGACGACCTTGTTGCGGATCTTGTACGGCGCGCCGATGCGCATGTCCATGCCGAAGGTCGAGCCCAGCTCCAGCCGCGGGGGCCCGCTGGTCGAGCCCCTCACGGTGCCGGAGCCGTCGATCAGCGGGTGCTGCCGGGGGTCGGCCAGGATGTCGAAGACGACGGCGGGCGGGGCGTCGACGACGGCCGAGGCTGTCACGACGGGGCGGGCGGAGGAGGCCATGCGCCGAGGCTACGGCGGGTGATTGGCGGCCATCTCACCCGCGCAGGTACGTTGTCCCCGACCACGATGTGTCCGGGGTCACAGGTGCACCACCCCGCGCCTGGACGGCCCGCTCGGACACGCCGTACGGCCTCGGAGACCCCGTCGGGCCGGTGAGAGCGAAGGAGTGCGCACGTGTCCCCTGACTCGACGTTCGGCCCCGACCTGGTGGAGGTCTTCGGACCCTCCCAGAGCGACGGCGGCCCCGAGCTGGTCCAGCTGCTGACCCCGGAGGGCGAGCGCGTCCACCACCCGGAGTTCGACATGGACTTCAGCGCCGAGCAGCTGCGCGGGTTCTACCGCGACATGGTGCTCACCCGGCGCATCGACACCGAGGCCACGGCGCTGCAGCGCCACGGCGAGCTCGGCATCTGGGCCCAGCTGCTGGGCCAGGAGGCCGCGCAGATCGGCGCCGGCCGCGCGCTGCGCACCCAGGACCACGTCTTCCCGACCTACCGCGAGCACGGCGTCGCGTGGTGCAAGGGCGTGGACCCCCTCAAGCTGCTCGGGCTCTTCCGCGGCGTCGACCACGGCGCGTGGGACCCCGAGGAGAACCACTTCGGGCTCTACACCATCGTCATCGGCGCGCAGACCCTCCACGCCACCGGTTACGCCATGGGCATGCAGCGCGACGGCGTCGTCGGCACCGGCGACCCCGAGCGCGACGCCGCGGTGATCGCCCACTTCGGCGACGGCGCCTCCTCGCAGGGCGACGTCAACGAGGCCTTCATCTTCGCCGCCTCCTACAACGCCCCCGTGGTGTTCTTCTGCCAGAACAACCAGTGGGCCATCTCGGAGCCGATCGAGCGCCAGACCCGCATCCCGCTCTACCAGCGCGCCCTGGGCTTCGGCTTCCCCGGCGTGCGCGTCGACGGCAACGACGTGCTGGCCACCTACGCCGTCACCCAGGCCGCCCTGCAGCGCGCCCGCGACGGGCAGGGCCCGACCTTCGTGGAGGCCTACACCTACCGGATGGGCGCCCACACCACCACCGACGACCCGACCCGCTACCGCCTCTCCGACGACGTGGAGAGCTGGAAGCTCAAGGACCCGATCGCCCGCGTCGAGGTCTACCTGCGCCGCAACGGCCTGGTCGACGACGCCTTCATCGCCGGGGTCAAGGACGAGGCCGACGACCTGGGCGCGCGCCTGCGCGAGGGATGCAAGGCGATGCCCGACCCGCAGCCGCTCGACATGTTCGACCACGTCTACGCAGAGATGACCGACGAGCTCGCCGCCCAGCGCGACGGCTTCGCGGCCTACCTCGAGTCCTTCGAAGGAGCCGACCGATGAGCACCCAGAAGGTCACGCTGGCCAAGTCGCTCAACATGGGGCTGCGCCGCGCGATGGACGACGACCCCAAGGTCCTGCTCATGGGCGAGGACGTCGGCAAGCTCGGCGGCGTCTTCCGCATCACCGACGGCCTGCAGAAGGACTTCGGCGAGGACCGGGTCATCGACTCCCCGCTCGCGGAGTCGGGCATCGTCGGCACCGCGGTCGGCATGGCGCTGCGCGGCTACCGCCCGGTGGTGGAGATCCAGTTCGACGGGTTCGTCTACCCCGCCTACGACCAGATCGTGTGCCAGGTGGCCAAGATGAGCTACCGCTCCAAGGGCCGCTCCAGGATGCCGATGGTCATCCGGATCCCCTACGGCGGCGGCATCGGCGCCGTGGAGCACCACAGCGAGTCGCCCGAGGCGCAGTTCGCCCACACCCCCGGCCTGAAGGTCGTCACCTGCTCCAACCCCGTCGACGGCTACTGGATGATCCAGCAGGCCATCGCCTGCGACGACCCGGTGATCTTCCTGGAGCCCAAGCGGCAGTACCACGCCGACAAGGCCGACCTCGACACCACCGCCACCCCCGCGCCGCTGTTCACCTCGCGGGTGGTGCGGCGCGGCACCGACGTGACGCTGCTGGCCTACGGGCCGATGGTCAAGACGGCGATGAAGGCAGCCGAGGCCGCCGCCACCGAGGGCCGCTCGCTCGAGGTGATCGACCTGCGCACGCTCTCGCCCCTCGACATGGCCCCGGTGCTGGAGTCGGTGCGGCGTACGGGCCGGGCCGTCGTGGCCCACGAGGCCCACGTCAACCTCGGCCTGGGCGCGGAGCTGTCGGCCCGCATCACCGAGCAGTGCTTCTACTCCCTGGAGGCCCCGGTGCTGCGGGTGGGCGGCTTCGACACCCCCTACCCCGCCTCCCGGATCGAGGAGGACTTCCTCCCCGACCTCGACCGGGTCCTCGACGCCGTCGACCGCAGCATGGAGTTCTGATGACGACCACCCAGGCCCCCACCCAGGAGTTCCTCCTCCCCGACGTCGGCGAGGGCCTCACCGAGGCCGAGATCGTCGAGTGGAAGGTCGCCGTCGGCGACGTCATCGCGATCAACGACATCATCGTGGAGATCGAGACGGCCAAGTCGCTGGTCGAGCTGCCCTCGCCCTACGCCGGCACCGTGCTCGCGCTGATGGTCGACGCCGGCGTCACCGTCGACGTCGGCACCCCGATCATCCGCGTGGGCGACCCCGCGTCGACCGGCCCGTCGACCGGCCCGTCGACCGGCGAGCCCGCGCCGGGGCCGGCCGCCGCCGCGCCCCAGCCGGAGATGGCCATCGACCTGTCCAACCCCGCCGCCTCCGGGGGCGGGGAGGGAGAGAGCCTCGTCGGGCGCAACAAGGCCGAGCGCGGCCCCGTGCGCCGCGCCCGCAAGGGGTCGGCCTCGCCCTCGACCGAGGCCGGCGCCAACACCCAGATGCAGCTCCAGGGCGCCTTCGCGCCGGGCGGTGCGGAGTCAGACGAGGTCGTGGCCTCCGACGAGCCGGCCGTGCCCGCCACCCCGGCCCCGCCGGTGCCCGAGCCGGTCGACGCGCTCGTGCCGGCCCGGGCCACCGACCCCGCCGCCGTACGCGCCCTGGCCAAGCCGCCGGTGCGCAAGCTGGCCAAGGACCTCGGGGTCGACCTCGCCGCCTGCCGTGCCTCCGGGCCCGGCGGCACGGTCACCCGCGACGACGTCCACGCCGCCGCCGGCCGGGGGGCCGCTCCCGAGCAGGTGCCGGCCGCGATGCCGGCCACGACGTCCGCCTCGACGCCCCGGCCGGCAGCGGCCGGCGGCGCCCGCGAGACCCGCGAGCCGGTCAAGGGCGTGCGCAAGATGATGGCCGGCGCGATGGTCGGCTCGGCGTTCTCCGCGCCCCACGTCACCGAGTGGGTCACCGTCGACGTCACCCGCACCATGGAGCTGGTCGAGCGGCTCAAGGACCACCGCGACCTGCGCGGTCTCAAGGTCTCGCCGCTGCTGGTGCTCGCCCGCGCCTGCGTGCTCGCGATGCGTCGTACCCCGGTCATCAACTCCACGTGGGACGAGGCCGCCCAGGAGGTCGTGCTCAAGCACTACGTCAACCTCGGCATCGCCGCCGCCACCCCCCGCGGCCTGGTGGTGCCCAACGTGAAGGACGCCCACGACCTGGCGCTGCCCGAGCTCGCCGCGGCGCTGGGCGAGCTCACCGCCACCGCGCGCGAGGGCCGCACCCAGCCGGCGGAGATGGCGGGCGGCACGTTCACGATCACCAACGTCGGCGTCTTCGGCGTCGACGCCGGCACCCCGATCATCAACCCCGGCGAGTCGGCGATCCTCTGCTTCGGTGCGGTCACCAAGAAGCCGTGGGTGGTCACCCGCGACGGGGTCGACGAGATCGTCGTGCGGCAGGTGACGACGCTGGCGCTGTCCTTCGACCACCGCCACGTCGACGGCCAGGCCGGCTCGCAGTTCCTCGCCGACGTCGCCTCGATCCTCGAGGACCCCGCCTCGGCGCTGCTGTTCTGAGGTCGCCCGCTCCCGGGTGGGACGTCATGCGTGGGGTGGAGGCGCATCCACGTCTCGTATGACGCCCTGCCGGGGCGGCTCCGGGCGGGTGGTGGCGTCATGCGTTCGGTGGAGGCGGATCCACGTCGCGCATGGGTCATGCGCAAGCGGTCTGGGGCGCGTTGGTGGCGTCATGCGTCGGGTGGAAGCGCATCCACGTCGCGCATGACGTCCGCCTGCGGGCGGCCCACGGGCGGAGCCTCACCCCGCGGCGAGCACCACGGCCTCGGCCTCGCGCGTCAGGCCGGTGGTGGGGGCGCCGGGGGTCGCGCGCAGCCAGGCCAGCGTGTCGCGCGCCGAGTCGGCCACCGGCCGCACGACGAGCCCCGCGGCCAGGCTGGGGGTGGCGTCGTGGGCCAGCATCCCGTCGTACGCCGGGCGCGGCAGCCACAGCGGCAGCGAGTCGGGGCCCGACCACGGCTGCACGCCGGCCGCCTCGAGCCGGTCGGAGGCGACCCACCGCAGCCGCGGGGTGACGCCGACGCCGGCAGCGACCTCGGCCAGCAGCTCGCCGGCGGTGGTGGTGGGCCCGACCGCGTCGTAGGCGCCGGTGAGGCGGCGCTCGGCCGCGGTGACGACCCACGTGGCGAGGTCGCGGGCGTCGAGCACTTGCACGACGTCGCGGGGCGAGCCGCCGGCCAGCACGGGCTCGCCGTCGCCGGCCTCCGCGAGCCGCGCCGGCCAGTAGGTGAAGCGGCCCGAGGGGTCGCCAGGCCCGATCAGCAGCCCGGGTCGCAGCACGAGGCTGCGCGCGGCGCCGGCGAGCACGATCTCCTCGCAGGCCACCTTCATGGCGCCGTAGGCGTCGGGGTCGGTGGTGGGGTCGACGTCGGCGTGCTGGGCCGGGCGCAGCGCCCCGCGGGAGGGGGTCTGGCCGGGGGAGGCGTCGTCGGAGTAGACGTTGACGGTGGAGACGAAGACGTGGTGGGCCTCGGGCCAGGTCGTCACCGAGCGGCGTACCCAGGAGGGCGTGCGGGCCACGTCGACCACGACGTCCCACCGCTGCGAGGCCAGCGCCGGCGGCACGACGCGCGTCGAGCGGTCCCACGCGACGTGCTCGGCGCCCTCCGGCACGGTGCCGCTGCGACCGCGCGAGGCGCAGGTGACCTCGTGGCCCCGCTCGAGCGCCTCCTGGGCGACCGCGCGCGAGAGGAAGGCCGAGCCGCCGAGCACGAGGATGCGCATGGGGTGAGCCTGTCAGGCGCGGCCAACGAGCACGAGGGGCCGCGCTGCCCCGGTCGACCGCCAGGTCGCCCGGGCCGGGCGCCGCCGCGCACCATCCGCCCCGTCCGTCACACCGGTCGGCCCGGACCCGCACGTGTCGGCCGACGCGTGGGCCGACAGGTGCGGGTTTCACCAGCCGGCTGGTGAAACCCGCAGCCGCGCCCTCAGGCCTCGCCGCTGAGCATCGGCCGCGCCAGCTTGCGGCCGTGGTGGATCTGGGCCTTGACGGTGCCCAGCGGCAGGGAGAGCAGGCGGGCGATCTCGTCGTAGGGCAGGCCGTAGACGTCGCGGAGCAGGAGCGGCTCGACGTACTGCGGGTGCTCGCGCTCGAGGGTCTCCATCGCCTCGAGCAGGTCGAGGCGGGTGCCGGCGATGACGCTGGTGGTGCGCGGGTCGGGACGGTCGGCGAGCGGACCGCCGGACTGCGGGTCGGCGGCGACAGCCTGGTTCTTCATCCGGCGGTAGGTGCTGCGGGCGCTGTTGACGGCCACCACGTGCATCCACGTGGTGAAGCGGCCGCGCCCGCCCCAGGAGCCGATCTTGGCGGCGATGTTGATCAGCGCCTCCTGGCAGGCGTCCTCGGCGTCGGAGGAGTAGGGCAGGACCCCACGGCAGACGTTGAGCGCGCGGGGGCGCACCGCCGCGAGCAGGTCCTCCAGGGCGTCGCGGTCGCCGTCCTGGGCGCGCCGGGCGAGGTCGTCGATGTCGTCGGGGGTCAGCGCCCCCGGGGTGTCGGTGCTGTGCGTGCCGGGCATGTCCGACCTCCTTCCCCTCGTGGTGGCGCCCCAACCGGGGCTGACCGCTCCTATCATGCTCGCGTGTCCATGCCTTCGCGTCTCGGTCGTTACGCCGTGCGTCGACGCGTCGGCTCGGGCGGCTTCGCGACGGTCTGGCTGGCCTACGACGAGCAGCTCGACTCCCCGGTGGCGGTCAAGGTGCTGGCCGACAACTGGACCGAGGACCTGCAGGTGCGCCGCCGCTTCCTCGAGGAGGGCCGCTACCTGCGCCGCGTCGACTCCCCGCACGTCGTGCGCGTCTACGACGCCGGCGAGCTCGACGACGGCCGCCCCTACCTCGTCATGTCGTACGCCGACCAGGGCACCCTCGCCGACCGCCTCGAGGTGGAGGGCCTCACCGCCCGCCAGGCGCTGGAGGTCGTCCGCCAGGTCGGTCTCGGGCTCCAGGCGCTGCACGACCTCGACATCCTCCACCGCGACGTGAAGCCCGCCAACGTCCTCTTCCGCACCACCCGCGGCGGCCACGCCGGGCCGGGCGTGGCGACCTCACCGGCCCCACCCGTCACACCGGTCGGCCCGGACCCGCACCTGTCGGCCGACGCGTGGGCCGACAGGTGCGGGTTTCACCAGCCGGCCGGTGAAACCCGCGACCCCGCCGACGCCACCGACGCCACCCCGGCGACCGGCGACGTGCAGGCGCTGCTGGGCGACCTGGGGCTGGGCAAGGCCCTCGACGTGTCGAGCCGGCTGACGATGGTGGCCGGCACGCCGTCCTACGTCGCACCCGAGCAGGCCCGCGCGGAGGCGCCCGACGCCCGCGCCGACCAGTACTCCCTGGGCGCGCTGGCCTACCTGCTGCTCACCGGCCGCCCCGCCCACGCCCACACCAGCCTGCAGGCGGCGGCCCACCCCGACGACCCGGCGCCGCTGTCGACCGAGGAGCGGCCCTTCCCGCCGGAGGTCGACGCGGTGGTGCGCCGCGCGCTCGCGGTCGACCGCGACGAGCGCTGGCCCGACGTCACGGCCTTCGTGGCCGCGCTCTCGGCGGCGCTCGACCCGCTGGTGGGCCGGCAGGGGTCGACGGGCTCGATCTCGCGGCCGTGGCTGCCCCTCGACCCCGAGCTGACCCAGCCCGGCGCGCGGCCCTCGGTGCACCAGCCGTCGGGTGAGCTGCCCGAGCCCTCCCCGCCCGCCCGGACCGCGCGGCCCACGCGCCGCCGCCGGGTCGCGGGTGCGCTCGTCGGCGCCGTTGCGGGCGTGCTGGCCCTCGGCGCCGGCGCCCTCGCGGGCTACGCCTGGGTCGACGGCCGGGCCCCCGAGCGGCTCACCGTCAGCGACGCCACCGGTCGTCTGGCCGTCGAGGTGCCGGCCGGCTGGGACGCCGCCGAGGCCGACGAGCCGTGGGCCGGCCCGGCGGGCGACGCGTCGTACGACGCCCTCTCCGTCGGCACCGACGCCTCCTGGACCGACCCCGACAGCGACGGGGAGGGGGTCTTCCTCGGCCTGATGGCCGGCGACGCCCTGCCGACCCTCATGCCTGGCCACGCGGAGTGCGAGAGCCCGCAGGAGCCGGTCACCAGCACCGTCGACGGCCGCCCCACCCGCACCGTCGTGCACACGGGCTGCCCCGGCGGGGTCACCGTGGAGCGCGTCGTGCGCGTCGCGGTCAACCGGCTGCTGTGGGTGCAGGTGCGCAGCGACACCACCGCCGAGGCCTACCGCGTGCTCGACAGCGTCCGCACCTACGGGCTCTGACCCGCGGCCCCGCCGCGCCCGGGTCGGGCCGGCCCGCGCCCGCGCCCGAGCCCTCGCGTGAGGGCGCGGGGGACTGTGGCGGTGGCGCGCTGGGACGACGGTGAGGGCGGGTCTCAGGCGCGTGCGCCGGCGGTGACCTTCTCCAGCAGCGCGCTGAGCCCGTCGCGGTCCGACTCGCGACCGATGACGGCGATCGAGGCGTAGGCCGTGGGGTCGGCGGGGCCGGTGCCGATGAAGCGCTCGTAGCTGACGCGCTTGTAGCCGCCCTCGACGTAGGTGGAGACGAAGGTGTCGCGCGAGCGGTACTCCACGTCGAGGTCCTCCACCGCGGTCGCGCTCTCCAGGGCCGCGATCCGTGAGGTGAGGGCGCTCTCGATGCTCTGGTAGTCGTTGCCGATCAGGCGCACCCGCAGGAAGTAGGTGTACTTCACGTCGTCCGGCGGCCCGGGGAACCAGCGCCACTCGCCGGCCGCGGAGTCGCTGCGCACCCAGCCGTCGGGGATCGGCACCGACAGCGTGAAGGGGGCGGTGCCGACGACGACGCGCGTGGTGGGCAGGCCCCGCACCAGCGCGGGGTAGTCGGGGTCGGGGGAGATCTCGACCGGCGGGTCGGTGGGCACGGCCGGTGAGGCGGCGGCCACCGGCACGGGCGGGCCGAAGGCGGCCGGGGCGTCGCTGCGGGACCCGGCGACCAGGCCGCCGGCGAGCGCGCCGACGACGGCCAGCGCCATCGCGACGAGCGCACCCCGGAGACCCATGGCGACACCGTAACCGCCCCGCGGCCCCCGGCGCCGTGAGGGTCTTTACCCGGCGGGTGCGGGTGGCCGGTCCCCTCCGGCCCCGGTCCGGGCCACCCCGGGACCGCCCCGGGACCGACCCGGGACCGACCCGGGGCCGCGCCGTACGGCGGGCCTGCGGCTCCGACCGGCGGTGACCACCGCCACAGGCCCGCAGCATCTCGGCGGTCGCAGCGCAGCCCCTGCACCGAGCCGGGGCCGCGCCTGCGCGGCCCCCGCGCGGTGCACCGCCGAGCCGCCCCGGCCCACCGCGACGGAGCCGTCCGTCCACGCCTCGTCGCCGGTTCGGTGATGGGCGCGTGACCTCCCTACGGTTGGCGCCCATGAGCAGCCTCCTCGTGCGCAACGCCCGGATCGTGCCCGTCCGCGCGGCCGACCGCGGCACCGACCGGGCCCCCGACGCCCCCGTCGACGTGCTCGTCGAGCACGGCCGGGTCACGGCGGTCGGGCCGCGGCTGAGCGCGCCGACCACGGCGTACGACGAGCACCGCGAGGTCGACGCCGCGGGGCGCTGGGTGGCGCCGGGCCTGTGGGACCAGCACGTCCACCTGGCCCAGTGGACCCTCACCTCGGCGCGGCTCGACCTCACCGGGGCGCGCTCGCCGGAGCAGGCGACGGCGCTGGTGGCCGAGCGGGTGCGGGAGTACCCCGAGCTGCCCGTCATCGGCTGGGGCCACCGCTCGGCCGGCTGGGACCGCGAGGTCACCGTCTCCGAGCTCGACGCCGTCACCGGCGACACCCCCGTGGTGCTGATCTCCGGCGACGCCCACCACGCCTGGCTCAACACCACCGCGCTGCTGCACCTCGCACTGCCCGTGCGCGACTCGGTGGTGCGCGAGGCGGAGTGGTTCCGCGCCTACGCGCGCCTGTCCTCGCTCATCGGCGACGACGGCACCTCGCCCGAGGCCTACCGCCGCACCCTCGACCACGCCGCCGCGCTGGGCATCGTCGGCCTGGTCGACTACGAGTTCTCCGGCGGCGCCGCGGAGTGGGCCGAGCGCTGGTCGCACGGCTGCGACCTGCTGCGGCTGCGCATGTCGACCTACGCCGAGGGCCTCGACGACGTCATCGCCATGGGCCTGCGCACCGGCGACCCGCTGCCCGGCTGCGACGACCGCGCCACGATGGGGCCGCTCAAGATCATCAGCGACGGCTCCCTCAACACCCGCACCGCCTGGTGCTGCGAGCCCTACGGCGACGCCCACCGGCTGGAGTACCCCGCCGGGCAGCCCAACCTGTCGGGCGAGGAGCTGCGCGAGCTGCTGGCCCGCGCCCACGCCCACGGCCTCGAGGTCGCCACCCACGCCATCGGCGACGCCGCCTGCGCCGAGGCGCTCGAGGCCTACGCCGTGACCGGCGCCCGCGGCTCGATCGAGCACGCGCAGATGGTCAACCGCGCCGACGTGCGCCGCATGGCCGAGCTGGGCATCCGCGCCAGCGTGCAGCCGGCACACCTGCTCGACGACCGCGACCTGACCGAGAAGATCTGGGGCGAGCGCTCCGCGCGCTGCTTCGCCTACCGCTGGATGCTCGACGACGGCGTCGAGCTGGCCCTCGGCTCCGACGCCCCGGTCTCGCCGCTGGACCCGTGGCTGGCCATGGCCGCCGCGGTGCACCGCAGCGCCGACGAGCGGGAGGCGTGGCACGGCGAGCAGGCGCTCACCCCGCAGGAGGTGCTCGCGGCCTCCGTCGACGGCCAGCCCACCGTCGGCGCCGGCTCCCGCGGCGACCTGGTGCTGCTCGACCGCGACCCGCTGGCCCCCAGCGACTCGCCCGCCGCGGCCGCGGCCCTGCTGCGCACCATGCCCGTCGCCGCGACGTACGTCGCCGGCCGCGAGGTCCACTCCGCCCTCTGACCCGGCCGACCCCGGGTCCGGACCGGCCGGCGGCGACACGTGTTACTGACCGTTGCGCCCTCTACCCGACCGTCACGACAGTCAGGTAGAGGTCGCAACGGTCGGTAAGTGGCGATCGGGGCCGCGGATCAGTCCTGACCCAGCACGGCCAGCACCTCGGCGGCGACGGCCTCCTGCTCGGCGGCGAGCGGGTGGTAGGCGAGCGCCTCGTCCTCGAGCGTGGTGCGCCCGTTGATCCACGGGTCCTCGGCGCACAGGTCGTGGCCCTCGGTGGCGGCGAAGACGTCGACGAAGTCGACCCCGGCGTCCTTCGCGGCGCCCTCGACGGCGGCGTCGAGGCGCTCGTTGAGGTCGCGGGCGTAGGGGTAGTCGCCGACCGCGAGGTCGATGCGGTCGGGGCAGGTGCCCTCGGCGGGCAGGATCTGGGGGTAGCCGACGGCCAGCACCCGGGCGTCGGGCGAGCGGTCGAGGACGCCGGTGAGCGCGGCGGCGAGCTGGCCGCGGATCTGGCGGAAGACGTTGTCCTTGACCAGGTCGGCGTCCTCGCAGGGCGAGCCCTCGGGGTCCTCGGCGGCGAGCTGGCCGCAGCGGCCGATGAGGGTGGCGAAGAGGTTGAAGTCGTTGCCGCCCATGCCGAGGGTCACCAGGTCGGTGTCCTCGGTGAGCGCGTCGAACTGCGCCGGGCGCGCCTGGCCGTCGAAGGTCTCCTGCACGCCGACCAGCGACGTGGTGGTGGCGCCGGAGCAGCTGACGTCGGTGAGCGCGGTGCCGTCGATGGCGGCGGCGACGAGGCTGGGGTAGTTGCCCGTGGAGCGCAGGCAGCCGTCCTGCGGGTCGGTCTCGGGCACGAGCGGCGCCGCGGTGTAGGAGTCGCCGAGGGCGACGTAGCGCGGGAAGTCGCCGCTGCCCTCGCCCGCGTCGGCGGTGGACCCGGGGCTGGTCGAGGGGCTGGTCGAGGGGGCGCTGGAGGAGGTCTCGGGGGAGGGCGCCGCGGTGTCGTCGGGCTCGTCCCCGCCCGAGGAGCTGCAGCCGGTGACGAGCAGCGCACCGGCGGCCAGCGCGGCCGCGAGACGCAGCGTCGCGGGGCGGGCGGGGGCCGCGGCGCGGCGGGACGGGCGGGCCGAGGGGCGAGCGGTCATGGCGTCGACGGTACGGGCCCGCCGGGTCGCCCCACCCCACCCGGGGGTGTCGCGCTCAGGACGGCAGGAGTACGACGGAGTCATGAGCGACACCCGCGGCGGCCCCGAGCCGGTCGCCCACCGAGCCCGTCCCGCCGACCCGGCCGACCCGGCCGACCCGGCCGACACCGCCGACCCGGCCGACCCGGCCGGTCCTGCCCGGGCCCGCGGCCCGGCCCGCAGCGGCATCGGCCCCGAGGGGGCCGGCGCGGGTGGGGAGCACGACGGGTCCGGCGAGGGGTCCGGCGAGGGGGAGGGCAGCGGCGGCGAGTCGCTGCTCACCGTCGTGGTCGCGCTCGTGGCCAACGCGCTGCTGGCGCTGGCCAAGTCGGTGGCGGCGGTGGTGACCGGCTCGGCGGCGATGGTGGCGGAGGCGGCGCACTCGTGGGCCGACACCGGCAACGAGGTCTTCCTGCTGGTGGCCGAGCGCTCGGGAGGCCGGCCCCGCGACGCCGAGCACCCGCGCGGATACGGGCGCGCGACGTACGTCTGGTCGCTGGTGGCGGCCTTCGGGCTGTTCTCGGCGGGCGCGGTGGTGTCGGTCTGGCACGGCGTGACCCAGCTGGGCAGCACGGAGGAGGAGGCGTCGTTCGTCGTCAACTACGTCGTGCTCGGGGTGGCGCTGGTGCTTGAGGGCACGTCGTTCGTGCAGGCCTCGCGGCAGGTGGGCGGCGACGCCCGGCGCTGGGGCGTGCACCCGCTGCGCTACGTCGCCGAGACCTCCAACCCGACGCTGCGCGCGGTCTTCTTCGAGGACGCCTCGGCGCTGGTCGGCATCGTGCTGGCCGCCGCGGGCATCGGCCTGCACCAGCTCACCGGCGACCCGGTGTGGGACGCGCTGGCCTCGATCGCCATCGGCGTGCTGCTCGCGGTGGTCGCGGTCTTCCTGATGCGGCGCAACATGGCCTACCTCCTCGGCGAGGGCCTCGGCCCGCAGCTGCAGGACCGGGTGCTGCGCAGCCTGCTGGCCCACCCCCAGATCGAGCGGATCACCTACCTCCACGTCGAGTACGTCGGCCCGCAGCGGCTCTTCGTGGTCGCCGCCGTCGACCTGGTCGGCGACGACGCGGAGTCGGCGCTCGCGGTGCGCCTGCGCGGCCTGGAGGCCGACGTCGAGCAGGACCCGATGATCGAGGACGCCGTGCTCACCCTCGCCCTGCCCGCCGAGGCCTCCCTGGCGCCCTGAGCCCCGGCGGCCGCAGCCCCGCGGCCCGCGGTCCGCGTCCTACTGACCGTTGCTACCTCTACCCGACAGTCATGACGGTCAGGCAGAGGGCTCAACGATCAGTAGGACGCCACCGGCGTACGACGACCGTCCGCCCCGGCGCAGCGGCACCGGGGCGGACGGTCGTGGGTGCGGGCGGGTGCCCAAGGCTCAGCGGCCGATCAGGTCCGACTCGGAGGTCGGACGCAGAGGTCGACTCAGAGGTCGATCGGGCGCAGCACGCGGTCGATGGCGTGGGCGACCTGCTTGTTGCCGCGGTTGACGTCGAGGGCGATGACGCGGGGGTCGCGGGCGTTGGTGTCCTGGTCCTCCAGGCGCACCTCGCCGCCCTTGACCCGCACGGTCCAGGTCGCGCCCAGCGCGGTGGTGGTGGGCTCGCCCTTCGAGGCGACGACCTTCTCCGAGACCAGCGTCTTGCCGGCGACCACGTGGTAGAGCAGAACGGCCTCGAGGGTGTCGACGTCGACCGCGGCGGCGACCTGGCGGAAGGTCTGGCGCTCGTTGCCGGGGCGCTCGCCGGTCAGCTTGAGCACGAGGTTGCGGAAGGCGGCGTCGGTGGGCAGGAAGGCGGTGGCGCGCTCCCCGCCCTGGGTGAGCAGACCGACGGGGCTCTCCGGCTTGGCCTTGAGCACGGCGAGCACGGCGCGCTCGAGGACGTCGAAGTCCTGCGACTTGTGGTCGAAGCGGTTGCCGTCGGCGGCGAGCACCTCGGCGAGGCTGGTCTCACCCTGCGGCTTGGCCGACGGGGCGGCGGAGGCCGGGGCCAGGGCGCCGGCGGCGAGGGTCGCGGCAGCGGCGGTGGCGGCGAGGGCGGTGGTGATCTTCTTCATGGGGTTTCTCTCCTGTGTGGGTGTTTCTCTGGCGGGTCGGTCTGAGTGGTGGTCTGGGTGGTGGCGGGGCGGGCCGGTCGGGCCCGGTGGAGCCGGTCGGCGGCGCTCAGGCCCGGGTCGGGCCGGCGTAGGCGCCGCGCAGCGCGGAGGTGACGGAGTGGGCGGGGTCGCCGTCGTCGGGCTCGAGGCTGACGTCGACGGCGGCGTAGGCCGAGACGAGCCCGGCGGGCAGCTCGACCACGGCGGAGCCGTCGGGGCCGAGGGTGCCGAGCGGGAGCATCTTGTTGGTCGCGGGGTCGAGCAGCCACGCCTCGTAGAACTCCCCGCGCCGCGGCTCGGGCAGTCCGGAGGCGGTGATGGTGACGCGGGTGCCTCCGGGCACGTCGACCAGCTCCACCGCCCCGGCGGAGTCGCGGAAGCGGCGCTCGAGCGGGGCCAGGTCGGCTCCGACCGGCTGCGGCTCGGGACCGGTGCTCGGCCCGGTCGGCCCGCCGTCAGGACTGCCGGTGGGGCTGCTGTCGGGGCTGGCTGAGGGGGTCTGCGGTCCGCCGCCCGCGGCGG
>NZ_JAMAYE010000037.1:0-437 GCF_023712465.1 Nocardioides sp. P86 | reverse complement strand
ATTCACGAGAATTTCTGCGCCAGACATTTATATAGAAGACCTTCAAAATGGATGGGTGAAATGGCCGGAAAGGCCGAATTTCCTAGCTGAACTCGCAGCGACAAATGTTGCAGACAGTCTGCTTATTGCTGGTCCCGAAATACTCAGACGCAGGTTGAACTATGACGCCGCTTGCCGAGAACCTGTCGTAACAAGACGATAGTAGGGCACGGACGATGCGACCGTGCAACAACCCAACTTCTGATGACAGCAAAGCCAGATACTTCAACACGGTAAACTGTTCGGCCTATGAAGCCCGACTACATGAGCCCTGACGCGCTCGCGCCTATCGCGCTACGCGCAATCCCCATTGATCAGATTAAGCGCTCCACACGCGAGCGGCCGGACCTTGTGGCGCACATCGTTTCGATCCTGCAACGCGACCTTGCCATCGTGAC
>NZ_JAMAYE010000036.1:0-437 GCF_023712465.1 Nocardioides sp. P86 | reverse complement strand
GTCTTCCGGCACCGAGATGAACTTGGTCTTCGCGGCTTCGAGGTCGCGAATGTGCTTCGCGTTGATCCGCTTGTCCTTCTGGACGATGACCTTGCCATCACGATCCGTGATGTCGAAACGCGCGACTTCACCACGCAGGCGCTCGGGCACGAACTCGAGTTGCGCGCCTTCGTCCATCAGCGTGAAATTGTCGAACACGAAGAAGTTCGCGAGGATCTGTTCCGGCGTCAGGCCGATGGCCTTCAGCAGGATCGTGACCGGCATCTTGCGGCGACGGTCGACGCGGAAGTACAGGATGTCCTTCGGATCGAATTCGAAGTCGAGCCACGAACCGCGGTACGGAATGATCCGTGCCGAGAACAGCAGCTTGCCCGAGCTGTGCGTCTTGCCCTTGTCGTGTTCGAAGAACACGCCAGGCGAACGATGCAGCTGCGAGA
>NZ_JAMAYE010000035.1:0-439 GCF_023712465.1 Nocardioides sp. P86 | reverse complement strand
ATGCATCCGCAGCACGGCGATTCGCTCGAGACGCTGATCCGCAGCGCCGATACCGCGATGTACGTCGCGAAGGAAGAGGGCAAGCATACGTATCGCGTGTTCTCGCTGGAGATGAACCAGAAGGTCGCGAAGTACATGTGGCTCGACACGAACCTGCGCAAGGCGCTCGAGGAAGAGCAGTTCGTGCTGCATTACCAGCCGGTCGTCGATATCGCGACGGGCGACGTGCACGGCGTCGAGGCGCTGATCCGCTGGCAGTCGCCCGATCGCGGGCTCGTCGCGCCGGTCGAGTTCATCCGTTTCGCGGAAGAGTCGGGGCTGATCGCGCCGCTCGGACGCTGGGTGATGCGCACGGCAGCCGCGCAGGCTGCCGCGTGGAAGGCGAAGGGGCTCGGCATCCGGATCGCGGTGAACGTGTCCGCGCGGCAGTTGCAGGACA
>NZ_JAMAYE010000034.1:0-447 GCF_023712465.1 Nocardioides sp. P86 | reverse complement strand
TACCTGGAGTGGGCGGAACGCAACCTGCGTCTCAATGGCCTGACCGGCCGCGCGCATCGCCTGATGCAGGCGGACGTGCTGGGTTGGCTGCGGGAGAGCACCGAGCAGTTCGATCTGATCTTTATCGATCCGCCGACCTTTTCCAACTCCAAACGAATGGAAGATGCGTTTGACGTCCAGCGCGATCACATTCGCCTGATGACCGATCTAAAACGTCTGCTGCGTAAAGGCGGCACCATTATGTTCTCGAATAACAAACGCGGTTTCCGTATGGATCATGACGGGCTGGCGGCGCTTGGCCTGAAGGCGCAAGAGATTTCGCAAAAAACGCTGTCGCAGGATTTTGCCCGCAACCGTCAGATCCACAACTGCTGGCTGATTACCGCAGCCTGAAAGGAATAAATAATGTCACTGATTAGTATGCACGGCGCCTGGCTTTCCTTCAGC
>NZ_JAMAYE010000033.1:0-449 GCF_023712465.1 Nocardioides sp. P86 | reverse complement strand
GCAGATGGCGCAGGTCGACGCGCAAAGCGAAGGCGAGGCGTATCTCGCCGCGCTGCGCGATCGCTCGAAGGTGAAGCTGTACGGCACGACGGCCAGCCAGCAGCAAGACGGCGACAACTGAACGTCGTTTCGCCCGCAACCATCAAAAAGCCCCGCTCGAAGCGGGGCTTTTTTTTCCGGTGCGCGGCTGCGCTCAGCCGTGCGGCTTGCCGAGCAACGGCTTCAGCGCCGGCCACACGTTGTCGAGCAGAATGCCCTGGGCTTGCTGCGCGGGATGCATCTGGTCGGCCTGGAACATCTCCGGCTTGTTCTCGATGCCGGCCAGCAGGAACGGCACGAGCGGCACGGCGAGGTCCTTCGACAGCCGCGTATAGACCGCGTGGAACTTCTGCGTGTAGTCGGGGCCGTAATTGGGCGGCACGTACATGCCGACCAGCACGACCTTCGCC
>NZ_JAMAYE010000032.1:0-452 GCF_023712465.1 Nocardioides sp. P86 | reverse complement strand
CTCGGAAATCGTGCTTGACCGCAAGGTTGCCGACAAGCGCATCTTCCCGGCCATGGACATTCTCAAGTCCGGCACCCGCAAGGAAGACCTGCTCGTACCGCGCGCCGATCTCCAGAAGATCTTTGTTCTGTTCTGCGCCGTATTCTCGCGCCGATGGGCACGACCGATGCGATCGAATTCCTTATCGACAAGCTCAAGCAGACCAAGAGCAATTCCGAATTCTTCGATTCGATGAATACGTAAAAATTACTCGGTTCAAACCGTTTGAGAAGCGCCGCGCGGGAAACCGTTGCGGCGCTTCTTATTTCAGGATGCCTTGCCGAGGAGCAGTCGCAAAGCATCGGCGTTCTGGACAGGCGGCAGACAGACATGTCCCTTGCAGAACCAGGCTGATGGATGCTCAGGCTCTGCAGTTCCCCCGGTCGGTAGCTCTACTGTCTTGCCAATCTCGA
>NZ_JAMAYE010000031.1:0-454 GCF_023712465.1 Nocardioides sp. P86 | reverse complement strand
ATCTACAACTGCATCTACGCGATGCCGCGCGGTGAGCTGCGCAAGGAACTCATCGCCTGTCTGAGGCGTGCGCAAGCCAAGCGCATGCCGCGCTCGCGAGGCCAGGACCGGCGTGGCCAGCTGCCCGAGGCGGTCAGCATCCACCTGCGTCCGCCCGAGGCCAACGAGCGGGCTTTCCCGGGGCACTGGGAAGGCGATCTGCTCAAGGGGGCGGCCAACCGCTCGGCCGTTGGGGTGTTGGTCGAGCGCAGCTCGCGTCTGGTGATGCTGGCCAAGCTCAAGGACGCCACCGCAGCCTCGGCCTTGGAGGGCTTCACCGCCAAGCTGCGCAGCATTGCTGAGCCGATGCGCAAGACCCTGACCTACGACCGCGGCAAGGAAATGGCGCGCCACCCGGAGCTGACTGAGGCCACCGGCATCCGGGTCTACTTCTGCGACCCGCGCAGTCCGTGGC
>NZ_JAMAYE010000030.1:0-461 GCF_023712465.1 Nocardioides sp. P86 | reverse complement strand
CCATTAACCCTGACACTCTGATTCGCAACCTCGCCGAACTGCATATCGGCCAGCCGGTCGTTCACCTGGAACACGGCGTGGGCCGCTACGCGGGCATGACTACCCTGGAAGCCGGCGGCATCACCGGCGAATATCTGATGCTGACCTACGCCAACGATGCCAAGCTATACGTTCCGGTATCGTCCCTGCATCTTATCAGCCGCTACGCCGGCGGGGCGGAAGAAAACGCCCCCCTGCACAAGCTGGGCGGCGATGCCTGGACCCGGGCGCGACAAAAAGCGGCTGAGAAAGTACGCGACGTGGCGGCCGAGCTGCTGGATATCTACGCCCAGCGCGCGGCGAAGGCGGGTTTTGCCTTTAAACACGACCGCGAACAGTATCAGCTGTTCTGCGACGGTTTCCCATTTGAAACCACGCCGGATCAGGCGCAGGCGATCAACGCCGTCCTCAGCGATATGTGC